>CAVWPQ010000017.1:0-34899 GCA_963756865.1 uncultured Actinomycetota bacterium | reverse complement strand
GGCGACGTATGCCTTGAACTCGTTCAGCGTGGGGGCGGGATCGGTTCCGTTGAACCCGCCGACGGCCATGACCGGCGCCCCTGAGGCCAACTGGTATCCCGCCGCGTTGTTCGACCCCATCGCCGCGGCGACCCATGTGAAGTCATCGGCGTTGGCGGAGAGTGCCGCGCTCAGACCGGGTCCCGGCGTCGGTGCGCTCAGCAGACCGCCTGGTCCCATCTGCCCGAAGCCGCGACCGGACGGGCCCACCGACGGGATGGCTCCTGTATGTGGAATCGCCGCCGTCACAACGGAATACGCTAACGGGGCGGCGAGCGACGCCAGGATGGCCAGACCTGCCACCGCCCGCGCTGAGGCCACGTTCAGCCTGCCTGCCACGAGCATCAACGTCGCCGCCGCCGCCCCCGCGACCGCGACAACGACCCGCAGCCAGGGCAGCCAGCCGTCGGTGCGGGCCAGCAGCACGCACGCCAGCACCGTTGTGACGAGAACGGTGCCCGCCAGAGCGGTGGCAGCCGGGAGCTGGGATCGGTTCTGCCACAACAGGGTCGCGCCGATTCCCACCAACGCGGCGATGGCAGGCGCGAGCGCGACGGTGTAGTACGGGTGCACGATGCCGTTCATGAAGCTGAACACCACCGCCGTCACCACAAGCCAGCCGCCCCAGATGAGGGCTGCGGAACGGAGAGGATCGGTACGGGGCGCCTTTCTCGCGAACACCACGATCGCGCCGAGGCAGATTACTGCAGCGGGCAGCAGCCATGCGATGTCGGCGCCCATGACGTGGCCGAACAGCCGGCCCCAGCCGACGTCGAAGTTCAGGTTGCCGAGCCCACCGGGCTCATTGCCGGTGAGCCTGCCGATTCCGTTGTAGCCCAACGCCAATTCGACGATGCTGTCGTTCTGCGATCCGCCGATGTACGGCCGGGCCTCCGACGGCCAGAGCTCGACGAGCGCCAGGTACCACCCCGCGGAGATCATCATCGCCGCGAGCATGGCCACGACGCCGAGAAGCCGACGACCCAGCGGGCGGTGTCCGGCCGCCACGTATGCCGCGAGGAAGCCGGGCAGAACCAGGAAAGCCTGCAGCATCTTGGCGAGGAAACCGACCCCGACTGCTGCGCCCGCCGCAACCAACCACCAACGGCTGCTGTCTTCTTCGCATGCCCGCTGTGTGCAGTAGGCGCCGGCGACCAAGGCGAGCACCAGCAGCGCGTCGGGGTTGTTGAAGCGAAAGATCAATGCGGCGACCGGCGTCGACGCCAGCACCGAACCGGCAAGCAGCGCGGCGCCGGGTCCATTCACCCGCCGCACCGCCGCGTAGAGCAAGGCCACAGCGGCCACGCCTGCCAGAGCCTGCGGCGCCAGCACGCTCCAGGAGTTCAGCCCGAAGATGCGCACCGAGATATCCATGATCCACAGCGACCCTGGTGTCTTGTCGACGGTGATGGCGTTGGCCGCATCGCTGGAGCCGAACAGCATCGCCGTCCAGTTGTCCGCACCCGCCTGCGCGGCGGCCGAGTAAAAACTGTTCGCCCACCCGCTTGCCGACAGGTTCCACAGGTACAGCGCGGCAGTGCCGACGAGCAAGACCCCAAGCCCCACCCGCGAGCAGACGCGAAATCGCACTGTCGGGGCAGATTCTGTGCGAGTTTGCGTTCCCCTACTGACGTGTGGGCCCAGCTCGGCTGAAGAAATCTCGGCTGGCGGTAGGACGCGGGTCACCGCCCCAATCTTCGACTACCCGGCTAGGTCTCGGTGTTGGCGTCGCTGTGGCTTGGCTGTGAATCGACCGGCAGCTTCACCACGAATTCGGTCCTACCGGGCACGCTGTGCACGTCGATGCTGCCGTCGTGGGCGTTGACCACGGCGGCGACGATCGCCAGCCCGAGTCCCGTGCTGCCCTCGCGACGCGACCTCGACGAGTCACCGCGGGCGAACCGCATGAAGACCTCGGGCTGTAACCACACGGGGATTCCCGGACCGTCGTCGACCACGGTGAGCAGCGCATGATCGCCGTCGACGGCCAACGCCGTTGTCACCGATGTGCCTGCCGGAGTGTGGGTACGCGCATTGGCGAGCAGATTCGCCAGCACCTGATGAAGCCGCGCCTCGTCGCCCCTCACCACGACCGGTTCCTCGGGTAGATCCAGCGACCACCGGTGCTCGGGGCCCGCGATGTGGGCGTCGCTGGCGGCGTCGACGACGAGGCGGGACAGATCCACCTGTTCGCGCTGCAACGGCCGCCCGGTGTCCAGGCGTGCCAGCAGCAGCATGTCCTCGACAAGGTGGGTCATCCGGTCGGTCTCGGACTCCACCCGGTTCATCGCGTGTGCGACATCATCGGGCAGCACGTCCTGCTTGCGTTGCGCCAGCTCGGTGTAGCCGCGTATCGCCGCGAGCGGTGTGCGCAGTTCATGGCTCGCGTCGGCGACGAACTGCCGGACCCGCATCTCGCTCGCGTGCCGCGCCGACAGCGCTCCGGCGATACGGTCGACCATGCGGTTGAGCGCGGAGCCGAGCTGGCCGATCTCCGTGTGCGCACCGGCGGGATCGACCTTGACGATAGGACTGGGCAGTCGCACTTCTCCGCGGTCGAGCTCGAGATCCGCTACCTGTCTGGCAGCTGCGGAAACCGTTGCCAATGGCCGGAATTGGCGCCTGATGATCAGGATGCCCGCAGTCGCCGCTGCGAGCAGTGCGACGGCACCGACGATGCAGAACATAACCAGCACCCACAGCAGTGTGTCATCGACATCGGAGGTCGGCAGACCGACGACGATCGTCTCCTCAGGGCCGCGTGAATGATTGCCCACCACGCGGTAGCGGCCGAGACCGTCCAGGTCGACCGTCGTGGGGTGGCGACTCGGCGCGATCTGTGCCAACTGCGCCGTTGCCCCGGAACTTATCTCGGCCCGCGCACCGTCTGCGGTGATCACACCTGCATCGACCGACACACCCTGGGCGATGACGGCGCCGACCATGCGGGCAGCCTGTCCCGGGGCGTTCAGGAACTCAGGACCTGGCCCGTCGTCGTCGCCGATGATGATGCGCCGAGGACGATCGAGTGGCGGCGCCGGTGGCGCCGGGAACGGCGGGCCCGGCATCATTCCCGGCATCGGTCGCGGTGGCCCGAATCCCGGCGGGGGCGGAGGCCCGAATTCGAAGATGGCCGCCGAGCGGCGACCGGCCTCGATCAGCTGCTGGTCCAGCTGGTGGGTCAGAAAGCGTTGCAGCGCAAACTCTGTCGCGATGCCGATACCGGCGCACACCACCGCCAGCAGCGCCACCTGGGTGACGAGCAGCCGCGCCCGCAGTGACCACGTTCGGGGAGACCGGATCCGGGTAAGCAGCCCCGGCGGGTCAATGCGCGGGCTTGAGGACATACCCGGCCCCCCGCAGTGTGTGGATCATCGGTTCGCGGCCGCTGTCGATTTTCTTGCGGAGGTAGGACACATAGAGCTCGACGATGTTGGACCGCCCACCGAAGTCGTAGCTCCACACGCGGTCGAGGATCTGCGCCTTGGACAGGACCCGTTTCGGATTCCTCATCATGAAGCGCAGCAGTTCGAACTCGGTCGCGGTCAGTGAAATCAGCTCGCCGTCGCGCGTCACCTCGTGGCTGTCCTCATCGAGGGCCAGGTCGCCGACGATGATCTTGGCGCCGCCCGTTTCGCTCGTCACCCCGGTGCGTCGCAGCAGGGCCCGCAGCCGGAGCACGACCTCTTCGAGGCTGAACGGTTTGGTCACGTAGTCATCGCCGCCCGCGGTCAGACCCGCGATCCGGTCCTCCACCGAATCCTTCGCCGTCAGCAGGAGTAGCGGCAGGTGCGGAATTCGCTCGCGTAGCTTGCGCAGCACGTCCAGGCCGCTCATATCCGGCAACATGACGTCGAGCACCACGACATCGGGTGGATTCTCTTTGGCCAAGGCAATCGCGGTCGCCCCGTCGCCCGCCGTCTGGATATCCCAGCCCTCGTACCGCAGAGCCATCGACACCAACTCGGCGAGGACGGGCTCGTCGTCGACGACAAGCACATTGATCGGCTTGCCGTCGGCGCGGCGCATCACGATGCGTTCGGGTTCGTTCGCGCTCACACAGTTCCGTTCCAGATACGCACGTCGTCCATTATTCGCCCAGGTCGTTAGCGCGCGCTGTGCCATCTCTGTGTGCGGCCTGTGAAGGCCACGCCACCCATGCGACGCCGATCGCGCTCACAGCCGAAGCACATCTGTGGCCTGCACAGTGGACCGGTGACGTCCGAGAATGCAGAACAACAGCGCTCACCGCGCTGGGATACGCGTCAGACGCTGGCGGCGGCCGCGGTGGCAGTGGTGATCGGTGGGGTTGGTGGCGCCGCGATATACGCCGCCACCCAGGGCTCGCCCCATGCCATGGCGGGCGGCATGCGCAGCCAGATGCACGGGCCGCCTCCTGGACCCGGCGCGCCACCGCAAGCGCAGGCACCCGGCGACCCCCAGGGGGTCCTGCACAGCGAATACGTGGTTTCCGACGGCCACGGCGGCTTCGCCACGAAGATGACCCAGACCGGCGTCGTCGATGAAGTCACCCTGTCGCAGATCGTGGTGCGAAGCGATGACGGATACACCCAGATCTATGTGTTTCCGTCAGCTGCGACTGTGCCGGACAAATCGGTTGCCGCCAACGACAGCGTCACCGTAGAGGCGACGAGGGTCGGAACGACGGTGACCCTCACCCGCATCGGGGAGGGACACCCGCCGCCCGGCAATTAGCCGGAGTCCGTTGAGGTTACGGCCCGAACCCGTCGGGCACCTCGGCGGTCACCTCCGGAGCAGCGAGTGACGTCTCGACTTCAGTCGCCGCTTGCTCGATCGTGCTCGTCTCACCAAGCGTCATTTCGGCGGGGTCGGAAACAATGGTCTGCGAAGCGCTATCGTCACTCAGCACCGCAGTCAGCGTCCCCATCGCTACCACCGCGCTTGCGCCGATGGTCGCCGAAATCAACTTCAACTTCTTCGCATTCATCTCTGACCACTCCTTCGGTATCTGGTCAGCCGCCCCATGCGGGCCGAACGGCCGGTCAAACCGTGCACCGAGGGATCGCCGACGACCCCTCTGTGCCAGTTGGGTAGCCGGAAGGGTCGAAGGTAAAACGTCAGAAAATGTTCACGCGGGTTACTCGGCGGCCTGCTCCTCGGCGGGCAGCGGAGCCGGGCCCTTGATGACAGGCACGGCCATCGACGTCGCCTCGACGGTGTCGTCCTTGCCAGATGCGGTCGTCGTCGCGGCCATGGTCATCTTGCCCACGGCCACGTTCTCGGCGCCGCTTGCTTGTTGGTGGACGCTCAAGGTGAGCGCACCCATCGTCACAACCGCGCTGCCACCGATCACCGCGGCCAGCAGCTTTGCCTTATTCGGCTTGTTTGAATCCATTGTCGGTCTCCACTTCAAGGTCGTTGCCGACTCGCCCCTGCGGTGCGGCGAACCGTGAAACTGCAGGTGAAACCAGTGAACTCGCGATTTCTGTAGCTAGGCTTAAGACCGGGTAGGAATTGACTAGCCGCGCCGCCGCCCGGTTCTCGGCCTCACAGCCCGCCATCTCCTACCCTGTGCGCATGCCTGCTGCGGAACCTCGCCGATGACGCGGTTTCTTGCGCGGCGCCTGCTCAACTACGTTGTCCTGCTGATACTGGCGTCATTTCTGACCTTCACCCTGACCTCCTTGTCATTCAAGCCGCTGGACAGCCTCGAGTCGCGCAACCCGAGGCCGCCGCAGGCGGTCATCGACGCCAAGGCCGCCGAACTGAACCTGGACAAGCCCATCCCGGTTCGCTACGCGCGCTGGGCGTCGGGCGCGGTGGCCGGCGACTTCGGCACGACGATCACGGGTCAACCGATCTCCAACGAACTCGGGCGGCGGGTGGGGGTCAGCCTTCGACTCCTCGTGGTCGGCGCGTTGCTCGGCACGCTGATCGGTGTCGTTGTCGGCGCGTGGGGCGCGATCCGGCAGTACCACCTGAGCGATCGGGTCATCACCGGGCTATCGCTCCTACTGTTGAGCACGCCCGTATTCGTCACCGCCTACCTGCTGATTCTTGTTGCCAACGGGGCGAATTCCGTTCTGGGTGTGCAATTGTTCGAATACATCGGCGAGACATCGCCGGACCCTGTCGTCGGCGGGTGGAACCAGTTCCTCGACCGTCTACAGCACCTGATTCTGCCGACGTTCACGCTCGCGTTGTTGGGTACCGCAGGCTACAGCCGGTATCAGCGCAATGCGATGCTCGACGTGCTTGGACAAGACTTCATTCGCACGGCACGGGCGAAAGGGTTGACCCGACGGCAGGCACTGTTCAAACACGGTCTGCGAACGGCACTCATCCCGATGGCGACGCTGTTCGCCTACGGCATAGGCGGTTTGGTGACAGGAGCGGTGTTCACCGAGAAGATATTCGGCTGGCACGGCATGGGCGAATGGATGGTGCAGGGCATAGGGACACAGGACACCAACATCATCGCCGCGGTGACAGTGTTCACCGGTGCGGCTGTGCTGCTCGCCGGGCTGCTGTCCGACGTCATCTACGCCGCGCTCGACCCGAGGGTGCGTGTGACATGAGCGAAGCTTGCGAGCGAATCGACCAGCCCAGCATGCGGGGACCGAGCCTGCGAGGTGACCGCATGAGCGAAGCTTGCGAGCGAATCGACCACCCAGCATGCGGGGACCGAGCCTGCGAGGTGACCGCATGAGCGAAGCTTGCGAGCGAATCGACCACCCAGCATGCGGGGACCGAGCCTGCGAGGTGACCGCATGAGCGAACCGGTGACGACCGAGACCGCGGTGACAGCTCAGTCCGGCGTCGACACGCATGAATTCGCCTCGCGCCGGACCCTTGTGTGGCGCAGGTTCTTACGCAACAAGCCGGCCATCGTATCCCTGGTCCTACTTGTGGTGTTCTTCGTCGGCTGCTATGCACTGCCACCGCTGCTGCCGTACAGCTACACCGATCTCGATTACTACGCGCTGCAACAGCCACCAAGCACCGACCACTGGTTCGGCACGAACGCACTCGGCCAGGACCTGCTGGCGCTGACCCTTCGCGGTATGCAGAAGTCGATGCTGATCGGTGTCTGCGTGGCCTTCATCTCGACGATCCTGGCCGCGACGGTCGGCGCAATCGCCGGCTACTTCGGCGGCTGGCGCGATCGCCGTCTGATGTGGCTGGTCGACCTGTTGCTCGTGGTGCCAAGCTTCATCGTGATCGCCATCGTCACACCGCGACTCGGCTCATCCGATCGCGTTTTCTGGTTGATCATCTTGTTCTCGGTGTTCGGCTGGATGATCAGTTCGCGCATCGTGCGCGGCATGACGATGAGCCTGCGGGAGCGCGAGTTCGTGGTAGCGGCGCGATACATGGGGGTGTCCAACTGGCGGATCATCGTCCGCCACATCCTGCCCAACGTCGCATCGTTGCTCATCATCGACACCACGCTCAATGTCGGCACCGCGATCATCGGCGAAACAGGTTTGAGCTTCCTCGGTTTCGGTATCCAGCCGCCCGACGTGTCACTGGGCACGCTGATCGCGAACGGCACCAGTTCGGCCACGATCTTTCCATGGGTGTTCCTGTTCCCCGCGGGCGTTCTGGTGCTGATCGTGTTGTGCACCAACCTCATTGGTGATGGTTTACGAGACGCACTCGATCCCAGCGCACGGCCACTGCGGGGCAGACGCAAATGAGTCTCCTCGAGGTGCGTGACCTCAGCGTCGACTTCACCACAGAGGCCGAAAGGGTCGCGGCCGTGCGGGGGATGAACTATCAGGTGGAGGCGGGCGAAGTCGTTGCACTCGTCGGCGAATCCGGCGCGGGAAAATCGGCCAGCGCGATGGCCGTGGTCGGCCTGCTGCCGGAGTATGCCGAGGTGACGGGGTCGGTACAGCTGCACGGCGAGGAACTGATCGGGCTGTCCGACCAAGGGATGTCGCGTATCCGCGGTAAATCCATCGGGACCGTGTTCCAAGATCCGATGTCGGCGCTGACACCCGTCTACACCATCGGCGACCAGATCGCCGAGGCCATCGAAATACACAACAGAGACATCAGCGGCAAGGCGGCACGCGCCCGTGCAGTCGAACTGCTGGAACTCGTCGGCATATCGCAGCCCGTCCAGCGCGCGCGTGCCTTCCCACACGAATTGTCCGGCGGCGAGCGTCAACGGGTCGTCATCGCCATCGCCATCGCCAACGATCCCGACCTCTTGATCTGCGACGAACCGACCACCGCCCTTGACGTCACCGTGCAGGCGCAGATCCTCGATGTCCTGAAGACCGCGCGCGACGTCACCGGCGCAGGCGTGCTGATCATCACCCACGACCTGGGTGTGGTGGCCGAGTTCGCCGATCGCGCTCTCGTCATGTACGCCGGACGTACCGTCGAGGTGGCCTCGGTGCAGCAGCTCTACCGCGACCGCCGAATGCCCTACACCGCAGGGCTTCTCGGATCTGTGCCACGCCTCGATGCGCCTCAGGGAGCGCGCCTTGTACCGATCCCCGGCGCTCCCCCGTCGCTGGCGTCGCTGCCCCCCGGCTGCGCGTTCGCGCCGCGTTGTCCGCTGGCGATCGACGAATGCCGATCCGTCGAACCCGAACTGGTCACGGTCGATACCGGCCACGCCGCCGCCTGCATCCGGACCGAGCAGGTCGCCGGTCGCACCGCCGCCGACATCTACGGGGTGTCCACCGCCCCCAATGAGGTCGAACAGGCTGAGTCGGATGCGCCGGTCGTCCTCCGCGTCGAAAACCTCGCCAAGACATACAAACTCACCAAAGGGCTGGTTTTACGCCGCACCATCGGTGAAGTGCGCGCTGTCGACGGCGTCAGCTTCGAACTGCAGCAGGGCCGCACGCTTGGCATCGTCGGCGAGTCCGGATCGGGGAAGTCGACGACACTGCACCAGATCCTCGACCTGACCGCCCCGCAGGTGGGCTCCATAGAGGTGCTCGGCGCCGACGTCGCGTCGCTGGATTCCAAGGCCCGGCGCGCGCTGCGCGGCGACCTGCAGGTGGTGTTCCAGGATCCGGTCGCCTCACTGGACCCAAGACTGCCGGTGTTCGAGGTGCTGGCGGAACCGTTGGCCGCCAACGGCTTCGACAAGAAGCGGATCGACGAGCGGGTTTCCGAGCTGCTGGAGATCGTGGGGATGCGACGGCCAGACGCCAATCGCTATCCGGCTGAGTTCTCAGGCGGCCAGAAGCAGCGCATCGGCATCGCCCGCGCATTGGCGTTGCAGCCCAAGATCCTCGCACTCGACGAACCGGTGTCTGCGCTCGACGTGTCCATCCAGGCCGGGATCATCAACCTGCTGCTCGACCTGCAGGACCGGTTCGGGCTCGCCTACCTGTTCGTCTCCCACGACCTGTCCGTGGTGAAACACCTCGCCCACCGGGTTGCGGTGATGTTCAAGGGCAAGATCGTCGAGCAGGGCGATGGTGACCAGGTGTTCACCAACCCGAGCGATGAATACACCCGCAAGTTGCTTGCCGCAGTCCCTCAACCGGAGCCCGACCGCGGCTAGAGTCGGTGCGATGATGCTCCGACGCTTAGCTGCGGCCCTGATGGTCGCCGGTCTCACCATCACCGGCTGCTCGGGCGGCGACAAAGAAGCGCCCCCTGCCGGCGGTAACGCGGAAGTCGGCAAGACCAGCGACATCAACCCGCAGGATCCGGCGACGTTGCGCACGGGCGGCAATCTGCGGTTGGCGCTGAACGGCTATCCGTCGAACTTCAACTCGTTACACATCGACGGCAACGAAGCCGATTCCGGGGCCATGCTGCGCACGACACTGCCTCGCGCGTTTCGGGTCGGCTCGGACGGCTCGACGACGGTCAACACCGACTACTTCACCGATATCCAATTGACCAGCGAGAGCCCCCAGGTCGTCACCTACACCATCAACCCGAAGGCGGTCTGGAGCGACGGCACGCCGATCACCTGGGAAGACATCGCTTCTCAGATCAACGCGACCAGCGGGAAGAACAAGGACTTCCGCATCGCCAGCCCGAACGGCGCCGACCGCGTCGAAAAGGTGACACGGGGTGTCGACGACCGCCAGGCGGTCGTCACCTTCGCAAGGCCGTTCTCGGACTGGCGCGGGATGTTCGCAGGCAACACCATGCTGCTGCCGAAGAGCTCAACGTCGGACCCTGAGGTGTTCAACAAGGGGCAACTCGACCGGCCCGGGCCGTCTGCCGGACCCTTCATCATCACGGATCTGGACCGCACCGCGCAGCGAATCACGTTGAAGCGCAACCCGAAATGGTGGGGTACCCCGCCGCTGCTCGACAGCATCACCTACCTCGTTCTTGACGACAAGGCGCGCATTCCTGCGCTGCAGAACAACACCATCGATGCCACCGGGGTCGCCTCGTTGCCCGAATTGACCACCGCGCGCAACACCAAGGGAATTTCGATCCGGCGCGCACCCGGCGCCAGCTGGTACCACTTCACGTTCAACGGCGCGCCCGGATCGATCCTCGCCGACAAGGACCTGCGGCTGGCGATCGCCAAGGGCATAGACAGGCAGGCCATCGTCAACGTGAGCCAACGCGGTCTGGTCGACAAGCCGGTTCCCCTGAACAACCACATCTTCGTGGCGGGCCAGGAGGGTTACCAGGACAACAGCGCATCTGTCGCCTACGACCCGGAGAAGGCCAAACAGGAGCTCGACGCCCTCGGCTGGCGGCTCAACGGCCAGTTCCGTGAGAAGGACGGCCGCCAGTTGGTGATCCGTGACGTCCTCTTCGACGCGGATACGACCAAGCAGGTCGCCCAGCTCGCGCAGAACAGCCTCGCCCAGATCGGCGTGAAGCTCGAGCTCGATACCAAGGGCGGCACCGGCTTCTTCTCCGACTACATCATTCCCGGCGACTTCGACATCGCACAGTTCAGCTGGGTCGGCGACGCGTTCTCGCTGTGCTGTCTCAATCAGATCTACACGACGAACGCGGAGAGCAACTTCGGCAAGATCAGCAGTCCGGAGATCGATGCGAAGGCCGAAGCGACCTTCGACGAGCTCGACCCGGCCAAGGCGCGCGAGCTCGCCAACGAATTCGACAAGATGGTCTTCGACATCGGCTTCAGCCTGCCGCTTTTCCAGTCCGCGGGCAATGTCGCGGTACGGAGCAACTTGGCGAACTACGGTCCGGCAGGCATCGGGGACCTCGACTACACCAAGATCGGCTTCATGAAGTAGCCCGTGTCTCGGGATCACCTCACTTCGGTTGCGAGCCCTGTGCGCGGGCGCGCTGCACCCACGGGTCGGCCAGCATCGCGGTGAAGAAGTTCACGATCTCTGAATGGGGACTGCGGTGCGTGTCCAGGCGCCGCACCACCGTCTCGATGCGTTGCAGAAAGCCGCGGAACGCGTCCGCAGCGTCCTCCGCATAGGCTGCGGCCTCTTCGTCGCTGGTGACAAAGCCTGTGCCGCCTTGTGACTCGTTGCACAGGTAAATCGCGTGCTCGTGCACCGCCCGCGCCAGCGTCTGCATCAGGTCGATGTCAACGTGGATGTCCCCGTCGCCCTCATCGGCCATTCCGACTTCCAGCATGTAGTCGATCTGGTGTAGCGCATTGAGTGCGTTCTCGATATGCGCTGTCTTCGAGCGGAATTCGAGCGGAGGAACCGGCATCGACAAGGTCCGTGTTGCGCGTGCCTGAGCAGCGCGGACGGCGTCGTCAGCAGCGGCGTATGCGCGCGCGACCTGAGCTTCGGCGGCCTCGCGCACGGACGCCGCCTCACCGGCAGCCCACCCACGTGCAGCGGCGATCTCTGCGTCGGTTTCGGCACGGACGCGCTCGATCTCGCCCCGGAGCTGCTGAGCAGTCTGCTCAGCGGCCTCCGTGGCCGCAGTCCGCTCAGCGGCCCGCTGCTGGGCGCGGGCGTCCGCCGCGGTCGCCCGCTCACGCGCCGCCGTGACCACGGCCTCGGAATCGGCGCGGACCTGTTCGAGCTCGTCACGAACCTGTTGCACCGTCCGCTCGGCGGCCTCCGTTGCCGCAGTCCGCTCAGCGGCCCGCTGCTCGGCGCGAGCCTCCGCTGCGGTCGCCCGCTCACGGGCTGCCGCGATCTCGTTTTCGGCGTCGGCGCGGACCTTTTCGAGCTCGGCGCGAATCTGCTGCAAGGCGCGTTCGTGCGCTTCGGTGGCGGCCGCGCGCTCGGCCGTCCGTTCCAAGTCCTTTTCAGCGACGTGCTGCTGTGCGGTGCGCAACTGCGCGCGCGCCGCGGTAGCCGTTCGCGATGACTCGTCGGATTCGACTCGAGCCGCGGCGGCCGCCGCCTCTGCGTCCAGCTTGTCTTGATGCGCGCTCTGCGCACGGCTTTCGGCCATGCGGCGCAGATGATCGGCTTCCACCAGCGCCATGACCGGCGAAAGTCGTTGTCTGGCCGGACCATTGCGTGCGCGACGGTCGAGGAGTTGGCGTTCGGTCATCGTCGCAACCGCGACCAACTCCGCCGGCGGCTCCTTCCCTCGTTGCTTGGCCGCCTCCACCGCTTCGGCGGCGGCGCGACGGGTCAGCGAGGCCCACTCGTCTGCGCCGAGATCTTCGATGTGCCCCTGCAGGGACGTCATCGTCGGTGTCGCCGTCCGTCGGCCGCCAGTTCGCTTGCCGACGCCTGGCTTTCATCTGGCGCGGGCTTGTTGTCGGGTTTGCCTTCCCCGGCCTTGGCGGGCGGCACATTCTGGGCCGCCTGCGGCTGCGGCTTTCTTTCAGCCGGCGGAGGTGGCGGCGGTTGTGGTGGTTTGCCTCCGGCGAGCTCGGCAAGCGGACCGCCCTGCTGTGCCAGTATCAGCGCGAATTGGCTCTGATAGGCCGTCACGGCGTCGGCGAGGGTTTCGTCTTTTAGCCGCTCGGCGTCGCGGAGCAGTCCCCGCAGCGTCGCCATGGCCAGTTCCGGCCCGAGGCCCAGCGTTGCGCCCTCACTGGCCGCCGGTTCCACGCCTGCGGTGTCCACCAACCACTTGAGCGTCTGCCAACACTGCGCAGATGCCACGCCGTGCTGCTCTGCGTCGCGAACCTCTTGGTGGTGGCGCTCGCGCTGCTCGAGCTCCTGATCAAGCCGTTTGCCCGCCCGCCGAACCGCGTAGAGCACGGCCCCGAGCACGATGAGCGCGGCGACCATTGCCGCCACGCCGACGAAGCCTGGCGAGACGACGAACTCACGCAGCGGCACCTTTGCCTCCCATCCCCTGCCGGATACCGGTCATCGGCACCATTCTGCCGCATATGCCGCCCGGGCGGCTGCACGATCTGGTTACGAAGTAACCCGTCGCACCGCACGCGGAATCGCAGCAGGCAACACGGATTCGACAACAGCGGCAGCACCGAGACCCGCTACCAGCAGCCGTATACCCACACTTGCGGGAACTGAGTCAAGCTCTCTTCCCCGTGTGGTGAGCGAAGAGATATCGCCGTCGTAGAGCGCGTCGACGATGTCGAGGGCGGTGCGTTCACGCACATCGATCACGCTGTGACCTGCGGTGGCGAGATCGACGAGAACGGAATCCGGGATCAGGGACACGATCTCCTCGGCCACCGCTCGCGGCGTGATCAGGTCACGTCCACCGGAGATGACGACCGTCGGCCAGCCGAATTTCGGCATCTCTGCGGTGAGGTCGTACGGCTCTGCGTCGAAATCCAAAGGCTGTGGCGCTAATTCACGGAAGGCGACGGCCGGGTCGAGCGGTTTGCCGTCCGGCACCGCGCCATAGTTCAGTTCTCGAAATCCGATGCGCCCGACCAGATCCGGCTCGTGTCGATATGGCGCCTTGCGCTCGAACAAGAAGCGCGACGCCTGATCGAGCACGGTCCACAAGCCGTTTCTGCCCTGCAGCAGAAGGTCGAGTTGCCGCGTCAGCACCGCAGGACCCGCGAGGCCGTATACCGCTGCCGTGAGCTGCTCGGCAGCAGGGGTCAGCACTCCGTCGTCGACGAGCTTCCGCACCTTCGGCGCCAACTCGGCGGCATCGGGATCGTCGCCGTCCCAGAGCACCCGACGAGTTTCGTCGCGAACGGCGTCGATGTCGTCGGCGGACAACAATGCCGAATCCAGAACCATGGCGTGCACCCGATCCGGGTGTCGGACACCAACTCCCGCAGCCACATACGTGCCATACGACGTGCCGTAGATGACGGCCTTGTCGACATGGGCGTCGTCGAGAACCGCGGCGACGTCGTTGACGGCCTGGTCGATGGTGAGCGCCTCGGGCGGCAGGTCGGCACCCTGATCGTCGTGTCGGGACATACCGACACCTCGGTGGTCGACCATGATCACATCGAGTCCCCTCGCCGCCGCGTGCCTGCGCAGACCGCGGTACAGCGCGATCGACGCGGCACCAGGCCCGCCGGGGATGATGACCAGTGGATTCGACGACTTCTTGCCGGTACGGACGTAAAACAGGTCGAATTGCTCGTCACTGCCTGGCGTCACCGGCCGCCGCACGGGACGCACGCCTGGCATCGCCGCCAGCTTGTCGTGCGCACGGCGGCGTTTGGCGTTCATCGTCATCGCCAACCATTCTGCCTCCGGCGGGAATGCGGCGGTAATAGAGTCGCGGAACGGATCGACGACGGAGACGCGAGTGAACTTGGAACAGTTCTTCGAACGGGCCACACAGGCGTTCGAGGTCTTGGGCGTCTCCTCGATGGTGCTCGGCACCGGCTACGCCATCGGCCTGGCCCTGGCGTCGTGGCGGCGAACCGACGGCGCACGGGCGTTCAAGACGCTGCGCACTGCGATCGGCGGCGCGATACTCCTCGGCCTCGAACTGCTCGTCGCCGCCGACATCGTCAAGACCGTCACGTCCAAACCGTCGCTGGAGGACGCCGCCATCCTCGGGTTGATCGTGCTCATCCGCACGGTGCTCAGCTTCACCATCGAGGTCGAGATCGACGGCGTGGCGCCGTGGCGAAAGGCGCTGACGACCGGTCCTGAGGTGCTGGCGAAGACGACGCGCGACGCGCGATCTCAGCCGAGCACAACTGCCTAGCCTGCGCGGATGAGGTCGGAGGCCTTCTCCCCGATCAGCACACTCGGCGCGTGCGTGTGTCCACGGACGATCGCGGGCATCACCGACGCATCTGCCACCCGCAGCCCGTCCACGCCGCGCACCCGCAGCTGCGGATCCACGACGCTCGCTTCGTCACTGCCCATCCGGCATGTGCCGACAGGGTGATACAGCGTCTGCGAGCACTCGTTGATCGCCCGTTCGAAGGTTTCGTCGCACAGGCTCGTCGCGCCGACCGGGCGCGCGATCCTGCCGAACACCCCGCTCAGCGCGGGCGATTGCGCGATTCGCGCACTCATCTGCAGCCCCGAGATCAACGCGGCACGGTCGGCGCCCGCATCGTCGCTGAGATACTGCGGGTCTATGACGGGCTTCTCCAGCGGGTCCGCCGACCTCAAGGCGATGTGACCGCGGCTGCGCGGCTTCACCAGGATCGGCCCCATTGCCACCGCGTGCCGGTCGTACGGATCGCCGATACCCTCCTCGAAGAACGGCGCGGGCGCGAAGATCAACTCGAGGTCAGGAACATCCAATTCCGCTCTGCTGCGAACGAATCCGTACGCCTCACCGACATTCGACGTGAGCATGCCCCGGCGGCGCAGCAGGTAATTCAGCAGCTCCAACGGTTTTTCGGCCGCCAACAGCGAATCGTCTGGTACGTCGTAGCCCATCGGCACCGCGAGATGGTCCATCATGTTCTGCCCCACCTCGGGCACATCGGCGACCGCCTCGATACCGTGGCACGCGAGCTGCTCGCGATCACCGATGCCGGAAAGCATCAGCAGCTGCGGGCTGTTCACCGCGCCGCCGGCGAGCACCACCTCGCGACGCGCCCGCACGACGCGGCGCTGACCGAGCTGGCTGAACTCGACCCCCACCGCGCGCCTGCCCTCGAAGACCACCTTGGTGGCCGTGGCCTCGGTCTGCAGGGTCAGATTCGGCCTGCGCAGGACAGGCTTGAGGTACGCGTCCGCCGTGCTCCATCGCGCACCCTTGCGCTGGGTGACCAGGGTCTCGCAAAAACCCTCCGGTGCATCGCAATTGGGATTCTCGACGTCATAACCGCATTCCCGAACGGCCGTCAGCCACGCCGCCGTCGAACTCCGCGGGCTGCGCTGCGGCGAGATGACGAGCGGCCCATCCTCGATCTTCGCGAAGTACTTGGACACGTGCGCGAAGTCCCAGTCCTCGCCGGCAAGCGCGCCCCACTCGTCGTAGTCGGCCGCGAACCCTCGTACCCACATCATCGCGTTCATCGACGAGCAACCGCCGAGCATTTTGCCGCGCGGCCAATAGATCTCACGCCCGTCGAGCTGCTTCTGCGGTTCCGTCAAATAATCCCAGTCGACCTCACTGCGGAACAGCTTGGAGAACGCGGCGGGGATGTGGATGAACTTGTTCTTGTCTTTTGGACCCGCCTCGAGCACCACGACCGAAGCGGCCGAATCGGCACTGAGCCGATTGGCCAGTACCGCCCCGGCCGAGCCCGTTCCCACAACGATGTAGTCGGCTTCCATCCGCCGGAGTTTAGGAGGTGCCGCCGTCCTATGCGGACAGTTCGATGTGGTGCGCGGCGCCAACGCTTTCGTATCGCTGCGCACTGCAGGTCAGCACGATGACCTGACCGTCGCCGCCAACCGCATCGAACACGGCGCCCATCTTGACCAACCTGTCGGGATCGGTGAAGCCGAGCGCGTCGTCGATGACGACGGGAACGCTGTCCTCTTTGGCGACCAGCGCCGCGCCTGCCAATCGCGCCACAATGCCCAGCTGCTCCTTCGCACCGCTGGAGAGCGATTCGTAGGGCACCGTGCGGCCGGACAGGGTGCGGCTGCAGATCCGCAGCGCACTGTCGATCTCCACCTCGAAGGTGTCCCCGAACACCATCCGGCCCAACCGCTCGACCTGGCTACGGAACGGGTCGACGTAGCGGAGCCGGGTGGCATCTCGGTGCCGGGCCATCACCGAGCGCAACAGTTCGGCCGCCCGCGCCCGGCGGTGCACCCGCAGGTACTCGGCTTCAGCGTGTTCGCGTTCAGTTTCTGCGGCATCGAGTTGGCACTTGCGCCCCTCGGTGCCGTAAACCTTCAGCTGCGCCGTCACCAGCCGCAGAGCATCGGCGGTCTCGTCGTGACGATCGCTCAAGGCGTCGACGCGACGCAGCGCCTCGTCGAGGGCGGCGGCGACGGTGCCGGGGGCGCAGCTCGCGAGTTCACCGCCCAGATCGGCGACGAGCCCGGTGGCGCGGCGCGTCTTCTCCATATCGGCCTCGGCCTTGACGAGTAGCTCGTCGTCGGTCGCGGTCGCGCGCTGTTGGGCGAGACGATCCCGCCCGACGGTCAGTTCGGCGAGGCAAGCCGTCAGCTTCTCCTGTGCAACGCTGGACTGCGTCGCCGTCTCCCCCAGACGTCTCGCCGCAGCCTCGGCGACCTTACGATGCGTTTCGCAGTCCACGATCGCCTTCTGCTGGGCGGTAGTGGCGTCGGCGAGTTCGGCACGGGCACTCGTCGTGTCGGCGGGGCCCGTCACGTCGTCGCCCTCTGCCGTCGTTCCGATCTTGTGCAGTTCGGCGAGTCGAGCACGGAGCGCCTCGACATCGTCGTCGCCGGCCAGGCCGTTGATGGTCGCCGTCGACCTGTCGCGGACAGCGACAAGCTCCCTGCGACGCTCATCGAGGACACGGGCCGCTGCGACATCCTCGACCCTCGCCGTCGACAGCACCCGTGCGAGAACCTGTTGTGCGGCATCGAGTTTGGCCTGGTTATCGGAAGCGGGAGCGCCGGGCACCACCCGCGCGGTCAAGACGCCCGGTACGTCGATGTCGGTGGACACCGTGGCATTCGCCGACCACGCGCGGCCCGCCGCCAGCGTGACGGACTCGCCGCCGACCCGGAGTTCGATGTCGGTGGCGGCGACGATTTCGATGTGCGCCGATGCCAACTCGGCCTGTCCAGCGGCGCGCTCGACCGCGCCTGCCGCCGATTCGATTTCCCGCATCAGCGCGTCGGTCAGCGTGATCGGCGCGAGCTCACGCTCGGTGCGCGCGATCTCGGTAAGGGCCGCATCGATTTTCGCCAGACGGCTGGAAAGTCGTTGAGCCTCATCGCGGTCGGACTGCCGATCGACGGCGCGGCGGGCCGCGTCGACCCGGTCCTGACTCGTCTGCACGGCGGCGCGCGCCTCTTCGGCTGCCACCTGTGCGGCCTTCTGCACCTCGTGCGCGGTGATCTCGTCTTCGTGTGCCTGGGCGGCGGCCTTCTCGAGCTCGGCCACCGCGGCCGTGCGCTCGGTGACGTCGGCCTGCAGCCTGCGCCGTTGCGTCAGCGCCGAGACGGACGCCTCGAGCGTGGCATCGGCGGCCGCGGCGACCACCTCGGCCTGTTTGAGCTGCTGGGTCAACGCGGCCACCTCTTCGGCCGCGGTTCGCGCGGTGGCCAGTCGTTGGGCCGCGCCCGCGCGCTCGCCTGACAGTCTCTCGAGCTCGGCGGTGAGCGTCATGTGGGTGCGGACCGCATCGTCGACCTCGGCGACAGCGGCCGCACAGCGGGCCACCTCGTCGTCGGCGTCGCGCATCCGCTTTGTCGCGGTGGCCCAGTCGCCGGTCGGACGCCCGGTTGGCGTGAAGTATCGCAGGTACTCGGCGTCGATCCGGTCGATCAGCAGCGGCTCGGCCCCTGACAGCTGGACCGCCTCGCCGGCGGCCACGTCGAGTGCGCGCGAGAGCGCATCGCATCCCGACAGGTCCACCGCTGCAGTGGATGTCGACTGCAGCACGCGCTGCGCCTGCCACAGCGCCACGTCGACGGTCTCGTCGAGGATGGCCCGCACCCGTTCGTGGGCTTCGTCTCCGGTGAGCTGTTCACGACGGGGGGCCAGCACCGTGAGCGCCGTCTCCGCACGTTTGTGGAATCGCTTCCGGTAGCTAAATCGATAAGGGCCCGTGCTGATTTCGGCGGTGATCTCGGCCCCGACATCTGCGTGAGTCGGCTTGACCTGCTTGACTTCCTTCTTCGTCGACCGGTCCTTGGACTCGAGCAGCAGGTCCAGCGCCTCGATCATCGACGATTTGCCGACCTCGTTGGCGCCGCAGACCACGACCACGCCGTGGTCGGGGAACTCGATCTCGCGATGGGTGATGCCTCGGTAGTTGGTCAGCACCAGCCGATGCAGCTTCACGCTATTCCCCTGTCGCCCTTGTCGACCAGACGCAGCAGCAATGACAAAGCCGCACGTGCGTCGTCGGCCTGCTCGTCGTCGGAGCGGGCCGCAGCCACCAACTCGTCGACGGCGGCCGCGGCAAAGCCGCCGATCCCGAGGTCGTCGAATTCGCCGTCGGCCGGGATCACCGCGATCGAAGACTGCCTCTCCCACAGCCCGAGAGCCGCGAACAGGCGCGCGTATTTGTCCAGGCAGACATCAAGCGCGGCCTTGTCGGTGACCGTCAGCGACCCGGTGAGCGCCAACCGAATGACGGTGCGCTCCTTGTCCGGCATCAGATCGAGGTTGATGTCCAGATCGGCGACGTCGCGACTGCTGTCAACGGCGTGGTGCAGTGTCACGAACCGCCAACGGCCCAGTTTGCGCGGATCCACGCTGACCGGCCGGCCGGCGTCGGCCTCGTCGACGTCGACGACGAGCACATGTCCTGGATCGGGTTCGATGTCGTCATAGTTGGTGACTTCCGGCGAGCCTGAATACCAGATCCTGCCCGTTGCGCCGACCTGCATGCGAGAGTGCTTGTCGCCCAAGGCCACATAGTGCACCGCACCGCGCGCAATCGCCGCCTCGAGCGCGGCGAGATGAATCAGCGAAGGCCTGTCCTTATCGGGCACGAAGATGTCGACCGCGCCGTGGCCGACCACGATGCGGGTCGTCCCGTCGGCGGGCAGATCGTCGATCACCTGGGCGACGAGGTCGGTGGTCGGAGCCTTCGACGTCCACGGTGCGGCCACGATCTCCAGGCCGGGGCGCACCGCGTGGACACCGGGTCGGTCGAGGACCATGACGTTGTCCGGGCATTCGGCGGTGAACAGCGCGCTGGTGTAAACCGACGATGCGTCGAGGGGATCGTGGTTGCCCGGCAGCAGATAGACCGGCACCCCGATGGCGCGCATCGCCTCGAGCGACTGGCCCACCACACGTGGCGTCAGCTGGTTGTGCTCGAACACGTCGCCTGCCACCACGACGAACTCGGCGTTCGCCTCATTCGCCAATGTCCCCAGCCCAGCGACGACGTCACGCCGTGCGGCCGAATATCGGGGCTGCGCCTCGCCGTTGAGGAAGTATCGGGTCATCCCGAGCTGCCAATCGGCGGTGTGCACGAATCGCATCTCGAACCCTCCTTCCCCACCGCATCTTTGCTAGGTGTGGCGAGTGTAGGACCGGTCGCCGACAAGTCGTCGGACCTCGTTCGGCATGTGGGCCTATTACTGGTCCCGGCTGCAATAGCGTGGGAGCGGTGACGACCCAATTTCGGACCTTGCTGTTGATGCGGCATGCGAAGTCGGACTATCCCACCGGCGTGGCCGACCATCAGCGTCCACTGGCAGCGCGGGGTGAGCGTGAAGCCGGGTTGGCAGGCGATTGGCTGCGCGCCCACACGCCCTCCGTCGACGCGGTGCTGTGCTCGACCGCCACCCGTACGCGCGAGACGCTGGACCGGACTCGAATCGGCGCGCCGGTGACTTACGTGGATCGGTTGTACGACGCGACGCCGGGAGCGGTGATCGGCGAGATCAACGGCGTCGACGTGGACGTTGAGACGCTTTTGGTGATCGGCCACGAGCCTGCGATGTCGTCGGTGGCGCTCGGCCTTGCCACTCCGGACGGCAGCAATACGACTGCGGCCAACCACATCTCGACGAAATTCCCGACCTCGGCGATCGCGGTGTTGCGGACCTCGCAGCCCTGGGACCAACTGACGCTGAGCAGCGCAGCGCTGGTCACCTTTCACGTGCCCCGCTAGGAGCTGGTGGCCAGCGTCAGCTCCATCAGCTTGATCACCATTCCGCACGCGTCGATACCCGGCTGCTGCGGATTGACCCACCAACCGACCACACCGCCCGCGTCGCTGGCCACGCCGCACGCACCGTTGGGATCGTTGGGATGCATGACGATTGAAGGGACGCCTGCGATGGCGCGGCTCTCCACCTTGTATTCCAGCTTGTTCGCCGTCTCGCGCTCGTTGTCGAGGCTGCCCTGTTCGAACCAGAAGCGGGTGATGTCGATCAGCCCTGCGGGATTGGCCGCCTGCCAACGGCATACCGCGCCGACGAATGTGCTCTGGATGTCCAGCGGATCGGCCCCGACCGTCTTCGCCAGGATGTCCTCGGTGAGGACCTCGCACTCCTTGAGAAGGTTCGGGTACTGCTTCTCGGAGTTGTCATTGCGCGGCACATCGCCCGAACCTGCCTTGGCGGCGGTGCCGTCGACCGTCCGCGAGCATCCCACCAGCAGCATCACTGCTGCAAGCACGGCGATGATCCCCGCGAGGACGCGGCGCACCAAGCCGGTCATTTGGCGTTCACAATCGTCTGACGGGTCAGCTCCTTGGCGATGTCGCACGGATCCGGGAAGGGCTTCTCGGAGAAGCTGACCGACCACTCGAAGAAGTCGTCGTCGTACTGGATGCCGATCTCGCAGAGGTTGTTGCCCAGAGTCGGATCCTCGCCGAGGGCGATGAAGCCGTCGTGACCCTCGATGTTGATGTCCTCGACGCTGGCGCGTGAGAGCTCCTCGGTCTTGCGCTCACGACCGATCGGGCTGCCGCGGTACATGGTGATCGAGAAGTGCGGGCCGAGGATGCCCCCGCCGGCAAGCCACTGGCAGCCGACGGAGTTCTTGGCTGTGTTGACCAGTCCCGCGACCTGGGTCTGCTGGGCCATTGTCTCGTCGGTGACGCCGCCACACTGAGGAAAGAACGGACCGTGTTTGATGCCTTGCGCGGTCGGCGGGCCCGACGGATCGCCGGGCGACGTCGAATCGGAGCCCGAGGAACACGCAGCCAACACCGGAATCAGGGCGACCATGGCAACGGCCAGCCGTTTCAGGTTGCTGGGGATCACAGCGCACACTGTAGCGGCAGCCGCCAAGGTGAACCTGAGAGACACGCTGACCTGCTTTTTTATCGTTCTGAGCGGGTGTCGGTCAATCCACTGCCCTACAGGTCGGTATGCGAAAGTAGCCAGATGCTCCTGGCTCTGCTTCGGCGTTATGCGCGGCCGTATCGCGGGCCGCTCGCCGCCGTCGCGGCGCTCCAGGTGGTCAGCAATATGGCTTCGCTGTACCTGCCGACTGTCAACGCGGCGATCATCGACGACGGAGTTGCCAAGGGCGATACCGAGACCATCGTCGAACTCGGCGGGGTGATGCTGGCCGTCACGGGGCTGCAGGTGCTGTGCGCCGTCGGCGCGGTGTACTACGGCTCGCGCGCCGCCACGGGGTTCGGCCGCGACCTGAGGTCGGCGATCTTCCACCACGTCACGGGCTTCTCGGCCGCAGAGACGGCGCGGTTCGGTGCGCCGTCACTGCTCACCCGCACCACCAACGACGTTCAGCAGGTTCAGCTGCTGGTGCAGTTGACCTGCACCATGCTGATCACCGCACCGATCATGTCGATCGGCGGCATCTTCATGGCGATACATCAGGACGCCGGGCTGTCATGGCTGCTGCTCGTCAGTGTGCCGGTGCTCGCACTGGCCAACTACTGGATCGTGCGACACCTGCTGCCGATCTTCCGCGTCATGCAGAAGCTGATCGACGGCATCAACCGGGTGATGCGCGAACAGTTGTCGGGCATCCGGGTGATTCGCGCGTTCGCGCGAGAGCCCTTCGAACGCAACCGCTTCGGCGAGGCGAACCAGGCCCTGTCGGATACTGCGCTGACGGCGGGTCGCTGGCAGGCGTTGATGCTGCCGGTGACCACGCTGGTGATCAACATCTCCAGCGTCGCGCTGATCTGGTTCGGCGGAATGCGAATCGACGACGGCCAGATGCAGGTGGGCTCGTTGATCGCGTTCCTGTCCTACTTCATGCAGATTCTGATGGCCGTCCTGCTCGCGACCTTCATCCTTGTTCTCGTTCCGCGCGCGACCGCGTGCGCGGAGCGGATCACCGATGTGATGTCCACCAAGCCTGCGATCACCAGCCCCGCAGAACCGATACGGCCGGATTCGGTCGACGGCGCGGTCAGCCTGCGCGACGCCACATTCAGCTACCCGGGCGCTGACCGGCCTGTGCTGCAGGATGTTTCGCTGACCGCACGGCCCGGCACGACCACCGCCATCGTCGGGTCGACAGGTTCGGGAAAGTCGACGCTGGTATCGCTGATCTGCCGAATGTACGACGTGACATCAGGGGCGGTACAGGTCGACGAGATCGACGTGAGGGACTACGACACCGAGCAGTTGTGGTCGGAGATCGGGCTCGTGCCGCAACGTGGATACCTGTTCTCGGGAACCGTCGCCGACAACCTCCGGTACGGCAAGGCCGATGCGACCGAGGACGAGATGTGGCAGGCGTTGCGGGTCGCGTCGGCGGACGGCTTCGTCCGCTCCCACCCCGACGGCCTCGACATGCGGGTCGCCCAGGGCGGCATCAATTTCTCCGGCGGTCAGCGTCAACGGCTGGCGATCGCGCGCGCCGTCATCCGCAAGCCGGCGATCTACCTGTTCGACGATGCGTTCTCGGCATTGGACGTACACACGGACACCAAGGTGCGTTCCGCGCTGAGCGAGGTTTCCGCCGATGCGACGGTTGTCATCGTGGCCCAACGGATTTCGACGATCGCCAAGGCGGACCAGATCGTCGTGATCGATGACGGCAGGGTCGTCGGCACAGGCACGCACGAATCGCTGCTGGCCGACTGCCCCACCTATGCCGAGTTCGCGGACTCGCAGTCGGTGGGCGCGGGCGTCGGGAGTGACGGTTGACTCACCCACTGGGACGTCCCATCCGCGGCATGGTGCAGGCGCCGACGGAGCGCTCGCGCGACTTCAAGGGCGCCGCGACCCGGCTGCTGAAACGGCTGACCCCGCAGCGCGGTCCGACCGTCGCGGTGATTCTGCTCGGCGTCGGCGGCATCGCGATCGGCGTGATCGGGCCGCGCATCCTCGGGCACGCCACCGACCTGTTGTTCAACGGGGTCATCGGCCGCGAGCTGCCTGCCGGCCTCACCAAGGACCAGGCGATCGCGGCCGCACGGGCCCGCGGCGACAACACATTCGCCGATCTGCTGTCGGGTATGAACGTCGTTCCTGGCCAAGGCGTCGACTTCGCGGCCGTCGGGCGCACCCTCCTGCTGGCTCTCGGCTTGTATCTGGTTGCCGCGCTGTTGATCTGGATTCAAGCCCGGCTACTTAACGTGGTGGTGCAACGCACGATGGTCTCGCTGCGGTCCGACGTCGAGGACAAGCTGCACCGGCTGCCGCTGGCGTACTTCGACACCAGACAGCGCGGCGAGGTGCTCAGCCGAGTCACCAACGACATCGACAACGTCTCGACGTCCCTGTCGATGACGATCAGCCAACTGCTCACATCGCTACTGACCGTATTCGCTGTGCTGGTGATGATGCTGACGATCTCGCCGCTGCTGACCCTGCTCACGGTCGTCACCGTGCCGTTGTCGTTGTACGTGACCCGCGAGATCGCGCGCCGATCGCAGCGTCTGTTCGTTGCGCAGTGGACCAACACCGGGCGGCTCAACGCCCATATCGAAGAGACCTACAGCGGCTTCACCCTGGTCAAGACGTTCGGCCACCGCGAGCTCGCCGAAGAGCAGTTCCGCGAACGCAACGCCGATGTGTACGACGCCAGCCGCGGTGCGCAGTTCTTCTCCGGGTTGGTCGGGCCTGCCACCACGTTCATCGGCAACCTCAGCTACGTCGCGGTGGCGGTGGTCGGCGGCATCCAGGTCGCGACCGGTCAGATCACTCTCGGCAGCATCCAGGCCTTCATTCAGTACGTGCGGCAGTTCAACCAGCCGCTGACCCAGGTCGCGGGCATGTACAACACGCTGCAATCGGGGGTGGCCAGCGCCGAGCGGGTGTTCGACCTGCTCGACGCCGAGGAGGAGTCACCCGACAAGCCCTACCCGCTGCCTCCGCCCGACGGTAAGCGCGGCCGCGTCGAGTTCGAGAACGTGAACTTCGCCTACCGGCCCGACACGCCGGTCATCGAGGACCTGTCACTGGTCGCGCAACCCGGCAGCACGGTAGCGATCGTCGGGCCGACGGGCGCGGGTAAGACCACGCTGGTCAACCTGCTGATGCGGTTCTACGAGGTGGACTCGGGGCGGATCCTGGTCGACGGCGTCGATATCGCGACGGTAAGCCGCGAGTCGCTGCGGTCCCGGATCGGCATGGTTTTGCAGGACACCTGGCTCTTCGGCGGCACGATCTTCGACAACATCGCCTACGGCAGGCCCGACGCGCACGAGGACGAGGTCATCGACGCTGCAAGGGCCGCCTACGTCGACCGGTTCGTGCACACGCTGCCCGACGGCTACGACACCAGGGTGAGCGACGACGGCGGCAACATCAGCGCGGGCGAGAAGCAGCTGATCACCATCGCCCGCGCGTTCCTGGCCCGCCCGCAGCTGCTGATCCTCGACGAGGCGACCAGCTCGGTGGACACCAGAACCGAGCTGCTCATCCAGCACGCGATGGTGGAGCTGCGCCGCGACCGGACCAGCTTCATCATCGCCCACCGGCTGTCGACCATCCGCGACGCCGACCAGATCCTTGTGATGGAGGAAGGCAGGATCGTCGAGCGTGGCAGCCACGCCGAACTGCTCGCGCGACGGGGCGAATACTGGGCGATGGCCCAGGCGTAGCCGCATGTGCCAGTAGGCGATCCGCTTAACTGTGTCCGCGGTTGTACCGGTCGGGCAGTATGTCGGGTATGAGTACCAGAACGGTGCACACGTTCTGCCGGTACTGCCTGGCATCGTGTGGCATCGAGGTCACGGTCGACGGCAATCGCGTCACCAAGATCTCCGCGGACAAGCAGAACCCGCACACCTGGCGGGACTTCTGCGCCAAGGGCCGTACCGCCAACCAACTCGTGGAACATCCTCGCCGCATCCTGAACCCGATGCGCCGCGTCGGCGAAGAGTATGTCGAGGCCACCTGGGACGAGGCCATCACCGACATTGCGACGCGCATGAACGCGCTGATCGACGCCGACGGGCCCGACGCGGTCGGCATCTACTACGGCAACCCGGCCGGCTTCTCGTCATCGAACATCATCTTCATGAACGGCTGGCTGGATGCCATCGGCACCCACAGCCGGTATTTCGTCGGGTCTGTCGACCAGAACGCGATGCACGTCGTCGCCACCGCGATGTACGGCTCGATGTTGATGGCGCCGGTCTCCGATATCGACAACTGTGACTACTTCCTGCTGATCGGCACGAATCCCGCTGTCAGCGCATGGAATTGGCTTGAGACCGTGCCAGGCGGATGGCGTCGAGCGCTCGATCGACAGAAGGGCGGCGCAACGATCGTCGTCGTGGACCCGTTGCGCACCGAGTCGGCGGAGCACGCCGACGTGCATCTCGCATTGCGGCCCGGACAAGATTGGGCGCTGCTGCTCGCGATGGTCAAGGTGATCCTGGACGAAGGTCTCGAGCACAAGCAGGATTGTGCCGAACTCGCAACGGGCGTACCGGAATTACGCGACCTCGTCGCGGATGTTGACCTCGACGACCTTGCGGCCCGCTGCGATATTCCGCGGACGGATATCGAGCGGGTGGCACGCGACTTCGCCAATGCCAAAGCCGCCATGGCCGTCACCCGCACCGGCGTTTCCATGCACCTCGCCGGGACCGTCGCCGAATGGCTCGGCCATGTGCTCAACGTGATCACCGGACGGATGGACCGCCCTGGTGGACGACGCTTCGAACCCGGATACGTCGACGCAATCCGGATGGCAGGCATGGTCAAGTCGAATCCGCACAAGAGTCGCGTGCTCGGCCGCGGGATGGTCGCGGGCGCGCATGCCCTGAGCGAATTACCCGACGAGATAACCACCCCCGGGCCAGGCCAGATTCGTTCGATGGTCATCAACTGCGGCAACCCCGTGGTGTCCGGCCCGGACGGCGCGAAGCTGGACAAAGCGCTCGAACAACTGGATCTATTGGTGGTCATCGACTTCGTGCAGCGCGAGAGCCACCGGCACGCGCACTGGCTGTTACCCGCCGTGCACTGGCTGGAACGCGACGACCTGCTGGCGTTCACCAGCAGCATGCACGACGAGCCCTACCTCCAGTACGGCACTAAAGCCGTCGAGCCGCCGCCGGGCGTTCGACAGGAGTGGCGCATCTTCGTCGATCTCGCGATCGCCATGCGCAAGCCGCTGTTTCGTGCCAAGGGTATCAACGGTTTCATCAAGGCGACGCGGCGGATCGCCGGCTTGACCCGCAAGCCCCGATTGGAGTTCGGGCCGCACTGGATGGACCGGCTGGTGATCGCCACCGGCCGAAAGTTCAACGGTCGCAGGATCAAGTGGCGCGATATCAAGGCACATCCACACGGATGGGTGTTGGGGCCGCGGGAGTTCGGCCATTTCAGGGATGCGCTGCGAACCGACGACAAGAAGGTGCACGCCGCCCCGCAAGAGTTCGTCGGGCGTGCCCGCGAACTGCTCGCCGAACCGGGTCCCGTTGCGCCGGAAGGCTACCCGTTCCAGTTGGCCAACCGGCGTCACCGCCACTCGATGAATTCGTGGCTCAACGAACTGCCCGGCCTGCATCCGTCCGGTAAGCGCAACGAGGTCCTGATCAATCCGGACGACGCCGCCGTTCTCGGGATCGGAGACGGCGACCGAGTCCGGGTGTTCTCCCCGGTCGGGGAGATCGAACTGCCCGCAGCGGTGGACAAGGTGCCGCGACCCGGGGTGATCGTCGTCGACCACGGCTGGGGTTCAAGGATTTTCGACCCTCGCGGCGGTGCGAAGCCGGAATCGTATGGCGTCAACCGCAACCTGCTCGTCGACGGCGGTCCGGTCGATCCGCTGTCGCAGACCTCCGCGCTGAGCTCGTCCTATGTCGGCGTCGAACGCGTCGGCTGAATCTGCCGCGAGCAGACGCAAAAGTGCCCGAGAAGCCTTGATATATGGCACTTTTGTGTCTGCTCGCGCGAAAGAGTGCTAGGCCTGCGGGCCTTCTGACCGGAGATCGTCGACGTTGCGCATCGCGTCGCGCAGCTTGGCCAGCCACTCTTCGGTGTGTTCACCGACCAGCTTGACCGACCAGGCGAGCGCATCCGAACGCGACCGCGCAACACCGGCGTCGACGAGGGTGTCGAGCACCTGTCGCTCTGGCTGTCGCAAGCGCGTCATCACCGGAACGGCGATGTGGGTGAACAGGATTCGCTCCGGATCCTCCCCGCCTACTTCTACGCCCCATGAGACCTTGCGGGCGTACTTGTCCTGCGCCTCGTCGGCGATCCGCATGCGCTCCTTGCGGGTTTCCTCGCGGAACCGGGAGGCGCGGCCCGACGCCCGGGCTTCGCTCTGTTCGCCCTCGGGTTCGGGCAGTCGGCCGATGACGGTGATCTCCTCGCGGTCGACCACCACCGTGGGGTCGCCGTCGAACCAGTCGGGCAGGCGACCTGCGAACCATTCGGCGGCGTCGCTTGCGTCGGGTTGATCGGCCTGCTGCCAGCCTCCTGGACGGCCCGAACGTCGGCCGTGTGCGTGATGTTGCTTCATGATTACATGATTACACCGTTACAGCGCAGATGGGACGGCGTTCACCCACGGCGAAAAGCTCGCTCATCGGTGCGATTCACGTTGAGACTGCACTGGCGGTGGCGTCCACTCGCACTTCTTCACCACCACCGCAGCCCCAACGGGGGTGGGGTGGCCGGACAACGCCGGGCCTAGTTGCGCTTCCTCAAGACAGCTGCTCCCCCGCCGAGCACCACCCCGACGAGCAGCAGCGCGGCCCAGCCTGCGCCGAAGAACCACCACACGACGGCCAGCGCTACGAGAGCGGGAGACGCCGCGAACAGCACCATGCCGGGGTGCTGCTTGATGACCGCGAGGGCGCTGTGCGCTCGCACCCGGTCGATTTCCTTTGCCATCTAATAAGCATGCCAGCGCCGAGCCAACCACGGCATAGTGTCTTCAAACCCCGACCCACAGAGGAGCGAATCGTGACTGGACCGCAGGCCGGCAGTTGGCAACCCGATCCCGAGGGCCGCTACGAGTACCGGTGGTGGGACGGGCAGCGCTGGTCGGATCAGGTATCGCATCGCGGGCAGGTGAGCCGCGTCCCGATGGGCGGCGCTCCGGCACCCGGCGGTGCGCAGGGATCCGAGGGTGGGCAACCGCAGGCGCAGGTCCAGCAGGGCGGCCCGCCGCAAGGCGGCCAAGCCCAAGCTCAGCCTCAGGGCGACGGCTTCGGGGGCATCACCGGTGATCTCGTCGACGGGCGGTTCAGCGAGAAGGAGGCCAAGCCGATCGCGAACCAGAACTCGAAGCTGCTGAGGGTGCGCCTCGGTGAACCGTTCATGGCGCGGCAGGGGTCAATGGTCGCCTACCAGGGCAACGTGGACTTCGCCTACGAAGGTGCTGGTGGCGCGGGCAAGTTCCTCAAGAAGGCGCTGACCGGTGAGGGCCTTCCGCTGATGCGTTGCCAGGGCCAGGGCGACGTGTTTCTGGCGGAGCGGGCCTACGACGTACACCTGTTGAACATCAACGATTCCGGGTTGTCGATCAGCGGCAAGAACGTGCTGGCCTTCTCGTCGAGCCTGGACTGGAACATCGAGCGGGTGAAGGGCGGCAGCATGGCCGCAGGCGGCCTCTTCAACACGACCCTGCGCGGTACCGGATGGGTCGCGCTGACCACGGACGGCCCACCGGTGGTGCTGAACGCTGCCGAGGCGCCGACGTTCGCAGACACCAACGCCATCGTGGCATGGTCGGCGAACCTGCAGACGCAGCTGAAAACGAGCTTCAAGGCCGGCGCGCTGATCGGTCGCGGGTCCGGCGAGGCGGTCCAGGTGTCCTTCTACGGGCAGGGCTTCGTGATCGTGCAGCCATCGGAGGGCTTCCAGGTCCACGCGACCGCGTAGATCTACAGCTCGAGCATCACCGTCACCGGGCCGTCGTTGACGAGCTCGACCTGCATGTCCGCGCCGAACACGCCCATCTCGACATCGGCGCCGAGCTCGCGCAGCGCGGCGATGAAGGCCGTCACAAGCGGTTCTGCGACAGCGCCGGGCGCAGCGGCGTTCCACGTCGGGCGCCTGCCCTTGGTCGTGTTGGCATACAGGGTGAACTGGCTGACGACCAAGATCGGCGCGTTGACGTCCGAAGCCGACTGCTCATCGTCGAGAATTCTGAGCTGCCACAGCTTTTCGGCCAGCCGCTGCGCCCTGCCGGCGTCGTCGTCGTGCGTGACACCGACGAGCGCGAGCAGGCCCTGACCATCGGGCTCGATCATGCCGATCGTCTTGCCGTCGACCTTCACCGACGCCGACGTGACCCGCTGGACGAGGATGCGCACTGCAACGACGCTACAGCGTCTAGAGCAGGCCCTTCATGGTGTCGATCTCCTGTTGCTGAGACTTGGCGATGGCACGGGCCATTTCGATTGCGGGCGCGAACTTTCCGTCGTCGATCTCGGTCTGCGCCATGTCGATCGCGCCTTCGTGATGCGCGATCATGCCCGTCAGGAACAGCTTGCTCGCCTCGGCGCCGTCGGCGCTCTTGAGCGCCGTCATCTGCTCGTCGGACATCATCCCCATCCCGTCGCCGGACATGCCTTCCATGTCATGACCGCCATGGCCCTCACCCGCCTCCATGGGCGGCATCGACGGGTTACCCCACTGGCCGAGCCAGTCCCGCATCTGCTCGATCTCTGGGCCCTGCGCGGCCTTGATGTCGGTGGCCAGATCGGTGACCCGAGGGTCGACGCCCTGCTTGGCCAACACGATGTCGCTCATCTCGATCGCCTGCTGGTGATGCGGGATCATCTGCTGGGCGAACATCACGTCCGCGTCATTGTGGTCGCCGGCGTTCGGTGCTGCGGTCGCCGAGGTCGTCGCCGATGCGCCCTGCCCTTCGGAGTCTCCGGCGCCCGAGTCCCCGCCACTACAGCCGGCGATCACCAGCGCCGCGACGGCGCCCCCACAAAGCACAACTGCGCGTTTCCACATCACAATCGATCCCTTTCGTCGTCACCTTTACCTATACCCCCTATGGGTATATGCTGGCAACTATGCCGTCCGCCGCCAACGCCTCCGACCGGCGCGAAATCACCCTGGCCATCAGCGGGATGTCGTGTGCGTCGTGTGCGGCGCGGGTCGAAAAGAAGCTCAACGGTGTGGATGGTGTGGTCGCGACCGTCAACTTCGCCACCGAGCAGGCGACCGTCGACTTCCCGGACAGCGTCTCCCCGGACGACCTGGTCTCCGCGGTCGAAGAAACCGGCTACACCGCGACGCTACCCGTGCGCGACGAGCCATCCGCGACCCCGGCGGAATCCGACACCACCGCATCCTGGCTGCGACGCCTGGTCATCTCGGCAGTCCTCACCGTTCCGGTGGTGCTGCTGTCGATGGTGCCCGCGCTGCAATTCGACTACTGGCAGTGGGTCGCGCTCGCACTTGCCTCCCCTGTGGCGATATGGGGCGCGTGGCCGTTCCACCGCGCCGCGTTGGCCAACCTGCGCCACCGTGCCGCGACGATGGACACCCTGATTTCCGTCGGTGTCGCCGCCGCGTACCTGTGGTCGGTCTGGGCGCTGGTGTTCACCCATGCGGGCGCGCCGGGCATGAAGATGACCCTGAGCCTGCTGGCCGACGACGCCGGCGGAGCGCACGTCTATCTGGAGGTCGCCGCGGCCGTCACGACCTTCATCCTGGCCGGCCGCTACTTCGAGTCCCGCGCCAAGCGAAGCTCCGGGGCGGCACTGCGGGCACTGCTCGACATGGGCGCCAAGGACGTCGCCATACTGCGCGATGGATCGGCCGAAACACGCATCGCCATCGAGGAACTCGCCGTCGGCGACGTTTTCGTCGCACGGCCGGGCGAGAAGATCGCCACCGACGGCGTTGTGCTCACCGGAACGTCGGCGGTCGACGCGTCGATGCTGACCGGCGAACCCGTACCCGTCGAGGTGGGGCCGGGCGACAGCGTTGTCGGCGCAACCGTCAACGTCGGCGGACGGCTAGAGGTCCGCGCTACCCGCGTCGGCTCCGACACTCAACTCGCCCAGATCGCCAGATTGGTCGCAGCCGCACAGAGCGGCAAGGCCGACGTGCAGCGGTTGGCCGACCGTGTCTCTGCGGTCTTCGTCCCCATCGTCATCGGGCTTTCGCTTCTGACACTTGCGACTTGGCTGCTCGTCGGCGCTCAGGCCACCGCCGCCTTCACCGCGGCCGTCGCGGTGTTGATCATCGCCTGCCCGTGTGCGCTCGGCCTCGCCACGCCGACCGCGCTGTTGGTGGGTACCGGGCGGGGCGCGCAGTTGGGCATCCTGATCAAGGGGCCGCAGGTGTTGGAGTCGACACGACGCATCGACACCGTCGTACTCGACAAGACCGGCACCGTCACCACCGGGCAGATGACGGTGGTTGCCGTCCACGCATCCGACGATGCCGCCGAGGCCGAGATGGTGCGGCTGGCGGGCGCAACCGAGCACGCATCCGAGCACCCGATCGGGCGTGCGATTGCGGCATACGCCACACAAATGGCACCCCTGCCTCCAGTGACCGACTTCGAAAACCACGGCGGCAGAGGCGTTACCGGTGTCGTCGAAGGCCGTTCGGTCGCCGCCGGTCGTCTCAGCTGGCTGCACGAGACGTGGGCGTTGGAAGCGCCAGACGCTCTACGGAGAGCGGCCGACGAGGCCGAAGCGGACGGCCAAACGGCGATCTGGCTGGCGGTCGACGGTCGGATCGGCGCGGTCATCGTCGTTTCGGACGTCGTCAAAGAGACGTCGCAGGCGGCGATCACCGAACTCCGTGAACTCGGGCTTGCACCCGTTCTGTTGACCGGCGACAACCGCCGAGCGGCCGATGCGGTAGCGCGCCAGCTCGGTATACCCGAGGTGATCGCCGAGGTGCTGCCTGCCGAAAAGGTGGACCAGATCAAGCGATTGCAGGCCGAGGGCAAGGTCGTGGCGATGGTCGGCGACGGTGTCAACGACGCCGCCGCCCTCGCGCAGGCCGATCTGGGCTTGGCGATGGGCACTGGCACCGACGTGGCCATCGCGGCGTCTGACCTCACCCTGGTGCGCGGCGATCTGCGAGCCGCGCCGGACGCCATCCGCCTGTCCCGCGCGACCCTGCGCACGATCAAGGGAAATCTATTCTGGGCGTTCGCCTACAACGTCGCCGCGCTGCCGCTGGCCGCGCTCGGTCTGCTGAATCCACTGATCGCAGGCGCCGCAATGGCTTTCAGCTCAGTGTTCGTCGTGACCAACAGCCTGCGGCTGCGGCGCTTCGCGCCGTCTCGATAGATCAGCCCGCGGCGCTTCGAAATCGGCGGCCGAAGCCATGTGCTGAACGTACTAGTCCTGCGCCGCCTCGCGGGCCCGGAACAGCTTCACTTCGCCCTTGATCCCCTTGATGTGCCGCGCTCCGGCAAAAGACCAGGTGAACTCTTCGGTCTCGCCGATCAACTCGTGCACCGACTCGGCCACCAGCACCGTGCCCGGCCGCGCCACCGCGGTCACCCGGCTCGCCAGGTTCACCGGGCTGCCGAACCAGTCGCCTGCCCGCCGCACCGCGCTGCCCGCCGCCAGCCCGACGCGCAGCTGCGGCAGATCCTCCTTGTCGGCGGAGGCCAGCAGACCCAGCGCCGCCCGCAGCAGCGCGGCGGCGTCGGGGCTGACGAACATCACCGCATCGCCGATCGTCTTGATGAACTGCACAGGTGGCTCGGCGACATCGCGAGCCAGAATCGACAACCGGTTGGCGAGGCTCTCCAACTCCTCTGGCGGCACCGCCTCGCCCAACCGGGTGAAATCGACGAGGTCGGCGAAGCAGACCGTCACCTCACGTGCACCCGGCAGCTTGCCCGCGGCGCGTTCGGCGACACTGACGGCTTCCGTTTCGAGCCCGTGGCGGAGCTGCAGGCGCAGCACGTCTTCTGCCATCGGCCCGAGAAACGGCGAAACATTCTGCACGAGTTCGCCATACGCCTTGGCGATCTGCAGCTCGGTCGCACCGGGCTCGATGACCGCCTCGAGCACCACCTGCCGCATCACCTCGGCTGTCTGCGCCATCCCCTGGCCGAGTACGCGTGCAACGGCGATGACCTGTTCGCGGGTGAAGCCTGCGTCGACGAATACCTGGGCCCTTGACGCGGCGTCGGCGTCGGCGCGCAGATGAACCGGAGCGTCGTAGTCGTCCTCGCGAGGAAGTCCGAGCGCGCGCTGCATCGCCTCGAGAAGCTCGAGATCGATGCCGGTGTCCTCGCAGATCTGCCGCGTCGACACGTACACCCCGTCATTGCCGACAACCCGACCGGCGGGCATCAGCATCGGGGCGAACTGACCCCGGATGTGTTCGAGGGTGAAACCCTGCTCGAGCAGCCATTCGATCAGCTCGGCGCGCTCCGCCCTGGCCTGCCCTTCGAGGCCGTCGAGCAGCCCCGACGCCTCGATAGCCCCGGTACTTCTGTCGTCGGACACCGCCTCAACGTATACCTGTGGTCATGACGGAACCGTTGCTGGAGGGTCTGCCGCCGATCGCCGACGACGATGCACGGATCCTCATCCTCGGCAATATGCCGAGCGTGATGTCGCTGGCGGCACAGCAGTACTACGGCAATCCGCGAAATGCTTTCTGGCGGATTACCGGTGACATCTTCGGGTTCGACGCCGCATCCGAGTACGAG
>CAVWPQ010000016.1:0-248104 GCA_963756865.1 uncultured Actinomycetota bacterium | reverse complement strand
TCCGATCATTCGTTCGTTCGAGCCGGACGAGGACTGGTTCTGGAACTACAAGACCAACGAGTATTACGACGGTCCCGAACTCGCCGCGCCGGACTGCCGGCCAAGGAGGAGACGGTTCCTGGCCGCGCGGCCGCGTGCCCGACGACTGGGCGGACCAGTTGCGTCGCCGGGACGGCTGACTCGCACCGCGAGCGTGCGCGCCTGCACAGAGTGTGAACGTGATGGGTGAGGCCGTGGTGAAATCCCTCCCGCCGGGTATTCCGTCGCGATGAACAAGGACAAGCCCGAGACCGCCGATACCGACGCAGGCCCGGAGAACGCCGACGACGACGTCGTGAGCGACCCGGCCAAGGATGTCGGTGACGGCGACTGGTCCGACGAAGGCGGCGCGACGCCAAGCGGCCCCGCCGACACCGGCGACCATACGCAGTAGCTAAAGCGACTCCGCGAGCCCCGACAGGGTCTCTGCGGCGGTGTATTTCGGCGTCCAGCCCAGCTGCGACTTCGCCTTGCTCGTGTCCATCATCGTGGACGTGCGGCCGGCGTGAAGCCACTCCAGTCCCGAAGGAAGAAACGGCAGCCGAGCGATCACTTCCGAGGTTGCCGACACCACGAAATGCGGCACCGGCACCGGCCTGGCGCCGAGTGCGGCACCGACATCTGACATCGACAGCACGCCGTCGGCTGCCAGGTTGTATGCACCAGGAGGTGCGGAGGTCGTCGCGGCCAGGGCGATTGCGGCGGCCACGTCGTCGTGGTGAACCAGTTGCACCGGCGTGCCGGGATCCGGAAAGGGCGGCTTGAGCGCAGGCACCGCCCGTGACACTCTGCGCAGCGCATCGGGAAGCCGGTTCCACGGCATCGCTTCAGCGAGAGCATGAGCCTTCGGCCCGGCGACGATGCACGGCCGAAGGACGAATACTTCGAGATCGGAGCCCGATGTGATCTCGGCGAGGGTGGCCTCACAAGCCGCTTTCTGCTCGGAGTAATAGTGCTCGGGCGAGCCCCTCGTCGGCACTTCTTCGGTGATGGGAACGGGATTGTCGGAGTGGTAGCCGTATGCGGCGACCGACGAGGTGTAGACAAGCCGCCTTGGTCGATCGGCAGCCACCGTCGCCTCGAATACGTTGCGGGTTCCTGCCAGGTTGACCCGAGCGCTGTCTTCCCGCGAACCCATGATGATGAATGCGAGGTGGACGACGATGTCGGCGTCGGCGACCAGCGCATCGACGGCGGCGCGGTCACCGATGTCGCCCTGCCGGTACTCGGTTTTGGTCCAGCCCTGATCGGACGGGTCGAACGGCCTTCGGGCCATCCCGATGACGCGTTCGATGTCGGGATCTCGGTCGAGGGCGCTGACCGCCGAGATGCCGATGTCGCCCGTGGGCCCCGTGACTGCAACTGTGCACCCCATGTCCCGGTGGATGCCCGTTGTCCCGGCCCCGAAACACCGGGTTCAGCGGTCGGCGAGCGCCTGCTTGGCTGCGTTGTAGCCGGGGATGAAGGTGATACCGGGCCCACCGTGACAGCCTGCGCTGCCGAGATAAAGGCCCTCGATCGGGATCGGTTGGTCGACATAGCCTTTCGGGCCGGGCCGGTTCGGACCGATCTGATCGGGATGAATCAGGCCGTGGCAGTAGTCGCCGCCGGGAGCCCCGAACATGGTGCCCATGTGCTTGGGCGTGAACGTGGTGTGTCGAATGATCAGGTCCTCGAAGTTCGGCGCCAGTTTGGTGATCTTGTCGATCACCCGCTGCCCCATCTCGACCTTCATGTCGCCGTAGCTCGACTGGGATTCCTCTCCGGCATCTCCGCTCCTCGCGTCCGCGGGAGGAAACCACAGCGAGAACGCCGACGCCGCATGCTTGCCCTCCGGCGCCAGCCCCGGATCGTTGACCGACGGGATCTGCAGCGCGATCGACGGGTCGGCGGGCACGATGCCGCGCCTGCAGTCCTCCCACTGCTGCTGCAGCTCCTCGGGTGTGCTGAAAATCCCGATGTTGGACTGCATTTCGGGATCGTTGAGCACCTCGTAGGGCGCGGCGAACTCCGGTATGCCATCCAGCGCGAAATGCATCTGCAGATAGCTTCCGCGATGGTCGGATCGGGAGAACCGTTCGCGAACATCGGCGGGTACCGCGTTGGAGTCGACGAGGCCGTTCACCGTGATATCGGGTGCGATGCCCGAGACGACGATCGGCGCGCTGATCGTCGAACCGTCCTCGAGGCGAACCCCGGCGACCCGGCCGTCGGTCACCAGGATTTCGTCGACCTTGCTGCGCAGCCGAAGTTCGCCGCCGCCTGCGAGTGAACAACTCCTGCAGGTGTGCGGTGAGCGCGCCGATGCCGCCCCGCAGCTTCTTCACCAGCAGCGCGTTCTCATCAGGCACGGCGAACCCGTACGCAAGCGCGGCGGCCGTACCCGGCGTCGCAGGACCGCGATAGGTGGTGTTGCACGCCAGAAGTGACAGCATGCCGCGCAGCGCGCCGTTCTTCTCCTTGTCGGGCAGATAACGGTCGATCACATCGCAGACCGAGCCGAACAACATGTCGGTGATCGCTCGAACGCTCGAATTCGTTTGTCGCGCAGGCATACATCTCGTCGAGCGTCTTCGGCGGCTGCCCGGCATCGAAGCGGCCGAGCGCCCGCGTCGGCGCCTGGCACCACGCCATCAAGCCGGCCATCCCGTTGACGGCTTCTGCGCCGTGCACCTCGTTGATGTGGGTGAGCAGCTTCATCGGGTCGGTGTAGTAGATCAGCGGTTCGTCGCCGACGCCGCGCAGCGACACCGACATGACGTCGAGGTCCACCGTCGGCAGCGTGTCGAGGCCGAGCTCGCGGCTGACGACGGCCGACGTGGGGACCTGCACCGAGCCGGCGATCTCGAACTTGAAACCGTCGAAAAGCTCCACCGTGGAAGCCATTCCGCCGGCATACAGCTTGAAGTCCAGGCACAGCGTGCGCAGCCCGGCCTTCTGCAGCAGTGCGGCTGCGGTCAATCCGTTGTGGCCCGCGCCGACGACGATCGCGTCGAAATCCGTCATTGGCTGAGGCTGACACGGGACACAATGTTTTGTCAATAATGACAAAACATGGTGTACCGATCACGCGTCTCAGCCGGCTGAGTCCCCGATTCCCTTCTGCAACGTCTGCAGCGCCTCCCGGCACAGCCGCTTCAACTCCGGAAGCGAACGGTCGTCGCCGAGCATCCACACCTCCATCGCGCCGAACACCGCCGCCGCGATGCACCGCGCCGTGACGGTGATACGCATCCGGTCGTCAGACCCCGGCGCCGGTGGGTCGTCGCCCGCCAGATGCTCCTCGATGGCCTCGGCGAAGTCGGTTTCGACCTGGCGGATGTGCCGCACGATCCGGCCGGGGTCCAGTTCCTCGTCACGCAGGGACGGGATCTTGGCCACCGCCCAGTCGTCATAGGGTCGGGCCAGGATCGCCGACTGCACAGAGTCGATGATCGACTCGCCGGGTTCGCGTGACGCCAGTGCCGCCCGAAACCAGTGCAGGCCCGCATCATCGGCGAAGAGCAGATCGTGCTTGGACGCGAAGTGGCGGTAGAACGTCCGCAGCGATACGCCCGCGTCGGCGGCGATCTGTTCGGCCGACGTATCCTCGACGCCCTGCGCAAGAAACCGGACGATTGCGGCTTGGCGCAACGCCTCCCGGGTGCGCTCGCTGCGTGCCGTCTGGGCAGGTCGGACCATGGGCGCAAATTATGGCACGAGGGGTTATGTCAATATTGACAAAACTCGAAACCCCAGTAGCGTGCCATCCGTGGAGCTGACGTTGCAGCGCATCGGTGCCTGGTCCGGAATCGTCGATGATCTTCCTGTTCAGCATCTTCTTCTCGGTGATGGCAAAGCTGTTTCCGCCGCTGTCACCGACGGCGTCGGCGGACGAGATCACCGCGTTCTTCATCGAGCACAAGATCTGGATCCGGTTCGGCATCGCGGGCAGTCTGCTCGCCATCGTCGTCTCGTTCCCGTACCTGGCCGCGATCTGCCTCCGGATTCGCCGCGTCGAAGGTCGGTGGGGAATGCTCAGCATCACCCAGCTGCTGGCAGCCGCTGTCTTCGTGCCCGCCTTCATCTTCGCGTTCATCATCCTGGCGGCCGCTGCGTTCCGGCCGGAGTCGAGGCCCCCCGAGATCACCATGGCTCTCGACGATCTGTTCTGGTTGTGGTTCGTCGGCATCGCCGGAACGATCATCGTGCAGAACCTGACGCTTGCCGTTGCGGCGTTCGCCGACAAGACCGATCCGCACACCTTTCCCCGCTGGTACGGCTACCTGAATCTGTGGGTGGCGACGCTCTCGCTGCCGGGCGGCATGACCGTCGTCTTCAACGACGGTCCGCTGGCGTGGAACGGCGTGTTCTCCTTCTACGTGCCCGGTGCCGCACTGGTCATCTGGTTGTTCGCCACCAGCATCGTGATCGACCGCTCCGTCAAAGCGCAGCAAGCCGCCGAAGCCGACCTCGTCGCCGCGTGACCGCACCGACCGTCCGCCGGATTCCCGGCGAGTCCGGAACATGGGTGTTCCTGTTCGGCGACATGGTGGTGTTCGGCGTCTTCTTCGTCACCTTCATGGTGGAGCGGGCGAAGGCGCCCGAGGTGTTCGACGTCGCCCGCAAGACCCTGCACATCGGGGTCGGCGTCACCAATACCCTTGTGTTGCTGACCAGTTCGCTGTGTGTCGTGATGGCACTCGGCGCCATCCGGTCCGGGATGAAATTGATTGCCACACGGGCGTTGTACGCGGCGATCGGATTCGGCTTGGTGTTCGTCGCACTGAAGGTCTACGAATACGTCGCGCTGGCCTCGGCCGGGCACGGACCCGGTGGCAACCACTTCTACCTCTACTACTTCATCCTGACCGGTCTGCACCTGCTGCACGTGTTCATCGGGCTCGCGGTGCTGGGTCTGCTGGTGACGCAGGCGCGCCGCGCCGAACTCAGCGAGACCAGGCTGGCCTTGGTCGAGGGCGGTGCATGCTTCTGGCATCTCGTCGATCTGCTGTGGATCTTCCTGTTCGCACTCCTGTATCTGGTGAGTTGATGACGGTGCTGCAATTCGTCCGCAACCGCGCCGGGTTCTCCTGGCTGCTGCTGGTTGCCGCGACCGTCATCTCCTGGGCACTCGGCGCCGATCACGGCACCGGATCGCTGGTCGTACTCGTCGTGTTGGGGATCGCCGCGTGCAAGGTTCGGCTGGTGGGTCTGGACTTCATGGAGTTGCGGCACGCGCCGATTCCGCTGCGCGCCGCATTCGAGTTCTACTGTTTCGCCATCTGGGCGGTGCTATGCGGGCTGTATCTCTGGCTCTGGCGGCGGCTTACAGTTGACAGATGATCGATGACGTTCTGCGGCAACGCCGCCTCGAGATCATCCGCGAACACATGGACACCGAGGTGACCAAGGAGTTCGATCGCACCCTGGCCACCTTCAACGGCCACCCGCGCTACGAGATCATGCCGACGGGCCAGGTCTTCGACGGCGACGAGGAGGTCATGGGCTACTACCGCATGACCAGGACCGCGTTCCCGGACCAGCGCCACGACAACGTCCGCTATCACGTCACCGAGGACACGGTGATCGTCGAGTTCGAGCTGCTGGGAACCAATCTCGGCGAGTTCTACGGGCTTCCGCCGACGGGTAAGGCGTTCCGCGTGCCGATCATCGCGGTGTTCTTCTTCGAGGGCGACCGGATCGTCAACGAGCGCGTCTACTTCGACTCCGCGAGCCTGGTCACCCAGATCGGCCGCGGCGAGATCCTTGCTCTGGTGGGAGAACCGGGCGCACGCGAGGAGCCGATCAGCGGATGAAGGTCCACCATCTCAACTGCGGCACCATGCACCCTGTGAAGGGACCGGAATGCGTATGCCATGTTCTGCTTCTGGAGACCGATAACGGTCTCGTCCTGGTGGACTCCGGATACGGTATCGACGACTGCGCGGACCCGAAGGGTCGGGTCGGACCGGTCCGCTTCATCACCCGGCCGGTGTTCGAGGCCACTGAGGCGGTGGCCAACCAACTCGACCGGATGGGGTTTCCCCGCGAGGACGTCCGCCACGTCGTGCTGACCCACCTCGACAGCGACCATGTCGGCGGGGCCTACGACTTGCCGAATGCCAGGATTCACGTCACCTCCGCGGAAGCCCTCGCGGCGTTCGCCTCACCGACCCGCGCCGAAAAGGTCCGATACGGCAAGCAGCAGTGGGTCAAAGACCGCGACGTCGTCGAACACGATCCTCGAGGGGAAGCGTGGCGCGGCTTTCCAGCAGCCAAGGAACTCGACGACATCGCACCCGGAATCGTGCTCGTCTCGCTGCCGGGCCATTCCCGCGGCCACGCCTGTGTCGCCGTCGACGCCGGTCACCGCTGGATCTTGCACTGCGGTGACGCCTTCTACCACTACGGCTCCCTGGACGGCACCCACGTGCCGCGCACGCTGTGGGCCATGGAGACCGCAGTCGCGTTCGATCGAAAGAAGATGTGGGACAACCACGCTCGCCTGTCAGAGCTGTACACCAAGGAAGAGCAGGACCTCTGTATCGTGCCCGCACACGACAGCGAGCTGTTCGAACGCGCGAAGTCGACGTCAGATCGCCCTGCCTAGGGCACCAGCACCACCTTGCCGACGTTCTCACGCGCAGCCAGAATGCGGTGCGCCTCACCGGCGTTGGCGAACGGCACCGCTTCGTGCACGACCGGGACGGCGACGCCGTCGGCCAATGCAGAGGTGAGAGGGCCGATCCACGGCTCGAGCGTGCCCCTGTCGTCCCACAGCTTGAGCATGTTCAGCCCGATGACGGCCTTGCTGTCCGACAACTGGTTGACCAGGTTGAAGCCGCGGAGCATCGGCAGCAACTGCGGCAGCGCGGTGCGCAATGAACGCTTCTCACCCTGCTGCATGGCCGAAAAGCCGTACGCGACGATCCGACCGCCCGGCCGGATGAGTTCATAGGAACGCTTCAGCGATTTCCCACCCATCGCATCGAGCACGATGTCGTAGGGCGGCAGCCCTTTCCACCAACCGTCCCTGCGGTAGTCGATGGTGCGATCGACGCCGTACTCGACGAGCCTCGCATGCTTTCCCGGCGAGGCCGTGCCGTGAATCTCGGCGCCCGCGGCCTTGGCCAACTGGACCGCCGCGATACCGACGCCGCCTGCCGCAGCATGGATCAGCACACGTTCGCCTGCGCGCAACGAACCGTAGCCGTGCAACGCCGCCCATGCCGTTGCGTAGTTGACGGGTATCGCGGCGCCCTGCTCGAAGCTCAACGACTCCGGCAGCGGGATCGCGTCGACCGCGGGGATGTTGACGATCTCGGCGTAGCCGCCGAAACGCGTGCCGCCAAAGACACGTTCGCCGACACGCGCGGGGTCAACGCCGTCGCCAACGGCCTCGATCGTGCCGGAGACTTCGTATCCGACGACGCAGGGCGGCTTTGGCGCATCGGGATAGAGGCCGACGCGCGCAAGGTGATCGGCGAAGTTCACCCCGGCGGCCCGCACCGCGACCCGCACCTGGCCCTCCGGCGGTGGCGGCGGGTCCGGCCTCTCCTGAACCTTCAGTACGGAGATGTCACCGTGTTTGGTGATGACGACGGCGCGCACGCGAATCAGACTGTCGCGTCGGCCGACTGCTCCGCGCGACTCCGCAGGCGGCCGACGACCGCGCCGAGCAGGTCGTAGTAGTGGGTGGGTGCCACCCGGGTCAGGACGTCGAAGAGATAAGCATCGGGACCGACGAGGATGCGGGCCTTTCCGCTCTCGACACCCTTGTGGATGATCTCGGCGGCCTTGTCAGGCTGAGTCATGGTGATGGCGGCGAACTCCTGCGCCATCTGCTCGTGGGTGCGGCCCCGCCCCTCCGGGTCCTTGCGGAACCGGGCGTTGCGCACGATGTTGGTGTTGATACCGCCGGGATGCACGTTGATCGCCCTCACCCCGGTGCCGCGCAGCTCCTGACGGAGCGAGTCGGTGAAACCGCGGACGGCGAACTTCGCCGCGCAGTAGGCACTTTGGTTGGGCATTCCGGCAAGGCCGAACACGCTCGAGGTGTTGACGATTGCGCCCGAATCCTGCTCGACGAGAATCGGCAGAAACGCCCGCGTGCCGTTGACGACACCGTGAAAGTTGATGTCCCACAACCAGTTGTCGTCGTCGACGACGGAGTCGAGAACACTGGATGAGACGGCGACCCCCGCATTGTTGAACACCGCGCCCAGCGGTGCGGGTGCCCAGTCGCGCACCTGGGTTGCGAAGTCGCGCTGGGCGTCCGCGTCGCGGACGTCGAGTACCCGCGTCAGGCTCGCACCGGACAGACTCGCTTCGGTCTCCTTCAGGCCGAGCTCATCGATGTCGGTGAGTGCGACAGGGCAACCGTGCGCGGATAGCCGTTGCGCGAGTCCGCGCCCGATTCCCGACGCCGCACCTGAGATGACGACGGTGCGGCCGCTGATTCGTGTCTTGCTCATCCTTGTTCCCTTACTTCGGTTTCGTTGGTTTGCGCCGACGCAACGTGGTCGATGATCAGGTTCATCAAGCGATCCCACGCTCCTGCCGGTAGGTCGTGGCCCATTCCGGGGATGGTCTCCAGCCGTGCGCCTGGGACGGCGCGTGCCGTCGCCGCGCCTCCGGTCGGACTGACCATCCGGTCCCGGTCCCCGTGGATCACCAGCGTGGGCACGTCGATTCCGCCGAGCTCGCGCGTGCGGTCACCGGACCGGAAGATGCCCGCGAGTTGACGAGGCGTACCAGCGCTCGTCGGATCGCGGTCCCACCCGACCGCTGCCCGGTCGCGAACACGCTGTTCGTCGAAGGGGAAGCCGTGCGACCCGATGTGGCGGAAGATCGCGATGTCGCGCTCCATCGCCTCGTCGCGGGTGCGCGGCGGCTTGGCGGTGGCCAAGCGCCACCACGTCGACACCGCGGGCCGTCCGATTCGCGGCGCACCGGTGGTGGACATGATCGACGTCAGCGTGCGCACCCGGCCCGGATAGTGAGCCGCAACGGTCTGAGCGATCATGCCGCCCATCGAGATTCCGGCCAGATGGGCATCCTGGTAGCCGAGCGCATCGAGCAGACCGACGGTGTCGCGCGCCATGTCGCCGAGGTGGTACTGCCGCGGGTGGCTGCCGCCGCGCAGGATCGCGAGCGGCTTCGGCGGCGGAAAGTCCATATGTGTGGACCGCCCGACGTCTCGGTTGTCGAACCGGGTGACGCGGTAGCCGCGCGCGGCCAGCGCTGTCGCGAAGTCCGTCGGCCAGGAGCCGTGCAGCTGTTGACCAAGCCCGGCGACGAGGACGACCGGCGGATCGCTGGGATCACCGACCTGTTCGTAGCACAGTTCGATACCGCGGCCGACGTCGACAATCTGCTGTTCGAGCGTCATGCCGACACTTTCTGAGAGTTCTCGCGAGTCGTCGATGTCGATCCCACCTTCCGTCGATACACAACGGCGCGCCCGCCGTGCGCCGGTGCTGTGGCCACGCCGCGCGAATGACTGCGTTCGCCTGCGGCATACGTTGTGCCGAACTCGAATTCGCGCAGCAGCGTCCTCAGTGTCACGTTCATCTCCATGTTGGCGAATGCGGCGCCGATACACCGGCGGATGCCTCCGCCGTAGGGAATCCAGGTGTGCGTGTCCGGGTTGCCGCCGAGGAAGCGGTCCGGGTTGAACGCCTTGGGATCGGCGAAGTTCCGCTCGGACGAGTGCGACATCGTGATGCTCGCGATGACTGCGTGGCCTTCGGGGATGACCCACTCACCCAAGTGGATTCGCTTTCTTCGCGATCCTGATGGTGGCCTCCACCACTGGGCGGATACGCTGCACTTCCCAGATCGTGGCCTGCAGCAGTTCGGTACCGCCCGCGTCGACCTCGGCGCTGAGCCTGGTCAGCAGCCGCGGGTGCCTCCGCATCCGCTCGACAGCCCACGCCAGTGTCGTGGCCGTAGTCTCGTGGCCTGCCGACAGCAGGGTGAGGAGTTCGTCGGCGATGTGGTCGTCGGAGATGGGTGAACCGTCCTCGTAGCGCGCCGACAGCATGAGCGCGAGCACGTCGCTGCGTTCGGAGAACGCGGGATCGTTGCGAGCCTCGGCGATGAGGTCGGCAATGATCTCGTTGTAGCGCCTGCGATAGCGCTGGACGCGACCCCACGGGCTCCACGGGCCGAGGTCTCGCTGAAACGCCTTGGGCATCACCACCATTCGCGATGCGAGCGGAATCATCGGCGGGAACAGCTCACGGAGTTCGTCGAATGCGCTGCCCTGCGCGCCGAACACGGTCCGAAGTATCGCGTTGAGGGTGATGTGCATCATCGGCTGCAGCGTCTCGAACTCCCGACCCTCCGGCCAGTTCGCGATCTCGCGCATGACTTCTTCTTCGACGATCGCTTCGTAACCGACCATCCGCTTGCCGTGGAACGGCGGCACGAGCAGCTTCCGCCTGGCGCGATGCTCGTCGCCGTCCAGGCTGAAGGTCGAGCCGGGTCCGAGTACCGTGCCGAGGTTGGACGCTCGGCCGACGAGGTCGCTGCTTGTGGTGAACAGATCCTTGATCAACGCCGGGTCGCTGATGACGACGGTCTCGGCGAAGATCGGCAGGTTCATCGTGAACGCGTCGCCGTAGCGGCGTCCGATCGAGGCGACCGCCCGATGGCGTGCGGTCAGGAACGCGATGCCCATCAGGGCCTTCGGTATCCGCGGCCCCGGTGGCAGCCGCACCGGATCTGTCGTGGCCTCGCCCATATCGCCCCTTCGTGGTACTCCAAGGTACCGGCTACGGTACGCGAACGTACCGGCGACGACAACCCCCTTCTACATATGTGCAATAGACCATCGTTGTCGGTGCAGGCGCCGATGAGGCATGCTGATCAGCTGTGACGCGCTGGTATCCGCTCGAACCCGCCGACGAGGATTTTCTCGCCTCGGCGCCACACGTCTTCACCTATCAGAAGCGCTTCGCCGCGCCGCCCCAGAAAGTCTGGGATTCGCTGACCTCTGACGATGTCGATCGCGGCATGGGGCCCGACCCTCAAATCGGTCCACTGGACGTCGCCGCGCCCGTTCGGCGTCGGCACCACCCGCGAGGTCGCCCCGCCTGTTGGCCCGCGCATGCGAGAGCGCTACTTCCTCTGGGAGGAGGGACGGCGACACTCGTTCGCGGCATACGAGTCCACCGCGCAACTCTTCAAGCGGTTCGCCGAGGACTACCTCGTCGAGCCCGACGGCGACGACACTCTCTTCACATGGGTCCTCGCCCTCGAGCCGAGGGACAGACTGGCGCTGCCGGTCAAGATTCTCGCGCCTGCCATCAAGGCCGCCTTCGGCAAGATGCCCAGCGACGGCCAACGCTATTGGGCGAGGCATTCTGAGCGCGGATAGCGCCGCCTGTTTTCGTTTCTACGCCAGCAGATCCGCGCTGGGCGCCCTTGAGGCTCTAGGGTTGCTGTCTCGCTCGGTCGAAGAATGCGTTCAACGCCGCGGTGTCGTAATGGAACATTTGAGCCCTCGCGAACTTGCCGTCACGCACTTCGTACAGCGCCAGCACCTCGGACTCGAACCGCTCGCCGCTCGCACTCATGCCCCGCGTCGTGTACTTGACTACCACTTCGTCGCCGTTGACAGCGACCACCCGCGGGTCGAACCGCCGCTCGGCCTCGGTCGGCTGGAGGGGGGCCCAGGTACCGAGCCAGGTCTTCTCGGGCTCTGACTCGAGCTGTTCCCGCAGCACGTTCTTGCCCTTCAGCACGCCCCCGTACGGCAGTGACTGCGCCTCATGAAACTCGAGGTCGTCGTGATAGAGGCGATCCAACGTCTCGGCGTCCCGGTTCTGAACCGCCGCGATGACGTCGAGCACCACCTGAGCATTGCTTTCCACGTCCTGCTCCTATCTTGTCGTTATTGAAAAGTGTTCGGCCACAGCTCTATCCGACATAGAGCAGTCGCCCGATGAAGACAAACGCCGCGAGACCGAACAACACGGTGTTCGCGGCGACGCTCAACGGCTCGCCCAACCGGGTGTGCGCCCAGGCCGCGCCGACCATGACCACACACAGCCCTGCCGCCGCTGCCGGCGTCAGGGCTTGTCCGATCCCGGCGAGACCAGGCGCCACGAGTCCCACAGCTGCAAAGAGCTCCATGGCCGCGGTGAAACGCACGACGGGCATGGGAAACATGGCAATCCCGGTTTGGCCGGTCGCAAGTAGCCGATCCCGGGCCATCGTGAGTTTGGCTGTGCCCGATAGGGCGAATACCACGGCCAGCACAAGCTGAGCGCTCCACAATGCGGCGTTCATTTCTTCTCCCTTCGATTTCTTTCGATCACCCCCTTAGACGATTGGGCGTCGCCGTCTGTGACATGGCCGTCGGATGTGGCGCCCCTGTCACATCCGGCGGGCTTCGTTCGTCTATAGGAATGACGGATCGAAATCTGCAGGGAGATGATGTGTCAGACACCGACGAGGCTCTTGAACTCCGGCCGTTGTTGTTCTCCATCGCATACCGAATGCTGGGCAGTGTCACCGAAGCCGAGGACGTCGTGCAGGCCGCATATGTGCACTACCTCGACTACCTGCGGCGAGGCCGCGACGTGGACTCACCGCGCTCACTGCTGACCACGATCGCGACCCGGCTGGCCATCGATCACCTCCGTTCGGCACGTGTGCAGCGGGAGACCTACATCGGTCCATGGCTGCCCGAACCGCTGCTGACGTCCGCTGAGCCCGACGCGGCTGACGTTGCTGCGGCGTCCGATTCGTTGTCGATGGCATTACTGGTGTTGCTGGAGACCCTGTCGCCGGTGGAGCGAGCCGTGTTCCTGCTGCGTGAGGTGTTCGCCTACGACTACGACGACATCGCCCGAATCGTCGACAAGACGACGACCAACTGCCGCCAGTTGCTCAACAGGGCCCGCGGGCGAATCGACGCTGGCCGCAGGCGCTTCGAAGTCAATGCGGCACAACGTGACGAGCTCGCAGACCGCTTCTTCGCTGCCGCCGAAACGGGCGCTCTGGAAGATCTGGTGGAGTTGTTGGCCGCCGACGTGGCGTTCTACGGTGACGGCGGTGGCGTAGGCCACGGCCTGCCGCGGCCGGTGTTCGGACGTGACCGGGTGTATCGCGTGCTGGCCGGATTTGTGGGCGCGTATCACAGCATCGGTGTGCGTTTCCGGCGCTCACAGGTCAACGGTCAGCGCGGGCTGTTGACATTTGATCCTGACGGCGGGCTCATCAACGTGCTCACCGTCGACGTTGCGGGGGGCAGCATCTGTACCGTTCGCTCGGTGATCAATCCCGACAAGCTGGATCATCTAGGATTTCCGCTGTCGCCCCTCTCGCGCCGCACCTCAACGCACTAGTGCGCTCCGTGCCGCGGATCGAAGTTCGACAGAGGCCCGACGGGCGCGTCGACGGCGAAATCGGTGTCGGAGAACGTGTATCGGTACCACGGGGCGTCGCTGCAGCGGCCCAGCCGCGGTCGCAGATTGCTGAATGCACGATAGACGACCGTGTAGGGCTGCCCGTTGTAGTGCTGGAGGATTTCCTTCCAGGTGCGCGGCGCCTCGTTGATCAAGGTCTCCATATCCGCTGTCAGCTCGTCCTCCGACATGGTCACGACGTCCGGCGGCGGATCGCCGAGGACGAACACGGTGCTCCGGTCGAAGTGCGACGGAACGAACTTCGGACTGATCGGGATCGTGCAGTCCAGCCCGATCTTCGATGCGGTACCCGGCGCGGCGTCCTCGGCGATCATCGGGTCCACCGTCATCGTGTTGCCGTTCGGGATCGTGAGGGTGTCCAGATGCGGCATGTAGCGAAAGGCCATCGCGAACTGCACCGCGTTGTCGTCCCAGATGTCGACGTCGTCGTCGAAGACCATCGCGATCTTGGGTAACCCCTGCTTCGAACACGTCAGCATCACCCCGAGAGCCTGCATGGAATCCCCCGCCCCGCGAGGCTTGATCTTCGCGTAGGCGATGTTGGACAACCCGCCGAGCGGCGCGCGGACCTCCTTGACGTCGATGCCTGCCATCGCGAGCCCGTTGTACAGGTCGGACTCGATCATGGGCAGTTGCAACATGTTGTCGGTGTACCAGGGGTGCAGGCCACCGATCGTCGCGTGCTGGAAGATCCCGCCCTTGCGGAAGGTCATCGCCTTGACGACCGCGCGGTAATTCGACTTGATGCCCCCGCCGTACATACCGGTGAACTCGCCGTACGGGCCCTCGTCGTGGGTCAGCCCCTCGGTCGCCATCAGCTCGCACTCGATCACGATCTCCGCATTGGCAGGCACCAGCAGGTCGATCGTCTCGCACTTCACCAGTTTCGCGGGGTGGCCGTAGAAGCTGCCGAGCACCTCGAAGTCATCGGTGCTGGGGGGGACACCCGTCAGTGCGGCGACCTTGTCCACCAGCGGTCCGCCGAGCACGATCGCGAGTTCGAGGTTGTGCCCCTTGGCTTCTGCCGCTTGGGCGTGCAGCCGCGCGCGGTGCGACGTGCACGTCATGTCGAACATCTTCTCGTTGCGGGTGCGGAACATGCTCCGGTAGATGCCCCAGTCGTAGACACCGGTGTCGGGGTGCTTTGTCACGACGAGGTTGTCGTTGGTGTAGGCGTGGCCGTCGCGATCGTGGTGCAGGAACAGCGGTAGCCGGGTCAGGTCGACGTCGTCGCCGGTCAGGATCACCTCCTTGCACGGCGCGGTGTCGACGATCTCCGGTTTGATGCGTCCCTTGCCGAGTTCCACCATCCTGCGGCCGGTCTCGCTCTTCTCGCAGCCGAGCGCCCACGCGGTCTGATCCTGGTTGGAGTAGGCATTGGCCAGGAACTGGAACTCGCAGTCGGTGACCTTCTCCACCAGAACGGCGGTCAGCGGGTTCTCCTCCATCACCGAGGGGAGCTCGTCGACCCGCTTCTCTTCGGTGACGCGGACCAACATGCCCGCCTTCTCCATGTCATCGACGAAGTCGCTCAGGCTCTGCTGGGGCATGACTGGCCCTTCACTCGAATGCGGGTGCGGCGTCGCCGGTCTCGACGTAATCACGAAGGTGGTGCAGCAGCACGCCCCATGTGGTGTTGCACTTGCGGTAGTTGCCGTGGGTCCCCGGCCAGCCGGCGTGGGTGTGTTCGAGAAGTGTCCTGCCGTCGTCGGTCGGCGACAACGAGAACGTCGCCGTCGTCCCGACGGAGTCCCCAGGGCCACGCGCGCACCGCCACACCACCTGGTTCGGCTCGTCGGAAGAGACGACCTCCCAGGCGAATTCGGGATGGTCGGCGAATGCGAACACCCACGTACTGCCTACCGCGCCGGTTCCCTCGGCGTCGGGGTTGTGCCAGCCCTTCACTCCGTCGAGCGTCGTGAGCGCAGCGAACACCGTCTCAGGTGCGGCGTTGATCTTGATCTCGTGGTCGATCTCCGGCATGGGATCCTCCTACTTGGCGTCGAGTTCGGGAAAGTCGTAGTCCTGCCATCCCGGCACATCAGCCACCTCGACGACCTGGCCCCCATGCTCCTCCAAGGCCGGTCCGCACACGTCGCCGACCTTCCTGATCACCGTGCCGTAGGGGTAGGTGGCGTCGATCCCGATCGCCGAACCCGTTCGCTGATCCTGTGGTAGCGACTCGTCGGCGGTCGGGTCCAGCGGTCCCCCTGGCAGGTTCTCCACGATGATCATGTCCTTTGCGGGCTGCGTGCGGAAAGCCATCGCCCACTCGACCTGTTCGGAATCGTGCACGTCGATGTCGGGGTCGACCACGATCACCGTCTTCGGTCGCAAGTTGCTGCCCATGGCCGCGAGGATCGCGCTGCGGGCCTCACCGGAGTAGCGCGTCTGCATGGCGATGACCACGCGAAAGTAGACGCCGCCCGACGGCGGGATCGCCACCGCGGAGACGGTCGGGAACTGCTGGCGCATGAGGTCGTAGAACGACGCTTCGAACGACAACTGCTTGAGGATGTGGTTTTCGGTGGTAGGCCGACCGGTCAACAGGGCTTGGAAGTATGCACCGTTGCGGTGCGTGATGGCAGTCGGCCGGACTACGGGCTTCGGTGCCGCGGGCGTGTAGTAGCCGGTGTATTCGCCCAGCGGTCCCTCCATGACGGTTTGGGTGAAGTCGACCTCGAACTCGATGACCACCTCGGCGTGCGCGGGCACCGAAACGTCGTTTGTACGGCATTTGACGAGCTCGACAGCCTCGCCGCGCATGCCGCCGACGACCTCCCAGTCGTTGGTGTCCTCAGGCACCTGGATCGGGCACGAGTAGGCGATCATGGGGTCGACACCGATGACGAGCGCTGCGCGAAACGTCTTGTGCCCCATGCGCTGCGCCTTGGCCTGGTTCTTCGCAAACCGGTGGTTGGGGATCGCCATCAGCGTCATCGTCTTGTCGTCGATGATCTCGCAGCGGTAGTGGCCGATGTCTGGAATGCCCGTCTCTGGGTCGTGACTGACCACGAATCCCGATGTGATGTACGGCCCACCGTCATCGGGGCTGTAGCGCGGGACGGGCAGAATCGACAGGTCGATGTCGTCGCCGAGGATGACGTTCTCGTGCACCGGACCGTCGTCGACATACTTCGGCTGGATGCGGGTTTTCAGCCGCTTGACGATCTCATCGAAGGCGTTGTCTTTGCAGCCGTAGGCGATCAGCGCCTTGGCGTGCGAGTTGTACACGCCGCCGACGAGCGGGAACCTGGTGCCGTTCTGCTTGAAGACCACGGCCGGGCCCGCGATCGCCGCGCTCTTGCGCATGGCTTTGGCGACCTCGAGTTCGAGGGCAACGGGGCGGTCGACGTCGATGAGCTCGCCCCTGGCACGCAGCGCGTCGAGGAACTCGCGAAAGTCTTTGAATGGCACGTTGCGATGCTCCATACTTCCTGCGTGGCGGTTGGCAGCAAATACAACAAGTACAGCGTCGAGCCACCTGCGGCAAGGGTCAGCCTGCCTCAGTTCGCTGTCGCCGTCCACGAGGCCGACGGCGTGGCGGCCGCATGCGTATCACTTCAGGACGAGTTTGACCTCGACGTCAACATTGTGTTGCTGGCCGCATACGTCGGCGCAGTAAGCGGCCAGAGCCTCGGCGGGGAACAGATCGCCGGCGCGCGCGCTCTCGTCGATGCGTGGCACGCCGAGGTGGTGCGCCCGCTGCGCAGGGTTCGGCGCAAACTGAAGGCGGGACCGGCGCCTGCGCCGAGCGAACGGACCGAGGAAGTGAGAAGCCAGGTGGCAAAGGCCGAGCTTGACGCCGAACTCGTGGAACTCGCCCTCCTCGATCAGTGGTCGAGCGAGTTCGCGGACACATCGAATACCGGCTCCGCCGCGGAGACCATCGTGGCCGGGATGATCGCGGCGATCGGCTCGTACTCTCGGGATCCGATCACCGACAACGCGCGACGCCTGCTGACGACGATCGCCGCAGCGGCTTGCCGACAGGCGAGCGCGGCGTCATGAAGCGCATCGTCGTCGCGATCACGGGAGCATCGGGGGCCATCTACGGCGTCCGGGCGCTCGAGTTCGTGCGCGACCTACCAGACGTCGAGTCCCACGTCGTCATGACCGCTTCGGCACATCGCACGATCGAACACGAAACCTCATACAAACTCGACGAGGTACGTGCCCTTGCCGACCAGCTGTACAGCCCGCGCGATATCGGTGCCGCCATCGCATCGGGCTCATTCGTCACGGCCGGAATGCTGGTCGCGCCCTGCTCGGTCAAGACCCTCAGCGGCATCGCACACTGCTACGACGAGAACCTCGTCGTCAGAGCGGCCGACGTGTGCCTGAAGGAACGTCGCAGGGTGGTGCTGATGCTGCGAGAGACGCCACTACATGCCGGACACATCGACCTGATGGCCCAGGCGACCAAGAACGGGGCCATCATCATGCCGCCGGTTCCGGCGTTCTACGCACTGCCCTCGACGCTCGACGACGTCGTGAATCAGACAGTGTCGCGGGCACTGGAGTTGCTCGACATCTCGATCGCGGGAGTCAAGCGGTGGGACGGGCGCACCGTGGCGTCCGACATCGACAACTGGGTTCGTGACTGAACGGACCGCACCACTGCGCGTCAGTCGCGAAAATCGTTTGCGGTCAGGTCAATCGGTTGGCCGTGGGGTGTGCGGCGCGCCGCTCGCGCCCACGCTGTCCGGTAGCGCCCAAGATCGTCGTGGGACACCAGGCCCTTCTCGCACAGCACCTGTTCCAGGGCTGAGAGCCAGTGTCGGTAAGCCACCTCACCGGTGCCGGCGGCGGCAATCTGGGCCGTCAGTGCGGTGGTCCATTCCTCGGCCGAGAGGATGTGACAGTCACGCAGCAGGCGCACCATGGCGAACGCGCGCGCCTCCCACGGTTCGGCGAACGCCTCGACCTCGATCATTTCACGCCGGTTCCAGGTAAGGCTCGAATGCGTCGACGGAAACCTCGGTGCCCGGTTCTGCGTCGTCGCCCCAGAGTTCGCGCCCATCGAAGCGGACGGTGTAGAGCCACTGGGGTTGTTCACCGTTTCCGCGAACGACGCTGTCGGGGAAGACATTCGGCGCATGGACCTGATCGACGACGCCGACATGGCTCCGTACGTAGCGGGGTAGCCGCGTGTGGAGCCGCGGGTGGATATTTCGAGCGCGAACTTGCTCACCGGGAGAAAAACGCGGCGTGGACGCGGCAGGACGTGTGTACGACCCGCGGGCCAGGACGCGGCTGACATCGGCGGTGGTGAAGGCGGAGCCGTGTTCGGGTGAGCGGTCACCGAGCAGCCCGAAATCGGCGAGCAACTTCTCCAGCTTGGCGAGCCACAGCTGGTAGTAGGACCCGGCGACGTACGTCTGCGGTGGCAACGACTCGATGGCGAACCGGCCGACGTCGATGTTCCAGACGCCGCGCGCTCCCATCGCCGTGTTCATGGCGTACACCCGGCCTTCCCACCGCGCGTGAAATACCGGCTCATCGGGTTCGACGTGGATCGAGCCGTAGCCGTCCATCCCACCGAGGTCGTGCACGCCGTCCATCAGGCGACCACCGGCACCGCGGTGCCGATCATGGCATCCCGCCCGACCAGTTCGGCGAGTCGCTCCTCGGGCCAGCCGCCGGTTCCCGCCGGCCGCATCGGCAACACCAGATAACGCAGTTCGGCTGTCGAATCCCACACCCGAATCACGGTTTCCGCCGGAAGAGTCAGTCCGAGCTCGGCGAGTACGGCGCGTGGTTCTTTTACAGCCCGTGACCGGTACGCGGGCGATTTGTACCAGACCGGCGGCAGCCCGAGCACGTCCCACGGGTAACAGGAGCACAGCGTGCACACCACCATGTTGTGCACAGCCGGGGTGTTCTCGACGACGATCAACTGATCGCCGACGCGACCCTCGTGGGTGAACGGAGCAATCGCCGTGGCAGCGTCGGCGAGGAGATCTCGGCGGAAAGCCGGATCGATCCAGGCCCGCGCCACAGCCCTGGCACCGATGTGCGGACCGATCGTCGTCTCGTGGGCCTCTACCAGGCGGTCCAGCGCCTCAGCTTCGACGTAGCCCGACTCGACGAGCAGAGACTCGAGGGCACGCACGCGAAGGTCGACATCCGAAAGCGGCGACCCGCCCGGATGATCGGCTGCGACCATGTGGCAAACGTTACGGGAATGGTGGCCAGGGCCGGGATCGAACCGGCGACCTTCCGCTTTTCAGGCGGACGCTCGTACCAACTGAGCTACCTGGCCCGACGGCACTGCCGTGCCTCGCCGCCGTTGGCGACCCTGACGGGACTCGAACCCGCGACCTCCGCCGTGACAGGGCGGCGCGCTAACCAACTGCGCCACAGGGCCTTGCTAGTACATCTTGCTCCGCGTTTCCACGAAGCGTGTACCCCCTACGGGATTCGAACCCGCGCTACCGCCTTGAAAGGGCGGCGTCCTAGGCCGCTAGACGAAGGGGGCCTGCCGAATCTCTCCGGGGTACTCGCAACGCCGATGACGCTGGGAGCCTCGATAGCTTAGGGTACCGGGACCCCAATCCTCAAACGAGATGCCGGTGCGAAGGCAGTATCCTTTCTTCGGTCCAGTACCACCCTGCCCCTATAGCTCAGTTGGTAGAGCTACGGACTTTTAATCCGCAGGTCCCAGGTTCGAGCCCTGGTGGGGGCACCAAGGCCGCTGTATAACGTCGGTTGATGCTTGACACTGTTTCGGCTGATCGGTGACAACTCCCTGCATGAGGGTTTGAGCGTGGCCGAGCAGCGGTATCGGGCCGCGTTAGCAGCAATCGACGGCCGGTGCGCTGTCCGCGTCAGATGTCCGCGCCTCATGATCGCGGCTAAGTAGTGCCGGGTCGAACCGGGCGAGATTGCAGTGGGGTGCTACTGCGCTCGCTGCACCGAACGCGCCTGATTATTCATCTGTCATAACACCAACGAAGAAGACTCGAAGTGTCCGATAACTCGTCGTGTTCTCCAGCGCAGTTATGGCGCAAGGAAGGCCGCGATGTCATGACGATCTCCCGACCCGCGACCGGCAAGAAGAGCCGTACCCGTCGACGCAGGAGAAGGCAATCATGCTGGACCGGCTTGCACGGCTAGCAGTGGCCCGGCCGAAGGCGGTTCTCGCCGCGACCTTGGTACTCATGGTTGCCGCACTTGCATATGGATCGGGGATCTCTGAACGGTTGTCAGGCGGCGGCTTCTATAGCGTTTCTTCCGAATCGCAGCGCGCCGCTGCCATGCTCGAACAGCGGTTTCACGTCGGCAAACCGAACTTGGTGATTCTCGCGACCGACACCGGCGGCGGGTCTGTCGACGACCCAGTTGCGGTTGCCGCCGGCGAGGCTCTTAGTCGAGAGCTTGCCGCTTCTACTGGTATTACGACGGTCAGCTCGTACTGGGGGCCAGGCCAGTCCGAACTGCTGCGTAGCGCTGACGGGACGAAGGCGCTGATCGTCGCGCACGTCGAAGGCGATGAGCGCGAGTTTGCGGCGGCGGCCAGGCGCCTCATCGCAACCTATCGCGATACCCAGCGCGGTCCGCTGAAGCTCGAACTCGGCGGTGAGGCGGTCAGCTACAACGACGTGACCGACCAGCTCAACCACGACCTGGGGATCAGTGAAGCAATCGCGATGCCGATAATCCTGCTGCTGATGACGCTGGTGTTCGGCAGTCTCGTGGCAGCCGGTTTGCCGCTCGTAATCGGTGTGCTTTCGATCGTGGGTTCACTAGGCCTTCTCGCGTTGTTGTCGGATGTCACCCCGGTGTCCAACTATGCGCTCAACGTGACGACGATCGTCGGTCTGGCTCTGGCCATCGACTACAGCCTTCTGGTGCTGACCAGGTTCCGTGAAGAACGGACTCGAGCCCAGTCCCTCGATGATGCGATCATCGAGTCGGTTCGAACCGCCGGACGCACGGTCGTATTCTCTGCCACTACGGTGACGCTGTCGGTGTTGGCGCTGCTTGTCTTCCCGATGATGTTCCTGCGTTCGATCGCCTACGCCTGTGTCGGAGTGATACTGCTCGCGACGGTGTGCGCGCTTGTTGTCTTGCCCGCCATGTTGCGACTTCTGGGCTCCCGAATCGACTCGCTCAACGTGCGCCGGGTGATCCCGCAGATGTTTCGGCGTCGCGCACCGGCCGAAGCGCGGGCTGAGGAAGACGGGTTCTGGTTCCGCAGTTCACGGCTGGTCATGCGGAGGCCGGTCGTGATGGGAGGCGCGGTGCTGCTCCTGGCTCTGCTGCTGGCGGCACCTTTCGGTGCCATCCGCCTGAACTTTCCGGATGACCGGTCGCTGCCGGCGACGATTGAAAGCCGAAGTGTCGGCGACGTGGTCCGCTCCGAATTCCCGGCACAAGCCACCGCTGCGATGGATGTGCTCCTCGAAGGCTCCGCCGGCGCGGATCAGCTGGACGGGTACGCCGGGGCGCTGTCCCAGTTGCCGCACGTCGTGGTCGTAAAGCTCGGAATGACAAGCTATGTCGACGGGCAACGGACAGGCGAATGGCCAGTGCCCGACGCGAAAGGCGCCTATCTGCGGCTGATACCAGATCTCGATCCCTACAGCGACGCGGCCAACCTGCTGCTTGGTCAGGTACGCGGAACACCAGCTCCAGGTACCGTGCATGTCGGCGGACTGACTGCAGAGAACGCGGACACCAAAGACGCTTTGTTTGACCGAGTTCCGCTGGCGGTGGCACTGATGGTGCTGGCGATGTTCAGCGTGCTGTTCGCCTTCACTCGAAGCGTGGTACTGCCGATCAAGGCGTTGCTGCTCAACGTAGTCAGTCTGTCTGCGACTCTCGGCGCGATGGTGTTCATCTTTCAGGAGGGTCACCTCAAGTGGCTGGTTGGAGATTTCGCTGTCACCGGGACACTGCCTGCACCGGTCCCGATCCTCATCATTTGCCTCGCGTTCGGACTGTCCATGGACTACGAAGTGTTCCTGTTGTCGCGCATTACTGAGGAGTACCGCGCGCACGGCGACACCAACCTCGCGGTGATGAGCGGGCTGCAACGCGTTGGCCCCGTCGTCACTGCGGCGGCACTGATCATGTCAGTCGTGTTCATCGCCATGGCCACCTCTCAGGTGTCGTTCGTCAAGTTGCTAGGCGTCGGGTTGACGCTGGCAATCCTGTTCGACGCCACGTTAATTCGCGCGATCCTCATGCCCGCCGCGATGAGGCTGATGGGTCGGGCGAACTGGTGGGCGCCTCACTGGCGACGGCGTCCCGCGCATCTGCTCGTGAATGGGGCCCGCCGTCGGCATCAACTGACCGTGCGGCAATTGACGGCGCAATTGGCGGCGAATTGACATGCGGGCGCTACGACGCGATGAGTTCGAAATGACAACACAGCAACGCGCGCTGGCGGAAGTCGCAGCACAAGCTTCGGCGCTGGCCGGACGGCTGTTGGCCAGCAAAACAACCGGCGACCTCGCGATGGGGATGTTCGTCGAGACGTTCTTGTCCAAGATTCCGTTGGACGGCTCCGCGCCCAGTATCAACGGCATCGTCATGCTGCCCGTGCTCGTGTTCGGCGCCGAGACCGCTGCTCCGATGCGCGCGACACCCTTAGCGCTTATTCACACCCTGTGGTGGGCGGCGGCGCGCTATCTGGACGACATGATCGACACTCCGCAACTGGCTCGATCCGATCCCGCGGAATTCAACCGCGGGGTGATGACCGCCATTGCGGTGGGTAACTATCTGCCGCTCAGAATCTTTGGCGACCTGGCTGTATCCGATGCCGCTCGCCTTCGACTGATCAACGAGTACGGCAACGGGTGTATCGACGCACTAGGCGGGCAGCTGACCGACCTGGTTCTCAACGCGGAGACCGCAACTCTCGACGATGTGCTGCGCAACTACGAGGGCAAGACGGGCGCGCCCTACGGGATGTCCGCCGCGCTCACCGCACAGCTCGCGGAATGCGATGCCGACCGGGTCGATGCCTGGCGCTCGTTCGGTAAGGCGCTCGGAGTGCTTCGTCAACTGGTCAACGACCAACGCGACCTGGTCACAGAGCGCGACGAGGACCTGCGAAACGGCACTGCGACCTATCTACTCGTTCATCTCCTGAGCACTGTGTCGACTGCCCGACGTGCGGAATTGATCAGCCTTCACCGGCAAGCGCGCACTTCGGAGAAGGCGCTGGCTGAACTGAAGCGAGCGATGCTGGCGTCAGACATCGTTTCCAGCTACGCAGAGAGGATCCAGCCCGTCGTCCGTGCCGCTCGCGACACGCTCGCATCGCTCGGCGGTGACCCGCAGTGTGTCACTGAGCTAGCCGGGCTCATCGACGAGACGATTTCCTACTTTCCGCAGTTTCAACTCCGGTGACGCAAGGACCGATGAGCACCGACGAATGGATCAGCGCTCTCGAGTCAGGGTGGCGACAAAGGGATCCAAATGCAATCGCCAGCCTCTTTACCGACGATGCGTACTACCATCGCGGCCCGTTCGGTGAACCGCATCGCGGACGGGACGCGATTCGCGCACATTGGGTAGAGACCTTGTCCAGACAAGTCGACCCGCGAATCTGGTTCGGCAGTGCGATCGAGTCCGCGGGCCGCGCCGCGCTGGAATTCTGGTGCGTTCTTCGTGATCCCGCGACGCGCGAACCGCGGACCGCATCCGGTTGCATCACGCTCCGATTCGGATCGGACGGACGCTGCTCGGTCCTGCACGAGTATTGGCACGCCGAGTTGGCCGTGGCAATCGATCCGGCAGCGGATTGGTTCTCACCGCGCGCCGAAGGGCAGCCCCAACTAGCCGAACGCTCCGACGACGGCGAAGGCGACCAGCGTGCCTAGTAGTCCGAGGGCTGATACCGCTGCCGGCCATCGGTTGTCCTTTCGGCTGAGATACTTGATGCCGATTCCGGCAACACCGATCGCAGGCAACGCAACGAATGCCTTGGAGAGCGGCGAAACAGGCGCAGCGATGGCGAACAGCACGACGGCGAGCGGCCCGGTGCCGATCGTAAGCAGCGACGTTGCACGGTAGCCAATCGAATTGACGTAGCTTCGTTCGCCTGGTGCGGGCTGGCGGACAAGCTTCTTCCCGAACTCGACCTGGCCGGCGCACAGTGTCAGGATCAGAATTCCCAGCCCACCAACGACTGCGATCGGCGCATCGCCGCGGATGTTGGCGAAGGCTGCGAGCAGGTACACATACAGCAGTAGTTGAACCGGAAAGCCGACAAGCAAGTTCAAAACGAGGTTGTCGCCGCGGGTGGCCGGGAGTCGCTGCCGGACAGCCGTCAGCGCCCCGGTGTAGAGGAGCTGGACGACGAGGACGAGGAGTCCGCTGGCGAAGGACAGATTCGCGACGACGATGACCGTCACGCATAAGGCGCACAGAGTGGACAGGTCCCGATGCGCAACTGCGCCTGACGCAACGGGACGCTGTGGGTTGGCGATCCGGTCGTAGTCGCTGTCACTGATGTCGTCGAGGACACGCATGATCAGCAAGTCGGCGAACAGGGTCACGGCGACTATCGCCAACATCGGTATGGCGCTGGCAGGAATCCGTTCCCCAGCGAGCGCGGCGAATAGACCGATACCTCCGACGCCGAACGCCAAGACATACACACTCGACAGGACGGGTGGGTACCGGTTCAGTATAAAGTTCGAGATGCCAACCGCGGCGGTCATTGTCAGCCTCCTTGCCAATTACCGGCAGGCTCCATACCCCCCGGCTGAACATCCCAGTGCGCCAATCGATCCCGGACGCTGTCACAAGAGTTAGTTCGCTCAGTCGGGACAGCACGTTGTGCAGGCCGACTTGCAGTTCGAGACGAGCGAAAGCCATTCCGATGCACTGGTGCCGACCGTGGCCGAATCCGAGGTGCGGGTTCGGACTGCGCTGAGGGCAGAACTCGTCAGCGTCCGGGAACACATCGCGATCGCGGTTGGCGACATCAAGTATGGGCACGACGATTTCGCCCTTTGAAATCAGCCGGTCGCGCAGCTTCACGTCAGCGGTTGCGATGTGCGGACGCCCCGACGTACCACCGATCGTGCCGCCGAACCAAACCCAGCGCAGCAGCTCTTCGACCGCGGAAGGAATCTGCTCGGGACATCGGCGAAGCGAATCCACCAGTCCGGGCCGCTGAAGTATCTCGATGAGACTCAGTGCGAGGTGACTGGCGGTCGTCTCTGCGCCGGACATGAGCAGCCCCATAGCTAGCATGACGATCTCTGCGCGGGTCAATCTGTTTGACGATTCGTCCTGTACAAGGGCATCGATCAGTCCGACCGCTGTCGGCTGGCTATGCGATCGACTGACTCGACTTTCGAAGTAGTCGCGCAAGTCGCGGTTTGCTTTCGTGACTTCGTCACGTTGGTCGTGACCAGCCGACCATGCGACCGTCATCCGCGGCTGAAGAAACGGCAGATCGGCGGTGTCCAGCCCGAGGAGGGTCATATGCACGAGGTTAGGAAAAGGCTGGCAGAACTGCGTGAAGATGTCGGCTGGTGGTCCTGCCGCGAGCAGGTCGTCGAGGAGTTGATTGGCGACGCGGCCAATGAGCGGCCGAGCCATCTGCGCCCGTCGCTTCGTAAACCATCCTTGAACAGCCCGGCGCCGACGTGTGTGGGTTGGCGGATCCGAGGTGACCAGTGCTAGAGGCAGATCGGCGCCCGCGCCAACGGTAGGCACGTGAAATTGTGCCCGACTGAAGCGGTTGTCACTCAATACGGTTCGTACGTCGCACTGACGAGTCACGGCAATCGCCGCCGTGCCGTCAGCCAACGTGATGTCGAGGGTCGGTTTGTTGCGAAAGAGATCGACATGATGTTGCGGGAGCGAAGTACGCGGACAGCTCTCTAGCGGCAATTGCATGATGTCACCGCGGTCTCTGCGAGTGGGGGCGGAGGATGCGGACGCTGCCCGACCTACCGTCGATCTCGACCTCGTCGCCGTCGGATATCTTGGAGGTCGCGCCAGGAACCGCTACTACGGTCGGGATACCGAGCATCCGTCCCGTTATCGCGGTGTGGGAGACCATGCTGCCGCGCTCGACGACGAGTCCCGTTGCGTTGAGCATCAGTGGTAGCCATCCAGGATCGGTTTCGCGGGCGACCAGGATCCGCCCAGCGCAGTCACTCGGCGGAACATCCGGTCGCAGCACCAATTTCGCGCGACCACGGGCGATCCCGGCGCTGGATGGAAGACCGGTCAGTTCGGTGCTGGAACCTGCGGTCGCCGATGTCGCAGCCCTGCGACGAAGATCGGCGGCAGCGATCGGCGGCGGGGCAGTTGTGAGATTGGCTGCGAGGGCGGGCCGATCGCACGATCGTAGATAGGCGTCTTTTCGGGTCCGTGCCAGAACGCGAAGGTCGGGGTGTGTGGAGGTGCCGTCGAAGGCTCCCAATAATTCCTCGGCCTCCAGATGAACATAGTCCTCGGGTGAGTCCAGACACCCTGCAGCGGCTAGGTCAGACCCAAGTCGACGCATGACCTCCCGCGAGAATCCGTATAGCTGGGTGCGGCAGAACCGGGTGTCCTCGCGGGCTTTCACCAAGAACCTACCCGCCCGCAACGCGGCGCGAAGAATAACGCGTCTCCATCGTGACGGGCAGATGCGGTGTAGTTCATCGAGTGCGGCTGTGGCCGCGGTCGATTCCTGACAGCCGCGTCTGCTGCATTGTCGCTCCCGCCGCAACGAACGGCCGCAGGGCGTCGATGACCATCTCAGGTCTCTGGCGTGGCGTCGGTTCCTCGATCTTGAGGTCGTGCATGGCGCGATCGCCGAATTTCCTGAGGTGCGTGAGGGCATCGGACTCCAGTTTGCCGCCGTAGGCGCCTCGTGCGATACGGTCCCAGGTATCGCGTGGGTCGGCAGTCAGCACTCGCGCCGACAACGCGGGGTTCGCGTTTATCTGCTCGGCGAGCGCCACCGTGGAGTGCACCGACTGCAACGTTCGGTTCGGCGGCCCTCCGGGCAACAGCACGGTGAGGTCCACCTCAGGGGAATCGGTCCACCGCTGCACCAAGGACGCTCGCCGCGACATAGCCGGCCAGGGACGAGATAGCTCGCTAGAATCGTTATGCCCCAGCGTGATTCGGCTTCTGACCACACTCGGCGGTACGTCTCGATGATTTCTTCAACCGGCTTTTGCGACAGTCCTGCGCCCGAGGATGTGCTGGGCATCCCACCAGGACAAGAATCTCCGCAATTTGCGGGGAAACTTCATGGCCGCCCATATCAGTCGCGGTGAACGCCCGATAATGCGTGTGATGACGTGGCGGTCGAGCACTTGGCCCGGGTTGGGATTTCGTTCTGCGAGCCCCAACGACCGCTCCCACATCGGACGAAGCAGGTCCCATCCGGGGAGCTGGCTGTGCAGTGCGTACCACGCGTCTAGGCGGTAGTAGGCCCGGCCGTCGAGGTATCCGATCATGCGACGAAGTTGGTGCTCCCGACTTCGCAGTTGGCTCTCAGGAACTCCGACGATGCGATAGAAGTCGCGGAAACTCATGCGGTAGAAGACTCGTGCGTGCGAGTAGCGTCATCGCGGTGGTCACGCCCGGAAAGCTCTCGGTCAGATTGTGATTGGTCCATTCGATCGTGGTCGCCGGCGTTTGGGGCGACGTGGCGGGCCGTGCCTGCACCAGGTGAATCGCTGAGTCGGCCGTGACGACGCCCTCTATGTCCTGGGGTCCGGACAGCAGCCGCTCGGTGGTCTCCGCCAGCGCTGCGATCTGACTGATTTGCGCATCGGAGAACACCGGTAGGTCGGCGAGCCCATCCGGCACCCGATATTCGGCAACGCCACCGCCAGGTGCTCGGCGGAGCATTCTCTTCTTGTGAGAGATGAGCCGCTCGATCCCGCCCGCGCGTACGAAAAAGTGGTCGATGTCGGCATGTTCGGCTACCGCACCTTCTCCGATGCCGTAGACCGCAGCGACCACAGTTTCTCTGGCTCCGGTAGCAGGATCGTGGGTGAACGCGACAAACGACCGCTCGCCATCCATCATCTGCTGAATCCCGACGCAGATGCTGAGGACTCGGGGGTCGATCCCTCGCCGCGCGCGGTAGAGTACCGATCTGACGCTGAAAAGTGATGCGGTACAGGCTGAAACGGCATCGATGAGCGCGTCGGCGCCAACGTACAGGTAACTATCTGTGAGGCCCGCGAACGGGTCGGCGGCGTCATCTTCGCCCGGCTGAGCGTGGCGGCCGACCACGCATGCTCGGACTGCGACGTCGGGTGAGCCGAGGGCGACGTATCTGTCCCGGATCTCGGCTTCTGTCTCCGGCAGAAGGCGCATGTGTTCGGCAGCGCTGCGAGCCGCCTCGGCCCAGGCAGTCAATTTCTCGATACTGGCGCCGACACCAGGAAAGGCGCCAACCACATCGGCGATGGCTGTCCACGGAGTTTCTCTGACGACGCAGAAGAAGGGCGGGACGGAAACTCCGGCATCGCGCAACTGTTGCTGGCGCGCGAACTTGTGCCCAACCACGCTAGCGTCAGCCAGTTCTGACAGGTGCGTCAATGATCTTGATCATCACCACACCCCCGGCACAATCCGGCATCGTGTGTTGGCGAAAGCGCGATATTGGGGCGATTCAGTGAGGATGTCTTCTTCGATCCTGATGCGCCAGAGGACCGCGGCGACAAGGAGAGTCAGTGCCGCGATACTCGCAGGACTCGAAAAGTAACCGGCAAAACCGATGTTGGCGAGCAACATCCCGGCATAAGCAGGATGGCGCAGCACCCTATACGGCCCGGATGAAATGAGGCCACCCTCGGAGATCCGCACCACTCGGTGCGAATACTGGACGCCGAATTCGTGAATCGCCCACGCGCGTAACGTCACACCAGCGACGAAAACCCCCGCCAGCACGATACCGAACTTGTCGGACACCGCGGGCGCGGAGTACGCAGCCGTAAGTGCCGTCGTGACTCGCGCTACCGCGTAGGGAACGAGGGTGCGAGTCTCCGCGGCCGACTGTGTTGGTGTCCCGACAGTGATTCGTGCTTCGGAAAGCACCCACACCAGATATGCGGCGACGAAAGCCGCTGCAGCGGGGCGCCCGCCGACAAGGTGTGCCGCGACCGCAATGGCAAGGCCGATAGCGGTCAGTGCCAACAGAGTACGAAGAATGTACATGGCGACTCGGTCAGTCATCACCAGCCTCCATCGAGTCAGGGTCTAGCCCGCGCGCAATTGCGCATACTCGACTTCGTCGACGCACCGGCTCGCGATGACGATCGAGCCGACTTTGATCGCTCGATCGCCTACTGCGTGCACGTCGATGTGGAGTTTGCGCGTCTGTTCTGGCGGAGTGGGCTGCCACGACAACGCCCGCGTCAAGTGACCCTGCGGCACCGCAGTGGGCACGTCTGCGGTGAGCCCGACGAATATCATCTTCGTCCCCATTGGCTGCTGACCCCATAAGTGAAGAATCGCGATGACGAACTGGCGGGCGGCCTCGATGATGGAGGCGACCGTGCTTGCCCGCGGCGGTATTCCGCCGATGGCGGCCTGCTCATGTACGCGGACCCAGACGCGTCCGGCGTCGACTGTGAGCGGGCCGACTGCGATATTTCCGGGGTCGGCCCGGTGCACCAGTTCACTCGGCATCGAGCCGTTCCCAAATGCTGGCACCGGGGCCAGCTCCGCAGGCAGCGCGGTCTCGCGTCGGCCCAGCAGTCCCGTCGCTATGCTGCGGCCTGATTGGATGAATTCGAACGGGTTTCCACCGGTTTCGCGGGTCGCACTCACCTCAACCGGGGCGTCGAGCTCGCAGAATTTGGTGAAGGTGAGACGGAAGCTCACATTGGCCGGCCGCAGCATCGCTGCGTGCTCAGCCAATTCAAGACCAGCCACCACCAGCAACATTCCCGGCACGTGATCGAGCGGATGGTCGAAGAACACGGGGTCTTGAAGATCCACGCGGATAAACCCGCGGGAAACGCCTCCGCCTGACGCCAAGTCCAGGGTGTCGATCGTGCGTCCGGAAATCACCCGAAGCATACTCGGTGCAAGTGCTTGCATCGTTGCCTCCTCCGCTCGTTTGCGCCGTCTCCGATCCGACGCAAAGGACCACTGCAATAGGGATCGTCACTCGGATTCGGGGGGTGGCTCTCAGTAGAGAGCTACTGCAATCGACGCTCGTCTCGGCGCGCTACTACTGACTCCCAGGATTGAGCTGTTTTGCTCGGGCTGCGGGCGGTAGATTGCACGCTCTGCGTCGTGCCGCTGAGCCGCCCCCACGGAGCGGAAACCCCTGGCGCTGCCCACGCTCGAGATCGGGCTCAAGTAGTACCGCGCCGAAATCGGGCGAGATAGCAGTGGCGCACTACTGCGCTCCTTACATCACACGGCAGCGACGATTTCTGTAGTGGAACCAAACGCCGGATCCGGCGGCCGTGTTTCGAGGACATCGCAGAAGGAATGATGATGGCTGAGGCAAGCATTTCGGTCGCATCCGACGGCCTCAGCGTCGACCACTCTTCGCTGGCCGCCCTATCCGATCAGTTGTCCCTGGTCGCCGATCGGTTGTACGAAATTCTTGTCAGCGGTAGCGGTTTCGTTGCCATCTACCGTCACATCCTGGCCGTCCCGGGTAAACGGGTCCGAGCCGCGATGGTGCTGGCCTGTGCCCGTCTGCTGCCCTCGGCTGCCGCGGTGCCGCTGCGCGACGCCGTCGATGTGGCATGCGCGATCGAGATGATCCACGAGGCGTCGCTCGTTCACGACGACATCTGCGACGGATCGCTCTTGCGGCGCGATGCGCCTTCAGTACCGGCCGCGTTCGGCGTCCGCACCGCCGCCCGGGCGGGATTTCATCTGGTCGGCCAGGCTTTACAGGTACTCGCACGAGTGCTCGCCGACAACCCGGCGGTGTTCGCGCGGCTCGGTGAGGCCCCCGGCGTCACCTACCTCGACCGCATCTCGGACCTGTCTTTCGGGCAGCTCATCGAGACCCTGCCACCTGCCGTCGACGACGCCGCCATGCGCACGGCATTACCGACTCGTGGCCGGGGCGAAGACCGGCACGCTGTTCCGGCTGGCCTGCTCGTACGGCGGCACGGCGGGCGGCCTCGACCACGATCAGCTGTGCGCCCTGATGCGATATGCAGACCAACTCGCCCTCGCCTTTCAGATCATGGATGACGTCCGCGACGTCGAGGGCGGCCCCTCGCTGGGCAAGGAGGCCGCCGGCGACCTCGACCGACGGGTGCCGACCTGGCCGGTGATCGAATGGCTGGCCATCCGGCCCGGGTCCCATGAAATGTGGCTCTCCAGGCTGACTTCCAGTGCCGACCTGCAGGCCGACCTGGTGCGCAGCGGGGCCACCCGAGCTGCCCGTGCCGTCGCCGTCCGCGCCGCCCAGACGGCCTGCCGGGCGATCAGTGCTTTCGCCGCCCTCCCCCGCGCGTGAGCAGTTGCGCGAACTCTCGGTGCGGGTGGTGTCCCGGTGAGCGGGGGGCGACTCGGCACCCTGGCCGACGGGCTGTGGCACCTGCATCGCACGCCAGACTTGGCTGCGATGCGGGCCGCCCGGTCACCGGACGAGTTGGCCCGGCTGACGCTTGTCCCGGCGGCCCGAAACCTCGGCATCGCGGCCGGTTTCCTTCCCGCGGACCTACGGTCCGAGGCCACCGCCGCCCTGCTGGCCTGCCGGGTGCTCGACGCCTACGAAGACCTGAGCGCCCGCCCGATGGCGGCGGGCGCCGTCGTCACCGCCGTCGACTACCTGAACGGCGACACCGACACGCCGCCACCGCCGCTGCAGGCGATTGCCGTCTGCGACAGCGAAGCGGTCGACCTGGTGCTGGCCGAGCGCATCCGCGACGTTCGGGCGCTGCTGTCGGAACTGCCCTTCGAAGGCCGCAAACGGATCGGCCGAATGCTGGTCGATGTCGGCCACGTGATGGCCCACAACCTCGATTGCCCGCTGCCGCGGACCGCCTACGGCGAGGGCGTGCTCGGGCGGGTGGTGCTGTACGTATGCTCACTGGTCGCCGAAGACGCCTGTGCCCAAACCGATTTGAGCGAACTGGCCGGATGCATCGGCGTCACTGCCCAGTTGGCCAACGACCTGCGTGACGGCGAACTGGCGCATGTATGACGCTGATGACCGCGAGGAACTGACCCGGGCGGTAATGCAACGCGTGCTGGTCCCCGCGCTGGGCAGCATCGCCCTGCTGGCCCGGCTCGGCCCGTGCACCCCCAGTCGCGGCGCCCGGGTGGCGATGGCCTATACGACCATTACGACGACCGCGTTCTTGTGCACGGCCGTCGGAGCGCCCGCACCCTACCGGCGACCGGTGCGGCTGGCCGCGGCAGTGCTGGCCTCCGTCTCAACTGCTCATTGGGCCACGATGCTGAAGCGAGTGCGCTGTTCCGTCGACGGGGCGATCCACCGTCTGTTAGATGCGTCGCCCCACCCCTCGGTGAAGGCTAGCCCTGCTGCCCGATCGGGCGCGGCCGACCTCCTTGCCCTTGGTGATCCGCGCTCGATGCCGCCCTCGGTGGGCCCGCTGATCGTCGGCGCTACCTTTGCGCTCGTTGAAGCCCTGCCGCGCAGAACCGCTGACCGGCGAACTGCCCGAGTTCCAAGTGCGCCGCATGATGATCGCCGACCATCTCGCCTTCGGCGCCCTGGAACGGCTGCGACCCCGCGACGCCGACGCTATGCGTACCCTCGCAACGCAATTCCAGCTTACCGCCCTCGACCCGCTGTCTAGGGAGCGAAACCCATGACCACTAATCGCAACCAGCTGAACGCGACGGCGCCCACCACCCCGGTCCGCCCGCGAAGTCAGCCGCCCCGCTTAAGCCAGAAACCAATGTTGATGACCAGGTCGGCCGCCGCGAAGCCGAGGTCGGCGTGAATCGCACTACGCGTGGCATGAGCGAGGAATCGTTGCGGCACACCGACACTGCGCACCGGTGTGTCGATCCGCGCCTCACGCATCCGGGCCGCCACGGCCGACCCGACCCCGCCGTGTAATCCCGACTCTTCCAGCGTCACCACGAGCCGCACCTTGCCGGCAAACTTCACCACTTGCTCGGGCACCGGCAGCACCCACCGAGGATCCATTACCGCGACGGCCACGCCACGCTCCCCGAGTGTCGCCGCCGCCGTCAGCGCGATTGTCGCGAGCGGCCCGACCGCGACCAGCAGAACATCCGGATCATGTGGGCGGCAGAGCATGTCCACGCCGTCGATTCGTTCTACGGCGTCTATGTCGGCGCCCACTGATCCCTTCGGGAACCGGATCGCGGTAGGGCCGTCATCGACTTCGAGCGCCTCGCCGAATTGTTCACGAAGCGAGCAAGCGTCCCGTGGGGCGGCGACTCGCATGCCAGGGACCACGCCAAGCAATGACAAGTCCCACACGCCGTTGTGGCTGGCGCCATCGGGCCCGGTGATGCCTGCGCGGTCGAGAACTAATGTCACCGGCAGCTTCAATAGTGCGACATCCATCATCACCTGGTCGAACGCCCGATTGAGGAACGCGGAATAGATGGCGACCACTGGATGCATGCCCCCGAGGGCGAGTCCCGCAGCGGAGGTAACCGCGTGTTGTTCAGCGATCCCCACATCGAACATCCGATTGGGAAACCGCTTTCCGAACGCCGCCAAACCGGTCGGCCCCGGCATGGCGGCGGTGATTGCGACGAGGTCGTCGCGGCGGGAGCCCCATCGGAGCAGCTCACTGGCAAAGACGTCCGTCCATTGCCTAACATCGGCATTGGCGTTTGGTCTGCCGGTTCGAGGTTCGATAGGTCCGCATACATGCATGTGGTCAACCGAATCTTCCTCCGCTGGAAGGTATCCCATTCCCTTGCGGGTAACCGTGTGGACGATGACCGGGCCACCCACGCACTTTGCCCTCCGTAGCGCCTTCTCGAGCGCGAAAATATCGTGTCCGTCGATCGGGCCGAGATACCTGATGCCCAAATCTCCGAATAACGTCCGCGGACTCAATGCATCCTTCAATCCTTTCTTCACCGCGTGCAGTACCGAAAAGTTGGGACGTCCGAGCGTCGGCAACCCGGGCAATTCCCTTTTCACTGACGGCAAGGAGCCGCTCATTCCTCGAACGCGTCCGCAGGCTGGTCAGACGCTCGGCAAGCCCACCGATCGTCGGCGCATAAGACCTGCCGTTGTCGTTGACCACGACAATGACGCAACGGCTCTTGCCGGCAGCGATGTTGTTCATCGCCTCCCAACACATTCCACCGGTGAGGGCACCGTCACCAACGATCGCGACCACGCGGCGATCTTTACTGCCGGTCAATTCGAATGCCTTTGCCAACCCATCGGCGTAGGAAAGCGCCGCCGACGCATGCGAAGACTCGACCCAGTCGTGCTCGCTTTCTGCGCGCGACGGATACCCTGAAAGGCCGCCGGAGGCTCGCAAGTGGTCGAAGTCGTCTTGGCGACCCGTCAGAACCTTATGCGGGTAGGCCTGATGACCGGTGTCGAAAATCAACGCATCGCGCGGTGATTCGAATACCAGATGAAGCGCGATGGTCAACTCGACCACACCAAGGTTAGGACCGAGGTGCCCTCCTGACACCGACACCTTTTCGATGAGAAATGCTCTGATCGCATCTGCGAGTCCTGTCAACTCGTCGCGCGACAATCCCTGCAAGTCATGCGGACCCCGGATCCGTCCCAGGACCGCCAAGTGATCGGATGGACTGCGCTGCACAGTGGAAATCGTGGGTGCCCTATGGCGCGGTGAGCGCAGTAGCCTGCCACTGCAATCTCGCCCGATCTCGGCTTGGTTCTACTTAAGCGCCACGGAGGCATCGACTACGGATTCGGCGCCCCGAACTGCGACTTCACCCGCTACCGGCCGGATGCCCTATTGTCGTCGGTATCCCGACACCTACACAGGAGCACCAATGCTGACCCGAGGGTTCCCAAGAGGGGCATTGGTAGCGACGATCGCGGCAGCCGGCCTCAGTACCGCAATCACCTTCGGATCCGGGTCGGCGCACGCCTCACCTGAGGACGACGCATTCATCAGCATCGTCAAGCAGCTCAACATCCCGGTGCCCTCGACCGACGACGCAATCCAGGTGGGCAGGGGCATCTGCTCGGCACTGGACGCCGGGAAGGTCGAACCTGCGCCAACGGTCCGGGGCGTGGTGAGCAGCCTGAGGTCGAAGGGGCTCGACAAGGGCCAGTCCGTGGGATTGCTCAGGGGTGCCGTCAGCGTCTATTGCCCGCAGTACCGCGCACTCGTCGCGCGCTGACCGGGACTCGGCGAAAGCGCCGCACAGGAGATGATGTGCGGTATGCCGAGTTCGGTGTCACCGGCGATAGACGCCGGATCGCTTTTTCGACGCCCCCAACCGTCGATACGAGTCAGCGGGACCGCGGCGCTGCGGCCGTGGCTGAGCACCGATGCCGCAGCGGTCATGGATGCTTTCACAGATCCAGCCATCCAGCGCTGGCATGTGCGAACCGCTCATTCCGTGGAGGAAGCCCGCCAGTGGATCGTCGACTGGCAGGGAGGTTGGACCGATGAGTCCCAGGTGCACTGGGCGTTGGTCGATCGATCGACCGACGCGCTGCTGGGCCGAATGGCGCTGAAAGGCGTTGATCTGCGCGACGGTTCAGCAGGCGTGGCGTACTGGATGGTTCCGGCGGCCCGCGGTCGCGGGCTGTGCACACAAGCCGTTATCGCCTTATGCCAGTGGGCCTTCGATGAGGCGGGGTTTCACCGCCTCGAGATAGAGCATTCAACGGCCAACCCGGCGTCCTGTCGCGTCGCAGCGAAGGCCGGCTTCCGCGAGGAGGGCATCCGCCGTGCCGCGGCCCTGCATGCTGACGGCTGGCATGACATGCACTTCCATGGGCTACTCGCCGACGACGGCGGTGGCTGAGGCACGCTGGTCTCCACGATGACCCCCGCCCGCTTCTGCCCTGCTCGGCGAAACGAGCGACCTTGCCGCCCTGCGCGCCAACGGCGCCGACCCAGACGAGCTGTTCGCCTCCTTCGCCGCATGGGCGCAGGAGAGCGGCACCACGCTGTACCCGGCGCAGGAAGAGGCGTTGATCGAACTGGTCAGCGGTGCGAACGTCATCCTTGCCACCCCGACAGGTTCGGGTAAGTCGCTGGTCGCCACCGGCGCGCTCTACGCGGCGTTGGCGGCAGGCACCCCCAGTTATTACACCGCCCCGATCAAGGCACTGGTGAGCGAGAAGTTCTTCGCACTCTGTGACGTGTTCGGGGCTGCCAACGTCGGCATGCTCACCGGCGACGCTGCGGTCAACGCCGCGGCGCCGATCATCGCGTGCACCGCGGAGGTGCTGGCCAACATCGCGCTCCGCGAGGGCGCAGCCGCAGATATCGGCCTCGTGGTGATGGACGAGTTCCACTTCTACGGCGATCCCGACCGTGGCTGGGCGTGGCAGGTGCCGCTGCTGGAGTTGCCGAACGCACAGTTCCTGCTGATGTCGGCCACGCTCGGCGACGTCACGTTTCTGCGCGAGGACCTGACCCGACGCACCGGTCGGCCGACAGCGCTGGTCGCCAACACCGAGCGCCCGGTTCCGCTGCACTACTACTATGCGACCACACCGATGCACGAGACGATCGGCGAACTGCTGAGCACGAAGCAGGCACCGATCTACGTCGTGCACTTCACCCAGGCCTCCGCACTGGAGCGGGCCCAGGCGCTGATGAGCGTCAACGTGAGCACCAAGGATGAGAAGAAGGCCATCGCCGACCTGATCGGGGCGTTCCGGTTCTCGTCTGCTTTCGGCACGACACTGTCGCAGACTGGTCCGGCACGGGATCGGCGTCCACCATGCCGGAATGCTGCCCAAGTACCGGCGGCTGGTGGAGCAGCTCGCCCAGGCCGGCCTGCTCAAGGTCATCTGCGGCACCGACACCCTCGGCGTCGGCATCAACGTGCCGATCCGCACCGTCGTGTTCTCGGCCCTGTCGAAGTACGACGGCACTCGTACCCGGCTGCTCAGCGCCCGCGAGTTCCACCAGATCGCGGGCCGGGCAGGCCGGGCAGGCTACGACACGGCAGGCACCGTTGTCGTCCAGGCGCCCGACCACGAAGTGGAGAACCTCAAACAGTTCGCGAAAGTGGCCGACGATCCGAAGAAGCGCCGAAAGCTGGTGCGCCGCAAGGTACCCGAGGGAATGGTGCCTTGGAGCGAGTCGACCATGACGCGATTGGTCGACGCCGCCCCCGAGGCGCTGACCAGCAACATGCGGGTGAGCACCTCGATGATCCTCGACGTCGTCGACCGCCCGGGGGACCCGTTCGCCGCGATGCGCAGGCTGCTCACCGACAACCACGAGCCGCGCAAGCGCCAGCTCCAACACATCCGCGAGGCGGTCGGCATTGCCCGCTCGCTGCTACAGGCCGGTGTCGTGGATCGGCTCGACGAACCCGAGCCCGATGGGCGGCGCTACCGGCTGACCGTCGACCTGCCACCCGATTTCGCCCTCAACCAGCCGCTGTCGACGTTCGCGCTTGCCGCCGTTGACGCGTTGGACCCAGCATCGGAAACCTATGCGCTGGATGTTGTTTCGGTCATCGAAGCGACTCTCGAAGACCCGCGCCAGATCCTGGCGGCGCAGCTGAACAAGGCCAAGGGCGAGGCGGTGGCCCAGATGAAGGCCGACGGCATCGAGTACGACGAGCGGATGGAGTTGCTGGAGGACGTCACTTATCCGAAGCCGCTCGACGAACTTCTCACCTACACATTCGAGGTCTACCTGCAGAGCAACCCGTGGGCCGCGGATGGGCATTTGGCGCCGAAATCCGTCGTACGCGAGATGTGGGAGCGGGCTTTCACGTTCCGGGAGTTCATCAGCGTCTACGGGCTGACCCGCTCCGAGGGAGCGGTACTGCGCTATCTTTCCGACGCATTCAAGGCACTGCGGTCTTCAGTGGCCGCCGCGGCGCGGACAGAAGAGCTCACCGACATCGTCGAATGGCTCGGTGAGCTTGTGCGCCAGGTTGATTCGAGTCTGCTCGACGAGTGGGAGCAACTCACCAGCCCGGACCAGCCGCACGACGTGCCCGTGGCGGTACCCGCCCGCCCGCGACCGCTGACAGGCAATGAGCGGGCGTTCACCGCGATGGTTCGCAATGCGCTGTTCAGGCGGGTCGAGTTGTTCTCGCGACGCCGTTGGCACGACCTCGGCGAATTGGACGCCGCCTCCGGGTGGACTGCGCAACGTTGGGAGGATGCCATCGCCGCCTACTTCGCCGAGCACGACGACGTGGGCATCGGCGCAGACGCCCGCGGGCCCGCGCTGCTGATCATCGACCGGTCACCAGACGTGTGGCGGGTGCGACAGATCCTGGACGACCCCGCGGGTGACCACGATTGGGGCTTCGAAGCGGAAGTGGACCTGTCGGAATCCGACGAGGAGGGCGTGGCGGTGCTGCGGATCATCGACGCCGGACGCCTGGACTAGTTGCGCAGGGCGCTAGGCCTGGGGCGGGGTGAACTGGCTGAGCACGAACTCCGCCCCCTCGGGATCGCGGACGGTCGCCGTCCTCGTCCAGGCGTTGTCTGCGATTTCGACCACAGTCCCCCCGAGGTTCTCCACGGTCGCCGCGGACTCGTCGCGGTCGGCCACGGCGAACGTCACCTGCCAGAATTCGTGGTGGCCATCCGGAATGACGTGCATCCACGCAACGGCATCCTCGAATCCTGGGGGTGCCGCAACATCTAACTGCCGCTGCCTGATGTCGGGGTCAACGGTCGCCGCGAGATGATCACCGTAGCCCGGTCTGCGGACAACGGTCACGAACCCGACGTCGTCGATCTCCCATCCGAACAAGGGTGCGTAGAAAGTCGCGGCCGCGTGCGGATCCGTTGTCTGGAGATCGCTGAAATTCCATGCCCCCGGACCATTTACGAGTTGAGCACCGAGTCGCTTGCGCGCCTGCCACAGCCGGAACTCGGCTCCGCGCGGATCAATGCAGACGGCCTGCCGTCCGCCCGGCCCGGCGTCGACTGGAGCCAGGGTGACAGTGCCGCCCGCCGCCTCGACCGCCGTGGCGGTGCTGTCCGCGTCGTCGACCGCGATGTAGGTGCGCCAAGCGACGGCCTCGTCCGCGGAGTCAGGCGATGCGATTGCGGCGACGTCCGAACCGCCCAGCGTCGCGATCAGATAGTTGCCCGGCGCATCGGCGGGAAGGGCGTCGGCGAACGTCCAGTCGAATAGGCCCGCATAGAAGCGCTTGGCCTCGTCGAGGTCGTGGGCGACGGTGTCGACCCAGCTTGGCACGCCATGCGGATACGTCCTTTGCTCGGTCATGCCGTGGTGGTTCCCGGTGACACCGGTGGACCAAACGTCTTCGCGCTAACCGCCGGCTCGCGCCTGACGCGCCGTGTCCGGCCAGGGATCACCCCAGCGCTCTTGGATCCTGCCCCACGGGTCGGCGTATTCGCCCGGCTGTCTGTAGTACGGCGCGCGGCGCCGCATCACGGCGGCCATCACCGGCGCGGCCACCCGCAGCGACCGGGCTTTCAGGCCCGCCCTTGCTCGGATCTCCTCGTCGGCTTCGCCGCTGGAGTACCGCTGAAAGGTCAGCACCTGCTGGGAACGGGTGGTGTCCATCCAGTCCAGCGGATACCAATCGGTGTCGCTCGCGGGATCCCCCGGACGGCCGGGAAACAGCAGTGCGCCCATCCCGACCGCCTCCGTGTTCGCGCGCGCCATGTCGCTCTGCATTCGCTTGTGGGAGTCGTCACCGGCGATCATGAAGACCTCCCGCACCGCGTCGGTGGTGACCGCCGCCGAGAAGGCCGCGGCCACGTCACGGGCGTCCACGGAGTGACACCGGTTGTCCTCGGGCATGATCGCGCCGAAGTAGAACGAGTCGAAGTTCCCGTAGTCGACGAGCGGCTCGAGTGAGATGACACCAGAGAGCCGAAGAATCGACCACTCCAAATCTGTTGAGCGCACAATGTTCTCGGCTTCCAGCTTGTGACAGCCGTACAGGTCGGATGCCAGCGGCGGGGTTTCCGGGGTGAGCAGTTCGGTGCACGTGTGTGGGTTGCGGCTGCCGTACACCGCCATGGATGACGCATGGACGAAGCGCGGCGGCTTCGGCATCGCCGCCGCGGCGCGCACCAGCGCGGCGGTCGCGTCGACATTCACAGCACGCGCGAGCGCGCGATTGGCGTAGCACATCGGTGGGATGCAGGCCGCCAGATGAACGACGGCCGACGGCGATACGTCGGCGAGCAACTCGCTGACCTGATCCGGCTTGGTCAGATCGACCGAGCGGACGTCCACCGACGCGGGCAGCGCCGGTTTCGTCGTCCGGTGCGCGGTGGCGGTGACGTGGAACCCGTCGGCGACGAGTCGCTCCACCGTCGGCCTGCCGACCAGACCGTATGCCCCCGTCACCAACACGGATCCCCGAACGGCCATCGTGCGCTCCTTCGAGAGCGGGATATCGATCGAGAATTTACCGCCGTCCACTGCCGCTGATCGGCGGAAAGACAATTCCACCCTTCTTGCTGCTCTGGCCAGCAGCGCTGCCGATCATGCGGCTATCCGCCGCCTCGCTCGTGTTTGGGCTTCTTGGGACCGTTTCCCTTCTTGGCTGGCGGCCCCTCACCGATTTGCGTAGGCGGCGGGGGTGCGACCGGTGGCGGAGGAGTCGCCGAGGTCGTCGGCGGCGGCGACGAGGTGCTGGTCGTCATCGGTTCTGGGGTCGACGGCGGCGAGGCCGTCTCGAATAGCACCAAGGCCACCGCGAGTGCGATCGCCGACAACACCGCAACGAGCGCTAGCAGCCGCCGACGTCGGCTCGGCGGCCCGGCAACGGCCATGGTCGGCGGCGGCGGCAAAGGTTCGGGCATCACCAGAGTCGGTGGGCGAACCGACTCCAGCGGCGGGCCGGTGAACAACGCCGATCTCATTGCCGTCGCGGTGGGAAAGCGCCACTGCGGATCGCGTGCCATGGCCCGCTCGATCGTGTCCACCAAGCCAGGGTCCACGTCGGGTCGCCGCGTCAGCAGCGGCGCAGGCGCGGTCTCCGCGATCGCCCGCGCCAACGCGGCGAGATTCTCCTGGGGGAACGGCTTCTGCCCAGCCAGCGCCTCGTACCCGAGAGCGCCGACCGCGTACAGATCGTCGGAGACGGTCGCGGGTCGGCCCGCTATCCGCTCGGCGCTGAGATAGGCCATCGTCCCCACCACATGCCCGGTCATCGTGGCAGGCGTCCCAGCGGTCTTCGCGATACCGAAGTCGGCCACTTTCACACCGCCGGGGGAACTGACCAATATGTTGGCGGGCTTGATGTCGCGGTGCAGTACCCCAGCCGCGTGCGCCTGCGCGAGCGCGGACAGGACGGCGTCGAGGATCGCGCGCACCCGAGCCTGTGGCAGCGGTCCGTGCGCCAGCTCATCGGCAAGTGTGCGCCCCGACAACCGCTCCATCACGATGTATGGCGTCCCGTTGTGCTCACCGGTGTCGTGCACAGCCACGATGTGGGCGTGGTTCAGGCCGGCCGCCGCCCGCGCCTCAGCTTCGAATCGCCGACGATCGTCGGGCTGCACGCTGAACGCGGGATGCAGCAGTTTGACCGCGACCGGACGATCCAGTCGAATATCCCAGCCGTCGCGAACCTCGGCCATGCCACCGCGGCCCAGAATCCCCCGCAATTCGTATCGGCCGCCAAGAATTTCTGGCGCCTGCACAGCCCTACGCTAGCGCTACCGTCTTGCCTGCCTCGTTGTTCGAGTGGCCATGGCATGGCGGAATGGCACCGATCAGCCGGTCGGTACCATCGTGAAGATGCTCTACCAGCACGTTCGACCACCCCTGTGGCAGCGCCACCCCTTCATGGCGGCGGCAGTCGTCGTGCTGGGAGGCTGGCTGCTGTGGAGCGGCGCGCAACTGTTCGTCGCCGTCGTGGCGCTCGTGTGGCTGGGCCTGGCCCTTCGCAAACGCAGCAGGGCCAACGCGGTACGCGACGCCGGATTGCGCGCCCGCGCCGAGTACGAGCACCGGCTGAGCCTGCGCGGCGATCCGCGCGGGATATTCGGTCGCTATCCACCGGTGCAGCCGGGCTGGTTCCCGGATCCGCACAACCGTTCGCAGCTTCGGTACTTCGACGGTGGCGGGTGGACCGGCTATACGGCCTTCACAGGGCAGTAGTGGTGCCCATCTCCGCGGTACTCGACTGGCGGCAGGTTGCGCGCGGGCGTCTCCACCAACGGTGAGTCCGACGGGAGTCTGCCCGTCGCACGGTCATATGCGCTGCGCTTGCGCGGATGCATCATCCTGCGTTTGGGCGTCAGCATGGTGGCGACGTGAACCAGCGTCCCGAGCCGACGATGCAGCCACTCCTGGCGAGGTGACCAGGTGTAGCCCATCAGCTCCCGAATCGGCGGGTCGTAGAGGCCGATGGTGACGAACAACAAAAACCGCTCGAGCACCTTGAGGTTGATCCGCCACATCCAGTCCGGGATCCACTGCAGTGACGGATGCTTTGTCATGGTGGACAGATCGAGCACTTCTCGCGTCGCTGAATTGTTCTCTAACACGTTGTTGCACATGTGATCCCAGTACTCCTGGAATTCCTCCCAGGATTTCGGTACCGGCCGCATGCTCATTCCGTACAAGCGGTACCAGGTGACGTGCTCGTCGAACAGCTGCCGTCGCTGGTCGTCGGTGAGGCCGCCCCTGAACCGCTCCGCGGCCAGCAGCACCGACTTGAAAAAGGTGGCGTGCGCCCAATAGAAGACATCGGGGTTGAGCGCACTGTAGCGACGGCCCCGGTCATCGACGCCCTTGATCCCGACGTGGTAGTCGCGTACCTGCGCACCGGTCTTGGGCGCCCGATCGCCGTCGAACACCACCCCGCCGATCGGGTACACCGATCGGTAGAGTCGTGGCATTCGCTCCATGAAGAAGATCGAGTGCTGCTCGACGGCCGCACCGAGCTGCGGATGCATATTCTGCATCGAGCCGGCCCAGGAGCCCTGCAGCATGCCCGTCCATTGCCCGAAGTACTTCCAGGTCAGCGAATCGGGGCCGAGCGTGGCGGGCAGGGCGTCGTAACCGCCTGCCGACACCGGGCAACCCGCCGCGACAGATGTAGACCCACTGGTCGCGGGGCATGCCGCAGACGTATCTTGAGTCACTGGTGTGCTTCCGATCGGCGTCAATGTAGATTTTGACTACGTGCGTTGTCACTTGATTCTAGGAGGGATGTGGCCGGCGGTCAACGACGGGGCCGATGGTCGGGCGTTCCGCTCGAGGACCGTCAGGCGCTGCGCCGCGACGAGTTGGTCGCGGCGGGCGTCGGCCTGCTCGGCAGTGAGGGCGGACCCGCCCTGACGGTGCGCGCGGTATGCAGGTCAGCGGGCCTGACAGAGCGCTACTTCTATGAAAGCTTCTCCGACCGCGACGAATTCGTGCGAGCGGTCTACGACGACGTCTGCACCGAGGCGATGTCCACCCTTTCGTCGTCCACCACCGCGCGCGACGCGGTGGAACGATTCGTTGCGCTGATGGTCGACGACCCGACCCGCGGAAGGGTGCTTCTCCTCGCGCCCGCCGTCGAACCGGTGCTGACGCGGTCGGGGGCCGACTGGATGCCCAGCTTCATCGACCTGCTCCAGCACAAGCTGACCCGCATCACCGAACCCGCGGTGCAGGCCATGGCGGCCACCGGCCTGATCGGCGCGCTGTCCGCCCTGTTCACCGCCTACCTGAACGGCCGCCTCGCGGCGACCCGCGAGCAGTTCATCGACTACTGCGTCGAGATGCTGCTGAGCAGGGTGTCGAGTTACTGAGTCCTACTCGGCCACCTGGCCGGGTACGCCGGGAAGCTCACCGGCATCGGCCAATTCGTCTTCCTCGTTCTGAGCCGCAGCGGCCGCCTCCTCGGCCTTGGCCGCGAACTCGCGGCCCGAAGCGCTGGCCGCCGAAGCACCCGGCGTGGTCGCCGTCGCGACACCGCGATTGCAGTTGAGGGTGAGCAGAACGTCGCCGTCGTCGGGCCCGAAGTACACATCGCCGGCGATGGGCCTGACGTAAGACCCGTCCGTGACCCTCGTCACGAGGCAGGCGCCCATCGCATCCTGGCGGTCGCCGAACGTCACCGCGATCTTGGGGATGCCGCCCTCTTCCTCGATGGCGGCGAAAGCGTCCTCATACGTCATGCCCTCGACATCGGGTGCCGCCAACGCCGTACCCGCGCCGAACAACCCGAACGCACCAGAGGCTGCCACGGCAGCGACTGCCGAAACGATGATCTTCATGCCGCGAGGGTGACAAACCCTCGCTGTGAGATTGCGAAGAGAAGGTGAGGCGGGTGTTAACTACCCGGTCGGAATGTTCTCGTCCGAGGGAACGCCCGGGGTCTCCCCTGCCATGGCGAGCTGGTCCTGCTCGTCCTGCGCAGCCTGCGCGGCCTCCTCGGCCTTGGCCTGGAACGCGCGGCCATCCGAGCTGGCCAACGAAGAGCCGGGCGTGGTCGCCGTCGCGGCGCCGCGGTTGCAGTTCAGCGCAAGAAGCACCTCGCCGTCAGCATGCGCCGCCTCGCCATCGTTGTACCGCGTGAACGGCGCATCGACTGCGTTGGTGACCAGGCAGTCGCCCATCGCATCCTGACGATCACCGACGGTGACCGAGATCTTGGCGGAGCCGCCACCCTGCTCGATCTCGGAAACCGCGTCGCCGTAGGTCATTCCCACCACGTCGGGTGCAGCCGACGCGACGCCCGCGCCGAACAACGCCAGCGCAACCCCTGCGGCACCGATGCCCGCCGAAACGATGATCTTCTTCACATGCCCACCTATGTCTAAGGTCTACGGTTGCCACGAATCCAGGCGCCCTTCAATGCCTGCACAAAACAATACCGTCGAGCGGCCCAACCCGCGAGCAGTACCGGCGTCTACTTCTTCAGAGGAATCGTGATCTTTTCGACGCGGCGACACCGACACAGCAACTTGCTGTGTCTGGGGTACACAGATATATTGACTGCAACCAACAGGTACAGATAAATCTGGGAGCCGCACCAGGATGGTGGACGGCCCCGAATCCAAGGAGAGCGCAGGCCTAATGCACGAGAACCTGACCGACCTGCACCTGCTGCACGAGCTCGAGCCTGTTGTTGAGAAGAACCTCAACCGGCACCTCTCGATGCGCAAGGACTGGAACCCGCACGACTACATCCCGTGGTCGGACGGCAAGAACTACTACGCGCTCGGCGGCCAGGACTGGGAGCCCGGTCAATCCAAGCTGTCCGAGGTCGCGCAGACGGCGATGATCCAGAACCTGCTGACCGAGGACAACCTGCCGTCCTATCACCGCGAGATCGCGATGAACTTCTCCATGGACGGCCCGTGGGGGCAGTGGGTCAACCGGTGGACCGCCGAGGAGAACCGGCACGGTATCGCGCTGCGCGACTACCTCGTCGTCACCCGCGCCATCGACCCCGTCGCCCTCGAGACGCTGCGCCTCGAGCAGGTGACCCGTGGCTTCAGCCCCGGCCAGAACCAGCAGGGCGACCTGTTCGCCGAGAGCCTCTTCGACTCCGTCATCTACGTGACGTTCCAGGAGCTGGCCACCCGCGTCTCGCACCGCAACACCGGCAAGGCGTGCGACGAAACCATCGCCGATCAACTGCTGCAACGGGTTTCGGCCGACGAGAACCTTCACATGATCTTCTACCGGGACGTCAGCGAGGCCGGTTTCGACATCGCGCCGGACCAGGCGATGCACTCGCTGCACCGCGTACTGCGCAACTTCAAGATGCCAGGGTTCACCGTTCCTGAGTTCCGCCGCAAGGCCGTGATCATCGCCGTCGGCGGTGTCTACGACCCGCGTATCCACCTCGACGACGTCGTCAAGCCGGTGTTGAAGAAGTGGCGGATCTTCGAGCGTGAGGACTTCAGCGGCGAGGCTGCACGGATGCGTGACGACCTGGGCGTGCTCATCGAGGAGCTCGAGGAGACCTGCGACAAGTTCGAGGTCGCCAAGCAGAAACGCCTCGAACGTGAGGCGAAGAAGGCCGAGCGCTTGGAATCCAAGAAGGTTCTCGCGTCATCTCCGTCCTGACGGAAGCCCGCACGCAGTTGCGGATCGGTCCCATTGCGCTGGCCAGCCCTGTCGTGCTGGCACCGATGGCAGGCGTGACGAACGTCGCGTTCCGCACGCTGTGTCGCGAACTCGAGCTCGCCCGGGCCGGCACGGTCAGCGGGCTCTATGTCTGTGAGATGGTGACCGCCCGCGCGCTCGTCGAGCGCCATCCGGTCACCTTGCACATGACGAGCTTCAGCCCGGATGAGACGCCCCGTTCGCTACAGCTCTATGCCGTCGACCCGGTGAACACCTACGCCGCCGCGAAGATGATCGTCGACGAGAACATGGCCGATCACATCGATATGAACTTCGGCTGTCCGGTGCCGAAGGTGACCCGGCGTGGGGGTGGTGCGGCGCTGCCCTACAAGCGCCGCCTCTTCGGCCAGATCGTGGCCGCCGCGGTGCGGGCCACCGAAGGCACCGACGTTCCTGTGACGGTGAAATTCCGGATCGGCATCGACGACGCCCACCACACCCACCTCGACGCCGGACGCATCGCGGCCGAGGAAGGTGCCGCGGCTGTCGCGCTGCACGCCCGCACTGCGTCGCAGCGCTACTCCGGCAAGGCCGACTGGGAGCAGATCGCCGCGCTGAAAGCGCACGTCACAGGCATTCCAGTGCTCGGAAACGGCGATATCTTCGACGCCGACGACGCATTGGCCATGATGTCGGAGACCGGCTGCGACGGCGTCGTGATCGGCCGGGGCTGCCTCGGCAGGCCCTGGCTGTTCGCCGAGCTGTCCGACGCGTTCGCGGGCCGTGAGGGTGTGAAACCGCCCACACTGGGCGAGGTCGCGATGATCATGCGCAGGCACGGCGACCTGCTCACCGCTCACTTCGGCGAGGACAAGGCCATGCGCGACATTCGCAAGCACATCGCCTGGTACCTGCACGGATTCCCCGCCGGAGCCGATCTTCGACGAGCATTGGCGCTGGTCAAGACGGTAAAACAGCTGGACGAACTGCTCGCGACATTGGACTCCGAGGTGGCGTTCCCGCAGGCCGCGAACGGTCCTCGGGGGCGCCAGGGATCGCCTGCCTCGGTGGCTCTTCCGGATGGTTGGCTGGCCGACCCGGATGACTGCACAGTGCCCGAAGGGGCCGACATGATGCATTCCGGTGGGTGAACCGAGACCATCTCGACATTACGTATCTCAGGATCTCTCAGTACGATGTGAGTCTTGCCGTTATTGGCTCCAGACGCGGGGCCACGGATATTGCCGCTCAACTCAGGTGGAAGCAGCGCAGTGGCTGATACGAACCGACGCGCGCGCTGCTCATACAGTCGGAGGCCAGTAGGGACATGAGTGACGGCGATAACGCCACTCCTGGTCGCCGACGCGCGTCCGATGCGAATGGTGCCGATCAAGACGGTGCCAACGAGTGGCTTACCCGATCTCCACTCCCACCGCGACCCGCCGCGCCGTGGGAGCGCGGATCTGCTGGTGAACCGGAGGAGAACGATCCGCCGCCGGCCACCAACAGCCATACCGACGGTGTCACGGTCGCCGACCTGATCGCGAAGGTCACCGGCGCCAGCTCGCCGGACGTTCCGAGTCGGCACGCTGCCCCCGAGCCGGAGCCCCCGCGTGCGGCGACGCCGCCGCGTGCCACCCCTCCCCGTGCGGCGCCACCCAAGGCGGCGACTCCGCCACCTCCTGCTCCCCCGCCGCGCGCGCGGCAGCCTCGGCCGCTGCGGCCCAAACCGCAGCCCGAGGACCTTTCGGACCCCGATACCGAAGTCATCCCCAGGGTCTCCTACGCCGACGAGATTCCCGACCTGGCCGCGTTGCGGCGGGCACGACTCGAGCGCGTCGCACCCGAGCGGGTCAGTGAGCCCTCCACCGATCTCGTCGGTCCGCCTAGGAAGAACAATCGGAAAGCGCATCGTCGCGTCATGCTGGCCGGCCGCTCCATCGCCGCGGTGTTCGCGGTGCTCGCGCTGGCGATGACCGGTGGTGCTTGGCAGTGGCAGTCGGCGAAGAACAGCATGCTCAACCGGGTCTCGGCGCTGGACCAGGGCTCCCGCGACATCATCGATCCCAATGCGCAGTTCGGCGACGAGAACTTCCTCATCGTCGGCATCGACAGCCGCTTCGGCGAGAACGCGGACATGGGCGCGGGCGACACCGAGGACGCAGGCGGAGCCCGTTCGGACACCATCATGCTCGTCAACATTCCCGCCAACCGCGAACGCGTTGTGGCGGTCTCGTTTCCGCGCGACCTGAACATCGAGCCCATGCAGTGCGAAGCCTGGAACCCCGAGACCGGCGAATACGGCCCCCTGTATGACGAAGAGACAGGCGAGTACGGCCCCGACGAGATCTACACCGAGACGAAGCTGAACTCGGCCTTCTCGTTCGGGGGCCCGAAATGCCTGGTGAAGGTCATCCAGAAGCTGTCGGGTCTGTCCATCAACCGCTTCATGGCTGTCGACTTCGCCGGCTTCTCCAAGATGGTCGATGCGCTCGGCGGCGTGGAGGTGTGCAGCACCACGCCGCTGGAGGACTACGAGCTCGGTACGGTGCTGCCCAACGCGGGCCGCCAGATGGTCGACGGGCACACCGCGCTGAACTATGTACGCGCGCGCCAGGTGACCACCGAAACCAACGGCGACTACGGACGCATCAAGCGCCAGCAGCTGTTCCTGTCGTCGCTGTTGCGCTCGCTGATCTCCAAGGAGGTGTTCTTCTCCCTCAACAAGCTCAACAACGTGGTCAACCAGTTCATCGGCGACAGCTACGTCGACAACATCGACACCAAGGACCTGGTGGCGCTCGGCCAGTCGCTGCAGAACGTCGCCGCCGGTCGTATCACCTTCCTCACCATCCCGACCACGGGTTATATGGACGAGTGGGGCAACGAGCACATGCGCGTGGACGACACGAGGGCGATCTTCGACGCCATCATCAACGACGACCCGTTGCCCGAGGAAAAGAACGCCGACAACACCCCGGTTCCTGGCACGCCGGAGTCGTTGACGAACGAGACCCCCGAGTCGCCGACGCCCGAGCTTGCCGCCGATCCCGGTGAAGTGGTCGACGCCGTCACCACCGACCCGACGTCGGTCACCGTCCACGTGTCGAACTCGACCGGGCAGGACGGCCTCGGAGCAACTGCCGCAACGGAATTACAGCAGCACGGTTTCAACGTGGAGACGCCCGACACCTACCCGAGCTCGCTCACCGAGACGACGGTGTTCTTCTCGCCGGGCAACGAAGAGGCCGCGGCGACGGTGGCATCGGCCTTCGTCGAGCCGACGATCGAGCGCGTCAACGGGAAGGGCAACACCGTGCAGGTGGTGCTCGGGTCGGACTTCGCCAATGTCAGCCCGCCGATGCCGAGTGGCTCGTCGGTGCAGGTCCATGTTCTTCACGGCACCGGAAGCACACCGACCCAACTGCCCGAGGACCTCACGGTCACCAACGCCGCCGATACCACCTGCGAGTAGCGCGACGTCGCAGCCGGGCCCAGCGGTGGTTGGTCCGGCGGCATTCACCTTTCGTTCACCCTGCACATCGTGACGATTCACCGGATCAGCCCTTAGGCTGGCCATATGCGAACTGCGTATCACGAGCAGCTAGATGCCCTAACCAACCAGCTTGGCGAGATGTGCGGGCTGGCCGGTGTTGCGATGGAGCGTGCGACCCAGGCCCTGCTGCAGGCCGATCTGATGCTTGCCGAGCAGGTGATCACCGACCACGAGCAAATCGCCGCGATGAGCGCCAAGGCAGAGGAAGCAGCGTTCGTGCTGCTCGCCCTGCAAGCTCCTGTTGCAGGTGACCTGCGCGCGATTGTCAGCTCGATCCAGATCGTCGCCGACGTCGACAGGATGGGTGCACTTGCCCTGCACGTCGCGAAGATCGCCCGCCGCCGTCATCCGCAGCATGCGCTGCCCGAGGAGGTCAACGGCTACTTCGCCGAAATGGGCCGGGTGGCCGTCGAACTCGGCAATAGCGCGCAAGAGGTGCTGTTGACGAAGGATCCGGAAAAGGCCTCGCGCATCAGCGAGGAAGACGATGCAATGGACGACCTTCACCGACACCTCTTCAGCGTGTTGATGGACAAGGAATGGAAGTACGGGGTCACCGCCGCCGTCGACGTGACACTGCTGAGCCGCTTCTACGAGCGGTTCGCCGATCACGCCGTCGAGGTCGCCCGCCGAGTCATCTTCCAGGCCACGGGTAGGTTCCCCGAGGAAGACGAACTGCCCGCCCAGCGCTAGCCGCGACTACGGGCGGAGCACCAGCTTGCCCCTGGTATGCCGCTGCTCGAGCGTGCGGAACGCTTCCCGCACGTCGTCGAGCGCGAACGACTCAGCGATCGGCACCTCCAACCTGCCATCGGCGGCCAGCGCCGCCAATTCAGCAAGTACTTCGGCGTTGGCGGCGTCGGCATTGCCCGCGGTCCGCACCTTGAACGCCTCGGCGGCGGCGAAGTCGATGATGGTGTCCACCCGGTCCGGCGCGATACCCAGCTCGTCGACCGCCAGCTCGACGTAGCCGCCACCGAAGAAGTCGAGGAATGCGTCGATCCGACCTTCTGGCGCCGCGGCCCGCAGCCGCTCGGCCAGGTCGTCGCCGTAGTTGACCGGAAGAACGCCGTGCGCGCGCAGCCATTCGTCGTTCGACGGCCCCGCGATACCGATTACCGTGGCTCCTGCGCGTTGTGCGAGCTGGACCCCGATGACACCGACCCCTCCCGCAGCACCCGATACGGCCACCACCTCTCCTGGTGACAGATCGACGGCGCGGACGGCGGCGTATGCGGTGGTGCCTGCGACAAACAACCCGCCCGCAACCTCCCAGGACACTCCGGCGGGCTTGGCGGTCAGGTTCGCCGGGGGGACCACGACGAAGTCGGCATGGCTGGCCCGTTTCTCACTGAATCCGATGACTTCGTCGCCGACGGCCAATCCGGCTACGCCCGAACCGATTTCGGCCACCACGCCTGCGAAGTCGCTGCCCTGCCCAGATGGGAATGTGCTGGGAAATACGTCTTTGAGCAAGCCCTTGCGGATGGAAGCCTCGCCCGGGTTGATGCCTGCGGCCCTGACTTCCACAAGAACCTCGTCGCGCCCGGCCTGCGGACGCTCGACCTCACGCACCTCGAGAACATCGATGTCGCCGAATCGGTCGAATTGCACTGCCTTGGTCATGTCCGTTACGAACGACTCAGGCGCCGGGCTATTCCCCCGGGGTGAGCCGGACACCGACCTTGGTCGCCGCCATCAGATCGCGCAGGACCTTGACCAGCACTTCGAGTTCGGCGTTGGGGTAGCGCATCAACACATCGCGCAGCCCCGCTGCCATTTCCTCGTGCAGTTGACGGTGCGCATCGGCGACGAGTTCACCGTCGACCGTGAGGTTCAGCTCGATTTCCTTGCGGTTGCCGGGTATGGCCGAGCGCACCACCAGCCCGGCCTCGACCAGCCTCTGCACGTGCTTGGACACGGTGCCTTTCAGCTGTCCCGATCGCGACGCGAGGCCGACCAGGCTGACCGGTCCGTCGTCGCCACCGTCGAGGCATCCGCACTCACCAATTTGACCCGCGGAATCGTCTCGGGAAAGCACTACGCCAGCAAAGAATTTCAGCTGCCTACCGTGCCCGGAGTCGACGGAGTGGCCCGGCTGCAGGATGGCCGCCGCGTCTACACCGGCGCGTTGGCGCCCTACGGGATGATGGCGGAACGCACGCTGATCAGCGACCAGGGTGCGTTCGAGTCGCCCGACGTGGTCGACTCCGTCACCGCGGCGGCCATCCCGAACCCGGGAGTCTCCGCGTGGATCTCACTCGAACACGGCGCCGCATTACAGGACGGCGGTCATGTCCTCGTCCTCGGCGCCACCGGGGTAACCGGTTCGGTGGCCGTCCAGTTGGCCAAGACGGTGTTCGGCGCCGGGCGGGTGGTGGCCGCGGGGCGCGACGTCGCGCGGCTTGACTGGCTGCGCACGGTCGGCGCCGACGAATCGATCGTTCTCGGCGGCGATGACGTCACCGCACGGGTGACCGCGATGCACGCCGAGCGGCCGTTCGATGCCGTGCTCGACTATCTCTGGGGCCCGCCCGCAGAGCAGGTTCTCGAGGCGCTCAGCGACAGCCACTCGTCAGCGCACTACCGCCTCACCCGCTTCGTCCAGATCGGATCGATGGCGGGGCCGAACATCACGCTGCCCGCAGGCATTCTGCGCGGCAACGGGATCATGATCTGCGGTGTCGGACTCGGAAGCGTCCCACCCGATGTGATGGGCCGCGTCCGCGCCGAGGCGTTGCCGAGGTTGTTCGACATGGTGGCGTCCGGTGAGCTGCATCTGCGCACGCTCGCACGACCGTTGACCGATGTGGAGCGGGCCTGGACCACCACCGAGCCGTCGGGAACCAGGGTGGTGCTGACTAACTAGTTGTCGCACTTCCCCGATGTCAGCGACGCTGGACGCTGTCGTCACGTATAGATCGAGGGAGCCAACCGGTAGCCCGCGCCGCGGATCGTGCGGATGAACTCGCCGTGTTCGTGGTCATCGCCGAGTTTCTCACGCAGCCGCCGTACATGAACGGCAACGGTATTGGTGTCTGCAGGATGGCCCCAGACGGCTCGGCTGATGTCGTCGCTGCTGGCGACGCGTCCGCGGCGGTCGATGAGGTAGACGAGCAGCTCGAGCTCCCGCTGGGTCAACTGAACGTCTCGGCCACGGACGCGGGTTTCGTAACCCTCCCGGTCCACTTCGATTGGACCCGCCACGTAGACCGTTGGATTTCGCAGCGATTGATGGCTTCCGTTGAGAGCGAACGGCGCGATCGTGTTTATGTCGTACGGGCGAGCGATGAGCGCCGACGCGCCGGCAGCCAAGGCGCCGCGTGTGTCGTTGTTGTCTGCACTCGGAGACCCGATCAAAATGGGGAAGTCCCATTTGCTGCGGACGGCGGCAGTGATCCGCGCCGCGCCGACGATGTCCGTGCGAGCGGCGAGGACGAGGACATTGGGCGGGTCTTCACCGATGGCCAGAAGGGCTTCGGCCCCATCGTCACGCCAGGTGGCATTGATGCCGATTTCCGCCGCGTCGTCCATCAACTGGGACGCAACGTTCGGATCGGTGTCGACAAGCATCAACTTTCCCCGCGTAGGCGGGATGGCCGCTCGATGCTTTTTTAAGCCGGATATCGTGTCGCCAGTGCGCCGCGCCTCGATGGTCACCTTTTCAGCCGAAGCGGCCCGAAATGTAGTCCTCGGTGGCCTTCTCGGTCGGATTGGAGAAGATCTTCTCAGTGTCGTCGACCTCGATCAATTTGCCGGGCTTGCCCGTCGCCTCCAAGTTGAAGAACGCGGTCTGATCGCTGACCCGGGCGGCCTGCTGCATGTTGTGCGTCACGATCACAATTGTGTAGTCCTGCTTCAGTTCCGAGATCAGATCCTCGATCGCCAGCGTCGAGATGGGATCCAGCGCCGAGCACGGCTCGTCCATCAGCAGCACATCAGGCTGCACGGCTATCGCGCGCGCGATGCACAGCCGCTGCTGCTGCCCGCCCGACAACCCTCCGCCGGGCTTGTCCAGCCGGTCCTTGACCTCGTTCCACAAGTTGGCGCCCTTGAGCGAACGCTCGGCGACCTCGTCGAGCGACTTCTTGTTGCGCACGCCCTGGAGCTTCAGACCGGCTACCACGTTGTCGCGAATCGACATGGTGGGGAACGGGTTTGGCCGCTGGAACACCATGCCGATGGTCTTCCGGACGCTCACGGGGTCGATGCCCGAGGCGTAGATGTCCTCACCGTCGAGCAGCACCGATCCCTCGACTCGGGCGCCGGGGATCACTTCGTGCATGCGGTTCAAGGTCCGCAGCACAGTCGATTTCCCGCAGCCGGACGGCCCGATGAAGGCTGTGACGCTGCGCGGGTGTACAGCGAGACTCACATTGGCTACGGCGTGGAAGCTGCCGTAGTAGATATTGAGATCCTTGAGATCCAACCGCTTGGCCATGAGGCTCCTAAACTCTGTTCCGCGTCAAGTACCGGTTGATGAAGGCAGCGCCGACGTAGAGCGCCGCGATGATCAAGATCAACGTCAATGCAGCGCCCCAGACCCGCAGCGCGCCAGCCGCTTCCGGGTTGATCAGTTCGGTGTAGATCAGCAATGGCAGCGACGCCATGTTGCCTTCGAATGCGTCGAAGTTGATCGACCGGCTATAACCGACGAGCACCAGCACCGGCGCCGTCTCACCCATCACCCTGGCCAGGGCAAGCAGAATGCCGCTGATCATCCCTGGCAGTGCCGTGGGCACCACGACGCGCATGATGGTCTTCCACTTCGGAATACCCAACGCGTAGGCCGCTTCTCGCAACTCATCGGGTACGAGCTTGAGCATCTCCTCGGTGTTGCGTACGACAACGGGCAGCATCAACAGCACCAACGCCAGCGAAACGGCGAAGGCGCTCTGCTCGAAGCCAAGGGTGGCGATCCACAGCGCGAAGATGAAGAGCGCGGCCACGATCGACGGCACACCGGCCAGGATGTCGACCATGAACGTGGTGACCTTGGCGAATCGTCCTCGCCCGTATTCGACCAGGTACACCGCTGCCATGACGCCCAAGGGCACAGAGATCACGGCGGCGATCGTTGCTTGGATGAGCGTGCCGTAGATCGCGTGGTAGACACCACCGGCAAACTCCTCAGGCAGGACGCCTGCCAGGGAGTTGGTCCACCACGTCGATGACGTGATGGCGGTGATGCCTTTTGCCAGCACGGTGTAGATCAGCCAGACCAACGGGATCATCGCGAGCACGAACGACGTGGCGAACAGCGTCGTCGCGATGTTGTTCTTGAGTTTGCGACCGGTGCTGACCGGGTGGAAGGTGGGGGACTTCACCGGCTGGTCGAGTGTTGCCGTCATCCTCCGCTGACCCTTCCTCCGGCCGCTGCCCGGGCGAGTGCGTTGACGACGAACGTCAGCGCGAAGAGCACGAATCCGGCGGCGATGTAAGCCCCCGTCGGCAGTGGAGCGCTGAACTCCGCTGCCGCCGAGGCGATCTTGGACGCGAATGTGTAGCCACCGTCGAAGAGTGACCAGTGGCCTGCTTGAGCGGCGGTGCGCAAAATGATCAGGATCGCGATCGTCTCGCCGAGCGCACGGCCCAAGCCGAGCATCGAGGCCGCGATCATGCCGCTTCGGCCGTAGGGGAAGACGGTCATCCGGATGACTTCCCACTTTGTGGCGCCAAGAGCCTGCGCGGCCTCGACATGGCCTCGCGGGGTGAGTGCGAAGACCTCGCGGGTCACCGAGGTGATGATGGGAAGGATCATCACCGCGAGCACAATTCCCGCGGTGAAGATCGTTCCGCCGCCGGCCAGCGACACGTTGCCGTCTGAGAACAGGAAGAACCAGCCGAGGTTGTCGTTCAGGAAGGTAGCCACCGGGGTGAGCCACGGAGCCAACACGAAGATGCCCCACAGGCCGAAGACAATCGACGGCACCGCCGCCAGCAGATCAACCAGCATGCCGAAAGGCTTCGCCAGCCGCTTCGGAGCATAGTTCGTCAGGAACGCCGCGATGCCGATCGCGATGGGTACGGCGATGATCAGGGCGAACACCGAACTGAGCACCGTCACCATGAGCAGGTCACGGATGCCGAAGCGCAGATTCTCCGTGTCGCTGGTCAGGAACTCGGTGCTGGTCAGGAAGTTCGCATGGTTGGCCTGTAGCGACGGAATCGCCTTGATGATCAGGAAGAGCCCCATCAGGGCGATCGCGCCGATGATGATGGCACCGGCAGCGATCGCGATGGACTTGAAGACGGTGTCGCCCCAACGTCCCTCGCCTCGCTTCAAAGCCGATCCCTCCGGGTGCTTGGTTGCCTTCTTTGAATATTGCCCGACCTGCTGTGGGCTCGTCGTCGTTCCCGACGAGCCCACAGCGGTCGAATCCGGTGTGACAGCCATGCGTTGCCGCTACTAGGCCGTCGCGTTGATGGCGTCAACGGCTGTGGTCAACCGCTCCTTGAAGGTCTCAGGCACGGGGATGTAGCCGTTCTCCTCGAGACCGGTCTGGCCGTTGCCGAGAGCCGAGTGCATGAAGGCCTTCACCGCGGTGGCAACCTCGGCATCGGGGTACTTCGAGCACACGACCTCGTAGGTTGCGAGCATGATCGGGTATGACCCGGCTTCGGTGGGGTTGTAGAACGACGCGGTGTCGAGGACGAGGTCGTTCCCCTGGCCCTTGAACTTGACGCCGTCGATGGCTTTGCCCGCCGTCTCCGTGCTCAATTCGACCGGTTCCGGCCCTGCAGAGGTGATGATCTTGGCGACGGACAGGCCTTGGGACTTGGCGAATGACCACTCGTTGTACGTGATTGAGCCAGGAGTGGTCGTGATTGCCGCCGAGGTGCCCTCGTTGCCCTTTGCGCCCTCACCGACACCGCCGGCGAAGCCCTTGCCCGCGCCCTTGCCCCAAGCGCCGTCCGACGACGCATCCAGGTACTTCTGGAAGTTGTCTGTCGTACCCGACTCGTCGCTGCGGTAGATGACGTTGATGGGCTCGGCCGGCAGGGCAACGCCCTCGTTGAGCGCCGCGATCTCCGGCGCATTCCAGGTCTTGACCGCGCCGTTGAAGATCTTGGCCAGTGTGGGTCCGTCCAGCGCCAGGCCATCGACGCCGGCGACGTTGTAGGTCACCGCGATGGGTCCGAACACCGCGGGAAGATTCCACGCCTCGCTGCCCCCGCAACGTTCCTTGGCCTTGTCGACCTCGCCCTTCTCCGCGTTGAGGGGAGAGTCAGTTCCGCCGAAGTCCGTCTGGGCGCCGAGGAACTCCGAAACACCGGCACCCGACCCGCTCGAGGTGTAGTTGAGGGTGAAACCGGGGCAGTCCTTCTCGTAGGCGTTGATGAACCGCGTCATCGCGTTCGCCTGTGCAGACGATCCGCTCGCCTTGAGCGCTTCTTTGCCACCGCAGTCACCGGCGGCCTGCGAACCGGACTCACCCGATTCCGATCCCGATCCCGAAGAGGCGTTGTTGTCACTCCCACACGCCGACAGCAGCAAAGTGCTGGCGGCCAGTAGGCCGAACGCAGCACCAGATCGTTTCGCCTTCACGAAGCTCCTTTGATCAACCAGTAGACGCCGGGCGTCGGGCATGCTGCCCATCACCACATTCACCGCGTCAAGCAGATCCCATTGCTGCTCGGCTGTGAACCTAGGGGGACGCGATGAATGAACTGCTTACGGGTGGTGAACGGAAAATGAACCGCGCTCGCGAACTAGGACACTTTGAACAGCTGGTTGACACCGGACAATGAAATCAACACGGCCGCGGTCGCCCGCGATGGCCGAACGTGACCGACATCTGGTGAGTACCCGATGATCTCCTACCTCCGCGACTACGCAGCTGCGCTGCCACCGGCGGGTTCGGCAAGCCCTGCATTCCGGCCCTTCCCGGCCTCGACGCCTTCACCGGAAATGGTCTGCACGCCAGCGTCACTCGATGACTCTGGCCGAGGACTGATACTCGCGAACCCAGGCATGAGTAGCCATTTGTGTTACCTCTTATGGCGAACCGAGCGACGGGCTAATTCGCGATGTCAGTCGAGAAGCGAGTTCTTCCACGCGAGCAGCGACGTCGTCGCGAACCAGCCGCATGCGCTCGATGCCGTCGATCCCTCGTTCCGAGGGTTCGTCGGTATCCCAGTTCTCAAGTGGCGTGCCCGGAATGGGGTCGAGCTGCGCTTCGCGTCCGAGGATCACAATGAGATCTACCCGACTGAGTATGTCGGGGTCGATGGGCTTGGGCTTCTCTTCGCTGATGTCGACTCCCACCTCGGCGAGGGACGCCGCTGAAAGAGCATTGATGTCTGCGCCGGGCTCAGTGCCCGCTGAGTAGACGTCCACGGTGTCTCCGGCCTTTTGGCGCATCAAGCCGGCAGCCATCTGCGACTTGCCGCCATTTTTGACGCAGACAAATAGAACCGCGGGCTTGGGTTGTTCGCTCACCGAACCTGCCTAACAGTGCTGTTAGCGAAGCGCTTTCGTAGTGCCAGAGAGACGTAAACGAGAGCAACGAGGACCGGGACCTCGATGAGGGGACCAACGACTCCGGCAAGTGCTTGCCCAGACGTCGCACCGTAGGTGGCGATGGCGACCGCTATCGCTAGTTCGAAGTTGTTGCCGGCCGCCGTGAATGCCAGCGTGGTGGTGCGTTGGTAGCCCAGGCCGATCAGGGCTCCAAGCAGGTAACCCCCGCCCCACATGATGGCGAAATAGGCTAGTAGCGGCAACGCGATGCGCACGACATCCAGCGGGCGGTTGGTGATCTGATCGCCTTGTAGCGCAAAGAGAATGACGATCGTGAAGAGCAATCCATAGAGTGCCCACGGCCCGATCGTCGGCAGGAACTTCGACTCGTACCAGTCGCGTCCCTTCGCTTTTTCGCCGAGCCTGCGGGAAAGGTAGCCGGCAAGGAGTGGAACCCCGAGGAATATCAGTACCGATTTGGCGATCTGCCACGGGGATGTGGAGATAGTGGTCTGCTCCAGCCCGAGCCAGCCGGGCAGGACCGACAGGTAGAACCATCCGAGCACGGCGAACATGATCACCTGAAAGATTGAGTTGAGGGCCACAAGAACGGCGGCGGCTTCGCGATCTCCGCAGGCGAGGTCGTTCCAGATGATGACCATCGCGATGCAGCGTGCCAAACCGACGATGATCAAGCCCGTTCGATATTCCGGCAGATCGGGCAGCAGCAGCCAGGCCAGCGCGAACATCAGCGCTGGGCCCAACACCCAGTTCAGGACCAACGAGCTGACCAGCAGCTTGCGGTCGCCGGTGACGGCGTCCAACCGGTCGTAACGCACCTTCGCCAGCACCGGATACATCATGATCAGCAAGCCGAGCGCGATCGGCAACGAGATGCCGTCGATCTGGACCTTGTCCAGTGCGGTGTTCAAGCCCGGGACCCAACGTCCGAGCAGCAGGCCGGCGCCCATAGCGATGCCGATCCACAAGGGAAGGAACCGATCCAGTGTGGAGAGCTTGCCGACAACCTCGGAGGTCTCGGTCGACATTTTTTGAGTCATGGCTGTGCCCCGACAGCGATTGACAGGTCGTGAACGTCGAACAGCGTCGCAAGGGTGCGCAACGCATCGGGCGCCAGCGCGTAGTAGACCCAGGACGCACGGCGCTCGGAGGTGAGCAGACCCGCGTCACGCAGGACCTTGAGGTGATGCGAGATTGTGGGTTGCGTGACGTCGATGCCGTCCGAGATGTCGCAGACGCACGCTTCTCCACCGGCTCGACTGGCGATGGCGCTGAACAGCCGCAGACGGATCGGGTCTGCAAGAGCCTTGAGCATCGATGCGATTTGCATGGCGACGTCCGGCGTCAGCGGTGCCCGCAGTAGGGGCCCGACGTCACAGCAAGGCTCTGCCCCAATGGGCCGCGATTTCGACATTCATCAATATTGACAGCTGTCGATTCCCGGGGCAAACGAACACCGGGTGAATCTCGCTCGCGGGCAGTGCTATTTCGCGGCGTAGGCCACGTCGATTCCTGACACCTCGAAACCCAGCCGCCGATAGGTGTTGACTGCCGCGGAGTTATCTGCCTCGACGTAAAGCATCACCGTTGACTGGGAGTTTCCTGAAAGCCGCTCGGCCAGATAGTGCAGCCCGATCAGCGTCAGGCTGGCGCCGATGCCGCGGCCCTGCGCGCCAGGATCGACGCCCACCACGTACACCTCGCCGAGGCCGTCGTTGTGCACCTTGGTCCAGTGGAACCCGAGCAGCTCGCCGCGCTGCTCGTCGAACGCGAGGAAGAGCCCCTCGGGCTCGAACCACGGCTCGTCGCGGCGCTCGGCGATGTCGGCTTCGGTCCAGCCGCCCTGTTCGGGGTGCCAGGAGAACGCGGCGTTGTTCACGCGCAGCAGTTCGGCGTCGTCGTCCGGACCGCGGTAGGTGTCGATCCGCACGCCGTCCGGTGTCGTCTGCGGTGGCAAATCGGCCAGCGGGCGGCGCATCTGCAGCAGCTCGCGAACGGCCTGGACGCCGAGCGACTTCGCCGCCGCACGTGCGGGCTCGGTGTTGCCGTGCGCCCAGATCCGGGTGCCGCGTCCGCCCTCGGTCAGCGCCGCCCGCGCCATCGCTGACCCGATGCCTCGTCGTCGCCATCGAGGATGGACGACGAGCTCGACCATCGCCGGGTCGTCGTCCGTCGCCGGTGCGAGATCGAGATAGCCGACGATTACGTCACCGTCGAGGGCCACGAGGTGGCGGGTGCGGTCGTGGGACAGCTCGCGAATTACCTGGTCTCCGACGGGCGCGACGCCGTCAGCCGTCTTCGCCGCGGCGATCAACATCCGGATCTCGCGCTGGTCGGAGTCGGTCAGGCCGGTGCGCCAGGCAATGGCGGGCTCGGTCACTGGGTGTGCAAGGGGTCAGCCAGCTCTTCGGGCAGACCGATCGGCGCGTCGAATGCGTCGTCGATGTCTTCGACGTCCTCGGGCGCATCGGCTCCCGATGCCTGCGCGCGTCCTCGTGCGGGCCGCACGGCCTTGTATCCGACGTTGCGCACCGTGCCGATCAACGACTCGTATTCGGGTCCGAGCTTGGCGCGCAGTCGACGAACGTGGACGTCGACGGTGCGCGTGCCGCCGAAGAAGTCATAGCCCCATACTTCTTGCAGCAGTTGGGCTCTGGTGAACACCCGGCCTGCATGCTGGGCCAGATACTTCAGCAGCTCGAACTCCTTGTAGGTGAGGTCGAGTGGACGGCCGCGCAGGCGGGCGGTGTACGTGCCCTCGTCGATGACGAGCTCACCCAGGTTGACCTTGCCCGCGTTCTCCTGGCTCGCCGCGCCACCGCGGCGGCCGACCAGAAGACGTAACCGTGCGTCGATCTCGGCAGGACCGGTAGCAGGCAGCAGTATCTCGTCGAGCCCCCATTCGACGTTCACCGCGACCAGACCGCCCTCGTTGACGACGGCCACAACGGGAACCGAAGTCCCGGTGGTGCCCAGCAGCCTGCACAGCCCGCGGGCGGCCGCGAGATCCGTGCGTGCATCGACGATGGCGATATCGGCGCTTCCGGCCTCCAGCAACGAGGAAACCTCGGTGGGTGCGGTGCGCACATTGTGGGCGAGCAGCGACAACGACGGCAGAACCGACTCAGGATGCGGGTCGGCGGTTAATAGCAGTAGATCCACGGGCCCTCCAGCGTGCCGGGCAGGTTGACGGACATCGCTGTCTGCAGATACCTCCCAGATTCGTGTACGACATCTGGGCGTTACCGGTGCACTAACGATAACCCGACACATGCCGATTAGCCGCGCCGAGCAGGGCAGGCCGGACCGGTGGGCCAGAATGTCGGGGTGCGCAAGGTGGTGGTCGGGGTGGTGTCGGCAGTGGCCGCGGTGGTGATCGCGGCTGTCGGCGTCGACTTCGGGGCGGCGATCTACGCGGAATATCGCCTGGCCAGGGCCGTTCGCAGCGAGTCGAAGCTCGACTTCGACCCCTGGGTCGGCATCATCGGCTTCCCGTTCATCTCCCAGGCCGCCGACCGGCACTACAGCCAGATCGAAATCCGTGCGAATGGCGTAGATCACCCCGTTGCGGGCAAGGTTTCCTACGAGGCGACCTTGTATTCCGTCGACGTGCCGAACGACTCCTGGCTCATCGATACGGAATCCGAACTTCCGGTGGCCAAGGTCGAGAGCCGCATCATCATCGACTCCACCCATCTCGGGCGCTTCATGGGCATCCCCGACCTGCTGGTCGAGGCGCCGCCCAAGGAGACCAACAACCCCACCGGCGGCACCACCGAGTCGGGTATCTCGGGCAACAAGGGGCTGGTCTTCACCGGTACGCCGAAGGCCGCCGACTTCGACGAGAGGGTGAGCATCTCGGTGGACCTGTCCGTCGGGGGCCCCGACCGGACAACCCTGGTGTTCACCCCGACCGGCGTGCTCACCGGCGCGGGCACCGCCGACCAGGAGGTGCCCGCGGACAAGACTGCGGCCGTGCTTGCCGCGTTCACCACCACGATGCCCGGGCTGAAGCTGCCGTTCGGTCTGAACCCGACAAGTGAAGGCGCCCGCGGATCCGATGTCATCATCGAGGGCATCGCCGAGGGAGTAACCGTCTCGCTGAATGAGTTCACACAGTCATGAGCCCTTCGCTTGCCGTCGTCCTCGTGGTGCTGATCGCGGCGTTCGGCATCGCCTACGTGATCAACAGGCTGATCGCCCTGCGGGCGGGGCTGCTCAAGGAAACGCCCGTCACCGCCGAAGCCGAGCCGATGGACACGTCCGACCTCGGCCTTTCGACCACCGGTCCGACAATCGTGCACTTCAGCGCGGTTTGGTGCGGGCCGTGTGCCGGTGTGCGGCGGGCCGTCGACCAGGTATGCGGGGACCTACCGGGGGTAGCACATGTCGAGATCGACATGGACGACAATCCCGACGCCGCACGCCGCCTTTCGGTGCTGTCGTTGCCAACGACATTCGTCTTCGACGCCGACGGCAGGAGGCGATACCGGGCATCCGGTGTCCCGACCGCTACTGACCTGCGGTCTGCGCTCGAACCGCTGTTGGCTTGATCACCATGTCATTGGGTAAGCTGACCGGCGTGTCCGCCCGCCTCCAGGTGATGCTCACCAAGCGCCGCACAGTCGACCTGTGCCGCGTCGCGGGTTGTTGCTGTTGTTGTTGTAGCTGCTGAGCGCAGCCGCGCGAGCTCGCGCGCTCGCTCGGAGCAGCCCTTATGTGGCCTGCTCGCAACCAGCCGTATCCAACAACAGGAGTGTGACTTCCATGACATCCGAACTGGGATCGCCCAGCAGGACCACTGCCGCCGTCGTCGATCGGGTCGACGTCCGCGGGCCCCGTTTCGCTGCATGGGTTACGACGGCGGTTCTCGTCGTCACGCTGCTCGTCTCCAGCGTCAGCCTGACCGCTGCCGCTGTCATTCTCGGCGTGCAGGCGCTGGTGTTCGCGATCGGCGCGCTCGGCGGGCCGCGTAAGCACCCGTACGGGCTGATCTTCGCCAAGTTCGTCGCCCCCCGGCTCGCACCGGTCAGCGAGAAGGAACCTGTGCCGCCGCTGAAATTCGCTCAGCTCGTCGGATTCGTCTTCGCCGTCGTCGGCGCCGTCGGATTCGCAACGAGCCTGGGCACGCTCGCACTGATCGCCACCGGGTTCGCCCTTATCGCTGCATTCCTCAACGCCGCCTTCGCCATCTGCCTCGGCTGTCAGCTCTACCCCCTGATCGCGCATCTGCGTCGATCGAGCGTCCCCGCGTGATTACTACCAAATATTAAGCAACCGAAAGGATTTCCTTCATGGCTCGCTCCGACGTCCTGGTCACCACCGACTGGGCCGAGAGCAATCTCGATGCACCCAACACCGTCTTCGTCGAGGTCGACGAAGACACCTCCGCCTACGAGGGCGGCCATATTGCAGGCGCCGTCCGACTGGACTGGAAGACCGAACTTCAGGATCAGGTCAAGCGTGACTTCGTCGACCAGCAGCAGTTCTCGAAGCTGTTGTCGGACAAGGGCATCGGCAACGACGACACGGTGATCCTCTACGGCGGCAACAACAACTGGTTCGCCGCGTACGCCTACTGGTACTTCAAGCTGTACGGCCACGAGAACGTCAAGCTGCTCGACGGCGGGCGCAAGAAGTGGGAACTCGACGGCCGCCCCCTTGTCACGGATGTGCCTGACCGGGCGTCGACGACGTACACCGCCAAGGCTCCCGACACCAGCATCCGCGCGTTCCGCGACGAGACCATCGACGCCATCAATGTGAAGAACCTGGTCGACGTGCGCTCGCCCGACGAGTTCTCGGGCAAGATCCTGGCACCCGCTCACCTGCCTCAGGAGCAGAGCCAGCGCCCCGGCCACATCCCCGGCGCGATCAACGTGCCGTGGAGCAAGGCGGCCAACGAGGACGGCACCTTCAAGTCGGACGAGGACCTCGCCAAGATCTACGCCGAGGCCGGGCTGGACGGCGAGAAGGAGACCATCGCGTACTGCCGCATCGGTGAGCGGTCCTCGCACACCTGGTTCGTCCTGCAGGAACTGTTGGGACACAAGAACGTCAAGAACTACGACGGCAGTTGGACGGAATACGGCTCCCTTGTGGGTGCCCCGATTGAGTTGGGAAGTTGATATGTGCTCTGCACCGAAACAAGGACAAACGCTGCCTGCCGGCGTTGACCTGGAGAAGGAAACGGTGATCACCGGTCGCGTCGTCGACGGCGCCGGCCAGACCGTCGGTGGCGCGTTCGTGCGGCTGCTGGACTCGTCTGACGAGTTCACCGCCGAGGTCGTCGCGTCGGCCACCGGTGACTTCCGGTTCTTCGCAGCGCCAGGCACCTGGACGCTGCGGGCGCTGTCGCCCGCGGGCAACGGCGACGCCAGCGTCGCACCGTCGGGCGCGGGCATCCACGAGGTCGACGTCAAGGTCGCATAGCGACGTAGGCGGCAGCGGCGGCACCCGGTCGCGGGCTAGACTCGCGCCGTGGTGTTGTTCTTCGAACTCCTGCTTGTGGCGACAACGGTGCTCATCACCTGGTTCGCTCTGTATGCGCTGTATCGGCTGATCACTGACGAATCGTGACGTCTGACGAAAGCACCGTCGGCGGCGGGTCCGGCGACCGGGCAGTTGCCGCCGCGGCCGAACGGGCCAAGGTGACGGCCGCGCGCAACATCCCGGCATTCTCCGATCTGCCCGCCCCCGCCGACACCGCGAACCTGCGCGAGGGCGCGGACCTCAACAGCGCGCTGCTTGCCCTGCTGCCTCTGGTCGGGGTTTGGCGCGGCGAAGGCGAAGGCCGGGGGGCAGAGGGCGATTACCGGTTCGGCCAGCAGATCGTGGTGTCCCATGACGGCGGCGACTACCTGATCTGGGAGGCCCGGTCGTGGCGGCTCAACAAAGACGGCGAATTCGAAGAGCGCGGCTTGCGGGAGTCGGGGTTCTGGCGGTTCGTCAACGACCCGAACGATCCGGCCGAATCCCAGGCGATCGAACTGCTTCTCGCGAACTCCGCAGGCTACGTCGAGCTTTTCTACGGCCAGCCGCTCAACCAGTCGTCGTGGGAACTGGTGACAGATGCGTTGGCGCGCAGCAAGTCCGGGATGCTGGTCGGAGGGGCGAAACGGTTGTACGGCATTGTCGAGGGGGGCGATTTGGCTTACGTCGAGGAACGCGTTGACGCCGACGGCGGACTGGTGCCGCACCTGTCGGCCAGACTGACGAGGTTCGTCGGCTGATGCGCAAGATTCGGTTGGCGGCCGCTCTGGCCGCAGCGGTCATCGTCGCGGGCTGTTCGTCCACCCAAGCCCCGTCCGAGGAGTCTTCGACCAACGTGCCTGCGCCCAGCGGTCACGGCGGATACGCGAGTTGCCTTCACGAGCACGGTGTTTCAGCACCGCCGGGACCCGTCGCGGGCCCGCCGCCCGGCACCGACGAAGCGACCTGGCACAAGGCGACGCAAGCATGTGCCTCGCTGGCGCCGGGACCCGACGCCGGCTAGCGAAGAGCAGGCGCCCTGCCCGCCTCGGCAAGCCACTTCGTCTGAAGCGCGGCCAACGTTCCGTCGTCGCGAAGCGAATCGACCGCCGATGATACGCAGCGGGTCAGCGAACTGTCCTTGTTCAAAACGATGCCGAACTGCTCGACATCGTCTGTGACAGCGGGCAATTGGCCTACGATGACGCCGTCGCGAAGTTCGGTGGCAACCGAGAAGGCCGTCGGCAGATCGGCGACGAGGCCGTCGATTTCACCGTTACTCAACGCCATTTTGGCGTCGACGTTGGTTTTGTAGACCGCCACCGGGTTGACGCCGTTCACCGAGGCAGCCGCCGTGTAGCTGGTTGTGCCGACCTGAACGCCGAGCCGCAGTGGCTTGAGCGCATCCACGCTGCGGGCCGCGGCCGCAGGCGAGGATTTCAGCGTGACCACGGCCTGGGTTACATCGAAATAGGGCGTCGAGAAATCAACGGCCGCCTTGCGCTGCTCGGTGATCGAGAACTCCGAAAGGCTCGCGTCGAACTCCTTCGCACCAGGCGCAAGCGCCGCGTTGAACGGCACCCGCACCCACCGCACCTCGTCGCGCGGATAGCCGAGCTTGGCGGCGACGACATAGGCGAGCGCGGATTCGAAGCCCTCGCCGTTCTCGGGGTTGTCACCCATGTACCACGGCGGGTAGACGGGCTGGTCGGTGCCGAAGGTGAAGACGCCCTTGTACAGCGTGTTCAGCGATTCCCTCTTGCACTGCGACAAACCTGCCGCGGCGGGCTGCTCAGCCACCGGGGCGCAGCTGACCAGGAAGACGGCCAGCAGCGGGACGAGCCGCCACAGCGAGGGCATGCGCCGCATCATTGCACGCCGCATAGGGTCGGGCCATGGCAGTTGCCGCGCTCCGTCCCGCGACCCCGTCGGACGCCGACCAGGTCGCCGCGATCTGGCGTGAGGGATGGCGGGACGGTCACCTCGGCCATGTCCCGGTCGCGCTCGTCGAGGTGCGCACGCCCGAGTCGTTCTCGCAGCGCGCCGCGGAGCGAGTCGCCGAAACCACTGTCGCGATGGTCGACGGCGAGGTCGCGGGTTTCACGATGGTGGCGGGCGACGAGGTGGAACAGGTCTACGTATCGCGGTCGCACCGCGGCTCAGGCGTTGCCGCGCTACTGCTCGACGGTGCACTGCGGGTGATCGGCGAAGCGGGCCACGAGACTGCGTGGCTGGCGGTCGCGACGGGGAACGACCGGGCCCGCCGCTTCTACGAGCGGTGCTTGTGGACAGACGAGGGTGCGTTCGACTACGCGGCGGCGACCGAGGCGGGCAGCACGCCAGTGCCGTGTCACCGCTACACCTCACCCACTCAGCGTTTGTCGCGCTGACCCTCGGCGACCTTCGCAGTCACCTTGTCCGCGCCGATGCGTCGCGTCAGGCCCGCGGCGAACTCAGGAGCCAGACCCGCGACCATCGACACCGCCCGCACGGACAGCGGAGCGACGTCGACCTCGCCGCGGTTCTTTTCGATTGCGTCGACGACGGCCTGCGCGACCTCGTCGGGAGAGCTGGTCCCGGTGCCCTTCGGAAGATCGACCTTGGCGTCGGCGAACATGCCCGCCTCGCGGATCATCCCGGGAAACACCACCGACACCCCGACCCCGGCCTCTCGCAGATCCGCGCGCAGTGAACCGGCGAACCCGCGAAGGCCGTATTTGGTGGCGCTGTAAACGGAAGTGCCCGACATCGCGGCCTTGCCGAGGAGCGAGGACATGAAGAGCAGATGGCCGCGTCCCTTCGCTGCCATCTTCGGAGCGAGTTCGTGCGCGAGCACCATCGGAGCGCGCAGGTTGACGCCGAGCGCGCGGTCGATTTCGTCCACGGTGAACGAATCGAGCGTGCCCGACGCGGGCAGAGCGGCGTTGGCGATCAGGATGTCGACCTCGCCGGCTTCTCGGGCAAGGTGTTCGGCCTGATCGGGCACCGCCAGGTCGACGGTCAGCGCCTGCGCGCCGAATTCGGCCACGAGTTGCTCGAGCGCGTCGGCGCGTCTGCCGGTCACGATGAGACGTCCGCCGCGCTGGGCCACAGCCTGCGCGATTGCGTGCCCGATTCCGCCGGTGGCGCCCGTCAACAGAACTGTCGAGCCGGAGATTCTCATGAAAAGAGCCTAGATCCGATTGGGGTGATCCGGCCCCGGAAATGGTGCGGCCCCCGAGCCGCTGTATTGGTTGGACAAAACCAAGGGCTCGGGGGCCGGGTGACTGCGGGGAATTCGCCAGCGCGCGCAGGTGACTCCCCTGGCGCTGCTAGCTCGCAGCCACCTCACATGTCCATAAGTCAATCAATTTGTCGGACCACCTCCTTCCCTGTGTACTGACGAAAGTACCCGTGCTTGCGCGCGGCTGCTAGCGATTTATCTCCGCGCATATGATTGGCGCGCCGGTCTGAGGGGAGCGAAATCACGTCCACATCGTCGGCATCGACCTGTCCAAGCCCCAGATCGCGCGCGCTGCAAAGCTCATGCGCGGCTACGGCGACCGGGTCCGGTTCGAGCTCGGCGACGCAACTGCGTTGGCCTTCCCCGATGCCGCCTTCGACGGCGTGATCAGCTACGGCTCGATCAAACACTGGACGAGCCAGGACGCGGGGCTCGCCGAATGCTTACGCGTGCTCAAGCCCGGAGGTCCGTTGCTGGTGACCGACGCGGATCGCAGCGCGACCTTCGAGGACTCCGAGAACCTGGTCGCGAACTACACCACTCCGCGCTTCCTCGGTGGACCCAACCTCACGTTCTTCCGCACCTGGATCGCCGGGCGGTCGCTCGACTTGGACGACGCACGCGACCTCGCGAGTCGACTCGAGCTCGTCGACAAAGACGTCTCTCGCATCGAGGGACTGCCGCTCCTTATGCTCTCCGGCCGAAAACCGTAGATCGTCAGCGATCGCTGACGATGGCGGCGTCGACGAGCTCGGCGAATTCGGCGGCTATCGTGGACCGCGGCAGCGGCTTGCCGTCGAGGGTGTGGACGCGGGCTGCAAGGGTGATGCTCGAAACCAGCCAAACCCCTTGGGCGGCAAATAGATCCGCAGGCCGCAGCACGCGGTAATCACAGTCGTAGCCCTTGTTGCGGGCCACCTCGAACAGCGCCTGCTGTGTGGTGCCGCGCAGGATCGGATACCAGGGCGGCGGGGTCAACAGACATGGACTTCCGCCGTTGCCGTCGACGTCCGTGGCGATCACCACCGTCGAACGTGGCCCCTCGAGGACGGTGCCCTGCGAGCTGATGAACACCACGTCGCCTGCGCCGTGGCGTTCGGCATGACGCAGGGCCGCCATGTTCACCGCATACGACAGCGTCTTGGCGCCCGCGAGCAGCCACGGCATGTCGGCTGCGCCCTCGGCGGGAAGGCAGCGCTCGAGCGTCACGGCCGCGATCCCGTCCGAACGGACGGCTGCGACCCGGTCTGCCACAGCGCCGATCATCACGAATGCCGTTGGCTCGGAGCCGCTTTCGCGGCCCCGGCTGTAGATCAGCCGCAGCACACCCTCCGCTCCGCCGAGGTCGGTCCAGCGCGCCGTCGCGGTCGCCACCGCGGCGCGCCAGCGTGCCAGGTCGGGTTCGGGCAGATCCATCAGCCGGGCCGACTGCGTCAACCGGCCGAGGTGCGACTCGATCAGGCACGGCCGCCCGTCGCGCACAAGCAGTGATTCGAAGATGCCGTCACCGCGCACCGCGGCCAGGTCGTCGGCGTGCAGCAGCGGCGTCTGCGGATCGTGTGACTGTCCGTCGAGCGTGACCACAACCCCGGGTTGGCTCGCCATGGGCAAGAAGCGTAGCGCCGTACGATTGAAGACATGTCAGCAGTTCCCGCCCCCGAATCGGGGCCCGACGCAGGCGCCGTGTGGCACTACGGCGATCCTCTGGGCGAACAGCGCGCCGCTGCGGACGACGCCGTGGTGGTGGACCGCTCGCACCGGGTGGTGCTCCAGCTCACCGGCGGCGAGAGGAAGAGCTGGCTGCACAACATCTCCAGCCAGCACGTCAGCGAACTCCCCGACGGCACGGTCACGCAGAATCTGAGCCTCGACGGCCAGGGACGTGTCGAGGATCACTGGATTCAGACCGAGCTCGGCGACGCCACCTACCTCGATACCGAATCCTGGCGCGGTGAGCCATTGCTGGCGTATCTGCGCAAGATGGTGTTCTGGGCCGACGTGACGATCGAGCAGGCCGACCTCGCGGTGCTGTCGCTGCTTGGCCCCCGGCTCGCCGACGACCAGGTGCTCGGGGTCATCGGCATCTCTTCGCTACCAGCTGAAAACACCGCGGCGGCCCTGGCAGGCGGCGGGTTCGTGCGCCGGCTCGGCGGGCCCGGTATCGAACTCGACCTGGTGGTGCCGCACGCACAGGCGGCCGACTGGCTGGACCGGTTGACCGCGGCGGGCGTGCGACGGGCCGGGGTGTGGGCCTACGAGGCACACCGGGTGACGGCGCTGCGGCCGCGGCTCGGCGTCGACACCGACGAACGGACGATTCCGCACGAGGTGGGCTGGATCGGCACCGCGGTGCACCTGGACAAGGGCTGCTACCGCGGGCAGGAGACCGTCGCACGCGTCCACAACCTGGGCAAACCGCCTCGAATGCTGGTGTTGCTTCATCTCGACGGGTCCACCGATCGGCCGGTGACGGGCGACCCGGTGCTCGCGGGTGGCCGCACCGTGGGCCGCCTCGGCACCGTCGTCGACCACGTCGACCTCGGCCCCGTCGCGCTGGCTCTCATCAAACGCGGCCTACCCCGTGAAACCGCCCTGACCACCGGTGGCGAGGTCGAGGTACCTGTGGTGATCGACGCCGACTCGTTGCCCGCCGCCGACGTCGCCGGTGCGGGGCGGGTGGCGGTCGAGCGGCTGCGGGGCGGAGCTCGGTGAGCTGATCCGCGCCGGGCGAGGGCCTGCCAGCGGACGGCGGCAGGGCACGGTAAAGTGTTGGCAGGACAATAAATGACACACAGATCGGAGCCGCCTGTTAATTGGGCCGCTCCGTTATTGCGCGAGGGGGTCCCCCCATGGGCCGCGGCCGGGCGAAGGCAAAGCAGACCAAGGTTGCTCGTGAGCTCAAATACAGCTCACCGCAGACCGATTTCAGCCAGCTTCAACGTGAGCTGGCCGGGTCGGACGGCAACGAGCCTGACGATGATCTCAACGGCGCGGACAGCGGCGACTGGGCCCCAGAGGACGACTGGCGGCGTTAGTCGTCTCAGTCCGCAGAACCTGCGCTAGAAGCGTGGGTGCTGACCCACGAGTTGGACGCGTGCGCCGCCCTTACTGCCCTTCTTGACGGTGCCGAGAATCCAGCAGTCCAGATGCCGGGCGGTCAGGATCGCAAGCGCACGGTCGGTGTCCTCGGGCGCCACCACGGCGACCATCCCGACGCCCATGTTGAACGTCTTCTCCATTTCGGCGCGATCGATTCGCCCGCGTTGGGCGATCATGCCGAACACAGGTGCCGGCGTCCACGCACCGCGGTCCACCTCGGCCGCCAGCCCGGGCGGGATGACCCGCTCCAGATTGCCCGCTAGCCCGCCGCCGGTGACGTGACAGAACGTGCGCACCTGGGATTCGGCAGCCAGCGCCAAACAGTCCTTGGCATAGATGCGGGTGGGCTCGAGCAGCTCCTCGCCCAACGTGCGGCCGAATTCCTCGACGTGTCCGGCGAGGTTCATCCGGTCGATCTCCAGCAAAACCTTGCGGGCCAGCGAGTAGCCGTTCGAGTGCAACCCGGTTGACCCCATCCCGATGATCACGTCACCGGGTTTGACGCGGTCGGGGCCGAGCACATCGTCGGCCTCAACGATGCCGACTCCCGTCGCGGAGACGTCGTAGTGGTCAGGCGCCATCAACCCGGGGTGTTCGGCGGTCTCACCGCCGAGCAGCGCACATCCGGCGATCACACAGCCGTTGGCGATGCCTGACACGAGTTCGCTCACCCGCTCGGGGACGGTGCGCCCGACGGCGATGTAGTCCTGCAGGAAAAGCGGCTCGGCACCGCACACCACCAGGTCGTCGACGACCATCGCGACGAGGTCCAGCCCGACGGTGTCGTGCTTGTCCATCGCCTGGGCCACGGCCAGCTTCGTGCCGACCCCGTCGGTCGATGCGGCAAGCACCGGCTCCCGGTAGCCGCCGCGCAGCGCGAACAGCCCGGCGAAGCCGCCGAGGCCCCCGCGTACCTCGGGCCTGGTTGCCTTACTTGCCCATGGTTTGAACAATTCGACGGCGCGGTCACCAGCTTCGATGTCCACCCCGGCCGATGCATAGGAGATGCCGTGTTGTGCGGCGCGATCGGTCATCGCCGCCAAATCTACCGGGCCTGAGGACCTCGTGGTGCGTGCTAGTCGATGTGCGTGGTCTTGCCGACATAAGCCCATGAATCTCGCGGCTGTGACAGGGTGTGCGACCATGACCCGGCGCACGCGAGGAGCACGAGTGGCGGCAGTCCGTTCGATTGCGGTGGCCGCCGCTGCGGTGGCCACCGTTTTGGTGGCTCTTCCGGCCGTCGCCACCGCCACACCGCCGCGCGATACGGATGGCACCGTCATCTGGCAGACGAGCGACGCGGGCAAGGACTACATCTTCCGCGAGATCACCATCGCCCCTGGCGGAAGCACCGGCTGGCATTCACACGACGGCGAATTACTCGGCGTCGTGACCGAAGGCGTCCTGATGCACTATCGGGCCGACTGCTCGATGGACGGGCTGTATCTGACCGGCCAGAACATCGCCGAAAAGGGCGGTCCCGGATACGTGCACATCGGCCGCAATCCCGGCCCTGGACCGCTGGTCCTGCAGATTCTCTACATCGATCCGGCGGGCGCGCCGCTCGCCGACGACCAACCCGATCCCGGCTGCGGGTTTGCCTGACCCTGAAACGGGTCATCCGCCCGCCTAGCGGCTACGAATACTGAGGAGACACGACGGACGGAGGTTCTGTGCCCGCGGAGGAGATTCGCTGCGTTGTGACCGGTGCCACCGGTTACATCGGTGGTCGGCTGGTGCCGCGACTGCTGGACGCCGGGCTGCAGGTACGGGCCATGGCGCGCAATCCCGACAAGCTGGCGGATGCGCCGTGGCGCGACCACGTCGAGGTGGTTCGCGGCGACTTGACCGAACCAGACTCGCTGACCGATGCGTTCGAGGGTGCCGACGTCGTGTACTACCTGGTGCACTCGATGGGGACGTCGAAGGACTTCGTCAGCGAGGAGGCGGAGTCGGCGCGCAATGTGGTCAAGGCGGCGCAACAGGCCGGGGTCAGGCGGCTGGTCTATCTGTCCGGCCTGCACCCCGAGGGCGTCGAGTTGTCTCGACATCTTGCGTCGCGCGCCGTGGTCGGCGAGATCCTCATCGACTCCGGTATCGAGACCGTGGTTCTGCAGGCCGGAATCGTGATCGGCTCGGGGTCGGCGTCGTTCGAGATGATCCGCCATCTGACCGACCGCTTACCCGCGATGACGACACCGAAGTGGGTGCACAACAGGATCCAGCCCATCGCGATAGGCGACGTTCTCGACTACCTGACCCGGGCCGCCACGGCCGACGTGCCGAAGTCACGGACATGGGATGTCGGCGGACCCGACGTGATGGAGTACGGCGATGCGATGCAGGGCTATGCCGAAATCGCCGGCCTGCGTCGCAGGGTGATCATCGTCCTGCCACTTCTGACTCCCTCGATCGCCAGCTGGTGGGTCGGTCTGGTGACACCGATCCCGTCGGGCCTGGCTCGGCCGCTGGTCGAGTCGCTTGCGCACGATGCCGTGATGCTCGAGCACGACATCGACGACTTCATCCCGCCGCCGGAGGGCGGACTGACCGGATACCGTGCCGCGGTAACTCAGGCGCTCCAAGACGACGGCACGGCGCCGAGCGACAAAAGGCGTCACTGGGTGAAGTTCAGTCCTACTGCGCCGCAGTAGATTTCAGGGTCGGCGCAGTGCCGATGCGTTGTCGTTATCGGCTTGGATCGGTATGCCTGTTTTGGCGGCGGTTGCGAGCATCTGCTCGATGACGTTCTTGCCGAGCGCCGTCTCACCCGGTAGCTCGATCGGATACTTGCCGTCGAAGCAAGCCGAGCAGAGTCGCGACGCCGGCTGTTCGGTGGCCGCGATCATGGCGTGCTGTGAGATGTATACGAGGGAGTCGGCGCCGATGCCGTGGCGGACGGCCTCGACCGCCTCCTCTTCGTTCTCGACGGCGTTGGCGATCAGCTCGGCGGGCGTGGCGAAGTCGATGCCGTAGAAGCACGGCCACTTCACCGGCGGCGAGGCGATGCGCACGTGCACCTCGACGGCCCCTGCTTCGCGCAACATCCGAACGAGCGCCCGCTGGGTGTTGCCGCGCACGATCGAATCATCGACGACGACGAGCCGCTTACCGCGGATCACCTCTTTGAGCGGATTGAGCTTGAGCCGGATACCCAGCTGGCGAATGGTCTGCGACGGCTGGATGAACGTGCGGCCGACGTAGGCGTTCTTGGTCAGGCCCTGCCCGTACGGGATTCCCGACTCCTGTGCGTAGCCGACTGCGGCGGGGATGCCGGACTCCGGTACGCCGATCACCAGGTCCGCGTCCACCGGCCCTTCCTGGGCAAGCCTGCGTCCGATGTCGACGCGCGTCTTGTGTACGGAACGGCCGCCGATCGTGCTGTCGGGCCTCGCGAGGTAGACGTACTCGAAGACGCAGCCCTTGGGCGACGGCGGAGCGAACCGGCTCGAGCGGACGCCGTCGGCGTCGATCGCCAAGAGTTCCCCGGGCTCGATGTCGCGGACGAACGATGCGCCGACGATGTCAAGGGCGGCGGTCTCGGAGGCGACGACCCAACCGCGGTCGAGGCGCCCCAGCGACAGCGGCCGCACCCCGAAGGGATCGCGGGCGGCGTAGAGGGTGTTCTCGTCCATGAACGTCAGACAGAAGGCGCCACGCACGGTGGGCAGCAGATCGAGCGCCGCCTGCTCCAGCGATGAGTCCGCCGCCCCGTGGGCCAGCAAGGCGCCGAGGATGTCGGAGTCGGTGGTGGCGGCCGCCGCCCCGCGCATGTTGATCAGCCCAAGGTCGCGCGCCCGCGCGGCCAGTTCGGTGGTGTTGACGAGGTTGCCGTTGTGTCCGAGCGCCACGCCGGTGCCCGCGGCTGTGTTCCGGAACACAGGCTGGGCGTTCTCCCAGGTGGTGGAGCCGGTGGTGGAGTAGCGGCAGTGCCCGATCGCGACGTGGCCCTCCATGGCCCCAAGCGTCTGCTCATCGAAGACCTGGCTGACCAGCCCGAGATCCTTGAACACCAGCACCTGCGAGCCGTCGGCGACCGCAATACCTGCGGCTTCCTGGCCGCGGTGCTGCAGGGCGTACAGGCCGTAATAGGTGAGCTTGGCGACCTCTTCGCCGGGGGCCCACACGCCGAAGACGCCGCACTCTTCTCTTGGTTCGTTCTCCGTTTGCTCGACGGTCACGATAGGGCTGCTCCCATGGGGCGGTGGGTGACGGGTTCAGTCTACGGTCTTGCTGGGTCAATCACTGAATCGTTGGCGGTCATGTCGCCATCCGAATCAACGACCACGGCCCCGTTGGGATTCCCGGCCGGGCCGTCGGTCAGGCGTCCAGCGGCACCACCGGCAGCAGGGTGGCGACCTCGGGGGCGCGTCCTCCCGACATCTGCAGCAGCCCGCGGGATGCCGCGTCGGCGACGGTGGCCAGGCCGGTGGCGATCAGCAGCCACGTACGCGCATCGGTCTCGACGACGTTGGGCGGATTCCCGCGGGTGTGCCGCGGTCCCGAAATGCATTGCACCGCAACGAACGGCGGCACTCGAACCTCCACACTCGCGCCGGGCGCCGCCGCGGCAAGCGTTCGGGCCGTCAGCCGAACGGCCTCGGCGAGCGCGAAACGTTGCGGCGCAGGCCGGTTCTCATCGCGCAGCCAGTCGGCGACGGCGAGCACCGCGGCACGCGTCTTCGTCGGATCTACGGTGCGGCGAGCAGGCATCCCTTAGTGTCTCAAGGTGTTTGTCGACCGTCATAAGCCGCCTTATAAGGCGGCCGGAGCGGTCCTGCTCGTGCTCGCTGCGATCGCCGCGAGCCTCGTGTATCTCCAGTTCCGCGGCGAGCTCACGCGCAAAAACCATCTGACGGTGATGGCCCCGCGCGCAGGCCTGGTCGTCGACCCCGGTTCGAAGGTGACCTACAACGGTGTGGAGATCGGCAAGGTGGAAGGCGTCGACTACGTGGACGTCGACGGCACCCCGAAGGCGAAACTGACGCTGAACGTCAAACCGCGCTATCTCGACTTCATCCCGATAAACGTCGTCGCCGACGTCAGCGCGACGACGGTGTTCGGCAACAAGTACATATCCTTCAGCTCACCGAAACAACCCAGCCCGCAGCGTATTACGAGCCGAGACGTGATCGATGCGTCCTCGGTGACTACGGAGTTCAACACGCTTTTCGAAACCGTGATGTCCATCTCGGAGCAGGTCGATCCGATCAAGCTCAACGCGACGCTCAACGCGATCGCCGATGCGACGACGGGGCTCGGCGAGCGGTTCGGCGACTCGCTGATCAACGCCAACCGCATCATGGCCGACCTCAACCCGCGGATGCCGCAGATCCGCGCCGATCAGCAAGCCCTCGCCGACCTCGCCGACGTGTACGCCGACGCCTCCCCCGACCTGTGGGACGGCCTGGACGATGCCGCGACGACCGCGCGGACGCTCAACGACCAGCAGGGGAACATCGACAGCGCGCTGATGGCGGCGATCGGGTTCAGCGGCACCGCCGCCGAGAGCGTCGAGCGCGGCGGACCGTACTTGGTGCGCGCCGCCGAGGACCTGCTGCCGACGACCAAACTGCTCGACGACTACCGCGCGATGATCTTCTGCACCATCCGCAATTACGCGGAGGAGGGGCCCAAGGTCGCCAAGGTGCTCGGTGGCAACAACGGCTACGCGCTCAAGTCGTACGGCACGGTTCTGTTGCCCGGCAATCCGTTCATCTACCCGGACAATCTGCCGAGAGTGAACGCACACGGCGGACCGGAGGGGCGCCCCGGCTGCTGGCAGCAAGTCACCAAAGACCTGTATCCGTTCCCATACCTGGTGATGGACACCGGGTACAGCATCGCGCCGTACAACCACGTGGAGATCGCGACGCCCATCACCCAGGACTACATCTGGGGCAGGACGATCGGCGAGGCGACCATCAACCCGTAGCCCTTCTCCGCCGTTGCACAACGAGCGCCGCGACCGCACCTGCCTCGTTGATCGCGAGGTGAGCGAGCATCGGTGCGGCGAGGCTGTCCGACCGTTCGCGCAGTGTTGCCAAGAGCCACCCCGCGACGCCGGTCACCAGAACCGTTCCGATGACCGGTTCACCCGCGCTGCGGGCATCGGCGATGTGAGACAGCCCGAATGCCAGTGATTGCAGCAGTCGTCCGCCCGTCGACCCGAACGCGGCTGCCGCGACGGTGCCCAACGCCGCGCGGAATGCGGCTTCCTCCGACCACACGGTCCCGACCGGGATCCGTACGCCCAGCCAGAAAGACGGCGATGGCGGCAGGTCGCGCTCGGCCATCGCCGACCGCACCGGCGAAGCCGCCGTCGATGCCGCGACCACGATGACGGTCGGTGCGGCGACGGTCAGTCCGAGCCTCACGCCCGACCACAGCTGCGGTGGCCGCAGACCGAGCGGAGCGCGGGCAGAGGCCACCAGCCCGGCTCCGAGCGCGGCGTTGGCCGGCGGCCGTATCCGCTCCGGTATCCGGGGGGCGATCAGGCCATTCCAGCCGACCAGCCCTACCGCCAAAGCCACTGCCCGAAACTGATTGGCACGCACTAATACTCAGGTCCGTCGTCGGCCTCGGTCTTCTCGAGTGCAATCCGGATCCGGTCGGTGTCCTCGGGAGTCCAGCCGTCCGGCGGCGCGACGGCGGCCCAGCCGTCGAGCACGTACTCGCCGTAGTTGTGGCCGTGTCCGCCCGGAACCGAGCTTGCGTTCGTCATGTCGGCGGCGACCTGCCAGAACGTGACGATCGGATACCACCGCATCAGCGGCGTGCGGTCCCGGCCCGGCGGTTCCTTGAGCCAGTCCGGCTCGTTGAACATCAGGTCCTCCGACCACCACACGATCGGGTCAGAGGCGTGCTGGAGGAACAACACGCGCGTGCCCTCCCACGGCGCTTCGGTGTCGGCGGCGATCTCGGCGGCACCGTTGGCCTGGGAGAATCGCACGGTGCGCCCGTTGTCGTAGCGGGGTTCGACCTCAGGGGTTCCCGGATCACGCCGCACCGTGACGGCCCTCCACAGCGGGCTCGCATTGGGCGGGCCCACCCACAGCACCGACGAGAAGCCCATCCGGGAGATGTCGGGGAGCCAGTTGAACGCGCCCTGCCCGGCCATGGAGCCGAGGCTTTCGCCGTAGAGCACCAGCTTGGGGCGCCGGTCGGCGGGCAGACGCGTCCACCATGCGTGGACCGCGTCGATCATCGTGCGACCGGATTGCATGGACTTCTCCCGGTCGCCGAGAAACGAAATCCAGCTCGGCAGATACGAATACTGGGAGCCGACCATCGCGGTGTCCCCGTTGTACATCAGTTCCAGCGACCGCGCGGCGACGGGGTTTATCCACCCCGTGCCCGTCGTCGGGACGATGACGAGCACCTTGCGGTCGAACGCACGGGTGCGGTCCAGTTCTCGGACGAGGATGTCGGCACGGTCCTGATCGGTGTCCGCTGTCTGCAGTCCCGCATACACCCGGATCGGCTCCTTGGCGGGCGCGCCGTTCAACCGGGTCAACTCGTCGACGTCCGGGCCGGAGGCGACGAAGTTGCGACCTTCATAGCCCAGGGTCTCCCACGGCGCGAGAGACGTTGGGCTGCCTGACCTCTCGAGATCCTGCGGTTGGGTGATGCCCTCTCTGGTGGTGGTGTTCTGCGGTTGGAACACCCGGTTGGCGCCTGCAAGAAAGCCGCGGTAGAGCACACCGTTGATCAATGTGATCGCCAGCACGACGACGATCGCGGTGCCGATGAACAGCGCTACCTCGTCGTGGAGGTGCCAGCGCCGGATGAAGTACCTTGCCATCGTCTTGATGAGGTCGATGACGACGCGCGCCAACGACACGCACACGCCGGTCACCAGCATCGCAAGGATCAAGACGCGCAGGTAGCCGAAGGTGGCGGGACCTTCCATACCCATCACCGCAGACACCCTGCGTTGCCAGGCCGCCGCTGGGATCAGCATCAGCAGGCTCGCTGCGGTCGACAGCGTGATGGTGGCCGCCTTGCCCCAGTAGAGGACTCGCTTCGACGGCGGCCACCAGGGCCTGCGTCGTAACACGAAGCGGTGCAGCATCTTCTGGGCGAACACACCGATCCCGTACCCGATGGCGGCGTTGACTCCGCCGATCAGTCCCTGGAACAACCAGTCGCGCGGCAGCAGCGACGGCGTCAGTGAAAGGCAGAAGAACAGCGCGCCGAATGCGATCCCGAGAAAGTCGAGTCGCACCAGGCTCCACGCCCAGATGAAGAACGGGTGTCGTTCGTTGGTTGTCACCCGAACAACCCGGGCAGGACACCTTCCGACGTGGTGCGCAGGTCCTGCAGCGAAACCGTGAACTGGTCCTGCACCTCGACGGCGTCGCTCCCCTGGTCCACCACACCGATGCGGGTGACCGGTAGGCCGCGGGCTTCGCACATGGACCGGAACCGGCTCTCCTCGGTGCGCGGAACGGCGACGAGCACCCTGCCGGTGGATTCGGAGAACAGCGCAACAAAGGGGTCCTGCTCGTCGGGAATGATGATCCGGCAACCGGTTTCACCGGTCATCGCCGCTTCGACGACGGCCTGCATCAGACCGCCCTCCGACAGGTCGTGGGCGGCTGAGATGAGCCCGTCACGGGAAGCCGCGCTGAGTACGTCGGCGAGCAGTTGCTCACGCGCGAGGTCGACCGCTGGGGGCGTGCCGCCGAGATGGTCGCCGCTGACCTGCGCCCATATCGAACCGTCGAACTCGTCGCGGGTATCACCGAGAAGCAGAAGCGTTTCGCCGGGTTCGGTGCCGATCCCGGTGGGGATGCGACGGCTGACGTCGTCGAGGACACCGAGCACCCCGACGACCGGGGTGGGCAGAATCGGAGTCGATCCGGTCTGGTTGTAGAAGCTCACGTTGCCACCGGTCACCGGAATGCCAAGAGCGGCACAACCATCGGCCAAGCCGCGGACTGCTTCGGAGAACTGCCACATGACACCGGGGTCCTCCGGCGAGCCGAAGTTCAGGCAGTTGGTCACCGCGATCGGAGTCGCACCGGTCACCGCGACGTTGCGGAACGCCTCGGCCAGCGCGAGCTGCGCACCCTTGTACGGGTCCAACTGCGTGTAGCGACCCGAGGCGTCGGTGGACACCGCGATGCCGCGGCCGGTGGATTCGTCGACCCGCAGCACACCGCCGTCGGCGTTCTCGGCAAGCACGGTGTTGCCGCGAACATAGCGGTCGTACTGTTCGGTGATGAAGGCGCGGCTGCACAGGTGCGGACTGCCAAGCATCGCAAGGAGAGTCGCGCGCAGCTCGTCGCCCGCCTTCGGGCGGGGCAGCTTGTCCGACGTGTCGGCGTTGAGCGCGTCCTGGGTGTCCGGTCGCTCGACGGGGCGTTCGTAGACCGGACCTTCGTGCGCGACGGTGCGCGGCGGCACGTCGACGACGGTCTCCCCGTGCCAGGTGATCTTCAGCCGGTCGCCGTCGGTGACCTCGCCGATGACGGTGGCGAGCACCTCCCATTTGCGGCAGACCGCCATGAACGCGTCGACGTTCTCGGGTGCGACCACGGCGCACATCCGCTCCTGCGACTCGCTGGAAAGGATCTCCGCTGGCGTCATGTTCGCCGCCCGCAGCGGAACGGTGTCCAGTTCGACCGCCATCCCGCCATCGCCTGCGGACGCGAGTTCTGATGTCGCACAGGATAGTCCGGCGCCACCGAGGTCCTGGATACCGATCACGAGGCCCGCCGCGTACAGCTCCAGGCAGCACTCGATGAGGACCTTCTCCATGAACGGATCGCCGACCTGGACCGACGGCAGCTTCTTGCGTCCGGCCCCGTCCTCGTCTCCGCCGAACGTCTCGGATGCCAGCACCGAGACCCCGCCGATACCGTCGAGGCCGGTCCGCGCGCCGAAGAGGATGATCTTGTTGCCGGTACCCGACGCGAACGCCAGGTGCAGATCCTCCTTGCGCAACACCCCGACACACAGCGCGTTCACCAGCGGGTTGCCCGCGTAGGACGCGTCGAAGACAGTTTCACCGCCGATGTTGGGCAGTCCAAGAGAGTTTCCGTATCCGCCGATGCCGCGGACCACACCGTCGACGACACGGCGGGTGTCAGGTGCGTCGGCGGCGCCGAACCGAAGCTGGTCCATCACCGCGACGGGCCGCGCGCCCATCGCCATGATGTCGCGGACGATGCCGCCGACACCGGTGGCCGCGCCCTGATAGGGCTCGACGTATGACGGGTGGTTGTGCGACTCGACTTTGAAGGTGGCCGCCCAGCCGTCGCCGATGTCGACCACGCCCGCGTTCTCACCGATGCCCGCCAGCATCGCCGAGCGCATCTTCTCGGTGGTGGTCTCGCCGAAGTAGCGCAGGTGCACCTTGCTGGACTTATAGCTGCAGTGCTCGCTCCACATCACCGAGTACATCGCCAGCTCGGCGTCGGTCGGCCTGCGGCCGAGGATTTCGCGGATGCGCTCGTACTCGTCGTCCTTGAGCCCGAGCTCACGGAACGGTTGCGGCTGGTCGGGACTGGTTGCGGCGTGCTCGACGGTATCGACAGTCTGGGTGAGCTCCGATGTCACTAGGCCAGTTTAGTTTGCGACGCGTCATACGCGCGGGCAGCCGCGGGCGCGCCGATCCCGTGCAGGATCACACTGCCGAGCACCACGATCACCACGGTCAACAGCACCGCCCGCTCGTCCTCGCCGGTGAGCACATTGAAGGCCAGCAATCCGAACACGATCGACGTGGTGCCGCGAGGCCCCAGCCAGCCGAGCAGGAGCCGTTCCGGCCATGAGAATCCCGAACCGGGCATCGCGACCAGCACGGGCAACAGACGCACCACCGTCAGCGCGAGCAGGCAAAACAGGACGGTTCCCCACGGCACACCGAAGTTCAGGGCCAGAACGGCGGTGGCGCCGAAGACGAACCACATGCCCGCCGTCAGCAGGAAGCCGATGTCATCGAGCAGTTCGAGCTCACTGCGTATCGCCTCGGAGCGCCGCAGGACGTTGAACGCGATCCCGCAGACGAAGGCCGAGACGAAGCCGTTTCCGTCGACGGCCAGGCTGAGCCCGTAGGCCAGCATCGGCGCGGCGACCAGGACAAGCCGCTTGCTTTGGTCGGTCATCTCACCGCGCCGCTCGGCGGTGTTGGTGAGCAGCGCCAGCGCGGCGCCGACCGCGATGCCGACGAGGATCGCCTTGACCGCCTGCGGCACGGCCGAACCGAGCGCGTCCATCGGGGTCGCCGCATGAGAGCGGTCACCCGCGAGTGCGAGGGCGAAGATGAACACCGGCGAGACGATGCCGTCGTTGTATCCGGCCTCCACGTTGAGCACGTTGCGCACCCGCTCCGGCACCCGTGAGTCGCGCAGGATCGACGCGGCAGGGGCGAAGTCGGTCGGCACCACCACACACGCGATGGCGAGCAGCACCGCCCAGCCCAGGCTCGGGATCAGCCACAGACCAAGCGCAACCGAAAACGCCAGGCTCAGTGGCATCGCGATGAACAACATCCGCATCGCCGCGCGCGGCTGACTACCGAAGAGCCCACCCCGGATGTCGGTGGCGTCGACGAAAAGCAGCACGGCCAGGATGATTTCGGCGATGTGCTGAGCGGTGTCGGTGTTCAGCGACTCGGCGAGTACGTCCCGGGTGGTGAAGCCGACCGCGATGCCCGCGAGCACAAGGAACATCGGTGCGGTGACGCGCCAACGCTCCAACCGGCGGGCAAGCAGCGACCACGCGACAAGGACGAGCGCAACCGCGATGACCGACGCCAACACGGGCGCGATTGTGCCCGGTGCGGGAACGGTCCGCTAGCCGCCTGCCACGCAGAACGCGTTGCCGTCGGGGTCGGCGAGCACCACCCACTCGAATTCGCCGAAGTTCCCCCTGCCGGTTTCACTGGCACCGAGGTCGACCAACCGCTTCACCTCGGCCTCCATATCGGGGGTGCTGAAGTCGACATGCACGCGGTTCTTACCCGGCGTGGGGTCCTCGACCTGCTGGAAGGCAAGCCCGGGCCCTTCCGGCAGCGCCACCACGACGAAAAACGGTGGTGCGACAGCGTTTACCTCCCCATCGAGCGCGCGGGCCCACCAGGCGGCGAGCTTCTCGGGGTCGGTGGTGTCAATTGTGATGTTCTCTGCTTTCAGCGCCATGCCGCCGACCCTATTCCAGTCCGCCGACACGTCGGCGGGATCACCGTGAAGCATTACCTCGCACGTAATTGAGTTGCGCCGGAACAACACGCAGGCTTGGGCCATGACTGAAACGCAGACCCAACCCAAGTTCAGCGCCGAATCCTGGGCGGCCTTCTGGGCCGCGCCTGATGTGGCGCGCGCAGGCGACGTCCTCGCCGACGACATCGTCGGCTACTGGCAGGGCGACCCGACACCGGTGCGCGGGAAGGAGCCCTACATCGGCAAGATCGCCGAGCTGGTCGGCGCCGTACCCGACCTGACGCTCGAACTCGTCGACAGCGCCACCGTCGACGGCGCCGAGCCGGGTGAGCAGCTCGTGTACCTGCACTACACCGGCAAGGGCACCGGACCGGACGGGCCGATCGCCTTCCGCGGCCTCGATCGGGTCCGCGCGCGCGACGGTGTCGTGGTGGAGAACGTCATCCGCTACGACATGGTCGAGCCTGCCTGAGCGCGCGGCGGTCAGCCGGGAGCCAGGAACGCCTGCAGCGCCGCCGAGTAGGCGCCGACATCGTCGGCTCCCATCACCTCTCGGGCCGAGTGCATGGCCAGTTGCGCGGCGCCGACGTCGACCGTGGGGATTCCGGTACCTGCCGCGGTCATCGGGCCGATCGTCGATCCGCACGGCAGGTCTGCGCGGTGTTCGTAGCGTTGCAGCGGAACCCCCGCCTGCCTGCAGGCGAGCGCAAACGCCGCCGCGGTGCGACCGTCGGTGGCGTAACGCAGGTTCGGCTGCACCTTGAGCACGGGGCCCGCATTGACCTCGATCAGGTGATACGGCTCGTGGCGCTCGGGGTAGTTCGGGTGGGTCGCATGCGCCATGTCGCCCGACGCCACCATCGAGCCGGGCAGCCTGCGCAGGAAGTCCTCGCGGCCGCCGCCCGCGGCAAGCGCTATCCGTTCGAGGACCGTCAGCAGCAGCTCGGATTGCGCACCGTGATCCGACTGTGAGCCGACCTCCTCGTGGTCGAACAGGGCGAGCACCGGCACGTAGCCCGTCGGCTCAGCGGCCAGGAACGCCTCGAGGCCCGCGTAGCAGGTGCACTGATTGTCCAGTCGCGGCGCACTGACCAACTCGCCTGCCGCGCCCACCCGCGTCGACGGGGTCAGGTCGTGGGTCATCAGGTCGATTCCCAGCACCTCGTCGGCGTCCACCCCGGCCTGCTCGGCGACATAGCCGAGGAAGGACCGCGGTCCGCTGCCGACACCCCACACGGCGTTGACGTGCCGCTGCGGATCCAGCGCCACCGCCTTGCGGTCTTCGGCAAGGTGGATCGCCAGTTGCGGCACCCGCAGGATCGGCTCGTCGATCCGGATCAACCGGTGCTCGATTGCCTGGTTGTTGCCGGTCGCGCGCACCGAGAGCCTGCCGCTGACACCGAGGTCGCGGTCGAGCCACGAGTTCAGCCAGGCCCCGCCGTAGGGCTGCAGCGCGACCACCTGCCAACCGGATACGAAGCGGTCGGGATGCTGTTTGACCCGCAGGTTGGGGCTGTCGGTATGGGCGCCGACGATCCGGAACGGGGCGTCGGACGCACCGCCGGGCCGCCACGCCACCAGCGAACCCGCGCGGACCGTGAAGAAGTCCCCAGCTGAGTTGGATTCGCGGCCCGCCGCGGAGGGCCACGCGTCGGCCTCGGCGAGTTCGACGAAACCCGCCTGCCGGAGCCGCTGGGCGACCGTCTCGCAAACATGAAACGGCGACGGCGAGGCGTCGATGAACTCGCACAACCCCTGTGCACTTGCCGACATGGTTCACCATCTTCGCCCACGATCTTGATTTAGGGTTCAACGGTGCCCGCAGTTCAGCCGCAACCGGTCCTTGCGCCGCTGACCCCTTCCGCGATCTTCCTGGTGGCGACGATCGATCAGGGTGGAGAGTCCGCCGTCCACGATGCGCTGCCCGATGTCTCGGGGTTGGTCCGCTCGATCGGCTTCCGCGACCCGACGAAGCATCTGTCTGTGGTCGTCTCGATCGGATCCGAGGCATGGGACCGGCTGTTCTCCGGACCTCGGCCCGCCGAGCTGCACCCGTTCGTCGAAATCGACGGCGGCAGGCATCACGCCCCGTCGACGCCTGGCGATCTGCTGTTCCACATCCGCGCCGAGTCGATGGACGTCTGCTTCGAACTGGCCACCAAGATCGCCGAGTCGATGGCTGGGGCGGTGACGATCGCCGACGAAGTGCACGGCTTCAAATTCTTCGACAACCGCGACCTGATGGGGTTCGTCGACGGCACCGAGAACCCGGACGGGCCGATCGCGGTGTCCGCCACCCAGGTGGGCGACGAGGATCCCGACTTCGCGGGCGGCTGCTACGTGCACGTCCAGAAGTACGTGCACGACCTGGGATCGTGGAACTCGCTGTCCACCGAAGAGCAGGAACGGGTGATCGGCCGCACCAAACTCGACGACATCGAGATGGACGATGCCGTCAAGCCCGCCAACGCGCACATCGCGCTCAACGTCATCTCCGACGCCGACGGCAACGAGCTGAAGATCGTGCGCCACAACATGCCGTTCGGTGAGATCGGCAGGGGCGAGTTCGGCACGTACTTCATCGGCTACTCGCGCACCCCAACGGTCACCGAGCGCATGCTGGACAACATGTTCATCGGCGATCCGCCGGGAAACACCGACCGTATCTTGGACTTCTCCACCGCACTGACCGGTGCCATGTTCTTCACCCCGACCGTCGACTTCCTCGATGATCCACCGCCGCTTGCGGATTCGGCGCCCGCCGAACCTGAACCTGCGGCAGTCCCCGTCGTACCCAGTGACGGATCACTCGGCATCGGCAGCCTGAAAGGAACCACCCGATGAACAACCTCTACCGCGACCTGGCTCCGATCACCGAGGAGGCCTGGGCCGAAATAGAAATGGAGGCGACGCGCACCTTCAAGCGGCATATCGCGGGACGGCGCGTCGTCGACGTCAGCGAGCCGAGCGGCCCGACCACCGCCGCGATCAGCACCGGGCACCTGCTCGACGTCGGCGCCCCCGGCGACGGCGTGATCGCCCACCTCCGCGAGAGCAAGCCGCTGGTGCGGCTGCGGGTACCGTTCACGTTGTCGCGCACCGATATCGACGATGTCGAGCGCGGTTCGCAGGACTCGGACTGGGATCCGGTCAAGGAAGCCGCGAAGAAGCTGGCGTTCGTGGAGGACCGGGCCATCTTCGAGGGCTACAAGGACGGGTCGATCGACGGCATCCGCGCCTGCAGCTCCAACCCGGCGCTGGCGTTGCCAGGCGACCCTCGGGAGATGCCCGACGTGCTGGCGCAGGCGCTGTCCGAACTGCGACTGGCCGGCGTCGACGGGCCGTATTCAGTGCTGCTTTCCGCCGACGTCTACACAAAGGTCAGCGAGACCACCGAGCACGGCTATCCGATCCGCGAGCACCTCAACCGGCTGGTCGACGGCGATATCATCTGGGCGCCCGCCATCGACGGTGCCTTCGTATTGTCCACCCGCGGTGGTGATTTCGACCTTCAGCTCGGTACAGACGTGTGCATCGGGTATCTGTCGCACGACGCCGAGACTGTGCGGTTGTACCTGCAGGAGACGTTGACGTTCCTGTGCTACACCGCGGAAGCCTCGGTGGCCCTGTCGCCCTGATCGTCAGACGCGGCGGCCGCACCGCGAGCGTGCGTGCCTGCACACGACACGCCGCGCAAAGGTGACATTCTGCGCACGCTCGCGCTACTTAAGCGCGACTCAGGCGTTGGCGAGCACCGCGTCGATCGCGGAGTAGAACAGCCCGAGCCCGTCGTCGGACGGACCGGTGAGCGCCTCCGTCGCGTGCTCGGGGTGCGGCATCAGACCGACCACCCTGCCGTTGTCCGACGCAATGCCTGCGATGTCGCGCATCGAGCCATTGGGGTTGTCGCGGTAGCGGAACACCACGCGGCCGTCACCCTCGAGCCTGTCGAGCACGTCTTCGGACGCCACATAGCGGCCCTCGCCGGATTTCAGCGGAACCAGAAGGTCGGCGCCCAGGTCGTAGCGGGTCGTCCAGGCCGACGTGTTGGACGCCACCTCCAGCCACAGGTCGCGGCACACGAAGTGCAGCCCGGCGTTGCGGGTCAGGGCGCCAGGCAGCAGCCCGGCTTCGCACAACACCTGAAAGCCGTTGCAGATCCCCAACACCGGCATGCCGCCGCCCGCGGCGTCGATAACCGACTTCATCACCGGCGCGAACTTGGCGATGGCGCCACAACGCAGATAATCGCCATAGGAGAAGCCCCCGGGAACGACGACGGCGTCGACACCCTTGAGGTCCGCGTCGGCGTGCCAGAGGCTGACGGCCTCGGCGCCGGACAACCGGACCGCGCGTGCGGCGTCCACGTCGTCGAGCGTGCCGGGAAAGGTGATCACCCCCACCCGGGCGGTCACGACGGCTCCCTGCTGACCGACCAGTCCTCGATCACGATGTTGGCCAGCAGCGATTCGGCGATCTCGGCCACCGTCTCGTCGGCGACACTGTCATCGACTTCGAGTTCAAACCGCTTGCCCTGCCGGACATCTGACACTCCGTCGTAGCCCAGACGGCCCAGCGCGCCGACGATCGCCTGCCCCTGGGGGTCGAGGATTTCGGCCTTCGGCATCACGTGCACAACCACCTTTGCCACGGCGCTCACTCTACCGGCGGCCCGGGCGGGTCCGCCTCACCGGCACGAATCGATGTACGCCGTGCACAGCGGCGAGTCCATGGCGTCGAGGATCTGCACGTCGGAGACCGCGGGCCAGTCCACACGGGGCGGGGTGGCGGCCCACATCGCCACCTCGACGATCGTGCTGTTGGAGGGGTTGACCAGCAAATATTCGTGTAGAACCGTCTGTCCCGGCAGCACCCCGCTGACCACCGCGGCCACCTGATTGGGCGTATCGGTGGTCAGTGAAGGCGAGGTCAGCGGGGAGGTCAGCTGGCAACCGCGAAGGGCGGCCACCGCCTTGTCGAAGACGGTCGTCGCGAGCTGGCCGCCACGCCAGGTCTCGCCCCGCCAGTGCAACACCTGGACCTGGAGCTGCCACTGCCCGTCGGGCTGCGGTACGACGGCGCGTGCGGCGACGACTTCGTTTCTCGGATCATCGGGCGCGGACGGCGTGGCGCATGCCTCTTCGAACTTCAACCGCGGGTTGGCCGCCGTGACGGCGATTCCGGCCAGGCCCGGCCAGCGATACGTCGAATACAGCGGGAGCACCGTCGAGTCGATCCACGCCGAGTTCGGGATGCGGTCACAGTTGGGCGGGCAATCTCTCGGAACCGCATACGCAGGTCCGATCGCGCCCGGTGCAACAACCAGCCCGCAGGCTGTCAGTAACACCGCCAGCATCAGTCGCATCGACCACCACCCCTGAGCGCACAATATAGGCATGCAGTTGACGCATTTCGGCCATTCCTGCCTACTCGCCGAGTTCACAGGAGATTCCACCGCGACCACGGTGCTGTTCGACCCGGGTAACTTCTCGCACGGCTTCGAGGGAATCACCGGTCTTGACGCGATCCTGATCACCCATCAACACCCCGACCACGCCGATACCGCGCGACTGCCCGCGCTGATCGACGCCAACCCGCAGGCCGCGCTGTACGCCGACCCGCAGACGGCGGCACAGCTCGGCGGGCCGTGGACGGCTGTGAACGTCGGCGACCAGTTCACTGTCGGCTCGCTGACCGTCCGTGGCGTCGGCGGCACGCATGCGGTGATCCATCCCGACATCCCGGTGATCGACAACATCTCGTATCTGGTCGGCGACGGGGACCACCCGGCCCGGTTCATGCATCCAGGCGACGCGCTGTTCACGCCGGGCGAGCCGGTCGACGTGCTCGCTACCCCTGCCGCCGCGCCGTGGATGAAAATCTCTGAGGCCGTTGACTATCTGCGTGCGGTGGCGCCCGCTCGCGCGGTGCCGATCCATCAGGCGATCATCGAGAAGAATGCGCGCGGAATCTACTACGGGCGGCTCACTGAGCTCACCGACACCGACTTCCAGGTGCTAGAAGAGGAGAGCGGTACGGCTTTCTAGGCGGTGTCGCGCGCGGCCGCCCGCCCCGCGGCCCGGCCGGAGAAGATGCAGCCGCCGAGGAACGTGCCCTCCAGCGAGCGGTAGCCGTGCATGCCGCCGCCACCGAAACCGGCCGCCTCGCCCGCCGCGTACAGCCCGGTGAAGACCTCGCCGTTGCCGCGCATTGCCCGTGAATCGAGATCGGTTTCCACACCGCCCAACGACTTACGGGTCAGAATGTGCAGCTTCACCGCGATCATCGGCCCGGCCTTCTCGTCGGTCAGCCGATGCGGCGCAACGACTCGGGTGAAGCGGTCGCCGAGGTATCCGCGTGCTGCCCGGATCGCCGTCACCTGCGAGTCCTTGGTGAACCGATTCGCGACCTCGCGGTCGCGCGCGGTCACTTCCGCCTCCACGGTGGCGTAGTCCAGCGGCGCGACGTCGGGCACGGCGTTCATCCCGGACACCAAGTCCCGCAGCGTATTCGCGCTGACGAAGTCGACACCCTTGTCGACGAAGGCTTGCACCGGCGCGGGGGCGCCCGGCTTCACCCTGGCCAGCACATCGCGGACGCTGCGTCCGGTCAGGTCGGGGTTCTGCTCCTGACCGGACAGCGCGAACTCCTTGGCGATGATCCGGGCGTTCAGCACGAACCAGGTGTAGTCCTGGCCGGTGCGGGCGATGTGTTCCAGCGTGCCGAGCGTGTCGAACCCGGGGTAAAGCGGTGCGGGCAAACGCTTCCCGGTGGCATCGAGCCACAGCGACGACGGTGCGGGCAGGATTCGAATGCCGTGGTCGGGCCAGATCGGGTCGTAGTTCGTGATGCCCTCGGTGTAGTGCCACATCCGATCGCTGTTGATGACGTGGGCACCCGCAGACTCGGTGATGCCGATCATCCTGCCGTCGACGTGCGCGGGCACGCCGCTGAGCAGCTGCTCCGGCACCCGGCCCATCCGCTTCGGCCAGTTCTTCCTGACGAGGTCGTGGTTGCCGCCGATGCCGCCGCTGGCGACGATCACCGCCTGTGCGCGGAACTCGAACTCGCCGATCGCGTTTCGTGACGTCGCCACTCCACGGGCGGCATCCGTCGGCTCCAGCACGGTGCCACGCACACCGACGGCTGCGCCGTCGTCGACGATCAGCTCGTCGACGCGATGCCGGTGCGCGAACGTCACCTTGCCGTTGTCGCGCAGCCTGCGTGCGAACACCTCGACGATCGCCGGTCCTGTGCCCCAGGTGATATGGAAGCGCGGCACCGAGTTTCCGTGTCCGCGTGCGTCATAGCCACCCCGCTCGGCCCAGCCGACAAGCGGGAAGGTGCGCAGACCGCGGTCACGAAGCCAGCTACGCTTCTCGCCGGCCGCGAAGTCGACGTACGCGTGCGCCCATTGCCGCGGCCAGTGGTCCTCGGGCCGGTCGAAACCGGCAGTACCCATCCAGTCCTGAAGCGCCAGCTCGTAACTGTCGCGAACACCCAGCCTGCGCTGTTCGGGGCTGTCGACAAAGAAGAGCCCGCCGAACGACCAGAACGCCTGCCCGCCGATATTGGCGGCGTTCTCCTGGTCGACGATCAGGACGCGACGGCCCCGTTCGGCCAGCTCACAGGCCGCCACCAGGCCGGCGAGGCCCGCTCCGACGACGATGACATCAACATCCGCCATGGCCGCCAATGTAGCGGTCTTCTCAGGCGGCGTCGGTCAGCGCGGGATAGGGCCGCCACTCGTAGACCGCGGGACCGCACTGGTGCATCAGGGCGATGTCGACGCAGTCGAGCATGGCTTGGCGCGGGCCCGGTTTGCTCAGATGCCGCGCGGCGGCCCCGACCCGTACGACGCCTGCCCGTCGCGCGGTGCGGTCGGCCGACAGGACAAGGGTTCGGCACCACCACGGCTCCGAAAGAAAGCCCTCGCCGATGCCGAGCACGCGCGCGCGAACGGTCGTCTGCCGCGCAAGGTCGATGATTCCGCTGAGTCCGGCCACCAGGCGGAATCCGTTGCGCGGCAGGGCATCCATGGTTCCCTGCGACACCGTCCAGCCCGGAGCGGCGAAGAGCCGAGTGCGCAAGCCGAGATGTTCGAGCACCCGATCGGCGCCCATCAGCCGCAGATTGGCCTCATGCGTGGGCAACGTCGCGAATTCGCCGCGCCGTTTCTTGGTCGCCGCCTCGTCGAAACCGTGCAGAACGATGGCATCGCCGCGGGCTCGCCGCTCAGCCAGCCAGCCGACCGTAGCCGGGTCTTCGTCGAGTCGGTAGCCGCCCTTGCGCCGCGGTGCGACGAGGAAGGAGATCGGCACCCCCCGCTCGTCCAGGCCGTCGCAGAAGGCGGCGACGTCGGGCAGCGTCTGCTCACTGATTCCGGAAATCGAGACGATCAGTTGTCCAGCCACTACGGCATTGTCGCAACGCCAGGTGTCGCAACGGTTTACGACACTCTTCCAGCAGTTGTCTATCCGGCTATCGCGGCAGGACCGCCTCGATGGCCTCGACGACCTCCTGCGAGTCGGGCTCGGTGCGCGGGCGGAACCGCTTGACCGCCCCGCCACCGGGTGCGAGCAGGAACTTCTCGAAGTTCCACTGCACATCGCCCGCTTCGCCTTCTGCGTCGACGGTCTTCGTCAGCTCGGTGAACAGCGGGTGCCGGTCCGGCCCGTTGACGTCGGTCTTGGCCAACAGTGGAAACGTGATGCCGTACGTGGTGGAACAGAACGTTTGAATCTCCTCGGCGCTGCCCGGCTCCTGGCCCATGAACTGGTTGCATGGAACGCCGATCACCGTGAGCCCCCGGTCGCGGTAGTCGTGCGCGAGCTTCTCCAGCGCGCTGTACTGCGGTGTCAGACCGCATTTGGATGCGACGTTGACGATCAGCGCGGCGCCGTCGGCAAGCTCGGCCAGCGTGGTGGTGTTGCCGTCGAGGGTGGTGAGAGCGATGTCGCGCAATTGCGTGTCCGTCATGGCCGCCAAGATTACCGGTGAGGTGCCGAGCGGCCGCTGAGCCCCAGTTTCTGCAGGTCACAGTCGATCAGAGATTGTCGATTTCGACGTGCAGGTCAGGACGCCAGGGTAGCGTCCGAATTGACGTAGCCGTCGATAAACCATCTGTCGGTAGCTAAGTCGATGACCGGCAACATCGGGCTCATCGGAAATGATCCTCTGGAGGCGCGATGGAAATCGCACTCGGTGTATCGATGACATCCACGACGGTGCGCATGGTGCTCGTGGAGGGCGACAAGGCTGACGGTCTGATCATGGAGTGCGATCAGTTTTCCACGATTGCCGGGTCGGGAACCCTGGTCGCGAGTGCTCCCGAGCAGGTGAGTACAGCGATCCTCGCGACGCAGCAGAGCGCGAGCCGTCAGGGACACAACGTCAGCATGTGTGGGATTGCCGTGACCGACACATGCGACGTGGCCGGTCTGCGGGAGAGTCTGGCAGCCCGCGGCCTCGACGATGTGGTCATCGTCAACGAATCGCAGGCGGTCGCCGCGCTTGCCCATGCCGTCGCCCGAGCAATCGGCTACCCGAAGACGGCATTGTTGTTCGTCACCGAGCGGGCGGCAACGTTGTCCCTCGTCGACAGTGTCGACCGCTCGGTCGTCGAGGTGGCTAACCGCGATCTCCAAAAGGCAGACACCAGTTTCGTTCTGGCTGAGATGCTGACAAGCTTCTCTGTCGAAGGCCCCCAAGGTCTTTTCGTCGTTGATTCGACCGGCCGGATCCCAGCTATCAAGCCGTGTATCGAAGGGGCGACCTCGTTGCCGACCACCTTCCCGGAGGAGCCGGCTTGGGCGTTAGCCCGGGGATCGGCGCTTGCAGCGGCGGCAGCGCCGCGCTTCGAAGCCTCCACCCAAGGCTTCGCCTACGCGCAGGACCCGGATGACGAGGATTTCGTTGATTCTGCCGATTCGGTCGAGACGGCGACGGGTGCGCTGCTGCGCGGAGATGAAGTCACCAGACGCGGCTTGATCGATGTCATCCGTTGGAGTGCAACGGATGCAGGTGACGGCGCCGACCGTATGAGTGGAAAGTTCACATCTATCGGCAGTTTGGCGGCGTCCATCGTCGTAGTCGGTGTCGTCGCGGTGGTCATGGCGCTGGCGGCAAGCACCGCGCCCACGTCGACTGAGCATCTGGTCGAGCGCGGAAAACCTCTTCCCGCCGAGCCGGTAGCCGTTGCGCCGTCTGCGCCACCAACGACGTATAAGGCGGCTGCGGCACCGAATCCGGCTCCGGTGCAGAATCTTCCGCCTGCCATACCACCGCCGCCGCCAGTCGCGGTGCAGCAAGCTCCACGCGTCGTCACCGTACAGGCACCTGCGACTAAGCCTCGAGCTGCCCAGTCAGTTGCCACCGCACAAGCTCCGGTATCGACGCCGAACCCTGTGGCCCCGGTTGTCGTCGATCCACCACCGGAGGCGGCATCGGCTCCTCTAGATGTGCAGCCGGTGGACGCCCCGATCCCGCCGCCAACGGCTGAGCTCCCGCTTCCCGCGCTCGCACCTATTGCTCCCGCAGCGCAAGCGCCACAGTTCGTGCCGCAGTTCACGCTCGGGCCCCCGGTTGCCCAGCCTCCGGCCATTTCACCGGAAGCCCCGTTCCTGCGTTGGCTACCCGCGTTCCTGCATCCGCGGCAGCAGGTTCCTGCGGTACCCCAAACGCCCCCAACCCAGGTGCCCGTACAGCAGTGGACGCCGCCGGTTCAACAGTGGACGCCGCCAGTGCAGCAGTGGACGCCGCCAGTTCAACAGTGGAACCCGCCGGTTCAGCAGGCTCCCCTGTGGCCGCAATCGCCATGGGACTCAGGAGATTTCGGAGGCGGTTCGCGGAGCGCTTCAAGCAGTGGAGGGTCTGCTTGGCCGGTGCGGTGATCTGGCCTGCCGGCTAGGTCCCGTACAGCATTCCGGCCACCCTGCGCACAGTGGACATCGGATCGCTTTTGTCGTCAATGGCCTTGTTCAGCCATAACAGCGAAAAGCCGTGCACAAGAGACCATGCCGCGAGCTGAGCCGCCTGCGGGTCATCCTTGGCACGCGGATCGTCCAGTGTCCCGACACCGGCTGCGAGTTCGGCACCCGCCGCGGCTTCGGCTGTGACAAGTTCGGGGTCGGCGGCGTCGTACAGGGACTTGTCGAACATCACGTCGTAATGGCCGGGATGGTCGAGCGCGAAACGCACGTAGGCCAGCGCGGCCTCGATGAAGTCCGGCCGCGCACTTTTTAGCGCGGCGGCCAGCATGCCGAAGCCTTCCGTCGCAAGAGCGGTGAACAGCCCGCGACGGTCGGTGAAGTGATGGGCGGGTGCCGCATGGGACACCCCTGCCGCGCGGGCCAACTCCCGAAGCGAGAGGCCGTCGGCGCCGCGTTCGGCGACCAAGGCCGCCGCCTCGGTCAGGATCGTGGCCTTCAGATCGCCGTGGTGGTAGCTGCCTCTGCTGCTCATGGGGCCATCATAGACCTCTATCTTGACAGTGCCTAGATCATTGTCTAGCCTGCATCTTGTCACTGTCTAGATTGGAGTCGGAATGGCACCCCTCATCGCACTCGTACTGGGTACGCTCGTCGCCCGGCTGGTGGGCAGGCTCGGCGTGGACTACGTCGACGGCTGGCCGTCGGCCATTGCCGTGGGGTTGGCACTGATGTTCGTGGTCACCGGGATCGCGCACTTCGTCAACCCACTGCGCAGGGACCTGATCGCAATCGTGCCGCCGTCGCTGCCCGCACCGGCCTTCCTCGTCACCGCGACCGGCGCGCTCGAACTGATCGGCGCTGCCGGTCTGCTGTACCCGCCGACCAGGGTGGCAGCAGCCGCCTCGCTCGGCGTGATGATGCTGGCGATGTTCCCCGCGAACGTCTATGCGTCGCGGATGCCGAGCCCGCCGAAGTCGATGACCACGCAGCTGCCGCTACGAACCATCGAGCAGATCGTCTTCGTAGGCGCCGCCCTGGTGGTTGGCCTTGGCGGTATCCAGTAGCCATGCGTACTGGAACGCCGCCTCCTTCCAGCGCTCGTATCGACCGCTGATGCCACCGTGGCCCGCGCTCATCTCGGTCTTCAGCAGCACCGGATGGGGGTCGGTCTTCGTGTGTCGCAGCGCAGCAACCCATTTCGCCGGCTCCACGTAGTACACCCTGGTGTCGTTGAGCGAGGTCATCGCAAGGATGGGCGGGTAGTCCTTGGCCGTGACGTTTTCGTAGGGCGTATAGGACTTCATGTAGTGGTAGACGTTCTCGTCGTGCAGCGGGTTGCCCCACTCGTCCCACTCGGTGACGGTCAGCGGCAGCGACGGGTCGAGGATCGTCGTCAGCGCATCCACGAACGGCACCTGGGCCAGGAAGCCGGCGAACAACTGCGGGGCGATGTTGGCCACCGCGCCGATCAGCAGTCCGCCAGCGCTGCCGCCGAGCGCAACCAGGTTTTCGGGCCGGGTCACGTCGGTGTTGATGAGATGCGCTGCGACGGAGACGAAGTCGGTGAAGGTGTTCACCTTCTCCAGCAGCTTGCCGTGCTCATACCAGGGGCGGCCGAGTTCCCCGCCTCCGCGAACGTGCGCGATCGCGAACACCATGCCACGGTCCAGGAGCGACAGCCGCGCGATGGAGAACCGCGGGTCTTCGCACGATTCGTAGGCGCCGTAGCCGTAAAGCAGTGTGGGGGCGGGGAATTGCAGGCCGACGCGGTGGATGACCGAGATCGGCACCCGCGCGCCGTCGGGGGCGACCGCCCAGTCGCGCCGCTCGACGTAGTCCTCGGGTCGGTAGTCGCCAAGCACCGGTTGTTCGCGCAAGAGCGTCCGCTCGCCGGTGGCCAGGTCGACGTCGTAGATGCGCACGGGGGTGATGAACGACGTCGAGCCGATCCTCAGCTTGGGCGAATCCCAGTTGGGGTTTCCACTCAGACCCGCCGACGTCAGCTCGGACTCGAAGGTGAGCTCCTCCGGACGGCCGTACTCGCCCTGCGGGTAGACCGGCCAGAGCTGGATACGCGGCAGCGCTTCGCTGCGGTAGCTGACGACGATGTGCCCGACGAACGCGTCGACGGCATCGAGGCGGACATCGTCGCGGTGCTCGATGAGCGCGCGGGTGGCGGTGGGGTCGCTCACCGGCGCCTCGACCAGGGTGAAGTTCTCGGCGCCGTCGTTGTGCAGGATGAGGAACCGGTCTTCGCCGCCGACGACGGCGTGTTCTACGGAGTACTCGACGCGCTCGCGCCGCGGCCAGACGACGGTGAACTCGGCATCGGTGTCGGTGGCGTCGGCGTAGCGGATCTCCGAAGTCACCGCGCTGCCAGCGGCGATGATCAGGTATTTGTCGCTGCGGGTGCGCCCCACCGCGAGCCAGAACTTCTCGTCCGGCTCGTGGTGCACCTTCTCGGCGGGTAGGCCCGAGCCGATGCGGTGCCGCCACACGGTGTCGGGCCGCCACGCGTCGTCGACGGTCGTGTAGTAGATGGTCCGGTTGTCGGCGGCCCAGGTCGCTCCTGCACCGATGCCGACGATCTCGTCGTCGTAGAGCTGACCGGTGCGCAAGTCCTTGAACCGCAGCGTGTATCGCTCGTCACCGCGAACATCTATGGAGTAGGCCAGGGTATGGGAGTCGACGCTGACGGACGCCGCGCCCATCGCGAAGAAGTCGTGGCCCTCGGCTTCGACGTTCTCGTCGAGCAGCACCTGCTCGCCAGGAATCTCGGTGTGTTCGTCGAACTGCGGAGGGGACCAATCGTCCGGATCGGTTATTGGGCAACGGCAGTGCACGCCGTACTGCTTGCCTTCGAAGCTGCGGGCGTAGTACCACCAGGCGTCGCGCCGGATGGGCACCGACAGATCGGTTTCCTTGGTGCGGGCCTTGATCTCGTCGAAGATCTTCTGCCGCAATGGTGCGAGGTGGTCGGTGATCTTGTCGGTGTAGGCGTTCTCGGCCTCGAGGTGGGAGATCACCGCGGGATTGGATTTGTCGCGAAGCCACTCGTAGGGATCGACGAAGACGTCGCCGTGGTGCTCGCGGCGGTGCTCGACCCGCTTGGCGATCGGCGGTACAGGAGTGTTGGTCATGCCTGCGGGCCGATCCAGTCGGCGAAGCGCAGCCCCGAAATACGCTCGTAGGCATTGATATAGCGCTCGCGGGTGGCGTCCACGATGGTGGGCGGTAACGGTGGCGGCGGTTCGTCGCCGCCGCGGTCCCAGCCCGACTCGGGGCTCAGCAGCCAGTTGCGCACGAATTGCTTGTCGAAGCTGGGCTGCACGACTCCCTCCTGGTAGGTCGCCACGTCCCAGTACCGTGACGAGTCCGGCGTGAATACCTCGTCGGCCAGCACCAGTTGTCCGTGCTCGTCGACGCCGAACTCGAATTTGGTGTCGGCGATGATGATTCCCTTCGTCAAGGCGTGGTCGGCGGCGCGGACATAGGTCGCCAGGGTGAGGTCGCGCAGCTGGTTGGCGCGCACGGCGCCCTCCGTCTCGATCACTTGGGCGAACGAGATGTTCTCGTCGTGCTCACCGAACTCAGCCTTGCTGGCGGGGGTGAACAGCGGGAAGTCGAACTTGCTGGCCTCCGTCAGACCTGGCGGCAGCGCGATACCGCTGACCTCGCCGGTGCGCTGATAGTCCAGTAGGCCCGAGCCCGTCAGGTAGCCGCGGGCGACGCATTCCACGCCGATCATGGCGAGCTTGCGCACCACCAACGCGCGGCCCAGCACCTCGTCGGGGATGCGGGGGTCGTCCGGCGGGCCGGCGAGGTGGTTCGGCGTCTCCTTGAGGTAGTCGAAGAAGAACACGCTCATCGCGGTCAGGATGCGACCCTTGTCGGGTATCGCGTTGTCGAGGATGTAGTCGAACGCCGAGATGCGGTCGCTGGCGACGAACAGCAGATGGTCGTCGTCGATTCGATAGATCTCGCGAACCTTGCCACTGGCCACATGCTGGTAGTCGGATAGACCTGGGCGCATCGGGTCAGCCTAGCGGTCCATCTGTGTTGGGATCGACGGCATGACATCGAGGTATGTGCCTTACGCCACCACCCCCGCCCGCCTCCTCGCACAGCTGATCAGCGACATCGTCGTCGCCGTCTGGATCGCCATCTGGGTGGTGGTCGGAATGGCGGTGCACACGGCCGTCGCGGCGATCGCCAACTTCGGCGGAGACGTGGAGAGCGGCGCCAACGGCATCGCGGGCAACCTCGACTCGGCAGGCGACAACGCCGACAGCGTCCCGCTGATCGGTGACGCGCTCAGCAGTCCGCTGAGGGCCGCAGGCGGTTTCGCCCGCGACATCGCGGGCGCGGGCGCACAGCTGAACTCGACGGCGACCTGGCTGGCGTGGCTGCTGGCGCTGGCGGTCGCCGCGCCACCGATCATGGCGATCGCGGCGCCGTGGCTGGTGCTGCGGCTGCGGTTCTTCCGCCGTAAGTGGGTGGCGCTGGCGCTGGCAAGGACACCCGCGGGCGAACAACTGCTCGCGCTGCGGGCGCTGGCGAACCGCCCGCTGGCCAAGCTCGCGGCCGTTGATGCCGACCCGGTCGGGGCGTGGCGGCGCGAAGACGCCGCGGCAATACAAGGCCTGGCCACGCTCGAGCTGCGAGCTAGAGGCATCGCTCGTCGCGGCACCTAGCTGGATCTGCGAATTCGGCGCGCTAATCGACCGTCAGTGTGCGTACGCGCGCCCAATTCGCAAGGCGGTGAGCAGACAGGTGAGAAGCCACGCCGCGAGCGCTATCCAGAAGAACGCCAGCGAGATCGTCATCAGCGGGTGCCAACCTGTTTCGACCGCTGTCGCGAACGTGGCCGACGAATACATCCCGAGCGGGAACACCGCCGCCCACCAGTTGCCGTTGCGTAATCGCGGGCTCGCCGCGACCAGCAGCGGTATCCACGCGCTTGCGACAACCCACGTCACCACGGTCACCGGCCGAATCTGCTCGACGCCCGCCCTGTGAATGTGATCGCCCGCCAGCGTCGCGATCGCCGCGCCGCCCATCAGGATCCACGCGTCGGGCTGGTACAGCTCGGGCGCCGTCGGCTCGTGTACCGCCCGCCACAACACCAGGCCCGTCATCGCGCAATACAGGCAGATCGCCAATGCCAGCAGGACGATCGCCACACCCGGATGTCCCAGATCCGCTGCCACGATCGCCAGCCCCGACGTCGCGACGCTGACCAGTTCGCCGCCGCCGCGGGCGCCGTCGCGAAGACAGGCCCACCGCCACCGCCACATATTGCGGACCACCAATGGCATGACCAGCAGCCAGCCGAGCACCGCGAGGATGCCGAGCGGCCACCAGTTCATCCGGGTCCCGACGACGGCGCACGCCGCGGCGAACGTCAGCATTTGAATGGGCACGTCGAGCTCGCCGAAGTCCGGCCGTAACCGCACCGCCGCCACGATCACCAGGCCCGCCAGCAGGGCCACCGCGACCACAGCGAGTACATCGCTGATGCGGGCGAACCCGTGGTCCTGCGCCGCGATCGACACGATGCCGGTCGCCATCACCGCCGCGAACGCGTCGGGTCTCACTCGTCCAGTGCGACGGTGAGATGCCGAATACCGGTGTGCCTGTTGCTTCGTGTCCACTCGACCGGTTTGACGACGCGCACCGACGAGAACCGGCCGAGCAGCTCCTCGTAGAGCACCGTCAGCTCCAACCGCGCGAGGTTCGCGCCCAGGCAGTAGTGAATACCCTGGCCGAAACCCAAGTGCGGGTTCGGCTTCCGCGTGATATCGAAGACCTCGGATCGGTCGAACGCCAACGCGTCGCGGTTGGCTGAGCCCTCCCAGATCTGCACCTTCTGTCCGGCTTCGATGGTGTGTCCGCCCAACTCGACGTCACGGGTCGCGGTACGCCGCTTCGACGGCGACGGCGATGTCCACCGCACCATCTCCTCGACAGCGGTCGGCAACAGCGACGGCTCCGCGCGCAGCGATGCGAGCTGGTCGGGATGATCGGCAAGCGCGAGCAGCCCACCCGCGACGGCGTTTCGCGTCGTTTCCGCGCCCGCGCTGAAGAGCAGGCTGAAGAACAGATACAGCTCGAGGTCGGACAGTGCCTCGGAGTCCAGCGTCGCGTTCGCGACCGCCGACAGCATGTCGTCGGTCGGCTGTGTCCGCTTGGCCGCGATCAACTCCTGGCCGTACGTGTACATCCGGGTGCCCGCCTCTTCCGGCGTGAGCTGTCCAACGGTGCCTATTTGGGCCCTACGGGCCTCGCCGAAGTCGAACTGCGGTTCGATGGCCTCGAACAGCCAATGTCGTTCGGATTCAGGAACTCCCAGCAAGATGCAGATCATCTGCATCGGCAGCTCGGCGGCGATCTCCACCAGGAAGTCGAACGGCTCCCCCGGCGACACGGCATCGAGCAGACGGCGGGTGCGCCCGCGCAGATCGTCCTCGACTCGGCGGATCATCCGCGGTGTCAGCCCAGAACTGACCAGTCGCCGGATCTGCGAGTGCCTCGGGTCGTCCATCATGTTGAGCACCTGGCCCGCGACGGCAAGATCCTGCAGCAGCGTGCCGCCGTAGGGTCGCGAACCGCCGGTCACCGATGAGTACGTCTCCGGATCGCGCAGCACCGCAAGTGTTTCGGCGTATGTCGCCACCGACCAGAAGCCTTCGCCGTCAGGGGTGTTGTCGGTCGGCTCGTGCCAGTACACCGGCGCCTCGCGACGGTGCAACTCGAACAGTTCGTGGGGAAAGCCGGCGGCGAAGTTGTCCAGATCGGTGAAGTCGATACGGGACAACGAAGCCGCCAGTGTCACAGGATCGCGCCCGAGGTGTACTTGGCCGCCTCGGGATAACGGCTGACGAGTTCGTCGACGGCCGCGGCGACGGTGTCGACCTGACTGCCCGCTGCTCCGGTGAACGCCTGCTTGTCCGAGAGCGCCGCATCCAGCGCCACCCGGTCCAGCGGCAGCCGGCGATCGGCGGCGAGCCGGTCCAGAAGGTCCGGCTCGGCGCCCTTCTCCCGCATCGCCAGGGCGACCGCGACAGCGTTCTCCTTGATGACCTCGTGTGCCGCCTCGCGGCCCATCCCCGCCCGCACGGCGGCGATCAGGATTCGCGTCGTCGCCAGGAACGGCAGATACCGGTCTAGCTCGCGCTGGATCACAGCGGGGTACGCGCCGAACTCATCGAGCACTGTCAGGAACGTCTCGATCTGCCCGTCGATGGCGAAGAACGCGTCCGGCAGCGCCACCCTGCGCACGACCGAACAGAATACGTCGCCCTCATTCCATTGCGCGCCAGCAAGTTCGGCCGCCATCGATGCGTAGCCGCGCAGCACCACCTGAAGCCCGTTGACACGCTCGCACGATCGCGTGTTCATCTTGTGCGGCATCGCCGAAGATCCGACCTGACCGGGTGCGAACCCCTCGGTCACCAACTCGTGTCCGGCCATCAGCCGGATGGTGTGCGCCAGCGACGACGGCCCTGCGCCGACCTGCACCAGCGCGGAAACCACGTCGTGATCCAGCGACCGCGGGTAGACCTGCCCCACGCTGGTCAGGACCTCGGTGAAGCCGAGGAATTCGGCCACCCTGCGCTCCAGATCCATCAGCCGCGCGGAGTCACCGCCCAACAGATCCAGCATGTCCTGCGCCGTGCCCATCGGGCCCTTGATGCCGCGCAACGGGTAGCGGTCGATCACCTCCCGCAACCGGCTCAGCGCTATCAGCAGTTCCTCTGCCGCCGATGCGAACCGCTTGCCCAAAGTCGTCGCCTGCGCTGCGACGTTGTGGCTGCGGCCCGCCATCACCAGGTCGCGGTAGCTGATCGCACGCTCGGCGAGCCTCGCCACCACCGCGACGCCGTGGGAGAACACCAGCTCCAATGATCGCCGGATCTGCAGCTGCTCAACGTTTTCGGTGAGGTCGCGGCTCGTCATGCCCTTGTGGACGTGCTCGTGGCCCGCCAGCGCGTTGAACTCTTCGATGCGCGCCTTGACGTCGTGGCGCAGTACCCGCTCGCGCTCGGCGATCGACGCCAGGTCGACCTGCTCGATGACACGCTCGTAGTCGTCGACGACGCCGGCGGGGACATTGACCCCCAGCTCAGCTTGTGCCCGCAGCACCGCCAGCCACAGCCTGCGTTCGCCGACGATCTTGGCCTCGGGTGACCAGATCGCCGCCATCTCGTCGCTGGCATACCTGCTGGCCAGCACGTTGGGGATCGTCACAGTCTCACAGCTTACGGCCCGGATGGTGCAGGGTAGGCCCATGCACTTCGTTGGATTGGACCTGGCGTGGGGTGAGAAGAAGCAGACCGGGGTTGCGGCCATCGCCTCCGACGGACGTCTGCTCGATGTCGGAATCGCCCAGGATGACGCGAGCATCATCGACGCCATCGCCCCATATGTCGGCGACGACTGCCTCGTCGCCATCGACGCACCGCTGATCGTCAACAACCAGTCCGGTTACCGGCCCGCGGAAACCATGTACAACCGTGATTTCCAGAAATTCGACGCGGGTGCGTATCCGGCGAATACCGGCAATCCACTGTTCAATCCGCCGCGCGCGGCTGTGCTGGCCGATGCGCTCGGCCTCAACATGGACCCCGCATCGGGCGCCGATCGAAGAGCGATCGAGGTGTATCCGCATCCGGCGAGCGTTGTGCTGTTCGAACTCGACAAGATCTTGAAGTACAAGGCCAGGCAGGGCCGCGCGTTCGACGAGCGGCGGCGCGAGCTGCTGAGGTTGATGACTCTCATCGAAGGACTCGATCACGCGTCGCCGCGACTTCGGGTGAACCACAACATGAACTGGGTGGCTTTGCGAAAGCGGGTCGAGGCCGCGACGAGGCCTTCGCAGCTCGACCGCGACGAGGATCCCGTCGACGCGGTGCTGTGCGCCTACGTCGCGCTCTACTGGTATCACCGTCCCGACGACATCACCATCTACGGCGACGTCCAGACCGGCTACATCGTCACGCCGAGCCTCCCGCTCGATCTGTCGCCTGCTCCGCGCAGGCGTGCGGTGCCACCTCCGAACGATGAGCTCCACGAACGGCTTTCGCATCTCGAGGACCTGCTCGCGAAGGCGCAGCTGGAGGCCAGGACGATCCGCGAGCAGCTCTACCGGATGTAGTTACTTGGGCGCTTCACCCAGGTGCGTCGGATCGGTGATGCCCGCGTCGCGCACCCCGATCCGGCGGTTGATCACCATCGTGACGAGGAACAGCACGATGCCGATCACGACCAGGATGCCCGCGAGCAGGTACTGCGTCCCCGGTCTGCCCGATAGCGGCGTCACCAGATACAGCGACATGATGAATCCGATGATCGGCAGCACGGTCGGCGTCTTGAATGTCCCGCCCGTGGCCTTCACATCGCGCCGCAACACCAGCACGGCAACATTCACCACCGCGAAAACCGCGAGCAGGAGCAGAGAGGTGGTTCCGCCGAGCACCGCTATCGCATCGCTGCTCGCGAACGTGCTGACATAGAAAATCAACCCGAACGCGATCAGCGTCGTGAACAGGATGGCCACCCAGGGCGTGAGGCGGCGCGGGTGCACCTTTCCAAACACCGGCGGTAACACGTTTTGCCGCGCCATGCCGTAGATCAATCGACTGGCCATCAACATGTTGATGAGCGCGGTGTTCGAGACCGCGAACATCGATATGAAAGGGAAGATCTCGTCGATCGGAAGGTTGGGCGCGCCGGCCTTCACCACCTCGACCAGCGGGGTCTCGCTCTCCGCCAGGGTGCCTACCGGCACCAGTGCCACGGCAACGATGGCGACCAGGATGTAGATCACGCCCGCTATCGAAAGACCTGATAGCAGCGCCTTGGGGAAGACCTTTGCCGGATCCTTCGTCTCCTCGGCCATATTCACCGAGTCCTCGAAACCGACCATCGCGAAGAACGCCAACGATGTCGCAGCGGTCACCGCCATGAAGGTGTTCTTGTCGGACTCGGTGTCAAATGCGACGACCCGCGCAAAGTCGACGTCGGTGCCCTTTGTGAAGGCCCACAGTCCGACGAACAACACCAACATCAACCCGGTTGCTTCGATGATCGTCAGGACTACGTTGAGTTTGACGCTCTCCCCGACACCGCGCAGATTGACCGCAGCCAGCATCGCCATGAAGAGCAGGGCAATGGCGACGACCCCACCCTTGCCCCAATCGAGTCCGAACCCCTCGACGAAGTTCGCGCCGAAGAATCGAGATGCCGTCGAAGCGGACGTGATTCCCGAACACATCACCACGAAGGCGATCAGGAATGTGACGAATTGCAATCCAAAAGCCTTGTGCGCGTATAGCGCAGCGCCCGCAGCCTGCGGGTACTTGGTGACAAGTTCGAGGTAGCTGAAGGCAGTGACGGTCGCGATGAGGAAGGCAACCAGGAACGGAACCCAGGCCGCTCCACCGACTTCCGCGGCGACGTCGCCGGTGAGCGCGTACACACCGGTGCCGAGGATGTCGCCGACGATGAACAGCAGCAGCAATCCGGGGCCCATCACCCGCTTCAGCTCAGGCTGCTGTTCGACGGCATCCACCTGCTGGCTCATCGGGCCTCCCTGTCAGTCGGCTGTGGGTTACCCAATCATCGACCAGCAGTAACGCGCCCGCACCCGCAATGGGGCAAAGTGGATCCGAACTGCGCCCGAGTCAGCCGGAGGCAGCGGTCAGCACAGGCGACGAGATCGGTGCTGTGATCGGTGCAAGCACGTCGATTACGTCGATCAACGTCGCGCGCGCTGCGGCGCGCGGGCCGTTGCTGTCGTCGATCAGCGCCGCAACCACAGCCCCGTCGACGGCACACACCAGCGCAGGGACGAGTTCCGCACGCACCGACCGGCCGGACCGCTCGACGACCTTGAGGACGGCATCGGTCCGCTGCTGCAGGATCCGCCGCTGCACCTCGCGCAGTGCCGGTTGGCGGGCGCACGCGATGAAGCGCTCGTACCGCGAGATCAACTGCTCGCTCACCTGAGTCTCTGGCGCGTCCCCGACGCAGGTGTCGTCGCCGACGAGCAGATCCACCAAAACATCGACGGTCGCCTCGGCTCCGCGTCGCCGTCGCGACAGCTCGCCAATCCGCTCGCGCAGCTGCTGCGCCTCGAGCGCACCGACGTGTTCGACGGCCTTGACGATCAGATCGTCAAGCGATGAAAAGTAATAAGTCGTCGCGGCCAACGGCAGCCCGGCCCTTCGTGCCACCGCGCGGTGACGCACGGCGTCGAAGCCACCTTCACACAGCAGTTCCGCTGCAGCGGTGACGAGTGCGTACTTCCTTCGCACCCCCTTCGGAGTCACCGCTGCCGTCATGGCATGCATGGTGCCAGTCAGCCGAGGTCGAAATGGCTCTTTCGGCTAAAGCTAAGCCTTTACACAGGAAGTCGGCTCGCCGTCACATTTGGATGCATTGCCCAAACGCCGACCGGAGGCGCGCCAACTTCCAATGGCATGATGGCCCGCATGCCAGAGCATCAGCTCAGCCGCCGGGCGATGATGCGTCTCGGCGTCAGTGCGGCCGCAGGCGCCGCGGGCGCCTTCGCACTCGGCGCACTGCGCGATATGGGTCCGTCGGTCGCGGGCCCGCCGGTCGAGATGACGAGCGCAGGATCCCCACTCGCACCGTTGGCACCGCCCACGCCGCTGGAACCGCCGCCCGCCGCGGCGCCGACGTACACCAGCGGCTCGTTCGTATCGGCCGCGCGCGGCGGTATCGACACCAACTGGGCGATCGCGCGGCCGCCAGGTCAGACGCAGCCGCTGCGCCCCGTGATCGCCCTGCACGGAAAGGGTGCCGACGCGGCCCAGGTGATGGCGGGCGGTGTGGAGCAAGGTCTCGCGCAAGCTGTCGACGCCGGCCTTCCGCCCTTCGCGGTGGTGGCCGTTGACGGCGGCGGCGGGTACTGGCACAAGCGCGCGGACGGTGACGACTCCGGTGCCATGGTGCTCGACGAACTGATCCCGATGCTTGGCTCCCAGGGCCTCGACACGTCGCGGGTGGCGTTCCTCGGCTGGTCGATGGGTGGCTACGGCGCGCTGCTCCTTGGTGCCCGACTCGGGTCAGCGCGTACCGCCGCGATCTGTGCGGTCAGCCCGGCGTTGTGGACCTCGTCGGGAGCGGCAGCGCCCGGTGCGTTCGACGGTGCCGACGACTACGCAGCGAACAGTGTGTGGGGGCTGCCCGCGCTTGGATCGATACCCGTCCGGATCGACTGCGGTAACAGCGACCCCTTTTATTCGGCTACCCAGCAGTTCATCGCACAGCTGCCGAGCCCGCCCGCGGGCGGCTTCTCGCCCGGCGGTCACGACGGCGGGTTCTGGAGTTCGCAGCTTCCCGCCGAACTCGAGTGGATCGCTCCGCTGCTGACGGCTTAGCGGCTAAACGCTGATCCGCCCCTCGGCCGCCGCGAGTCCGATATCGCCGCGAAAATGGCTGCCGGGCAACTTGATCGACTTGATCAAGCGGTACGCGTCCTCGCGGGCAGCCGCCAGGTCAACCCCGGTGCCGACCACTGAGAGCACCCGACCTCCTGAAGAGACGACCGCGCCGTCGTCTCGGCGCGCCGTGCCGGCGTGCAGCACTCCTTCGGCTTCGGCGCCGACGATCACGTCGCCGACCCTCGGTCGACCCGGATAGTTCTCGGCGGCAAGCACCACGGTGACGGCGGCGCCGTCGCGCCAAACAAGCGGCGGCTGCTCGGCGAGGCTGCCCGTCGCGGCCGCGCGCAGCAGCTGGCCGAGCGGTGATTCGAGCATCGCGAGCACCGACTGAGTCTCCGGATCGCCGAAGCGACAGTTGAATTCGACGACGGCGGGGCCCTTCGAGGTGATCGCCAGACCGGCGTACAGCAGCCCGGAGAACGAGCTGTCGCGCTTGACGAGCTCTGCCGCGACGGGTTTCACAATGTTGTCGACGATCTGCTCAGCCACCTCGTCGGGCAGCCATGCCAGCGGCGCGTAAGCACCCATGCCTCCGGTGTTGGGTCCGCTGTCACCGTCGCCGACCCGCTTGAAGTCCTGCGCCGCCAACAGTGGCACCACGGTCTCGCCGTCGACCAAGCAGAACAGTGACACCTCGGGCCCGTCAAGGAACGACTCCAGTAGCACCGGATGGCCCGCGTCGAGCAGGCTGGCCGCGTGGGCCCGCGCGGCGTCCCTGTCTGTCGTCACCACGACGCCCTTACCCGCGGCGAGGCCGTCGTCCTTGACCACCCATGCCGCGTCGCCGCGGCCGGGCCCGAACCGGTCCAACGCCTCGTCGAGGCGGGCTGGGTTGTCGACGATCTCGCTGGTGGCGGTCCGCACGCCGGCCGCGGCCATCACATCCTTGGCGAACGACTTCGACCCTTCGATGCGGGCGGCTTGTTTGGTCGGCCCGAAGCAGTCGATGCCCGCGGCTCGCACGGCGTCGGCAACACCGATCACCAACGGCACTTCGGGACCGATCACGACGAGGTCGGCGTCGATCTTCTGCGCGAGGGCCGCCACGTCGTCGCCGGAGGTGATGTCCACCTCGTACTGGTCCGCGATCGCCGCGGTACCGGCATTGCCCGGCGCGATCGCCAGACCGTCCACCTCGGGGTCTCTGCGCAGCGCAAGCAGCAACGCATGTTCACGGGCGCCGGATCCGATCACCAGGACTCGCACAAGTGCCAACCCTAATGCCTCGGTTGCGGAAACCCCGGCCATACACTTGACATAGCGGTGTATGGTCGAACTATGACCCAGAGCACATGCCCGTTCGGGGCCGCCGGCTACGACTTCACCGATCCCGACATCCTCGAAAAAGGGATACCGGTGACCGAGTTCGCCGAACTGCGCAAGACCGCGCCGGTGTGGTGGAACGAGCAGCCCCAGTCGATCTTCGACGACGGTGGCTACTGGGTCATCACCCGCCACGAAGACATCAAGGCCATCTCCCGCGACGGCGATCTGTGGTCGACGAACCGCAAGGGTGTCGTGATGCGCATGCCCGACGGCACCACACCCGATCAGCTGGAGCTGACGAAGGCGATGCTGATCAACCACGACGCGCCCGAACACACCCGGCTGCGCAAGCTGGTGTCACGGCTGTTCACGCCGCGCGCCGTCGCCGGACTCGAGGAGAAGCTCGCGACCGCGGCTCGCGAGATCGTTGCTGACGCGGCAGAACGAAACTTCGGCAACTTTGTTGATGACATCGCGATGCGCCTGCCGCTACTGGCGATCGCGGACATGCTCGGAGTGCCAGAGCATGATCGCGAGAAGCTGTTTCATTGGACCAACTCGATCATGAACACCGAGGACCCCGATTTCGAGTCGGATTACGTTGCGGCGAACGCCGAGCTGATGGGCTATGCGTACACCATGGCCGAGGAGCGTCGACGCTGTCCGGCCGACGACATCGTGACGAAGCTGGTCCAGGCCGATGTCGACGGCGAATGGATGGAGGACGTCGAGTTCGCGTTCTTCGTCATCCTGCTCGCGGTCGCGGGTAACGAGACGACGCGCAACGCGATGACCCACGGCATGAACGCGTTCTTGGAGAACCCGCAGCAATGGGAGCTGTTCAAGAGCGAGCGCCCGGACACCGCCGCCGACGAGATCGTGCGATGGGCTACGCCGGTGCACTGCTTCCAGCGCACGGCCACGGCTGACACCGAACTGGGTGGCGTTGCCATCAAAGAGGGACAGCGTGTCGGCCTGTTCTACAGCTCCGCCAACTACGACGAGGGCGTCTTCGACCGGCCATTCGAGTTCAACATCCTGCGCGACCCCAATCCGCATCTCGGGTTCGGCGGCAACGGCGCGCACTTCTGCATCGGCGCCAACCTGGCGCGCATGGAGATCAAGCTGATCTTCAACGAGATCGCCGACCAGATCCCCGACATCTCGAAACTCGGCGAGCCGCAACGCCTTCGGTCGGGCTGGCTGAACGGCGTCAAGGACCTGCGGGTCTCCTACCGGAGCTAGCAGTAGTATTCGCCGCGTGCGTACCCACGGCTGGTCAGGCGCCGCGCCCGCCAGCGACGACGAAGCCGTCGCGCGGATCCTGGACGCGGCGAGCAAGGTCATCGACGTCAAGGGCGCCGACTTCTCCATCACCGATGTCGCGCGCACGCTCGGGGTGACGCGGCAGACGGTGTATCGGTATTTCCCCAGCACCGACGCACTGCTGGTGGCCGCCGCCGTACGCACGGCAAGCGACTTTCTCGACCGGATGGCCACGCATCTGCAGGGCGTCACCGATCCGGCCGATGCGATCGCGGAGGCCGTCGCGACCGCGCTGGAGTGGCTGCCCAAGGACAAACACCTTGGCTTGTTGATCGAACCCGGACGGCTGAATCCGCACACCGAGTCGGTGACGTCGGATATCGCACAGGATTTCGCACACTCGATGATTCGTAGGTTCGACGTCGACTGGGCCGCCCTCGGCTACACCGGTGCCGACCTCGACGAGCTTGCCGAGCACCTACTGCGGATCATCCAGTCGTTCGTCATCGACCCGGGTCGGCCGCCGCGACGCGGTGAGGAACTGCGCGACTACTTGAGACGGTGGGTGGGCTCAGCAGTGAGAGCCGTCGAGCGCTAACTAAACCACCGTCAGCGGCAGCGACTTTCGTTCCTCGAACTCCCACGACGCGCCGCCGCTGAACTTGCAGACGGTCACCTCGCCGAGTTCCTTTGCTGCGGTGTCGGTTTCGACGACGCGCACGGTCCAGTCCGATTGTGTGCCCGACAGCTCGGCACGAAGATGAGGATCGACGGCAGCGACGATGGCCTGGAGCGGCTTGTCGGAAACCGGTGAGCACAGCGTGATCCAGGAATTGTCGTCGTAGGCAGGCGACTTGCGCACGTGCACGGAATCTTCACCGATATCGGCGAAGACGTACGCAGCCGGATTCAGCAGAGGGTGTAGCTCGAGAACGCGCAGCGCACCCTTACGGCCGCCGGGAAGCTTCAGCGCCTTATGGATGCGTTCGGCCGCGACGCCGGCGATACCGATCAGTTGTTTGGTGCGGATCGACCGCTCGAGCGCCACATCGTCGCGGGCGCGAGCCCGCACCGCGATGCTGAACGACAGCACCAAAAGGTGCATCTGTAGGCAGACCTCGTCGGCAATCCGCACCAGAGCCGAATGCGAGAAGGCGCCGAAGTCGACATCGGACAGCAGTTCACCCGAATAGTTGGCGTTACCCTCGTCGCTCGGGTCGATCGGGTCCAGCACCGTGTGGTGAGCGTGGCTCTCTGCAACGATGTCCATCGCCGGGATGAATGGCACCTCCGGGTACGACTCGTCGATGATCACGGTCCACCGGCAGTGCGGGTGCTGATCGGCCGGCCTCCTCGGCGGCCGGTGGACGGGCCGTACTTGGGCCTTTCGGTTGGTCGCCAGCGCGGTGGCGTCGAACGTGGGGTCCTCGATGTCGTGGCACATGCCCTTGACGTAGTCCTCGCCCATCGGCTCGACATCGAGCAGCGCGCCGCAGTGGTCGAGGTGAAACTCGCCGTGCCACCGGTCGTGCACGGTGTAGCGGAAGTCCATGAACTGCGGCGGCGCGCCGATGTCGAGCTGCAGACCCTTGAAAAGGGTGTAGATGTCGATGCCCTCGTACTCCAGCGCCTTCTGCATCCGCTTCGTGTACAACGGGCTAGACGCCGCCCACTCCTCGATGGCGATCTGCAGCATCTCGTCCCGACCCCACGCGCTGATGCAGTGCGCCATTCCGGACCGGTCGATGAGCTGTCCGATGAGCAGCAGCTCGGGCACCAGGGTGGCGAGATCTTCGCGCGACAGCGCGGCGAAACGACTAGTCATCGAGTTTCTTTCCGGTGTGCATGCGGACGGCATCCTCGACGTTGGCCTTCTTGTCGACGCCCTCGCCCCGCTCCACGGCCTTCTTGTGCTTGGCGACGACCCGTCCGACGACCCCGTTCAGACCGGAACCGCGCGGAAAGCCGACGTACTGGGTGAGGAAGACTGCCATTTCCTTCAGCTCGTCCGCGGTGAGCTCACCGTTCTGCAGGGCGGCGTTCACCTGGATCTCGGCGAGGTCCTGCTCGCCGAGCGCGGTGACGATCGACAGCGTCATGATCCGCTTGTCGCGCATCGACAACCCTGGCCTGGACCAGATATCGCCGAACAGATGGTCCACCGTCAGGTCGAAGTACGGATCACCCTCGATGTTCGGCATCTCCCAGCCGTATACCTCGTTCATCTTTTCGAGGCCTTTTTTGCGGACTTCGTCCATCATTGGTCCTTCGTGGTCTCTCCGGTGTGCGGCACCCCTAGGCCCGCGGCCAGGTTCTTCAGCGCGATCTCTGCCAGCGGTAGATCGACACCGACAGCTTCGCCAAGCCCGAGCGCCAAGCTCAGGTCCTTCTCGCCCAGATTGCGGGCGTGCGCCAACGGTCCGTAAAGGAAGTCATCGGGCTGTAGTGCATCCGAGTTCTCCCTGACGATGACCGCTCCAGGCCCACCGCTCTGCAGATCGGTGTGACGTACCACCCGACCCAGTTGCTGGACGCTGATACCGGCCTTGTCAGCCAGCTTCATGGCCTCACCCGCAGCCGCGTACGAGATGAAGGTCAACATGTTGCGCGCCAGCTTCATTCGCGTTCCCGCACCGGGTTCGCCGGCGTGCACGACGACCGACGCGAACAGCTTGAAGGCCGGCTTGACGCGCTCGTAGACATCGCGTTCGGCACCAACCATCACGGCGAGCTCACCCGCCTCGGCCGCGCCCTTGCCCCCGCTGATCGGGGCGTCGACGATGTGAATTCCCTCCGGCGCGAGCTGACGGGCGAGTTCTTCGGCGGTGGTCTCACTGATCGTCGAGTGGATGGCGATCACGGTGCCCGGCTTGGCGAAACGGACCAGCCCCTCCTCACCGGCGATGACATCGCGCACCTGCGCGTCGTTGAGCACGGTGACACTGATGATGTCGGCCTTCGCGACATCGGAGATGCTGTCGGCCAGCGAGGCACCCGCCTCCGCCAACGGTGTCATGGCCTCGAGTCGCAGGTCGTACACCGTCAAACCGCCGGGCCAGTCCACCAGTCGCTTGGCCATCGGCGCACCCATGTCGCCGAGGCCGATGTAGCCGAGCTTGCGCTGTTCACTCATGACCGGATGATCTGGCCGCCGTCGACGTTGAAGATCTGGCCGGTGATCCACTTCGCCTGATCGGACAACAGGAACAGACACATGCCGACCACGTCGTCCGTCTCACCCATGCGCGACAACGGAATTCTCTTCACGATGTCGTCGACGATCTCCTTCGGGGTGCTGGTGCGGTTTGCCTCGGTGTCGATCGGGCCGGGAGCGATCGCGTTGACCCGGATGTTCTGCCCGCCCAGTTCGGTCGCCAACTGCTGGGTCAGTCCGTTGACGCCGACCTTGGCGAGGCCGTAGAAGTTGGCGTAAAGCCAGGCCGCGGTCGACGACTGGTTCACGATCGCGCCGCCGCCACGCCTGGCCATCTTCCGGTACACGGCGCGGGTGCACACCAGCGCACCGTCCATGTTCACGCTCATGAACTTCTTGTAGTAGTCCCAGTCGACGGTGATCAGGAAGTCGAGCTTCATGCCGCCGAAGATCGCTGCGTTGTTGACCAGGTAGTCGATGCCGCCGAACTCCGACAGTGTCGTCGCGGCCATCTCCTTGGCGGAGTCCGGATCGGACACGTCGACACGTACGGCGAGCGCATTGCCGCCTTCGCCCTTGATACCGTCGGCCACCTTCTGCGCGCCCTCGGTATTGATGTCGGCGACGACGACAGCCGCGCCCTCACGCGCCAGCGCCTCGGCATAAGCCTGGCCGATACCACCACCGGCACCGGTGACGATCGCCACCTTCTCTGTGAACTGATCCCCGTAAAGTCCCATGTGGCCTACTCCTTAATTGACCGCTGTGGCAATGGCTTTGGTCTCGAGGTACTCCTCGAAGCCGGCGAGTCCCATCTCCCGGCCGATACCGGATTGCTTGTATCCGCCGAAGGGCATGTCGGCGGAGTACCAGACGCCACCGTTGACATTGACGGTGCCGACCCGCATCCGGGCAGCGACACCCGCCGCGCGCTTCTCGTCGGGCGAGAAGACCGTGCCGGACAGCCCGTAGGGCGAATCGTTCGCGATCCGCACGGCGTCGTCGTCTCCGTCGTGGGCGATCACCGTCAGCACCGGGCCGAAGATCTCCTCGCGCGCCACCTTGGCGTTGTTGTCCAGTCCGGCGATGACCGTCGGCTCGATGAAGAATCCGGTGTCCCGGTCTGCGGGACGTCCTCCACCGCAGGCGAACTTGCCGCCCTCCGCGGTCGCCGAATCGAGGTACGCCTGAATCCGGTCACGCTGCAGAGCCGAGATCACCGGTCCGCAAATGGTTCCCGCGTCGGTCGGGTCTCCTGGCTTGAGCCCGGCCATGGTTGCCGCCGCCGCCTCGACGGCTTCGTCATATCGCGCCCTCGGCACGACGAGCCTGGTGGTGATGGCGCAACCCTGCCCGGCGTGCATCGACGCCGTGAATGCCGACATCGAGGCGGCCCCTGCGAGATCCGCGTCGTCGAGCACCAGGAACGCTGACTTGCCGCCGAGTTCGAGGAACACCTTCTTGAGGGTCGCCGACCCGTCGGCCATCACGGCACGGCCCGTTCTCGTCGAACCGGTGAAGGACACCATGTCCACCCGCGGGTCTTTCGACAGCAGCGCACCCACGGCGTGATCGTTGGATGTGACGATGTTGACGACGCCCGACGGGATGTCGGTGTGGTCGAGAATCAGCTCTCCGAGTACCGCTGCGCTCCAAGGAGTATCGGGTGCAGGCTTCAGCACGACTGTGTTACCGGCGGCGAGGGCGGGGCCGATCTTGGCGAGGTTGATCTGGTTCGGGAAATTCCACGGCGTGATGGCGCCGACGACGCCGACCGCCTCCCTGGCGACGGTGCGGTGCGTTTTGATACCCATCGGGGCCGCGATGCCAAGATCGGTGGTCCACTGATACGACTCGGCGGTGTCCGCGCAGAAGCTCAGATCCTCGACAGGTCCGTCGAACTGCGCCATCGCCGTCAGCATTCGGGGAGCGCCCACCTCGGCGATCGCGAGCTCCCGCAACTCGTCGGCGTGATCGCGCAACGCCTGCTGCAGCTGCCGGATGCCGCGCACCCGCAGCTCGGTATTCGTCGACCAGTCGGTGTCGTCGAATGCATGGCGCGCGGCATCGATCGCGCGACCCATGTCCTCGGCGGTCGCGTCGGCGGCGACGCCGAGCACTTCCTCGGTGGCCGGGTTCACCGTGGGGAACGTGCCCCCGCTACCCGCTTCGAGTTTCCCGTCGATGAGCAATTGACTCTGGCGATCGGCCAGCAGACCCATACCCACTCCTGTTTGATTGCTGGACAACTGTCCGACTTTGTTCATTCGAACGATAGCCTCAGACCGGTGCGAGAAGCAAGGATCACCCCCTGGACGTCGACGATTTGAGGCAGTAAATAGTTCTTATGCTGCACATTCATCGGCCGCACTTGCTCGCGGGTGCCTCGTTCCGATAACTTGGACATGTGTCCAGCGATGCCGTGGTCACCGCTCCTGACCCGAGCGGGGAAACACCGCGCAACCGTCGCCAGGAAGAGACATTCCGCAAGGTCCTCGCCGCAGGTGTCGAGATGCTTCGGGAGTCCTCCTACGCCGACCTGACCGTGCGCGCCGTCGCGGCGCGCGCCAAGGTCGCACCCGCGACCGCATACACCTACTTCTCGTCGAAGAACCATCTGATCACCGAGGTGTATCTGGATCTGATGCGACAGGTGCCCTACTTCACCGATGTCAACGACAGCACCACAACAAGGGTCGAAAAGGCCCTGCGCGCAATGACGCTGATGATCGCCGACGAGCCTGAGGTCGCCGCCGCCTGCACGACCGCGTTGCTCAGCGGCAACGACCAGGCGGTGATCGCCGTGCGCGATCGGATCGGCGCGGAGATCCATCGCCGCATCCGGTCGGCGATGGGCCCTGACGCCGACCCGCGCACCGTGTCGGCGCTCGAGATGACCTACTTCGGCGCGCTGGTCCACGCGGGCAGCGGCTACGTCAGCTATCGCGAGATCGCCGACCGCCTCACCTACGTCGTCGGCCTCGTCTTGGGAGACAAACAGTGACAGCTTCGACCAGCGACGTGATCCTCGATCCGTACGACTACGACTTTCATGAGGATCCGTACCCCTACTACAAGCGGCTGCGTGACGAGGCGCCGCTGTACCACAACGCCGAGCTCGGATTCTGGGCGTTGTCGCGGCATCAGGATGTGCGAGAGGGCTTCCGCAACAGCACAACTCTGTCCAACCGCGACGGCGTCTCACTCGATCCGATATCCCGCGGTCCGCACGCGAGCAAGACGATGTCGTTCCTCGCGATGGACGACCCGGGACATCTTCGCCTTCGCACCTTGGTGTCGAAGGGGTTCACCCCGCGGCGCATCCGCGAGCTGGAGCCGCGCGTCACCGAACTCGCCGTCGGTCATCTGGACACGATGCTGGAGAGGGCGAGATCCGGCGAAACGGTCGACTATGTAGCGGAATTCGCAGGCAAGCTGCCGATGGACGTCATCTCAGAGCTGATGGGTGTGCCGCTGGAGGACCGGGACGGCATCCGGGCCATGGCCGACGGCGTCATGCACCGCGAGGACGGTGTCAACGACGTACCCCAGTCGGCGATCGAGGCGTCGATCAACCTGATGGTCTATTACCAGCAGATGATCGCCGACCGTCGCAAGAAGTCGGCCGACGACCTCACCACCGCGCTGCTCGAGGCGGAGATCGACGGTGACCGGCTGACCGACGACGAAGTGCTCGGATTTCTGTTCCTGATGGTGATCGCGGGCAACGAGACGACCACCAAACTGCTTGCCAACGCGGCGTTCTGGGGCCACCGCAATCCGGATCAGCTCGCTCCGCTCTACGACGATCTCGAGACGGTTCCGCTGTGGGTCGAGGAGACCCTGCGCTACGACACGTCCAGTCAACTGCTGGCGCGGGTGGTCGCAGGCGACCTGATCCTTCACGACACCACGATTCCCGACGGCGACATCCTGTTGTTGCTCCCCGGCTCCGCCCACCGCGACGAGCGGGTGTTCGACAATCCCGACGACTACGTCATCGGCCGCGAGATCGGGTCGAACCTGTTGAGTTTCGGCAGCGGTGCCCACTTCTGCCTGGGCGCGCACCTGGCCCGGATGGAGGCCCGGGTAGCGCTCGAAGAGATGTTCGGAAGAATCCGTGGGTTCGAGGTCGACGAGGCCAACGCCGTCCGCGTCCACTCGAGCAGCGTCCGCGGATTCGCTCACCTACCGATGACTCTCCAATTCACATGAAGGTCCGATAACATGCCCCGCTTCGAACCCCTACCCGAACGTCGGCCCGCACTGGTGGCAGGCGCGTCGTCGGGCATCGGCGAAGCAACCGCCATCGAACTCGCCGCGCGCGGGTTCCCCGTCGCGCTTGGCGCGCGACGGGTGGACAAGCTCACCGAACTCGTCGGCAAGATCGCGGCCGACGGCGGCGAAGCCGTCGGGTTCCACCTCGACGTCACCGACCCGAACTCGGTGAAATCCTTTGTCTCGCAGTCAACCGAGGCCCTCGGCGACATCGAGGTGCTGGTCGCAGGCGCAGGCGACACGTTCTTCGGCAAGCTCGACGAGATCTCACCCGACGAGTTCAACTCGCAATTGCAGATCCACCTTGTCGGCGCCAACAGGCTGGCCGCGGCGGTGCTGCCGGGAATGATGGAACGTCAGCGCGGCGATCTGATCTTCGTCGGTTCGGACGTATCGCTGCGCCAGCGGCCGCACATGGGTGCCTACGGCGCCGCCAAGGCCGGGCTCATCGCGATGGTGACCAACTACCAGATGGAATTGGAAGGAACCGGCGTGCGGGCGTCGATCGTGCATCCCGGCCCGACCAAGACCGGGATGGGCTGGAGCCTGCCGGCCGACAAGATCGGGCCCGCGCTCGAGGACTGGGCCAAGTGGGGACAGGCCCGCCACGACTACTTCCTGCGCGCAGCGGATCTCGCACGCGCCATCGCGTTCGTCGCCGAGACACCGCGCGGCGGATATATCGCGAGCATGGAGCTTCAGCCCGAAGCGCCGTTGGCCGACAACAAGACCCGCCAGAAGCTCAAAGTAGACGAAGAGGCACTAGAAAAATGACCACTGCCATCGTGCCCCGGGTCTCCGGCGGCGAGGAGGAGCACGGCCATCTGGAGGAGTTCCGCACCGATCCCATCGGGTTGATGAAGCGCGTTCGCGACGAATGCGGTGATGTCGGCTGGTTCCAGCTGGTCGACAAGCAGGTCGTCATGTTGTCCGGGTCAGAGGCCAACGAGTTTTTCTTCCGCTCCAGTGACAGCGACCTCAATCAGGCTGAGGCGTACCCGTTCATGACACCGATCTTCGGTGAGGGTGTGGTGTTTGACGCCGACCCCGAACGTCGAGCGGAGATGTTGCACAACACCGCTTTGCGCGGCGAGCAGATGAAGGGCCACGCGGCCACCATCGAGAACGAGGTCAAGAAGATCATCGCCGACTGGGGCGACGAAGGCGAGATCGAACTCCTCGACTTCTTCTCCGAGCTGACGATCTACACCTCGACCGCGTGCCTGATCGGACTGAAGTTCCGCGAGCAGCTCGACAGTCGCTTCGCCCAGTACTACCACCAGCTGGAGCGTGGCACCGATCCCCTCTGCTACGTCGATCCGTACCTCGACATCGAGAGCTTCCGCATCCGCGACGAGTCACGCGTAAAACTCGTTGCGCTTGTGCAGGAGATCATGGATGGCCGCATCGCCAACCCGCCCAAGGGCAAGGAGGATCGGGATCTTCTCGACGTGCTGGTCTCGATCAAGGACGACGAAGGCAATCCGCGCTTCACGGCCAACGAGGTCACCGGCATGTTCATCTCATTGATGTTCGCGGGTCACCACACCAGCTCGGGCACCTCGTCGTGGACGTTGATCGAGCTGATTCGACACCCCGAGGTGTACGCCGAGGTGCTGGCCGAGCTCGAGGAGCTCTACGCGGACGGGCAGGAGGTCAGTTTCCATGCACTGCGGCAGATTCCGAAGCTGGACAACGTCGTCAAGGAGACGTTGCGGCTGCACCCGCCGCTGATCATCCTGATGCGAGTCGCCCAGGGCGAGTTCGAGGTTCAGGGCTTGCCGATCCACAAGGGCGACTTCGTCGCGGCGTCGCCTGCGATCTCGAACCGAATCCCCGAGGACTTCCCCGACCCGGACGCCTTCAACCCGGACCGCTACCTGAAACCGCGGCAGGAGGATCTGGTCAACCGTTGGACGTGGATTCCATTCGGCGCCGGCAAGCACCGCTGCGTCGGAGCGGCATTCGCCCAGATGCAGATCAAGGCGATCTTCTCGGTGTTGTTGCGCGAGTACGAGTTCGAGATGGCGCAGCCTGCCGAGAGCTATCACAACGACCACACCAAGATGGTGGTCCAGCTGGCCCAGCCGGCGAGGGTGCGCTATCGCAAGCGGGTCTCCGGCGGGCAGGAGCGCAGGGCCCACGCGCGCAGCGCAGGGGACGACCGGGGAATCGAAGAGGCCTGAACAGATGGGCTGCTATCGCGTGGAGCTTGACGAGGACCTCTGCCAGGGCCACGCCATGTGCGAGCTGGAGGCCCCGGACGTGTTCGCCGTACCCAAACGCGGTGTCGTCGAGATCCTCGATTCAGAACCACCCGACGACCTCCGCGAGGACGTCGAACGGGCAGTCGAAATGTGTCCTACCCAAGCTATTTCCATCACAGAGAAATGAAGAGGGAACAATGACTTCATCATCCAAACGCGAAGCCCTCGAGGGCTGGGTCGCCCGCTGGCTCAAGGCCAACCAGGACTCCGAAAAGGCCGGCGACTGGAAGTCGTTGGCCGACTTCTACACCGACGACGCCACCTACGGCTGGAACATCGGGCCAAAGGAAGACGTCATGTGCGTCGGCAAAGACGAGATTCGCGACGTCGCACTGGGTCTGGAGATGGAAGGCCTCGAGAACTGGAACTACGAGTACCAGAAGGTTCTCATCGACGAGAAGCAGGGCGAGATCGTCGGCTTCTGGAAGCAGATCGTCAACAAGTCCGACGGCACCCGCGACGAGATCTACGGCATCGGCGGAAGCTGGTTCCGGCTCAACGACCAGTTGCTCATCGAGTGGCAGCGCGACTTCTTCGACTTCGGCCACGTGTCCTACATGTTCGGCAAGCTGATCGGGTCCGGCGACCTGTCCCCCGGCATGCAGAAGCGGATCGAACGGTCCGTGGCCGGGGAGAAACTGCCTGGCTACTACCCATTGGGCGAGGCGCCGACACCGATCTGGTAACTCCCGGCCAAGCAGTTGCTTGGGGGTGCGTGTGAGACATCTAACTAATGGTTCTAGTCTGACCTCACAGGCTCTAGCGGAAGGCACATACGGATGAAGACAAAGGGCGCTCTCATCTGGGAGTTCAACCAGCCGTGGTCGATCGAGGAGATCGAAATCGGCGACCCCGTCAAGGACGAGGTCAAGATCCAGATGGAAGCGTCGGGCATGTGCCACTCCGACCACCACCTGGTCACCGGCGATATCCCGATGGCCGGGTTCCCTGTGCTCGGCGGCCATGAGGGCGCAGGCATCGTCACCGAGGTCGGCCCAGGGGTCGAGGACATTTCGCCCGGCGATCACGTCGTGCTGTCCTTCATCCCGTCGTGTGGCGCGTGTCCGTCCTGTCAGGCGGGCCTGCGTAACCTCTGCGATCTCGGCGCGGGTCTGCTGGGTGGGCAGGCCGTCTCCGACGGCACACACCGCATCACCGCCAAGGGCCAGCCGGTCTTCCCGATGACGCTGCTCGGCACCTTCAGCCCGTACATGGTGGTGCACAAGAGCTCGGTGGTGAAGATCGATCCGTCGATCCCGTTCGAGGTGGCCTGCCTGGTCGGGTGCGGCGTGACGACCGGCTACGGCTCTGCTGTGAAGGCAGGTGATATCCGCCCGGGCGACGATGTCCTGGTGATCGGTGTCGGCGGCGTCGGCATGTCGGCGGTGCAGGGCGCCGTCAACGCGGGCGCCCGGAACCTCTTCGTCATCGAGCCAGTTGAGTGGAAGCGCGACGCTGCACTGAAATTCGGTGCGACACATGCGTACCCGGATACCGACGCCGCCTTTGCGGGGATCGCCGAGGCCACTCACGGATTGATGGCCAAACAGGTCATCGTGACTGTCGGCGAGCTGAAAGGTGCCGACGTCGACACCTACGTGAATCTCACCTCAAAGGGTGGCACCACTGTTCTCACCGCTATCGGCAGCCTGCTGGACACCAGCGTCAACCTGAACTTGGCGATGCTGACGCTGATGCAGAAGCGTTTGCAGGGCACCATCTTCGGCGGTGGCAATCCACACTTCGACATCCCGCAGCTGCTGTCGATGTACAAGGCGGGCAAGCTCAACCTCGATGACATGATCACCACCCAGTACAAGCTGGAGCAGATCAACGACGGGTACTCCGACATGTTGGAGGGACGCAACATCCGCGGCGTCATCCGCTACACCGACGACGATCGGTAGGACCGAAACATCATGTCCCAGGAGACAATCGAGCAATCACCTGCCCTTGCGGCCTCGCAGGCCTCCTGGCGCGCCGTGATGGCGAAGGACAAGGAGGGCTGGCTCGCGCTGATGACGGACGACGTCGTCATCGAGGACCCGATCGGTCCCGCCTACACCAACCCGGACGGCACTGGGGTCGTCGGCAAGGACGGCGTCTCGCAGTGGTGGGAGAAAAGCGTCGGCCTCGCCACCATCACGATCACCTGCGAGGAGACGTTTCCGTCGAGTTCGCCCGATGAGATCGCCCATATCCTGCAGTTGCGCTTCACCTTTGACAACGGTGCCGCAAGCGGCGTTCGCGGGATCTTCACCTACAAGGTCAACGATGCGGGCCTGCTGACCAACCTGCGCGGCTTCTGGAACATGGACATGATGAAGCCCGTCACGGACGGCGGCGATTAGCCCTTCGTTGACCGGGCGCGCCGCCGTGGTCGTCGGCGGATCCCGCGGTATCGGGTTCGAGGTCGCCGCACTCCTGGCCCGCCAGGGCGCAGGCGTCGTCGTCAATGGCAGGGACGCGGACGCCGCGAACGAAGCCGCAGTACGCATCGATGGCGCGATCGCCTACGCCGGTTCACCCTCGGACCCCGCGATCGCCGAAGCGCTGATCGACACGTGCACAGAGGAATTCGGCCGGATCGACATCCTGGTGAACTGCGCAGGCACGGCAGGACTCGCCAGCGAGTCGATCCTCGAGGTGACCAGCGCCCAGTTCCATGAGCTGATCGACGCGCACCTCGTCACGACGTTCGAAACCTGCAGGGCCGCAGTGCCGAAGATGGTCGCGCAGGGCGGCGGTTCGATCATCAACACCAGTTCGTTCGCCTACCTCGGCGACTATGGCGGAACCGGCTACCCGGCGGGCAAGGGCGGCGTCAACGGCCTGACCATGGCACTCGCCGCCGAACTCTCCGAGCACCGGGTCCGCGCCAACGTGGTGTGCCCTGGCGCCAAGACCCGGCTGTCGACGGGGTTGGAGTACAAGGCCCACATCTCGGGTTTGAACCGCAGGGGCATGCTCGACGACGTCAGCACGCAGACCGCGCTGGACGCTCCACCGCCCGAGTACGCGGCGCCGGTCTACGGCTACCTCGCCAGCGATCTGGCCAAGGACGTCACCGGCCGAATCTTCATCGCCGCAGGCGGTTTCGTGGGCGAGTTCGCACGACAGACGCCGGCCATCATCGGCTACCGCGACCACAAGGACTCCCCGCCGTGGTCGGTCGACGAACTGCACGCGATGATCACGAAGTAGCCTCGTCGGTATGGCTACCGTCTTCACCAAGATCATCAACGGGGAGATCCCCGGGCGCTTCGTCTACGAAGACGACGACGTCGTCGCCTTTCTGACGATCGCACCGATCACCCAGGGCCACACTCTGGTCGTGCCGCGCGCCGAGATCGACAACTGGCAGGACGTCGAGCCTGCCGAGTTCGGCCGGGTCATGGAGGTCTCCCAGTTGATCGGCAGGGCGGTGTCGAAGGCCTTCGGCGTCGAGCGCGCAGGCGTGATCATCGCCGGGCTCGAAGTGCCGCACCTGCACGTGCACGTCTTCCCGGCGCGCGACCTGTCGGACTTCGGATTCGCCAATGCCGACCCGAATCCGTCGCAGGAGTCGCTCGACGAGGCGCAGGCCAAGATCAAGGCGGCCCTGGCCGAATTGGCCTGACCTTCAATGCTCCGTGCGTGCGCGCCGACAAGGCCGGCGGTCGGCGCGCTGCGCGGGCTGGTCGCCACCACCGCGCGACTGCGACGCTGCTTACCAATCGGATAGGAAACCCTTCCCTTTCAGGAGTGGAATCTGGCTTCCCGACGATTACGGAGCCGCGCCCTGATCACGAGTATTTCCTCATGACTTCTAGCCCGGTCCTGACCGCCGACACGGCCACGATTGCGAGTCCGCTCGGCAATCCGCAACCGGGCCGCCACGACCTGCATCGACCCGACACCCGCCGCAACACGCATCGACCCGAGCGGCGCCCTGAGCAGCATCGACCCGACACCCGCCACGACTGGTTTCGGCCCGACTGGAGCCATGAGCGGCATCAACCCGACCCTGGCCGTTTCTGGCATCGACCTGAGCGGCGACCCAGTCCCCATCAAACGGCGCCGTTGCCGACCCTCCACATCGAGGCGCCGCAAGAGCTTGTGACGGAGCGGCACGAGCCTGTCACGGAGCGGCACGAGCCCGTCACGGAGCGGCTGGTCCGCGGTGATGTGGCCGTGCTGGAGGACCGTCCTGTCACCGAACGGCTCGAGGTCGTCAAAGCCGACGCAGAAGGGCTGGTCGCCCCACCGACTGACGACGAGGTGTACTCCTACTTCGGGCCCCAGATGCGCTGGGTGCAGGTTCTGTTGATGGCCGCCTCCGTGCTGGCGGGCTGGAGTCTGCTGCAGTTCGCACTGGCATCGGTCAAGGTTTTGTGGCCCATGCTGATTGTGCTGGGGCTCAACGTGATTGGCACCGTGTTCTCGGCGCTGACCAGCTTCAACACCAGGCGGGTGTCAGCGAAGACACACCGTGCTCTTTTCGAGGGCTGGGCGGGACCGGCGTCGAATATCGACGTCTTCCTTCCCACGTACGGCGAGGACCTGGCAGTCCTGCGCAACACTTACACCCATGTCAAAGCGATGCAATGGGCGGCCGGCACGGTCGGTGTCTACGTTCTCGACGACGGCGATCGCAGTGAGGTCCGGGAACTGGCCACGCAGTTCGGCTTTCACTACATCGTGCGCCCGAATCGGGGCTATCTGAAGAAAGCGGGCAACCTTCAGTACGCGTTCGCCCGCACGTCGGGCGACTACATCGTCATTCTGGACGCTGACTTCTGCCCGCGGCCCGATTTCCTGCGGCACTTGGTGCCGTATTTTGATGACCCGACCATCGGCATCGTGCAAAGCCCGCAGTACTTCGACAGCGGCGAAAATCTGAACTGGATTCAACGCACCGCGGGCGCTACCCAAGAGCTGTTCTATCGTTGGATCCTTCCGTCGCGGGACCGGTTCGACGCTGCTGTCTGCGTCGGCACCTGCGCGCTATACCGACGCGAAGCCCTCGCAGCCGCAGGCGGATTCGCCCAGATCGAACACAGCGAGGACATTCACACCGGACTGCAATTGATGGAGGCCGGCTACCACACCCGCTACGTACCGGCGGTGGTCGCCAACGGGTTATGCCCGTCGGATATGGCCGGATTCCTCAACCAGCAGTACCGGTGGTGCAACGGGTCGCTGATCAAGGTACGCAACGAACACCTCTCCGGTGCCCGGGTGAAAATGACGCTGCGGCAACGGCTCTGCTTTTGGGCGGGCATGTTCTATTACATCACCACCGCCGTCAACGTCGTGGCGCTCTACCTTCCCGGCATCATCATGGCCGCGTTCTTCCCGGACCAGGTCCAACCCGCACAGTTCGTGCCCTTCCTCGTCGGCCTCTGGGTGTATCTGGTAGTGATTCCCCTGGTCTCCAAGAGTCGCTGGCGGTTTGAGGTACTGCGCCTGCAAATGGCCTACAGCTACGCCCATATCGTCGCGATCTGGCACAAACTGCGGGGCCGCTCGGCGGGATGGGTTCCTACCGGCGCGGTGGGTCGCGCCAATCCCCTGGCCCGCGCGATCAGCCGGGTGGGCGCGGCCGCGATCACGCTGTCGCTACTGCCGTTCTGGGGCGTCGTCATCTACGACATCCATGCCTATGGAGTGCGCCAGTTCTGGCTGATGGCGATGTTCGTGGGCCTTTACACCTATCTCGCCGTGCCGTTGCTCGTCGAATTCGTCAAGATCCTGTGGCCATCGCTCGGCAAGCTCCTCGGATCCCAGCCAAGTGGCGCTGCTGCGGCGCCAACCAAGGAAGCCCCAACACCAAGGCGGGGCAATCCACATCGGATCTCCGCCTATGAGGCGGCGTGCTACACGCTGGCGCTGCTTCTGGCCGCAGCCATCGCGTCTGGGTGGTTCGACCTGATGATCCCGTGGAGCGCCTGAGTTTGACGATCACGGCGTCTGCCGGACCGAATCCTCTGGGACAGAACAGGTTCGGGTAACCCTGGACATGCCGGCGCCGGACGTCAACCCATAGCTGTCGAGGACTCGTTGCCCCACGGTGACCACCCGAGAGGTCGTTGGCTTCGTGACTAGGGCGGGCCGGTTCTTACCAGGGGGATAGGAAACACTTCCCGTTCAGCAGTGGAGTCTGGCTTGCCGGCGATTACGCCCGTCCTGCGGAAACGGGACGATTTCCTCATGACTACGTACTGGGAAGAACCGACCGTGAGGTATCGCCCGGCGCCGACTAGCACGACGGCCCAGACCGAGCGCCTGCAGCTGGCGCGGATGTCCCGCACCGCCACTGCCCCAGTACCAGCGCACCATCGCGTAGACCGGCATCCGACCACCGTCGTCGTCCCGACACAGCCGTCCCAGTCCAAGACCAAGACCAAGACCAAGACCAAGACCAAGACCGAAACGAAGCCCAAGACCGACACCAAGAAATCGGAAAACCGCTTCTTTCACGATGTCGAAGGTCTGCGAGGTATCGCCGTCGCGTTGGTCGTGCTGTTTCACGCGGGTGTGCCGCACATGGCCGGCGGCTTTGTGGGCGTCGACGTGTTCTTCGTCATCTCGGGTTTCCTGATCACCGGCCTGCTGCTGCGTGAGTTCGAGCGCAACGGGCGGGTCTCGTTCAAGGGGTTCTATGCACGTCGCGCACGCCGCATCATTCCCCCGGCTGCCGTGGCCATCGTGGCGACGTCGATCGCCGTCTGGTTCCTGATGCCGCTGCTCTCGGTCTTCCGCCAGGCACTCGACCTGCTGGCCGCGGCGATGAACATCGCCAACTGGCGCTTCATCGCTGCGGGCAAGGACTACCTCGCCGGGGCGTCAGACGATAGCGTTGCCACGCACTTCTGGTCACTATCGATCGAGGAACAGTTCTACTTCGTCTGGCCCGTTCTGATAGTCGCGTTGGCCGTGCTGGCCAAGCGCATGCGGTGGTCCATCCGCATGGTCGTCGGCTGGGGAATCGCCGTGGTCATCGCCGCCTCCATGTTGGGGTCGCTGCACTTCACGGCCAGCGACCCCACCCTGTCTTATATGGCGACCCACACGCGCGCATGGCAATTCGGCGTAGGCGCACTCGTCGCGGTGGTGGCGCCGCTGCTGACCGGCCTGATGATGAAGCTGAATGTGCAAATAGCGATGTGGGTGCTCGGTTGGGCGGGACTGTCGGCGGTGCTGTTGGCGACGGTGGCCTACGACCACACCACACCCTATCCGGGCGTGGCCGCGTTGGTGCCGACGCTCGGTGCCGCCGCGATCATTGTGGCCGGACAGGTGGCCGCCAGCAGCAGGCCCGCGGTCGGGTGGTTTCTCTCGGTGCGCCCGCTGCGGTGGCTGGGCAAGGTCTCCTACGGCTGGTATCTGTGGCACTGGCCCGCTCTGGTGCTTTTCAAGGGCTACACCCACAACAACACCTGGCCGACGTTGGTGGGCGTGACCATGGGGGCACTGGTGCTGGCGTGGGCGTCCACCGCACTGCTGGAACGCCCGATCATGTCGTCGGGGGAATTGAAGCGCAACCTGCAGGCGTCGCTGTCGGTCGGTATCACCGGCACCATTGCGGCCGCCACGGTGACGATGACCCTTGGCGTCCTTGCGGTCACCCTGGCCAGCGGGGCGGCTTCGTCCAATCCGTCGGTGAGCTTTGAATCCGTTTTCGGCGCCGACACCGGCGCGAAGTCGGGTCCGGTCACACCCAACCCGTTCAAGGCCTTCGATGACAGGCCCGCCCGTGACGAGTGCCTGGTTCCACTTGGCACGCGCGAACAACCGGACACCTGCGTGGATGGCCCACCAAACGGCGTGCCAGCGGTGCTGTTCGGCGACAGCCACGCACAGCAGTGGCTGCCGGTGGTTCAGGCCATCGCCAAGGAAAACAACTGGCGGCTCAACCAATTCACCAAGGCGGCATGCCCGGTCGCCGCCCTACAACCCAGGGACGGCCGCACAGACCCATTCACCAAATCAGACTGCCTCGGCTGGCGCGAGGACAGCGTCGACGCGATCATCGCGCTGAAACCCAAGTTCATCGTGATCAGCTCGCTGTCCACGTACGTACCCGACTATCAGGAGTTCAAGACCGCCTGGGATCAAACGCTGAGCCAACTGCGGGCGACCGGCGCGAAGATCATCTACTTGCGGGATACGCCGTACCCGAACAAGAACATGCCCGAATGCATCTCGGGCGCCACCGACGACTGGTCCGCATGCGACTTCGACCTGAACAACACCCCCCGGACCGAACCCATTGTCACCGACCAGGTTCGGGGCCAGAACCTCGACATCCCGGTGCTCGACCTCAACGCATACCTGTGCGAGGACAACAAATGCCGTGCGGTGCGCAACGGCACGTTGCTCTACCGCGACGACTCCCACCTGACAGCAACCGCGGTCAAGGCGCTGTTGCCGGCTGTCCAAGCGCAGATCCGTGACAAGAAAATCGACCTGAGCGGCCGCTGACGTCGGCGGGGCGACGACTCGGCCGTCCCGTAGGGTGTGTCTCTGCCGGACACATCACGGCCAGGAGGTGTCGTTGCCCAGCGGACAGGCGGCGGGGGTGTCGCGTCGGAGCCTGCTCGCATCGATCCCCCTGGCGGCATTCAGCGTGATAGCCGCGGCCGGATGCCAAAGGACCGAACCAAGCCAACCAGGCCAACCTCGCCAATCACGCCAGTTCGGGCTGGCGGCAACCGGTCTCGACGACGCGACGGTGCAGCGGTCACAGGCAGCCGCGCAGCAGTTGGGCAAGCGGCTGGACGTGCTGACCGTCTACGAGGCATTCATCTGGGAGCGTTCGCTGCCCACTACGTTTCTGGATGCCGCCGCGGCCGCCGGCTGCACCCCGGAGTTGACGTGGGAACCTTGGGACCCTCGCGCCGGCAAGCATCAGGAGGCTTACACGGCCGGACAGATCGCAGGGGGTCGATACGACACCTATGTGGGCACCTGGGCCGAGCAGGCGGCCTCCTATGACAAGCCGTTCAGGCTTCGGTTCGCACACGAGATGAACGGAGACTGGTACCCCTGGGCGGCAGGATCACCGGGCGGCTCGGCGCAGGATTACGTCGCGGCCTACCGCAGAGTGCGTGGCATATTCGACGACGCGGGCGCCAAGCGCGTGGAGTGGGTGTGGTGCCCGAACGTCATTGTTAACGGCGATGCCGAGGCGATCTCACGGTGCTACCCCGGCGACAATTTCGTCGACATCGTCGGCGTCGACGGCTACAACTTCGGCGATCGGCCAGGCCATCAATGGACCCAGCCGGCTGAGCTTTTCGGCTCTACGTTGGCCCTTGTCGCCCAACTCGCACCGGGCAAACCGGTGTGGATCAACGAGGTCGGCTGCGGCGACCAAGGCGGCGACAAGTCCCGCTGGATCTCCGATTTCATCGGCTGGCTTGGCGGCACCGACGTCCGCGGGCTGATCTGGTTCGAGGTCGACGGGAACCCGGATGCGCCCGACTGGCGGCTCACGAGTTCGGCCGCAACCACCGCTGCGGCCAGGGGCGCGCTGGCGTCCTGGTAGCGCGGCTGATCGGGAGTCAGCAGTTGCCGACGGCGGGGACGCCCGCAAAGCGATCGGCGATCCATTGCCCCAACAGCGCACCCGGATCCAGTTTGTGCCCTTGCCCTTCCATGCGGATCCGCAAAATGGTGTCGCCGCGGGCACAGGCCCGGCCCATGGCGACCTCGGTCCATTCCGGGGGAACCGTCTGGTCGGATCCGCCATAGATCGCCAGCAGTGGGATTTTGGTCGGCTGTTGTGGCAGCGCATAGGAGGTGAGCCGGTCCCGCAACCGGTCGGCCGCCTCCGCCGAGGACGGCTTGGCGTCCGAGCCATTGAACTTGCTCGCCAACGCCTCCTTGCCCGCCGAAGCCGGCGGCAGGCAGGCAAGCAACGTCTTTTCGTCGTCGCGTAGAACGCCGTGCAGGTAATCGTTCGGATTGATGGACTTGTCGACCGCGGCGAGACCCTCGATCACATTCGGGTACAGATACGTCTGGTCGGCGGTCAATGCCGAGGATTCGGCCCGCTGTACCAGTCCAGACATGTCGAGGGTGGGAACCAGCGCCGCGGCGCCGAGCAGATCGGTGCCCTGCCCGTAAGCCGCAAAGTATTCGGCGGCCGCCCAGGCGGTCTCGCCGCCCTGCGACGATCCCAATGCCACCCAGCGCGACGACAGCTGCGGCACCACCGTGCGGGCGGCGCGCACCGCGTCGATGAGGTTGAACGCGGCCGACTTTGGCTCCAGGTAGGCATGCGATGTCGCCGCGTCCTGGGTTGACCCGGCGGGCTTGCCCAGACCCGCGTAGTCGGTGTACGCCACCGCGTAGCCGAGCTTGAGCTGTATGGCCACCGGAGTGATGTCGCCGAGCAGGCGGGAATCCGCGGTTGGCCCGCAGTCGGGGGTCACCCCGACGGTTCCGTGGGCGTAGCCGATGACGGGCCATCCTCCGGGTGGTGGGGTCCCCGGCGGTGTGAACACCGCGCCGGACACCACGGTGGGCGAACCGGTGATGCCGGATATCGATCGGTAGACCATCGTCTGTGCCGTTGAGCCTGCGGGCAGCTCGCTGAAGTCAAACGGCACCTGGTCCGACGAGCTCACCACGGTGCCACGGGCACCCAGGTCACCGGCGGCAATGGTCGGCATCTGTCGGGAGTAGTTCAATTCCTCGGGCACACTGCTGGTGGCGGGGGCGCCGGGTTGGGACGTGCTGCACGCAGCGAGCAACGCAAATGCGAGCGCGACGCTCAGCGACGGCAGCAACTTCGAGATCATGTGTCCCCTTCACTCCTTGAGCAAGAGGATGGCACAGGAGGCAGCTTTCAGCGGCGGCTTTTCAGCCGCTGCCATTCTTTCAGACGTTCGCGTCCACCGGCAGCCCAAGGCCTCGACCAGGAGCTGTGCCCACACCGTGGTCGGCGGATCCTGGTTACTTGCCTGGCGGCTAGGAAACCCTTCCCTTCTGGCAGCGGAATCTGGCTTTCCGACGATTACCGAACCGCCAGTTCGCCGCGACAATTTCTCTCATGGCCATGTCCGGCTGAAAGGAATTGGAGCGATGACGCACTGTCGGTACTGCAACCGGTTCCGTTTAGTGCGCATATCCGGTTCTGGCCCATGGATTTTGGACTGTGGCCACATATATATGCCCCCACAACGCGACGAACAGCGGTGGATTGCCTACAGGCACCGTGACACAGAGAGCAGGTCTTGATGCCACTCACAGAGGACACACAAATGGACGAACACCGTCAAGCCGCCGAAATCAAGCTCGCTGATCGCAAACTCGGCATCGTGCTCAACAACTACGCGCGCGACTTTCCGGGGCTCTTCAAGAGCAATACCAGGGGCGTTGGCCAAGACTGCCACGACGAATGGGACAACGAGCGCGCAAGGGCGATCGAGCCCATTCCGGCGCTGGCCGAATTGACCTGAGCCTCAACGCACCTGGGCGACCACATCGGCGATGCGTGGCAACTTCACCGTGAACCGGCAGCCCCGGCCGGGCGCGGTCGTGACGGTGACCGTGCCGCCGTGCGCGTAGACCAGCGAGTCGACGATCGACAGCCCCAACCCGGTGCCGCCGCTGGCCCGGTCGCGGGACGAGTCGGTGCGGTAGAAGCGCTCGAAGATGCGGTGAGCGTCGTCGGCGCTCATACCGGGACCTTCGTCGGCGACCTCGAGTACGGCGTTGTCGTCGTCGGTGCCGACGCGCACGGTGATCGGGGCGGGTTCTGGCGTGTGTTGCAGTGCGTTGGCGACCAGGTTGCCCAATACCTGGCGCAGCCGGGCCTCGTCGCCGAGCACCTCCGGTGTGCCGGGGCCGTCGATGATCTCCATCGTGATCGTGCGCTTCGGGGCGATCGACTGCGCGTCATGCACCGAATCGCTGGCCAGCGACAGCAGATCGACGCGGTGGCGGTCCAGCGGCCGCTGCGCGTCGAGGCGGGCGAGCAGCAGTAAGTCCTCCACCAGAAGACCCATCCGTCGCGACTCGCTTTCGATGCGCGACATCAACATCTCGGTGTCGCGGGCGGCGCCCTGACGGTAGAGCTCGGCGAAGCCGCGGATCGTGGTCAGCGGGGTACGCAGTTCGTGGCTGGCGTCTGTGATGAAGCGACGCATCCGCTCCTCGGATCTTCGAGCTTGTTCGGCCGACGACTCCGACGACGCTACAGCGCGCTGAATTTGGGCGAGCATGCCGTTCAGCGCCAACGACAATCGGCCCACTTCGGTACGTGGATCACGTTGCGGGATACGCCGATCGAGCTGTCCGGCAGCAATATCGGCGGCGGTACGCTCGACTTCGGTGAGTGGACGCAGGCTGCGGGCCACCACCCAGAAGCCCGCGATGCCGAGCACCAGAAGAACGGCAGCGCCGATGCCTGCCTGCGACCAGATCAGCGCGCGGACCGTCGACTGTACGTCGGACAGATCGATGGCGACGGTCGTCAGCTCGTCATGCGGGCCGTGCACCGACATCGCCCGCCACTGCACGTGTGAGTTGTCGATCGAGCCGACGGTGACCGGTTCGGGGCCGACGTCGTTGTCCGCCGGCAGCAGTGGTTCGGCGGCGCGATCGTTGACGGCCATCCAGATGCGGCCGTCTGCGTCGATGCCGCGGACATAGAAGTCCGAAGGGGGCCGGGCCGGGTTGGGCCCCTCCATCGGTGGCACCGGCATCCGGCGCGGAGCCTGGGCCCAGCTGCGGGAGGCATCGAGAAGTGTCTGGTCGACGCGGTTGGTCAGGCTGTGCCGGAGGATCGAGGTGACGGCGATGCCGGACGCCAGCAAGCCGCATGCCACCAACACCAGGGTGGCGGCCACCAGCCCGACCCGCAGCGGCACACCTCGTCCGCTAAGACCTGCCATTCCCCTATTGTTCAGCAGAATCAGCGAGGCTCACGCAAAACGTAGCCGACACCTCGAAGCGTGTGCAGAAGCCGCTTCTCGCCGGTGTCGATCTTGCGGCGAAGGTAGGAGACGTAGGACTCGACGACGTTGACGTCGCCACCGAAGTCGTAGCGCCAGACGTGGTCGAGGATCTTGGGCTTGGACAGCACCGTGCCCGCGTTGATGATGAAGTAGCGCAGCAGGGTGAACTCGGTCGGCGACAGCGAAACGGGCTCGCCGGCCTTCCACACCTCGTGGGTGTCCTCGTCGAGTTCGATGTCGGCGAAGGTGAGCCTGGCGCTGCGCGGCGCCTCGACACCCTTGCCGGTCCGCCGCAGCACGACCCGCAGCCGAGCGACCACTTCCTCCAGGCTGAACGGCTTCGTGACGTAGTCGTCACCGCCGAGCGTCAGGCCAGCGATTTTGTCCTGAAGGGTGTCGCGGGCGGTGAGGAACAGCGCGGGCGCGTCGATGCCGTCGGCACGCAGCCTGCGCAGCACACCGAACCCGTCCATGCCCGGCATCATCACGTCGAGGATGACGGCGTCGGGACGGATCTCGCGCGCCTTGTCGAGGGCGGCGGGGCCGTTGGAGGCGGTGTGCACCTCGAAGCCCTGGAATTTGAGGCTCACCGAGAGCAGCTCGACGATATTGGTCTCATCGTCGACGACGAGGACTCGGGCCTCTGGGACGGTTTCTGGGAGTGCAGCCATGGCCATCGCCTCAATGTCTCCCAAGTTCCTGGCAATGAAGCTGCAGGGCGCCTGTCAACTTCCTGTGAGTTCACAGTTTCCCTCATTGTCCTCCTCACATGGCACCAGCGGTAGCGGGTAGCTGGACCCATACACTGAGGTGATGAACCTGGCCAAGAACCTGGTCGATCTCGCCACGGCCCCGGTCCGCGTCGGGCTTGCTGCCGCAGAAACCGGCCTCGAGGTGGCCAACGGCGCCCTTGGGCTGGCGCAGCGGACGCTGGGTCAGGCCAACGCGACGGCCAGGTCAGGGTCGGGTTCGGTCGCCCACATGCTCGGCATCGACGAGGCGGTCGAGCGGGCGAATCGGCTGGCCAGGCTGATGGACGAGGACCAGCCGCTTGGCCGGGCGCTGACGCCGGGCGGACCGATCGACCGGCTGCTTTCGCCGGGCGGTGTGGTGGACAAACTGACGATGCCGGGCGGGGTGTTGGACCGCCTCACGCAGGACGACGGCGGCCTGATGCGGGCCATCGAGCCCGGCGGCCTTGTCGACCAGCTCCTCGATGAGGACGGTCTTGTCGAACGACTGCTGGCCGAGGACGGGCTTGCTGACCGGCTGCTCGCCGAGGGCGGCCTCGTCGACAAGCTGACTGCCAGGAACGGTCCGCTCGAGCAGTTGGCCGACGTCGCCGACACCCTCAATCGCCTCGCGCCGGGGCTGGAAGCGCTGGAGCCGACGATCGAGGCGTTGCGTGAGGCCGTCATCGTTTTGAGCCAGGTGGTCAACCCGTTGAGCAACATCGCCGACCGGATCCCGTTCCCTGGCCGGCGTCCGCGCCGGTCGTCGTCGACACCGGTGCGCTCACAGCGGGTCATCGAGGCCGACGAGTGACCCGCGTTCTGACGCACATGTAAACAGCTCAAGGAACGGGTATGCCGTTGGCCATGACGGTCATCGGCTTTCACTGCTCGCACGAACAGATCAGTCCGGCTCAGCTGTTGGAGGACGTTCGACACGCCGAGGACGCCGGCTTCACCGCAGGGATGTCTTCCGATCACTTCAGCCCGTGGAGTGTGCGGCAAGGCGAGTCCGGTTTCGCGTGGTCGTTCCTCGGCGCGGCGCTGGCCACGACGAGCCTTCCGTTCGGGGTGGTCAACGCGCCAGGGCAGCGCTACCACCCGGCGATCGTCGCCCAGGCGATCGCGACGCTGGCGCAGATGTTTCCCGGCCGATTCTGGGCAGCCCTTGGCTCGGGTGAAGCATCCAACGAGCGGATAACGGGAGAAGTGTGGCCGCGCAAGGAGATCCGCGATCAACGTCTCGTCGAATGCGTCGACGTCATCCGGCGCCTTCTCGCCGGTGAGGAGGTCAGCCACGAGGGACTCGTCCACGTCAACCGTGCTCGACTGTGGACCCTGCCCGAAACGATTCCCGATCTCGTCGGGCCCGCCGTGACTCCCGAGACTGCTGCTCGCCACGCCGAATGGGCGGACGCACTGGTCACCGTCAACCAGTCCAAGGAGACGCTGCAACAGGTCCTGGACGCATACCGCGAGGCCGGCGGACGGGGTCCCGCCCGGCTGCAGATCCACCTCAGCTGGGCAGACACCGACGACGAAGCCCTCGCCATCGCCCATGACCAATGGCGCAGCAACATCTTCGCTCCGCCCGCGTGCTGGGACGTCGAGTCCGTCGAGACGTTCGACGTCATCAGCGAGGACGTCTCGCCCGACCAGGTCAAAAAATCGGTGAACATCTCCAGTGACCTCGGCAGGCACGCCGCATGGCTGCAGGAGTACGTCGAGCAAGGGTGGGACGAGTTGTATCTGCACTTCGTTGGCCAGAAACAGGCGGGCTTCATCGATGCGTTCGGCGAACAGGTGCTGCCCCAGCTGTCTCCGTCGGCCCCCAAGCAGAAAGTCACGGTCGCATGAGGGGGGCAGACACCGGTGATCTGTGGTGGAAGAACGCCGTCTTCTACTGCGCGGACATCGAGACGTTCTACGACTGGAACGGCGATGGCATCGGCGACATCCGCGGCATGACCGACCGCATCGAGTATTTGTGCGACCTCGGCGTGACCTGCCTGTGGCTGATGCCCTTCTATCCGACCGCCCGCAAGGACGACGGCTATGACATCACCGACTTCTTCGGCGTCGACCCCAAACTCGGAACCCTGGGCGATTTCGTCGAACTCGTCCGGACGGCCCGCTCGAACGGCATTCGCGTCATCGTCGACTTCGTCATGAACCACACGTCGGACCGGCATCCGTGGTTCAAGTCCGCCCGACGCAGCAAGGACGATTCCTATCGGGACTACTACGTGTGGAGCGCGTCCAAACCCAAGTCGAGCGCAAAGGATGTGGTCTTTCCCGACCAGGAGAACAGCCTGTGGGAACGCGACCCCAAGACGAACGAGTACTACCTGCACCACTTCTACAAGCATCAGCCCGACCTCAACATCGAGAATCCCAAAGTGCAGGAAGAGATCTCACGCACGCTCGGGTTCTGGCTCGAGCTCGGGGTCTCCGGCTTCAGGGTCGACGCCGTCCCGTTCCTCTTTGCCAAGGACGCCGTGCCCGGCAAGCCGGATGTGTTCGACCCGATCGAGTATCTCGGCGACGTCCGCAACTTCGTCACCCGCCGGGTCGGCGATGCCGTCCTGCTCGGCGAGGTGAACGTGCCGTACAAGGATCAACTGGCCTTCTTCGGCGGCCCCGACGGCGACGGGCTCAACATGCAGTTCGATTTCATCGGAATGCAGAACATCTATCTGTCACTAGCCCGAGGTGACGCCCGCCCGATCGCCAAGGCACTCAAACAGAGACCGCATCTCGACATCACCAGCCAGTGGGCCAACTTCGTTCGCAACCACGACGAACTCACCCTCGACAAGCTGAGCGACGACGAGCGCCAGGAAGTCTTCGACGCATTCGGTCCCGACAAGGACATGCAGCTCTACGGTCGCGGACTACGCCGACGGCTGCCGTCCATGCTCGGTGGCGATCAGCAGCGGATGCGGATGGCCTATTCGCTGGCATTCTCGCTGCCGGGAACCCCCGTGCTCTTCTACGGCGAAGAGATCGGCATGGCCGAAAACCTCGACATTCCAGGCAGGATGTCGGTGCGCTCGCCGATGCAGTGGACCGGGGGCACCAATGGCGGCTTCTCCAACGCATCCAAGCGGCGGATCTGCCGACCCATGCCCGACGGCCTCTACGGACCGGACCGGGTCAACGCCGCCGACCAGCGACACGACCATGGGTCCTTCTGGTGGTTCATGCGCAATCTCATTTACACCTACCGGTCCCAGCCCGAGATCGGATGGTCGACCGTCGACGTTTTGAAGCAGCCCAACCCTGCGGTGCTGGCGCACGTGTGCCGCGAGGAGTCCGGCTGGGCCATGGTCGCGGTGCACAACTTCGGCTCGGACAGCGCCATCGTGCCGATCGAACTGGAGGACGCACCGCCCGGATCAAAGCTGGTGGACCTGCTCGACGGACTTTCGGAGCACGAGCTGGACGGAAAGAGCCGTACCGAGGTCACGCTCGACCCCTACGGCTACCGATGGCTGCGGCTGTTGCGACCGCAGGATGACCCGATCATCTGACCCGATAAACTCGGCCGGCAGGCCTCCTTAGCTCAGTGGTAGAGCGTCGCCCTTGTAAGGCGAATGTCATCGGTTCAAATCCGATAGGAGGCTCCAACTCCGGCTGTGGACAACTCGAATTTGACGGCGGCTTCTGTCGGTGGCCGTTCGTAGCGTCGGCTCATGAGGCAATGTCCAGGTTGCGGAACTGCGCTCTTGAAGCGCAGCCAGAAGGTGTACTGCAGCAACGCATGTCAGCAAGTCTGCCCGGCGCGAAACCGCGACGAAACGTTGGCTCGAGTCGGGCGAGGCGACTCTCGCCACCTACCCCGGTCACTACATCCGGCAGTATCTCTCCGTAGCTCAGGCGGGCTGCTGCGCGATCTGCGGTGGGGCCAGCGTGTGGCTTGACCTGCCCCTCGCGTTGGTGTTGGACCACATCGACGGGGACCCGACCAACAATCGACGGGAGAACCTGCGGCTGGTCTGCCCGAACTGTGACTCGCAACTTTCGACATACAAGAGCCGCAACCGCGGCAAGGGGCGCCACTACCGCCGACAGCGATACGCGAACGGTCAGTCGTACTAGTCAGGAATTGTGCGAAACCATCGGTTGAACGTGTCGCCGCCATTCGATTTTGGCAAACTTCACCCCCACCCGTCTCAGTGCTGGATGATGCCCCTTGCGGGGGCGTTGGAAGGAAACCTCGATGGGTTTGGTCGGGCACATCGGCAGGATCGGAACGCTCGCGGTTGCCCTCGGCGTGGGCGCGGTGATTACGACCACCCCCGCCATCTGCTCTGCGACGCCGCCCGACTCGGGCACCTCGGGCACACATTCCTCGCCGACGGCGAGCGAGTCCTCCACGAACGGGACGCCCGCATCGCCCTCCACGTCGCAGGGATTCGGTGCCGGCGCGTCGGACACGGCGTCGGGTGATTCGCCGCTGAAGGCGGTGCGGCGCGGAATCAGCGCGCTGACGGTGAAAGTGCGAAACACCGTGGACATACGCACTTCCACAGCAGTCGGCGATCGCCCCCTGGCCGCGAATGCCGACGGCGCGCGAGCTCGATCGGGCGACATCGCAGGGGTGATCGGCGCGGTGACCGATTTGATCGACCGGTTGCCGTCGGCCAAGACCGTCGCCGGGGGCCAAAAGCCCGCAGTGAAAGGGTCGAGCCGCGCCGTTTCCGACGAACTCTCCGCTGCAGCGGAGGAATCCTCGGTCGCTGCGGCGCCCGAGGCCACCCTCGCTCGGCAGCTGCCACCGACGTCGACTGCCGAGATAATGGTGGCCGAGGTTCAGCCGACGGTCACCGCGGCCGCGCCGAACCCCCGAGGCACGCTGAAAATGGTGCCTGCTGCCGCGGCGCAACCAACACCTGCAGGACCAGTGGACGGGGCATCGGACCTGGGCGCTTTGGCGTCCCGCCTGGTGACCGTCGCGCTGAGACCATTGCTGGCACCCGGTCCACACGCGCCAGCGCCGCCGTCACCCTTGATGTGGGCGTTATTGGCCTGGACGCGCCGCCAAATCGGCGCGAACAGTACGACCTTGGTCGACCCGGCACCGCCCGCGGCGATCCAGACGACAGCGGCACAACCCTTCGCCCTACCCGACGTCGCCGGGCCCGGATCGGTGCTCACCGTGGTGAGCGGCATCGTCGCCCACGAACTCAGCATCTACGACTTCGAAGACCCCCGCGGCCGGACCGCCTTCGTGCTGGATTACTCCTGGGGGCTCACAGGCACCGCGCTCGGCGCCGCCCTGCAGATCGTCAACACGTTCGTCATCCCGGACTCCGACTACAACGACGCCCTCAGCCGGGACGTGGGTTTCTTCGTCTACGACGGCGGCATTGTCTTCTTCCCAGGGTTCATCACGACGCTCGGCAACGTCACCACCAATGGCAGCGGCAACGTGGGCGTCGTGGAGGACCACGAAGCGGTGCACGTCTGGCAGAGCAGGGTGTTCGGCCCGTTCTTCCAGATCAGCTACGTCGCCTGGTTGGCTGGCGGCGCCGTCGTCGGGACGGTGGTCTGGCTGACCGACACGAACGAGGACTGGTACAGCCTTGTGGAAACGGCTGCCTACTACGACAACCCGTGGGAAGTTTGGGCCTACACGAACGACGACAACTGGCCACCGGCAGGGGCGAACCCGAAGCTGGTCTGGAAGCTGGCCTGAACCTTTGCAGTAGCCCGCTACTGCGCCCACATCGGCTGGCAGGACCGACGCTTGACGGCGTGAAGCCGGTACTGGCACTCGAGGGCATCAACAAGACGTACCGAAGCGGCGATGAGCAGGTGCGTGTGCTCGCCGACTTCGACTTCACCTTGGCCGCAGGCGAATTCGTCGTCGTAACCGGACCGTCGGGGGCAGGTAAATCGACCCTCCTCCATATCGCGGGCGGTCTGGACGCACCCGACAGCGGCACCGTTGCGCTGGCAGGCGAGGACGTCTGGGCGATGAGCACCGGTGCGCGCGCGGCGTTCCGTCGGCGCAACCTCGGCCTGGTGTTTCAGTTCTTCAACCTGGTGCCGATGCTGACTGCGGTGCAGAACGTGTCGCTGCCGCTCGTCCTCGACGGGGTGGCTGCCCGCACAGCCGACGCGCGTGCCGAAGAGTTACTGGAAAGGGTCGGGCTCGGCGATCGCGCAAGTCACCGACCCGCCGAACTCTCCGGCGGCCAGATGCAGAGGGTGGCGGTGGCGCGCGCGCTGGTGGCCCGACCGTCGCTGATCCTCGCCGACGAGCCGACCGGAAACCTGGACAGCCATTCGTCGACCGAGGTCCTGGACCTGCTCCGGTCGCTGTCGGACCAGGACGGTGCGGCCGTCGTCATGGTGACCCATGATCAGGCCGCGGCGCGCTACGGCTCCCGCGAGCTGCACCTGGTCGACGGGCTCGCGTGTACAGACGACGGTGCCGCCCCCGTCGGCGAGCGGTGATGCGCGCGTTGCTCGCCGGCTGGCAGTCGTTCCGGCGAATCCACCTCTCCGCGTTGGTCATCGACTGGCGCAGGACTCTGCTCAGCGTGATCGGTGTCGCCGTGGGGGTGACGGTGGTCCTCGGCACGTTGATTCTCAAGTTCGAGCTCACCCGTCCGTTCGATGCGTTCGGCCCGTCGCTCACCCACGCCGCCGAAGCCGGGGTTGTCGAGGTCACGCCGAACGTCAGCGGCCGCTTGCCCATGGAGACGGTCGACCGCCTGCGCGCCGAGGTGACAGGGGCCGACGCAGTCGTTCCGGTTGTCGCCGGGTTGACGCCCGTGCACGTTGCGAACGAAAGTCGAGGGTTCTTTCTGCTCGGCGGTTCCTGCCAGATCGAGCTGCTGGTCGGCCCCTTCAACTGCGAGCAACGCGCACGCGATCAGAACCCAGCAGCCGGACCCGGTGTACCGCTGTTGATTCCGGCATTGATCGCCGAGAAGCACGGCCTGCGGCTCGGAGATGAGTTGCACATCCCCGGCCTGCCGTCAGGTTCGGCGCACATCGGCTGGACGTTCCCGGAATTCGACCGCGTCGAGGGCATCAACGGCGGCTACGTGCTGCTGGCCCCAACCAGCGACATCGCGGCAAGCCTGCTCGGCTCGCCCCATTACGCCACGGCCGCTTTCGTTCTGCCACGGCGGGGCGCCGTGATCGCGGAGGATGTCGACCGCGTCATCGCCGGAATCGCAACGGCAGGACCACCACGCCCACGCCAGCCGGCCGTGTTCGAGAACGCAACACAGAGCTTCAATTTGAATGTGCTGGCTGGCATCCTGATCGGATTCCTGATCTCCGTCAACACCATCCTCTTGGCCGTTGAGGACCGCCGCGCGGTGATGGGGACGATCGGAGCGATCGGCGCGAAACCGGTCAGGTTGTTCTGCGGCATGCTCGGTGAAGGCGCGGTGGTGGGTGCCCTCGGGGGACTGCTCGGGGTGCCCAGCGGATTTCTTCTCGGGAAGTATCTGGTGGACCGCTTCGGGCAGACCATGCTGGCAGGCTCCGGCGGCACGATTGCCACACACTTCACGCCGAGCTTGATCGTCATCGGGGTGGCGGCAGGCATCGTCTCCGGAACACTCGCGATGATCGGGCCGGCCCTCAGGTTGGCCCGCGACGGACCGTTGGCGTCCATGGCGAGCGTCGGCGGAGTGCAGCGGGCCAGGCGGATCCCGTTGTGGCCGCTCGTCGTCGGGGTGGGTCTGCTGGCGGGCTCAGTCGTCGCGTTGAAGATCTTCGAGCACGGGTCGCTGCCGCTCGACGCGGGCATCAACGGGATGGCGGTGGCACTGTGCGGGCTGGTGCTGGTGACAGCTTGGGTCGCCCCGCGTGCCGGCGCTCTGGTGATCGGGTTGCTGACGAACGCGCGGGCGGCTATCGGCCGTCCCCTCGGTGCGGACTTCCGCCGCTACACGCTGCTGTTCGCACTGTCCGCCGCGCTGCTCACCGAAGGCACAAGCGGTGCCATCGGGTCACACAGCATGCAACTGCTCGGGACCGAACAGATCGCCGCGCAGAAGGCGGACCGACTGCCCACCGCATTGTTGATCTCCCCCCAATCGGTGCTGGATCAGCGCGAGGGCTGGATTTCGGATTCCACCTTCGAGTTGGTGACCGGTGCCGCCGGCGGTCGCAGCGTGTCGTCGCGCTGGCGATCGACGATCTCGTCGGGCACATCTTCGCGCCTGGTTACGGGCGTGACTCCAGGTGATTGGTACAGCCGGGCGCTGTATGAACCGACGACCGCTGACGACACGTTCTGGCAGGGTGTGCGCGACGGCGGCATCGCCCTCAGCGAGATCGCCGCCAGTCGGCTCGACGTCACCGCAGGCGACACCGTCGAGCTGCCAACCGTCAAGGGGCACAGGCAGTATCGGGTGGCCGGGGTATTTCAGCCACGGATGGTCAACGACGCCGCGGTCGGTGACATCGTGGTGGTCTCCGACGAACTGGCGCGTTCCGACTGGGCGGCGGTGCGCGATCAAGTCGCGGTGAACTATTCGTCGCCCGCCGATGCGGCAGCCCATCGCGACGACTTCCTCGATCTCGGCGCAGGACTGTCGGTGTACGACAACGATCAGTGGCGCGCGGAGGCCACCGCCGGGATCACCCGCTTCCTGGAGCCGTTCACCATCGCGGGGTATGTGGTGATGGCGGCAGCAGGCTTGAGCGTGCTGAACGTGTTCGTGTTGGGGCTCGTGCAGCGCAAGCGGGAGCGCGCCGCGTTGCGGGCGATCGGAATGACCGCGGGCCAGGAACAGGCCGTGATCATCGCCAACGCGTGCCTGCTCGGCGTACTGGTCGCCTGCCTCGCTGTGCTCGGCGGATTGGGCTTCACCTATCTCTGGTCGCTTGGCTCACCGGTGTATTACGGCATCAAGATCGAGTGGGGAGTGTTACCCGTGGTCCTGCGGACTGCGGTGGAAGCGGTATTCATTCTCGTGCTGGCGGCCGCGGCATACCCGGTGATCCATACCCGGCGCCTGGAGACGGTCGAGGTACTTCGAAGCAGTTAGGCGTGGACTTCGCGATGCAATAGCGGGATGTCGTCGTCCGCGTGCCGAAACCTGCGCAGATGTTCTTGGATCACGGGACTCGACATGGCCTCGAAGTCACTGGGCGGCAGAGTCATTTGAAAGACCAGTCCACGCCCTTGGTGTCCCTCGATCAGGGAGCCGTATCCCGCAACAGGTACCTTCATGACGACCGTGCAGTAGCTGGCGCTGGTGTCCTCGAAGGTGATGCGATGCACGCCGAAACCGGTCACGTTCGTGATCAACGGATTCCATCGGTCAGGATTGAAACTAGCTGCCACGCAGCGAGCGCCCCGCCATTTGCCTGCAGCGTCGAGGAATTCTTGGTTGATGCGCATATCGCAGTGTTGGTCGGCGAAGTGGTCGACGTCGTGGCGGATACGTTCGGCGATCGAACGTGCGGGCTCGCCACGCCGGATGTCGACGTTCAACGCCGAGAGGATGTTTCCCGCGAGCATCGGATCCAAGCCGCACCGCCGCCGCGCATTGACCGACACGGTGAGCGTGCGACGGTCCACAGCGGAATCGGCATTCATGAGCGCCTCGGAAACGTGCGCGCACACAACGTCGTTCGTGGACAGTCGCGTTCGGTTTCCATAGGTTTCGCGCATACGGCCGATTTCGTCGTCGGCGAAGTAGAGGCACAGCGTGCGCTGCTTGCGCCCATCCCTGGCCATGTACAACACGCTGCGGGCAGTCTCTGCGAGCCCGAGACAGCGCAGCCCCGGATCGCCGGCGCCGTCGGCGGGGAGATGCTCGTCGAGATAGGCAGGGCGGTCTTCGACGATCACCGGCTCGGGGAGGGGCTCGCCGACGGCGGCGGCCGACCACACGGTCATGAGGAACATCAACGTCTGCATATCTCCGATAATGTGGTGGAACGACACTCCGATCGCGGTCGCATCGTCTGCAAGATGTGTTACACGTACCGCGCACAACGGACCGAATCCCCATCGAGCCGCGGCGCCGTTGACCGGGTCGACGAGCCAGTCGCCGCTGTCCCCCGTTGCGGACCGCATCGCGTCGCGGAGTGAGCGATCCGATGACACAGACGTCAACGGCACGCCTTGCCCCCTGCACCGGATCCCCGATGCGCCATGCACCAATGTCATCCGCCCCGCGAAGATCGGAAGATTGGTGAGAGCTTGTCCGAGAGCATCTGCGAGGGCTCGCGAGTCGAGCTGTCGCTCGAAGAAGAAGACGAGGTGGTTCGCCACGTTCGCGAGCGCAATGTCAATAGCGGTGCAACGAATATCGAGTCGTCGTACCCGTAATGGCTTGATCAACTGAGTCATCATGGCGGACTACTTCTTTCGGCGGGTGACGACGACGCGGCCACCACGCTTGGGGGCATGAGCGACTCCCCGGAAATGCGACCTCTCATCGGCTTTGGAGTCGGTGTGGATCTGAAAGTTCTGCAGCACAGTCCGCAGCACGATATCGATTTCGTTTATCGCGAAGTCAGCCCCCATGCATCTGCGTGCGCCGTGTCCGAACGCCAGCCATCCCGGTACCGACTGCTTGTCACGGAAACGATTCGGATCGAATCTCTCGGGCGCAGGGAAGATCTGCGGATTCTCGTGCAGATCAGCCAGGCTGACGAAAACGTTGTGGCCGTGCGGAATCCGCCACTCGCCGAGATCGAAATGCGGCGCAGTGACCCACCGGCCGGGCAGGTCGATGACGGGGCGCGCTCGTAGGACCTCCAGAATGGTGGCTCGGCGCAGCGCGCTACCGCCTTCGTCGACCTCGTTGACCAGCTCGGCCAAAACGTCCGGGTGACGCCGCAATCGTTCGAACGCCCAGCTCAAGGCCGCTGTCGTGGTTTCGTGACCGGCGCCGATGAGGCCAACCAGTTCATCGCAGATGTCCTGTCGAGACATCCCGATTCCGTCAGCCGACGTGCCGCGCAGTAGAAGCGCAAGAACGTCCGTCCGCCGATCGAGTTCCGGATCCGACGCGGCTCGTTCAATGAGCGCGAGTATGACCTGGTCGAACTCCCGCCGGATCTCGTCCATCCTGCCCCACGGACTGAAGCGCCGGGTCCGCGCTGTCGGCACCGGCATGAATTTCACTATGGCCTGCCCATATTTCGCGTAGCGCGGTCCGACCCTGCGCAGTTCGGTGAGTTCGGCGCCCTCTGCGCCGAAGACGGTCCGCAAGATGACGTTCAACGTGATCCTGGTCATCGACTCGAGGACTCGAAACTCCTGCTCCTGCGGCCAATTCGCGCATTCACGCAACGTTTCCTCGACGACAATCTCCTCGTGGTGCCGAAGGCTCCGGCCGTGAAATGCGGGTCCGAGTAGTCGACGCCGATCATGGTGCGGGCCACCGTCGAGGGCGAATATCGACCCCACCCCGAAAATCGTGCTCACATTCGGCTGGTAATTGGTCAGCTGTTCCGGGCTCGCGGCGAACACCGACCTCACCACGGCCGGATCGGAAACGGCGACGCAATGACCGAAGAACGGCACGTTGAACTCGAAGACCCGTCCGTATCGGTTGAACCAACGTCGCATCGCCCCGCGGCGAGAAAGGGTCAGCACGACGCCCTGTGCAAACCGGGGCAGGCGCACTCGCGGAGGACCCGACCTGCTCGGGGGCGACGTTTCGCGCGGGATTGTCACGGCCGGATCGGTCATAGGACGAATCGTCACGCGCATGCGCTCGTACGCTCTCAGTAGTGCGCTACTGCATTTGCGCACTGCCGAGCAGAGGGGGCTCAGCCATGATGGGACGCATCGGCAAGGTGGCAGCGGTGCTCGCGGCACTGTTGCTCATGATGACGGGCGTGCAGGCGTGCGGCCGGTCAGCCGAGTCGACCACTCAGGATGCAGGTTCGGGTGACAGCGAGTTCAGGACACTGGCGAATGAGATTCTCGAGTTCACCTACGAAAGCGACCCGTCCAACGCGACATATCTGGGGATCCACAAGTACGACAACCAGATCCGCGACTACTCCGCCGCCGGAGTCGAGGCCGACGTCAAGACGATCAAGGATTTCCAGGCCCGACTGAACGAGATAGATGCCGAAAAGCTCTCCGCCGAAGCTCAGCTCGACCTCGAACAGACCAAACACACGCTCGACGGAATGGTGCTGCGCGACGAGGTCATCCGGCCGTGGGCCAAGGATCCCGACACCTACAGCAGCGGTATCACCAACGACGCCTACGTGATCATCTCGCGGACGTTCGCGCCGCCCGCAGACCGGCTCAAGTCGCTGATCTCCCGCCTGAAAGCGATGCCGAACGCTCTCGCCGAGGCCAGAAAGAACCTCGACAACCCGCCGCGGATCTACACCGAGATCGCGATCGAGCAGATCGACGGAAACCGCGCCTTCTTCGAGCAGGACGTCCCCGCGGCGTTCACCGATGTGCAGGATCCCGCACTGCTCGCCGAATTCCGCTCGGCCAGCGACGGGGTCATCGCCGCGCTCACCGACTACGGGAACTGGCTGAAGAACGATCTGCTGGACCGGTCCAACGGGTCGTTCGCGTTGGGCGAGGACACCTATCGAAAAGTGCTCGACGCCGACGAGATGATCACCACCCCACTACCCGACTTGTTGGCGGTGGCAGAGGCGGACCTCAAGCGGAACCAGCAGGCGTTCACTGACGCCGCGCGGCAGGTCGATCCGACGAAGTCGCCGACGGACGTTTTCGCCGAAATGATCAAGGACCACCCGCCTGCCTCCGAATTGCTGGCCGTCACGCAAGGCAACCTCGACAGCCTCGCGCAGTTCGTGCGCGACAAGCAGATCATCGACGTGCCCCAAGCGCCTCCTGCCACGGTGAGGGAGACACCGCCGTTCATGCAGGCGACGACGTCTGCCTCGATGGACACTCCCGGTCCGTTCGAAACCGTTGCGACCGAGGCGTATTTCTTCATGACGCTGCCCAACCCGTCCTGGCCGAAGGAGGAGCAGGACGACTTCATGTCGCAGTGGTACCGGCCGTCGATCAGCAACGTGTCCGTGCACGAAGTTTGGCCAGGTCACTACGTCCAGTTCCTCTATGCCAAGGACTATCCGTCCGATGTGCGCAAGGTATTCGGTGCGGCGAGCAACTTCGAGGGCTGGGCGCACTACTGCGAGCAGATGATGCTCGACGAGGGACTGCACGCTGACGACCCGCGTTATCGCCTCGCGGAAATCCAGGACGCACTGCTGCGCGATGTGCGGTTCATCGTCGGTATCAAGATGCACACCCAGGGCATGACGATCGAGCAGGCGCAGGAGATGTTCTCCCGTGATGCCTACCAGCCCGCGCCGGTCGCCGAGTCGGAGGCCAAACGCGGCACCTCGGATGCCACCTACGGCTACTACACGATGGGCAAGCTGATGATTCTCAAGCTCCGTGACGACTACAAGGTCAAGACGGGCGATTCCTACTCACTCAAGAGATTTCACGATGAGTTCATCCGGCTCGGTCCGCTGCCCCTGCCGCTGATCCGCAAGGCGATGCTGGGAGAGATCGGCAACCCGTTCTAGAAGGACCGCTAATCCTTTTCGGTGACCGTCATCGTGATCGGGAAGTGGTCGGAGGATCACGACACTGTCGACGTCGGCTTTGATCGCAGCGTCGCCCGCTGCCATGTTCTTGTTCACCAGGAACTGGTCGAGCAGGTTGGGCTGGTCGAAGTAGAAGCTGCCGTCGGGTCCACCGGCGATGGGCCGCATCAGGTTCCACAACAGCGGGTTGTCCCGCGCGCCCGTCACCCGAGCCTTCAGTCGCGTGCTCAGCGCGTGGGTGACCAGTGACGGATCGAAGGGCTCGTCGTTGAGAAGTCGCCCATGGCGAGGACCGGTGTGTCGTCACCGAGCACTTCGAGCGCTCGTTGGTGGAAGAACGCGAGTGTCTCACCTGCGATGGCCCGGTAGCCCTGCGACTCGGACTGGCCGCCGCTGCGCGACGGCCAATGGTTGCCGAACACCACCCAGTTTCGTTCCGCCGAGGTTTTGGTCTTGAACGTCACCTGGACGATGTCGCGGGTTGCGTTGCGGCGCATGACGACATGGAGGAACACCGTCGACTTCGATGCGCTGAAGAGCTTGTTGCCGTAGATGAACGCGACGTCGATGCCGCGGGCGTCATTGGTGTCCGCGTGGATGATCGAATACCGCCGCGGCGTCTCCAGTCTCTTGTTGACCGCATCGACCAGAAGGTCGAGGACATGACGGTTCCCGATCTCGCGCACGCCCAACAGATCAGGCCCGGCGGTGTCGTTCATCGCTGCGATCACCGTCGCCAGCTGGCTGATCTTCTTGTCGCGCAGGGCCGCCGTCCAATCGCTCACCTCTTCGCCGATGGTGCGGACCAGCTTGTCAGTCCGCTCAGCGCTTTCGAGTCGAACAGATTCTCGACGTTCCACCACGCCACGAAGTAGTTACGCATGAACTCATCGTCGAGCGCATCCGGGCGCAGGACGCGAGTAGGTGACTACTCCATTTACGGGCTGGAGCTGATGGTCGAACGCGGAACCGGCTGCGGACCCATCGACTGCTGCTCCTCGGACAACCCGATGCAGGCACCGCTGTCACGGCCAGTGCACGGGACGCCGTCGATCTCCGGGATGTCGGGATTGGCCGCGTTCGTGGTGAATCCGCCGTCGTCGGGTGAGTTGGGCACCATGAACGGGACGCATGTCGTGGTGTAGACGTCCGCCTCCTCGCCGCCCGTGCACGCCGCGAGCGGCGTCGAGACGACCGCGCCGGGCATCGCCATCACGGCCACCGCCGGACCCCCGAAGACCGCCAAGCCGATTCCTGCAGCGAGGAAAAGCCGTCGAGCTCGAACCTCAATTACCGCCATGGGCACGAATCCTCATCTCTGCCGCCTGATGCGGCTCACCACATTCTATTGAGCCGATTCTCCCGCCTCGGGATGAATCGACAACAGCGCAGCCGTTCTGGGCGGCAGGAAGCCGTATTCGAAAGACCAATGGAAGGCACATCATGCGCATCGTCGTCATCGGAGGAACCGGTCTCATCGGGTCGAAGGTGGTGAACGGCTTGACCGAGCACGGTCACGAGGCCGTTGCCGGGGCACCCTCAACCGGTGTGAACACCATTACCGGAGAGGGCCTTTCCAAGGTTATGAAGGGCGCATCCGCGGTCATCGACGTGTCGAACTCTCCGACACTCGACGGTGCGGCCAGAGAGTTCTTCAAGGTCGCGACCACCAACCTCCTGGAGGCCGAGGCACAAGCGGGCGTCACCCACCACGTCGCACTCTCAGTGGTCGGGACCGACCAACTCGCCGAGCAGAGCGAGTACTTCGAGGCCAAGCTGGCCCAGGAGGACCCTGATCAGCGGCGGGCCGATCCCCTACACGATCGTGCACGCGACTCAGTTCTTCGAGTTCATCGGTACGATTGCGGACTCGGCCGAGGTCGAGGGCACAGTGCGTCTGCCCAACGCCTTCATCCAGCCGATGGCCTCGGCCGATGTGGCGGAGGCGGTCGCCATCGCCGCCGTCAACGACCCGGTGAACGGAATCATCGAGGTGGGCGGACCGGAGCGGTTCCGCTTGCCCGAACTCATCCGCACAGCACTGACCGCCCGCGGCGATTCCCGCGAGGTCGTCCTCGATCCGAGCGCAGGCTACTGGGGCGTCCAGATCGACGAGACCACCCTCGTTCCCGATGAGGGCGCGACGCTCTACGACGTCCGCTTCTCCGACTGGGCGCAAGAGGCTGCCGCCAAGGCATAACCCGCAGATCAAATTGGTCTCGACGTAGGCTGCCACCAGGGCAAACCGGTATGGTCGTTGCAAAATGACACGGTGGAGCCTATGTCGAGCCAGGGTCGGGTGATCGGTCTTCGCGGTCGCGACAGCGAATGCGAGACGCTTCGGGGGCTGATATCGACCGTTCGGACCGGAAGCTGCCAGGTGCTGGTGCTTCGCGGCGAGGCGGGCGTCGGCAAAACCGCGTTGCTCCAATACGTCACCGAACAGGCATCGGGATTTCGGTGTCTCGACGTGTCAGGCGTCGAGTCCGATATGGAACTCGCCTTCGCCGGCCTCCATCAACTGTGCGCACCGATACTGAACCACCTCGACGAGCTTCCAGACCCCCAGCGCGAAGCGCTGAACGTGGCGTTCGGACGCACGGGTGGGACAACTCCTGACCGGTTCCTGGTCGGGCTGGCGGTGTTGAGCCTGATGGCCGCGGCTTCCGTCGACCGACCGTTGCTCTGCGTCGTCGACGACGCGCAATGGCTCGACCAGGTGTCGGTGCAGACGCTGGCCTTCGTGGCCCGACGACTCCTTGCCGAACCGGTCGCGTTGGTCTTCGCGGCACGCGACAGCGGCGCCGAGGCGTTGGCAGGGCTTCCTGAGACGGTGGTCGAAGGGCTCTCCGACAGCGACGCCCGCGACCTACTGGAATCGGTGATGTTCGGAGGAATCGATCCCCTGGTACGGGACCGCATCGTCGCCGAGACGCGCGGCGTACCCCTGGCGATATTGGAGGTGCCGCGAAGCATCACCCCCACCGAGCTGGCAGGTGGATTCTGGATATCCGGGAAACGCTCGTCGACGGCTGCAATCGAGGAACAGTTCGTCCGTCGCATCAGATCGCTTCCGCAGGCAGCTCGGCGACTGTTGCTCATCGCCGCGGCCGAACCAGTCGGTGACGCAGCCCTGTTCCTCGCCGCCGCAGCGGAATTGGGCATTCCGGTGGATGAACTAGCTCCGGCCGAAGCGGACGGATTGATCGAGTTCGGCCCGCGGATGCGCTTTGCCCACCCGTTGATGCGGTCGGCTGCGTACCGCGCCGCCGACCTGACCGAGCGCCGCGAGATTCATCGCGCACTCGCCGCCGTCACCGATCCGCAGTCGGATCCAGATCGTCGCGCATGGCACGCGGCGAACGCCGCGGCGGGCCCCGACGAAGAGGTCGCGGCAGAGCTGGAGGCTTCGGCAGGCCGGGCGCAGAGCAGGGGTGGCGTGGCGGCGGCGGCGGCGTTCCTCGAGCGTGCGGCGATCCTCACGTCGGACCCTGCCATCCGCGGCGCAAGAGCCATCGCCGCCGCCCATGCCAAACGCGAGGCGGCGGCCCCAGAGTCGGCCTATGAGCTGCTCGCGATCGCCGAACTCGCGCCACTGTCGACGCTGCAGCAGGCCCAGGTCGCTCGGATGCGCGCCCAAATGGAGTTCCTTCGCAGCCGCGCAGGAGCGCCCGGCGCAGTGAAGACCGGCGAAGCAGCGGCGCAATTGCTCAGCGCCGCAAAGGGACTGGATGGTCTCGACGACGATATGGCTCGAGAGACGCATCTCGAGGCGCTCGCCGCCGCAATGTACGCGGGCCGGCTCGGCGCCCCGAATCTCTTGGCCGACGTGGCGACGGCGGGGCGCGCCGCGGTCGCCACGCTGACCGAACCACGTCGACCAGTCGACTTCCTGCTGAGTGGCGTGACGAGTCGGATCCTCGACGGGCCCGGCGCTGGGTTCACTCATATGCGGGCAGCGCTGGAGCTTTGGAACGCCCACGAGGAGTCAACCGACGCCAAGGACCGTAGCTGGCCCTTTCCCGTCGCGCAGGAATCCGCCGCGCATGAGCTGTGGGACGACACGGTACTTGCGCAGATCGCCACCGAAACCGTCCGACGCGCCCGCGACGCAGGCGCGCTTGCCGCGTTGCCACCCGCTCTCGCCTATCGCGCAGGCGTCCATGTCTACGTGGGCGAATTCAGATCGGCAGCAAGGCTTCTCGAGGAGGTGGACGCCATCACCGCTTCGATCGGCTACGCGCCGAGGAAATACCACTCACTGAATCTGGCCGCGTGGCGGGGCGTTGCGACCGAGGCGGTAAAGCTCATCGCGTCGGCAGCCGCCGAGGGCGCCGCAAAGGGCGAAGGCCGACTGGTCGGTCTGACCAAACTGCTCTCGGCGATCCTGTTCAACGGTCTCGGTCGCTACGACGAGGCCCTGGCAGCCGCGCAGGAGTGCTGCGAATACGAGGATCTCGGGTTTCACAGCTGGTGCCTCTATGAACTCATCGAAGCCGCGGTCCACACGGGTGACACCGAATCTGCGGCCTCGGCCCTGCAGCGATTCGAGCAGAGAGCAGGCGTCAGCGGCACCGACTGGGGGCTGGGCGTGGTGGCGGCGGCCAAGGCCATGGTCGCCGACGACGAGACCGTAGACGATTTGTTCGTCGAGGCCGTCGAGAGGCTCGAGCGGGCCAATGTCGCACTCCACGGCGCGCGTGTGCGGTTGTCCTACGGCGAATGGCTACGACGGGTCAACCGAAGGGTCGACGCGCGCAGCCAGCTCACCACCGCATACGAGCTCTTCACCAAGATCGGCGCAGAGGGATTCGCCGAACGGGCACGGCGCGAGCTGGCCGCCACCGGGGAGAAGGTGCGCAAGCAGCCCGTCCAGTCCGGCGAAGACCTGACGGCTCAGGAGGCACAGATCGCCAGGATGGCCGGGGACGGCCTGACGAACCAGGAGATCGGCGCGCAGCTCTTCATCAGCACCCACACGGTCGAATGGCATCTGCGGAAGGTCTTCGTCAAGCTCGGTATCACCTCACGCAGGCAGCTCCGCTCCGTCTCATGGGCGAGCTGAGCGTCCCGTGAACGGCTTCTGAACTAGCTTTTCACGCTCCACTACGGACAACGGACTCTTGACTACGGGTTTCCAAGGGTTCGCTTTGACCGCGCGGCCGCGAGTCTGAGTTCGGCAGCCCACACCGGGCTCGACAAGCACCACGAACGCGACCGCAGACCTGGAGTGTTGATCATGACGATTACGTCCGTACCCAGTACGTCCACGTGCGACCCGAACCTTGCCTCGCGCTTCGCCCGGGAAGCCGAGCCCCTCTTCGACGTACTTTCCCGGAGGGCGAGGGGGCTGACCCGGTGCGAAGCCGACGCTGACGACCTTCTGCAGGACGCGCTGCTGCACGCCTACATGGGCTTCCACACATTCACCGAAGGCAGCAATCTCAAGGCCTGGCTGTTCCGGATCCTCTACAACCGCTGGGTCAGTACATATCGGTCCAAGCAGCGCAGGCCTGCCGAAGTCTTCGTAGACCACGTCGCCGCCTACGAATTGCCCGACGGTGCCCAGCGGCTGCCGACATGGATCCGCTCGGCCGAGGCCGAGGTGATTGAAGAGATGCCCGACAGCGAAGTCAAGGCGGCGCTGATCGCGTTGCCCGCAGGCTTCGCGGCGTCGCTGTACTACGCAGACATCGTCGGCTACACCTACGCGGAGACCGCGGCGATCCTCGAGATCCCGCTGGGCACCGTGATGTCGCGGGTGTCACGTGGTCGGGCGCGACTGCGCATCGCATTGGCCCATCTGAACGTCGACGCCGGCGATGAGGCCGCGTGATGGAACTGGCATACAAGAACGCGTTGATCACCGGCGGAACCGCGGGGATCGGTTTGGCCTGCGCACGGCTGATGGCTCACGAGGGCGCATCGGTGATCATCACCGGCCGAGACACCGAGCGCGGCAAGGCCGCCGCAGCAAGCATCGACGGCAGCGCACGGTTCGTCGAAGCCGACCTGGCCGACATCGAATCCGTTCGGTCGCTCGTCGAGCAGGCCGGCGACATGGACATTTTGGTCAACAACGCTGCCAGCTTTCCCGCCGCCCTGACCGTTGACCAAGGGCTCGACGCTTTCGAGAAGACCTTCGACACCAATGTCCGCGGTACCTACTTCCTGGCCGCCGGTCTCGTACCGGGAATGCTCGAACGGGGTCACGGCAGCATCGTCAACGTCACCACGATGGTCGCCAACAAGGGCGTGCCCGGTGCCGGTGCCTACAGCGCGTCCAAGGCCGCCGTGGAATCGCTCACCCGGACGTGGGCCGCGGAGTTCGGCTCGCGCCAGGTCCGGGTCAACAGTGTCGCGCCAGGGCCCACCAGAACCGAAGGCGTGCAGGCCGAATGGGGCGAGACGAACGAGGAACTGGGCCGGGCGCTGCCGCTGGGTCGCACCGCCAAACCGGAGGAGATCGCGCAAGCCGTGCTGTTCCTGGCGTCACCTCGCTCGACCTTCATCACCGGCTCGGTCCTACACGTCGACGGCGGCGGAACCGCTGTCTGAATCGCGATCGAAAGGAAATCACAATGTCTAAGAATTACGACAGCTCGTGGGAAGACGCGTTGACGGTCGTCGGAGAGGCGCAGCCGCCGTTCATACCAGAAGGTGCACACGCCATGACGGTGGTGATCGCCTATCCACCGGGGAGCGCCGGTGCGCCACCGCACCGTCATCCGAGTGGGCCTGCCTTCGGCTACATGCTCGAAGGCGAGATGTTATTCGAGCTGGAAGGTGAACCGCCGCGGGTCATTCGGGCGGGCGAGGCGTTCTGGGAACCGGGCGGCGACGTCATCCACTACTCCGACGGCAACAACAGGGACGACATGATGTGCCGTTTCACGGTGACGATGCTCTGCGTTCCCGGTAAGCCGATGCTCGAACTCGTCGACGAGAAGGAGCTCGAAGCACGCAAGCATCTGCGCGTGCAGGCCGAATCAGATGCGCAGGAGTGAGTCCGATGTCGAAGATCTTGCTTCAGACAACGATTCCCAAGTCTGCCGATGACTGGGACATCAGTCGCTTCTCCTTGCTCACCGAGGAATTGCGCGCCGCGGGCCACGACGTGACGGCACGCAATCGCGAGGCCAGGGGATCCGACGATCCCGTTCTGAGCCGCCTCGACGACCTTGACTTTGACCAGCTCTGGCTGCTTGCCGTCGATGTCGGTGACGGACTCGGCTTCGCCGACGCCGAAGCGATCAGGCGGTTTCGCGAGAACGGTGGCGGTGTGCTCACCGCGCGTGATCACGAGGACCTCGGCAGCTGCCTGGTCAGCCTCGGGTCGCTGGGAGCGGTCAACCAGTTCCACGACAAGACCGTCGATCCTTCCACCATGTGTGACGACCGGGACACGCCTACCATCTCGTGGCCGAACTACCACTCCGGATCCAACGGCGACTACCAACCGGCGCTCACCTGCGGACCCTTCCACGAGTTGCTGTGCACCACACGCACCCAGAGCGGTCGCGTCGAGTATTTCCCTGCGCATCCGCACGAGGGCTGGGTGTCGTCGGATCTGCCGTTCGCGACGGCGATCGCGCAGGGCCGAAGCACCGCAACGGGAAGGCGGTTCAATCTTGCCGTCGCACTCGACGGTGAACGCTGCTCCGACGGCCGGACCATGGGCCGCGCCATCGCGGAGTCGACATTCCATCACTTCGCCGACTACAACTGGGATCTCGACTGCGGGGCGCCGTCCTTCGTCACCGAGCCGCCCGGCACCGGAATCAAATCCGACCCGACGGATCTGGGTGTTTTCAAGGACTACGTGCGAAACGCCGCGTCCTGGCTGCATCCGTCCCAAGCGCATGGCCGTGGTGCGGGCCCCGAGGACATCGTCAAGGCGTTCAGCTTCAGCCCCAACCTCGCCCGCGAAGAACCGGGCGTAATGCGCGCCCCGGGATGACGAGGCACGGCGATTGGGGTTAGGGTTTTATCGACAGAACCGTTGGGTAGCCATGACTGGCGGAGTGCGAAGAGGCCCCGCCTAGCGTCAAAAATCCAGTGAGGGCGGTGGGGTCGAGTTGATCGTCATCAGTCGTGTGTTCGCAGCCAGTGGTGTAATCGCATCCGCTCTGCTCAGTCCGTTTTTCACGGTGTCGGCGGCGTCGGCCGCGCCGTGTCCGGACGTCGAGTTGGTCTTCGCGCGTGGCACGTTCGAAGCGCCGGGCGTCGGCGGGACCGGGCAGGCGTTCGTCGACTCGCTGCGTTCGAAACTCGGCGACAAGTCCCTTGACGTGTACCCGGTGAACTACCCGGCGTCGCTGGATTTCCAGACGGCAGCTGAGGGTGTCATCGACGCCAGCAACAAGGTCCAGGCCACGGCCGCGGAGTGCCCGAACACGAAGGTCGTCCTCGGCGGATTCTCGCAGGGTGCCGCCGTCGCAGGCTATCTGACCGCGGACTCGGTACCCGCCGGCTTCCAGATGCCTGCGGGCCTGACCGGGCCGATGCCGCCCTCGGTCGCCGACCACGTCGCAGCGGTCGCGCTGTTCGGCAAGCCGTCGAGCGGGTTCCTGCAGATGATCGCCAACACCGCGCCGCCGATAACAGTCGGCCATCTCTACGCGGACAAGACCGCGGACCTGTGCATTCCGGAGGATCCGATCTGCTCCACGGGCGGCGGCGACAGCAATGCGCACAACCTCTACCCCGCGGACGGCCTGACGGATCAGGCCGCGGACTTCGTCGCGCAGAAGGTCGCGGCGGCGCCGAAAACGCAGGACGCCTCTAGTTAGGGATCACCGCGAACATCGTGCAGACGATTCACGAAACATCAGTCCTCACATAACGTTTCGGATAGCTGCCACAGCCTATCCGCTCGTTCTGCATCGATCGCATAGGGCACGACCTCTGGACGTACCTCGCAGTCGGCCAGATACCCGCCGCCCTTTTCCACCAGTGCTGCACTGACGGCAGCCCAAACCTGGGTGGCCGCGCCCTGCTCTGGCGTCAGGACCTCCATCTTGCGGATGTCGGTTTCTTCGGTGATCTCGCGTTGTTCGGGCAATGCGGCGATGGCGGCGACATCGTCGCGCGACATGTGCCGGGCGAGGTTGGTCGCGACCAAGCCGGGGTGCACCGCATAGGCACGGACGCCGGAGTCACGCATACGGCGGTCGAGTTCGACGGCGTGCAGGATGTTGGCCGTCTTCGATGCGCCGTACGCGCGGAACTTGTTGTAGTCGCGGGCCTGCCAGTTCGGGTCGTCCAGGTCAACGTCGGCGAGCTTGTGACCGTCGGACGACAGGTTGACGACACGGGCCCCTTCAGCGGATTCGAGCTGTCGGGTCAATAGCCGCGTTAGCTCAAAGTGGCCGAGATGATTTGTGCCGAAATGCATTTCGAAGTCGTCGGCGGTGCGGCCGAACGGCGTGAACATCACCCCGGCGTTATTCATCAGAACGTGGATTGACGGCACAGCAGCGGCGATCGCGACGGCGGCTCGACGCACGCTTGCCAACGATGTCAGGTCGAGGGGGACGGTCGTGACACGCGCGCCGTCCACTGCGTCTCGGAGCAGGCGCTCGGTGTCGCTCAACCCCTGAGTATTGCGGGCAGCCAGTACGACATGCGCCCCCGCGGAAGCCAATGCCCGCGCCGATTCTCTGCCAAGGCCGGACGTCGCGCCGGTGATCACGCACACCTTGTCGGACAGGTCGTTCCCTTCGACGACCTCCATGGCTGTAGTCAACGAGCCCCCTTCGACGATGTCGCCCATCAGTAGCGCATCGCGCGCCGACCGGCTATCCAGGCCGATCGGCGTTGGCGCCGCGCTCAGGCGCTAGAGAAAGTGGGCCTTGGATCTGGCGACCGTGTATCCCGCTGAGAAGGTTTTCTCGATCACCTGACACTTGTTGTCGTGCAGACATTCGAGTTCGAGGACGACGCCGCCGCCTGGGATCGGTCTGCTCTCCAAGACCTTGTAGTGCTGGCAACCACCATCGGCGTCGTAGATGGGGTCACCGCAACGGACGTTCTCGATGGGCACTCGGTCCCCGCCGTCGGGAGTTGAAGACATACGACGAGGGTAGGCGGAGTGCGGCGGCGTCATGGCGGATTTCGTCCGTAATGCCCGCCGAGCGCGCTAACCCAGCTTGGTGCCCGACTCCTGCCTTCTTGCCGCAGTGAAGGGGATCAGGAATTTGCCACCCATCGGCTCTACCGTCGAGCGGTGCTCGAAGCCGTTGACGGTAACCGCCACCGGCGGACGATTACCCGCGCCGAGAGCGTCCACGACATCGGCAGGAACCTCGATGCCAGTGTTGTTGCCATCCTGGAACATCCGCGTCGAGAACGTCACCCCTGAAGGCGTAGCACAGAAACCGGTGAAACGTTCTCAGCCGCTGTGGGTTTGACTCGACACGTTTCGATGTGTCGGTCGATGGGCGCATACTCGGTTGATGGCCAAACACAAACTGTTCTGCGTACCGGGGACTTGGGAAGCGGTGGCGGCGGCGAACGGAAATCCGGGCGGAATCACGCCAGGCGCCGAGATCGGCATGCTGCGCGGGATCACCGACCTCCTCAACCGCAATGTGTTCGACATCGTCTATGTGAACTATCCGGCCAGCTTCGGTCCGATCCCCGGCGGCGGAGAGGATCTACTGGCCGCTCTCGGCAACCCGTCGTATCTGAAGTCGCGCGATATGGGCGTCGCCGAGGTGAAGCGCCTGATCTCCGAACACCAGGGCTCCTTCGGCCTGCTCGGCTACAGCCAGGGTGGCGCGGTGGTGTCGCTGGTCGGACGTGAACTGGTATCGGGGTCAATGACATCCAGACAACGCGACTGCCGATGGCTGCACGCCATCGCCTCACCGCACCGCGGGCGGGGGCGGACGTTCCATCTCGGAAACCAATTGGCGTACGAGGGTATCTCCGGTGACAACATCGTCAACTCAGGAACCATCGACTGGTTCGACTACTGCCTACCGGGGGACATCTACGGCAACGCGGACATCCGCGGCACCTATCTGAAGCAGGGCTACGACCTCGTCACGCCGCTGTCGCTGATGGACCCCTTCGAGATGATCGCCCAGATCGCGGCGAATCTCGTGCGCTGGCTGGAGTCCGGCGAGCTGGGGCCGCTGTCCATCTTCAGGGCGGTGAAGACGGGATTCGACCTCGGCGTGTTTCTGCGCGACAACCCACACGACAAGTACGGGGTATGGGACATCATCCCTGGGTGGACGGCGCTGCGGCACTCGGCGAATCACATGAACTTCTGGGGCCCGCGGCTTCCCACCTCGATCGACGTCTAGGGGCCGGGACATGAGAATCGGTTTCATCGGCCTCGGCAACATGGGTTCGGCCATGGCCGCAAACCTGGTCGGGGCCGGCCACGACGTCACCGTGTACAACCGGTCGCGGCCGAAGGTCGACGCGCTGGTCGCCCAGGGCGCGCGGCCCGCGGACTCGGTCGCCGAGGCCTGCGGTGGCGACGTCGTCTTCACGATGCTCGCGAACGACGACGCCGTCGCAGGCGTGACGTTCGGGGACGACGGAATCATCGCCTCACTCGCCCGTGGGGCCATCCATGTGTCGGCATCGACCATCAGCGTCGCGCTTTCCGAGCGGATGACGGTCGCGCATGCCGGAGCAGGCGTGCGGTTCGTCTCCGCGCCGGTGTTCGGCAGGCCGGAAGCGGCGCAGGCGGCCAAGCTGTTCGTCATCGCCGCGGGCGAACCCGCATCCGTCGAGGTGCTGTCGCCTGCCTTCGACGCCATCGGGCAGCGCACGTTCGTCGTGTCCGAGGAGCCCAAGACCGCCAACCTGGTCAAGCTGAGCGGGAACTTCCTGGTCATGTCGGTGATCGAAACGGTCGGTGAGGCGATGGCGCTTGTCAGCAAGGGTGGCGTGGACAAGCATCAGTACCTCGACATCCTCACGTCGTCGCTCTTCAGCGCCCCGATCTATCAGACTTACGGGGGGCTGATCGCAAACGAGCAATTCGAGCCCGCAGGCTTCGCCGCTGGGCTCGGGCAGAAGGATGCCCGTCTGGTGCTGGCAGCCGCAGAGGAGTTACAGGTGCCGATGCCGGTGGCCAGCCTGATTCGCGATCGGTTTCTCGCCCTGCTTGCCCGCGGTGGCGAAAACCTCGACTGGGCTGCGATCGGCGCGCTTTCGGCCTGGGAGGCAGGCGGCGCCAGCCCGACCGATCGCTAGCCCGGGACGACGCCGCGCAGCCCGTCGGCGCCGAAGATCGGCTCGAGCATCGCCGAGTAGTCCGGGCCCCGCCGCACCAGTACGCCGCCGTCGACGTTGATGAGCTGCCCGGTGATGTAACTGGCGGCATCGCTGAGCAGAAACAGCGCCGCGTTGGCGATGTCTTCGACCTCACCAGGCCTCGGCAATGGCGTGATTGCCGCGTAGTCGGCACTCAGCTCTGGCGAATCCAGCACCGGCGCAACAAGTTCAGTTCGAATGAGGCCGGGCCGAATGCAGTTGACGCGGACCCAGGACGGGCCGAGCTCGTCGGCGGCGAGCTGCATCAAGTGGTCGATGCCTGCCTTCGAAACCCCGTATGCGCCGAACCACCTGTGCGTATTGCTGGCCGCGATCGACGAGATCCCGATGAAGGATCCCCCTCCGCCGCGAACCATCTCCCGCGCCGAGTGCTTGAGCACATACATGGTGCCGTTGATGTTGAGGTCGACCGTGCGCCGCCACAGTTCTGAGTCGATCTGGGTGACGGGGCCGATCGTCTCGCTGCCGCCCGCGCAATGCACGACTCCGTGCAGTTTGCCCGTCCAGGCGGTCGCCGCATCGACTACCCGGCTGACCTCGTCTTCGTTGGTGACGTCGGCGGGCTCGTAGAGCACCCCGCCTCCGTCGCCGACCTGAGGCTTGATCTCCTCGGCGGCGGCGGCGAGCTTGTCGGCGTTGCGTCCGACCAGCATGACTTTTGCCCCCGCCGCGGCGGCCGCGGCCGCGGCGCCCTTGCCGATGCCGCTACCTCCGCCGGTGACCAGGACCGTCTTCTCCGCCAACGAGAGCTGCACCGCGACTCCTCACGCAAAACTGGAACAGGTTCTCGTTATGGAACCACGCACGTCAAGGGGTGTCACGACGCGACGGCGTCGGCGCGCCAAGCGTGCGCCAGTCCGGGACGTCGGGCGGCAGTCCGACGGGATACCTGTTCTCGTTCGCGGCTGCCCAGTGCGCGTGCCCGAGCTCGTGAATGTGAAACGCGTGCCGCAGCGCTTCGGTGAAGCCCATCGCGTCGGCGGCCGCGTTCACCGAGTCCTTCACAAGCAGGGCCGCCATCGTCGGTCGCTCGGCGATTCGACGCGCGAACTCCAGAGTCTTGTCCTCCAGCTCGGCGCGGGGAAAGACCTTGGAAACCATGCCGAGGCGGTATGCCTCGTCGGCATCGATCGAATCGCCGGTCAGCAGAAGTTCTTTCGCCTTGCGCGCACCGAATTCCCATGGATGCGCGTAATACTCGACGCCGGGCATCCCCATCCGCACCGCCACCACGTCACTGAACTTCGCATCGTCGGCGGCCACGATCAGATCGCATGCCCAGATCAGCATCAGCCCGGCCGAGATCGCGTTGCCCTGCACCTGGGCGATGGTGATCTTGCGCAAATCCCGCCACCTGCGCGTGTTCTCGAAGAAGTAGTGCCACTCCTGCAGATAGGTTCTCTCGGCGATGCCGCTCATGTTCGAGCCGTGCGTACGAAACGTCGGATGCTGGGCGGGACCCGGCTTGCGCTCGAGAAGCGCCTCCTCTGAACCGAGGTCGTGGCCGGCGGAGAAGTTCTTCCCACGGCCGGCAAGGATCACCACCCGCACATTGTCGTCTGCCTCGGCTCGGGCGAACGCCTCGTCCAACTGGACGAGAAGCGTGCGCGACTGCGCATTCTGCGCCGCAGGCCTGTTGAGCCAGATGCGGGCGATGCGCCCCTCGTCCAAAGTCTCGTAGGTCACCTGCGGGGCCGGCTCCTGGGGAACCGATTCGGCTTGGGACTCCTGCGGGCTAGCCACCGTACACACCTCGTTACGTTCGACGCGTCAGATGTAATGCACACTACTTCTCCCTCGCCAACCCCGACCCGGCGGGATCAACCACCGCTTCCAGTTCCAGCACAGCAACCTGACAGACATCACACAGACATAGCGGGAGCGAACCATATTCGCCTGCCATCGGGCAGTGCTCCGCACCGGACGAGGGTACGATTTCGGTAGCAGATGCCCAGTTCTGATACAACTTCGGACTAGGCATAGGCAGGGACACCGATGACGGCGGTCAGTCTGTTGACAGCCAGAGACGGCCTCCTAGACGACACGGCCAGCAAACTAGAGAAAGCGTGATGATGGTGACCTTCCACCTTCCAACTCGACGACTGATCCTTGCGGGGGGATTCGCTGTCGCGATCGCTGCTGCTCCTGCGGTCGCAATGTTCGCCGTTCCGACGTCCGTCAGCTCAGCGCCGTCGATTTCGGCGTGCGCCGGCGGCGAAACCGAGGACCAGTTCACCAATATCTGCGTCCCCGACATCGTGCCGAACTCACCCGATTTCAGCAGCACCGCTCCCGTCGGCGGGCTGCCCGAGGTCAGCGGCATCCCGTGCACCGGCGGCAACTCCGGCGAGTGCATCGGGCTGGGCGAGGAAGAGAACGCCGCGGGTCCGATCGCTGTGCCGCATTCGTCGGTCAGCTCCAGCCCCTAGGAAACACACCTTCGACCGGCTGATCCGCCAGAGAGGCGCCTCAGCCGGAAAACGCAGGGCCGGACACGTTTTTTGTGTCCGGCCCTGTGCTTTGACAGCCTTACTTTGTCCGCTTGGCCTGCAGAAATCGCCGTCGCGATATTGACAGGAAACTTTGCGAATGCATGCAGATTCCGTCCAGCTTCCATACAATCGCCCCGACGAGACCTTTTAGGGAAACTACAGAAAGCGTGACGATGGCGACCATGAAGTTCCCAGCACGACGAATGATCATTGCCGGTGGATTCGCCGTCGCGGTGGCGGCGGCCCCTGCGATCGCCTTCGTCGCGACACCAGCACCCGCTGCCACCCCGCTCGCCCAGTGCCCTGGCGGCGAGGAGCACGACCTTTACACCTCGCTCTGCGTTCCCCACCTGGTGCCCAATGCGGGTGCGCCGTATTCGGCGATCGCCGGCAACCCCGACCTGGCGGCGGTGAACCTGCCCGGCGGCGGCGGAGCCATTCCCTGCACCGGCCACAACTCGGGCCAGTGCATCGGCCTGTCAGAAGAGCAGCAGGTACCCGTGGTGACTCCTGAGTCGTCGGTCGGCAGCAGCCCGACGGTCACCGGATCAACCGGCACCATCGGCTGATCGGGGCGCCGGGGCCCGGCGGATATATGGTGGTGTCATGCCCGCAAAATCTGACCCCGCCGAACTCGGCGACGTCGAGCCCTTAGCCGACAGCACCGCCCGCCAGGCCAGGCGCGTTGTCGCCGCCTACGCGACCGACGCAGACGAATGCCGTGTTTTCCTGTCGATGCTGGGTATCGGACCGGCAAAACAAGAGGCCTAGGTGAGTCCGGGGGGCGGCTCCGGTAACTCTGACTTCGTCGTGGTGGCCAACCGGCTGCCGATCGACATGGAGCAGCTGCCCGACGGCACGACGGAGTGGAAGCGCAGTCCCGGCGGGTTGGTGACGGCGCTCGAGCCGCTTCTGCGCCGCCGTAAAGGCGCATGGATCGGTTGGCCGGGCGTTCCCGACGTCGACGCGGAGCCGATCGTCGAGGACGATCTGACGCTGTACCCGGTGCAGTTGTCGACCGAAGACGTCGCGATGTACTACGAGGGTTTCTCCAACGCCACGCTGTGGCCGCTCTACCACGACATCATCGTCAAGCCGATCTACCACCGCGAGTGGTGGGACCGCTACGTGGAGGTGAACCGGCGCTTCGCCGAAGCCACCTCACGCGCAGCGGCCGACGGCGCGACGGTGTGGATTCAGGACTACCAACTGCAGCTCGTGCCGAAGATGCTGCGGATGCTGCGGCCGGACCTCACCATCGGGTTCTTTCTGCACATTCCGTTTCCACCGGTCGAGCTGTACATGCAGATGCCGTGGCGGACGGAGATCATCGAGGGCCTCCTCGGCGCTGACCTGGTCGGCTTTCATCTGCCCGGCGGCGCGCAGAACTTCCTTATCTTGGCCCGACGGCTGGTGGGCGCCAACACATCACGCGCATCCGTCGGGGTGCGATCCCGGTTCGGCGAAGTGCAGACCGGGTTCCGTACCGTCAAGGTGGGCGCGTTTCCGATCTCCATCGACTCCGGAGAGCTCGACGCCAAGGCCAAGGACCGAAGCGTCCGCCAACGCGCGAAGCAGATCCGCAACGGGCTCGGCAACCCCCGTAAGATTCTGCTCGGGGTCGACCGGCTCGACTACACCAAGGGCATTGACGTTCGGCTGAAAGCCTTTTCGGAGCTGCTCACCGAGGGCCGCGTCAAACCCGACGACACCGTGCTCATCCAGCTGGCCACGCCGAGCCGCGAGCGGGTCGAAAGCTACAAGGAGATGCGCGAGGACATCGAGCGGCAGGTCGGCCACATCAACGGCGAATTCGGTGAGATCGGCCACCCGATAGTGCATTACATCCACCGCCCGGTCCCCCGCGACGAGCTGATCGCATTCTTCGTGGCATCCGACGTCATGTTGGTGACGCCGCTGCGCGACGGGATGAACCTGGTGGCCAAGGAGTACGTCGCGTGCCGCAGCGACCTCGGCGGCGCGCTGGTGCTCAGCGAATTCACCGGTGCGGCAGCCGAACTCCGCCAGGCCTACCTGACGAACCCGCACCATCTCGACGGTGTCAAGGATGCAATCGAGGAGGCGCTGAATCAGGCGCCGGAAGAGGGCAGGCGCCGGATGCGCGCGCTGCGCCGACAGGTGCTCGCGCACGATGTCGATCGCTGGGCGCGGTCATTCCTCGACGCGCTGGCTTCGACTCGCACGGGGGACGACGTCAGATCGGGGTGATGTAGTTGATCAGCCACTGGCCGTCGATACGCTTGTACTCCACCCGCAGTCGCGCGCCGTCATAGATCGGCTGGTCTCGATTCGACTTCTCGGACACGGTGCGGTTGATATACACCATCACCGCTGCCGAGTTGCGCTGCGCATCCATCACCCCCACGCCGACCACGTTGGCTTGGCTCACCACTTCCCGCTCCCGAGCCTGCGGGATGATGTCGGAATTCGCCCTGTCCTCGAACTCCCTGCGGTAGTCGGGCGTGAGGATGTCGTAGGCGCCCATCAGGCTTCGCTCGACGGTCTTGTAATCGTAGGTGAACACGGTCGGAATCTGCTTCTGCGCAAGTGGTCCGAGCTCGTCGCGGGCTGCTTGCTCGCCACGCGTCTCCACCCGCTGCCAGTACAACCCACCACCCACCGCAGCCAGGCTCACGAACGCAACAATCGCTAGCCCGGCAATGCCGCTCAGAACCCAGCGCATCAGTTCCCGCCGTTTGGATAGTTGAGGTCATAGGCCGTCATCCGGCCGTCGTCGTCCTCGTGCACGACGATTCGCAGCCGGTAGGGCCTCGACGGTTTGTTGTTCCCATTTATGTCGCTGGCCGTGACCCGCGCGGAGACCAGCACCGATGCATTGTTGCTGATGTCGTCGACGGATTCCAGCGCGGCACCGTTGATCACTGTCTCCGAACTTCCGCCGGTGTCACGGAAGATGGCCTTGAGGTTCGCCACGTTGTTGCTCTGGCTGAACATGTCGCGCAAGGGCCCGCTGGTGCCCTCGTAGAACCGGTCGACACTGTCGTCGACGGTGTCCTGCTTGAAGCTGAACATGTTCACCACGGTCTGCGTCGCGGTGTCGATGAACCGCTGGTTGCGAGCCTGCGTTGCTTCTGTCGCCTTCTCTTGCACGATCATCACCGCGACCGCGGTGCCGAGCACACCCGTCGCGACAAGTGCGAACACCAGCGCAACTATCGCGACCAGCCGACGGTGCGCCGGCCTGCGTGGAGGCGGCGCGGCCCTTCGGGACTTGCGGGCGGGTGTCGCGCTGGCCGGCGATCTCACGCTGACGGCGGTGGCCTCGGCGGCCTTGCCGTTGGCGGGTCCGGCGGGCCGGGATGCGCGGCGGCGCTCGTTCTGCTGCGATCGTCTCGAGGTGGATGTCATCAGATCTGGCTCGGATAGAGCATGAGGTCCAGCCAGTTCTCCTGAGGCCGCATGTCGGCGACACCGGGCGCATACACCCCTGTGCCGCCGGCCGGATCGACGAACACACCTGTGTTCTGGTCGTAGGTAGCGTAGGCGGCTCCGCTGGCCTGCGGCTGGTTCACCGGGGGAGGCGGCAACTCCGCAGGCGGCGGTGCAGGCGGCGGGCCCGCGGGCAGGGCCGCAGTGTCGTAGGGCCCGGCGAATACCGGCGGCGGCGATGGAGGACCGTCGATCGCCGGCCCGACCGCAGGCGGCGGCCAGGCGTCGGGGTAGGGCGCCGGCGGTATCCACGCCGTCAGAGGAGGCGGCGGCGGACCGTCGTTCGGAGGCGGAATATACGGCCACGGTTGATGCGGCGCCGGTCCTGGACCGGTCTGCACCCCGGGCGGCACCAACCCGGGCGCGACGGGATATCCCGGGTCCGGATCGTTCTCCGGCGGGATGTAGGGGAACTTGTTGGGCGGCAGAATGTTTCGCCCGTCCTCAGGTGTGTCGTCCTCCATGACATCCATCGGTGTGCCGATCGGCACCGGTGGACCGCGCCATGGGCTGTTGCCAATCGGGACGTAGCCGCGCGGGTCGCGGCACAACTGTATTGTCGGCGCGCGCTTCCCGGGGAACTCCTGACACGGGTAATTCCTCGCGCCGCGCACCACCATCGGATCATTCTGCGCGACTTTGCAATACAGGTCCGTCGGTAGGTCGCGCAAAGTCGTGTCGCCAGGCGTGCGAATCATCGTTGGCGGCAAGAACCCCGTGTTGCAAGGCGGCGGATCATTGATTGAAATTTTGAAGTCCTGCTTGCCACCTTCGTCTGCGGGAAGCTGGCCGCCGATCGTCAAGAGAGACGCTTGCAGGGCAGGAAAGATGACCAGCGCCTGTTCGATGGACCTGTGGTAGATGACGCCGACGCGGCCGAAGTTGGCCAAGTTGGCTGCGAGCACCGGGAACGACGGGCGGATGCCCGAGAAGGTCTCGCCGGCTTGGGCGGCCGCCCCTGGCGCGGCCTTGAGCAGCGAACGCAGCTGGGGATCGGCGCCGGCCACCTCGCTGGTCAAGCGCGCAAGGCCGTCGGCCACGGACCGGATGTCGTCGCCGCTGCGAATCTGTGCCTCCAAGAACGGTGCAGCCTGGTCGATCAGTGTCGCGGTTTGCGGCCAGCTTGCGTTGGCCTCGTCGATCAGCAACCGCGCCGATTGGATCAGCCGCGCGAGCTCGGGCCCGGAGCTGTTGAACGCCTTGAACGTTTCGCGAAGCAGGTCCTGGAGCCGGGTGTTGTTGAGACTGCTCACCAACTGGTCTGCCTCGCGCAATAACTCGGCAATGTCTTGCGGGATCGCGGTCCGCTCCTTGGGGATGGTGGCACCGTCACCCAGCAACGCCTGCGACGGATCGTCGGGCGGAACGAAGTCGACGTACTGTTCGCCGACCGCCGACACGCTCTTGACGGTGGCGGTGGAGTTCGCAGGGATCTTGATATCGCTGTTTAGTTGCATGCGCGCGGCGACGCCGTCGTCGGTCAACTCAACGGCCTCGACGCGGCCAGCTTGCACGCCGCGAAAGGTGACATTGGCGTTCTTGTACAGTCCGCCGCCGGCGACGAAATTCGCGGTAACCTCATATGCCCCGATGCCCAGCCGGGCGGGAACGCGCAGATATAGCAGGGAGATCGCGCCCACGGTGACCACGGTCACGACGGCGAAGATCACCAGTTGGATTCGTGTGGTTCGGGTAAGCATTACTCCGGCGGCACCTCCTGGCCCGACGCCGTACCGGGCGGAATCTTGAATGGATCAGCGGCCTGCCCCGATAGGTTGGCCATCTCTCCGGTCAAGAACTCCGGCGGGTTGACCACTTCGGCAATGCGAGTCATGTTCGGGTCGAAGAACGACGTCGTGAAGATGGTCTCGCCGAGCCGGCGGACCGTTAGATCGAACGTGGCGAAAATATTGAAGTAGTCACCCCTGGCCACTCGAGCCAAGTTCTTTCCCGGGAACGGGAAGGTTGCCAGGCTGTCCAGCGAAGAGATGAGGTCCGCGCGGTTGTCGTTGAGCGGCTTGATCACCGCGTACACGTCGATCAAGTCCTGCGCGAAATCCTGCTTCGTCTCGGCCAGCATCCGTGCCGCCACGGTGGCGAAACTCTGCAGTGCGGCGAACGCGTCCACGATATTCGTCCGGTTGTCATTGAGCACCCGCAGCGCTCCCGGAAGGGTATCGAGGGCACGGCCGAGACTGTCCCTGCTGCGTGCGAGGACTCCGGCGAAACGGTTCAGCCCTTCCGCGGCGGCGATGATGTCGTCGGTCTGCCGATTCAACGACGTGGTCAGCTCCGCGAGCCGCGGAATAAGGCCCGCGAACTGGCCCTGACGGCCGGCCACCCCGTTGTAGAGCTCTTGCGTTATGTCCTGCAGCGCACCGAGATTGCCCTTGTTGACGACCACACCCAACGCGGACAGCACTTCCTCGGTGGTCGGGTAACGGCTGCCCTGGCTCAGCGGGATCTGAACCCCGTCACGCAGCTCGCCAACCGCGGGCTGATCCACCGGAGCAGACAGCTCGATGTGCTGCGACCCCAACAGCGACGTCTGGGCGACCTTCACCGTCGCGTTGGCCGGCAAGTTGACGTTGCGGTCCAAAGACAGCTGCAGCTTCGCGTAGAAGCTGCCGTCCGTCCGCTGCACCGCCTCGACACCCGACACGCTGCCGACGGTCACGTCGTCAACCATCACCGGCGAGTTCTGAGGCAGCGTGGCCACGTCGGGCAACTCCACGGCGATTGAGTAGGCGCCCGCGCCGTGACCGGCGGTGCCGGGCATGTTCAGGGAGTTCAGCCCGCCGAACTGGCAGCCGGCGAGCAGAACCACACCCGAACCGATGGCCACCGTGCGGCTGCATACGCGGCCACCGGATCTGGCCAACGACTTTCGCGTCATCCTCCGCCTCCGTCTTGTTGCGGAGCGACCGCCTGCATTGGAGCGCCTGCCTCGGCAGGGAGGGGGCCCGGCGCAGCCGGCGCTGGCGGCGGCGCGCCTGGCTCCGGTCCTGGCGGCAGTATTACCGGACCGAGCGTGTACGGCTGCGCCGGTGGCGGTGGACCGGGAACCGGGTTCGGTGGCAGCAGCAACGAACTGGGATCCGTGCTCTCGCCGGACCGAGGCGGGGGCCGCCCGTCCGCCGGTATCCACTCCAGATAGGGAATGTAGGTTTGCGCCTTGGCCTCGGTCGCCGGGGTGTCATAGATGACCTGCCCCTTGTACGCAGTGATGGTGTTGATCCCATGCGCCATGATGGGCGGGTAATTCACCGCAAGGCGCCTCAGCACCGGAGCCATCCGCTGACGGCAGATCTCGGCTCGCTTGTCGTATTCGGCTGTGCCTGCGCCGTCGAAGTTGCCGCAGATGAACTGCACCGGGTTGGCGAACTCCGGAAGGCCAAGAAGACCATTGGCGGTGCCCTGGGCGGGGTTGTAGATGTTGTAGAAGTTCGCCATCGCGTTCGGAAGGACATGCAGGATCTGCTCGACGTCGTCGGTCTGGGTAGTCAGGATGCTGGTGAAGTCGGTCAATCTGTCGACGTTGCGAATCAGCACTTCGTTGTTGTCGTCGAGGAAACCGCGGACGTCCGACAGGGCCTGGTTGAGACTGCCCAGGGTGTCGTCCAGCCCCACCGCGCTGTCGGCCAACACCTGAGAGACCGAGGCCAAATGCCCGCTGAATTGCACGATTTGCTCGTTGCTCTTCGAGAGCGCGTCGATAAGGATCTGCAGATTTTTCACCGTGCCGAACAGGTCCATTCGTGAATCGCCCAGCCGCCCCGCAGTCTGGGACAATTCGCGCACGGCCTGCCGGAACGAGTCGCCGTTGCCGTCGAAGGTATCGGCGGCCTGATTGACAAACTCGCTCAACGGACCCTGAACTTGGCCCGCCGGCGGTCCGAGCTTCTGGCTGAGCCTGGTCAGCTCGGTTTTGACATCATCCCACTCCACCGGCACGGCCGTGCGGCCCAACTCGATGGTGCCGCCATCCTTCATCGCCGCGCCTTGTTGGTAGACGGGGGTGAGTTGGATGAACCGGGCCGCTACGAGGTTCGGCGCGATGATCACCGCGCGTGCGTCGGCGGGCAGTTTGACGCTGTCGTTCACCTTCATGGTGATCTTGACGGCATCGGCCTGCGGCGAGATCGATTCGATCGAGCCAACCGGAACGCCGACGATGCGGACTTCGTCGCCCGGATACACGCCCGCCGCCGAGGTGAAATATCCCACCACTCTGTACGAGGTGACTCGCGGCCATATCACGTACACGCCACCGATCAGCGCGACCAGCAGTGCGGTGATGACGCCGTAACGCATCCAGCGGCTCATGGTGACTTCGGCCTGATGATCAGGCGCTCGTTGATGAAGCCCTTCAGCAGATCGGACAGGCTGTCTGGAATCTTGCCCGGTTGGAAGTAGAGGTCCAGGAGCAGCCCCGTCTGCGTATTGTTCGGTATCGCATTGGGCAGATTGACCATGAAGCCCGAACCCGAACCGACCGACTCGCCGAGCGCGGTGGCGTACGGCGGCAAGCGCTTCAGCGCCTCACTGATGTGCTCACGTCGCTCCAGCAGGTTGTCCAGCACCAGATTCAGTTTCTTCAGGGCTGGGTTGAACTCGCGGCGGTTGTCGGACACAAACCCCGAAAGCTGCTGTGAGACATCGTCGATGCCGGCGATAAGACTACTCAACGCAGCCCGTCGCTCGTCGAGCGCGGCGAAGAGCTGGTTGCCGTCGGTGATGAGTTGATTCACCTGACCGGCTCGGTCAGCGAGCACCGCGGTCACCGACTTCGCGCGTGTCAACAGCTGGCCCAGCGCTGCGTCGTTGGCGTTGATGCTGCGCGACAACGTTGCCACCCCGTCGAGCGTTCGGCGCAGCTGCGGCGTCGCGTCGCGAAATGAATCGGTCAATACCTGCAACGCCTGGGTCAACTGGTCCTTGTCGAGCGCAGCGGAGTTCTCACCGAGATCCTGCAGTGCCGTGTTCAACGTGTACGGAACGGTAGTGCGGTTCAGGGGAATTGATGTCACCGACCCGCTGCCCTTTGGAGCGACCCCGAGTGACCTCTCCCCCAGAACGGTTTCGGTCCGGATCGACACGAGAGTCTGGTCGCCCAGCCTGACGTTGCGGTCGACGGTGAATCCCACCCGTGCAACGTCGCCGGCGAGGCCGACTTCGGTCACTTTGCCGACGGTGATGCCGGAGATGTTGACGTCGTTACCCGGCGAGATGCCACCGGCGTCGGCGAAGTAAGCCTCGTAGGGCTTGCCTTGCGGATAAAACGGCAGGCCGGAGTAGCCGAACGCGACGAGCACGACACACGCCACGACCGCGATACCGAAGATGCCCGCCCGGATCGTCCTATCCATTGTCTGAACACCTGCCCTTCGACGGGTCCGGCACGCCGCCGATCGGCAGGAAAATGTCGCTGCCTGCAGGCCCGTTGAATTTGAGCGTCGTCGCGCAGATGTAGTAGTTGAAGTACGACCCGTACGCGCCAAGGGAATTGAGCCGCAGGTAATTCTCGGCAAGCGGTTCGAGGACTCGATTCACATCCGCCTTACGGTTGTCGAACTCGGTCGCCAGCGGGCGAAGGTTCTCGAGCACACCCTGCAGCGGCCGCCGTGAGTTCACCAGCATGTCGGTCAGATCCGTTGAGGCAGACGCCAGCGGCGGAATCGCCCCGGCAATCGGGTCCCGGCCTTCTGCCAGTCCGCTGACCAACTTCTGCAGCTCGTCCACGCTGGCGTCGAACTCGACGCTCTTCTCGTCAACGGTCCCAAGCACATCATTGAGATTCTGGATGACCTCCGAGATCACCTGATAGCGATCGCCTAAAGTCTGGCTGAATGTTCCTGTCTCCGAAAGCAATTGAGACAAAGCGCCACCCTCGCCCTGCAGCAGCTCTATGATCGCATTGCTGATCTGGTTGACTTGCTCGCCGTTGAGGCCCTTGACCACCGGGCGTAGGCCACCGAGCAAGGCGTCGAGATCCAAGGCCGGCTGAGTCTGGTTGATGGAAACCATGCCGCCGGGCGACAGCTTTCGAAGCTCGCCCGGGCCCGAGGTGATCTCCATATAGCGGTCGCCGACAAGGTTCTCGTAGCGGATCGCGGCCCGCGTCGACGTATACAGCTGATACTTCTTGTCAAGGGTGAACGCCACGTCGACGGTATTGTCGGGGTTCAGTTTCACGTCGCCCACACTGCCAACCGGAACGCCGGCGATCCGGACGTCGTTGCCGCCCTTCAGCCGCGCGGCGTCGGTGAACGTGGCGTGGTAGCTGTTGGTCGAGGCGAACCGGATATCGCCGAAGATAACCACCAAACCGGCGGCGACCAGCAGCATGGTCACCGCGAAAATGCTCACCTTGATCAGGCTTCCCTTGCCGCCCATCAGAAGTCGTCCCGTTCTGCGAAAGCGCCGTTGAACAGGAACTGGAATGTCGACGGGGCGTCGACCTGAACTTCGGTGAACGGTTCGTATGGGATGTAGGCGTTATCGGTGACCAGGAAGGGCGACCGGAAAAACGAGCCCCCGTACTGCTTACTGGGAATGTCGGGCAGTCCGCGGCAATTGGGTCCGCCGGTCGCATTCACAATCGGCAGGCTCTCGGGATAGGTGTAGGACGGTACGCCCAGCACGAAGCTGGAACTCACCATTGCGCCCGGTTTCATGCCACCGACGATGCTTGCGCCCCGGTCGCCGCCCTTCTTGACGCCTTGCACGATGCAGCCGAGCTCCGGCGAATACTCCCCCAGCACCTTCAACGGCGCTCGTAGCCGCTGGATCGCGGCGATGTAATCGTCTGCCGCCGGCTCCAAGGTGGCATATCCCTCGTTCGCCAAGCCGATCGCCGCGAGCAGCGTCGCGTTCAGGTTCTCTTGCTCATCGATGATCGTGCTGCTGATTGTCGGCACGTTGTCGATCACTGTGACCAGGTCGGGGCCGGCATCACCGTAGATGTTGGCGACCGTCGCTGTCTGCGCGACATCCGACTCAACCGTCGGCAACTTCGGATTCAGTTGCGCCAGATACTGATTCAATCCCGTCACACTAGCGCCGAAATCCTCACCATGACCCCGCAAGCCCTCGGCGATCGCCGATATGGTCGCGTTCAGGTTGATCGGGTCGACCTTGTGCAGCACGTCGATCAGAGTCTGGAACAACGTGTTGGCTTCCAACTGCACGGCCTGAGCAGCGACGGTGGCGCCGGGACGCAACGGCGCGCCGGACGGCTGCTCCGGCTCAATGAAATCCACCGACTTCGCACCGAACACTGTGGTGCTGGCGATGCGCACCGGCGCGTTCGATGGGACCTTGGGCAGCTGGTCGCCGTTGATCGCCAGCGTCAACTTCGCCTGATCACCGTTGTATGCGATGTCGTTGACCGTGCCTATCTGGACACCGCGGTATTTGACCTTTGCTTCCTTGTCCATCACCAACCCGGCCCGCGGCGACATCACCGTCACGGTCTCGGTCGGCGTGAACGCGGCCGTGTACGACAGGTAAGTCAACACCGAGAACGCAATCAAGATCGCTGCCAGCACTGCGGCGGCGATCCTGATCGCGGTGGTCCTCGGCACGACGTCTCCCCTTAACCCGAGAGGTTGAAATTACCGGACGCGCCGTACACGGCGAGAGAGATGAACAATGTGATGACCACGACGACGATCAGCGAGGTGCGCACCGCCCGGCCAACCGCGATGCCTACGCCGACGGGTCCGCCGGAGGCGTTGTAGCCGTAGTAGGTGTGCACCAGCATCACCGCGATCGCCATCACGATGGCCTGAGCGAACGACCACAGCAGGTCTGTCGGTATCAGAAACGTGTTGAAGTAGTGGTCGTAGAGGCCGCCGGATTGTCCGTTGACGTACACGGTGATGGCGCGGGCGGAGAAGAACGCGGCCAATGTTGCCAACGAGTACAGCGGAATGATCGCGACCAGCCCGGCGATGATGCGGGTTGACACCAGGTAGGCCACAGAATGTATGGCCATCGCTTCGGTGGCGTCGATCTCCTCGGCGATGCGCATCGCGCCGAGTTGGGCGGTGGTGCCGGCGCCGATGGTGGCGGCCAGCGCAATGCCGGCGATGATCGGCGCGACGATTCGCACGTTGAGAAACGCGGAGAGAAACCCGGTCAGCGCCTCGATGCCGATGTTGCCGAGCGACTCGTAGCCCTGCACCGCGATGACGCCGCCGGAGGCCAAGGTCAAGAACGCCGCGACGCCGACGGTGCCGCCGATGAGCAGCAGCGCACCGGAGCCGAGCGTCATCTCGGCGATCAGGCGGAGCGTTTCCTTGCGGTAGCGCCGCAGCGCGAGGGGCATGTATCGAATCGACTCGGCGTAGAACAATGCCTGCTCGCCGAAGGTGTCGACGGCCCGGGGCAGCCATCGGAACGCATGCCGCATTCGCAGTGTCGTGTCATAACTACCCACCTGGCTCATCGGGTGATCCGGACGCCGATAGCCGTCATCAACACATTGATCACGAACAGGCAGATGAAGGCATAGATGACGGTCTCGTTGACAGCTTCTCCGACACCCTTGGGTCCACCCTTGACGGTGAGGCCTCGGTAGCAGCCGACGAGTCCCGCCATGACGCCGAACAGTACGGCCTTGACTTCTGAAATGATCAACTCGGGCAACCCGGTCAGGATGGTCAGGCCGCTGATGAACGACCCGGGGTTCACACCCTGCAGCAGCACGGAGAATACGTAGCCGCCGCTCAAGCCGATCGCGATCACCAGACCATTGAGCAGCATCGCCACGAGCGTCGAAGCCAGAACGCGCGGCACTACGAGCCGATGAATCGGGTCGATGCCGAGCACCCGCATCGCGTCGATTTCCTCACGGATGGTGCGGGCACCCAGGTCGGCGCAGATCGCAGTGGCCCCGGCGCCGGCGACGACGAGCACGGTGGAAATCGGACCCAGCTGAGTGACGGTGCCAAACGCGGTGCCGGAGCCGGACAGGTCCGCAGCGCCAAGCTCACGCAGCAGGATGTTGAGGGTGAACGCGACCAGCACCGTGAACGGAATCGAGATCAGCACCGTCGGAATGATCGAAACCCTGGCGATCATCCAGGTCTGGTCGAGAAACTCCTGAAACTGGAAGGGCCGACGAAACATGGCCCGGAATGTCTCGACGGTCATTTGCATAAACCCGCCCACAGCCCGAGCCGGAACCGCGAGCTGTTCCCTCAAACTCGGCTCCATTCTCGGGGCGGGGGTTCATGACATATCCACCACGGCGAAGCTTGCGAAACTGCTTGCCGCGGCGACACTTCCACCCCTGCGTCGCGCGCACCACTTAGTGAGCCGGATCATACTAACTAGAACGTGTTCGCAGTGTCAAAGCTCTCGAATTGAGACAATAATGCCGCTTATGTCCAGGTCAGACCAGATGTGACCCAGGTCATTCTGGAACGTGTTCTAGCTACTTTCCGCCGGTTACCGTCGGCAGCTTCTCAGGATTTTCCCATCAGGTTCGTAGCGGAGAATCCCTGCTCGAGGTCGCGGCCAGCAAAGAACTCGCGCAGTTTGCCACTCAGTTCCTCCGGCACCCACGCTGAGCTATCCGCGGTAAATTGCTGTTCGACGGTCGGCGCCGCCACCAGGGTCACCGTCGGACCGTACACGATGAACACCTGACCGCTGACGCCGTCGGAGGCGGGCGACGCGAGGAAGCGCACCAGCGAGACGACGTGCTCAGGAGAGAGACTGTCGACCTCGCCGTCGGACAGTTCGGGTGCATCCCCGAACACGTCTGCCGTCATCGCCGTCCTGGCGCGCGGGCAGATGGCGTTCGCGCGCACGCCGTAGCGCTCGAGGGCGCGGGCGGCGGTCAGTGTCAGCGCGGTGATCCCCGCCTTCGCAGCGCCGTAGTTGGCCTGGCCAACCGGGCCGACGAGGCCGGCCTCCGACGACGTGTTGATGAGCCGGCCGTAGACCGAACCGTCGCCCTCCTTGGCCTTGGCCCGCCAGTACGTCGCCGCGTTGCGGGTCAACAGAAAATGCCCGCGCAGGTGCACGGCGATGACGGCGTCCCAGTCCTCGTCGGACATGTTGAACAGCATCTTGTCGCGGGTGATGCCCGCGTTGTTGACGACGACGTGGAGCCCACCGAGACCTTCGGCGGTGGCAACCAGTTCGTCGGCGGTGCTACGCGCACTGATGTCACCCTCGACTGCGACGGCCTTGCTGCCCACCGCCGCGATCTCGTCGAAGACATCGGAGCGGTCAAGGGCCGCGGCCATGTCGTTCACCACGATCGTGGCACCCGAACGGGCGAGGCCGATTGCCTCTGCCCTGCCGAGACCGGCGGCCGCGCCGGTCACCACTGCCACTCGGCCCGAGAGATCGGTCAGGTCATCGTGTTGTGCGCTCACTTATGAATACCTCTAGTCCTTGCGAAGCAACGCGGCGCGCGGGCATTCGGCGATGGACTGCTCGGCCAGATCCTCCTGGTCGGCCTCCACCGGGTCCTGCTTCACCACCGCGTAATCCTCGTCGTCGAGATCGAATAGGTCCGGCGCGATTCCCACGCAGACGGCGTTACCTTCACACCGATCGCGATCTACTTCAACTCGCACGACAACCTCCTTGCGTTCAGTTCCGGCGGGCTGTTACCGGAGCACGACCCACAATACGACCAGGTCGGCAAGCTACCTGAGACAACCGTCGCTGGACCCCAAGACTAGAACGTGTTACAACCGGGGTGGCAGATTGGGTCTGCTTCTCAGGAGACGGCGACCGACGGCGACGTTGTGCGAAGTGAAGGACAGAGCGATGCGGATCGGCTACACCCCCGAGCAAGAGGAGTTGCGCCGCGAACTGCGCGCCTACTTCACCAAGCTCATGACCCCCGAGCGCGCCGAGGCGCTCGCGTCCAACGACGGCGAGATGGGGCGCGGCACCGTGTACCGCGACACCGTGGCGCAGATGGGTAAGGACGGCTGGCTGACCCTGTCGTGGCCGAAGGAGTTCGGTGGTCAGGCACGCCCTCCGATGGACGGCCTGATCTTCAACGACGAGGCATCCATCGCGAACGTCCCCGTGCCGTTCCTGACGATCAACAGCGTCGCGCCGACGATCATGGGTTTCGGCACCGATGAGCAGAAGAAGTTCTTCCTGCCCAAGATCGCCGCGGGCGAACTGCACTTCTCGATCGGCTACTCCGAACCCGGTGCGGGCACCGACCTCGCCGCCCTGCGCACCACCGCGGTTCACGACGGTGACGACTACGTCGTGAACGGCCAGAAGATGTGGACCAGCCTGATCGCCTACGCGGACTATGTGTGGCTGGCCGTCCGGACCAACCCCGAGGCGAAGAAGCACCGTGGCATCTCGATGTTGATCGTGCCGACGACGGCCGAGGGCTTCTCCTGGACGCCGGTCCACACGATGTCGGGTGTCGACACCAGCGCCACCTATTACCAGGATGTCCGGGTCCCGAAGACGGCACTGGTCGGCGAGGAGAACGGCGGCTGGAAGCTCGTCACCAACCAGCTCAACCATGAGCGCGTCGCGCTGGTCTCCGCGCAGCCGATTTTCTCGGCGCTCGACGGGGTCCGTGAATGGGCGCAGAACACCAAGGATGCGCACGGCAGACGGCTGATCGACTCAGAGTGGGTGCAGCTCAACCTCGCTCGCGTGCACGCCAAGGCCGAGGTGCTCAAGCTGATCAACTGGGAGCTGGCCTCGACGACCGACGCCGCCCCCTCGCCTGCAGATGCGTCGGCGGCGAAGGTCTACGGCACCGAGCTGGCCACCGAGGCGTACCGGCTGCTGATGGAGGTGCTCGGCACCGCTGCGACGGTGCGCACCGACTCCCCCGGCGCCCTGCTGCGCGGCCGCATCGAGAGGATGCACCGCTCGTGCCTGATCCTCACCTTCGGCGGTGGCACGAATGAGATTCAGCGCGACATCATCGGCATGGTCGCGCTCGGCCTGCCCAGAGTGAACCGGTAAAGGGACCCGCGATATGGACTTCACGACAACAGAAGCCGCCGACGACCTCGGCGGCCTGGTGCGCACGATCACCGAGTCGGTCTGCACGCCGGAGCGACAACGTGAGCTCGACGGGCTCGACGAACGCTTCGACAGCGAGCTGTGGGCGAAGCTGCGCGACGCCGACATCCTGTCCACCACCGCCCCGGAGTCGTTGGGCGGCGGGGGATTCGGCTTGCTCGAGCAGGTGGCCGTGCTGGTGGCGCTCGGCAGGCAGATGGCCGCCGTCCCCTACCTCGAGTCGGCCGTGCTTGCCGCGGGTGCGCTCGCCGAGTTCGGCTCCGAGGACCTGCAGAAGGCGTGGGCTGCTCCCGCGATCAACGGCGACAAGATCGTCACCGTCGCATTGCACGGAGACCCCGGCGATGGCCCCGTGCAGGCGACCGCGAACGGCGACGCGTACCGGCTGACCGGCGCACGCACGCAGGTGTTCTACGGACCCGTCGCCGACGCGTTCCTGGTACCGGCCGAAACCGATTCTGGCACCACGGTGTTCGTCCTCGCCAAGGACGACGCGGGCGTAACGGTGACCTCTCTGGATACCACCGGTCACGGCAGCGTCGGACATCTCGAATGTCACGGAGTCGAACTCGGAGCAGACCGCGTCGTCGGCGGCAATGATGTCGTCACGTGGTTGACGACGCACGGCACATTGGGCCGCAGCGCATTTCAGCTCGGGGTCGTCGAGCGGGCCCTTGAGCTCACCGCTGAGTACGCACGTGAACGTGAGCAGTTCGACCGCCCGATCGGCAGCTTCCAGGCCGTCTCGTCGCGGCTGGCCGACGGCTACATCGACATCAAGGCACTGCGCCTGACCGTCACGCAGGCGGCATGGAAGCTGTCCGAGGATTTGCAGGCCGAGGTCGACGTCAACACCGCGGCGTTCTGGGCCGCCGAGGCGGGACACCGCGTCGCGCACACCACGGTGCACGTACACGGAGGCGTAGGCATCGACACCGACCATCCGGTGCACCGCTACTTCCTCGCGGCCAAGCAGACGGAGTTCGCGGTCGGCGGTGCCACCGGGCAGCTCCTTGCGATCGGCCGGGAACTGGCTGACACACCGGCTTGAAACTTCGCGGACGTGAGGAGCAATGAATCCGTTGTCCGGGAGCCGGCTTCCCACCGTCACGTCGCTGATCACACCGCTGATCGACGTCGACGATCGAGGTGTGCACTTCGAGGAGTCGTTCACGTCATGGCGCGACCACATCCAGCAGGGTGCCGCGATTGCCGCGGCACTCCTGGCGCGAATGGATCCCGATAAGCCGCCTCACGTCGGCGTGCTGCTGCAGAACACGCCCTTCTTCTCGGCGCTGCTCGTCGCCGCGGGACTGACGGGGATCGTTCCGGTCGGCCTCAATCCCATCCGGCGCGGCGCGGCGCTGGAGCGTGATATCCGGCATGCGGATTGCCAAGTGGTTCTTGCCGATTCGGCGTCTGCAGCGGTGGTCGGCGACATCGACCACATCGACGTGGACTCGCTCGATTGGGCGGCCGAGGTGGCGGCACACCGCGGTGCGCCGGTGACACCGCAAGCAGCCGAACCCACCGATACGTTCATGCTCATCTACACGTCCGGTACAAGCGGTGACCCCAAGGCGGTGATCTGCAGCCACGGCAAGGTCGCGATCGCAGGCGTGATGATGTCCGAGCGCTTCGGGCTGGGAGCCGACGACATCTGTTACGTCTCCATGCCCCTGTTCCACTCGAACGCGGTGCTGGTCGGCTGGGCGGTGTCGCTGGCCTGTCGCGGCTCGATGGTGTTGCGGCGCAAGTTCTCCGCATCGCAGTTCCTTCCCGACGTGCGGCGCTACCGAGCGACCTACGCCAACTACGTCGGCAAGCCGCTGTCATACGTACTGGCGACTCCGGAACGTGCCGACGATGCCGACAACCCGCTGCGGGCGGTGTACGGCAACGAGGGTGCACCCGCCGACGTCGATCGCTTCGCCGCCAGGTTCGACACCGTGGTCGTAGACGGATTCGGCTCCACCGAGGGTGGCGTCGCGATCGGGCGGACACCTGACACACCGCCAGGAGCGCTCGGCCCGCTGCCCGAGGGCACCGAGATCATCGATGTGGAGACCGGTGAACCGTGCCCACCCGGCGTCACCGGTGAGATCGTGAACACGGCGGGAGCCGGACGGTTCGAGGGCTACTACAACGATCCCGGCGCCGACGCGGAACGCATGCGCGGCGGCGTCTACCACAGCGGAGACCTCGGTTACCGAGACGAGAACGGCTACGCGTACTTCGCGGGCAGGCTCGGCGACTGGATGCGCGTCGACGGCGAGAACCTCGGTGCCGCACCGATCGAACGGGTGCTGCTACGGCACCCCGACGTCATCGAGGTCGCCGTGTACGGGATACCCGCGCCCGACATCGGCGACCAGGTGATGGCGGCGCTGCTGCTGGCCGACGGAGCGACGTTCGATGCCGACGCGTTTCGCGAATTCCTCGCCGATCAGCCCGACCTCGGCCCCAAACAGTGGCCGTCGTTCGTGCGGGTCGCCACCGAACTGCCACGTACCGAGTCGTTCAAGGTCATCAAACGCGAGCTCGCGGCGCAGCGCACCGACTGCACGGACGCGGTGCATCCGATTCGGCGGTAACGTCGATACGGTGGGCTACCGCGAATCCCCACCGCCGCCGCACCTGTGCGAGCTCGTCGAATGCGCGTGGGTGGTGGATGGGCCACCTGAACCGGTCCGTGTCCTTCCCGACGGCTGCATGGACCTCATCGAGATGTCCGGGCGCATCGTGGTGGCCGGGCCCGACACCGCTTCGTCGGTGAACCAACGGGGTCGAGAAAGGTTTGTGGGCCTGAGGTTTCGGCCGGGCGCACTGCCCCGACTGCTGGGCGTGCCTGCCTGCGAGCTGCGCGACGGTCGAGTCCCGTTGGCGGATCTCGGGGTCAAATGTGCGCGCGATCGCACGCTGATCGAGTTGACCACGGCGCTGGCCGCCGACGAGCCTGCGAGGGAGACGGCGCCGTGGTCGATCAACCAACTGCACCACATCACCGGGCGCTTGGACGACGGCGCCGCAGTGACCGAGGTGGCTGATGAGTCCGGCTGGTCTTCCCGCACGTTGCAGCGCCAGTGCACAGCCGTCTACGGCTACGGGGCCGCGACGCTGCGGCGGATCCTTCGGTTCCGGCGCGCGGTGCGACTACTCGACGACGGCGCCGGAACCGCGGACGCGGCCGCCATGGCCGGCTTCTCCGACCAGCCGCATCTGCACCGCGAAGTCCGCGGCCTCACCGGGATGTCGCTCGCAACGCTGCGTCATGACAGCGGGCAGAACAGATCGATCGACGTGCCGTCCGGGTCCGTGACGGTCGCATAACGCTGGCCCCATGGGGCATCGAAGGGTTTCAACGCACCTGAATGCCCTGCGCCCGTCACCAATTCGTACAAGGCGTCGACCTCCGCGGGTTCGCTCACCCTGAATGCCAGCGCGACCCGGCCCTGCTGCGTCGGCGGTGCCCATCCGGGATGCATACCCGCGATGATCTCCTCCTCGTCGAAGGCCAGCCTGTTACCGCCCGGCAGTTCGACTTCGACGTGCGGGCCGTCGGGTTCGGGAATGTCCAGCCCAAGCAGCCGGTAGAAGTCGAGCGCCCGCGCCATGTCCGCGGTAGCGATCTCAACGACGGTCGATGTCACTCGAATGTCCATACCTGCACGTTAGGTCGTCGGCTTGGGCGCGTCATGAACAAATCGGACAACACCGTCCCACTGGCAAGAGCAAACATATCCAGTTAGCGAACAAAGCTTGCGACTGTCACGTCCTGCCAGATTGGGTATTCCTTCTCATGGTGCATGACTGCGCATTTGGGCTAAAGTCCCTACCAACCGACACCAGATGATGTTTGCCGTCGGTCTCCAATTGCATCAGCTGACCGGCAGGAGTTAACTCATGAAACGCAGAGCCATCGTCGGCATCGCTGCCGTTGCCGCAGCGTTGGGCCTGGTGTTGTCCGGGTGCGGTTCGGAGACCACCAAGACCGAGACCGCGTCGTCGGAGAAGGCGACCACAAGTAAGGCCACCTCCAGCGCGAAGGCCGCGCCGAAGGCGGGGCTGGTGGCCCCGCGCGATGAGGACGCTGAAGGCCCCAACCCGAGCATCCAGAGCTACATCAGAGAGAACCGCATCCAGGAGGTCCAGGTCAACCGCGGCGATCCCGGGTCACCAACCATTGATCTCCCGATCCCCGACGGCTGGGAGCCTGCGGGCGAGAACACCCCCGAGTGGGCGTACGGCGCCATCGTCTACACCGGCCCAGAGGCCGGCGACTACTCCCCGAGCATCGTCGCGTTGCTGTCGAAGCTGACCGGAAACGTCGACCCGCAGAAGATCATCGACCTGGCTCCCGGCGAGATGAACAACCTGCCCGGCTTCGAGGCATGGAACGAGGGTGCGGTCAGCACCCTCGGTGAGTACCCCGCCTTCCAGCTCGGCGGGACCTGGCAGAACGAAGGCCTCACCAAGATCACAGCGCAGAAGACAGTGGTCATCCCTGGCAGCGACGGACTCTACGTTCTGCAGCTCAACGCCGACGGCCTCGAGGAGCAGTCCGACATCATCACCACCGCAACGGATGTGATCGACTCGCAGACGACCATCTCGTTCTAGAGGCTGAAGACGCGAACGGCGTTGCCGTGCAGGTAATCCTGCACGGCTTCGTCGTTTAACCCCAGTTCCTCCAGACCGGCCAATGCATGCTGATGTCCGATCATCGGATAGTTGGTGCCGAACAGTACCTTTCGTTGTCCGGTCCCGGTGCGCATGAACCGGATCAGCTCGTCGGGTAGCCGCTTCGTCGTGTAGGCCGAGGTGTCGATGTAGACGTTCGGGTGCTTGCGCGCGACCGCGACCATCTCCTCGGTCCACGGATATCCGACATGGCCACAGACGATTTCGAGTTCAGGAAAGTCCAGCGCCACCTCGTCGATGTACGGGATGGGTCGGCCGGTCTCGGAACGCCGCATCGGCCCGGTATGGCCGACCTGGGTACAGAATGGCACACCCAGCTCGACGCACTCGGCGAACAAAGGATAGTAGCGGCGATCGGTCGGCGGCAGCCCCCAGAGCCACGGCACGATGCGCAGACCGACGAAGCCGTCGTCGCGGACCCGGCGGCGTAGCTCGCGAACGGCGGCCATCGGGGCGTCCAGATCCACCGTCGCGAGCCCGGCGAACTTGTTGGGGTACTGAGCAACCCATGCGGCGACCTCGTCGTTGGAGACCAGGTCGAGGCCGTTGGGTCCGCGCCACGCCGACAGCAGTCCGAAGTCGACCCCTGCTGCGTCCATCGAGGCCACCGTCGCCTCGATGGGGACGTCGGAGTCCTTCTCGGGCATCGCGCCGCCGGTCCAGCGCCGCAGCGAGGCCAGCATGTCGTGACCGAGAAACCGAACGGTGGGGTGCTGCATCCAAACGTCGACGGTCATGACTGCCGACTGTACGAGCCCGATCGACCGCTAGCTTCCCCGGATGTCGTCTAGGCGGTTGGTCGCTTCCTCGAATCCCGTAACCAACTCGGCGATGATGTCGGCGACCGGACGGATCTCGTTCATCCTGCCGACGATCTGGCCGACGGGCATGGCCACCGTTGATGGATCGGTCGACTCGTTCATCCGCTGATGCGCCTCGCTCACGAGGATGTTCTGCAGCGGCATCGGCAGCGGATCCGGCGCATCGGCAGCGTCCCACGCGTCCGTCCACTTGCTCTTGAGCAGCCGAGCCGGCTTGCCCGTGTAGATGCGCCGACGCACGGTGTCCGCCGACGTTGCCGCGAGAAGCGCTTCCTGAATGGTGGATCGGCCGCTGTCCTGGCGGTGGCCCAGGTCGTATTCGGCGGAGGTCAGGAACGCCGAGCCCATCCACACTCCCTGCGCGCCGAGTGCCAGCGCGGCGGCGACCTGCCGACCCGTACCGATACCGCCCGCGGCGAGCACGGGGGCCCGACCATCAAGGGCGTCAACGATTTCCGGCCACAGCACCATCGAGCCGATCTCACCGGTGTGCCCGCCTGCCTCATGGCCCTGGGCCACCACGATGTCGACGCCGTTGTCGACGTGGCGCTGTGCGTGTTTGGGGCTGCCCGCGAGTGCAGCGACCGGTACGCCTGCCTCGTGCACCTGATCGATGACATCCTTCGGCGGCGAGCCGAGTGCGTTGGCGATCAACTTGATCGGGTGTTTGAGCGCCACCTCGACGTGTGACCGGGCCACCGAGTGCAGCCAGCCGAGAACACCTGCCGAGCGTTCCTCGTCCTCGGGCAGCGGTGGGACACCGAGGTCGGCAAGCGTCTTGTCGACGAAATCGCGATGGGTCTGCGGGATCAGCTTGTTGATGTCGGCGCTTGTGCCCTCGGTCGGGATCTTGGCGGGCATGACGACGTCGACACCGTAGGGCAAGCCGAAAGTGTTCTCGTCCATCCAGCGCAGCACGCCATCGAGTTCGTCGGGCTCGTTGAACCGGACGCAGCCGAGCACGCCGAGGCCGCCCGCCTTGCTGACCGCGGCCGCCACCTTCTCCGACGGCGTGAAGACGAAGATCGGATAGGTGATGCCGAAGCGGTCACAGAGCTCGGTGTGCATCTACGTGCTCGCCCCCGCGTGCTTGGCGTGCACGTCGTCGGCCGGCCGCTCTTCGGTGGTGTCCTTGGCCCAGCGGTAGTCGGGCTTGCCCGCGGGCGACCGCTTCACCTCGTCGACCAGCCATAGGCTTCGCGGCACCTTGTAACCCGCGATCTCACTGCGCACGAACGCGTCGAGGTCGGCCAGAGCGGGACGGGTGCCCTCTCGCGGCTGCACCACCGCCGCGACGTGCTGACCGAAGCGCGGATCGGGTACGCCGACGACCAGTGCGTCGAACACGTCGGGGTGCCCCTTGAGTGCGGCCTCCACCTCTTCTGGGTAGATCTTCTCGCCGCCGCTGTTGATCGACACCGAGCCGCGGCCGAGCATCGTCACGGTGCCGTCGGCCTCGACCTCGGCGTAGTCGCCGGGGATCGCATAGCGAACTCCGTTGAACGTCTTGAACGTTTCGGCTGTCTTCTTCTCGTCCTTGAAGTACCCGACCGGGATGTGGCCCCGCTTGGCGATGACGCCGCGTACCCCCGAACCAGGCACGACCTCGTTACCGTCGTCGTCGAGTACGACGGTCGTCTTGTCGATGGTGACGCGCGGACCACCGGTGTGTGACTGGCCTTTCGCGACGACGCTGGTTCCCCCGAAGCCCGTCTCCGACGAGCCGATCGAATCGGTGATGATGCGGTTTGGCAGCAGTTCGAGGAACTTCTCCTTGATACTCGTGGAGAACAGCGCGGCGGTGCTGGCGAGCAGGAACAGACTCGACAAGTCGTACTCGTTACCCGCGTCTTGGTGGGCAAGCAGCGCGTCGAGCAGCGGCCGCGCCATCGCGTCGCCGGTGAAGAACAGCAAGTTCACCTTGTGCTGGTGGATCATTCGCCACACTTCGTCGGCGTCGAATTCCGGTGTCAGCACGACGGTGTGGCCGGAGAACAGTGCCATCCAGGTTGCCGACTGGGTCGCGCCGTGGATCATCGGCGGGATGGGCAGCCGGATCATCGGACCGCTCTCAGCGGCCGCCTTCGCAAGGTCGTACTCGTCGGCGACCGGTTCACCGGTCGCAAAGTCGGTGCCGCCGAACAGAACACGGTAGATGTCCTCGTGCCGCCACATGACTCCCTTGGGGAAGCCGGTGGTGCCACCGGTGTACAGCAGGTAGATGTCGTCGGCGCTTCGCGGGCCGAAATCGCGCTCGGGCGAACCCTGTTCGAGCGCGGAGTAGAACTCGACGCCGCCGTATTGACGGAAGTCGCCGGCAGGGTCTTCTGTGCCGTCCTCGACCACCAGGACGGTCTTGACGTTCGGCGTCTCGGGCAGCACGTTGGCAACCCGGTCGGCGTAGCGACGCTCGTGCACCAGCGCGACCATGTCGGAGTTGTCGAACAGGTACTTGAGTTCGCCCTCGACGTAGCGGAAGTTGACGTTGACCAGAATGGCGCCCGCCTTGACGATGCCGAGCATCGCGATGACGATCTCGATGCGGTTGCGGCAGTACAGGCCTACCTTGTCGTCCTTCTCGACGCCCTGGTCGATGAGGTAGTGAGCGAGGCGGTTGGCCTTCTCCTCCAACTGGGCATAGGTCAGCTGCTCGTCGCCGCTGATGAGGGCGACGCGGTCAGGTACGGCGTCGATGGCGTGCTCGGCGAGATCTGCGATGTTCATGGCCACGAACACCAAACTAGAACGTGTTACATTTTTGTTCAAGCAGCACAGTGAGACAAGGTCTTTTTTATGGCATCGGCGCAGGAAGGCGGACACCAGTGAGCGACGCAGGTTCTCATGACGAAAAGGGCCCCGACGCCCTCATTGAGCAGCGCGGACACACCCTGATCCTGACGCTCAACCGTCCAGAGGCACGCAACGCGCTTTCCACCGAGATGCTCTCGATCATGGTCGAGGCCTGGGACCGCGTCGACAGCGATCCCGAGATCAGGACCTGCATTCTGACCGGGGCGGGCGGCTACTTCTGCGCAGGCATGGACCTCAAGACCGCCACCAAGGCCCCTCCCGGCGACTCGTTCAAGAGCGGTGCCTTCGACCCGACGAAGATCGAAGGACTGCTGAAGGGCCGCAGGCTGACCAAACCGCTGATCGCCGCGGTCGAGGGGCCCGCCATCGCGGGCGGCACCGAGATCCTGCAGGGCACCGATATCCGCGTCGCAGGCGAGAGCGCGAAGTTCGGGATCTCCGAGGCCAAGTGGAGCCTCTACCCGATGGGCGGCTCAGCGGTCCGGTTGCCTAGGCAGATCCCGTACACGATCGCGTGTGACCTACTGCTGACCGGCAGGCACATCACCGCCGCCGAGGCGCTGTCGTACGGGTTGATCGGCTACGTGGTGCCTGACGGCACCGCGCTGGAGAAGGCCCTCGAGATCGCCGACGTCATCAACAACAACGGCCCGCTCGCGGTGCAGGCGATCCTCAAGACGATCCGCGAGGCCGAGGGCATGCACGAACTCGACGCGTTCAAGCCCGACACCGCGAACGGCATCCCGGTGTTCCTGTCCGAAGACGCGAAGGAAGGCCCGAGGGCGTTCAAGGAAAAGCGCGCCCCCAACTTCCAGATGAAGTAGCACCGCACGCGTCAGGCGACGCGGCCCTGACGTGATTGCTGGGCCGCATCGACGAATGAGCTGAACAGTCGCATCCGATCCTCGTAGGATCCGTTCTCGTCTTCGGGGTGCCACTGCACACCGAGGTACCAGCGTTGCGGATCCTCGATGCTTTCGACGAGGCCGTCAAGCGCCCGAGCTGCCACCACCAGTCGTTCACCGACGCGGTCCACGGCCTGGTGATGACCGTTGCGCCCGACCACCCGATCCGTACCCAGGATGGCCGCCAGCCGGGTGCCCGGTGTGATGTCGATCGGCTCGTCCACGAATTCCGGTTCGCCCGGCGCGCCGTGGTGCAGTGCGAAGTCGATGATGTCACCCACGATGGTGCCGCCGCGGGCAACATTGAGCAGCTGATTTCCGCGGCAGATGCCGAAGATCGGGACGTCGGCGTCCTCTGCGGCCCGGATTGCGGCGATCGCATCGCGGTCGGCACGAACATCGACACCGTAAGCGGAGGGATTGGGAGTGCTCACGCCGTAGCAGGAGGCGTCGATGTCACCGCCTCCGAGCATAAGTAGCCCGTCGAACCCTGCTGAAGCAGAGGGATTCCCGAGTTTGACCGTGGAGTCCCACAGTTCGTAGGACGCACCGAGTTCGAGCAGGGTTGTCAGCGCTGTCCGGGTAAATCGCGTGACCACTCCGACGTCCTCGGCGCTGATATCCGGGTAGTTGAGCGAGCCAATGACACAAATATGGGCGCGCGGGCTCTCCGGCATCGGCAGGTCAGGGATCACGTCTTCGTGAAGCACCCGTTCACCAGCTGTCACTTCGTGTCCTTCCGTTTGCTTGCACGGTCGACCAGGTCGGCGAACAACGCCGCGTCGGATTCAGATGAGGCGTGGCAGTCCTCCGGGTGCCACTGCACGGCGACGATATCCGCGCGCCGGTGCTCGACCGCTTCGACGACACCGTCGGCCGCCACCGCGCTCACCGCAAGTCCGGCGCCCAATCGGTCGATGGCCTGATGGTGGTAGGACGACACGTCGATGTTCTCGGTGCCGACGACGGCATGCAGTCGCGAGCCTACTGTCACCCTTACCTGATGGATTGTGTTGTGGTGCGCAGTCGTCGTCTCGCGCACGTGCTGCACAAGCGTTCCCCCCAGCGCGACGTTGAGGATCTGCATACCGCGGCAGATCGCTAACATCGGTAATTCGGCGTCGACAACGGCCAGCGTGACGCCGATGTCGAGGTCGTCCTGGAAGGCCACGATGTCGGTGCTGTGCGGATCGGGTTCGGCACCGTATCTACGCGGGTCGATATCGGCACCACCTGGCATCAGCACACCGTCGAAATTGGCCAGCCGAGCTGGCAATTCGCTCAGCGGATCGGCGGCGGACCCGTGCAGGACCACCGGTTCGCCGCCTGCGGCCAACACCGCTTCGCAGAGCGCTTCTGCGGCAAGGGTGGCCGAGAACCGCAGGATCGGCACCTGCGCGGCGCGTCGTCCGATGACTGCAACGAGGGGCCGACTCACCGCTTACACCTCGTCGAACGGGTAGTCGAGGGTCGGCAGCCACTCCTTCCACACCTGGCGAAGGCGGCCGTTGGAGAGGACTCGTCCCAGCGCTGCGTCGATCTCGGCGAGGGTATCGGGTCGGTCCTTGGACACCGCGATTCCCCACTTGTTCGCGGTCTGCACGGTGAACGCGAGTTCGTAGTCGGGGTGTGTCGCGCCGAGCGGGACGAACACGACGTCGTCGTCGACAACAGCGTCCACCTGCTCGGTAAGCAATGCCGCCAGCATGTCGGCGTAGACATCGTCGGATCCCGCCCCGAAGGCCACCGGCACTGCGCCGGTGAAGGTTTCGGCGAGCGCCATATTGGTGCTGTTCTCGATTGCAGCGACCTTGCGCCCCACCAGATCCTCCGGACCGTTGATCTCGGCGCCACGGCGGACAAGTACGCCCTCGTGGAAGACGGCGTAAGGCCGGGTGAAGTCGACCTGGGCCAGTCGCTCGGCGGTGATGCCCTGACCGCACAGGACGGCGTCGGCGTCGCCGCGCTGAACCGCCGGGATCATGTCGACCCACGGCACCCGGACCCATTCGACGGGGCGGCCGAGTTCGACACCAAGGGCTTCGGCGACCCCGGGCTCATAGCCCTGCCGACCGTGTTCATGGGTCCACAGCGAGAACAGCGGAGGCGCTTCGGCGTCCAGGCACGCCAGCCGCAGAGATTCGCTCACGGGGCATCATTCCAATACATTTCGCGCTCCCAATCGGTGACGTGACCGCAGAACCGAGCCCATTCGTCGGCATGGAAGTCGATCAGCAACTCCGAAAGCGTCGACCCGAAGGCCCCTGTCAGCACCTTGTCGGTGCTGAAGGCGCTGATCGCCTCCCCCAGCGTCAGCGGTAACGCCGGGAACCGGTCGTCGTGCGGGGCGTCGTAGGACGAACCCTGCGTCGGCTCGCCGGGGTCGGTCGCGTTCTTAATGCCGTCCTCACACGCAGCAAGGATCACCGCATGTGACAGGTACGGGTTGACGCTGGCGTCGGGCAGCTTGTACTCCAGGCGCCCGTTGGCCGAAAGCCGGACGGTGCAGGTCTTGTTGTCCAGCCCCCAGTTGATCCGCGACGGTGCGAATTGTCCGGCGTCCCAATAACGTTTATAGGAGTTCACGGTCGACCCGTTGACGAGCATGGCGCCTGCGGAGTGGGACAACAGCCCGCCAAGGGCATGCCTGCCGATCTCGGAAAGGTGCAGCTCGGTGACTCCTGGGTCGACGAGGACGTTCACGTCGTCGCGCCAGAGGCTGAAGTTGTGGTGGCAGCCGTTACCCATCTGGCCGGTCGCCGGCTTGGGCATGAAGCTCGCCTCGATGCCGAGTTCGCGTGCGACCTGCTTGCATATCTGGCGATAGGTGGTGAGTCGGTCGGCGGTGAGATCGGCACGGTCGTACATGAAGTTGAGTTCCACCTGGAACTCGTCCTCATAGTCGCCTTCGATCATGTCGAGACCGAGTGCCTGCGCGTATTCGACGACCTTCTTGACGATCGGCCGGTTCCGCTCGAGGTGTTCGATGTGATACGCGGGACTGGAACCCGGCCGGAAATAGGCTTCGAGTCCTTCACCCTGCCAGGTCATTTCGGGCTCACAGCCGGTACGCAGTTCCAACCCGGTCCTATCGGTGAACCGGGCATGCATACGACGCAGCAGCCCACGGCTGTCACAGGCGAATTCGGCTCCGGCGCCTTGCGCGAGATGGTCGGGCTCGTAGAGCCGACAGAAAACCCGGGCGTAACTGGTGTCCCACGGCAGGACGGCGAACGTATCGAGATCGGGTACCGCGGTGTACTCGGGGGCGTGCACTCCGCCTGCGAGCAGTACGCCCTCGCGGGTGCCCTGCAGGTTGGCGATCGCGGTCTGGTGCTGCTGAACGCCTTTGACGGCCAGGCGCGCGAAGTGCCGGGCGGGCACCACCTTGCCGACGACGCGGCCGGTGACGGTGACTGCCTGGAAGTACACGAATTCCACGCCGCGTTCGGCGATCGCCGCCAACGCCGCCTCGAGTTCGGGACCCGTGGCGTTCGCCTGCCGGTGCGCGTCCAGTGGTGTCGTGGTCATCGTCAGTCCTCGATGAGGATGGCCTGGGCCGGGCAGACGTCCGCGGCCTCCTCGACGTTGCCGCGCTCCGAGTCGTCGGGATTGCCGTTGTACTCGAGCTTTCCGTCATCGTCCAAGTTGAACACCAGTGGGGCGGCGATGGCACACTGACCGTGATCCTGGCATTTCGCGAGATCGACTGTGACACGCATTTTTCAAGGATCCTTTCCTGGGATGTTGGGTGAGATCAGGGAGCTGGTGTGAAACCGATGGGCAGTCGGATCGGGCCGGTGTTGCCGGAGTCGGGCAGCCACTGTGCGCCGGGCAGCTCGTACGGATCGGGCATCCGCCTGGCTAGCAGCGGGAGTGCCTCGCTCATGTCGGAACGGGCCACGAAGTGGCCGAGGCAGTGGTGCGCACCGCCGCCGAAACCGAAGTGCGGCTTGCGTTCTGCGGTGATATCGAAGCCGGAGTCGAAGACGCGGGGATCGGTGCCTGCGGATTCGCTGTATAGGTGCACGGTGGTGCCTGCCTCGAGCAGCAGACCGTCGTAGGTAAATTCCTCCAGCACCTCGCGGCTGACCCATCGGACGGTCGGATTCACCCGCATGACCTCCTCGACGGCTTTACCGCCGAGGTCGGGACGCCCCGCGAGCAGTCGCCACTGGTCGGGGTTGGCCATGAACGTCTGCATGGCCAGACCCAGCTGATTGCGCGTGGTGTCGAAACCGCCGAAGATGAGCAGCACCATGGCATCTCGGAGTTCAGTGTCGGACATCCGGCCGTCTTCGGGTCGCGATGCGTTCACCAACGCGGTGACGAAGTCGTCGCGCGGATTGGCCCGGCGGTCGGCGATCAGCTCGTCGCTGTAGTCGTAGAGCCGTTGCAGGGCCGTCTCGATCTTGGACAGGTCCTCGCGCAGCGTGACGCCCATCGCCAGACCGATCGTCGCCGACTCGGTCGAGATGACCTTCCACTCCCCTTCGGGGATACCGAGCATGATCGCGATGACGCGAGCCGCATAGGGTTCGGCGAACTCGCTGACGAACTCGCAGCGATCGGGTTCGGCGAAACCATCGATGAGTTCGTTGCCAAGGTTCTGGAACCGCGGCACCAGCGAACCGATGAGCTTGTGCGAAAAGGCCGGGTTCATCAGCCGGCGCAACCGGTGGTGCTCCTCGCCTTCTTTGTTGAGGATCCAGCTGGCGAACCAGTCGGCAAAGGGCCCCTCGGTCACGCCGTTGTGGGAGGGCCAGGCGACGCTGCCCTGCCGCAGCTTCGGGTGCTTGAGTAGACGGCTCACCTGTTCGTAACGCAGGACGGCGATGCCGTACGGCGTAGTGGCGTACCAGCTTCGCTCTCGGGCCTGATGGACCTCGTCGGAGGTGATCGAGAACGACGGGTCGGCGACGTCGAACGCGGGAACCGGACCGACGGTGAGAGACGACATAGGCGCTACCTCCAGGACAATTCAACTGGCTGTGTATTAAATACTCTAGAAGTAGGTGTTATTTGTCAAGGGTTCGTCGGTCCGCCGTCGCCCGGTGTCCTCCGAGGCCACGCGACAGCAAGCACCCAGCCCGTGCCCAGCGGCATCTCCACGACCTCCCGGAACGCGGTCGGGTCTTCCGACGGGCCTGCCGTCGGCAGATCGGGCAGCCGCGCACCGACCATCCACCTGGAGGTATTGGCGGTGATGACACGACGTTCGGTGCTGACGACCACGGCGTCCTCTGGCGTCTGCCGCAAGGCGGCGAGCAGTCGGTGCTCAACTTCGGCAACCACCAGATCGGCGCCGGCGATGCCAAGGAAAACTCCATCAGCAAGCACCGGGATCGTCGCGGTGATCGTGTACATATCCGATCCGCTGTAGTCAACGTAGGGCCCGTAGGCCACCCGGGCCTGTCCGCGCAGTGCCAGCTGATACCAGTCCATCTGGAGGTAGTCGTAGACATCGACGCTGGCCGGGTCGAAGTTGAGCCGCAGGCGGGCAACGCGCTCACCGTGCCGCTGAAACCACAACAGGTAACGTTCCCTTCCCTCGACCATCGAGGGCGCCGCGATGAAGCCCATTCCCCACACCGCCGATTCCTCGCCGATGAAGTCCACCAGCAGGTGTTGCAACGGCTTGAGATGCGCCTCGGTGAGTGACGACCGCTCGGGCCGCACCCGAATCACCTCGTCGGCGATGCGGCCAAGCCGCTGATAGATCGGATCGAGGGCTTGCGATGCCCGCTCGGCGAGCCGGCGGGCCTGCGTGCCGCCACTCATGCCTCGAGTCCTTCAGTCGAGAGCTCGAAGTTCACTTCTGTCAGCCGCCCGAGTTGGCCCATCACGTGCTCTTCGGCCAGCCGACGCGCGACGTCGGCGTTCTCGGAGGCGATCGCCGTCGCGATCGCGTGCATCTCTTCGATATAGGCGGCAACGTCGACCGCGGGGCTGACCGGTAGCCAGACGAAACCCGAGATCTCGGCCTGCAGGTTGGCTTCACGCCTGGCCAGCCGACTGGACTGGGAGGCGACAGCCACCTGGATGTGAAATCTGCTGTCGGCGCGGATGCGCTCGCCGAGCGACGAGGCCGCGCCCAGTTGATCGGTCAGCGCAAACAGTCGCCGAACGGCGTAGGGCGCGGCCCGCTCGGCTGCCAGACGTGCCGACTGTCCGGCGATCGCCGTGTGTTCGTCGAACAAATCGCGCAAATCGGACGGACTCAGCTCGGCCAGCCTCGTCGTCAGCTGCTCGACGGGTGGACTTGCGGGCCTTCTCACGAACGAGCCGCCGCTGCGACCGCGTCGGGTCTCCACCAAACCTTGGTCACGCAATGTTGCCAACGCCTCGCGAACCGTCATCGGCGCGACTCCGAACTGGGCCGCGAGGTCGAGCTCGACCGGCAGGCGTTCACCGTCGTCGAGCAATCCGAGGTGAATGGCCTCGGTGACACGCTGCACGATTTCGTCCGCACGCCCGAGTGGCGATTCGGGCGCGACGAGCGGCGACAACGACGACATCCCGGCCCCTCTCCGTGCGTTCGACGTCGGCAATTTACCCGATTTGCTGCCAATTCTGCCGTTTTGGTTGCCGCTTAAACAATAAGAATGTAGTTTTCCGCACAGCTCGCTACCCACCCAACCCCTGCAGGAGAGCCGCCCATGTCAACAGCCCGCGCCGACGATGGCTACGACACATCCCATGACCAGGACGATGCGTCGCACCTGCGCGCCCTCGGCTACGACTCCGAGTTCAAACGGGAAATGAGCCCGTGGGCCAACTTCTCCCTCGGGTTCACCTACCTCTCGCCCGTCGTCGGCGTGTACACCCTGTTTGTGTTCGCCCTCGCAACGGGTGGCCCACCGATGATCTGGAGTTTTGTGATCGTCGGCATTGGTCAGTTGCTCGTAGCGCTCATCTTCAGCGAGGTCGTCGCCCAGTTCCCCGTCGCCGGCGGCGTGTATCCGTGGGCGAGGCGGCTGTGGGGCCGTAGATATGCGTGGATGACGGGCTGGGTCTACATGGTTGCGCTGCTGGTGACCATCGCCTCTGTGGTCTACGGCGCGGGCCCCTACATTGCGGCAGCCTTCGGTATCGAGGCGACAGTGAACAACACCATCGCGTTCTCGCTCGCCTTGCTCGTCCTGGCGACAATCATCAACTTCATGGGAACGAAGGTTCTCGCCACTGCGGCGATCATCGGCTTTGTCGCCGAGTTGATCGGCGCGCTGGTCGTCGGCGGGTGGCTGCTGATCGCCCACCGCGAGCACAACCTCGGCGCCATCTTCGACACCTTCGGCGCAGGCGGCGACGGCAATTACCTATGGGCGTTCGCCGCCGCAGCGCTGATCGGCATCTATCAGTACTACGGCTTCGAGGCGTGCGGCGACGTCGCCGAAGAGGTCCAGAACCCTGGGCGACTGATCCCCAAGGCCATGCGTCGCACCATCTACATCGGCGGCGCCGCAGCGACATTCGTCTGCCTGGCCCTGGTGCTGGCCGTCACCGACATCCCTGCCGTGATCGCAGGTGAGGACACCGATCCGGTGAGCACCGTGCTGAACGAGGCCTTCGGCACCGTGGGCGCTCGCATCGTGCTGCTCGTCGTGCTCATCTCGTTCCTGTCCTGCGCGATGAGCCTGCAGGCCGCCGCAAGCCGGCTGGCCTACTCCTACGGCCGCGACGACATGATCATGGGCAGCTCTCTGCTGAAGAAATTCTCCGCGACCCGCCACGTGCCGCCCTACGCGCTGCTGGTGGCCGCCGCGGTGCCTGCCGTGATCGTCTTCGGGTCGAAGTTCTCCACCGACGCCATCACCAAGATCATCAGCTTCGCCGCCTTCGGTATATACCTGGCGTTCCAGATGGTCGTGTTCGCGGCCCTGCGCGCACGGCTGAAGGGATGGGTCCCCAGCGGCAAGTACACCCTGGGCAAGTGGGGTGTGGGCGTCAACATCGCAGCGCTGGTTTACGGGGTCATCGCGATGATCAACATGGCGTGGCCGCGGACGCCCGATGCGCCATGGTATGACAACTGGATCGTGGCGCTGTCGGCCTTCATAGTCTTCGGAATCGGCCTGGTGTACATGATGATTCATCCGATGCACGAGCGCAGCACGGCCCCGTACGACGACGCCATCCCGAAGGGGGTCTGACGCTGGACGGAGAGCGGTCTGGTGGTGGGGACAGCCCTACCCTCAAGGCGCCGGCACACCGGATCGGCGCTGGACCACGCACGCCCTAGCGTCTAAGTGGTGACCACCGCCGCCACCACATCGCCCGAACGGATCGGCTTCCTGCGCCAGCTGGGCATCGACACCGCTTACACGCTGCTCGGCCTCCCACTCGCCACTGCGGGTTTCGCCGTTGTAGTCGCCGGACTGTCCGCAGGGCTTTCCACGTTGATCGTCGTCGTCGGCGTACCCATTCTCGCGGGCACTCTGTTGGCCGGCCGCCTGTTCGCCGACATCGAGCGGTTGCGCATCCCCGGTGTCCTTCGGCGGCCCCAGCCCCGACCCGTCTACCGGTCGCCGGGACCGGGCGCAGGCGCGTGGAACAGGATCGTCACCCCGATCACCCAGACCCAGGGCTGGCTCGATGTGGCGCACGCGGTCCTGCATTTCCCGATCGCCGTCTTCACGTTCTGCGTCGTCGTCACGTGGTGGGCGACGGCGATCGGCGGAACGCTGACCGTGTTGTGGGACTGGAGCATTCCGCGCGGACCGGAGAATCATTCACTTGCCGAGTTGATCGGGCTTGGTGACAGCGCGTTGGCGCGGATCGGCTTTCAGACCGCGATCGGCTTGATCTGCCTTGTCACCCTCCCGCTGGTGGTACGGGGCGCCGCGATGCTGTCGGCCGGCTTCAGCCGCGTCCTGCTGATCGGCCTCGCGGAGATGCGCCAGACGATCAGCGTGCTGAGCGAGCAGAAGGCTGCGGCGGTATCCGCGGAGGCGGCCGCCCTTCGCCGACTGGAGCGGGACATCCATGACGGTCCACAACAACGCCTGATCCGCCTCGCCATGGATCTGAGCAGGGCCCGGCAGCAGTTGCAGACCGACCCGGACGCACTCGGGGAAACACTGGACGAGGCGATCGGCCAGACCCGGGAGACGTTGGACGAACTGCGGGCGCTGTCCCGCGGGATCGCGCCGCCGGTGCTCGCCGACCGCGGACTACCGAGCGCGCTGACAGCACTGGCGAGCCGCTGCACCGTGCCGGTCGAGCTCGCTGTCGACCCTGCGCTCGGCACGCCGCAGGGCAGGCTCGATCCCGCTGTCGAGAACACTGCGTACTTCGCGGTGGCTGAAGCCCTGACCAACGTCGCCAAGCACAGCAGCGCGGCGAACTGCTGGGTGACCGTCGCGAACGGGCCTGGCAAAGTGGGCGTCCAGATAGTCGACGACGGTGACGGCGGAGCTCACGTCGCCAAGGGGCATGGACTTGCCGGCATGGCAGACCGGGTCCTGGCCACGGGTGGCACGCTGACCGTGACAAGCCCGGTAGGTGGCCCGACCGAGATCAGGGTGGAGGTGCCGTGTTGAGAGTCGTGGTCGCCGACGACTCAGTGCTCCTGCGGGAGGGCCTCATCCGGCTGTTGGAAGAGAACGGCCATCAGGTCGTAGCCGCGTGCGGCGACGGACCGTCGCTGGTGCAGGCCGTCGATGAGCACCGGCCCGATGTCTCGGTGGTCGATGTGAGGATGCCGCCGTCGCACACCGACGAGGGGCTGCGGGCCGCGGTCGAGGCGCGCCGACTGGTGCCGCGATCGCCGGTGTTGGTGCTCTCTCAGTACGTCGAGGTGTCGTATGCCGACGACCTCCTTGCGGACCGCGCAGGCGCGGTGGGCTACCTGCTCAAGGACCGGGTCGCTGCGATCGCCGAATTCCTCGACGCACTGGCACGGGTCGCCGCAGGCGGCTCGGTGCTCGACCCGGACGTCGTCGCACAGCTGTTGGTGCGCCGCCGCCGCGACGATCGGCTGGCTCAACTGACTCCGCGGGAGCGGCAGGTGCTCGCGCTGATGGCCGAAGGCCGGTCCAACATGAAGATCGCGCGCACCCTCGTGGTCAGCGACGGCGCGGTCGAAAAGCACGTGCGCAACATCTTCGCGAAGTTGACGCTTCCGCCCGACGACGAACAGCACCGGCGGGTGCTCGCCGTGCTGGCCTATCTGAGCGGGTGACCGGCAGGAATTAAACGGACGTTGAAATCGTTTCCAGTAGTGAAGACACAGCGAGTTTGGAGGGTCGTCGATGTATGACTTGGAGCAGGCGATCACTGAGCGACATTCGACGCGCATGTTCCTTCGCGACAAGCCTGTGCCCCAGGACCTCGTCCGTGAGGCGCTGACGCTCGCGATGCGCGCGCCGTCGAACTCGAACATCCAGCCATGGCACGTCGTGATGGTCTCCGGGCCTGCGCGGGACCGGCTCGTCGAAGCACTGCTCGAGGTGGCCGCCGTCGAGTCGCCCGCCGTGCCGGTGCTGCCGGACGCGTTCGCGCACATGCGACGCGATCTTGGCGCGTTGGTGTACGGCTCGATGGGCATCTCCCGCCACGACGCCGATGCGCGTCGGCTCGCCGTCCTGCGCAACTGGGAGTTCTTCCGGGCGCCGCTTGCCGGAATCGTTTGTATGCACCGCGATCTCGATGATGTCGATGCCATGGGTGTCGGAATGTTCCTGCAGACGTTGATGCTCGCATTGACGGCCCGAGGCCTCGGCACGTGTGCGCAGGTGTCGATCGCCGGCTACCCCGATGTCATCCGCGAACAGTTGAACATCGCCGACGACATGCGAATCCTGTGCGGCTTGGCGATCGGCTACCCGGATCCGACCTTTCCCGCCAACGACCTATATGTGCCGCGCAACTCCGTCGAGCAGAACGTGGTCTTCGTCGACAGCTAGATGTCGAGCGGCTTCGTCGGGGTGAAGGTCACCGGCATCTGCTCGAGGCCGCTGACGAAATTGGCTGGGCGAAGCGGGAATTGCGCATCGGGAACCAACGCCAGATCGGGCAGCCGCTTCAACAGTCGCTCCTGCATCAGCGACAGCTCGAGGCGGGCCAGCTGATTGCCCAGACAGAAGTGGGTGCCGAACCCGAACGCCAGGTGATTGTTCGGATAGCGGGTGATGTCGAACTGCTCGGGGTTCTCGAAGACCTTCTCGTCGAAGTTGGCCGACTCGAAGAGCAGGATCATCTTCTCGCCTTCCTTCAGCGCCGTGCCGTGGAACTCGGTGTCGGCGGCGATGGTGCGGGCCATGTTCTTCACCGGCGCGGTCCAGCGCAGCATCTCTTCAATTGCGTTGGGCAGCAGGTCCAGATCATGCTTCAGTCGTTCATGCTGATCGGGATGGCTCAGAAGCTGCCTGGTGCCGCCCGACAACGTGTGGCGGGTGGTTTCGTCGCCGCCGATCAGAAGCAGAAGCACCTCGGTGACGATCTGGTGGTCCTCGAGTTTCTCGCCTTCCACCTCGGCATGCACGAGGACGCTGACCAGATCGTCGGTGGGATCGGCCTTGCGCTCGGTGATCATGCCGGTCATGTATGCGCTGTACGCCGCGAAGGCGTCCATCGTGACCTGCATCTTCTCGGGATCCGCTGTGCTGCTCAGCGCGCCGACCAGGTCGTCGGACCACTTCAGGAACATCTCCCGCTCCTCGGGGCGCACCCCGAGCATGTCGCCGATGACCGCCATCGGCAGCGGCGCGGCGAGATCCCAGACGAAATCGCATTCCCCGCGCTCGCAGACCGCGTCGATCAGCGTGTCACAGAGCGAGATGATCGATCCCTCAAGGTCTTTCACACGCTTGCGGGTGAAGCCGGAGTTGACCAGCTTGCGCCGCAGCAGATGCTGCGGGTCGTCCATTTCGATCATCATCTCGACGCCTGGCTGGTCGGGCCGGATGCCGCCCGCGTTGGAGAACAGCTCGGGGTTGCGCTCGGCCTCGATGACCGCCGCATAGCTGGCGGCGGCGGCGAGCCCGTTGCGATCGCGGAACACCGGCTCGTTCTCGCGCATCCACTTGTAAATGGAACGGGAGTCGCCGGCATAGAAGTCGCCGTCGGTCAGGTCAACGTCTGGTCTGGTAAGGGTCATGCCTGCCTCCATCGGTTGATAAGGGAATGTAGACGACGAGCCGGCACGGAGGGACGGCAAACTGGCCGAAGGCGCCGCAAACAGCATTGTCTGTGATTACCGTGATCGGACATGGGTGTCACCAGATCCACTTCCGCCATCGTCGTGCTCGCCGCCGGGGTCGCACTCGCTGGGTGCGGCGGTTCTGAAAAGGCACCCGCCTCGGGTGAGTCGCAGCAATCCGGTGCGCCATCGGCGGCGCCCGCAGCGGCAACCATCGACGCGTGCAAGCTGATCAGCCCCGACGACATCACGAGGCTGCTCGGCACCCCGATCGAGGGGAAGCCAACCGGCACCTTTGTCGAGGCGCCCGGCTGTCTCTGGGAAAACCCGGCCAATTATGAGTCTGTCTCGGTGGGGATTGGCAACCCGGACACCGCGATCAACGGCACGCTCCCGCCGCCCGAACCGGGCTTCCCCGAGGTTGGCACGCCCGGACCGGACGGCATGCGCTTCCTCGGCGGTGGATCGGTGGAGTTCGCGGCGGGCGGTCGGTCGAACACGGTGCAGGTCGCGGTGTTGAGCATGTTGGGCCCGGAAGCCGACAACGCCGCCGTCGACCTGGCTCGCAAGATCGGGCCCCAGCTACCGCAATAGCCGAACTACAGTGACGGGCATGTCTGACTCCCAGCACACGATCGCGGGCACGGTGCTGACCATGCCGATCCGCGTCCGCAAGGCCGACGTGCACAGCGCGATGTTCACCGTCGACGGCGATGCCGCACAACGCCTCATCGACTACAGCGGGCTGCGGGCCTTCGAGCTCCGGCCGGGTCGCGCCGTCGTCAACCTGCTTCTGACCCGGTTCGTCGAGTGCGACCTCGGGCAGTACAACGAGTTCTCGTTCTGCGTGATGGTCCAGCCGCCCGGATCAGAGGTACGGGGGCTGCGGGCATTCGGCGATGCGGGTACCTTCGTGCACCGGATGGCTGTCGACGGGGCATTCACGCTGGAGGCGGGAAGGCAGATCTGGGGCTACCCGAAAATCATGGCGGACTTCACCGCCTCTGACGGCAACCCGTTCTCCTTCGATGTCAGCGTCGACGGGTCGCGCGTGGTGGAGATGGCGATCGGACGCGGGCTGCCTGTGCCGATGCCATCGCGTCCTCAGTCGCTGCTCACCTACACCAACCTCGACGGCACGACCCGTGAAACCGAGGCCGAGCAGGTCACCTCCGGAATGCACGCCCGCATCGGCGGTGCATCCGTCACGCTGGGCGATCACCCGATCGCCAAGGAGCTCGCGTCGCTCGGGCTGCCCAAGAAGGCATTCGCCTGCATGTCGATCGGCAACGCCGACATGACCTTCGGCGACGCGCGGACTCTCGCCTAGACCAGCCCCGCGAGGTCGCGAATCTGCTCGGGCGAGCGGGCTCCGACCACCATCATCGTGACGCCTGCGGCCTCCCAGGCCTTGATCTGGTCCTGAACGTAGGCGAGGTCGCCGACGATCGCAGAGTCGTCGACGAGCTCGTCGGGAATGATCTTGGCGGCCTGATCCTTTCCGTCCTCGCGTCCGGAACGGAAGAGCTTGGTCACGTCGTCGACGACCTCGGCGTAACCCATCCTGCGGTACACGTCGGCGTGGAAGTTGGTGTCCTCGGCGCCCATCCCACCCATGTAGAGCGCCAGGTGCGGCTTCATCAACTCCATGATCTCGGCTCGATCATCGGTGACGACCACCTGCGCCGTCGCGCAGATCTCGAAGTCTTCGCGGCTGCGACGCGCACCCGGCCGGGCGAACCCCTCGTCGAGCCACTCGTTGTACATGCCCGCGATGCGGGGTGAGTAGAAGATCGGCAGCCAGCCATCGCAGATCTCGGCGGACAGCGCGACGTTCTTCGGGCCCTCCGCGCCCAGCATCACGGGTAAGTCCGGGCGCCGTGGGTGGACGATTGATTTGAGGTTCTTGCCGAGCCCGGTGGTGCCCTCGCCGGTCAGCGGCAGCGGGTAGTGCGGCCCGTCGCTGTGCACCGGCGCCTCGCGTGCCCAGACCTGCCGCAAAATGTCGATGTACTCGCGGGTGCGCGCCAGCGGTTTGGGGAATTTCGCCCCGTACCAGCCCTCCACCACCTGCGGCCCCGATACCCCGAGCCCCAGAATGTGCCGACCGCCGCAGAGGTGGTCGAGTGTCAGGGCAGCCATCGCGCACGCCGTCGGGGTTCTTGCCGACAACTGGATGACCGAGGTGCCGAGTCGCATCCGCTTGGTCTCGCGGCCCCACCACGCCAACGGTGTGTAGGCGTCCGAACCCCACGCTTCGGCGGTGAACACGGTGTCGAAGCCGGCCTCCTCGGCGGCCGCGACCAGTTCAGGGGCATTCTCGGGCGGCTGCGCGCCCCAATATCCGAGCTGCAAACCCAGCTTCATTTAGATCGCCTTCCTAGACCTTTTCACGGTCGCTTGAAACCGCACTTAGAACCTGTTCTACTCGATGCTGTGACCACCAGCCAAAGCAGCCCGGTGCAGATCGACACGCATCAGCCGCCCCTTTCGGCGCCGCTGAGACTGTCATTCGACTACACCCGTTCAGTGGGACCCGTCCTCAGCCAGTTCTTCACCGCCCTGCGCGGGCGGCGCGTCGTCGGCGTGCGTGGTTCGGATGGTCGGGTGCATGTCCCGCCTGCCGAATACGACCCCGTCACGTACGACGAGCTGACGGAAATCGTACCGGTGGCCAGCGTCGGGACCGTGCTGTCTTGGTCGTGGCAGCCCGACCCCTTAGAGGGCCAGCCGCTGGATCGGCCGTTCGCGTGGGCGCTGGTCAAGCTCGACGGCGCCGACACCCCGCTGCTCCATGCGGTCGACGCCGGGTCGGCGGACGCGATCAGCACCGGTGCCCGCGTTCATGTGCACTGGGCCGACGAGCCGGTCGGCGCGATCACCGACATCGCCTACTTCTCGCTCGGCGACGAGCAGGAAGAGGTGCCCGATACGGCCGATGACGATCGCGATCCGGTGACCATGCTCGTCGTCCCCACCATGATCGAGATCCAGCACACCGCATCACTTCCGGAGAGCGCGTTCCTCCGCGCGCTCGAGGAAGGCAAGCTGCTCGGGGCGCGTACTGGCAAGGGCGGAAAGGTCTATTTCCCGGCCAGGGAAGCCGACCCCGCCACCGGCCAACAGCTCGACGAGTACATCGAGCTGCCGGACAAGGGCACCGTGACGACGTTCGCGATCATCAACATCCCGTTCGCAGGCCAACGCATCAAGCCGCCGTATGTCGCGGCCTACGTGCTGCTCGACGGTGCGGACATCCCGTTCCTGCATCTGGTCACCGAGATCGATGCGGCCGATGTGCGGATGGGCATGCGGGTCGAGGCGGTGTGGAAGCCCCGCGAGGAGTGGGGACTCGGCATCGACAACATCGACTACTTCCGGCCGACGGGTGAGCCCGACGCCGAGTACGAAACCTACAAGCACCACCAATAAGAGGGACACACGTGACTGATCGCAATGTGGCGGTGGTGGGGTTCGCGCACGCTCCGCATGTACGCCGCACCGAAGGCACCACCAACGGCGTCGAAATGTTGATGCCGTGCTTTGCCGAGTTGTACGCCGATCTCGGTATCGAACAGACCGATATCGGGTTCTGGTGCTCCGGTTCCTCGGATTACCTTGCCGGACGGGCATTCTCGTTCCTGTCGGCGATCGACTCGATTGGGGCTGTGCCACCGATCAACGAGTCACACGTGGAGATGGACGCCGCGTGGGCGCTGTACGAGGCCTACATCAAGATCCTGACCGGCTCGGTGGACACCGCGCTCGTCTACGGCTTCGGCAAGTCGAGCGCCGGGGTGCTGCGCCGGGTGCTGGCGATGCAGACCGATCCGTACACGGTGGCACCGCTGGTGCCGGACGCCGTGTCGACGGCTGGCCTGCAGGCCCGGTTCGGACTGGACTCGGGGAAGTGGACCGCCGAGCAGATGGCACAGGTGGCCCTTGACTCATTCGCTGTCGCCGAGCGCACCGACTCGGAGAAGCCCGCCAACAGTATCGACGAGCTGCTCGCCAGGCCGTATTTCGCTGATCCGTTGCGCCGCCACGACATTGCGCCGATCACCGATGGCGCATCGGCGATCGTGCTGGCCGCGGGCGACCGGGCAAGGGAACTGCGGGAGAACCCGGCGTGGATCACCGGCATCGAGCACCGCATCGAGACGCCGGTGCTCGGCGCACGCGACCTGACCACATCGCCGTCCACGGCGGTATCGGCCTCCATCGCAACGGGTGGTGACGCCGGGTCGATCGACGTCGCCGAACTCTATGCGCCGTTCACCCATCAGCAGCTGATCCTGACCGAGGCGATCGGACTCGGCGCGTCGACGACGATCAACCCGTCCGGCGGCGCACTGGCCGCCAATCCGATGTTCTCGACGGGCCTGGAGCGCATCGGCTTCGCGGCAAGGCACATCTTCGACGGATCCGCGCAGCGGGTGCTGGCGCACGCCACCAGCGGGGCTGCGCTGCAACAGAATCTGGTCGCGGTCATGGAAGGCGGGAAATAGCAATGGCCGGTCAGCTGGCAGCCGTCCTCGGCACCGGGCAAACGAAGTACGTCGCCAAACGCAAGGACGTTTCGATGAACGGCCTTGTGCGCGAGGCGATCGACAAAGCGCTTGCCGACTCAGGGTCGACGTTCGACGACATCGACGCCGTCGTCGTCGGCAAGGCACCCGACTTCTTCGAGGGCGTCATGATGCCCGAGCTGTTCATGGCCGACGCGGTCGGCGCCACGGGCAAGCCGCTGATCCGGGTGCACACCGCAGGTTCGGTGGGCGGGTCGACCGCCGTCGTCGCCGCCAGCCTGGTGCAGTCCGGCAAGTACAAGCGTGTGCTGACGATGGCGTGGGAGAAGCAGTCCGAGTCGAACGCCATGTGGGCGTTGAGCATTCCGGTGCCGTTCACCAAGCCGGTTGGTGCCGGTGCCGGCGGTTACTTCGCCCCGCACGTTCGGTCCTACATCCGGCGGTCCGGTGCGCCGACGCACATCGGCGCGATGGTCGCGGTGAAGGACCGGCTCAACGGTGCCAAGAACCCGCTGGCCCACCTGCACCAGCCCGACATCACGCTGGAGAAGGTGATGGATTCCCAGATGCTGTGGGATCCGATCCGTTTCGACGAGACGTGCCCGTCATCGGATGGCGCCTGCGCGCTGGTGATCGGCAACGAGGAGATCGCGGATCGCCGCGTCGCCGACGGCCATCCCGTCGCGTGGGTGCACGCGACCGCGCTGCGCACCGAGCCGCTGGCGTTCTCGGGTCGCGACCAGGTGAACCCGCAGGCAGGGCGCGACGCCTCGGCCGCACTGTGGCGCGACGCCGGGATCACGTCGCCGATTGACGAGATCGACGTCGCCGAGGTCTACGTGCCGTTCTCGTGGTTCGAACCGATGTGGCTGGAGAACCTCGGTTTCGCTCCCGAAGGTGAGGGCTGGAAGCTCACCGAAGCCGGCGAGACTGCGATCGGCGGCCGCATCCCGTTCAACCCGTCCGGTGGCGTGCTGTCCAGCAACCCCATCGGCGCATCGGGCATGATCCGGTTCGCCGAGGCCGCCATCCAGGTGATGGGCAAGGCTGGCGACCATCAGGTGGCGGGAGCCCGAAAGGCCCTCGGCCACGCCTACGGCGGCGGCTCGCAGTACTACTCGATGTGGGTGGTTTCCTCCGACAAGCCTGCGGACAAGCCGTGACCCGCATGCAGTACACCGTCAGTATCGCGTTCAGCCCGCTCGACCAACTGATCGAAATAGCCAAGGCGGCTGAAGAACTCGGCTTCGACAACATCGCGCTGCCGGACTCGATCTTCTATTTCGAGAAACAGTCCGTTGATTATCCCTACACTGCCGACGGCAAGCGGATGTTCGATGAGAACTCGCCATGGGTCGATCCGCTCATCCTCGCGGGCGCATTGGGTGCGGTGACCTCGAAGCTGCGCTTCTACACCAACGTGATGAAGCTCGGTTCACGCAATCCGCTGCTGCTGGCCCGACAGGTCGGGTCGGTGGCGAACCTGACCAACAACCGGTTCGGCTTCGGTGTCGGGATCGGCTGGGCTCCCGAGGAATTCGAGTGGTGCGGGGTGCCCTACGCGAAGCGCGGCAAGCGCGTCGACGAGATGATCGACGTCATCAAGCTGGTGCTCGCAGGCGGCATGGTCGAACACCACGGCGAGTTCTACGACTTCGACCGGCTGCAGATGAGCCCGGCACCGACGACGCCGGTGCCGTTCTACGTCGGCGGCCACACCGACGTCGCATTGAAGCGTGCTGTCCGGATCGGTGACGGCTGGACCAGCGCGATGATGACGTGCGACCAGTTGACCGAAACGATCAAACAGCTGAAGAAGCTGCTAGCCGATGCGGGGCGCGCGGACGACCCGTTCGAGTATCAGGCCGTGTGCATCGACAGGTTCGGGGTCGACGGCCACCGCGACCTGGTCGCGGCCGGTGTCACCGATTACATCGGTATTCCGTGGGTGTTCGAAGGCCTCCCCTTCGACGCCCCGGTGGACAAGAAGATCGACTCAATGAAGCGCTTCGCCGACACCTACATCCATTCGGGTTGGCAGGACTGATGACCGACTCACCCGTCCACCTCGCAGGGAAGCGCTCCCGTGAGGCGGCGGTGGCCCGCGACAAGGACGCGTGGCTCGCCGTGTTCGCCGACGACGCCGTCGTCGAGGATCCGATCGGCCCGTCGCACTTCGATCCCGAGGGCAAGGGCCACCGCGGCAAGGAAGCGATCGCGAAGTTCTACGACATGGCCATCGCCCCGAGCGAGCTGACGTTCAACTTCACCAAGACCTATCAGTGCGGCAACGAGGAAGCCAACGTCGGCAACATCGTGATCCGGTCGAGCGGTTACGAGGTCGTCGCCGAAGGCGTGTTCACCTACCGGGTGGACGCCGAGGGCCAGATAGTTGCGCTGCGCGCCTACTGGGAACTCGACGCCGCCACCAGGAGCGCCCGCAAGATCTAGAGCGCTTTCGATTTCCTTCAACGCGACACCTGAACCGACGTAGCGTTGCGTGATGCACGAATGGGACACCTTCGCAGTAGTTCTCGGCGGCTCGGCCGGTGCGCTCGTCGGTCTGTTGTTCGTGGCGATGTCTATTCATGCAGGGCGCATCTCCGGCTCGGCCGACCTTCGTAACAGGGCGGCTCAGACGCTGGTGGTCTTCGCGACGCTTCTGCTGGTCGCTTTGCTTCTTTCGATTCCCCTGCAACCGGATTGGCTGCTTGGAGCCGAGTTGTTGGTGCTCGCCGTGACTGTCGGCATCGTGCTGATCGTTCTCGATCGGCCTGCAGGACAAAGTAGTTCGCGCAGTCCGATTGCCCTCACCCTCCAAACCGTGAACCCGTCGACCCTGACCGCGGTCGGTGTCGCCTTGGCGGGCGGGCTGGCCAGCGCCTTCTTTCTGCTGACCAAGTTGACCGATCGAAATTTGACCACCAAGAGCGCCAGGAAGCTCTAACGCGAGAACCGGTCCATCGCCGAGGTCGCCATGCCGAACGCGAACCGCTTCGTGCGACGGGCGGCGTCGGCGACCGCACGATGTTTGTTCTCCTTCAGCGCGGCTTCGTCGCCGACCCTCACCGAGCCGTCGGTATCCACCCAGCAGTAACTGCCAAGACACCGGCCCGCCCGGCCCGCGACCGCCTTCGTGATTCGTCTGTCGACGTCGAAGCCCGGTTGCGCCCGGCTGGGGACGACACACCGGATGGTCGGCATGGTCACCTCGAGCACCGCCCCGCCGAGCGACAGGTGCCCGCCGGTCCACTGCGACTCGGGCAGCCCGTCCTCCGGGTTGTTCAGCGCCAACAGAATGTTGGGCCGGAAGCGGCGCACATCGACGTCGTCATCGCCGAGTTCGGCGCCGATGGTCTGCAGACTCGTCTGGGTCATCACGTGCACGGGCGCCAGATCGACGAACATGCCGGGCGGGGTCGAGTATCGAGCCAGCGTGGTGAGATCCGTTACCCGGAACATCGACATGTCGGGGAACTTCTCCCCTTCGGTGATCCCGAAGTCCTTGCGTAGCGCGGCGATCGACATGTTCTCGCGTTCGTCACGGCTCAACTTGTGCAGGCTGGTGTCGTCGGCGGGCGGTAGCGCGGTCAACCGAACGTCACGGTCGACGAGTTCCGACAGCTTCGCGTGCACACCGGCGTCGCTGCTCGACATCTCCGTGCCGTCAGGGAAGGCGATCATGACCTCCGGCGCGCTGCCGGGGCCTGCGTCGGGGCCGACGGGTGCGGCGTAGCGGGCAGTGGCCTTCAGCAGCGCGGGAATGCGCCGCGCCGTCGCGGTGACGTCGCGCTCGAGATCGCGGACGGCCCATAGTCGGTCGCCGTGCACGCCCCTTGCGCCGATCTCGACGTGGCTTACCTGCTCCCCGCCCAGCGACTTCACCGGGTAACGCCACAGCGCGGCTACCTGACCGATCGACATGTGCTTACGGTATGCGCTAGGGCGTTCCCGGCTCGGTGATCTCCCGAAGCCCGATCGCGTACCGACGCGCCAGATCCTGATAGGCGCCGGGGTTGGTCTCCACCCACATCTGTGCTCCCGTACCGGCGACCGGCCCCCTGACCTTGGCGGGGACACCGGCGGCGACGACTTCGTCGGGGATCTTGGTGGCACTGACCACCAGCGAATGGGCGGCGATGAGGCTCCGTCTACCGATCACCGCGCCGTCGAGGACCGTTGAATGGTTCGCGATCACCGCCTCCGCGCCGATGTGCGCGCCGTGAATCACGCAGCTGTGCGCGACCGTAGCGCCTGGTCCGATGTCGACGGGAATTCCCGGCGGAGCGTGCAGCACGCTGCAGTCCTGCACGTTCGCCCCCTCGCGGACGATGATGGGGGCGAAGTCGGCGCGCAGCACGGCGTTGAACCATATCGAGGCGCCGGCTTCGACGTGGACGTCGCCGACCAGCGTGGCCGTCGGTGCGATGAAAGCGCCGGGGTCGACTGTCGGCGAGCGGCCCTCGAACGTGAACAGCGGCATTGTCTAGATATACCGCAGGTAAATGGTGTTTACGTTGCGCGGCTGAGGGTAAAAACTGTAACGTGTTCTAGTTAGAGCGTAAGGACAGGAGGCGCGAAGTGACGACTGACTCAGCCATGAGCGGCATTCGTGAAATCGACACAGGCGCGCTGCCGGACCGCTACGCGCGCGGTTGGCACTGCCTCGGACCGGTGCAGGACTACCTGGACGGCAAGCCGCACGGGGTCGAGATCTTCGGCACCATGCTGGTGGTGTTCGCCGACTCGCAGGGCGAACTGAAGGTCCTCGACGGCTACTGCAGGCACATGGGCGGCAATCTGTCGCAGGGCACCATCAAGGGCGACGAGGTCGCGTGCCCGTTCCACGACTGGCGCTGGGGCGGCGACGGCAAGTGCAAGCTGGTGCCCTACGCCAAGCGCACGCCGCGCCTGGCCCGCACCCGCGCCTGGAACACCGATGTCCGCGGCGGGCTGCTGTTCGTCTGGCACGACCACGAGGGCAACCCTCCCCAGGAGGAGGTCCGGGTCCCCGAGATAGCGGAGTTCGCCGACGACGGTTGGACCGACTGGCGGTGGAACTCGATGCTCATCGAGGGCTCCAACTGCCGCGAGATCATCGACAACGTCACCGACATGGCGCACTTCTTCTACATCCACTTCGGCCTGCCGACGTACTTCAAGAACGTCTTCGAGGGCCATATTGCGTCGCAGTATCTGCACAACGTCGGACGGCCCGACATCAACGACATGGGCACCACCTACGGTGAGGCTCACCTCGACTCGGAGGCGTCCTACTTCGGCCCGTCGTTCATGATCAACTGGCTGCACAACAACTACGGCGGTTTCAAGGCCGAGTCGATTCTGATCAACTGCCACTATCCGGTCAGCCAGGACTCCTTCATGCTGCAGTGGGGCGTCATCGTCGAGAAGCCCAAGGGCCTGGACGAGGAAACCACCGAGAAGCTGGCCAGGGTGTTCACCGAGGGCGTCAGCAAGGGGTTCCTGCAGGACGTCGAGATCTGGAAGCACAAGACCCGCATCGACAATCCGCTACTCGTCGAGGAGGACGGCGCGGTCTATCAGATGCGGCGTTGGTATCAGCAGTTCTACGTCGACGTCGCCGACGTGACGCCCGATATGACCGACCGCTTCGAAATGGAGGTCGACACCACCGCGGCGAACGAGAAGTGGCATGTCGAGGTGGAAGAGAACCTCAAGGTGCAGGCCGCAGACAAGGAAAAGGCCGAACAGCCGTCATCATGAGCCCGCGGGACAGGCAGCAGACGCCGGACCCAGGCCGGACAGTCGGCCCCGCCGACGTAGACGATCTGGCCCGGTCGATGCTGGCGCTGCACGGAGCTCACGACGACGATGACCACGCCCACCGCGCAGGCGGCAAGGGCAGCGGATCCTGGAGCAAGGCACCGGATTTCGCATCCGACCCGGACCGGGCCGCCGCTGTGCGGGAAGCCACCAAGCGCGACAGGGAGCGCTACCTGAACTCGGGCCTGGTTTCGGTCGACTGCCGGTTCTGCCATGTAACGGTCAGCGTCAAGAAGCTGGGTCCCGCGCATACCTCGGTTCAGTGGAATTCCGAAGCGACCACGCGGTGCGCATTCTTCGCCGAGATGCGGGACGCAGGCGGCGAGCCTGCTCGCGCGAGGTCCTGCCCCAAGCTGACCGACAGCATCAAACACGCTGTGGCCGAGGGCGTGCTCGAGGAAGTGTCGAGCGCTCCACGCCCTGGCGACGGCTAGTTATAGACCCTTGAAGCGCTCCTTGACCGCGTCGGCGGTCAACCCGTAGTCCTCGAGTGAATACGTGTGCTTGGGCGCACGCGGACCCTGCTTGCTCTCTTCGTCGCTCGCCTGCATGGCCGCCCTGGCATCGTCGGTCATCTCGATGCCGAAGTGACGGTAGATCCCCTCGACTGTCTTGATCGGTTCTTTGATCAAGTCGAAGTAGTCCATGTCGTAGAACTGGGCCGAATCATGTTTGGCCCGTTCGGCGGTGAACAGCTCGAGGCCGCGCGACCAAGTCTCCATCGCGTCCTGCCCGATCAGTTCGCCGCTGAAGCTGTTCGACCAGCCCTCGGTGGTGTGCTGGGCCAGTGAGCACATCGACGCCATGATCGTCTCCACCGGCCGGTGGCACTGCACCACCAACGCATCGGGGTAGGCGGCCATCAGCGCGTTGAGCGCGAACAGGTGGCTGGGGTTCTTCAACACCCAGCGCTTCTCGGGCTCGTTGAGGCCGATCAGCGCAAGGTTCTTGCGGTGTCGCGCATACGGCTTGATCCAGTCGCGCCCAGCCAGCCACTGCGAGTACGTCGGCAGGTGCGCAAGCGTCTCGTAGGACACCGAGTGCAGCGACTGGCGCAACAGCTGCCAGCACTCCTCGACCTCGTCCGCTGTCATGAAATGCAGGCCGGTGTAATCGGGGTTCTCGTTGTGCGCCTGGGTGAATCGGGCATCGAGTTCACGAAATACCGGGTTGTCCGACCAGGTTTCGCGCGGCGGGCGCGGCTGCGGAAACTCGGCGAGCCACAGCTCGAGGCCCTGGTGCCGCGGGTCAGCGGTCATCAGCCGGTGCAGCACGGTGGTTCCGGTGCGCGGCAGACCGGTGACGAAGATGGGCCGTTCGATCGGCACGTCGGCATGTTGCGGGTGCTGCTTCCACGCCGCCTCGGACATCAACCGTGCGACCAACGCGTTGCGGACGAAGAAGCGGTTCATCTTGCTGCCGATCTCGGTGAGGTCGGCGTCGCGTCGGTAGGACTCGAGGAGCGTGCCGAGGGCCTCAAGATAGTCGTCGTCGTCGGAGCCGAAGTCGTCGAGCCCGCACGCCTTGGTCGCCGACGCCTTCAGGTCCTCGACGGAGCCGGGGTCAGTACGGGCTGTACTCACGCCTTGTACTCCCCGCAGTTCACGTCCAGCGCCTGGCCCGTGATGCCGCTGGACAGGTCGCTTGCCATGAAGAGAATGGCCGACGCGACCTCGTCCTCGGTGGGCAGCCGCTTCAGGTCGCTGTTCACTGCGGCGGCTTTGTAGATCTCGTCGACGGTAGTGCCGTACTTGCCCGCCTGATGCTCGAAATAACCCTTCAGCGTGCCGCCCCAGATATAGCCGGGCAGAACGGAGTTCACCCGGATCCCCTGCTCGCCGAGCTCAGTTGCCAGCGACTGCGACATAGCCAGTAAGGCGGACTTCGCCATCTTGTATGCGCCGTACTTGGCCTGCGAGTGACGGACGACCATCGAGTTGACGTTGACGATCGATCCGTTCGCCTCCGCGAGCGCCGGGGTGAAGCCCTGGATCATCCGCAGCGCACCGAATGCGGTCAACTCGATCGCGTCGCGCATGTGCTCGAAGGTCGTGTCGGCCAACGGTCTCATCGACGGCACCCGAAAGGCGTTGTTGATGAGCACGTCCACCTTGCCGTACGCCTTGAGCGTCTCATCGACGAGATTGGTCACCTGCGCGTCGTCGGTGATGTCGGTGCCCACCGTGACCGCGCGGCGCCCGATGTCGGTGATCTGCTTGGCGACATCCTCGAGCCGTTCGACAGTTCTTGCCGCGAGCACCAGATCAGCGCCCGCCTCCGCGCATCGCCTCGCCAGCGTCGTGCCAAGAGCCGGGCCGACACCGCTGATGACGACCACTCGGTTCTCCAAAAGTCCTGTAGCCATCTACGCAACCATCCTGTCGCCGATTTGCTTTTGGCGCAGCGCGATCCGCGCGCGCCACGCCTCTTCGGAAATCTTGTTCGACTCGTAGTAGGGCAGCGCTTGCGCCACCTTGTCGATGTCGAGCAACTCGACGGTGGGACCGTCGGCCTCGGTGAGCTCGCGCGACAGCCGCTGCCAGCGGAACTGCAGATAACCCTTGGCGTGGCCGAGAGTCTCGACCCAGTTCGTCACCCCGGGGTTCGCCTCGGACACCACGTACCGGATCTTGCCGTCCGGATCAGCCTGCGCCTGAGTGCCGTTCAGCGACGTCTGATGGTTGATGTAGTCCAGGGAGATGTACCAGAGGCTGCCCAGCTGGAATCCGAGATATGGCGCATCGGTGACCGGAAGGGTGATGACCAACGCCTGGTCTGCGGTCAGGTCGAAATGCCCGACAGACGAGTACTGGGTGGCGAGCCCGCCTGGAGTGAGCCGCGGTGCCACCATCGTGTTCACTGGCAGGGTGTCGTAGAACCACTGGGGAAACTGTAGCCACGTCTTGACCCGCTGCACGAGCTGCTTTCCCGCTACCGCATAACGCTTTTCGATCAGCTCCTTGGTCAAGGGTGGCGGCGCGGTGCCCGCGGTGTCGGTCCTTGCGATGCTGATGTAGCCGCGTTGCGCGGACCAGTCGTTGTAGACCTCGCGAACAACCAGCTGCGACGGGCTCTTCGGGGTCACGCGCCACTCAAACGTGCCGTCGGCGGCGATCTCCAGTTCGCGGTCGTCGAACGCTGCCTGACTCTCCGGCACGTTGTCATCGGTGTATTCACCGCCGAGCATCTGGAAGCAGAGGTCGGTAGTCGTACCCCGCTTGCCGGTGACGACGTAATCGCGACCCGGCTGCACCCTGGTGCCGAAGTACATCGCGTCCGGATTGTCGAGACCCATCTTGGTGAACGGGCCGGTGCCCGACTGCATGAACGGATGGTCGCGGTCGTAGTCGAAAGCCAGATGGGTGCAACCGGAGATGCACCCGGCCAGGTATTGCAGGCCTTCGAGCAGATCGGCTTCGGATTCGATGAATTCAGCGGCGGCGACCAATCGCTCGGCCTCGGCGATGGCGTCGATCAGGGGCTGCGAGTACACGCTGTCGAAACTAGAACGCGTTCTAATATTAGTCAATATATCGACCGGCTCGTTCCAAATATGGAACGTTGTGTAGTCTGCGCAGGTGCCTCCCGACACCGCGGGCCGTGCTTCGCCACCCACTGAACGCGTGGTGGCGATCTTGGATTTTCTGGCAGGCCGCCCCGAAGACCGCTTCGGTGTCTCGGAGTTGGCCCGCCGACTCGGCCTGAGCAAGCCGACCTGCCTTGGCATCGTCACCGCGTTGACCGACGCCGGCTATCTGGTGCGCGACGGCGCCGACAAGACCTACCGGCTGGGTCCGTCGCTGATCACGCTCGGTCACCGGGCCCAGGAGTCGATGCGCATCAGCCCTGCCTCGCGCGAAGAACTTCGCAGGCTCTCGGCGACGTTCGGCGTCACCGCCGGTCTGTCCGCCGTGATCGACGACAGGATCACGCTGCTTGACCTGGTGTCGCCCGCGGGCGCCCAACCCGGCGTCGAGGTGGGCCAGAGCTATCCCTTCGCGCCTCCGGTCGGGTTGATGTTCGTGCTGTGGGACGACGAAGCAGTACGGGACTGGTTGGCCAAAGAACCCACCGTGCCCCTCCACCCGTCGCGGACCGCGCCGGACCGGCTGCACCGAGTCATCGAAAGATGCCGCGCCGACGGCTATCTCGTCGAACGGTTGACACCGGGCGGCCGACGCCTCTATTCGATGATGGCGGGCATGTCGAGCACGCTGCCCGACGAATTGCGCGCGCTGCTGGGCGAGTTGGTGTCCGACATCGGGGAGCGGGTCCACCTGCGCGACGAGAATGCAGAAGGCGGTAAGCGACGCTCGACCAAGTTCGATATCAGCGTGATATCCGCACCCGTCTACGACCATTACCGGCGCCAGGTCATGGTCGCCTCGATGCACATCGGTAAAGCGTTGACCGAAAACGAGATCCGCGTACGCGCCAAAGCCCTGATGGCCGCAGCCGACGCAGTCACCGCACAGCTCGGTGGCTCCGTCCCGCCGCGTGCGGAGGCGATCTAGGAAGTGCTTGCCAGCGCGAACGGCAATACCTCGGGTGCACCCGCTTCGCGCACGACACGGGCGGCCATCGTCAGCGTCCACCCGGTATCAGCCAGATCATCGACCAACAGCACCGGTCCGCCGGCTGCCCGGATGGCGTCCGGCGTCCGGCGGCGACCACGAACCGCTCAGTGCCGCAACTCGATACGCCGAGTTGGCGGCCGTGACCGGTCGCCGCTGCGGCGTGTAACGCAGCGTGCCCAGGTCGGTCAGCCTGCCCAGTTCGGCTAGCCTGCGGGCCAGCGACGAGATCAGCAACGGATACCGCTCGGAGTCCAGCGCCAGCACCGCTGTCGGCCGTACGGGCCAGTCCCACGCCGCGAGCACCTGTATCGCGGCGTCGACCAGATCGGCGGGCACCTCGGCATCCGAGGCGTCGGGGCCGGTGAGCAGCGCGCGTAACCGCGACCCCCAGCCCAGATCGGTCAGCCGTCCGATGACGCGACCCGGTGCGGCACCGTCGGCGATCCGCCCGCTGAGGTCAACCCCGAGTTTGGCGAGTCCGGACGGCCATTGCTTTCGCGGCGCGAGTTCCACCCCCGGCCGCATGAGCATCGCCTTGGTCTGTTCGGCCTCGGCCGCGTCGACGTCACCGCCGAACCGGGAACCGGTGCAGTTGTCGCACCGGCCGCACCGTTCGTCGGCCTCGATGGAGGGATCGTCGAGCTGAGCGCGCAGGAACGACATCCGGCAGCCCTCGGTGCGCTGGTACTCGAGCATGGCCTGCTGCTCGCGGCGGCGTGCCTCGTCCAGCGTGCGGTATCGGGATTCGTCGTACTCCCAGGCCTGGCCGGTGGCGACCCAGCCGCCCTTCACGCGCCTCACCGCACCGTCGACGTCGAGCACTTTGAGTACCATCTCCAAGCGCGACCGGCCGAGGTCGACAAGCGCCTCCAGCGCGGGCGTGGACTGCGGTCGCTCCGAATCCAGGGCACCGATCACGTTGCGCACCATGGCTTCTGATGGGAACGCCACCGACGAGAAGTATCGCCACACCTCTTGATCCTCGCGGCCGGGCAGCAGGATCACCTCGGCGCTCTCGGTGGAACGGCCCGCGCGACCGACCTGTTGGTAATAGGCGATCGGCGACGACGGCGCCCCTAGGTGCACCACGAAGCCGAGGTCCGGCTTGTCGAACCCCATGCCGAGCGCCGAGGTGGCGATCAACGCCTTGACGCGGTTGGCCAGCAGATCGGCTTCGAGCTGTTCACGTTCCGCGGCCTCGGTGGACCCGGTGTAGGCGGCCACCTCGAAGCCCCGCTCGCGCAGCAGCGCCGCCACATCGCGGGCCTGCGCAACGGTCAGCGTGTAGACGATCCCCGAGCCGGGCAGCGCCTCGAGGTGGGCGGCCAGCCACGCCGCGCGCTGCGCCGGATTGCCTGCCGACACCACCGCGAGCCGCAACGACTCCCGATCCAGTCCGCCGCGCATCACCAGCGTGTCCGTCCCGCCGACACCCAACTGAGCCGCAACGTCGGCGACCACGCGGTCGTTGGCGGTGGCCGTGGTGGCCAGCACGGGCACGTCGGCGCCGAGATCGGCCAGCAGAGTGCGAATGCGGCGGTAGTCGGGGCGGAAGTCGTGACCCCAGTCCGATACGCAGTGCGCTTCGTCGACGACAACGAGGCCGGCGTCGCTGGCAAGGGCGGGAAGCACCTGATCGCGAAAGTCGGGGTTGTTCAACCGTTCTGGGCTGACCAGAAGTACGTCGAGTTCACCGCGGTGAACGCGCTGATGGATGTCGTCCCAGTCGGCGACGTTGCTCGAATTGATCGTGTCGGCATGAACACCGGCTCGCTCGGCCGCCGCGACTTGGTTGCGCATCAGCGCCAGCAGCGGTGAAACGATGACGGTGACACCGTGCCCCTCGGCGCGCAGCAGTTTGGCCGCGATGAAATACACCGCTGACTTGCCCCAGCCGGTGCGCTGCACCACCAGTGCCCGCCGCCGTTGCACCACCAGCGCTTCGATCGCGGTCCACTGGTCATCACGCAGCAGAGCGCCAGGACCCGCCAGCTGTTCGAGGATCGCCTGCGCCTGCGGTCGCGTTGCCATCACCCCATCGTGCCCGGCGGGGGTGACGGTCCTAGCCGGCGGCAGCGGCTCAGAGGTCCGCGAGCACCGTCAGGGCGTCAGTCGGCGACACCTGCATGCCGCACCGATCCTTGAAGGCGCCCAGCGGCGCCTGGATCGCGCGGATCGCATCGGCCTGATCGGGGTGCGCGTCGGTGTAGCTCTCGAACTGCCCCACCGCGATGAACGCGGGCTGGCGCGTCGCATCGATGAGCGCCTGGTTGGCGTCGGGATGAGCCGCGAAATACGTGGACAGCTCGGTGGTCACCGAACTGATGGTGGACGCCAGGGTGGCGGCATTACAGTCGTCGGTCGCCGCAGGGGCAGGCGGGTCTTCCGGGTCTGCACTGGCGGCGGGGATGGCGAGCGTCGCGCAGGCGGCGCCCGCCGCGAGCACTCCGAGGACGGTCCGGCGAATGTGAATCGCTGAGGTCATGAGACGGGCTCCTTCGTGTGGGTCTCACCAATGTTGCAGGCGAGACGGGCAGAGTAAACACTCATCGCGCCGGCAGAGTGTGCCGGCGCGATGAGCAATGGCTAACGGTCAGGCGCCCTGAAGCGCCTCGGAGACCGGTGTTGGTCGGACCACGATGCCGCACTCGCTGACCAGGTCAGCTGCGGGCTGGTTGATGGCCTTGAGTTCTGTCTCGACCTGCGGATTGTCCGCGAAGTACGCGCGATAGGCGACCTGCGCCTCATCAAGCGGCTGCTTCGCGATCTCCGTCAGGTCCTCGTTGGTCTCAGGATGAGCCGCGAGATACGTGCTCATTTCCGCCGACACCGTGCTCGACGTGCTGGCGGCACTGCTGAACGTGCAGGCAGTGTCGGGCGTAGCCGGTGTGACTGGTTCGGCATTCGCGGCCGGGAGGATCATCGCCGCAGTAGCGACGCCGCCAAGCAGGCCGCCTGCGAACATGCCGGTCAGGCCGCGTCGAACGGTCGTTTCGGACATACTCTTCAGGTTCATCGGAAAACACTCCTATCGGTCTGCGATTGTTGGTCGCCCCCAAGGCCTATCCGATTGCCGATATCGCTAAACGACGTCATTTCGCCGCCCGCCCGTCGCCCAATGCCGTCGTCCCTGGACGACCGCTGTTAATCGGCTGTCGAAAAAAGTTGGTTAGCAGCCCTAGCGGCCGTGTTCCTGGCCGTCGTCGAGCAGAGACAGCAGGTAACTCCCGTAGCCGGACTTGACGAGCAGTTCGGCGCGCTCCCTCAACTCGTCGTCGGATACGTAGCCGAGTCGCCAGGCCACCTCCTCGGGCACACCGATCTTCAGACCTTGGCGTTCCTCGATGGTGCGGACGTAGTTCCCGGCGTCGAGCAATGAATCGAAAGTGCCGGTGTCCAGCCACGCGGTACCGCGCGGCAGCACCTCGACCGCCAACCTGCCCTGCTCGAGATATGCACGGTTGACGTCGGTGATCTCGTATTCGCCGCGCTCGGACAATCTCAGACCCGCCGCGATCTCGACCACGTCGTTGTCGTAGAAGTACAGGCCCGGCACCGCATACGGCGAGCGCGGAGACTTCGGCTTCTCCTCGAGGGACACCACGCGGAACTGGTCGTCGAATTCGACGACGCCGTATGCAGCGGGGTTGGCCACCCGGTAGGCGAAAATGGTGCCGCCGTCGACGTTGCTGAACCGGCGCAGCTGTGAGCCGAGGCCCGGGCCGTAGAAGATGTTGTCGCCCAAGGCAAGCGCCGCGGTCTCGGTCCCGATGTGATCGCGGCCGATGACGAAGGCCTGGGCGAGGCCGTCAGGCGCGGGCTGAACGGCGTAGGTGATCGAGATTCCGAACTGGTGTCCGTCGCCGAGCAACCTGACGAAGGCCCCGACATCCTCCGGCGTCGTGATGACGAGTACGTCCCTGATGCCTGCGAGCATCAATGTGGTCAGCGGGTAATAGACCATCGGCTTGTCGAACACCGGCAGCAGCTGCTTGCTCGCCCCGAGGGTGATGGGGTGAAGCCTTGTCCCCGTCCCGCCCGCGAGGATGATTCCGCGCATAGGTTCCGATTTTGCCCTAGCGGGCGGCCTTTTCGCTGTCCTGCTCGCGTTTGATCTCCAAAGCGATATCGATGAGCTGGTCCTCCTGCCCACCGATCAGCTTGCGCTGGCCGGCCCGGTGCAGCAGTTGATGGGCGGGCACGCCGTAGCGCTCGGATTGCCGGATGGCGTGCTTGAGGAAGCTCGAGTAGACGCCCGAGTAGCCCATGATGAGTGCATTGCGGTCGAGCAGGCACTCCTGCGGCATGGCGGGCGCGACGACCTCCTCGGCGGCATCGGCGATATCGAAGAAGTCGATCCCGGTCTTGACGCCGATCTTGTCGAAGACACCGATGAGCGCCTCGACGGGCGCATTGCCTGCACCTGCACCGAATCTGCGGCAGCTCCCGTCGATCTGTTTGGCGCCCGCGCGCACGGCCTCGATGCTGTTGGCGACGCCGAGCCCGAGGTTCTCGTGGCCGTGAAAGCCGACCTGCGCGTCGTCACCGAGTTCGGCGACCAACGCAGCCACCCTGTCGGCCACGCCGTCGAGCACGAGCGCGCCCGCGGAGTCGACGACATAGACGCACTGGCAGCCGGCGTCAGCCATGATGCGGGCCTGGGCGGCCAGCTTCTCCGGCGGAATGGTGTGGCTCATCATCAGGAAGCCGACGGTCTCCAGCCCGAGTTCGCGTGCCAGCCCGAAGTGCTGGATCGAGACGTCGGCCTCGGTGCAATGCGTGGCGATCCGGCAGATCTCGCCACCGTTGTTCTGCGCCTCCTTGATGTCCTCCTTGGTGCCGACACCCGGCAGCATGAGGAACGCGATCTTGGCTTCCTTGGCGGTTTCGGCGGCGAGCTTGATCAGTTCCTGCTCAGGGGTTTTCGAGAAGCCGTAGTTGAAGCTGGACCCACCGAGGCCGTCGCCGTGGGTGACCTCGATGACCGGCACACCGGCCGCGTCGAGTGCCGCCACGATCGCACCGACCTCGTCCTTGGTGAACTGGTGGCGCTTGTGATGGCTGCCGTCCCGCAGCGACGTGTCCGTCATCCGGATGTCCCACATCGGGTTGAAGTAGATGTCGTCGGTACTCATGCCTGCGCTCCTCCCGCCGTCGCAGAAAGGGATTCCTTGGCGATCTCCTCGCCGACCTTGGTGGCCGCGGCGGTCATGATGTCCAGATTTCCCGCATACGGCGGCAGATAGTCGCCCGCACCCTCCACCTCGATGAACGTGGTGACGAGATGGTTGCCGCCGTTGTACACAGTCGGCTCGTCGAACTGAGGTTCGTTCAGCAGCCGGTATCCCGGCACATAGGTCTGCACCTCGGCGACGACGTCCTTGATCGACTGCGTGATGGCGTCGTGGTCGGCGTCCTCGGGAATCGCGCAGAAGATGGTGTCGCGCATGATCATCGGCGGATCGGCCGGGTTGAGGATGATGATCGCCTTGCCCCGCTTCGCGCCACCGATGACCTCGACGCCCGCACTGGTGGTCTTGGTGAACTCGTCGATGTTGGCCCGTGTCCCCGGGCCCGCCGAGGCCGACGACACCGACGCCACGATCTCGGCGTAGGGCACGCCGACGACCCGAGACACCGCGTACACCATCGGAATGGTGGCCTGGCCGCCGCAGGTGACCATGTTGACGTTCGGCGCGTCGAGATGCTCGCGCAAATTGGCGGGCGGGATGACACCGGGCCCGACCGCCGCGGGGGTCAGGTCGATCGCCCTGATTCCGGCCTCGGCATATTTCGGCGCGGCGTCGCGGTGCACGTAGGCGCTCGTCGCCTCGAACAGCAGATCGGGCTTCTCGTCGAGGCCAAGCAGCCAGTCGGCCCCCTCGGCGCTGGTCTCCAGCCCGAGCTTGCGCGCCCGGGCCAGGCCTTCGCTTTCGGGGTCGATACCGACCATCCAGCGCGGCTCAAGCCACTCCGAGCGCAGCAGCTTGTACAGCAGGTCGGTGCTGATGTTGCCGGATCCGACGATGGCGACGGATGCCTTCTGCGGCATTTATCTACTCCTCTTATTCGAACGACAGGTGGACCGCGCCCAGCCCGTCGAAGTCGGCGACGAAAGCATCCCCAGGGTTCGCGTCGAACGCCTTGGTGCACGAGCCGGGCAAGACGATGTCTCCGGCCTTCAACCGGACACCGAAGCTGTCCACCTTGCGGGCCAGCCACGCCACCGCGGTCACCGGATTGCCGAGCACCGCATCGCTGCGGCCCTTGGCGACGACTTCACCGTTGCGGGTCAAGCACCGCGTCGATGCCCTGAATGTCGATGTCCTTGGGCGACACCCGCGCCTCGCCCAGCACCCACCCCGCCGACGATGCGTTGTCGGCGATCGTGTCGCACAACTTGATCTTCCAGTCCTTGATGCGGGTGTCGATCAGCTCGATGGCGGGCGCGAACGCTGCGGTGGCAGCCAGCACGTCGTCTTCGGTGCAGCCCTCCCCGGGCAGGTCGTCGGCGAGCACGAAGCCGACCTCGACCTCCACGCGCGGGTACAGATATTTGCCGGACGGCACCGGCCGATCCTCGAAGACAGCCATTTCGTCGAGCAGGTGGCCGTAATCGGGCTCGTCGACGCCCATCATCTCCTGCATCGCCTTGCTCGACAGACCCACCTTGTGGCCGATCACGCGCGCGCCCTCGGCCACCCGCTGGCGGATGTTGATCAGCTGGATCTCATAGGCGTCGACCACGTCGATGTCGGGGTTGCCCGTGGTCAACGGGGCAATGGGAACGCGGCTGCGTTCGGCCTCGGCCAGGTCGGCGGCCAGCTCGTCACGTAACTCTTCAGTGAGCATTTTTCGCCACTTCCCCTTAAGTCCCCTCGTTCTTCCCACCGGGGCAGTTGTCCCCAGGCGGGGCAATTCTATAACGTGTTCTACATGACAGGACAGGAGTTCGACGTCGTCGTGGTCGGGAGCGGCGCCGCCGGCATGGTCGCTGCCCTCACCGCCGCTCATCAGGGCCTTTCAACAGTAGTCGTCGAGAAGGCCGCGCACTATGGCGGATCGACCGCTCGATCGGGCGGCGGAGTGTGGATTCCGAACAACGAGATCCTCAAGCGCGACGGCGTCACCGACACGGCCGAGGCGGCGAGGAAATACCTTCACTCGATCATCGGCGACGTCGTTCCCGCCGAGAAAATCGACGCCTTCCTCGAGTATGGCCCGGAGATGCTGTCGTTCGTGCTGAAGAACTCGCCGCTGAAGCTGTGCTGGGTGCCGGGCTACTCCGACTACTACCCGGAGAGCCCGGGCGGGAAGCCCACCGGCCGGTCCGTGGAGCCGAAACCATTCAACGCCAAGAAGCTCGGCGCCGACGAATCCGGCCTGGAGCCGCCGTACGGCAAGGTCCCGCTGAACATGGTGGTCATGCAGCAGGACTACGTGCGACTCAACCAGCTCAAGCGCCATCCGCGCGGGCTGCTGCGCAGCCTCAAGGTGGGCATCCGCTCGGTGTGGGCCAATGCGACTGGCAAGAACCTGGTCGGCATGGGCCGCGCGCTCATCGCGCCCCTTCGGATCGGCCTGCAGAAGGCCGGCGTTCCGGTACTCCTCAACACCGCGTTCACTGATCTGTACGTCGAGGACGGCAGGGTCGGTGGAATCTGGGCGCGACCCTCAGATGGGCCGGAATCGGCTGAGCCACAACTGATCAAGGCGCGCCGCGGTGTCATCCTCGGCAGTGGCGGCTTCGACCACAACGAGCAGATGCGGGTGAAGTACCAGCGGGCGCCGATCGGGACGGAGTGGACGGTCGGCGCAAAGGCCAACACCGGCGAAGGCATTCTGGCAGCCGAAAAGCTGGGGGCCGCACTGGAAGTCATGGAGGACGCCTGGTGGATCCCGACTGTCCCCCTGGAGGGGGCACCGTGGATTGCGCTGTCTGAGCGTAACTCCCCCGGAGCGATCATCGTCAACATGGCCGGGAAGCGGTTCATGAACGAGTCGATGCCTTACGTCGAGGCCGGCCACAACATGTACGGCGGCGAGTACGGGCAGGGCGCCGGCCCCGGCGAGAACATTCCGGCCTGGCTCATCTTCGACCAGCAATACCGTGACCGCTATATCTTCGCGGGACTACAACCGGGACAACGGATTCCGAAGAAGTGGATGGAATCCGGCGTGATCGTCAAGGCGGACACTCTCGACGAGATCGCCACACTGACGGGGGTGCCCGCCGAAGCGCTCGCGACGTCGGTCGAGCGGTTCAACGGCTTCGCGCGCTCGGGTGTCGACGAGGACTTCAGGCGCGGCGAGAGCGCCTACGACCGCTACTACGGTGACCCGACCAACAAACCCAACCCCAACCTCGGCGAGGTCAGTCATGCACCCTTCTACGCGGCGAAGTTGGTGCCCGGCGACCTCGGCACCAAGGGCGGCGTTCGCACCGACGTGCACGGACGCGCGCTGCGCGATGACGGCTCGGTCATCGAGGGCCTATACGCCGCGGGCAACGTCAGTTCGCCGGTCATGGGCCACACCTACCCCGGACCGGGCGGCACGATCGGACCCGCAATGACGTTTGGCTACCTGGCGGCGCTGCACATCGCCGGAGCCGCACCGTCGGCGACATCCGACCAAGCGAAGGCCTGAGATGCCGATCAATCTCGACGAGGCGCTCGGCGCGGAGCTCGAACCGGCCGAGTTCTCATGGACCAGTAGCGATATCCAGCTTTACCAGCTCGGTCTCGGCGCCGGCCAGGACCCGATGGACAAACGCGAACTGCGCTATCTGGTCGACGGCACCCCACAGGTGCTTCCGACGTTCGGCAACGTCGCGCAGAGCTTTCACATGACCGAGGCGCCGACGGTGCAGTTCCCCGGCATCGACATCGAGCTGAGCAAGGTGTTGCACGCCAGCGAGGCGGTCATCGTCCCCGCGCCGATCCCACCATCGGGCACCGGTCGCGCGGTGACCAGGTTCACCGACATCTGGGACAAGGGCAAGGCCGCGGTGATCTGGTCGGAGACGACGGTGACGACGCCCGACGGAGCACCGCTCTGGACCCAGAAGCGGTCGATCTTCGCCCGCGGAGAGGGCGGGTTCGGCGGCGAGCGTGGGCCGTCGACGTCGTCAGAGCCGCCGCAGCGCGCGCCCGACTTCGAACTGTCGATCGCGGTTTCCCCGCAGCAGGCTCTGCTGTACCGGATGTGCGGCGATCGCAATCCCGTGCACTCGGATCCCGACTTCGCCTCCGCCGCAGGCTTTCCCAGGCCGATCCTGCACGGGCTGTGCACCTACGGGATGACATGCAAGGCGATGGTGGATGCGCTGCTCGACGGCGATACGACGCGCGTCGGAAGCTACGGCGCGCGGTTCGCAGGCGTGGTGTTTCCCGGCGAGACGCTGAAGGCGAGCGTGTGGAAAGACGGCGACGGCTTCCGTGCCGTCGTCACCGCGCCTGAACGCGATGACGCGGTTGCGCTGGCAGGCGTGGAGCTGATGCCGACCTGACGCAGGCGGCGGCCAGTCGCCGACGGTGCGTCCACTCAGCGAACTCTCTTTGGCACCTCCCTCTTCTTGAAGCACGCGTCCGATTGCTTAGGCTCAAGTCTCTGTTTGCTCGATCTACACAGGCAACAACACGATGGTTATTTGAGAGGGTTCCCAGCGGCACGACCGGTGGCGGGCCAGTCTTCGGTAGCTCCCTGCCCACGCAGCATTCGCGTCCGTCATTCAGCTGGGCGACGACTGGCAATTTTTTTCCAACCTTCAAGTGCTTATATGTGTTTTCAGCAACCTTATTCGCTATCAAACAGACGCCCGCCAGCTGACCTGAATTCACCCGGGCTGAGACCTCACCGATACGCTTCAAAGCGACGGGAGCCGAGCTCAACCGATCGAAAACGTGCACAATATTGCAAATCTAGCAAAATGCTCTAACCTAGCTATAACATTGCAGTTCCCCGGCTGACAGGAGTGGGACATGGGTCGCCGTATTGCGGTCTTCGGAACCGGCTACTTAGGGGCCACCCACGCCGCGTGCATGGCGGAGTTGGGCCACGACGTGCTGGGTGTCGACATCGACGCCAGCAAGCTGGCGAAACTGGCAAGCGGCGAGGTTCCGTTCTACGAGCCTGGCCTCGACACAGTGTTGAAGCGCAACGTCGAGTCGGGCAGGCTCCGTTTCACCGCGTCATACGAAGAAGCCGCCGCCTTCGCGGACGTGCATTTCATCGCGGTCTCGACGCCACAGAAGCAGGGCGAGTTCGCTGCGGATCTTTCCTACGTGGATGCCGTCGTCGAAACGCTGGCCCCGCTGTTGACGGAACCGTCGGTGATCTTTGGCAAATCGACGGTGCCGGTGAAGACCGCCGCACGTCTCGGCGCCCGGGCCCGCGAGCTGGCGCCTGCGGGAGACGCTGTCGAGGTGGCCTGGAACCCAGAGTTCCTGCGCGAAGGCTTTGCGGTACAGGACACCCTTCACCCAGATCGCATCGTGCTCGGCATCGATAGAGTCCGCCCGGGCATCGCCGAACAAGTGGCACGCGACGTGTACGGCGCCCTCATCGATGAGAACATCCCCTTCCTGGTGACGGATCTTGAGACTTCCGAGTTGGTGAAGGCTTCTGCGAACGCCTTTCTCGCAACAAAGATCTCGTTCATCAACGCAATGGCGGAGATGTGCGAGGCGACCGGCGCCGACGTGACGGTGCTGGCAGACGCAATAGGACACGATGCGCGAATCGGCCGCAAGTTCCTGAACGCGGGCATCGGATTCGGCGGTGGCTGCCTACCCAAAGACATCCGAGCGTTCATGGCCCGCGCCGGCGAGCTGGGAGCCAGCCAGGCGCTGACCTTCCTGCGTGAGGTGGACAGCATCAACATGCGCCGCCGCAGTTACATGATGCAGCTCACCAGGGAACTCGTCGGCGGTTCGCTGATCGGTGCGCGAATCGCGGTGCTGGGAGCCGCTTTCAAGCCCGATTCAGACGATGTGAGGGATTCCCCTGCGCTGAATATCGCTGGACAGATCCAACTTCAGGGCGCATCCGTGAACGTTTTCGACCCGAAGGCGATGGACAACTCACGCGCGCTGTTTCCAACGCTGGGGTATGCGACTTCCGTCCTCCACGCGTGCGAAGGTGCAGACGCGACATTGATCCTGACGGAGTGGGATCAGTTCCGCGAACTGGAACCATCCGAACTCAACGCAGTCGTGCGGCAGCGCATCATCATTGACGGCCGAAACTGTCTGGATCGTGAGAAATGGCGCGCTGCAGGTTGGACTCATCGAGGCGTCGGGCGGGGTTAACGGCTCTTCGGATTTTGCCACGGCGGTCAAGAGGGTCAGCCCGGCGCACGACACCAGCCCAGCCCTATGGCCCCCAGAGCGGGATGGCGGTCGCGGTCGCGAACGCGAGCCGGACCGGCAGCCACTTGGGCGATGGGCCGAGCGCCTTGACCGCGGGCAGGCGGAACAGCTGCAGGACGTCCCTGGCCTCGGTCCGCCGCCGCACTCGCAACCGGCGGTAGGCACCAGCCAGGATGAACTGATACATGTGGTCGGCCTGCCAGCGCCGCACCTCATGCTCGGGGACGACGCCCGAAGCGACGGCCCGGTCGAATACGGTGCCGATCGCCTCGATCGTGCCCGGGTTCCACATCCCCATGGTGAGCGCCGCCTCGTGGATCGTGTAGGCGCAGGTGGCGATGGGCAGGCAGCGCGCGCCGTAACGGGAGAACAGCCTCACCCACATGTCGGTATCTGTCGCGTTGCCTACCTCGAGGTCGAACAGGCCCGCCTCGACGAGCGCAGCCCGACGCACAACCACCATCGGTTCTCGCACGAAGGAGGAATTGCGTAGTAGCCGTCGGAGCGCCTCCCTCGGCGATAGGTACTCCTCGCGCGCGAAAATCCGCTCGCGCCGCTTGACGCCAGCGGCGTCCACGATGTGAGCCCCGAAGACCATGACCTGCTCCTGGGGTGCCACGCTGCGGAGACAGTCGATCATGGGCTGTCCGCAGCCGGGCAGCATGAGGTCGTCGTCGTCGAGCTGTTGGACCCACTCGCCGGTGGCCAGCTCGGCCGCGCGGTTCATGTTCTCGACCACGGGCAGAAACGGACGATTCCAGACGTAACGGTGGCCGCCCGGCCAGTCCTTGAGTAGACGGTCCACCACGCGACCGCTGGTGTCGGCATCCGAGCCGTCCGAGACAGTGACCTCGACGTGCTCCGCGACTGGTGTCATCGCCGTGACGAGCGAGCGCAACGCTCGTTCGAGCAACTCGGGACGGTTACGGGTGGGAATGGTGAGTAGAAAGGACAGGGCTCGCCACGATGGCCTCCAGACGGGTACTCGGTGACCCAAAAGGCGAAGTGTAGAGGGCGGCGATATCGCCGGCACGGCTTAATGAAGCAGAAGATTCTTCGTACCATTCCCCCTCCGGATGGTCACACGGTGCCCTGGCATGCTGACGGCCCCTCGACAACGTGCATGTCACCGCGCAGCGGGATCGAGTCTCACCCTTCATTGCCCAACTCGACGCTCGCTACCGAGATGTCGTGCGTCGTACTCCACGTCGCCAGACGACGCGACGCGGTCGGGTTCGGGCGTGGCTTGACCCGATCGACGGGCGCCTCGACGCCATCGCCGCTTCGAGCACGGTCACGCCGAGCGCGAGCGCGCTGACCTTCCGACCGTCGTGGCCGCGACTCCCGCGCAGCGCCCACCGAGGAAACTGTTTGCCATCACTTGCTGTCGCGACGATGTACTGAGTGGGGGTATCGGAAGATTTGTCGCTGACCACCGCGTAGTGGCAGGCTTTGCTTAAAAATTGCTGTATCCGCATGTCTGTGTGCAACTCCTGCCGAGCCGAACCTAATAAGAAGGCGATCGTCCCTGATAATACGAACTTTTTAGGAAAATTTTTGATAGTGCAACGATATCTCCTCAGACGTTGCCTGAATCGCTTGCTAGTGTCGATTATCGGTGATAGGTTCAGCGCATCGTGACCGAGATGCATCTGGGGTGCAAAATGCGAGCTAATCCAAATAAGTTTGCGATTGACATGACGTGGTGTCGAGGCGATATTGCCGCGCGGACGAGGGCTTCCTAGATGCGTTGTCGGCTGTGCGACTCAAACCGCCTGTTGAGCGTCCTGGATCTCGGCGCGACCCCGCCGTGCGAGAAGTTCCTCACCGCCGACGAACTCGACCTGCCCGAGGCCACCTACCCGCTGCACCTTCGGCTGTGCGAAGACTGCCTGCTGTTGCAGATTCCGGCGCTGATCACCCCGGAGGACACGTTCACCGAGTACGCCTACTTCTCGTCGTACTCCGACAGTTGGGTGCAGCACGCGAAGACGCTTCGTCGAGGAGGCCGCCGGACGTCTCGGACTCGGCGCCGAGTCGTTCGTGGTCGAAGTCGCCAGCAACGACGGATACCTGCTGCAGCATGTGGTCGCCGCCGGCATCCCGTGCCTGGGCATCGAGCCGTCGATGAACGTGGGGGCCGCCGCGCGTCGAACGCGGCGTGCCGACCGAGACGGCGTTCCTGGACGAGGAGCTGGCCGCGGCGGTCCGCACCGAGCACGGTGCCGGCGGACCTGGTCGTCGCCAACAACGTCTACGCGCACATCCCCGACCTGCTGGGCTTCACTCGGTCGCTGCGCGGGCTGCTCGCCGACGACGGCTGGCTGAGCATCGAGGTGCACCATGCGCTGAACCTGGTCGGCCTCGGCCAGTTCGACACGATCTATCATGAACATTTCCAGTACTACACAGTGCTTTCGGCGATGCGCGCGCTCGCCACCGCCGGCCTGGCGGTGGTCGACGTCGAACTCGTTTCCACCCATGGCGGGTCGATCCGGGTCTGGGCCCGGCCGGAGGACGCCGCCGGACCGCCGAGCGAGCGGGTCGCCGAAGTCCTGCGCGATCGAGGAGGAGGCCGGACTGCATCGATGTCGAGGTTATCTGCAGCTCCGTCCGCGCACCGAGGCGATCCGCCATGATCTGCTGCGCTTCCTGCTGGACTGCCGCGCCGAGGGCAAACGCGTCGTCGGATACGGCGCCCCCGGCAAGGGCAACACGCTGCTCAACTACTGCGGTATCCGCACCGATCTGCTCGAGTACACCGTCGACCGCAATCCCTACAAGCACGGTCGCTTCACCCCGGGAACGCGCATCCCGATCCACGATCCGGCCCAGATCGACAAGGACCGGCCCGACGTCGTGCTGGCGCTGCCCTGGAACCTCGAGGCCGAGTTGACCGAGCAGCTTGGCTACATCACCGAGTGGGGCGGCCAACTCGTCTTTCCGCTCCCCACGCTGCATACCGCCGCGTTGCCGAACTCCGAAAACCTAGGTGAGGTAAACATCATGAAGGTCGTCCTTTTCTGCGGTGGATACGGCATGCGGATGCGCAACAGCGCCGACGACGACGTGCCCAAACCGATGCAGATGGTCGGCCCGCGGCCGCTGCATCTGGCACGTCATGCGGTACTACGCCCACTTCGGGCACAAGGAATTCATCCTGTGCCTCGGCTACGGCGCGTCACATATCAAGGACTACTTCCTGACCTATCAGGAAGCCACGTCGAACGACTTCGTGATGCGCGATGGCCGAGTCGATCTGCTGCAGTCCGATATCAGCGACTGGTCGATCACCTTCGTCGACACCGGACTCGAATCGGCGATCGGTGAGCGTCTCCGCCGCGTCCGCAGCTACCTGGATGGCGACGAGTACTTCCTGGCCAACTACGCCGACGTTCTTACTGACGCGCCGTTGGACCACATGATCGAGAAGTTTCACGAGTTCGGTGCCGCGGCGTCGATGATGCTGGTCCCGCCGCAGTCGTCGTTTCACTGTGTCGAGGTCAGCGAGACAGGCGAGGTCAAGGACATCAACCCGGTTGCCGAGCTACCCATCTGGGAAAATGGCGGCTATTTCGTGCTCTCCCAGGACATTTTCGACCTCCTGCCCCCGGGAGGGGATCTTGTCGCCGACGCCTGCGGGACGCTGGCCGGGCGAGGGCAAGGCTGTTCGGCTATCGGTACGAGGGATTCTGGAAGCCGGCCGACACTTTCAAGGAACGGGCGGAGCTCGACGCTCGATACGAACATGGCGACCGGCCGTGGATGGTGTGGGAGCATGCCGCCGACGATCTCAGACTGGACGCCGGCGCAGCGACCCGATGATCCCACTCTCTACAGGCGCGCTCACTGAAATCGCAGTTGTCGGTGCGCATTGCGACGACATCGCGATCGGCATGGGCGGCACGTTGTTGAGCCTGGCCGCGAGCCGTCCCGGGCTACATGTACGCGGGCTCGTCTTGTCCGGCGGCGGCACCGAACGAGAGGCGGAGGAACGCGATGCGCTGGGGGCGTTCTGTCCCGGGCGCAGACGTCGCGGTCACCGTCCTCGATTTCCCTGACGGGCGGGCGCCGGCACACTGGGAACGAATCAAAGAGCACCTGAGCGATTTCCGCGCATCATGCAATCCAGACGTGGTGTTCGGTCCGCAGCGTGATGACGCGCACCAAGATCATCGACTGCTTGCCGAGCTCTTGCCGACGGAATTCCGCGATCATCTGCTACTCGGCTACGAGATCCTCAAGTGGGAAGGCGACATTCCGCGCGCGACGATGTACCACCCACTCGAAACCGTTGTCGCAGAGGAGAAGGCGCGTCTGCTGCTCAAGCACTATCCATCGCAGACGAGCCGGGACTGGTTCGACGAGCAGCGTTCGTCGGCCTGTCGCGGCTTCGGGGGGTCCAGTGCAGAAGCGCACACGCCGAGGCTTTCGTCGTGGAGAAGGCGACCCTGACATTCACGGAGCCGAATCTGCAGACACCGCTTCTGGACACTTAGCGGGTCGTGCGAGTCGCCCCATTCACAGACGAGATTGAAGGGCAGAATCTTGGGTCACACTGCTTCACTGTCACAGCTGCAGACTCCGCCGTGGGCGCTGGTCAATGGCGAACTCGTGCCATACAACGACGTGCGGATCCACATCAGCGCGGAGGCACTCACCCGTGCGCTGAGTGTTTTCGAGGGGGTCAAGGGGTATTGGAACGACACGGGCGAGATATTCGCCGTGCGAACTCCTCGCCTGCATTACGACCGACTCCGTCGGTCTGCTGCGTTGCTGCACATCCCAATTACGTTCACCTACGAGGATTTCCTGACTGGGCTTGAAACTCTGGCTGGCCGGTTGCTGGTTCCCGATCGGGACCTCTGGTTCCGAACCACCCTCTACGTTACGGAGGGGCATTGGGGTGAGGGCACCGCAGCTGATCTCATCGTGACCGCCTTCGCGCAGCAAAAACACAATCCCGAACCGATGCGACTCGGCGTCAGCACCTGGCGTCGCGCTATCGACGTCGCGCTACCCACGCGGGTGAAGTCCAGCGCAAACTACGTCGGCGGACGCCTCGCCAGGATAGAGGTGCGCCGCCTCGGCTACGACGATGCAGTGATGCTCAATGACGCGGGGAGGGTTGCCGAGGCGACCGGGGCGTGTGTTCTCATCGCCGACAAGGGCCGCATCATCAGCCCTCCACCGTACGAGGGCTGCCTGGACAGCATCACCGTCGACGCGCTGGAGCACGTGAGCCGGGAATGGGGTGTGCCTTTCGAGCGCAGGCCGATTGAGCGCAGTGAGCTACTTGCAGCCGAAGAGTGTGGCATCGCCGGCACTATCACGGAGCTGACTCTCGTCGAAGAGGTCGATGGGTTTCATTTCGCACAGTCGGGGCTGCTCTCAGAACTCAGGCAGCGATACCTTCAGATCATGCGGGGCGCGTCGGTGCTGCCCGACGTCGAGCTGGTGCCACTCACACTCGCCCGGCAACCAGCTATAAGTAGCCTTCGTTCCGCAGCAACCCTTGCTTCTCCAATTCGATAGCGGCCATTCGAAGCCCACCAAACGGGAGACCCGATCTTTCCGCGATGTCGAGCAGCGACCGGGTCCCTTCGCTTTGGTTCAACACCCAGAGCAAGGCCAATTCGTCGAAACCGCCGTCGTCGCGATCGGCCATCGCTCGATAGAGCCCCCTCTTGCCTAATTGCGGTTCGCCCTTCGGCTTGAGGTTCCGATAGCGAGCGTTCTTCTCCACGATCTCAAGAATCGAGAGGCATTTCGCCAACGAGTCTTCAAGGGACGCCGGGGTGATGAAGTCCAGGTTGTCTCCGGAGGTGTGATACTCCGGATACTGGCCGTGTGGAGTCCGCATCAGACATCCCACGGGGAGGTCGAAACCCGGTGAGCAGAACTGACGTTCGTCGTAGCCGTACGGAAAGAATTCTCGGATCTCGTGGGGCTGACCCGAGTGCTGCAGTACATGGGCGGCTGCACGGTCCACCGTCGCATCTCCGCGCTGACTGCGTTTGTAGGTGCTGTGTCCGCGGTCGCCGAGCAGGCTCAAGACGAGTCCGTGCCGGATTCGGTCAAGGTCGTGCTCGTTGCGCGCGAGCCACGTGATGGCGCCGATCGTCACAGGCAGGAAAAGGATGCGGTATGTGCATCGGTGCGGGATCGACGCAAGATATCGCGCGAGGTAGGTGGTGACGGCGATGCCCGAAAGGTTGTCGTTACACAACGACGGGTGACACACATGGCAGCTGATCAGAACTTCATCGGTGTCGCTGCCCGGGAGTGTCAACTCGCCGTATGTCAACGAGCCGTCCTCCAAGCTCGAGTCGATGCAATATTCATACTCACCTTCTGGAAGAGCCTGTAACTGCTCGTCCGTCAGGCAAAAGCCCCAGTCCTCCTTGTAGAAGGAGTTGCGGTACGGGATGAGGCCAGGCCGGTCGGGCAAGGTGTGCAGCCGTTGCTTGAGCTCGGTCAAGGTGGCCTTGCCGTGCACGGGAGTGCTGTAGCCCACCACATGAAGGTTGCTCTTGTTGAAGTCGATGACGCGTTCACCCTTGGAGTTCTTCACATATGCGTCTCGGATGTTCCACTCCTTCGGAACCGTCCAATCCAACACTTCGGTGCCGGTGGCGACTTCATGTATCTGCAGCGGCAACTGCGCTCCCGTGACCGCCAGCGTTTCGCGCACTCCACTTCCGGTGATACTCCGACAGAACGGATAGAGCTCGGCACACAGCGCGTACATCTCCTCGCCGGGCAGGCCAATCCCGAGACGAGTACCGAAGTCCGCCAGGTCCAGCGTCGGAAGACCTGTGGATTCGGGATTACCGCTCAAAGTCCGATGCCCTCGTAGTGATCGACCGAATCCTTGCTCAACATCCGGCGACCGTCCACGACGATCGGCGCAGCGCCCATCCGGGCAAGAAGTGTAGGAAGCCTCTCGAACGCCTTCCATCGGGTGACGAGCACGATCGCATCTACATCGCTGACAGCGTGATCCAACGACTCGCACAGAATCACCTGGTCGCTGAACACCTTTCGCGCCGCTTGCCCGGCCACCGGGTCGTATGCCGATACGACCGCTCCTTCTTCGAGAAGGCGCCGCACGATCGGAATTGCAGGTGACTCTCGCATGTCGTCGGTGTCCGGCCGAAAAGCTAACCCCAGCACCGCTACTCGTTTGCCATGCAGCGAATCGAAGTTCTTCCCGAGAAGGTCGAATATTTTGTCGGGCTGACGGTCGTTGATGTCGATCACCGCCTGGAGCAGGTTCATCGGGGCGCCGGCATCGTGTCCGGCTGCAATCAACGCGTTGACATCCTTGGGCAGACAACTTCCGCCGAATCCGCACCCTGCCATCAAGAACGAGTTCACCGGCGCGTCCACGCGCCGACCATCGTCGAGGACAGAGCTCAGATAGCGGCTGAGGTGCAGACCCCTCATCACGTCGACGGTGTCCACGCCTCCGAGCGACGCACCCAGGTTCGCCAGCTCGTTCGAGAACGAGATCAACGTGGCCAGCATCGCGTTGGACGCGTACTTGATCATTTCGGCGGTGCTGTTGTTGGTACGCACGTTCGGAACACCGGAGAAGGTCGCGTACAACTCCCCAAGCATGTCCTGTGTGCGCTCATCGATGCCCCCGCAGACAATGCGATCGGGTTCCATGAAGTCGCCGACTGCTTCACCTTCAGTGAGGAATTCAGGGTTCATCCCAACCCCGAAGTCACGTCCGGCGTGCTTACCCGAGGACACCTCCAGAATTGGCAGTACCACGTGGTCCGTCGTTCCCGGCACCACAGTGCTCTTGACGACGACGCAGTGATACTGCGCTTTTTCGGCAAGGATGGTGCCAATCTCTCGAGCCGATTTCTCAACGTACGTGAGGTCGATCCTGGTGCCGTTGAAAGGCGTGCCGACCGCGATCAGGGTGATGTCGGAATCCAGAACCCCACTCCGCGCATCGCATGTCGCACGTAACCGCTCGCCGATGTTCGCCCTCAACAGCTCATCCAGGCCGGGCTCGAAGAACGGCGATTCACTGCGGTTGATCTGGTCGACTTTCACCGGGTCGATGTCGATGCAAACCACGTCGTGGCCCTTGGCGGCCAGGCAAGCACCGCTCACCAAGCCAACGTACCCAGTGCCGATGATTGACACCTTCATCAGGCGTCCTCCGCTTCACGGTTGTCCGCGTACCAGAGCAACGCCCGCCGCAGTCCTTCATCGACGAGGACCTGTGGGTCATAACCAAGTCCATTGCGGGCCTTGGTGATAACCGGGCAGCGTCGTTCGGGGTTGTCAGCCAGGTAGTCCTCGTCGATCTGGCGCACGACTTTGCCTCCGTACCCCCAAAGCTCCCGGCCGAGCGCGACCACTTTGTCCGCGAGTTCGGCCATAGAGATCTCCGGTGTCTCAACGCCGATGTTGTAGGCCTCGCCCGGTTCGCCGTTCACGAGCACCTTGTAGTAGCCGATCACTGCATCGGCGACGTAGCAGAACGTGCGCTTTGGCGTACCGCTTGACTTCATGACAATGTCACGCCCAGCGAGCACATCTCTCACAAAATCGGGCAGCACACGCTTATCGGAGATCTTGAGCCCTGGCCCGTAGTTGTTGAATGGCCGCGCCACCTTGATTGGCAGGCTGTGCTGCTGGGCGAAGAACACGCATAAGGTTTCGCCGTAGCGCTTCGACTCGTCGTAGCATGAGCGGGCTCCGGTACAGGAAACGTTGCCACGGTACGTCTCTGGAGTGGGAATGTTCTCTGGCGTCGGGTCGCCGTAGATCTCACTGCTCGAGTAGAACAGGAAGCCTTCGACGGGCGCTGCTGAAAACTGCTGCCGCACCGCGTAATCGAGAAGCGAGCGCAGCCCGTTGACGTTCGCGTCCATCGTTTCGATCGGATACCGGCGATAGTAAATCGGCGACGCGATCGAGCCCGCGTGCACGATGTACTGGAAGTCCGGAACATTTTCGGGGAGCGGCTGCGATATGTCGTGCTTTACCAACTCCAGAGTCGGATCGCCGCGGAGTGCCGAGAGCCAGTCCGGTACGCCCCGAATGTAGTTGTCGTAGACGGTAAGCAGGATCGGGTTGTCCGCACCGGCATGCCGGTTCCAGTGCAAGACAGACTGAACCATGTAATAGCCCAGGAAGCCGGCACCGCCGACGATCAGCAGGCGCTTGCCGGCAACGCGCGCGAACTCAGCTTGTAGCGCGGAGGATATGTAATCAAGATCGCTGACAACGACCTCTGCTGCGCTCTCTGCCAATGTTTCAGTCAAGAACTCACCCTATTCATCAGGCCTAAAATGTGCGGATTCGTCACGCTTCCGGGGATCAGCCTAAGCACTTTCCGTGGAAAGCAGGTGGGCATCGTCTCAGCCGCGAGAACACGTCCTAGCGAACTTTACCCTGTTTGCCCATACGCGCAATACCCGGCAAACTAAGCGGCGATCCACCTATAGGCTTGTGCGTAGGTGTGGCTGGAGTGGCATCAGCAACCAGTAGGGGCATGCTGGCGGGTAATCGGCCCTGGGACAGGGTCGGCAGACTCCCTGCCGAGCGGGCCGAGATCGCCCGGGTCACCCGCGAACTGGATCATGCGAACGAGCCGCAGCCTAGCCTCCCGCGCGGTAAAGGCCATGCGAGTGGTGTGTGCGGCGTTGTTGACGGCCGAGCGAGCAGGTGCAGTCGGCGGCTCGCGGTCATACCGACGCGCGTTGCACCAGGGCAGCCAGTCGGTACACGGCTGCGCGCAACCGATCCTGGGTGGACGGTGGGAGCATATGGACCAGCCGCCGCCCGAGCGGGAAGCTGATCTTGAAGTACGCACGCTCGAATCGGTCGTCAGGGGTCGTCGACGGCGGATGTCGCAGCGGACGCTCGATTGGGTACGTGGGTACGGCACCCTCGCGACTGGACGGGCGCCTGGTGTGGGTGGCCTCGCTGTCGAAGCCGATGTTGGTAACGAGATTGCTGGCGGGCATTATCGAGACGCCACCGTTGACCAGAATCGCAAACGCCCAGCCGAACCCCCAGGAGTCGACGCGACCTTCGTAGACGCTATCGAACTTCTGGCTGGTGATGCGGTACTCGGCGAGCGGCATCCTCGACCGAACCAGCGCCCGCCCCTCGGGCTCGCCCCATCTGATCATCGCCGGGTCGAACCGCTCCCATGCCCTCCGCCACGTCGCCCATCCCCAAATCGGGGCCGTCCGGCTGAAGACGTAGCTGGCCTCGGGCGCATCCCACCTCCCGAGCGGATTGTGCCCGCCGATAATCATGACCTCCGGAGTGTCGCGGTAGCGGTCGAGCAGCTCGGCGCAGAACGGGAAGAAGTCGGTGGCGGGCAGGCAGTCATCCTCGAGAATGATGCCGCTCTCCTCGTGGTTAAGAAACCAGTCGATTGCAGTGCTGACGCCACGTTTGCAGCCGAGATTCCGGGGCTGGTACAGCCGCTTCACTTCGCAGGGCCAGGTGACGTCGTCCAGTATCTGCCGGGTGCGCTCACAGCGATCGACATCAGAAGGGACATCCGCGCGAGGCCCGTCAGCGGCAAGGTACAGCCGTCGGGGGGCTGCTGCTCGGACGGCCTCAAACACACGCTGTGTCTTCTCAGGGCGATTGAAGGCGAGCATCAGCACCGGGACGTCAGCGGAGGGGCGCACGTGGAGCGGGCCCCCTTCCGTCACAAGCCGGCACAGTCGGTCATGGTACTGCTACTCAGCAAACTCAGCTCGACGGCCGCAATGGGAGGCACCGGCGAGCTCGTCGCGGTCACGAGACGGTGGGGGATGTCGAGACTGAGCGAGATGTCGCGGTCCGCGACGTCAGAACTACCGCCAGCCAGAGCGCGGCGGCGAGGAAGCCGAGTGTCGCGAGCATCGCCCATGCCGCTCCTTTCCACGAGTGTTCGGGGATCAGCAGAATGTTGAGTCCGACGTTGAGCGCTGCGGCGACGACCTGGATGATCGTCCGAAGGCCCTGCGCGTCCGCGCCGGTGAGGGCGTCGGCGGGCAGGTAGTACAGGACGTAGAGGAGCGGAAGGGGCGCCAGCCAGCGGAGGGCGTCGACCGACTGGGCGAAGTCGGCACCCAGGATCAGCGGCGCGATCGGTGCCAAGACGAAGATGCCGATGCCGGCGAGAAGGCCATAGCCGGACGCCGCCGGCAGCAGTCGACGCGCATAGGCCGCCGAGGCGTGGATGCCAGCGCTTCCCTCGCGGAAGAAGCGCGGGTAGGCCGCGGACAGCATCGCCATGACCGGCATGAAGGCCATCCCGACTGCGCGGTCAGCAGCGGCGTAAATGCCGGCCGCGTCGAACGTGCTCAGCCGGCCGAGCATCATCTTGTCGATATCACCGTAGATCGATCCGGCGCTAAGGCCCACAGCGAAGTAGCCGCCCAGTTTCACGCGCTTGCGCAACGCGTGGAGATCGAGCTTCGGTCGACCAAGTTCGTGACACGTGTACCACGTCGCGACCGCCGCTCCCGTGACGGTCCCGACGAAGTAGAGGGCCGTCCACGTCACGAGATCGTGCGAATCCCAGAAGACGGCGAAGGCGACGATGGCAGCGAGGCGGATGATCGGCGCGATGAGGCTGACGGCGGTCATCGCGCCGAATCGCTCGACACTTTGGAACGCGGGCGCCGAAATCCCGGTGACCCGACCGAAGCCGAGGTCGGCGAGCGCGAGCAAAAGAATCGCGGCGAGCGGGATCTTCGGAAGGAAGAGGGCAGCGAGTAGGAGTGTGAGTGGAACGAGCACGACCGCGGTGGCGCCGATCGACACGAGCGCGTTGCCGAAGGAGACGGCAAATAACCTCGGGTCGCGCACGACATCCATCACGATCAGGTTTCCCGATCCCCAGGCGGAGAACGGAACGAAGATGGCGACCAAGGCCAGCGAGGCCGCCAGCTGTCCGAATGTGTTGACGCCGAGCGCGCGCGCGACCACGACGAAGTAGCCGAGCTGGCAGAGGACAAGGCCGCTCTGGGAGACGAACATCCAGGCCGTGCCGTGCGCGAGACCACGGCGCCGAAAAAGGCGGGTCACGCCCTCAGGGATGAAAGCACGACCGAGGCGCACCCTGACTCCCCAGTAGACCTAGGCGACCCGGCAGCTTGTCCGGAAACGCGCGATCAATCCGACTCCTTGACGGCCATTGCCAGCGAGGGCACGCCAGCACGACCGGCGACACCGAGGCGCTGACCTCCGTTCGATGGACGGTACTCCGAGAGTGCGTTGCTGGACAACTCGGCCCGCGGGCGCGCGTCAGGGTCCCGCCGGGTGTCAGTCTCAGGCTTTCGCAGCAACGAGTCGACATCAATGAGCGCTGCGGTGGCAAACGCCCACTGTGGGAGACCCGTGACGGAGGAGCGCACGAACAGTGGGTGACCCTCGCTCCCGGCGTCGGGCGTCTTGAGCACGCTCCAGTAGACAAAGGCGTGGAACGGGCGCGGCGGTAAACTTCGTTGCGAGCCCTTCCGATGGCTACGCTAAACCGCTGAGGCTCATCGCCCTTCCGGCGCGGAGGGCCGACCGAAGGTTTACCGGCGCTGCGAGGGAAGTGGACAGATGCTCGAGCACATTTCAGCAGTCGACACGTTGCGTCGAATATGAAGGCTCGCGCCCTGCCACTGACCGATACCAGTGACCCGCCCCTGCGCGGCCGCTCACGCGTCGTGAGCGCTCGATGAACGACGTTGTCCATGAGCCGTTCGTGAGCATCGTGATCGACAACTACAACTACGCGCAGTTCCTGGGCCAAGCGGTCCGCAGCGCACTCGACCAGTCGTACGGCCGAACTGAGGTCATCGTCGTCGACGACGGGTCGCGGGACGGATCCCGGGAGGTCATCGATTCGTTCGGCGACCGCATCGTGCCGATCCTGAAGGAGAACGGCGGCCAGGGATCGGCGTTCAACGCCGGCTTCGCAGCCTCCAAGGGTGATCTGGTGCTGTTCCTCGACAGCGACGACTTCCTCTACCCGGGTGCGGTCGAGGCAGCTGTCGCCGCTTTCCGGGAAGGCGTTGCGAAGGTGCACTTTCGCCTGACCGTGGTCGACAAGCATGGCCGGCCTCTTGGCGAGTATCCGCCGACCGGTACGCCGCTCGATCGCGGAGACGTCCGCCCACTGCTCCTCGAGCGCGCTCACTACTCGACGGCGGTCACGTCGGGGAACGTCTTCAGTCGGTCGGCGCTCGAGGCCATCATGCCCATGCCCGAAGCGCCGTTCAGGTACTGCGCCGACGGCTATCTCAACACTCTCGTCCCTTTCGAGGGAGAGGTGGCCGCGATCGACACACCTCTCGCCGCTTACCGGGTGCATGACCGCAACTTCACGGCCGTGAGCCAGGCCGTGGACGCCAGGAGGTTCCGAACGATGGTCTCGCACCATCTGGATCTCGTCGGCTTGATCGACGGCGTCGCCCAGCGAAACGGTCTGCGGACTGGGAGCAACCCCCTCGGCAGCTACGCTGGACACCTCGAATCTCGTTTGGTTTCGGCCAAGCTGGAGCCCTCGCTCCATCCGATTCCCGGAGAGCGACCCCTTCGCGTTGCCGGAAAGGGAATCGTCGCGACCTGGCGCACCGCGGAGATGCCACCCGTCCGGCGCGTCTTCGAGACCATGTGGTTTGCTGCCGTAGCGGTGACTCCGTCGCGGGTAGCACGAAAAATCGTGTCGTGGAAGTACACGCGCGGAGCGAGGCCGAAAGTCCTTCAGCTCATAGGACGGGGCGTGCGGCGGCTGACCGGGTGAGGGCACTCGATGCTCAGCCAACGCGCGCTCCGAGCACGGGTGTGGATCGTGTTGCGCCGTCGAGGTCGATGGTGGGGGTGCCCGCCCGGGTGGAGCCTTTCCCGTTGACGGGGCTCGAGGCGGTCGGCCGGTAGTCGGGCGCGAGGCCGGGGTCCCCGCGGTAGGCGCTTTGGCCGTCGATTGCAGCGCCGCCGCAGGGGGCATCGCTGACCAGCCAGTTGTCGGCCTCGTAGGTGGTTTGGCCGATCCCGTATACGCAGGTCGTGATGTTGTTCCATACCTCGACCGCAGAGGAGCCGACGTTGACGGTGATGCCGACGCCGTCGCCGGCGTCGAGGAGCGTGTTGTTGACGACCTTGACGCCGACGGCGCCGACCATGTCGATAGGGCGGCCGTTGTAGTGCTCGATCAGGTTGTTCGAGATGACTACGTTTTGGACTGGGCCGGCGTCGCCCGAGACCATGATGCCCTGGCCGAGGTAGGAGTCGGTCTCGCCGGTGTAGTGGCCGGTGCCGCTTGTCCACCAGACGTGGTTTCGGGTGAAGGTCGCATTGGTGGTGTTCTGTGCCTGCCACCCGTCGTGGTGCTCGGATTCGTTGCCGAGGCTGGGGTTGTGCGAGGGGTCGTGGAGATTGTTGCGCTCGATCAGGAGTCCGTCGACGCCGTTGGTGTGGATCAGGTCGCCGCCGGACAGGGACACGTCGGAGTCCACGAGACTGATGTTCGTGGCCCATTGGCCGCTTTCCCCGTAGACGTCCCAACCGATGAAGCCGCCGGTGATGGTGGCGTTCTGCCAGGTGATGTTCGACGACGGCCCGCGGTTCTCGACGGCGCGCTTGCTGATGTCCGTGTATTCGACCGGGATGGCGACGCGACAGCCGTCGAACGTGTACCCGGACATGCCGTTGCTGTCGACACCGGCGATCACGACGCCGCTTTGGCACTTCACCGTGACCCGTCCACTGCTGAAGCTCTTGCGCAGCACGAGCTTTGGATACGAACCGGCGGTGAAGGTGACCGTGTCACCCGCGTTGGCCTGGTCGATAGTCGCCAACGCGTCGCTCGGAGTCGCCTGAAGGCCCGTGCTGGGCGTCGGAGCCGGCGTGTTCATCAGTACAACACCCCCGGGTGGGGCTCCTGGCGCGCAGGCGGCTACGACAGCTGCGAGCGCAACCAGCGCGCAACTCGTGGTCTTCCGGGTCATCGTTGGGCAGCGATGTGGAGGTGTTGGTCGCCGCTCACCCCGCCCACCTTGTCGGCGTCCATGGTGCGACCCAACCCCCGGGGCCGCCGGTCCCGCACGCGGTATGTGAGCGCGCCGCGCAGTCGCCCGGCGTACTGGGCGCCGACCGAGATCCACTGGCCCCGCAGGCGGCGTGGGCCGAGCAGGTAGTGCAGCCTGGTCGCGAGCCATACCGCGCGGCCCATGGCGCGCCCGAGCGCGCCAGCGCCGTCGTCGACCGCGTGGACCGCCTCCGACTTGGCGGGCAGGTCCAGATCGCGCACGAAGCCGAAGTCGCGTAGGAGGTGCTCGCTGTTGATGCCGATCGCGAAGCCCTGGCGGGCCGTCGGCCGCAGACCGGTCCGGTAGCGGACGCTGACGACGGCGTCGGGGGCGAAGCCGAGCCGGTAGCCGGCCACCTGGGCCCGCCAGCACAGCTCCACGTCCTCCGCGCCGGCCTCGTAGTCAGCCGACCAGCCGCCCAAGTCACGCAGCACCTCGGCCCAGATCGCGAAATTTCCTGCGCCCGAGTAGGGCAGCAGCCAGGACCTGAGCCCGTCCCTCGGGTACACCCCGTGCCAGGAGCGCGTGACCTCGTCGTTGAGGGGCTCGGAGTTCAGCCACCCACCGACCAGGTCGTAGTCGCGGGCCGTCGCGGCCAAGGCCTTGAGCCAGCCCGGGGCGACGACGTCGTCCGCATCGCAGTAGGCGAGCAGCTCGCCCCGGGCGGCACGTGCACCGGCGTTGCGGGGGGCGGCGTGCCCGCGCTCCAGGCTCTGGACGACCCGGCAAGCCGGCAGGTGCTGGGCGTAGCGGCGAGCGATGTCTGCGGTGGCGTCGCTCGAGCCGTTGTCGACGACCACGACCTCCCAGTCGCCCTCGTAGTCCTGCCCGGCCAGGGCGCCGAGCTGCTCGGCCAGGGTCGCGGCGGCGTTGTAGGCCGGGATCACCACGCTGACCGACCGCGGCCACGGTCGACCGGCGGTGTCCCCCAGTCGTCTGGTCGCCTCACTCATGATCGGCTGCTCCTTTCGAGGTGCAGGGTGTGCGGACCTGCGCGCTCGCGCACCAGCGTCGGGTCAGGCCGGTGGCCGGCCATGTGCGTGGCCGCCATGGCCATGGCCAGGCCGGTGACGATGCCCTGTTCGCTGCCAGGGACCCAGGTCAGGTACCAGACCAGCTGCATGGCCAGCAGAGCCGGCATCATGCCGGCATCGAGCAGCCTGGTGGAGGGGGCCGGCGTCCGCCACAGCGCACGCATCACCCCCGCGGTCAGCACGAGCAGCGCGATCAGACCCGGAATACCGGCCCGCAGCATGGTCTCGATGTAGAAGTTGTGCGGGTTCGAGGTGACCTCCGTACCGCCGATCTCGCGGGCGAGGCTAGTGCCGAACGGATCGCCGATGAGCCACGACACCGGGTTGCCCAGCCAGGGGCCGAGCAGGTCCGACCACCCCTCGACGCGCCAGGTGAGGTTGCCGGTGTCCTCCTGGGTCAGCGGCTGCGCGGCGCCCTGCTGGAGCCCACCCAGGGCGACGACGCCTGCGACAGCCATGGCGCCACCTAGGGCCACCAGGCCCATCGCCGGCCGGCCCAATCGCCGGTCACGCAGCAACAGCACGGCGATCCCGGCCACGACCGCCAGCCAGGCCGTGCGACGGTTGAGGGCGATCACCATCAGTAGCAGCAACACGCTCAGCAGGCGCTGCTTGCGCGACTGCTGCCCACTGAGCCAGGCCGGGATGGTGAGCACAAAGGCCTGCGCCAGGAAGAACACATAGGGTCCGTCCAGGACACGGACGGCGGCGTCGGCGCCCCACTTCGAGGCCGGGACGCCCAGCGCCAGGCCCGCGAAGTTCTGCGTCCAGCGCAGCACAGCCAACAGCATCATGGGCACGGTCATGATCAGCCAGATGCGACCGATCCGGGCCGACAGCTCTGTGGACGGGGCGAAGGTCGAGAAGTACAGGGCGACCCCGATGAAGAACAGGAAGTCACGGAAGTCGTTGACCGCGGCCTGCAGCCCGAAGGCGGCCACCCCGAGCAGCAGCGAGACGCCGAGCAGCACGCCCAGCAGCAGCAGCCAGCGTTGGAAACGGTCGAAGCGCTTCAGACGCAGCACCCGGGCCACTGCGGCGGCCGTGATCGACGCGGCTACCAGGTCGGTGACGTACACGTTCATCGTGCCGCCCAGCGGCAGCGCCGGCACCTTGTCCACGAACAGCGCCTGGATGACGATCGTTGCGAACACCATGGCGGCCGCGACGTCGGGCCGCTTGATGAGCACCTCGAGCAGGAGCAGGCAGGCCGCCCCCGCGACCAGGAGCACGACGCCCATCAGAACAGTTACAGCCACGCGAGCCGTCCCCTGTCAGGCGCCGTCGGCGCCGCCGGCCCAGGAGCCAGATAGGCAAGTCGCCGCTCACGGATCGCGGTGCAACAGTGCCGCTCAGGGGCGGCCGCTGCCGGACCGCTGGAGCCGTGCCGGTACTGGCGTAGCCCCAAAGGACTACGTCGAAGGTTGCTAGTCAACGACCCGTGCCTCTGAAGGCTCGTCCGTTCCCCGGCGGTGCGCGCCACGGGCGAGCGGGCCTCGGCCGGCGCTACCGTAGGCGCGCGGCGCGGACGCGCGGTTGAGTAGGTAGCCGATCACCGGCGTATCGGTGAAAGCCAGCCGTTCGCGAGCGCGCCGCAGATCGGCCAGAGAGGTGCCCCGGTTGACCACCAATAAAATTGCGTCGGCGTGATCGGCGATGGTCACGGCCTCCGAAACATCCAGCAGCGCCGGCGTGTCGATCAGGACGAGGTCGGCCGGCTCACTCGAGCTGATCAGTTCGCCGAAGGCCGTCGAGCGGAAGTAGACGGCCGGATGATGTCCGTTACGCTCCTCCGGCCCGACTTGCAGCACCTTGGCGCCCACGGCTGGTGTCGGCACCGGTGGCGACCACCGGCTGATGGCGTCCGCGGGATCCTCCTCGCCGCCGTGCTTCATGCCGATCACGTCGAACAGTTCGCCGTCGCGACACAGCTGCGAAAGCCCTCTGGTCCGCTCATCGCCGTCGACCAGAAGAACCTTGCGACCTTCCCGCTTGGCCGCGAGCGCGAGATTCAGCACGGTCACGGTCTTCCCGTCACCAGGCCCCGCGCTCGCTACGGCCACGACTTTGCCGCCCATCTTGGAGAGGGCATGCTGTAACCCTGCCAGCACGAGGTGGTAAGCCTCGGGGGCGACCGAATCCTTTAGTAGCGACGATGGCGCACGTGTTCCCCGCATTTCCGTGTTCAGTCGCGGCGTCTCGCCGAGCAGCGGAATCCCAAGAATCGGCCCGGCGTCTGCTTCCGACTCCACGCGGCGGTTGCGCCCGGCTGCCCACCAGGCCCAGCCCCCGGCGGCGACCAACCCGAGTACCGCACCGAGCGCCGCCAGCAGCAGCGGGGCGGGCTGAGACGAGGAAACCGGCGGAGTCGCCTTCTGGAACGATTCGACCCCCGATCCATACACTGCGGCCTGCGCACCGATCTCTTGCTCATAGACCTGCAATTTGCCGATCAGATCGGCAACGTGCGACGCCCTGTCTTGCAGGCTGCCCAGATCGGGACCAGTCGTCTGCTCGATCTGCACTCTGAGCGCGTCGAACTCCAACTCCCGCTGGTCACGCATCTGCTCCAACCCGGCGACCGCACTGTTCGCCTCCGCGGCGACTCGCTCACCGTTCACTTGCTGGAAAGCGGTGCCGACCGCCGTGGCCAGGTTCGCGGATTCCGCCCTGTCACCCGAGGTGGCACTGATCGTGACCGATGCCAGATCAGCCGACGGCTTCACGACCACCAAGCGTCTGAGGTCGTCAGGTGTCCCGCTGCGATTGAGGATCTGCAGTGCACGCTCGTACACCTGGTCGGAGCTTGCGAATTGGGCCTGGGTGGCCATGAAGACGGCGCGGTCGCCCGACTGGGGGGAGAACCCGCTCAAGGTGAGGACAGCGGGACTCCCGGGATCGCGAAGAGAAAGGCTGGCCTCCGCCTCATACTTGGCTGGAAGAAATAAGGAAACGGCGTACCCCGCGATGGCTGCTAGCGCTGCCACGGCCACGATGGCGAGCCGATACCGCCACAGCGAGCGGAGGAGACCGGGACCACGAACCACTTGGCTGTCCCCGTCCAACCCTGAAAATGTTTCGGACGCCGCGAACTCGCGGTCACTGTCCGCCCAACCGCTCCCGGCCGGGACGAATCTGCTCATCATCTTGAATTGCCCTTCTTAGCTGGCTTGTTTGACCGCCGAGACGACGGTCGTTAGCGCCGGCGCGCCCGGCATGGGCATTGACACGTCCTCAAGCACGAGGCTCTGGCTGCGGAACCAGTCGATGGTCCGCCGCAGTCCTTCGCGGACATCCACTGTGGGTTCCCACCCGAGGGCAGTGCGCGCCAGCGTGATGTCCGGGCGGCGAACGGTGGGATCATCCTGCGGACGGTCCACGAAAACGATCTCCGAGCTCGAGCCGGTGAGTTCGATAATGAGGCGAGCAAGCTCGAGGACGCTCATTTCCCCGCAGTTGCCGATGTTCACCGGCCCCTTCAGGTCGGAATGCAGCAACCTGACGAGGCCCTCGATGAGGTCGTCGACGTAGCACACCGATCGCGTCTGACTCCCGTCACCGGCGACAGTCAACGGCTCACCGCGCAACGCCTGCCCGATGAAGGTCGGGATGGCGCGCCCGTCCCAGGGCCGCATCCGGGGCCCGAACGTGTTGAAGATGCGGGCGATGGTGGTGTTCACCCCCCGGGCGTTGCGATACGCCATCGTCGTCGCCTCCGCGAATCGCTTGGCCTCGTCGTAGACGCCGCGTGGGCCGACCGGATTGACGTTGCCCCAGTACGTCTCGGGCTGGGGATGGACCAGCGGGTCGCCGTAAGACTCCGACGTCGAAGCCAGCAGGAAGCGGGCCTGCTTTTCCTTGGCCAGTCCTAGGCAGTGAAAAGTGCCGATCGAGCCCACCTTCAGGGTCTGCAGCGGTAGCTGCAGGTAGTCGATGGGCGAAGCTGGAGACGCCAGGTGCAGCACCGCGTCCACATGCCCTGCAACATGGACGTAGTCGGTGACGTCAGCCCGGACGAGCCGGAAGCGACGGTCTTCGAGGAGGTGTTGCACGTTGATCGAAGCACCCGTGCAGAAGTCGTCGAGGCAGATGACTTCGTACCCCTCTTGCAGGAGTCGATGGCACATGTGAGATCCGAGGAAGCCCGCACCTCCTGTGACAACTGCGCGTCGAACCCTCATGATCTGTCTCCTCTGACTGTGATATCGAAACCGGCCAAAACGGACGGCTGGAGCGGGGTCTGGGCCAGCCGCGGCGGGTGGGCAAGGACCTTCGCCACGAAGGCCGGATTGTTGCGAAGGTAGCGGCGCCACAGTCGCCGCGGTTCCCGGCTGAGCCGGTATGTCCATTCCAGCCCGCTGCGTTGCATCCAGCGCGGCGCCTGGGGAACGGTGCCCGCGATGAGGTCGAAGGCGGCGCCGACCCCGAACAGGGCGTTGGCCCGCAACCTGCCCACGTGCTCGGCCATCCAGCGCTCCTGTTTGGGTGTGCTCAGGCCGACCCAGACAAGCTGCGCGCCGGAGTCGTTGATCACCTGGACGATCTCCGCGTCCTCCTGCGGAGTGAGCGGCCGGAACGGCGGCGTCCAGGTGCCTGCGACCTGCAGCCCTGGGAATCGGGTGGTCAGCCGGTCGGCGAGCTGCTCCGCGGTTCCCGGGCCGCCACCGTAGAAGAAGGACGACCAGCCGTGTTCGACCGCCTGCGCGAGGACCGCGAGCATCAGGTCCGGGCCGTAGACACGGCTGACCTGACGCTGGCCGGCCCACCGGGCCGACCACACCATCGGCATGCCGTCCGGAGTGGTCAGGCCCGACCGATTGTGGATCCGGAGCAGTTGCGGGTCTCGCTGGCATTCCATCACGCCGTGTACGCCGGTGACGCACACGTACCGGTGCTCGCCGCGGTCGACCCAGCCGCGAGACCTCCTCGACCGCGGAGTCGAGCGTCAGGCAGCTGACACCGCACGCCGAGCACGTCGACCCGCGGTGGACCATCCGTCCGCGACTGGCCGGTCGGGATCAGCCGTCGTCACGCGCCGGCCAGCTGCTTCTCGATCCACCGGTAGGTGGGGGCCAGCCCGTCGCGCAGGGACGTCGTCGGCTCCCAGCCGAGGACCTCGCGCAGCAGCGTGTTGTCGGAGTTGCGTCCGCGCACGCCCTGCGGGCCCGGAATCCGGTTCAGGCCGATGTCCCGCTTGCCGGCCACTTCGGCGACGAGATCGTGCCAGCTCGTTGATGGACACCATTTCGTCGGTGCCGAGGTTGAGCGGCTCGGCGTAGTCGGACTGCATGATGCGGTAGATGCCCTCGACGCAGTCGTCGATGTAGCAGAACGACCGCGTCTGCTCGCCGTCGCCCCAGATCTCGATCGCTGCCGCCGTCCTCGGCCTGCGCGACCTTCCGGCAGATCGCCGCCGGCGCCTTCTCCCGGCCGCCGTCGTACGTGCCGTACGGCCCGTAGATGTTGTGGAACCGAACGATGCGCGTCTCCATCGGGTACTCGTCGGCGTAGTAGCGCGCACAGCAGCTCGGTGAACAGCTTCTCCCACCCGTAGGCGTCCTGGGGCTGGGCCGGGTAGGCGTCGCTCTCCTTCAGCGGCACCACGTCGGTCTCGGTCTGCAGGTACTCCGGATAGATGCAGGCCGAGGAGGTGTAGAGGTAGCGCTGCACGCCGTTGACCCGTGCGGCGTCGAGCGTGTGCAGATTGATGAGCGAGTTGTTGTGCAGGATCTCCGCGTGGTGCGCGGAGATGAACCCCATCCCGCCCATGTCCGCAGCGAGCGCGTAGACCTCGTCCACTCCGCGTGTGGCCTGCAACGCGGCGTCCCACCGGCGCAGGTCCAGCAACTCGAACTCGTCGGCGTCCACGTCGGTGTACTCCGGGTACTTGAGGTCGACCCCGCGGACCCAGTACCCCTCCTGCTTCAGCATGGTGACGAGGTGGTGTCCGATGAAACCGCCCGCCCCGGTAACACACACTCGCTTCATTCCAGCCGTCCTTCCGTTCGTGCCTTTGGTTCATGTCTGTTGTTCTGCTCGAGTGCTGTTGGTCTGCCAGTCGCGTCATCCGGGTCAGTCAATAAGCTGCCTCGGCCCTTCACCACCGCGAACACGGTCTTCCAGATGATGAGAGCGTCCATCGCGAGCGACCACTGCTCGACGTAGCGCAGATCGAGACGAATCGACTCCTCCCAGTTCAAGTCGGAGCGACCGCTGATTTGCCACAGACCGGTCAGGCCCGGCTTCACGAATCAACCTTCTTCGCGCGTCGCCGTCGTACGGCCGATCGGTGATCGGCAACGGACGGGGGCCGACAAGCGACATCTGACCGCGCAGTACGTTCACCAACTGGGGCAGCTCGTCAAGCGACGTCCGCCGCAACCATCGCCCCAGCGGGGTGATCCGAGGATCAACTGTCATCTTGAACAGCTCGCCGGTCGCGTGCAGGTTCAGGTCGTCCATGCTCGATCGCAGCGCTTCGGCGTCGCGAACCATGGTGCGGAACTTCCACATGGCGAATTCACGCCCCTGCCAACCGGTTCGGTTCTGCCGAAATATCGCAGGCCCTGGGGTGGTGAGCCGAATGGCCAGCCCGATTGCCACCAACAGCGGCATCAGAGCGCTCAGCGCGATCAGCGCCGCCACTCGGTCGAAGAGCGCCTTCGCCACCCGACGACCGCCCGCCCACTGTGGTTCGTCGACGTGCAACAACGGCAACCCGCAGACCGGCCGGATGGCGATACGAGGACCGGCAACGTCGATCAGTGCCGGCGCCACGAGCAGGTCGGTACCTGACTTGGCGAGACTCCACGACAGCATCCGCAGGGCGGGGCCGTCCATCTCCGGGCACGGCAGCACGGCCACGGTGTCCGCGGAGGTCGCCTGCAGTGCGAACTCGATGTCTTCGAAGCCGCCAAGGACCGGCACGCCCAGGCTCGTCAGGTCGTCGGATCCTCGCCCGTCCAGAACGCAAGAGCCCACGATCCGCATCCCGTGATGGGTGTCGTTGCGCATTTGCCGAACCAGCTCGGCTCCCGCGCGCCCGTGGCCCACCAGGAGGACATCGCTCATGAACAGTCCCGTGCGACGCTTCCGGTGCACCCACTTGCGGAGCGCATAGCGTCCCAACAGCGTCAGGACCATGGCCATCGGCAGAGCGACGAGGACATAACCGCGCGCTATTTCCGCCTTCGTCGCCCAGGACGCAGTGGCAACAGTTGCGATGACCGCGACCGCGGCCGCAAGGACACGGCGGAACTCCTCGTATCCGACAGAGAGGAACCGTGACTCGTAACCACGAGCGGCCGCGATCGCCGCCAGCCACAGCAGGGGTAGGCCTGTGCTGAGCACCACGAAGTGCCACCGCAGGTCCGGCGCCTCGGCACCCCAACGGACAACGTAGGCAGTCACGGCGGCCACAAGGGAGGCAATGGCATCGATGCCGACCACCGCGCGGACGTAGGATCGCTCCCATTCTCTCCGCGAGGCGCGGACCACGACTGGCTGACGCAGTATTGCCGGGCTCGCGCCCACTTCCGCGTCGAGCACGCCGTTACGCAACGCATCTCCCCTTAACTCGTGCGACAACGTCATGACCGCGACCCCCCGGCGCCGATTGGAGCGCCGGCGGAGTCGGCTAGG
>CAVWPQ010000015.1:0-161496 GCA_963756865.1 uncultured Actinomycetota bacterium | reverse complement strand
GACGACGCGATCCAGGTCGCAGACCGCGCCGACCGATGCGATCATCGCCGCGACCGCCGTCGCGCCACGCCTGAAAGCCCTGAGCGCCAACGGATCCCCCGCGTTGGCCGCATCGGCGAGCTCCTTGGCATCGGCCTTCGGCGGCCCGTGCCAGCCGTTCTCGCGGGCCCACCGCGTCATGTTCGGGCCCGACGCGATCGTCTCGACACATCCGCGGCCGCCGCAGGTGCACGGTGCTCCGCCCGGGTCCACGACGACGTGGCCGACGTGCCCCGCGTTGCCGGTGCGGCCGTCGTAGGGTGCGCCGTCGAGCACCAGACCGCCGCCGACGCCCGTCGACACCACCATGCCGAGCATGAACTGCGCGCCACGGCCCGCGCCCTGCCAGCGCTCGCCCATCGCCATGCACAGGCCGTCCCCGCCGAGCCGCGCCGGGGCGCCGACCAGTTCGGTGACCCGGTCGACGATCGGAAAGCGTTGCCACTGCGTGATATTGATCGGGCTGACGGTGCCCGACGGCAGGTCGATCGGGCCTGCCGATGCGATGCCTGCACCCCGGACATGTCCTCCTGCGACAGCGAGCGCCTCGGTGACCAATGAGTCGACCACCGCCCAGATGGCCTCGGCGTCACCGTCGGGCGTCGGCAGCTGCGCGTGATGGCCGAGCCGGCCCTCGTCGTCGACGAGGCCGACCGCGATCTTCGTGCCGCCGATGTCGATGGCAAGCGTCTGGTCTGCCATCAGTGCCTGTGGGTGTTGTCGGGCTGGCGTGGATCGCCGGGGTGCTCGTAACCGGGAGCCAACCGAACCAGCTCGGCCCGCCGGGAATCGAGCCACAGCCGAAACGCTCGGCGCCTGGCGGCACCGCGCAGTAGCTCGACGATCAGCGGCCGGACAGCATCCAGCGGCGGGCCCTCGACAGCTGCTGTGTGCCAGCCGTTTTCGCTTCTCGAAGATTTGGCGAAGCGCGCCGGGTTGCGGGTGTGATAGGCGGCGACTGCGGCGTCCGTGACGTCGATGTCGGCCGTGACGTGGGCGTACATCGCCCTGGCGAGCGGATCGGCCAGCGCGGCCGCGGCGATACTGCCGATCTCCAGCCGTGCGGAATCATCGGGCAGCAGTTCGTCTTCGGCGGGTGCACCTTCGTCCGTGACTCCGGCGTCTGCAGCTTCGGCTTCGATCACCCGCTCGGTCACCAGAAGCTGTGTCAGCCAACGGCGCAACTGCCTGCCCTCACTCGTACCCGCGCGCGGCAGCGCAGCCGCGGGCATCGCGCCGCGCAGCGTGGCCTCGCGGCTGTCCACGTCGGCGACCGGCACGCCGAGACCGGCGACGGTTGCGGCGACGTGTGCGTGACTCACCGGACCGTCACCTTCACGGCGGGCGAATAGAGCAGTCTCCCTGCGCAGCCGATCCGGACCAGCGCCCACCACTGCCCGGGCTGCACCCACGGCGGCGGAGTGACGTCGAAGCCGATCTCCGTCGTCTCGCCCGGTGTCACCACGGCGCCTTGAACCGCCGGACCGATCCACTCCCAGGTTCCCCATGGGCTGACCAGATGTGCCTCGAGCGACAGGCTCGCGCCCGCCGCCGTTCCCACCGTCACCGCGAGCCGGGAGGTTTCGCCCGCGGCAACCTCGATATCGGCGGGTTCGCCGACCAGGTAGACGATCTCGTTGTCCTCGCCCGGTGTGCCTACCGACACCGTGGCGACGTCCTCGACGGTCTGGCGCCACGATGCGGGCATCGACACCGCGTCGTCGCCGGTGACGTGAAGCTGCGCGCGGATCGGGTAGAGCCCGGGCGGGGTGTCCGGCGGCAATGTCAGCTCGACGTCTGCTTCCAGATGTTCGCCGCTCGGCAGCACGAACGGCAGGCTCGACGGGCTCGCCGTCCAGCCCGAGGGGCACAGCAGCCGCACGGTGCCGTGCAGCACCGAATCGGTGCAGTCGCTCGCCGCGGTGAGCCGAAGCACGACTTCGTCTCCTGGCTCGGCGACGGTCGCCTGCGGGTGCAGGTGCGCGACGGCGGGCAGGCCGCCGAGCGGCGCCGGTCCGCGGTTGTGCAGCCAGTAGCGCGCATACAGCGGCTGCGCGGCCTCGACCTCGGGTGCCAGCTGTGTGTGGTCGGCGTTGAGCAGTTGCGGCATGTTGAGCCGGCTCAGCACTGTCGCGATCTCGTAGCCGTGCATGGTCAGGTCGTCCGGGCCTTCGGATTCCTGAAGCCGTGGCTGTTCGAGCAGATCCACCCGTGACGCCTTGGTCACCCGGTGCAGTCCCGATGTGATGGCGATATCGGTTGTGGCACCGGTTGTTTCGACGAAACGCAGCGTCACCGCTTCGGCAGGGTCGACGGCCCTGCTGCTGCCGGAGGCAAGAGGGTTGCCCGCCGCCTTCAGCGCGGCGAGCTGGACGGCTCCTGCCGGCTCGATCTCCAGAAGCGAACCCCAGCTGGGTAATCCACCCTTGGCACTGCGATTTCCGACGGCGCGCAACGGGTGCGAGAACTCGGCGCTGCGATGAGGGACGGCGGCCGTCCTCCAGTCTCCGTCGCCGGTGACCAGGGCGTAGTCGAAGGTGTGGGTCCAGTGCTGCAGCTGGAAGTTCGAGCCGTCGGGTGCGGTGCGCCGCGGCTGCGGGTCCATCCACACGCCGGACGGCCACCCGGTGCATGACCGCATCAGCGCCGTGTGCAGCGTGCCATCGATGTCGACGGCGAAGCTGGGAACGCCGCGGTTCAGCACCGCGACGGTCCGCTCGTCGAACGCTTCGATGTCCGCAGACACCTCTTGTTGAACCGAGATCTCCGCGTCGGCAAGGTCTTCGACCATCGCTGCGACCGCAGCGTCGAGGTTGTCGCCGCCTGCCACCACAAGCACCGGCAGCGTCCGCACACCGCGCAGGTCCGCGCCCGGCAGCCAGCACGTCGAGAGCGGCGCGGCGGCGGGCACCCACACCCGTGCCGAGCCCGACGCGTACAGCTGACGCTTGAGTTCCTCGGTGTACGCGGGATCCGCTTCGGCCAGCACCGCCGCGGTGAAGGAGTTCTCGTCGGGGCCGCCGAGCGCGATGCGGGTATCCGGCAGGTTCGAGTCGATATCCAGGTTTCCGTAGCGGGGTTTGTCGGCGCTGCTGCACGTCGCGGTGACGCCCGCGCGAACCAGTGCCACCATCAGCTCGCGCGCCAGTGGCGCCGACTCCGCCTCGCTCGGCGAGATCACCTCGGCCACCGACACGGCGCGCACGCCCTGATTAACACAGACCCGCATCGCCGACGAGAGCCCGAACCAGCCGTACGCCGGATTGTCCAGCGTGTACGGGTGTTTCGCGGTGTCGACGGACTCGTCGGAGCCGGGTTCGTGCAGCAGCGCGAAGCCACGCCCGACGACCGCGTCGCCGACCTCGCTCACCGGCATCGCCCCGGGGATGGGGCACGGCCAGCGCAGCCGCAGCAGTTTGTCCTCGCCGGTGAACTCGTCGATCGTGGTGCTGCAGTCGACGCGCGCAACGTCGTGCCACAGCGTCAGCGTCTGCGTGTAGTGCAGCACCGAGCCGATCCGCCCGCGCACGACGAGTCGCTGCCCCAACGCCGAATGGAAGCACTGCACGGATTCCGCTGCCGCACTGGATGACACGACGACGGGACCCTTGGGGAGCAGATGCCACGGCCCCTCGCCCGCATCCGGGTGTGCGGAGTACTCGTCGTACACCGCGAGCTCGTTACCGACCTTCCCGTCGGCAAGCAGTTCGCGGCCGTACTCGGTCAGCGACGACACCGCTCCGCCGCGGGCCTCGTCGACCCGCAGCCGGTACCGCCCGTTGGCGATCTCGTTACCGTCGACGGCGGTCCAGCCAGCCGCCGCGGCATCGGTTGACAGGTGGTAGGCGCGCCAGCCCAACGACGGAATGTCGCGGGCCAGCCAGCTGACCGACCGCCCGCCGTGTTCTACGAGAACTGGCACGTCGTTGCCGTCGGCGTCGGTCACGCGTACGCCGTCGCCCAAAGGCCGCTCGAGTCGGGCGGTGACCACGTCGGTTCGCTTGTGCGTCAGCGTGTTCCATACCACCACCGATCCGTCGACGGCGCTGGAGACGAGTGCGAGTGCGTTGTCGCGCGCCGCGCAGCCCAGTTGCCACGCGTCGCGCCAGCTTGTCAGCAGGTCGATGTACACCTGGTCGGACTCCGAGCCGGTGATGGCGTCGTGATGCGCGCCGTAGACAAGCTGTACCCACGCCTTCTCCAGCGCGGCCTGCGGATAGGTGGCGCCGGCGAGCAGCCCGGCGAACACGGCGAAGCGTTCACCGTCGAGCACCGCATTCTCGGCGTCGCGGTTGGCCTGCTTGGTGTCGATGTACGACACGTGACAGCCGGTGTAGATCGGGTTCATGTCGCGCGTCTGCGGTGACGGTTCGACCCCGCGCTCGTCCAACTCGGCGCGCACCGACGCGAAGAACTCGCTCGGCAGCGCGCACACGAACCGCGGCCAGGTGTACCGGGCGTTCCAGTGGCGGTGAATGTCGGTGACCCACTTGTTCGGTGGCGTGTAGTCGGTGCCGACCGGAAGAAGCACGTTGCGCGTCAACGCGACCTTCTTCAGCGCCGAGAACAGCTCGTAGGTCGCGGTCTCGGCCTCGTCGAGGCTCGCCGACGAATCCATCCACCAGCCGGCCGCGTAATGCGCGGGCATGTAGTGGGTCAGCACGCCGCGCCCCGACGGGGACACCCATTCGAACTCGCTGGAGAACTGCATGCGCTCGGGGTCGCCCTGGTTCTGCATCGGACCCCACTGGTGGTGCGGCCCGCGCGCCCACGAACTCGACGTCAGCCCCGCGTCGGCGGCCATCCCCGGAAACTGGGGGTCGTGGCCGAAGGCGTCCAGCTGCCATGCCGTCGCCGGTTGGGCGCCGACCACGTCGCGCTGAAAGCCGATGCCGTGCACGAAGTTCCGGATCGTCGTCTCTGGGCTGGTCAGGTTCGTGTTCGGTTCGTTGTAGGTACCGCCCATGATCTCGACGCGGCCTTCGTCGATGAAGCGGCGGAGATCGGCCCGGTCCTCGGGGTGGGTGTCCCAATACGGCTTGAGGTAGTCGACCTCGGCGAGCACGAACTTGTATTCCTCTTCCCGGCGCGCCATTTCGAGGTGCGCGGCCACCAGGTTGAACCCGTTGGTCTGCCTGCAGCGGCCGGGCGGCTCCTCGGTCCACAGGCTGGTGTAGGCGGCCTGCGTGTTCCACCACACCGGGTCGTAGTGGAAGTGGCTGACCATGAACATCGTCCAGCCCGGTTCGGCGACGACGAACTCGAAGTCGATACCGGTGCCGTCGGACTGGGCGCGTGCCGCGCGACGCTCACCCGGTACGGGGTCGCTGACCGAGACGGCCACCTCGACGACACCACCGGAAGGGCCCGCGACGGCGGGCTCGGGCGTGGTCAGTCCGTCGCCCTCGATGACGATCGGCGACGCGGCGCCTGTGTGGGTGACCCTGACGATTTGTAGCGGCGCATCGGGCGGACCCACGAACAGGTCTGTCGACTCCGCGGAGGTCACGCCGAACGCCACGTCCGCCACCCTACGTAGTTACGGCCGCGAAACGTCCACAACGAGCGCTCGATGGTCCGAGATCGGCAACTCGACGGCCTGGCAGTCGTCGGCCAGAAGCGACGGGTCGTCGGTGAGGATGTGGTCGAGCTGACGGGTCGGCCCGTGCGTCGGGAACGTCAGTCCGGCCGCCAGTGACCGCATCCCGACCCAGCCGCCGCTCCTCGGTGGCGTCATGTTGAGGTCGCCCATCAGCACCCGCGGCCCGGGAAACCCACGAAGATCGCGGGCGAGGTGACGCAGCTGGAGGCGATTCCAGCCGGGCACGAACGTCAAATGCGTGTTGGCGACGGTCATCAGACCCAGCGGTGTGTCCAACTGCGCGACCATCGCCGCTCGCGGTTCCTCGTGCACCATCAGGGCCTTTTTCGGTTCGCGCAGGTACATCGGGAACGTGACAGGGATCCGCGGCAGCCGCACCACCTGCCAGTTCCGCACCGGGAACCGCGACAACAGCGCGATGCCGTAGGCCGCCGTGCCTGGCTGTTCGCGGCCGGTCGCCGCCATCCACGTCGCTCCTGGCGTCCCCGAGATCGCCGCCACGAACCGGTGTGTCACTGCCCCCATGGCCTTGGCGGCGACCGCTGTCAGGTCGGCCATCGCCGAGCGAGGCTGGTCGAGGTCGACCTCCTGTAGCGCCAGCACATCGGCGTCGAGCCGCCTGACGGACTCCTCCAGCCGGCCGATTTCGACCGCTCCGTCGTGAACACTGCGTCCGTGCAGGATGTTGAAGGTGGCCATCCGCATGGGTACTAGATACCCACGATGACGAACATCGATCTGCGGGACGCGCTGTGGGCGTACGGCGCGCCTGAGCCCGAGCCGGCTTCCGCATCGACGGCATCCCGGAGGATTGGCAGTTCAAGGCGTGCTCTCGCCGCCACACGTCATCACCGAGAAGTTGAACTCGCTCAACGAAGCACCACTGTGATTTCGCGGCGCTGTTACCCGGACTTCGGGCGGTACGCGAACGGGTGGACTGGGCCGGTGTGCGCGCCGATACCGCCGAAAACGACTTTGCGGTGGCGTTTCTGATGCTCACCGACCGGTTGGGCATCTCCCGTTGACGCTGTGTGGGTGAAAATCGTCACACCCCGGTCCATGCCGCATATGCCGTTTCGCCGCCGGGGCGTTGAGTGCTGTTGGGCACCAATTCATTTCGCATGACCCCTGGCGTTCACGTCACGGCGCGCCGCCTGCAGGGTCCGTCGCGGAGTGCCACAATGGACACATCATGGCGACTGAGCACAAGATGTCAGGCAGCCCCCGGAACTGGTCAGACCCTTTGTCGGTGGGTTTCGAGGCGCACCGACGACTGCTACTTCTGCGGTTTCGCCTTCGCGGTTCGGCGGCCAAACGCGACCGTCACGGTCTGCTTGCCGCGCGCCGCAACCGTTCGGCGACCGACTGCACCGCGTCGACGACCTCGGGCGGTTCGAGCACTTCGAAGTCGGCTCCGACGGTCGCGAAGTAGAACACCATCCGCTCCGGGTCGTCGGCACCCGCGGTGACGATGCACGCGTCGGGCCCGTCGGCCTCGATCGTCACCGATGACGGCGAGAAGTGCTGGGACACAACGCTCTCCGGAGCAGAGTATCGAACCCGGGCGACGTGGCGGTACGGCGACGCACTGATCGCTCGCTGCACATAAGCCGCAGCGTCGGGTGCATCTCTGGCGACGAATGTGCTGCCGCGCGCGCGGACGTCACCCATCCGGTCCAGCCGCAGGCTGCGCCAGTCTTCGCGGTCGCGGTCGTAGGCCAGCAGATACCACCGCTTTCCCGTCGTGACGAGCTGATAGGGCTCCAGTCGGCGGTCGGTGGCATTGCCCCCGCGGTCGACATAGGACGCCGACACATGCTCGCGGTCGCGACAGGCGCGGGCAAGGGTCATCAGCACATCGGGCTCGACGGGCGAGTCCGTCGAGTTCCAGGTCGAGCGTTACCGTGGCCTCGTGCACCGCCGATACCTGTGACCGCAGCCGCGACGGCATCACCTGATCGAGCTTGCTCAGCGCCCGAAGAGCCGACTCCCCGACTCCGGCCACGCTTCCACCTGCGGCAAGCCGGAGGCAGACCGCCATCGCCACCGCCTCGTCGGGATCCAGCAGCAGCGGGGGCAGCGCAGCACCCGCACCCAGCTGATAGCCGCCGCCATGGCCCTTGCTGGCGAGAACCGGGTATCCGAGTTCCCGCAGTCTGTCCACGTCGCGACGCACGCTGCGGGTGGTGACGCCGAGCCGCTCGGCGAGCTCCCCGCCCGACCAGACCCGCCGGGCCTGCAGCAGGCCAAGAAGCTGCAGTACTCGGCTCGTCGTCTCGGACACGATGTCAGACTCGCACACTCTTAGGACAGAACCGGTCCTATATAGATGAGAGGTTGGTTTCATGAGCTCGAAGACGAACGACACATCGATCACCGACCAGCTGGCCGACCAGCTCGACTTCCACTGGACCACGCAGCTGCGGCCGCGGCTCGACGGGCTCACCGACGACGAGTACTTCTGGGCGCCCGTGCCGAACAGCTGGACCGTGCATCCCGACGGCGGGATCGACTTCGACTACCCGGCGCCCGAACCGGCGCCGTTCACCACGATCGCGTGGCGGCTCGCGCACGTCATCGTCGGCGTGCTGGCGATGCGCAACCACTCGCATTTCGACGGCCCACCCGCCGACTACCAGAGCTGGCCGTACGCGACGGACGCAAAAACGGCCCTGGCCCAGCTCGACGACGCCTACGAAAAATGGATTGCCGGTGTGCGCGCACTCACCAGCGATGAGCTGTACCGGCCGTGCGGACCCGCCGAGGGCCCGTACGCTGACTACCCGTTCATGGCCCTGGTTCTGCACATCAACCGCGAGATGATCCACCACGGCGCCGAAATCGCTTGTATCCGAGATCTTTACGCCAACACCCCCGAGAAGAAGGAGAAGTAGGCAATGCAGGGAGGACAGCCCGCACCCAAGGGCGACGAGAAGCAGACGCTGATCGAGTTCCTGAGGTTCAACCAGAACGCGTTCTTCGCCGTTGCCTACGGTCTGACCGATGGGCAGGCGCGGTCCACACCCTCGGTGAGCGCGCTGTCGATCGGCGGACTCGTCAAGCACGCCACAGGCGTGCAGCGCGGCTGGATGAACCGGGTCAAGGCGGCACCCGAATTTCCCGCGCGTGACGAACGGCCGATGGAGGAGCAGGTCGCCGAATATCAGGACGAGTACGTGATGCGCGACGACGAGACGCTCGAGCAGCTGCTCGACGCGCTGCGGGCACAGAACGAGGAAACTCTGCGCATCTTCGCCGAGTCGGATCTCGGCACGCAGGTGCCCGTTCCGCACGATGTGCCGTGGTTCCCGCAGGACGTTGACTTCTGGAACGTGCGGTGGGTCGCCATGCACCTTGTCGAGGAGCTGACCCGGCACGCAGGCCACTGTGACATCATTCGCGAATCCATCGACGGCGCAACGATGTACGAGTTGATGGCGGGCATCCTGGGCTGGCCGGAGACGGACTGGATCAAGCCGTGGAAGGCGACAGCGTAGAAATGTGGGATGCAAACCCGCAGCGGGACGGCTCCGTGCGGCAGCCCTGATCTGCCCGTCGAGCTGTTCTACGAGGACCTCGGCGACGCCGACGCCCCGCCCGTACTGCTGATCATGGGCGTCGGCGCGCAGCTGCCGATGTGGCCTGCCGGGTTCTGCGAGCGGCTCGTCGCCGGGGGTTACCGGGTCATCCGGTTCGACCACCGCGACACCGGCCTGTCCACCAAGCTGCACGGGCGCAAGGCCGACGGCTCGGTGTACCCGCGGGTGCTGCGCCACGTGACGGGACGCCGTAGCCAGGTGCCCTACACGTTGGTGGATATGGCCGTCGACGTGAAGGGGCTGCTCGACCATCTGCGCATCGAGCGCGCCAACGTCGTCGGCGCGTCGATGGGCGGCATGATCGCGCAGGTACTCGCGGGCGACCATCCCGAGAGGGTCGCGTCGCTCGGCTTGATCATGTCCAGTTCCAACCGGCTGCTTTCGGCGGTGCCTCGCTGGCGGGTGATCAAGCTGGCCTTCGGCGGTCCGTCGAAGGACGCGCCGTGGGAGGAGCGCCTGCGCGCCGAGGTCCGCAACATCTCGGTCATCAACGGCCCCAACTTCTTACCGCCGGCCGATGCGCTGCGTCGCCGGGTCGAGGAACTGCGTGACCGCAGCGACTACCCCCAGGGCATGATGCGTCAGTTCGACGCGATCCTCGGCACAGGCAGCCTGCTGCGCTATACGCGGCGCATCGCCGCCCCGACCGTCGTCATCCACGGCACCGACGATCCGATGGTCCGGCCGCGTAACGGGCGCAGCCTCGCCAAGGTGATCCCCGGTGCGCGCTTCGTCGTCGTCGACGGCATGGGCCACGACCTACCCGAGCCGGTGTGGCGCCCTGTCGTCGAGGCGTTGACCGAGAACTTCGCGCCTGCCGGCTAGATGGCGATCTGCTCGTCGGCGTCGCCGCGCCAGACCTCGACGGCAGTCTGAAGCGGAAGGCCGAGCGCCTCGCACAGGCCGACGACCGTCCCGAAGCTTGGGCTCGGCAGCCTGCCTACCTCGATCTTGCGCAGCGTCTCCGGAGAGATGCCCGCATCACGGGCGATGGCTTCGGGTTGGCGTCCGGCGCGCGCCGTTCTGATGAGTGCGCCGAGGCGCTGCCCTGCTCGAATCTGCTCAGGGCTCAGCGGTACACGGACCATGCAGGACAGCATAACGGTATTTAAGTACCGTCACTGGTACTGTCGGTATAAAAATACCGACCAGGAGTCTGAAGGATGATCGAACTCAAGACGGCCGCGGAGATCGACAAGATGGCCGTCACGGGCGAATTTGTGGCGAACACGCTCGCGGCACTGGCGCACGACGCCGAACCAGGAGTGAACCTGATGGCGCTCGAGCACCGCGCCAGGGCGATGGTCGCCGATCGCGGTGCAACCTCGTGCTACTGGGACTACGCGCCGTCGTTCGGCCGCGGCCCGTTCCGCAACGTCATCTGCCTGTCCGTCAACGATGGTGTGTTGCACGGGCTTCCGCGAGACTACGTGCTGCTTGACGGCGATGTACTCACCATGGACTTCGCGGTGTCGATCGACGGCTGGGCTGCCGACTCCGCAGTCACGGTAGTCGTGGGCGATAGCGCCGACCCCGCAGACACCGCTCTGGTCGAGTCGACCCGCCGAGCCCTTGCCGCTGGTATCGCGGCCGCGGTGCCCGGCGGCCATATCGGTGATATCTCGGCCGCCATCGGCGACGTCGCGGCCGCATGTGGGTACGCGGTCAACACCGATTTCGGCGGCCACGGCATCGGCCGAACCATGCACGAGGATCCCCATGTCGCCAACCGTGGCCGACGAGGAGGCGGGTTGCGACTTCGGTCGGGGATGGCCCTGGCGCTGGAGCCGTGGTGGGCGCGCGGAACAGCTGAGCTCGCCGTTGACGCCGACGGTTGGACCCTGCGCTCAGCGGATGGCTCCAACACTGCGCATTCGGAGCACACCATCGCCGTCACCGACAACGGCCCGCGCATCCTCACCACGAGCGGCTAGCCGGTCAGCCGAGCGCGGGCGTCCGGGGTGGCGCGCTGCGCCGACTTCCCGTCGCCTCGAAGGCCGCCGCGAGCGCGAGCAGCGCGGTGTCGTCGTACGCGCGACCGGCCAGCGTCATCCCCACCGGTATCCCGATATCGGCCATCACCCCGATCGGCACGGTCACCGTCGGGATGCCGAGGTGCCGCGGCACCAGGTTGCCGTTGGCGACCCAGACGCCGTTGCGCCAGCCGAGGTCCGCGGACGCCTCGTTGACGTCCATGTCCGCCGGGCCGACGTCGGCGACGGCGGGGAAGATCACCGCGTCGAGGCCCAGTCGGTCCATCCACTCCTCGAGGTCGAGACGGCGGGTCTCCTCCAGCCCGCGCACACCGTCCTCGAGGTGCGGGATGTCGGTGAACCGTTCCACGGGGTGATTCCGCACGTGCGCCGGATACGCCTCGATGTGGTCGTCGAAGCCGTAATACCTGTCGGGCAACGCGCCTTCCGGATGCGGGAAGATCAACGAGCCGTCGACGTCAACGAGGCTGTCGAGCGTCGGGTCGCCGTTCGCGCGCAGGAAGTCGTCCCACCCCCAGGCGGACAGGTCGACGATCTCGCTGTGCAGGTACTCGGGGCTCACCAGGCCGCGCGTCGCGATCGTGGGAGCGCCGGGCCGGTCGCCCTCGTAGTTGGTCACCGCGGGGAAGTCGACGAGCACGAGCTCCGCACCCGCCGCCTCGAGCTCTCTGGCCGCCGCGTCCCACAGATCGATGACCGACGCGCGCGTGTCGATGCGCTGCCCGGTCGGCCCGCCGATGCCGGGGTGCTCGGCGGAACCGGCCTGCGGGTCGGCGTTGACGTACATCCGAGGTATCCCGAATCGCTTGCCTGCGAGCGCAGACCGCGCAGCTTCCAGGTCGCGCGGCGCCAGTGCCGGGTACGACTCCGGGCGCACCGCCGACGCGCGCGGGATCTCGATCCATGGCTGCGCCCGCCAGAAGTCGCCGCGCACATCGCTGTCGTCGGCGACCACCACGTCGAGCACCTCGAGCATGTCGGACATGCTGCGGGTATGGGGTACCACGACGTCCATCGTCGGCACCAGCGGCCAGTTGCCGCGCGTCGAAATCACCCCACGCGACGGCGTGTACGCGCACAGGGCGTTGTTCGACGCGGGTGCCCGCCCGCTCGACCACGTCTCCTCGCCTAGCCCGAACGCCGCGAAGCTGGCCGCGGTGGCGGTACCGGAGCCGTTCGACGAGCCCGAACCGAAGGCCGACGTCAGATAGTCGGCGTTATAAGGACTTTCGGCGCGGCCGTACACACCGCGCTGCATGCCGCCGTTGGCCATCGGCGGCATGTTCGTCAGACCGAGGCAGATGGCTCCGGCTGTGCGCAACCGCTCGATCGTGAACGCATCGCGCTGCGCGACGAGATGTTCGAACGCAGGCGACCCCGATGCCGCGGTGAGTCCGCGCACGAGGTAACTGTCCTTGGCGGTATACGGGATTCCGTCGAGAGGACCCAGCACATCGCCACTCGCCCGGCGTGCGTCGGACGCCTCGGCTTCGGCGAGCGCGTCGGAGTTCATCACGACGACGGAGTTGAGGCGGATGCCGCCGCGGTCGTAGGCATCGATGCGCGCGAGATAGGCGTTCACCAACCCGACGGAGGTCACCGCACCCGATTCGAGGGCGGTTCGAAGATCGGCGATGGAGGCTTCGACGACGTCCATGGCGCCATCATGTCAACTGCGCGGGTGCCTGCGGGGCGGCTTAGAGAACGAGGGCCAGTGCGTGGTCGACGACGGCGTCCAGATCGTCGCCGAGGTTGCCCGCCAGCCACTGCTGGGCGAGCTCGGCCATCGCCCCGGTGAAGATCGCCGCGCCCACCGCGTTCGCGACGGGATCGAATTCCGGTGTGAGCCGACCGCCCTCGGTCAGCACGCTCTCCCGCAGCAGGTCCTGTGCCGCTGAACGACGTTCGGTCAGAACGGGATTGGCGCGCGCCTCGGTGAACAGCACACGGCCCCTGCGCGGGTCGGCAGAGCTGAATCCGAGCACGGCGGCGATACCCGCACGCGTTCGTTCCCGCACGGAGTCCTCGGCCGACTCGATGGCGGCGCCAACGACCTCGACGAGCTCCGCGCTGACCCGGTCGTAGACCGCGCCGAGCAGGTCGTCGACGTCGGCGAAGTTCTCGTAGAAATATCGGGTGTTGAGCCCGCACTCGCGGCAGACCGAGCGCACCGACACCGCGGACTCCCCCTCGTCGCCGAACAGCCGGAATCCCGCGTCGACGAGCAGCGCGCGACGCTCGGTGCGGCGGTCGGTCAGCGGCACACCGGCCCAGCGCGTCGGGCTCGACATCAGGCAAGACTACGACGAAAGAGCCAAGTCTGGTCACACCCGTAGCCAAAATGTATTCTGGTTACAGTCGTGACCAGAACTGGGGAGACGCGCATGTACCTGCCGCATCAGATCGCCGGCCAACTGCTGAACAAGAAGTTCGACGAGGACATCCGCCGCAACTATTTCCGCGGCATGGAGTTCGCCGCGCCGGTCGGCGACCCCGGCTGGTTCGGCCCCGGCAGCGCCGTTTGGCACGTGCACTCCCACATGCACGCGCTGATCTTCGGTCTGCAGTGCGCGGCGTACATCGAGCGCCTCGACCCGTCGATCTACTGGATGGGCATGCACCACTCGCGGTTGGTGAAGCGCGACGACGACGGAGTGGCCATCCCGGAGATCGACCCGGCAGGTGCGGCGGTGCGACTCGGCCACTCGATCGCGTTCTTCATCGGCACCGCGTACGGATCGACCGAAACCGCCGAGCGGCTCGCCAAGTCGGTGCGGGCGATGCACCACACCATCAAGGGGACGAGGCCCGACGGCGCGCGCTATGACGCCGACGACCCGGACTGGCTGCGCTGGAACTACGCGACGGTGGTGTGGGGGCTGGCCACCGCGCACGAGATGTATCACCCGCAACCGTTGCGCGGCAAGAAGATCGACCGCTACTACGGCGAGTTCGTCCGGGTCGGCCATGCGCTCGGCGGCACCGATCTGCCGGCGACCAAGGCCGATACGCTCGACTGCCTGCACTCGTACCTGCCCAAGCTGGCCGTCACCCACGGCATGGCGATGTCCACCGGCCCCGGCCTGCCGATGACGCAGAGCGCGCTGGACTGGGCGATCCGCGACACGCTGCCGAAGTGGGCCGCGCAAATGGTGTCGCACACGAACCCGAACATCGTCGAGCGCACCGCACGACGCGCCGCGGTCTGGACCGTCATCAACGGGCTGACCACCGCCACCGGGCCGATCCCCGAGTTCTGTCAGGCCCAGGCCCGCGTCAAGGGCGGCACCACGGTCGCGCACACGCTGCCGTCCTACGTGCCCGGCAGCGATCCCGTGCTCAGCCGCGACGAGGTCGAGCACAGCTTCGCCTGATTGCCCACCCGCGAAGTATCAGAGCGCGACGCCTCGCGTCTCGGGCAGCAGCCCGGTGCAGACCAGGCTTACCAGCACGACGGCCGCCATCATGACGCCGATCGCACCCGCACCCCACGCCGCCAGCAGTGGCGCGGCGATGATCGTCGGCACCGCGCCACCGACCAGCCCCGCGAGGTTGAGCGAAAGGCCCGCCCCGCTGTAGCGGTACCGCGTGCCGAAGATCTCCGGAATGAAGGCCGCCATCGGCCCGTAGGAGCTGGCGGCGATCGCATAGGTGCCCGACATGGCCAGCGCGAACAGCGCGACGTTTCCGGTGTTGATCATCGGAATCACGACGAAGGCCCACGGGGCGCCCACCGCCAACGCCGCCATGATGACCCGGCGACGTCCGTAGACGTCGCTCAACATCGAGCTGACCGCATTGAACACCACGACGACCACACCGCCGAGCAGGCCGACCGCGAGGATCACATCCGGTGAAAAGCCAACGTGGGTATGGGCGTAACTCATCAGGTACGCGTTGGCCATATAGCCGAGGGTGAAGAAGCCGATCATGCTGCCCGCCGCCAGCACGACCTCGCGTCGCTGCGAACGGAACAGCGCGGCCAGCGGACGGGCAGGCGCGCTCTCGTGGGCCTTCTGCGCGGCGAACACCGGCGTCTCGGCGACGTTGAGCCGCACGTACAACGCGATCGCGATCAACACCGCACTGAACAGGAACGGGATCCGCCAGCCCCATTCCAGGAACGCCCGGCTGCTCTCGCCGATCGTCTGGTTGACGACGAGAAACAGCAGGCTGCTCATCACAAGCCCACTGCCGACACCCATCTGGGTGAACATGCCGTAGCGGCCGCGGGCCTTGGCAGGAGCGTATTCGGCGGACAGCAGCGCCGATCCGGCCCATTCGCCTCCGACCGCGAACCCCTGCATCAGGCGCAGCGTCAGCAGGATCAGCGGGGCGGCCAGTCCGATCGTCGCCGTTCCCGGCACCAGACCGACCGCGAGCGTCGAGCCGCCCATGATCAGCAGGGTGGCGATCAGCGTCGACTTGCGGCCGAGGCGGTCGCCGAAATGCCCGAAGAACGCCGCGCCCACCGGCCGGGACAGAAACGCCGCGGCGAACGTGGCCATCGACGCGACGGTCGCCATCGTCGTACCCAGGTGCGGGAAGAACACCTTGGGGAACACCAGCGCGGCGGCGGTGCCATAGATATAGAAGTCGTAGTACTCGATCGCGGACCCGACGAAGCTCGCCATCGCGACGCGCTTCATCGTGGTGCCCTGCGGTTCGGCGGTAAGCGTGGCCATGTCGCTCCTCATGCGTTCGGTTTCGTCCGAAACTAGGGAGCCGCGCCCGCGGTGGCGCGGTTGTCCGCGTAGGTGGCCCTATCCAGCGATCTCGACGTTGTGCGCATTGTGCTCAACCAGCCCAAGCCCGCCACAACCGCAGGTCAGTGTGACCGGGTCCACAGGTTTTCGCGGGTCACGGCCGATTTTGAGAGACTGCTAGCTATGAGTACGACTAAGCACCGCGAGGTCGCCAAGCTTGATCGGGTCCCGTTGCCCATCGAGGCCGCCCGCATCGGAGTGACGGGTTGGCAGGTAACCCGCACCGGGGCACGAGTCGTCACCAAGCTCGCAGGCCGCGGTTCACTGCAGCAGAAGGTCATTCGAGAGATCCCGAAAGCGTTCTCCGATCTCGGCCCCACCTACGTCAAGTTCGGCCAGATCATCGCCTCGAGCCCCGGCGCGTTCGGCGAAGAGCTCTCGCGGGAGTTCCGCAGCCTGCTCGACCGCGTACCGCCCGCCGACGCCGACGAGATCCACAAGCTGTTCGTCGAGGATCTCGGCGACGAGCCCACCAAGTTGTTCAAGACATTCGACGAAGAACCGTTCGCTTCGGCGTCGATCGCGCAGGTGCACTACGCGACGCTGCACACCGGCGAGGAAGTCGTCGTCAAGATCCAGCGACCGGGCATCCGGCGGCGCGTCGCCGCCGATCTGCAGATCCTCAAGCGCGGTGCCCAGCTGGTCGAGCTCGCAAAGTTGGGCCGCAGGCTGTCCGCCCAAGACGTCGTCGCCGACTTCGCCGACAACCTCGCCGAGGAATTGGACTTCCGCCTCGAGGCGCAGTCGATGGACGCCTGGGTGTCGCATATGCACGCGTCACCGCTCGGCCGCAACATCCGGGTACCCCAGGTGTACTGGGACCTGACGAGCGCGCGGGTACTCACCATGGAGCGCGTCCAGGGCGTTCGCATCGATGACGTCGCCGCGATCCGCAAGAAGAACTTCGACGGCACCGAGCTCGTCAAGGCGCTGCTGTTCAGCCTCTTCGAGGGCGGGCTGCGGCACGGGCTGTTCCACGGCGACCTGCACGCAGGCAACCTCTACGTCGACGACGACGGCAAGATCGTGTTCTTCGACTTCGGCATCATGGGCCGCGTCGACCCGCGCACCCGCTGGCTGCTGCGCGAGCTGGTGTACGCCCTGCTGGTGAAGAAGGACCACGCCGCGGCGGGCAAGATCGTCGTGCTGATGGGTGCGGTCGGCAACGTCAGGCCGGAAGCCGAGGCCGCCAAGGACCTGGAGAAGTTCGCCACCCCGCTGACCATGCAGAACCTCGGCGACATGTCGTACGCCGAGATCGGCAAGCAGCTGTCCACGCTGGCCGACGCCTACGACGTCAAGCTGCCCCGCGAGCTGGTGCTGATCGGTAAGCAGTTCCTCTACGTCGAGCGCTACATGAAGCTGCTGGCGCCGCGCTGGCAGATGATGACGGATCCGCAGCTGACCGGCTACTTCGCCAACTTCATGGTCGAGGTCAGCCGCGAGTACGAGGATCCCGACACGTCCACCGACAAAGATGGAGTCGACGCCTGATGCAAGTTCGTACCGGCACGGCGAAGTCCGGCGATCTCGACATCTACTACGAGGACATGGGCGATCCGAACCATCCTCCGGTGCTGCTCATCATGGGTCTTGGCGCGCAATTGTTGTTGTGGCGCAAGGAGTTCTGCGAGAAGCTCGTCGATCAGGGACTTCGCGTCATCCGGTACGACAACCGCGACGTCGGCCTGTCCAGCAAGCTGAGCGGCCAGCGTGCGGGCTCGGGCACACTGCCGGGCCTGGTCCGCTCGTACCTCGGACGGCCGAGCCCCGCGGTCTACACGCTGGAGGATCTGGCCGACGATGCCGCCGCGCTTTTGGATCACCTCGGCATCGATCGCGCCCACATCGTCGGCGCCTCGATGGGCGGCATGATCGCGCAGATCTTCGCCGCGCGTTTCCCTGCGCGCACCCAGACACTCGGCATCATCTTCTCCAGTAACAACAAGGCGTTCCTGCCGCCGCCGGGATACGAGCAGCTGCGTGCCCTGATCCAGCGGCCCCCGGACAACACCCGCGAGGCCATCGTCGCCAATGCCGTGCGCGTCGCCAAGGTCATCGGCAGCCCCGGCTACCCCAGCCATCACGACAAGTTGCATGCCCACGCGCTCGAAGGCTACGAGCGGGCGTACTACCCCGCGGGGATCGCGCGGCACCTCGCCGCCGTGATGGGCAGCGGCAGCCTCCTGCGCTACGACCGCAAGATCAGCGCGCCGACCGTGGTGATCCACGGCAAGGCCGACAAGCTGATGCGGCCATCCGGCGGACGCGCGATCGCCCAAGCCATCAAGGGCGCGCGGCTGGTTCTGATCGACGGCATGGCCCACGACCTGCCGGAAGAATTGTGGGACGAGATCGTCGGCGAGCTGAAGACGAACTTCGCCGAAAGGCCCTGATCAGCGGATTTGGCCGATTCGGTGCTCACACCGAAATCGGCTAGCATTCGCAGGCGGGAGGCATCCGGGGTTGATCCATGGCGCCTCCCGGGGCGTTTCCTCCACCACGTCTTTGAAGGGGATGCCTCCCGTGATTCAGAGAGGCAACATCGACATGGCCGACAAGGGCAAATCCAGCCTGAAACCGCACTTCGAGGACGTCCAGGCGCACTACGACCTGTCCGACGACTTCTTCGCGCTGTTCCTGGACCCGACGCGGATGTACAGCTGCGCGTACTTCGAGCGCGAGGACATGACGCTGGAGGAGGCGCAGAAGGCCAAGGTCGACCTCGCCCTTGGCAAGCTGGGTCTCGAGCCCGGCATGACGCTGCTGGACGTCGGCTGCGGCTGGGGTTACACGATGATGCGGGCGATCGAGCGCTACGACGTCAACGTCGTCGGCCTGACGCTGTCGAAGAACCAGGCCGCCCACGTCGAGAAGGTCTTCGAGGCCTCCGACAGCCCACGCACCAAGCGGGTCATGTTGAAGGGCTGGGAGGAGTTCGACGAGCCCGTCGACCGCATCGTGTCGATCGGTGCGTTCGAGCACTTCGGCTTCGACCGCTACGACGACTTCTTCAATTTCGCCTACGACGCGATGCCCGATGACGGCGTCATGCTGCTGCACACCATCACGGCGCTCACCGGCCCGCAGATGGTCGAGGCCGGCATGCCGCTGACCTTCAACTTCGCCCGCTTCGTCAAGTTCATCATCACCGAGATCTTCCCCGGCGGCCGGCTGCCGTCGATCGAGAAGGTCGCCGACCACAGCGCCAAGGCCGGCTTCACGCTGTCGCGCCGCCAGTCGCTTCAGCTGCACTACGCCCACACGCTCGACATCTGGGCCGAGAACCTCGAAGCCCGCAAGGACGAGGCGATCGCCATCCAGTCCGAAGAGGTCTACGAGCGGTACATGAGGTACCTGACCGGGTGTGCAGACGGATTCCGCGTCGGCTACATCGACGTCAACCAGTTCACCTTGGAGAAGTAAATGGCCGACAAGACCGCGGCGTCGACGAAGAAGCACAAGAGCGTCGACGAGGTACGTGCGCACTACGACCTCTCCAACGAGTTCTTCCAGCTGTTCACCGACCCGTCGGTGACCTACAGCTGCGCCTACTTCCCTCGTGACGACATGACGATGGAAGAGGCGCAGATGGCCAAGCTCGACCTGAGCCTCGACAAGCTGGGGCTCAAACCCGGCATGACGCTGCTCGACGTCGGCTGCGGCTGGGGTTCGACGATGAAGCGGGCGATGGAGAAATACGACGTCAACGTCGTCGGCGTGACTCTCTCCAAGAACCAGCATGAGTACGCCCAGAACGTGCTCGCAGCCGTCGACACCGAGCGGACCTACAAGGTGCTGCTGCACGACTGGTCGGAGATCACCGAACCGGTCGATCGCATCATCATGATCGAGGCGCTCGAGCATTTCGGGTTCGAGCGCTACGACGACTTCTTCAAATTCGCCTACGACCTGATGCCCGACGACGGCGTGATGATGGTGCACTCGATCTGCGGGCTGACCCCGAAGGAGATGGAGGAGCGCGGCGTCCCTCTGACATTCTCTTTCGCGCGTTTCATCAAGTTCGTGCTGACTGAAATTTTCCCCGGCGGACGTTTGCCATCAGTGGAAAAAGTCGAAGAACATTCGACGAAGGCGGGTTTCAAGGTGACCCGCGTTCAGTCGCTGCAGTCGGATTTCGCTAAGACGTTGGACATGTGGGCCGACGTGCTGGAGTCCCGCAAGGACGAAGCGGTCGCGATACAGTCTGAAGAGGTCTACGAGCGATACATGAAATTTCTGCGGGGAACCGCCGACGGTTTCCGTATCGGTTATGTCGACATCAACCAGTTCACTCTGGAAAAGTAAACCAATCAGGCACTCGATAGGCACCGTGCGTATGGGCCTGGGAACGTTCGACCGAGTAGCGTTCCCGACAATTCAGGAGTTCTGCATGCCAGGCATCAGGCCAAATTATCGAGAGGCGAGATGACGGACATGTCCGTAAAGCCCAAAGGTTCGTTGAAGCCGCACTTTGAAGACATTCAGGCGCACTACGACCTCTCCGACGATTTCTTCGGGTTGTTCCAGGACCCGACGCGCACCTACAGCTGCGCGTATTTCGAGCGCGACGATATGACGCTTGAAGAGGCACAGATCGCCAAGGCCGATCTGAACCTCGACCTGCTCGACCTGAAGCCGGGCATGACGCTGCTCGACATCGGTTGCGGTTGGGGTGCCACGATGAAGCGGGCGATCGAGAAATACGACGTCAACGTCATCGGTCTGACGCTGTCGCGGAACCAGCACGCGTACTGCGAGCAGCTGCTGGCCGGCGTGGGCTCCGAGCGTTCACACAAGGTCCTGCTGCGCGGCTGGGAGCAGTTCAGCGACCCGGTCGACCGCATCGTGTCCATCGAGGCGTTCGAGCACTTCGGCTTCGAGCGCTACGACGACTTCTTCAAGAACGCTTTCGAGATCCTGCCCGACGACGGCCGGATGGCGATCCAGAGCAGCACCGCATTCCATCCCGAGGAGTACGTCGCCAAGGGTAAGAAGCTGACGTTCGACGTGGCCCGCTTCATCAAGTTCATCATCACCGAGATCTTCCCCGGTGGCCGCATCCCGTCCGCGAAGATGATGGTGGAACACGGCGAGAAGGCCGGTTTCGTTGTGCCCGAGTATCTCTCGCTGCAGACGCACTACGTCCGGACGCTGCGCACGTGGGCCGACGCATTGGAAGCCAACAAGGATCAGGCGATCGCCGTGGCGAGCGAAGAGAACTACGACAGGTACATGAAGTACCTGCGCGGCTGCCAGAACTACTTCGACGACGAGATGCTCGACTGCAACCTCGTCACCTATCTCAAGCCAGGCGCCGCCGCGTAGTTCGGCGGCGTCCGCGCGCAGCGCGGTACCGCAGGCTCAGCGCGTGCTGAGCGTCCCGTCGAGGTATTCCTGCCTGCACGCCCGGCGCGCAAGCTTGCCGCTCGTGGTGCGCGGGATGACCCCCGCGGCGACCAGCCGCACGTCGTAGATGTTGACGGCGTGCTTGCGGGACACCGCTCTGCGGACGGCGTCGGTGATCGGCGCCGGGTCGGCCCGGCCCGCACCGGGACCCCGTTCGGCGACGATGACCAGCTTCTCGCTGGTGTCGGTCGGGGAGCCGTCCGGCAGCTCACGGGCAGGCACCGAGAACGCCGCGACGAAGCCGTGCCGGATACCGTCGGAGGCGCCGCCGACCGTCGCCTCGATGTCCTGGGGGTAGTGGTTGCGTCCGTCGACGATGACCATGTCCTTGATGCGGCCGGTGATGTACAGGTCGCCGTCGATATAGCAGCCAAGATCGCCGGTCCGTAGCCAGAGCGCATCGTCGGGGGTGCCGTCGGCGTGGCTGCCGGACTCCAGCCGCGACTGAAGCTTGTTGCCGAAGGTGTACTCGGTCTCCTCGGGCCGCGCCCAATAACCGCGGCCGATGTTGTCGCCGTGCAGCCAGATTTCGCCGACGTATTCGTCGGGCACTTCGGCGGCGGTTTCGGGATCGACGATCGCGGCCCATTGGCTCACCGCGACCTCGCCGCACGACACCTGGGCAAGCGCGTTGGGTGCGTCGGGCTCGACCCGGACAATCCGCCCGCGCCCGAGCTCCTCGCGATCGACGTAGACGGCCGTCGGCTCGGTGTAGGGCAGGATCGACGACACGAAAAGCGCCGCTTCAGCCATCCCGTACGACGGCCGGACGGCGGTCTTGGTGAGGCCGTACGGCAGGAATGCGTCGGTGAACTTGAGGATCGACTCGAGGTTCACCGGTTCCGAGCCGTTGATGAGCACGACCTTGCTCAGGTCGACGGGCGTTTCGCCGGGCATTCCTCGCTGCGCGACCAGATCGAACGCGAAATTCGGTGCGGGAGAAACGATGTGGCAGTTCTTCGACTCGTCGGAGAGCACCTGGATCCAGCGCAGCGGTCTGCGGACGAATGCCATCGGCGACATGAAGGTGAGGTGTCCGCCGTAGAGGATCGGGAAGCCGATCATCATCAGCCCCATGTCGTGGTACAGCGGGAGCCAGCTGACGCCGTTGATCTCGTCGGCGGCGCCTTCCAGCCCGATGGAGAGCACCATCTGCAGCAGGTTCGTGCCCGCGGCGCGGTGGGTGATCTCCACGCCGGTCGGAGTGCGCGTCGAACCGGACGTGTACTGGAGGTAGGCGACCTCGTCGTTGAGAAGCGTCACCGGCGCGTACGTCGACCCCACGGAGTCCGGGATGGCGTCAACGGCGATGATGCGGGGCCGCTTCTCGCGCGGCATCAGCCGCACGAACTTCTGCACGGCGTCGCCCACAGCGGTCGTCGTCAGCACGACGGCAGGCTGGGCGTCGGTGAGCACGGCGTCGAGGCGTTCCGCGTGGCCCGGCAGCTCGGGCGCGAAGAGAGGCACGGCGATGTTCGCGGCCTGGATGGAGCCGAAGAAGCTGGTCACGTAGTCGAGGCCCTGTGGCGCCAGGATCGCGACCCGGTCACCCCGTTCGGTCACCTGCTGAAGTCGGGCGGCGATGGCACGCGAGCGCGTGCCCACCTGCTCCCACGTGAGCTCGAGCGCTTTTCCGTCGGGGTCCTGGCTGTAGTCGACGTAGCGGTAAGCGAGCGCGCCTGCGAATTCGACGATGTTCTTGTCGAGCAGGGCGGACAGATTCGTGCCTTCAGGTAGGGAGATGTGACCGTTGTGATCCAAATAGGGCTCTGTGGCTGGCCCTACTCCCCGACCCGGTGCACCACGCACGGAAGCACTTTCCATAAGCGCAGTCTAAGAGATGAGGGGCGTCAGTCGTGAATCGGCGCTTTCGGTTCGTTGCAATGCACGAGTCCCTTCGCTGGTCCGATCTGGGGAAATAAGGCAACGGCTTTCACTTCCGTCACGCCCGTCCCAAGCTGACACGTTCCGATACCAAAATGAGATCTTCTGCCATTTTTCCGCCGCGGGCAGTCGCTCCCCGACCGCCTGGCAATCGGATAGGTCCAGCACCACCGCGACCCCTCCGACGACGTTTGAACGGCTGTCACCTGACCCTACCCAGACCGACACCAGCGCGTGCTTCGAACACCGCGAGTCTCGTGAGAAGCACGCATCGCGGCGAGGCGTGATAGGGAACCGGTGTGAGCGGACTCACGTCCGTCGGATTCGGGGCAGCCCGTTCGTCGGAAGGGTAGAGAGTGGAACACTCCGGTTCTGCTCGCTATCTGAGAGGTCTGACCATGCACTACTTTGCCTTGCTCATCAGCCCCGAGCGCAGCCTCACACCCGAGGAGGGCGCGGCCGAGATGACCGCGTACATGAATTTCCACGCCAAGGCGGCGTCGGCGATCCTGGCCGGTGATGCCCTGAAGCCCGCGGCGACAGGCGTTCGGATCACCGGCGGACCCGACGCGCCGACCGTCACCGACGGCCCTTTCGCCGAGAGTGCAGAGGTCGCGGGCGGCTACTACGTGTTCGACGCGGACAACCTGGATGACGCGTTGGCGTTGGCCCGCGACATCCCCGCGGCGAAGTACGGCGGCGTCGAGGTGTGGCCGATGGTGCACTTCTCGCCTGCCAGCGCACCGTTGAGCGGCGACAGTTGGCTGGCACTGCTGCTGGAACCTGCCGACTCCACCGTCGAGCCAGGATCGCCGCAGTGGGACGAGGGCATCAAGGCGCATCAGGAGTTCGGCAAGCTCGCAGGCGACCGGGCAGTCGGTGGCGCTCCCCTGCACCCGCCGTCGAGCGCGACAACGGTGCGGGTGCGTGACGGCCAGGTGCTGCTGACCGACGGCCCCTATGTCGAGGGCGCGGAGGTGGCCAACGGCTTCTACTACATCAACGCCGCCGACCGCGACGAGGCGGTCAAGGTGGCGTCGATGATCCCTGCGACGACAGTGGAGCTGCGGCGGCTGGCAGGCGTCTCCGGCCTCTGATAGCCCGATGACGAACCTGGACAGCGTCTTTCGGCGCGAATGGGGTCCCGCGGTGGCGGCGCTTGCGCGCTGGTCGGGTGATCTCACCATCGCCGAGGACGCTGTCCAGGAAGCCTTCGCCGAAGCGCTCCGCAAATGGCCGGACGGCGGTGTGCCGGACAACCCCGGCGGTTGGCTGCTGACGGTGGCGCGCAACCGCGCGCTGGATCGTCTGCGGCGAGAGTCCGTCAGACCCGGAAAGGAACTGGCCGCCGTGGTCGACGATATCCGCGCCAGAACAGACCGCAGCGGTGTGCCGCACCGGGTCCGCGATGACGAACTGCGCATGATGTTCACCTGCGCGCACCCCGCACTTGATCGAGTCTCCCAACTGGCATTGACCCTGCGACTCATCTCCGGCCTCACCGTGGCTGAGATCGCCAGGGCCCTGTTACAGTCCGAAACGGCTGTGGGACAGCGAATCACGCGAGCCAAGAGCAAGATCCGGAGCGCGAATATCCCGCTGCGAGTGCCGCCGGCCGAGCTGTTGCCGGAGCGCACGCCACACGTCCTGGCCTGCATCTACTCGGTGTTCACCGAGGGTTACTGGTCGACCGCGGGTCCGTCCGCGATCCGCGACGAGCTGTGTGACGAAGGCGTTCGGCTCGCAGGCGAGCTCTGCACCCTGATGCCCGACTCCCGCGACGCGCATGCGCTGGCCGCCCTTGTGCTGCTGCATGATTCGCGTCGCACGACGCGGGTTGACGCCGACGGCGCCCTGGTTGCGCTCGACGAGCAGGACCGAAGCAGATGGGACCGGCGACGGGTCGCCGCCGGGTTGACGCGATTGCAGATGGCCGCCGGTGCGCGGGGCACGTATCTGCCTCAGGCGGTGATCGCGGCCGCCCACGCGACGGCGTCCAGCTGGGCGCAGACCGATTGGCCGACGATCTGCGCGGCGTACGACCGGCTGTTGGAGATCGGCGATTCGCCGGTGGTGCGGGCAAATCGCGCGCTGGCAATCGGGTTTCGGGACGGGTTCGCGGCGGGCCTCGCCGCGCTCGACGAGGTTGCCGACGATCCACGTCTCGCCCGGTCGAGCACGGTGCCTGCGATCTATGCGGATCTGCTGCGACGGGCGGGGCACATCGACGAGGCGCGCCGTTGGTACGAGAAGGCCTTGCCGGTTGCGGGTTCCGACCCGGCGCGCGCGTTCCTGGCGCGACGGATCTCCGAGTGCACGCGCTAGTTCAGCGGGACGTCGAGAATCGGCTGGCCCACGTCGGCGCCAGGGCCGTCGAAGTGCCACCACTCGCCTGAGTACACCGACAGCCCGCCCGCGCTCATCCCGTCGCGCAGCCACTTCCTGTTGGCCTGCTGTTCGGGTGTGACGCCGTCGGTGGCGAAAGCCTTTGCCTTGGTGGAGAAGTCGTCAAAGCCGGTGCCCATGTCGATCGGCCAGCCGTAGTGGCCGTCGACCAGCGTCACGTCGACCGACCGGCCGGACTCGTGACTGCGCGCCGTGGTTCCCGGCCGCGCCACCCAGTTCGGGTCTGGGGTGTCGGTGAACAGTTCCACCTGCACCGCGTGCGGGCGGTAGCAGTCCCAGAACACCATTTTCGCCCCGCGGGCACGAAACACCTCGGCGGCGTTCGCGAGGCCAGGGGCCAGCGACTCGTCAACGAGGCAGCGGGCGTCCGCCGGATACAGCGGCTTGCCGACGAAGTTGTCCGGCGTCGCGTATTTGAGGTCGACGACGGCATCGGGGATGACACTGCGGATGTCGACGAAACCGGCCTGCTCAGCCGTCGCGGGCTCGGCGGCTGCGACGGCAGTACCCAGGGGCCAGCCGAGAGCAACCGCCACCAGCAGCGCGTGGGCCCACACGCAAGTAGGGGACGTGCGCAGTTGTACGCATTGTGGCGGCGTGTCGTGTGCAAACACGCACGCTCGCCGCAACAAATTACGCCTCGGTGAAGTTGCGCGTGACCGCCGGGTCGACGGGGATGCCCGGGCCGGTGGTCGTCGAGACGACGACCTTCTTCAGGTAGCGACCCTTCGACGACGACGGCTTGGCGCGCAGGATCTCATCGAGCGCGGCGCCATAGTTCTCTGTGAGCGCCTTCTCGTCGAACGATGCCTTGCCGATGATGAAGTGCAGGTTGGCCTGCTTGTCGACGCGGAAGTTGATCTTGCCGCCCTTGATGTCGTTGACGGCCTTGGCGACGTCGGGGGTGACGGTGCCGGTCTTCGGGTTCGGCATCAGGCCACGCGGGCCGAGAATGCGGGCGATGCGGCCCACCTTGGCCATCTGATCCGGGGTGGCGATCGCGGCGTCGAAATCAAGGAAGCCGCCCTGGATCTTCTCGATCAGGTCGTCGCTGCCGACGATGTCGGCGCCTGCGGCGGTGGCCTCCTCGGCCTTGTCGCCGACCGCGAACACCGCGACGCGGGCGGTCTTACCGGTGCCGTGCGGCAGGTTGACGGTGCCGCGGACCAGCTGGTCGGCCTTGCGGGGGTCGACGCCGAGGCGGATGGCGACCTCGACGGTCGCGTCCTGCTTCTTCGACGACGTCTCCTTGGCCAGCTTGGCGGCCTCCAGAGGCGTATAGAGCCGCTCCCGGTCGATCTTCTCGGCGGCTTCGCGGTATGCCTTGCTGGTCTTGCTCATTAGCTATCTCCTGTTTTTCAAAAGGGTGTGGTTGGCGGGCCGAAGCTGGCCCTCCCACTTCGATCTGGTCGAACTACTTGACCGTGATCCCCATCGACCGGGCGGTGCCGGCGATGATCTTGGCCGCCTGATCGATGTCGTTGGCGTTCAAGTCTTCCTTCTTGGTCTCGGCGATCTCGCGCACCTGATCCCAGGTCACCGTGGCGACCTTGGTCTTGTGCGGCTCGCCCGAGCCCTTCTGTACGCCTGCAGCCTTCAACAGCAGCTTGGCCGCAGGCGGGGTCTTCAGGTTGAAGGTGAAGCTGCGGTCCTCGTAGACGGTGATCTCCACGGGGATGACGTTGCCGCGCTGGCTCTCGGTCGCGGCGTTGTACGCCTTGCAGAACTCCATGATGTTGACGCCGTGCTGGCCGAGCGCGGGACCGACCGGCGGGGCGGGGTTGGCCTGCCCGGCCTGGATCTGCAGCTTGATCAGCCCGATGACTTTCTTCTTCGGGGCCATGGTGGTGGTGTTCCTCTCTCGTTCCTTTTGCGATTTCGGCGTGATTAGTTGCGCTCACCGCAACTGCGCACGCCCAAATCGCTAGATCTTGGCGACCTGGGTGAAGGTCAGTTCGACGGGTGTCTCGCGGCCGAAGATGGACACGAGCACCTTGAGCTTCTGCTGTTCGGCGTTGACCTCGCTGATCGACGCGGGCAGCGTCGCGAACGGGCCGTCCATGACGGTGACCGACTCGCCGACCGCGAAGTCGACCTCGATGGGCGCCCGCTCCAACGTGGCCTCCGAGGAGGCGGCGCCTGCCGTGCTCTTGGCGGGCTTCTTCGCCGCGCCCTGCGGCAGCAGGAACTTGACGACGTCGTCCAGGGTCAGCGGCGACGGCCGCGACGTGGCGCCGACGAAGCCGGTGACGCCGGGGGTGTTGCGCACCGCGCCCCAGGACTCGTCGTTGAGCTCCATGCGCACCAGGATGTAGCCGGGCAGCACCTTGCGGTTGACCTGCTTGCGCTGGCCGTTCTTGATCTCGGTGACCTCTTCGGTGGGCACCTCGACCTGAAAGATGTAGTCGCCGACGTCCAGGTTCTGCACGCGGGTCTCGAGGTTGGCCTTCACCTTGTTCTCGTAGCCGGCGTAGGAGTGGATGACGTACCACTCGCCGGGCCGCAGGCGCAGGTCCTTCTTGAGCGCGACGGCCGGGTCCTCGTCCTCGTCCTCCGGAGCCGCGTCGGCGGCGACATCAGATTCCGCCGGCTCGGCCGGAGCGGCGTCGTCGGCAGGGGCGGCGTCGTCGGCAGGGGCGGCGTCGTCGTCCTCCAGCGGAGTGTCCTCGACGGCCTCGGCCGCGGTGGTCTCCTCGAGAGACTCGGCGGCCTCGTCTGCGATCACGGTCGCCGGGTCCGCGGCTTCAAGTAGCGCGTCGGACACGCTTGCGGCCGTTTCGCCGTCGAAGCTAGTCACGTGTCAGTCCTCTCAATAATCCTGGTCAGCCGAACACCATCATCACGACCTTGGCAACGCCGAGGTCGACCAGTCCGATCAGCGTCACCATGAACGCCAGAAAGACCAGCACCACCATGGTGTAGGTGATCATCTGCTTGCGGTTCGGCCAGATGACCTTGCGGAGCTCGCCGATGACTTCGCGCAGGTAGTTGATGACGTACGCGATGGGGTTGCGACGCGGGCCCTTGACGGCCTTCTTGGCCTTCTTCTTGCTTTTTCCGCCGTCCTCGAGCGCGGGCGCTTCCTGAGCGCCGGACGAGATGTCGGCGTCGTCGGCACCACCGCGCCGGGACCGCTTGCCGGTGGGTCGCGCCGGCTGCGTCGATACGGCGCCGGTGCCTTCGGGCTCGTCGCTCACCGCATGCCTTTCATCTGGTTTGTGTGGTCACCTACCAGTGTCCACACCTGTCGAGTATTCGCCTTCAGCAGGGGCGACAGGACTTGAACCTGCAACCTGCGGTTTTGGAGACCGCTGCTCTGCCAGTTGAGCTACGCCCCTTCATGGATAACCCTGCTGGCGGGCCATCTCCAGCGGGACTCACACAATTTGCGCGCTCCCCGATCGGCCGATCATCTCACCGACGGACAGCGCGCATAATTGGGAAAATCCCGAGGTCCGAGTGTACATCGGGGCTGGATTAAGTTACTAATCCGCCTTGGCTTCGTCGGATGCCGGCTCGGGGGCAGCAGGCGCCGCATTGGGGGCCGTGCGCACGATCTGACCGCTTTCGAGGTCGTACTTCAGCGAAATCGAGTCGTCGCCCTCGTGGCCCATCAACGTCGTGTACGCCTCCAGGTACAGGTCACCGTTCTCGTCGAGGGCCAGATTCCTGGTCTGGACGATGTCGGCGCCGAACCGCTCGTTGACCGAGATGACCTCCATGCGGCCGAACACCTTGTCGCCGGCCAGCATCGGCTTGTGGTACAGGAATTTCTGGTCGACCTGCACGATCTGCATCGTTTCGAAGCCGGTGTCGACCTTGCGGAAGAAGTCACGCTGCATGATCAGCGCCAGCGTCGAGATGAAGGTCGGCGGCGCGACAAGCGCCTGGTGACCGAGCTCGGCGGCGGCCTTCTCGTCGAAGTGCGCCGGGTCGTCGGACTTGATCGACATGGCGTACTCGCGGATCTTCTCGCGGCCGATGATGAAGTAATCGGGGTGGTCGTAGACCGTTCCCAGAATGTCGGTTTTGATGGCCATCCGTCAGGCCAGCTTCGCGCTTGCAACTGCGCGGCCGAAGATCTTCTTGCCGCCGCTGGTAGCCGACAGCGCGATCGTGACCGATTTCGTCTCCGGGTCAACGGATTTCACCTTGCCGGAGAACGTGATCTCGGCGCCGACGCCGTCGTTGGGCACGGGCACCACGGCCGTGAAGCGGACGTTGTACTCGGTCACCGCGGCCGGGTCGCCGACCCAGGAGGTGACGTAGCCGCCGCCGAGGCCCATGGTAAGCATGCCGTGCGCGATCGCGACATCGAGGCCGACCTGCTTGGCGATGTCGTCGTCCCAGTGGATCGGGTTGAGGTCGCCGGAGACGCCCGCATAGTTCACCAGGTCCTGCCGGGTCAGCGGAATGACCTTTTCGGGAAGTGGATCACCCACCTTCACCGAATCGAACTCACGCAGTGCCATCAGTAAAGCCACCTTCTTCTCCGTCTACGCCCGTCCGGCCCGCGAGGGTCGTAAAGGTCTCTTGTACTACTTCGCCTTTGTCATTCGTCACGATGCTCTTGTTCACGATGATGTCGGTGCCGAACGACTGCCGGACCGCGTGCACGTGCACATCGCAGTAAAGCCTGTCGCCTGCCTTGATCGGCATCTTGAACCCGAGCTCCTGGTCGACATGCACGATCTTGGCGTCGTTGATCTTGATGTTGTGGTGATGGAACATCGCCAGCTGCGCCTGATAGCCGAACACGGAGATGAACGTCAGCGGCGCCAGGATGGCCTCGTATCCGAGCTTGTCCGCGGCCGACTCATCGAAGAACGACTCGTCGTCGTTCTTCACGGCCACCGCGTATTCGCGGATCTTCTCCCTGCCTACCTCGTAGAAGTCGGGAAAGCGGTAATGCAACCCGACCAGGCTGTCCAGAAACGACGACGACACGGCTCGTGAAACCTACCTAAGTTCTCAGCAGACGCCCGGAGGACGTCGGTCAGCGCGACTCTTTGTGAGCCTGGTGCTTTCCACAATTCGGGCAGAACTTCTTGATCTCGAGCCGGTCGGGATCGTTCCTGCGGTTCTTCTTGGTGATGTAGTTGCGGTGCTTGCACACCTCACAGGCCAGAGTGATCTTCGGCCTTACGTCAGTACTGGACGCCACGTCAGCTGCCCTCTTTCACTGTTAGTTCTTGCCTCGTAGCGGTGGGGGGACTCGATCCCCCGACCTCACGATTATGAGTCGTGCGCTCTAACCAGCTGAGCTACACCGCCATCCGGGTGCCACCTACTACTAGTTTGGCGACCACCGAGCCCCCTAACGGAATCGAACCGTTGACCTTTTCCTTACCATGGAAACGCTCTACCGACTGAGCTAAGGGGGCCTGACCCCGCGCAGTCATGCTTGAGGGCCTTAAAGAGGGTACATTCTCGCCGTTTAGGTCGCCAAACCGCTCAGAACCCGACGACTACGCCCTCCGAGAACGGCCCGTCATGCAACGTGATGGACGCCGGGTCTGTTCCCACCGAAACGTCGAAGACCACGGCGGTGACGCCCGCGACGATCAGGACGGCAACCGCGGCGATGATGCCCGCGATGACCTTTCCGTTGGGTCCCGACTTCCGCGAGCGGTGTTCGGCCCACAGCTCACGGACATTAATGCAGGTCCGCGACTCGCGCAGCAATACCGAGACGGTTTGCAGAGGTCTGGGGACCGGTCACCACTGTGGTAGGACAGACCCATGCCGGATACGGGCTCAGCCGCCGAAATCGCACGTGTCGCGGTTTACCTCGACTTCGACAACATCGTCATCTCCCGCTACGACCAGGTGCACGGCCGCAGCTCCTTCCAGAAGGACAAGTCGCGCGGGCTGGAAAAGGACAAGCTGACGAGGGCCACCGTCGACATCGGGGCGATCATCGACTTCGCCTCGTCGTTCGGGACGCTGGTGCTGACGCGCGCGTACGCCGACTGGTCGGCCGACGTCAACGCCGAGTACCAGAGCCAACTCGTCGGCAGGGCAGTCGATCTCGTGCAGCTGTTTCCCGCGGCCGCGTACGGCAAGAACGGCGCCGACATCCGGCTGGCCGTCGACGCCGTGGAGGACATGTTCCGGCTTCCCGACCTGACCCACGTGGTGATCGTCGGCGGCGACTCCGATTACATCGCGCTCGCGCAGCGGTGTAAACGGTTGGGCCGCTACGTCGTCGGCATCGGGGTGGCGGGCGCCAGCAGCCGCTCGCTGGCCTCGGCCTGCGACGAGTTCGTCACCTACGACGCCCTGCCCGGCATCCCCACCGTCGCGCCCGCGCCTGCGCCTGCGAAGAAGGCCACCAAACGAGCGAAGTCGAAGGAAACCGAAGACACCGCCGACACCGATGAGCCGGAGCCCGCGGATGCGCAGGCGGCCGCGACGGGCCTGCTGGAGCGGGCGCTGCGGATCGGGCAGGAGAAGGACGACGCCGACTGGCTGCACAATTCGGCGGTCAAGGCCCAGATGAAGCGGATGGACCCGTCGTTCTCCGAGAAATCGCTTGGCTTTCGCTCGTTCAGCGACTTCCTGCGGTCCCGCAGTGACGTCGCCGACCTCGACGAGAGCAGCACCACCCGCCTGGTGCGGCTGCACAAAGAAGATGACGCCAACTAGCCCCTAATCTGTCTCCATGACAGAACGCTTGTACTTTCGGCAGCTGCTGTCGGGCCGCGACTTCGCCAGGTCCGACGCGATCGCCGAGCAGATGCGGAACTTCTCCTATCTGATCGGCGATCGCGAGACCGGCGACACCGTCGTCGTCGATCCGGCGTACGCCGCCGACGACCTCGTCGACATCCTCGAGTCAGACGGCCAGAAGCTGTCCGGCGTGCTGGTCACCCATCACCACCCCGACCATGTCGGCGGCTCGATGATGGGCTTCGAGCTCAAGGGCCTCGCCGAGCTGCTGGAGCGCCAGAGCGTGCCCGTGCACGTCAACAGCCTTGAGGCGGAATGGGTTTCGCGTGTCACCGGCATCGCCCGCAGTGACCTCACCACGCATGAGCACGGCGACAGGGTCAACATCGGCGACATCGAGATCGAGCTGCTGCACACCCCAGGCCACACGCCCGGCAGCCAGTGCTTCCTGCTCGACGGTCGACTGGTCGCGGGCGACACGCTGTTCCTCGAGGGCTGCGGCCGCACCGACTTCCCCGGCGGCGACGTCGACGAGATGTTCCGCAGCCTGCAGCAGCTGGCCCAGTTGTCCGGCGACCCGACGGTGTATCCGGGCCACTGGTACTCGATGGAGCCCAGTGCGTCGCTCTCTGACGTGCGCCGCACCAACTACGTGTACCGGGCCAGCAATCTCGATCAGTGGCGAATGCTGATGGGCGGCTGATCTCTTAGTAGGGTTCTGACCACGGCGACCCCGCCGTGTCTGAGCGCCCGCGGGCGTCCAAACGGGAGGGAAACCCACGCGATGACGACACCGCCCACCCCCGCCGGTTGGTATCCCGATCCCGAGCAGGCCGGTCAGCTCCGGTACTACGACGGCTCGGCGTGGACCGAGCACCGGTCGCCCATCCAGCAGCCGGTCGCTCCCGCCGCGCCGGAACCTCCCGCGCAGCCGGCACCTCCAGCAGCGCCGCCCGAGCCGACCCGGCCGTCATCCGCCGCCGACTCAGGTGCGCACCGCGCTCCCGACGCCGAGCCCGAGCCTCCGTCGGCGCCCGAGCCCGACCCTCAGTCGCTCACCGAGCAGCCAACGACCAAGGTCCCGCTGCGGGAGTGGTCGTTCGAGCCGCCACCACTCGAGCCGGAGGGGACTCCGACCTGGAGCACCGAGCCGCCGTCGGCACCCGAGCCGACCCCCGAACCGAGGTCGGAGCCACCGACCGAACCGCCGCCCGCCGCGCCGCCGCCGCTCACCGAGCAACCGACGGCGAAGGTGCAGTTGCGCGACTGGAGCGACCCGACGCCCGAATCGGCGCCGTATGCCGATGCCACCACCCCGACGCCGCCCGAGCCGCAGTTCGTCGAGCCACCCGCGGGCACCGAGCCACGAGTCCCCGTCGACAACCGCAAGCTCCTGATGGGCTTCGGTGGCGCCGTGGCCGCGCTGCTTCTCGTGCTGGTCCTCGCCGCCGTGTACGCGTTCGTCATTCACAAGCCCGACACCGTCGACGTCTCCTCGCCCAGCACCGAAACATCGACGGCCACAAGTGAAGAGGCGACGACGACGTCTGAGGAGACCACCGCGTCCGAGACGGAACTGGCGCCGCCGCCCGCAGGCAGTGCGACCGACGGCCCCTTGACGTTCACGGTCGAGGGCGTCGAGTCCGGCACCACCATCAGTTCCACGGAGAACGATTTCCTGAGCAAGGACGCCCAAGGCGAGTTCATCGTCGTCCGCCTCACCGTGCAGAACACCAGCCCCGACCCCGGTCAGTTCCTCGGCACCTTCCAGAAGCTGAATGCGGCGGGGCAGCAGTTCACCATCGACGACGAGGCCACCTTCTACGTCGGCGGCGGCTTCGTGGACATCCCGGCGGGCAGTCAAGCCCAGGTCGGTCTGGCCTATGACGTACCGCCGGGCACCCTGCCCGAGTCGGTCGAACTGCACGCCGATCCGATCAGCCAGGGGGTCGTCCTGCCCCTCGCATGACCCGCGACGGGCTACGCGTTGCTCTGTATCGGGACACTCTGGGCCAACCTGCCGAGCTTGAATGAGAACAGCAACGCGGCGGCCCGGGCTACTCACCGGCGGATATCGCGGGGTGAATTAGTCGAGTAGTGCGATACGCAGGACACGACGGCCATCTGCTGGCAAACTCTGGATGTCAGCGCCTCGAGCCTATGGGGCGTGCGGTCTGGGAGTTTGCTATGAAGAACCTCATCCTGTGTTTCGACAGCACACATAATCGTCCGGGTGCCCGCGACGCGACCAACGCCGAAACCCTGTTCCGGCTGCTGGACGACTCCGACGGCGAACGTCAGCGCACCTGGTACGACGCGGGCGAGGCGGCGCTGCGCTCGCCGCGGATGTTCAACCCCGCTGCCCGCCGCTGGCGCGGCGACGTCGCGGCGGCGGCCCGCGAGTCCCTCGTCGACGCATACTTCTACCTGGCCGAGCACTGGGAGTTCGGTGACCGGATCTTCCTGCTCGGCGCGGGCCGCGGCGCGTACTGCGCGCGGGCGCTGACCAGGATGCTCGGCACCGTCGGGATGATGGCCGACCGTGAAGACCACGTCGTCGAGTACGCGTTGGCCGCCTACGCGCTGCCCGCCCAAGCTCGGACGACCGAAGACTGGCGACATATCCATCGCATGGCCTGCGCGCTGGAAGACCGCGACGACGTCGCTGTGCCGGTGCACTTCCTCGGCCTGTGGGACACCGTGAAAGTGCCTGGGACGCCGTCACTTTGCGAGAAGGACTGGCTGGGCAACGTCACGTCGGGTCGACACGCGGTCGCCATCGACGGTGGCTGCGGACCGTTCGGCGAATGCCGGATCGGACGTGACGACGACACCATCGAAGAGGTCTGGTTCCGCGGCGCACACAGCGACGTCGTCGGCGGGCCGAATGCGTACTGGCCCCTGGCGGACATCACGCTCGACTGGATGATCGACGGCGCGGTGAAGGCGGGCGCAATCCTCGGCGATACCCACGCGCCGCGCACGCCCGCACCGACCGAACGCGACGCACTCGCAGAAGGCGCGCGGTCGCTGCGTTTCCGCAAGGTGCCCGACGACGCACTCGTGCACGCCAGCGTCGAGGTGTATCTGCGCGCGAATCCCGACTACTGGCGCAGACTGCCGTGGCGCATCGTCTGGTCGGATCTGGATTGGGCCGCCCGCGCCGAGAGACTGCCGGTGCCCGACACCGCTCCCGCAGTCAAGTCGGCGCCGGAAACCGAGGACCTGGCCGCGGTCGCGTCGTAGCTCAAACGCACTGCCGCAGGCCCAGATTCGGGGGTCACAAAGACCCGCTGCGATGGGCGCGCAGGAGTAAAGTCGCACGTTATGGCCAAGAATTGGCCGGTCGTTCAGCGCGACGATGAATACACGATCATCCAGTCCGCGCTCGTCGACCAACAAGGCGTGTGCGGCATCGTTCTGGTCGGCGACGCCGGTGTTGGCAAAACAACGCTTGCTCGCTTGGTCACACAATCGCTTGCCGCGCGGGTGCAGTGGGTCGCGGGCACCGAATCGGCGCGCAGCATCCCGCTCGGCGTGTTTGCGCACTTGGTAGGCGCCACGACGTCACGAGATCCGGTCGCATTCCTGGCTGCGGCTCGCGAAACGATTCTGTCCGAAGGACATTCGGTCATCGGTGTCGACGATGCGCATTTGCTTGACCAGCTGTCGGCAACGCTGCTGCATCAACTGGCGCTGGACGGCTCGGTGCGCATCGTGGCCACCGTTCGGTCCGGCGAAACGGTGCCCGACGCGATCACATCGCTGTGGAAGGACGGCTATCTGCAACGCCTGCACCTGATGCCGTTCACCAAGGACCAGTGCGTGACGTTGATCGAATCGGCACTCGGCGGCAGGGTCGAAGGGTTGTCCGCCGACCTGATGTGGGAGTCCTCGGGCGGCAACGCGTTGTTCGTGAAGCATCTCGTCGAGGGTGCGTTGGAGGCAGGCACGCTTCGCCAGGTTCGCGGGGTGTGGCAGCTGCGAGGCCGCACGGCCGTCACCTCAGAGCTGGCCTCACTGCTCGACAGCCGGGTCGACCAACTGCCCGACAATGTCCTGCACGCGCTGCGACTGCTGACGTTCTGCGAGCCGCTCGACCTCGACACGTTGAGCGGCATCGCCGGCGTGGACGCCGTCGAGGATGCCGAGAACCGCGGCCTGATCCGCGTCGTCGAAGCGCACAGCGGCATCGAGGTCAGCTTCAACCACCCGTTGTTCGGTGAGGTCATCCGGAGGCGGCTCGGCATGGCGGCGGCGCGACGGCTGCGCGGCGAGGTGGTGCGGGCGCTGCAGGACCGGCCGTTGCGGGGGCCCTCGGATCGAATTCGGCGCGCCGAGTTGACCCTCGACAGCGACGAGTCACCCGAACTCGACCTGCTGGTGTCCGCCGCGCGGGACGCGATCGCGCTGACCAATGTGACGCTGGGCGAACGGTTGGCACGCGCAGCGGTGAACCGCGGCGGAGGGCTGGTGGCCAGTGAGCTGTTGGCACGATCGCTGCTGTGGCAGGGAAAGTCGGCAGAAGCCGAGGAGACGCTCAGCGCGTTCGACCCCAACCAGATGAACGAACTCGAGCTGGTTCGGTGGGGTTTGGTACGGATCGCGAACCTGCACTGGTCGATGGGCGACGCCGAGGGCGCCGATGAAGTGCTCGACCTGTTGTGCGACAGGGTCGCTCACCCCGGACTCAAACTGGTCGTGGCAGGCGTCGCCTCGGCGTCCCGCCTGTTCGAGAACGAACTCACCGAAGCCGTCGAGCTGTCGAATCTGGTACTCGCCAGCCCCGACGCGTCGGCGGCGGCCGTCGAATGGGCGGTGTTCGGCGGCGCCCTCGCATTGGCGCTGATGGGTCGCGGCGACGAGGTGGAGGCGGTCGCCGACCGCGGACACCAGATCGACGACAAGGTCGACGGGCTGCTGCGCTACCTGACGGCGTTCGGCGAGGTCCGCGCGCTCGTGCTCGGCGGCGACTTCGACACCGCGGCGAAGCGGTCCGCCGACATCGTGCGCATCACCTCGGCGGGTCAGTATCTGGCGTGGGGGATGGCCAACGTGCTCGTCGGAACCGTCGAACTCGGGCGCGGCCGCTTCGCCGACACCGCGTCGCGGATGGAGCAGACGGTAGCCGCGCTGACATCGGAGTCGGCGGCGTCGTGGAGCTTCCCCGCGCGTCTGCTGCTCGCGCAGTCCTACTGTGCGCTTGGCAGAACGGATGCGGGCGCCAAGATGGTGGCCGAGCTGCGGACCAGAAGCGGTAAGCACGTCGCGGTGTTCGCCCCGCAGCTCCGCATCGCCGAAGCATGGCTGGCCGCTGCCGAGGGAAACGTCAGCGCCGCAATCGAACTCGCGCTCGATGCGGCGCGGCTGGCATCGCAGTCCCGGCAGACCGCGATCGAGATGCTCGCGCTGCACGATGCGGTGCGGTTCGGCGATCAGACGTGCCTTGACCGGTTGGCCGAGCTCGGCACGATCACCGGCGGCAAGTTGGCGTCGACCATTGCGGCGCACGCCTCGGCGGTTCGTGATCGGGACTGGACGAAGTTGTGGGAGGCCGCGCAGCGATTCGAGCACATCGGCGCCCTGCTGTCGGCAGCTGACGCGTCAGCCCAGGCGGCGGTGGCGTTCGAGGCCGCCGACGACCGGCGCCGCAGCATGGAGGCGGCAGCCGCCGCGACCCGGCTCGCCGCGGAGTGCGGCGGGATCCGCACACCCGCTCTCGAACTGGCCTCCCATCCCCTGCCGCTGACCGTTCGCGAGCGCGAGATCGCCAACCTGGTGGCAGCGGGCCTGAGCAACAAGGACATCGCCGACCGCCTGGTCGTATCGGTGCGCACCGTCGAAGGGCATCTCTATCGGGCGTGCATCAAGCTCGATATCTCCGACCGCGAGGATTTGGCGGCGATGATTCGCACCGGCGCGTCGGCGTGATTACCGGCAACCAGCGCGAATAGCATCACAGGGCACTCCAGCCTCATTTAAATCACCAGAAATTGCCGTCACAGCAAATTATTGTGATGCCGGTTATCGAATGCTGATCTTCACGGCGGGGCATGGTAGAAGAGACGCGTGGGGATTTCGGATTGGTTCGACGAACGCGCGAGCGATATTGCGAATCTCTCCCCCGGCGCGTGGACTGCAATGGCGGCCTGGCTGGCCGTTTGCGTCACGATCGCCGCACTCGTCTACGCATGGCGGCAGTTCCAATCGGCCAAGCACGAGACCCACGACGTCTCGCAGCCGAACGTCGCCATGTTCATGGAGCCAAGCGCGTCGGACTGGCATCTCGTCGAGCTCGTCGTGAAGAACTTCGGCCAGAAGCCGGCCTATGGCGTCCAGCTCGAGTTCGCGTCGCCGCCAACGGTGCCGCGCTACGAGAGCGCCGACGCCGACAACTACGTCGACATCGTCCCGCTGAAACTGCCTGCGGAGATTCCCTATCTCGCGCCGTCGCAGGAATGGCGCACGGTGTGGGATTCTGCGCTGGACCGCAAGCAGCTCGGTGAGTCCATCGGCTCGCGCTTCGCGGGCGCGGTGACGTTCTACGACCAGCCCAAGGCCAAGAGCCAGGGGAAGGCGAAGTCGAAGCGGCATCAGTACCGCACGCCCGCCGTGCTGGATTGGAGCACGCTGCATCCGGTCGAGCGGCTCGAGCTGCTGACCTCCCACGACCTGGCGCGTCAGGAAAAGCAGAAGCTGGAGCTGTTGCGCGCGCTGCTGACCTACTACCACTACGCGTCGACCGAGAGCAGGCAAGAGGTGCTGCAGGCCGAGATCAACAAGATCAGCGCGGCCGCCAACGAGCAACGCGACCGCTACCGCGGCCAGTTCGCCGTCCAACCCGAGGAGCCGCAGCCCGAGGCCGAGGCGCCCTCAGCGCCGGTTTTGGTGTCGGAGCTCCCGGCTGCGCCGCGCTACCAGAACCAGATCCCGCCGCAGCAACAACAGCAGCGGTACGACGGCCTGCCTCCTGAGTACGACGACCCGCCACCCCCCTACGACGACGAGCCGCCGTACGACGATGACGACGCCCAGACCCGGGTGATCAACGGCAGGCACCGGCGCGGCCTCGGAGCCGGCTGACCCCGACGCGGCCCCGTCGCTTGGCTTTCGTAACATCGTTTCGTAACATCGATCTGAAACGAAACGCGCACGTCCGCACGTCCATGGAGGCCGCAATGACCAGCCCGGTGAACTACGAGCTCAATGAATCCGTCGCGACGATCAGCCTCGACGACGGCAAGGTCAACGTGCTCGGGCCGACCATGCAGGCCGCCATCAAGGATGCGCTCGACCGGGCCGAGAAGGACGACGCCAAGGCTGTCGTGCTGGCTGGTAATCAGCGGGTGTTCAGCGGCGGGTTCGACCTTTCGGTCTTCCAGTCCGGCGACGCGGCGGCCGCGCTGGCGATGCTGGCAGGCGGATTCGAGTTGTCCAAGAGATGCCTGACATTCCCGACGCCGGTCATCATGGCCGCGACGGGTCCGGCCATCGCGATGGGCTCCTTCCTTCTGCTCAGCGGCGACCACCGGGTCGGCGCCCCCACGTCGCGGTGCCAGGCCATCGAGGTGGCGATCGGGATGACGATTCCGATCTCTGCGATCGAGATCATGCGGATGCGGTTGACGCCCGCCGCGTTCCAGCGGGGCACTGCGTTGGCGTCCACGTTCGTCGGCGACGAGGCGATCTCCGCAGGCTGGCTCGACGAGATCGTCGACGCCGACAAGGTACTGGCCCGCGCACAGGAGATCGCGACCGAGGCGGCGGCGACGCTGCACGCAGGCGCACACCTCGCGACCAAGCTGAAGGCACGCGAGTCCGCGTTGGCGGCGATCCAGGCCGGAATCGACGGGCTCCCCGCGGAATTCGCCGCAAGCTAGGCCGAGGCGATGCCGAGGGCGAAGCAGCGCACGCCCGAGCTTCGGGATCGGGTGCTCGAGGTCGCGATCACCACGCTCGGCGCGGAGGGCATCGCCCGCTTCACGACTCGGCGGGTGGCCGAGCGCGCGGGTACGTCGGTACCCGCGGTATACGAACTGTTCGACGACAAAGCCGGCCTCGTACGGGCGATGTTCTTCGAAGGATTTCGGCTGTTGGGCGCCGAACTGGCAAAGATTCCCGAAACGGACGACGCGCTCGCCGATCTCGAGCGGCTGGTGCCGGTCTTCCGGCTGTTCTGCCGCGCCTACCCGAAGCTGGCACAGGTGATGTTCTCGCGGCCGTTCGCCGATTTCGAGCCTGGCGCAGACGAACTCGCGGCCGGCGCTGCCGTCCGCGAGATCTTCGTCGGCCGGATCGCGCGGTGCGTCGGCAAGGGTCTGCTCGGCGGGGAACCGGTGGATATCGCGCACGTATTGCTCGCGCTGGCACAGGGTTTGGCGGTGCAGGAGGCGGGCCGCTGGCTGGGCACATCGACCGAGATCGAGCGCAGGTGGAAAGTAGGAGTCAGATCCGTGCTGGATGGCTTCAGCATGGCTAAAACGTGATATCGCGCCCCGCAGCCGGTACGGTCAGACCCGGGTTGACCTTCCAGCCCACCGGAAACGTCACGGCGGCGATATCGATCCCCCGCTGTTAAGTGCCGAGCACTACGGCGTAGCCGCCAGTTCAAGGTGCAGCTTTCATCCGGTGGGGGATCAAGTGAGTACGTTCACGGAAACGATGTATCGCAATGCCCTGCAAAGCAGCAAGGGCATGGTCACGGGCGAACCGGGGGAACCCGTCAGGCACACATGGGCTCAGGTGCACGAGCGAGCCAGGCGGGTGGCAGGCGGTCTGGCCCGGTTCGGCGTCAATCGAGGCGACGCGATAGCGGTATTGGCAGGCGCCCCGGTCGAGATCGCGCCGACGGCCCAGGGCATCTGGATGCGCGGCGCGAGCCTGACGATGCTGCACCAACCCACGCCCCGCACCGACCTGGCCCGCTGGGCCGTGGAGACGGCCGGGGTGATCAACATGATTGGTGCGAACGCGGTCGTCGTCTCCGACCCGTTCATGGCCGCCGCACCGGTACTCGCCGACGTGGGGCTGAAGGTACTGACATTCGACGAACTGCTCGACAACGCCCCGATCGATCCCGTGGACACCGATGACGACGACCTGGCGCTGATGCAGTTGACGTCGGGATCGACGGGATCGCCCAAGGCCGTTCAGATCAGCCATCGCAATTTCGTCGCCAACGCCGACGCGATGTTCGCAGGCGCGGAGGTCGATCCCGAAACCGATGTGATCGTCAGTTGGCTGCCGTGCTTCCACGATATGGGGATGACCGGGTTCCTCGCGGTACCAATGTATTTCGGGGTCGAACTGGTCAAGATCACCCCGATGGACTTCCTGCGCGACGCGTTGTTGTGGGTCAAGCTGATCGACAAGTACAACGGCACGATGACCGCGGCACCCAACTTCGCCTACAACCTGTTGGCCAAGCGGCTGCGCAGACAGGCCACTCCCGGGCAGTTCGACCTGTCTTCTCTGCGGTGGGCGCTGTCGGGCGCCGAGCAGGTCGACCCCGCAGACATGGCGGAGCTGTGCGAGGCGGGGGCACCGTTCGGCCTGCGTCCAGAGGCGATCCTGCCTGCTTACGGCATGGCGGAGACGACCGTGGCGGTGTCCTTCACGCAAAGCGGTACGGGCCTGGAGGTCGACGAGGTCGATGCCGATCTGCTCGCGGTTCTTCGCCGCGCCGTCCCGGCGACCCAGGGCCGGACCCGCCGGCTGGCCTCGCTCGGCCGTCTGCTCAAGGGACTCGAGGCACGCATCGTCGACGTGGACGGCAGCGTGCTGCCTGCGCGCGGCGTCGGGGTGATCGAGGTGCGCGGCGACCCGGTCACACTCGGGTACACCACAGGCACGGGATTCATTGCGGCCCAGGATGACAACGGATGGTACGACACCGGCGACCTCGGCTACCTCACCGAAATCGGCAACGTCGTGGTGTGCGGCCGACTCAAAGACGTCATCATCATGGCGGGCCGCAACATCTATCCGACGGACATCGAACGTGCGGCCTGCCGCGTCGACGGCGTCCGGCCCGGCTGCGCCGTTGCGGTACGTCTTGACGCCGGGCATTCGCGGGAATCCTTCGCCGTCGCAGTTGAATCCAAAGCCCACGACGACCATGACGACGTTCTCCGCATCAGCCGGCAGGTCGCGCACGAAGTGGTGGCCGAGGTGGACGCTCGACCGCGAAGCGTTGTGGTGCTCGAGCCGGGGACGATTCCCAAAACTCCATCGGGAAAGTTGCGGCGGGCTCATGCCTTGGCGCTGGTCAACTGAATGCCGAACTGGACGGGTAGATTCGGGTCAAGCCCCAGGGAGGAGGTGCAGGTGGCTGACTACGACGCCCAGCCCGACCGCGATCCTCCGACTGAGCCTGAGCTCAGCACCGCACAGCGGGAAGCAGACGACACGGATCTGCACGCCGGGCTGACGGGGCTCGCGGGCATCATCGCAGGCGGCCGCGGAGTGGACGAATTGCTCGGCGACGTCGCCGAATACGCGGTGCGCGCAATACCGGGTGTCGACGGTGCAGGCGTGACGCTGGTCGACATGTCCGGGAGCAAGCCACGACCGCACGGGTGGACCGCCACCGCGCCGTTTGCCCGCGAGATCGACGTCGTGCAGTACGAACGGTTCGACGAAGGCCCGTGCATCACGTGCATGCAGACCCTGCGGCCCACCGTCAGCGGGTCACTCGGCAGCGACAGCCGGTGGCCGCATTTCGGCGGCCGGGTGGCCAGGATGGGCGTCCATTCCGTGCTGGCCCTACCGCTGGTCATCGATACCCACGTGATCGGCGCGATCAATGCATATGCATACGCCAGGGACGCGTTCGGCGATCACGCCGTGCAGTTGGGGGCGCAGTTCGCCGGACCAGCTGCGGTGTCCGTTTACAACGCGCAGCTGTTGACCGAGGCGCGCCGCAGGGCCGAAGAGTTACAGCAGGCATTGGCCAGCCGCGCGGTCATCGATCAAGCGATCGGCATCCTGCGCAGCCGGGCGGGCGGCAGCTCGGAGGATGCATTCGACCGGCTCACCCGGATGAGCCAGACGGACAACCTCAAACTGCGCGTCGTCGCGGAGCGCTTGGTCGACGAGGCGGTCAAACGCGTCCGCGCCCGGCGCCACGATTGACCGGCTAACGCTGCCGGGCGGCGAGTTCTGACAGCGCCGCGATCAGTTCGGGCCTCGCGAAACGGTCGGTCAGCAGCCGCCGCGCGATATCCGTCAGATGCTGGCGGCTCTCGCGGGCGTATGTCCGCAACAGCCGGAAGGCCTCTTCGACGGACACATCGAGGCTTTCGCGCAGGAACCCCTTGGCCTGCTCGACGACGACGCGGCTGGCGAACGCGGACCGCAGTCGCGGCATCACGGTGTCGGGCGTGTATGGCTCCTCCTGCAGAAGAGCAACACACGCGATATGGGCCAACGTCCGGGTCACCAGCAGATCAGCGTCATCGAGCTCGCCTGGTCGAGATCCGAACAAACCCACAGCTCCCAGCACAGACCCCGCAGCGCGCATCGGGACGGCATGCACCGAGGCGAAGCCTGCGTCGAGGGCGGCGGGCACAAACCGCGACCAACGCTCGTCATCGGCGCTCAGGTCGGCAACGGAAACGGGTTGACCGGTGAGGTAGCTCTCGACGCACGGTCCTTCGTCTGCCTGCAGCTGGAACAGCTCCAGTTCACGCGCCTGCTCGGTGGTCGCTGCCATCAGACGGAGCCGTCCAAGCGGATCAGCGAGGAGCAGGCCTGCTGCTGCAACGTCGAGTAGCTGTGCACATCGCGAGGTGAGTTCGGTCAGCAGATCCACCACGTCGAAGTCGTCGAGCAGGCTGTCGACGACGGTGACGACGGCTTCCAGTACCTGGGTTTCACGAGGGGCTTCGGTCACTTTGCCCTCCATCCTGATCGGGTGAATGTTGTGCTGTCGGACCGCATCAGTCGGCCTCCAGTCGGAGTCGGCGGTCGAGAATGTCACGCGCCACCTCGGTTGCGGTTCTGCCGGTGGAATAGGCGTGGCCGCGCAGCCGCACCAGGGCCTCGGTCGGCTCGATGCCCAGTTGTGCGACGAGCATGCCAGTGGCCTGACTGACCTCCGCGCGGCTGAGCGAATTCAGCTCGGCCCAGGCATCGGAGCCCGGGTCGCCGGCAGCCGCCTTCAGGTCCTCGGCCATCAGATCGAGAAGGGGGATGCCTGCGAGTTCGGCGGCCACGACGGCGCCCGCGACCTGCTGACTGTCCAGTCGACCGGGCAGTGCGCGAAAGAGATCCAGCGCCCCGACGTGTTCGCCTGCCACCATGACCGGCATCGCGAAGACGGACCGAATCTGGTGGGCAAGCATGGCCGGGCCATAGGCGGGCCAACGCACATCGGATGTATCGGCGAGATCGATCACATAAACCGGACCGCGACGGGCGACCGAGTCCAGGCAGGGTCCCTCACCGAGGGTGAACTGCAGTTCGTCGTACGCCCGGGCCGCCGCGCCGCTGGACCCGAGGGTTCCCGCGTTCGCCCCGTCGAAGACCAGCGAGATTGCTGCGGCGTCGATGTCGAACGCATTCACGCACGCCTCGCACAAGCGATCGGCGGCGTCTACTCCTCGCCTGCCTTCGACGGCGGCGAGGAGTTGTTGATCGATCGCCACATTTAACCGAACGGAGGCCGAGCCTGCGGCGCGGCGCTCGATAGTCGTGGTGGCGTGGCCATGTCTCCACCATCCTCTACTGACAGCGGTTTAGCGAATGTGGCTACGGATCGGGTGGTTTCATGATGGTGAGATGACCAACGTACGGGGCCGGGTGTGGCGCGGCGGAAAGCCGCAGGACGACTTCGAGTTCTCGGCGATCTCGGATTATCTCGCCGAGGACGACACCCTGGTCTGGTGCGACCTCTGCGAGCCTGACCATGCGAAGCTCGCCGAGCTCGCCGGGGAGCTCGGGCTCAACGAGTGGGCCGTCGAGGACGCCGTTGCCGATGCCGAACGGACCAAGGCCGCGATCTATCGGACCCACACCTTCTTCACGGTGTACTCCGTCGCGGTCGTGGCGCCGGGCGACGACTCCCAGTCGTGCCTGGATATCCACCGCATCTCGGGGTTCGTGCTGCCGAGGGGGCTGATCACGGTCCGGCTGTCACCGCATCTCGACATCGACGCGGTGTCCGAGCGCTTCGACGAGCTCGGCGGCCAGGAGTACGGGGTCGGCGCGCTGGTGCATGGGCTGCTCGACTACGTCGTCGACGGTCACTTCGAGGCGGTGCAGTCGCTCGACGAGAGCATCGAGTCACTCGAGGACGATCTCTTCGAGAACAACAATCCGCGGGGCGGCTTGCAGCGCAAGACATTCCGGTTCCGGAAGGATCTCGTGCAGCTGCGCCGGGTGGTGCTGCCGATGCGCGAGGTGGTCAGCTCGATCCAGCACCGCAGGCTCGATGCGAAGACCTCTTCCGAACTCGATCCGCTGTACTCCGATCTGTACGACCACGTTCTACGGGTGTCGGAGTGGACCGAGTCGCTGCGCGACATGGTGACGACGGTGTTCGAGACGAACCTGTCGCTGCAGGACGCCCGGCTGAACCAGGTGATGAAGAAGCTGACGGGCTGGGCGGCGATCATCGCGGTGCCGACGGCGATCACCGGGTTCTACGGGCAGAACGTTCAGTACCCGGGCCTGGACACCGTCGGCGGTTTCGTGACCAGTACGGCGCTGATCGTCATCACCGTGGTCGCGCTCTACTGGGCCTTCAAGCGTCGCGACTGGCTGTAGCGGTCAGCACGCCGACGACCTCGCCGCCGCACCGGTAGGTCACGGAGAACCCTTCGCCGCTTTCGACCAGGCTGCTGGTGTCGAAACCCGTGCCCCAGCCCCGGTACCGCAGCTTGAATTTCCCGATGAAACAGGAGAATTCGGGCACGGTGGTCCACGAGGCCGAGTAACCCGCGGCGACCGCACCCGCGATGCGGCCCTGCTCGGTCGCGTCGCGCCAATGCTCAGACGGTATCCGCCGTCCCGCGGTGGCGTTGTGGGCCAGCGCGACATCGCCTGCCGCGTACACGTTGAGTGCCGAGGTGCGCATGTGCTCGTCGACGACGATGCGACCGTCGGCGACATCGAGGCCCGCCGCGGCGGCGAGCCGGCCGTCCGAGCGGACCCCGGTCGCGGAGACGACGAGATCGGCCTCCACCGCCTCCCCTCCGTCCAGCGTGACCTGTCCGTCGCCGACGGCGGAGACACTCGCACAGCCGATGAACCGAACACCGATGTCGGACAACATCTTCGCCACACGCTCACCGGCATCGAGCCCGAACCTGCGCAGCACCGGCACCGATTCCGGCGCGACGAGGGTGGTCGCAATGCCGCGGGCGGCCAACGAGGATGCCGCCTCGCACCCGATCAGGCCGCCGCCGACCACCACGGCCGAGTCGGAGTTCTTGGCGGCCATCCGCAGCACGACGGCATCGGCGAACGACCGTAGCGACAGGGCCGCGTCGCCGCCGGGCACCGCGAGCGGAACGGGCGCCGCGCCGCAGGCCAGCACGAGGTGCCAGTATCCGTAGCGCCTGCCCGCCGCGGTGACGACTTCGCGGTTGGCGAGGTCGATGTGGTCGACGGTGATGCCGCGGTGCAGTTGGATCCCGTTCGCCATGAACCATCCCGAGGCGTGCAGGTCGAGCTTCGGGTCGCGGCCGCGCAGGAAGGCCTTGCTCAGATGCGGCTTGGCGTAGGGAAGCGCGGGGTCGCTGGTGAGTATTCGAACGGGGATCTTGGGGTGCTTGCGGCGAAACGTTTCAGCGGCAGTCAGCCCGGCCGGACCACTGCCGACGGCGATGAAACCTGGTGCCACCACCTGTGGGGGGTACCACCGCGGCGGCTTTGCTACGCAGACCGACCGAGGTTCGTCACAATGCGGTCAGACGTCTTCCTACTCGTCATCCCAGACCAGGCAGAACGTGTGCCCAGCGGGATCGCGGAACACCCGGAACGTGCCGTCCTCGTCGGCGTCGGCGAGCCGGCTGCCACCCAGTTCGACGACCTTGCGTTCGGCGTCGTCGACGCTGTCGTGTGCAACCTCGATATCCAGATGAAACTGCTGAGATCCACGAGGATCGGGGAACACCGGCGGCTCGTGCTCCGGCGAGAGCTGGAACGCCAACCGCGGTCCCGACGCGAAGGTCAACGTCGACCACGTATCGTCCGCGTGTTCGACCTTGCCGCCGAGTACCCCGGCATAGAACTTCGCGAGCTCAGCGGGATTCTTGGTGTCAAGGACAACGGAGCGAAGTGTTCCGATCATGACATGGGGATTGCCGCATTGCCCGCCACACAAACGGTCCTGCACGCGATCAGTCGAGCTCCTCGTTGATCGGGTCGGCAAGCAGCCAACGTTCGTCGCGTCGCGGATGGATGAAGCCGTAGTAGTAGACGACGCCGACCACGATGGTGCCGATCGCCACGATCAGCTGGCTGAGTGCCGAGACCGCCAATTGGTAAGTGACGTAGCCCATCAACGCGATGACGACGAACGGCGGAAGCGGCCACAGCGGCATGCGGTAGCCCGCACTGGATCGTGCGCCGGGACGACGGAGCCGCAGTGCGGCGATGGCGACCGCGAGGTAGATCGCGACGACGCTGGCTCCCGTCGCAGTGATCAGCCACTCCAGCGGGATGAAGCTGGCCGCGAGCGCGGCGAGCGCACCGACCACCAGCGTCGCCGCCACCGGGGTGTGCAGCTTGGGGTGCACCGTGGAGAGAACCCGGTCGATGGGCTCCGGCCACGACCTGTCGCGGGCCGAGGCGAACAACTGGCGGGCCACCTGCAGGATGATGGCGATGACGGCGTTGATGATCGCGATCGCGATGCCGATGCTGATGATGACGTTGAGCGTCGACCCGCCGCGCTCGATCAGGAAGTAGTTCATCGGAGCTTCGCTGTTCAGCAGATCGGTCATCGACGGGGCGCCCATGACGACGGCGGCCAGCGGAATGATCTCGACGGCGACGGTCACCACCAGGCACACGACGACGACGCGTCCGATGGTCTTGGCGGCGTTCTTGGTCTCCTCGACGTAGTAGATCGCTGCGCCGTAGCCGTTGTAGGCGAACAACGCCACCGGGACCAGGCCGATCACCGCTCCGACTCCGACGTTGGTGAGCGAGTCCCCGTTCGCGATCTGCGCATGGAAGAACTCCGCGGGTCCGCGTTCGGCGTGCGCGAAGCCCAGCACCGCCATCACCGCGATCGCGGCGATCTCGACCGCCAAGAAGATGCCGGTCACCCACGCGTTGGTGCGGATGTTCAGTATCGCGACGAAGGTGGTGACCACGATGACCGCGACGCCCACCCACTTTCCTGCCAGACCCGGCCAGGCGACCCCGAGGTACTCGCCGGTGCCCAACGCGATGACGGCAGTGACCAGCAGTGCGCTCATCAAGGTCAGGACGAAGATGGCGAAGCCCGCTGGCTTCCCCAGAAGTCTCGCGGCCCAGGTGTATTCGCCACCGGTGATCGGATAGGTGGCCGCGAGTTCGGCATAGCACAGGGCGACGAACAGTGCCGCGACCGCGCCGATCGCCATCGTCAGCACTGAAGCACCCCCGACGCCGAGCAGGACGGTCGGCACGATGATGAACACGCTGGAGGCAGGCGTGACAGCCGACAGCGTGATGAGGATGTTCTCCTTCATCGTGAGCGCACGCTGAAGTTGCTGCTGATATGCGGGAGGACCCGCGGGCGTCGGCCACACACTTTCGGATGCCACCGGGGCTGGATTCTGGTCGGTCATTGCCAAGCCTTTCTTTGACTCATAATCAAAGAAAACTGTATACCCGCTTGTCAATACCCTCCGATGATGCAATTATTCTTTGACTGGCTATATCAAGTGAGGGCGCATGGCACGACGCAAGGATCAGGACGCAGCGCGCGAGGCGATCATGTCGGCGACGCTTCTGGCGATTCGCGACAAGGGCCTCGACGGCCTGCGCATCCGTGACGTCGCCGCGATCGCGGGCGTGTCATCCGGGACCGTGCACTACTACTTCACCGACTTCGCAGGCCTGCTGACCGAGGTGTACCAGCGCGCCAGCGAGCGGTTTTTCCGCGACCGGATGGACGTGGTGACCGAGCTCGCCGACGCACGGGACAAGATGTCGGCGATGATCAGCACCGGAATCCCCTGGTCATCCGACGACGCCCTGGTCACCGCGCTGTACCGGCTCGACTCCTATCTGGCGTTCTCCGAAACCCACTCCGCGATGGTGACCGCGCTCTTCGACAAACAAGTGGCCCTGTACCTCGGCATTCTCGAAACAGGCCAGGCGCAAGGACATTTCGAACTTCAGAGCAAGCCGCTGGACATCGCGCAGAACCTCGTCGCCCTCGAGGACGCCTACGGCCTGCACATCACCACCGACAACCGGGCACTGACTCCACCGCGCGCGGCCGCGCTGATCCACAGCTACGCAGCGGTCGCCACCCGCTGTTCGGACATCCCCCAGCGCACGGAACCCGCTGAACCGCCACCGGCGACTCGGCCGACCGATAAGCCCGCGAGAAGGAGAAACAATTGACCGCCAACAACGCTCGCGCCCGTGACCTCGGTATCGAGCTCCGCGGCGAGCCCGGTCCCCAGAATGCGATCACGGATATCGCCGGAGTCGAAGTCGGTTACGCAACCCTGATCAGCGGAGACGGCGCCCGCACGGGTGTCACCGCTATTCTCCCCCGCGGCCGTGACGGCGTCGGACGGCCCTGCGCCGCAGGGCGATTCAGCTTGAACGGTAACGGGGAGATGACGGGGTCAGCGTGGATCGACGAGGTCGGCGAACTCACCCTGCCCATCACGATCTCCAATACCCACGCTGTCGGCGCCTGCCACACCGGGGTGATCGAATGGATCAACGAGGTTCACCCGCACCTGGCACGCCAATGGCTGCTACCGATCTGCGCCGAGACCTGGGACGGCTACCTCAACGACATCAACGGCGGTCACGTCACACCCGAACTCGCCCGCCAAGCGCTGGACTCAGCCCGAACCGGTCCGGTGGCAGAAGGGTCCGTCGGCGGCGGAACGGGAATGAACTGCTACGGGTTCAAAGGGGGCAGCGGCACGTCGTCGCGCCGCGTGGAGTTCGGCGACACCACCTATACGGTGGGCGCGTTCGTCCAGGCGAACTTCGGCTCGCGCGACGAACTCACCATCAACGGTGTCGATGTGGGTCGCCTGGCCGACATCGAGAATCCGATGGAGGACACCGACTGGATGGAACAAGAGCTGCGCGCGCCCGCAGGGGCGGGATCGGTGATCGTGGTGATGGCCACCGATGCCCCACTCAACGCGGGACAGTGCGAGGGGATGGCGCGGCGAGTGCCGCTGGGGTTGGCCAGAACCGGCACGACGGGCAGCATCTTCAGCGGCGACCTCTTCTTGGCGTTCTCCACCGCCAACGACGGTCCGCCGCGCGCCGGCTTCCCGACTTCAGAGCCGTCCGACGACGAGATCTACACGGCCCGACATCTGCCCTGGAACCGCATCGACCCGTTCTACGCGGCCGCTGTGTACGCGGTCGAGGAAGCAGTCCTCAACGCCTTGGTCGTCAACGAGACGATGACCGGACGCGACGGCCACCGATCCCCCGCGCTCGACCACGACGTGCTCGCTCGGCTGCTACGCCGCTGACCCGCACGCCGTGGCGGTTTTGCTGCGCAATCCGCTCATGACATCTGAATTGCCGTAATGGGGCCGACGCATTCGACCACGCTGTTGAATGAATTGACGCACTGGTCTCGGGAGGTCGGATGACGGCGGCGGCGTGCTCGGCGTGTGGCACCGAACCGCTGGAGCGTGCCCGCTTCTGCCACGGGTGCGGCTCCCCTGTTGGCCGGCCGGAGGCCGCGGCGGAGTACAAACAGGTGACCGTGCTGTTCGCCGATGTGGTGCATTCGATGGACATCGCCGCCGGCGTGGGCGCAGAGCGGCTGCGCGAGATCATGACGCAACTGGTCGAGCGCGCGACGGCGGTGGTACGTCGTTACGAGGGCACCGTGGACAAATTCACCGGCGACGGCATCATGGCGATCTTCGGCGCCCCTGCGGCATTGGAGGACCACGCCTTTCGCGCGTGCCTTGCCGCCCTCGACCTTCAGGTCGAGGCGCGCAAGCTGGCGCTCGACGTCACCGACCATGACGGCCTCGACCTTGCTCTTCGGGTCGGCCTGAATTCGGGTGAGGTGATCGCCGGGGAAATCGGTTCGGGCGCAGCCGCCTACACGGCGATCGGTGAGCAGGTCGGCATGGCCCAACGGATGGAGTCAGTCGCGCCGCCCGGCGGGGTGATGCTCAGCGAGTCCACCGCGCGACTTGTCGACGACTTCGTGGTACTCGGTGAATCGGATTCGGTTCACATCAAGGGCGCCCAACAACCGGTGCCTGCGCGACGGCTACTTGGTGTCGTCGAGCACCGATCCATCGGCGGCCGAGACTCGACACTGGTTGGCAGGCAATGGGAGCTGGCCGCCCTGACAGGCGTACTGGACCGGTCGATGACGGGATCGGGTGCAGTCGTCGGGCTTGTCGCGCCCGCAGGGCGTCGGCAAGAGCAGACTCGTCGCCGAACTGGCGGCCATCGCGGAAAGCCGAGGCGTCTCGGTCTATTCGTCGTTCTGCGAGTCGCACGCCAGCGACATCCCCTTCCACGCCGTATCGCGCCTGCTTCGAGGCACGTTCGGCGTCGACGGAGTCGCTGAGGAGGTGGCCCGCGTCCAACTACGAGAGCGGGCGGCCGACGCCGATGCCGAGGACCTGCTCCTTCTTGATGATCTTCTCGGCATCCGCGATCCAGCGGTTCCGTCGCCGGATATCGCGCCGGACGCGCGCAGGCGCAGGCTCACAGCTTTGGTCAACGGGGCGTCGCTTGGCCGCTCGACACCCGCCGTCTACATCATCGAGGACGTGCACTGGATCGACCCGGTCAGCGAGTCGCTCCTGGCGGACTTCCTCGCGGTCATTCCGCGTACCTCGTCACTTGTGCTGATGACGTATCGGCCCGAGTACCACGGACCGCTCAGCTCGACACCGGGCTCGCAGACGATCGCCCTTGCCCCGCTGAACGACTCGGAGACCGGCGCACTCGTCATCGAGATGTTGGGGGCAGACCCTTCGCTCGCCTCGTTGACGACCCAGATCACCGACCGTGCGGCGGGAAACCCGTTCTTTGCCCAAGAGATCGTCCGCGACCTCGCCGGCCGCGGAGTGCTGCGGGGCGAACGGGGCGCGTATCTGTCCGACGGCTCTTCAGCGGAGGCGACCGTGCCCGCGACGTTGCAGGCCGCTATCGCCGCCCGCATCGACCGGTTGGACGCGGTCGCGAAGCGCACCCTGAACGCCGCATCGGTGATCGGCTCGCAGTTCGACGCCGAGCTCCCGACGACGCTGGTCGGCGAGACCGCCCTGCCGCAATTGATCAAGGCCGAGCTCATCGACCAGATCAAGTTCACGCCCAAGGCGGAGTACGTATTCCGTCACCCGTTGATCCGCACAGTGGCCTACGAGTCGCAACTGAAGTCCGACCGCGCCGCGTTACACCAGAAGTTGGCAGGCGAGATCGAACGACGCGATCCGGATTCCGTAGACGCGAACGCTGCGCTGATCGCCGAGCACACCGAAGCGGCAGGCGATCTTGGCGCCGCGTACAGCTGGCACATGCGCGCGGGTACGTGGGCGGTCAACCGCGACATCGCCGCGGCACACACCAGCCTGCGTCGGGCGCGCGATGTTGCCGACGAATTGCCGGAAGACACCCCGTACCGGCTGGCGATGCGTATCGCGCCACGAACTCTACTGTGCGCAAGCGCATTTCGAGTCGGCGGTAGCGGAGCAGAGACCGGCTTCGACGAATTGCGCGAACTGTGCGACGCAGGCCGGTGACAAGCGCTCGCTCGCGATCGGTATGACAGGCTTGGTTGCACGTCAATTCACAGCGCATCACCCGGATGCAACCGACCTCGCGGCCGAACAGATCCGACTGTTTGAAGCCATCGACGACCCCACACTCACAGTCGGGTTCGCCATCGGCGCGCTCGCCGCCAAGCTCCAGGCCGGGGAGCTGCACGAGGTGTTGCGATTGGCGGATCGCGTCGTCACGCTTGCCGACGGCGACGCCACCATGGGCGCTGGGGTTATGGGGTCGCCTTTGGCCATGGGCCTCTCGTTCCGCTGCATCGGCCGATGGGCCCTCGGGCTGCCGGGCTGGCGGGACGATCTCGACGCAGCTCTCGCCCTGGCGCACACTGCTGATGCAACCACAAAGTCGGGAGCCTTGTTCTTCGCGTACGCAACCGGGGTTCCCTGGATTCTGCCCGCGGACGCGACTGCACTCCGCTACACCGAAGAAGCACTCCAAGAAGCTCAGAGGTCAGGTGACAATCTGGCCTTGGACCTCGCTCGATGCGCTCGAGGCACCGTGCTGGTGTTTGCAGATGGTCCCGAGCGGCAGGCCGGGCTCGCACTGCTTGCCGAAGTCCGCGAAGAGGTTATGCGCGATCGCTTCAGTTACGCCATGTTGGGTTTCATGGATGTCCTGGCCGCGATTGCGAAGACAGCGGCGGGAGAGCTCGACGCCGCTGTCGAACTGGCGCGTGCGGCCACCGACCAGCTCTTCCCCAATGGAGAAAGCATCTGGCCGATCGCCACAGGCACGTTGGTGGAAGCACTCGTTCGCCGTGGCGGCCCGGGCGACCTCGAGGCTGCACAAACCGCCGTGGAACGAGCAGAGTCGGCGATGCCGAGCGACGATATGCCTGGAATGAGTCTGCATTACACGCGGTCGCGAGCGATGATCGCGAAGGCGCGAGGCGACGAAAGCCGTTACCGGGAGCTGGCGGATCACTATCGCGCGATGGCGACTTCGCTTGGCTACCACGGCCACATCGCGGCGGCGGAGGCGATGACCTGACACGGAGTGGGTTACGTTGTCGCCCCTGCTATGGGACCATCGGCGATGTGAATCCCGAGGACGACCCCGAAGCCAGGATCAGGGCGCTCGAGCAGCCGCTCTCGGATCAGGCACGGGCGAGCGAACTCGGTGGCGGGCAGGCGGGCGGCGACGCCGCGTACCTGCCACCACCGACGTCGGCCTACAACTCACCGGACTACACCACCCCGCCCTACGGCACCCAGCAGTTTGACAACCAGCCCTACGGCACCCAGCCTACGGCCCAGCCCTACGGTGCCCAGCCATACGGCACCCAGCAGTGGGGTGGGGTTCCCTACGGTGGGGCGCCGAAGAAGGTCTCGGGGGGCATCCCGTGGTTGGTGTTCGGCCTGATCGCGGTCGTCTTCATCGCGGTAGCCGCGGGTGCCATCATCTTCATGACGAGGATGACAGGCCTTACCTCACCGGATGATTCGAGCATCTCGAGCGGCGGCGGGTCGGTCGACATCGACATCCCGTCCGAGCCCTCGATCCCGACCATCGAGATTCCCAAAGTGCCGAGCATGCCCGCGGTGCCCGGAGCGCCGGATACCGATCCGAACGTGATCACCGGAGCGCCAGGCCAAACCGTCACCGTTTCGGGCATCGACGAGAATAAAACAGTCGCATGCAACGACGCCACGGTGACGATCAGCGGCATTCGCAACACCGTGAACATCACCGGTCACTGCGTGGAGGTCTCCGTGTCCGGCATCGAGAACAACATCACCGTCGACGCCGCGGACAAGATCGGTGCATCCGGTTTCGACAACAAGGTCACTTACCACTCGGGGACACCGTCGATCGACGCCAACGGATCCAACGCGGTGCAGCAGGGCTAACAGGAACTCGTCACCGAAAACAACGGGCGGCAAGCCTATTTCGAGTTTCGAGCCCAGAATCGGGCTTTCGGCCTCTTCTGGTCGCCTTCCACGTCGGACCACTCGCCCGACGGGTAGTTGAACGGGTTCCTCGCGCCGCTGCGAAACACGTCGAGGCTGCCGTCGCTGTGCTTGATGTACGTGTCACCGAAGCGCATGTACTTGTCGGTTCCGCCATCGATACGGGCCACCTGGACCGTCATGAGAGGCTCTTCTTCAGTTCGATGAACTTGGTTTCGAGCTCCACGACCGCGTGAGCGACCACGCTCGACGCCAGCGCTGCGCGCGCGGCAGGCGTCTTCGGGCCTGCGGAGGCATCGTCGTCGATCTCTTCGAGTCGTTCCAGCATCCGCCGTGAAATAGATGCCCGGGGGTGGATGTCTTCCACGCCGTAATCGTTGAACGCCTTGAAATCGGGTTCACTCGTCGTCATTGCGTCAGTAACTCCTGGTCATTGGTGCGCGGTCGCCAAACCCGCCATCCAACGTGAGGCACGCCTCGAGGAGGGGTTGTCTAGTGAGATGCGTTGCGTCTCAACGCTTCTTGTGCTGAATGACCTCGGTCAAAGACCCTGAGTTGTCGGTCTTCGCACGCTTGTCCGCACGCTTCTGCTTCAACGACTGACCTGATTTCTTGGCCATCGATTGTCGGGGAGATTTGTCAGCCACCGTGGGCCCCTCGATTGCGAGGCCTGATTGGTCCCGATCGTCCGAGCATACGCTCCGTGACCAGCGCCTGACCGTCGTGCCCTGAAAAGCATTGTGGGCTGGCGGAAAATCCACCAGCCCACCGAGTAGCCCCTGCTAGACAGCGGTTACACGCACCGCCTGCGGGCCTTTGGCGCCCTGCTCGACGCTGAATTCAACTTTCTGGTTCTCTTCGAGCGACTTGTAGCCGCTCCCCTGGATTTCCGAGTAGTGAACGAACACGTCGGCCGATCCGTCGTCGGGGGCGATGAAGCCGAAGCCCTTATCGCCGTTGAACCATTTCACAGTTCCCTGCGTCATACTTTTTTCTTCTCTCATTTTACGAGGATGCAGATAGACACCCGGGTCAACCCTAACAGGCCCACAGACCTCTTCGTCGGCCGTTATCGTGAGCGCGTGGAAGGCACGCCGGAAAAGGGCACGCCATTCGGCCGCTACCAGCTGATCGAGTTGCTTGGCCGGGGCGGCATGGGCGAGGTGTGGAAGGCGCACGACACCGCCATCGACCGCGTCGTCGCACTGAAGATGCTGCTCCCCCACTACGCCAAAGACCCCGACTTCGAACAGCGCTTCCGCCGCGAGGCCCGCGCCGCGGCCCGGCTGGACGACCCCCATGTCGTGCCGATCTACGACGTCGGCGAGATCGAGGACCGCCTGTACGTCACCATGCGGCTGATCAACGGTGTCGACCTACAGACACTGATCGACGAGGGGCCGCTCGAGCCGAAGCGCGCGGTGGCGATCATCGACCAGATCGCCGCGGCGCTGCACAACGCCCACCAGGTCGGGCTGGTGCACCGTGACGTCAAACCGTCCAACATCCTGGTGGACAAGAACGACTACGCCTACCTGATCGACTTCGGCATCGCACGCGCCGCCACCGACACGCGGTTGACGTCGGCCAGCTCGGCGATCGGGACATGGGCCTACATGGCGCCCGAACGGTTCAATTCCGGTGAGGTGCATCCGAGTTCGGATGTCTACGCCCTGGCGTGCGTGCTCTACCAGTGCCTGACCGGCCAGCAGCCGTTCCCCGGCAACACCCTCGAACAGGTCGCCGTCGGGCACATGGTCACGCCGCCGCCGAGGCCGTCCGAACGCGCGGGCATCCCGGCGGCCCTCGACCACGTGATCGCCACCGGCCTGGCGAAGAAACCTGCCGAGCGTTACAACACCACCGTCGAGATGGCCTCGGCGGCAAAGGAAGCCGTCACGGGCTCGGCATCGTCGAGCGCGTGGCCTGCACCGGCCACCCCGGCGGGCGGGAGCAGTCCCGCTGCGCCCAGCTGGCCACAGCAGCCCTACACACAGGTCGGCAATACACCGGCGCCGTATCCGGCGACGGCCCCCACGCAGTTCAGCGGTCCTCAGCACGTCCAGCACCCGCCACAATTGCCGCCACACTCGCCGCCGCCGCCGAAGAAGGGGTCAGGACGTAACCACGGCGTGCTCGTCGGCGCGCTGGTGTTCATCGCGACGCTGGTGATCGTCGGCGGCATCATCGGCGTCGTCGAGCTGACCGGCAATGACGATAAGGGCTCCACCAAGCCGTCCACGGCGGCCGGCAACAGCACCGACTTCAACGGCACGTACCGCGCCGACTACGGGCCGGGAACCGACCTCGACGGCAAGCCGGTTCCGAATGCGCCTGCGACGACCAGCAATTGGGATGTCCGCTCGGAATGCGGCGCGGGCGGATGCGTCGCCACCGCCACGAGTGCCAGCGGAAACTCCCTGCTGTCGAACATGACCTACGACAAGATCGGCGGCAAGTGGATCGCCGTGGGCCTGGCGTCATCTGACTGCGGCGGCGAGGCGGCATCCGAGATCTGGGTCGTCTTCACCTTGGAGCCCCAGCCCGACGGCACCCTGGTCGGGGACAGCGTCAGAGCGTCCACCGACAGCCTCTGCGCCGCCAAGCGCACGCTGAAGTTCACCCGCACCGGCGACGCCGACCCCAACAAAGTGCCCGATCCTGCCGTGCTTCCACCGCGGGCGATCTCGGTCGCCGACGGACTGCACGGCAGCTATCGCCAGACCACCACGTTCACGAACGGCAACATCCTGCCCGGGCAGGTGCTGAGCGCCGAGACCTACTGTCTGCGCACCGGCGACAGGTGTATGAGCCTGTTCCATGCGGGCGGTACGGCGGTCACACTCGTCTACGCCGACGAAAAGTGGACCCGCAACGAGCAGGGCGCCACCACGTGTGGAGGCGGTGGCACCGCGAAGGTCACGATCACCGCCGAGTATCCGCTGCCCCAGACGTTGGACGACCCGATCTCGGTGCTGACCGGCCGCGGCACTCAGACGATCGCCCCTGGAAGCGATTGCACGGGCGGCGGCGATTTCAACGACAGTTTTGAGCGCACCGGCGACTGATTCGCCGTGTTTCGGCTCGTCAGCAGAAGCAGCGCGAGAAGAACGCGCCGGTGAAGATCGCCACGATGAGGGCTTCGGTCGACAGTCCCATCACCGCCAGCACCACGACGGCCGCGATGCCCGCAACGCCGAGAAGCACCATCAGAACGGTCCACCACATGTGCGCGTGGCTGTGCGAGGCGGCACGCGAGGGGCTGACATGGGGCGCAGCCATCGCGCCGTTGTGCGCTTCAAGCATGTGAGGCCCTTCCGCTGTGACGACGAACACAATATAGCGCTGCAAGTGAGCTGACTCACAACATGCGCGCCGATTTGTGATCTTGAATCCTTTTCCCTGGTCGGGCCAAATTGCTGCACAAATGCCCCGTCGACGTCGGGAAAGATGGAGACCGCGTGTGACGAGGAGGTGAGCCGTGGGCATGGACCTGGCTGACCTGGACAAATGGGATCCCAACGCGATCCACACGGTGTTTCAGGCGGCAATCGACCGGTCCAACGGCGTGCGTGGCGCCGCGACAACCATCGGCGACGTCTTAGCTGCCACCCCGTGGGACGGCGCCGCACACGACGCAGCCGTGGCGGCCAACGGCAGAATCCGCGCCGACCTGATCCAGCACGCCGACGCCTGCGACGCCGTCGGCCGAGCCGCCGCCACCGCCGAGGCGCAGGTGCGGGGGATCAAAACGGACTGGACAAAGGTTGCGCGAATGGCCGACCGGTGGGGCCTCACCATCCACATCGACAGCGGCGAGATCTCCTACATCGATCCGGGCAACAAAGAGGACCGCGCCGAGATGGAGCGCCGCGTCGACATCGTCGAGGCCGAGATCCGGTCCCTGATCACCCGCGCGAACGCCGCCGACGCCGACCTGGCCAGCGCCATCCGCGGCGCCGCGGGCCAAGAGACGCCGGAGCAGATCTACGACAAGCTCGACGACGGCGCCCCGCCGAAGGAATCGCATCGGGGCGAGGCCGAGCCCGAGGCCAACCGCACCTACAACCAGATGAAGGCGTTCGAGGAGGTGTTCGGCCATGCGCCGTTGTCGTCGTCGGACTGGGCGACTGCTGCGGCGCTCGACCCGCACAGCTACAACACAAAGAACGCTGGCGTAGCGCCCAACATCGTCGTCGGCCGGATCGAACCGGTTCCCGGGCAGGGCGTGGTGCGGACGAACTTCTTCATTCCGAACGAAGACGTGGTCGCCCCGGCAGGACTTCCGCCGTTCTACAACATGAACCTCGGCGACAACCGCGGCTTCAATCCCACTACCGGCCCCGAGAATTCGCGCGTGGCCGTCGTCGTCGACTATGAGAACGGAATCATCGTGACGCGGCAGAACCCGTCGGTCAACGCATCGACCGGCGAGGTCCAGGCGGGCATTCCGGATATCGAGGCGACGCAACAGTCCAACGGCTCGGTGCTGATTCACTACAACACCGCAGATCCGTTCGCCCTCGGCGGCGAGGAACTGTCCAAGGGCATCCCGATTTCGGTGAACGGCACACTCGGCATCCAACCGTCGGCGAATGGGCCGATGGTCGGCGGCGAGGTCACCACGTTCCCCGCGGTCGAGATCTACGGCCAGCAGCCAGGTTTGGACCAGACGACGCTGTTGCAGTCGTGGCCGTCGTTCGCCGATGAGGAGATGGGTCCGCTCGGCGGGTTGTGGGCGCACAAAACCGTCGGCGACTACGGCATCGTCACGGGTTTCAACGACATGTTCCCGACGCCTCCGATGCCGCAGATGCCCCATACTCCCGGCGCCGATTTCGTCCCGGCCCCGGCAAGCCCGCCGATGACATTCCTGCCGCCGTCGAATATGACGCCGCTCGGTCCTGTGAACGCGCCGCCGCAGATCGTCGTCGACGATCCGACGGTCATCTGGCCCGACCCACCCCTGCGTTAATGTCGTCCCCACCACCGAAGGAGTCGCCAATGACGCAGATCAACTGGGTCCGTGCGACGTTCGTCGGCGCCATACTCGGCGGCATCGTGTGGGCGGTGATCGTCAGGCTGGCATCGCAGGACTTCCTGGCGATGGCGTGGCAGGCGCGGACGATCGTCACTGCCTGTGCGGTGAACGCGGTGCTGCTCGTCATCAGTTGGCTCGTGTGGCGCTCCGCGACCGACGAACGAGGCCGTACCCGCGCGGCGGCGATGTGGATCGTGCCGTTTCTCGGGATAGCGTTCTTCGCGGCCGCCTATACCATCGGGGCGGGCTTCAGCGCGCTGAGGTCGTCGTGACCATGGACGACGAGGTAGCGAGGTCGAAGGCTAAAACCCAGCCCCTCAAGGGTTTTGAGGAGGCACGCCACGCGCCTATGCCGCTCCTGCTCGGTCTGACGATCGGACTCGGGTGCGCATGGTTCGCGGGATTGCTCACGCCCGTCTTCGCGCCGTTGCTTCCGCTGCTGGTTGGCGGCCCGATGATCCTGTTCAAACGGACACAGGCCGTCGCGTTGGGTGTGCTGTCAGCGGCGGTCGGAGTTCTTGTGTTCTTGGTGACCGTGTTCGTACTCTTCTGGATCTTCTGACGCGCTAGTCGTTGGGGACGTCGCGGAGCTTCCGCGCGTTCTCCTCGTTCGCATTGGTCATCCGGACGCCCGCGTCGCCGACGTTGCGGCCGAAGGTGTCGATGCGCTCGGTGTGCCGCCGGCCCGTCGCCGCCCAGCGGCCGCTGAGCTCACTGAGCGCCTGCGCGGAGCTGCCGACGTGGCCTGAGCCGCTGTCGTCGAGCGCGGCTTTCGTGGTCGTGTGCAGGACGTTGACGTCTTCGGCGGAGGTGGTGATCTTGCGCGAGGTAACCGCCACGTGCTCCTCGTCCATTCCGATCTTGTTCTCGCCCACGGGCCCATTTTACGGTAGGCAGGTGAGCGAAAAGACGACATGCGCCGTCGTCGGCGGCGGCCCTGCTGGATTGTTCCTCGCGTTGATGCTTGCCCGTGCCGGCGTCGAAGTCACGGTGTTGGAGAAGCACGCCGACTTCCTCCGCGATTTCCGCGGCGACACGGTGCACCCGGTGACGCTGCGGCTGCTCGACGAGCTCGGCCTGTTCGCTCGTTTCGACGAGCTACCGCAGAGTCGCGTCGAGCGGGGTGAGTTCACCGTCGACGGCGGCACCTACACGCTCGTCGACTTTCGTCGGCTCAGACAGCCCCACCCGTATGTGGCGATGGTGCCGCAGTGGGATCTGCTCGATCTGATCGCCGACGCCGCCAGTGCGGAACCGAGTTTCACCCTGCGCATGAACACCGAAGCGACCGGATTGCTGCGCGACGGAGGCGCCGTCACGGGGGTGCGGTACACCGGCACGGACGGTCAGGGCGAGCTTCGCGCCGACCTCGTCGTGGGCTGCGACGGCCGCACGTCGGTGGTGCGTCGCGATGCGGGGCTGCCGATCCGCGAGTACCCGGTGCCCTTCGACGTGTTGTGGTTTCGGCTGCCGCGCGAGGAGGACGGCGAGTACACCCTGATCCCGCGCATCAAACCAGGGCGGGTCCTGATCATGATTCCCCGACAGGGCTACTTCCAGATCGCCTACCTGATTCCGAAGGGCAGCGATCCAGAGCTGCGGGCACGCGGACTCGACGCGTTCCGCGACGAGCTCGCCGACTTGATGCCCGAGACGTCGCCTGCAGCCATCACGTCGTGGGACGACGTCAAGGTCCTCGACGTGCGGCTGGACCGGCTGGGCCGCTGGCACGACCGCGGCGTGCTGTGCATAGGCGATGCCGCACATGCCATGTCGCCGGTGGGCGGCGTCGGGATCAACCTGGCCGTCGCCGACGCAGTGGCCGCAGCGGGTTATCTGGCGGAGCCGCTTCGGGCCCACCGACTGACCGACAAGGACCTTGCCGCCGTGCGTCGCCGCCGGATTGTGCCGACAGTCGCGACCCAGACGCTGCAGCGCGTGCTGCATCGTCAGGTGATGGGTCCGGTGCTGAGGGGAGCTCAGGTAGCCCCGCCGGCGGCACTGTTGAAGGCGATCGAGCGGGTGCCCCAGCTGACGGCGATCCCGGCATACATCATCGGTGTCGGACTACTGCCTCAGCACGCCCCGGATTTCGCCCGCCGTTAGGTCTGCGCGGGCAGCACGTGGTCGGGAATCTTGTCGGTGCTCAGGCACAGCGAGCAGATGTGCGCGTCGTGCGTCTCACACTTCATCATGTCGGGCCGCTCGTAGTCGTGATGGCAGACGTGGCATTTCAGGTGCTCGCCGGACGGGTTGCCATGCTCGTCGTACATCGGCAGATCGATGCCGTCGTCGATGCGGCGCAGGTAGTACTTGCCCTTGGTGGCGATCGCGAAGATCGGCGGCAGCACCAGCGCGAGGCCGATGGCCACCAATGGCGAGTACGGCCGGATGGCCTCGCCGAGTCCGCCGAAGAACGCGATCACCGACAGTCCCGCGGCGATCAGCATCGAACCGAAGCCGACGGGGTTGAACGCATACAGCATGCCGCGGCGGAACTCCGGCTCCTTCGGTGACAGCTTCAGCAGGTATTTGTTGAACACGATGTCGGATGCGACCACGACGACCCACGCCATACCGCAGTTGGCGTAGAAGCCGAGGATCGTGTTGAGGAAGTCGAACATGTTGGCTTCCATCAGGATCAGCGCAATCAGCAGGTTGAAGCCGAGGAACACCAGCCGACCGGGATAGGTCTTGGTGACGCGGGTGAACGAGTTCGTCCACGCCAGCGACCCGGAGTAGGCGTTGGTGACGTTGATCTTGACCTGGCTGATGACGACCAGCACGACGGCCAGCGTCATGGCGAGCCATGGGGGCAGGAAGTTCTGGTAGATCTCCAGGAACTGGTGTACGGGCTGGTTGGCGATGCCCGCGCTGTCGGCGACGTTCGCGATCAGGTACACCGCGAGGAACAGGCCGACGATCTGCTTGATGGCGCCGAAGATGACCCAGCCGGGGCCGGCGAGGAACATCCAGGTCCACCAACTGCGCTTGTTCTCAGGGGTTTTGGGCGGCATGAACCGCAGGTAGTCGTTTTGCTCGGCGATCTGGGCGATCAGGGACAGACACACACCCGCGGCGAGCAGCGTGGAGCCGAGGTCGAATCCTTGGACACCGTTCTCGCCCTGGTAGGCGAAGAACTGGCTGACCGACTCCGGATGGCTGACGACGAGGTAGACGAACGGCGCGACCATCAGGATCAGCCAGAGCGGCGTTGTCCAAACTTGAAGTGTGGAAAGCACTTTCATCCCGTAGATGACCAGCGGGAAGATGACGAGCGTCGACGCCGCGTAGCCGAGCCAGAGTGGTATCCCGAGGCCGAGCTTGAGCCCCTGGGCCATGATGGACCCCTCGAGCGCGAAGAAGATGAACGTGAACGTCGCGAAGATGACGTTGGTGACCACCGAGCCGTAATAGCCGAAGCCGCTGCCTCGGGTGACCAGGTCGAGGTCGATGTTGTATCGCGCCGAGTAGTAGGCCACCGGAAAGCCGGTGGCCATCACCACAACCGCGAAGATGAGGATGCCCCACAACGCGTTCGTCGTGCCGTAGGCGATGCCGATGTTGGCGCCGATCGCGAAGTCAGCGAGGTAGGCGATGCCGCCGAGGGCCGAGATGCCGACCACCCGCGTCGACCACTTTCGGTAACTTCGCGGCGCGAAGCGCAGCGTGTAGTCCTCGAGTGTTTCCTTGGTGGCCGTCATGGTGTCGAGGTCGGCCTCGACAACCTCGTTCACCGGCTCCTTGCTGACGTCTTGAGTCATTCGGCAAAGTTAAATTCACTTTGTTTCCGAACCGTTGCGCCGATGTACCGGCTATGAAATAGCGGTTACGTCAATAAGTTTGGCGGTGAGCCGGGGTCAGGCGTTGAGCGCGCTGCCCTTGACCCACTCGGCCCACGGCACCGTCCAGTCGCCTGCCTGGGCGATGGTGAGCGGTGGACCGCCGGTGTTGTGAACCTCGACGATGTCGCCGGGAACGGAGAAGTCGAAGAACCATGATGCGTTCTCCCCGTTGAGGTTCAGGCAGCCGTGGGAGACGTTGGTGTTGCCCTGCGCCCACACGGTGCTGTTGAGCTGATGCAGGTAGATGCCGTCCATGCTGATGCGGGTCGCGTTGGAGACGGTCGTTTTGTAGCCACCGCCGCCGGTCAGCCCGTAGGTCGCGGAATCCATCACCACTGTGTCGGCCTTGTCGAGGACGGTGTAGGTGCCCGGCGGCGTCCAGAAGTGCAGCTCTTTGCCGCCGACGGTTTGATAGCCGCCCATGCCCATCGAGGTCGGCATGGTGCGGACCAGCTTGCCGTTGTCGAACACGCTGACCTGTTTGGTCTTGTCGTCGGCGACGGAGACGTGCGCGTTGCCGATCTTGAAGGCGACGCGTTGGTTCGCCTGGCCGTACATGCCGTCACCGAGATCGGTGCCGTAGATGTCGGCGCTCGCTTCGACAGAAATGTTGGCAGGCCAATACTTCTCGGGTCGCCAGTGCGCTTCGTAGTCGTTGATCCAGTTCCAGGATCCCTTGACGGGCACGCTGGACGTGACGTGCAGGGCCTTCTCAGCGGCCACCTTGTCGGTGATCGGATCGTCGAAGTAGGCCATCACGATGGTGCCGACGCCGTAGGTGTTGCCGTCGACGAAGGGAAAGCCGGCGACGGTGTTCAGGTTGACTGTGGTGAGCCGGTCAGGGGACAGCGTGGTGAAACTCGACGTCTGCCGCGTCGGCATCCCGCCGGGTCCGCGGGCATTGACCGTCATGGTGTAGGTGCGCCCGTATTTCAGTTCTTCGGTCGGACGCCAGCCTGTCTTGCCTGGCGTCAGCACGCCCGCAACGGTGAGGCCGTAGTCGTCGACCATCGCGACGTTGTCGATGGTTCCGGTTAGTGCGGCCACGGTTACCGGCGCTGCCGGGTTGACATCGGCGGCGTCGGGTTTCGGGGCGACGCGGAGTGCCGCGGGCTGCGGGGCCGGCTTGGGCTCAGGCGCGGCGACGGTCTTCGCTGCGCTGGCGACCTGGCATTCCGAGGAGCACTTCGGGGTGGTGTCGGCGACGTCTCCGGCAAGCAGCAGCACCACCGTGGCGGTGAACGCTACGGCGGAGATACGGACGCGACGAGACCAAGACAAATGCACTCCAATGTGGTTCGGCAGGAGGCCGGATTGTCGATCGGGTTCAACCCGACCGGGCCTCAACTATAGGGCGCGGCAATAAGCGCTGACGAAGGTATGGGTTAAGCCTTGGTGGCAAGTTCGAAGACGGGGATGACCCGGTCGGTGCGCTTCTCGTACTCGCCGAAGCCGGGTGCCTGCTCCTTGACGAGTTCGAAGACGCGGTCGCGTTCGCCGCGCGGAAGTTCGTTGGCAGTCACCGACCTCGGCGGGTCGGAGCCGATCTCGACCTGGACATCGGGGTGGGCGCGAAGGTTGAACACCCACGCGGGGCTGCTCTCCCGGCCCGCCGCGGAGCCGACGACGTAGATCTTGTCGTCGAAGGCGAAGTAGCCGATGAGATTCACGCGCTCAGCGCCGCTTTTGGCACCCTTGGAGGTCAGGATCAGGAGCGGGAAGCCCTCGAACTGGCCGCCCACCTTGCCGCCGTTATTACGAAACTCTTCGATGTTGCGTGCGTTGAAATCGCGCTCGGAGGCCATGTCGTCGTCAGGCATGCCTCCATGGTGGCACGGACGGACGTGAGCAGCCGCTCTCTTGACAGCGCAGAACCTAGCCCCACCTGTGTTGGCAGACCGAGCAGGTCCAGATGTCCGGCATCACGCAGCACCCGCGCCAGTCGACCCACTCCGGAGCATTGCGGTACTCCTCCTCGGAGACCGGCATGCCGAACACCGCGCGCTTGGTGCGCCTGGCTCCGCATTCTGGGCACTGCGGATGTTCGGCGAAGTGCGCCTCGGCCTCGGTCGTGGAAGTCATGTGACCACTATCCCCGCGAGGTGTGACAGGTGCGGGCAACCTGTCGGTACCCCTCGATATGGTCGGGGTAGAAGGTAGGGGGACGAATGAGCGAACACACCGAGACGCCGCGATTGTCCGGCCAGTTCTCGAAGGCGCTGGTGTACGCCGAGTGCAAGCACCACAACCAAGTCCGCAAGGGCGGCGACATCCCGTACGTCGGCCACCTGCTCTCGGTGGCGAGCCTGGTGATCAACGACGGCGGCACCGAGGAGCAGGCCGTCGCCGCGCTGCTGCACGACACCGTGGAGGACCAGGGCGGACCGGCGACGCTGGAGGAGATCCGCGCGAACTTCGGCGAGGTCGTCGCCCGCATCGTCGACGAATGCAGCGACACCGACGAGGTGCCCAAGCCGCCCTGGCTCGAGCGCAAACAGCGCTACATCGACCACCTCGGCAGCGTCGGCCACGACACGCTCCTGGTCTCGGTCGCCGACAAGCTGGACAACGCGCGTTCGATGCTGCGCGACTATCACACGCACGGTCCGTCGCTGTGGGACCGCTTCAATCGGAAGAACCCGCAGGACCACCTCTGGTACTACGAGAGCCTGCTGGAGGCGTACCGCACGTACGGTCTCGACAGCTGGATGGTCGGCGAACTCGGTCGGGTCGTCGGCGAACTGAAGCGACTCGTCGAAGGCGGCGACAGGACCGTCGTAGTCTGACGCTCGATGGCACTCCATCTCCACCGCGCTGAACGCACCGATCTGCTGGCCGACGGCCTCGGCGCACTGCTCTCCGATCCACTGCCCGACCCTTTCGCCGAGGAGCTCGTCATCGTCCCGGCCAAGGGCGTCGAGCGGTGGCTCAGCCAACGGCTCTCCCACATCCTCGGTCGCGGTACGGCCCAGGACGGCGTCTGCGCGGGCATCACGTTCCGCAATCCGCGCTCGCTGATCGCCGAGATCACCGGCACCGACGACGACGATCCCTGGAATCCCGACGCGCTCGTCTGGCCGCTGCTCGACGTCGTCGACACCAGTTGCGACGACGCCTGGTGCAAAACCCTGGCCACCCACCTCGGGCACTTCGAGGCAGGCGAGGAACGCGAGCTGCGGATGGGTCGGCGCTACGCGGTTGCGCGACGGCTGGCGGGGCTCTTCGCGTCCTACGCCCGGCAGCGGCCGCAGCTGCTCGTCGACTGGGAGAACGGCGACGACGGTGGCGTCACCGCTGATCTCGACTGGCAGCCGCACCTGTGGCGGGCCCTGCTCGATCGTGTCGACGCCGACCCGCCGCACATTCGGCATGCGAAAACCGTTGCCACGCTGCAGGAGTCCCCGACCGGCCTGCCCGAGCGGCTGTCGCTGTTCGGACACACCCGGCTGCCAAGCACCGAAATCGAACTGCTCGAAGCGCTGTCCACCCACCACGACCTCCATCTGTGGCTGCCCCACCCGAGCGACAACCTGTGGCAGTCGCTTGCCGACGTCCGCGGCCAGATCTCCCGCCGCGCGGACACCAGCCACCGCGAAGTCGGTCATCCACTGCTGGCCACCCTCGGCCGCGATCTCCGCGAGCTGCAGCGCGGCCTGCCCGACGATCCGCGCACCGACGAATACCTGCCCGGGGACGACCGCCCCGACACGCTGCTTGGCTGGCTGCAGTCCGACATCACCGCCAACGCGGTGCGTCGCGACGGCCGGACCCTGCGCCCCGACGACCGCTCCGTGCAGGTGCACAGCTGTCACGGGCCCGCCCGCCAAATCGACGTTCTGCGAGAGGTTCTGCTCGGCCTGCTCAGCGACGACGAGACGCTGGAACCCCGCGACATCCTGGTCATGTGCCCGGACATCGAAACCTACGCACCGCTGATCGTCGCCGGCTTCGGTCTCGGCGACATGATCTCCGGTGTGCACCCCGCGCACCGGCTGCGGGTGCGCCTCGCGGACCGGTCGCTCGTGCAGACCAACCCGCTGCTCGGGGTCGCGTCGCAACTGCTTGCGCTCGCCAGCGGCCGCGTCACATCCAGTGAGGTGCTCAACCTCGCGCAGGCCGCGCCGGTGCGGGCCCGCTTCGGCTTCACCGACGACAACCTCGAGGACATCACCCGCTGGGTCCGTCAGGCCAACATCCGCTGGGGCTTCGACCGCGAGCACCGCACACCGTACGGCGTCGACTTCGTCCAGAACACCTGGCGGTTCGGGATCGACCGCGTGCTTGCGGGGGTGGCGATGTCCGACGACTCGCGCGCCTGGATCGAGACCACGCTCCCACTCGACGACGTCAGCTCCAACCGTGTGGAGCTCGCGGGGCAACTGGCCGAATATGTGGACCGGCTGCAACGCGTCGTCGACTCCCTCACCGGTGCAAAGCCGTTGCGGGACTGGCTGACCGCGCTGGAAACCGGCATCGGGCTGCTGGCACGCGTCGACGACGACGATGCATGGCAGACCAGCCAGTTGCAGCGCGAGTTCGCCGATGTGATGACGAACGCAGGATCGCGCGACAACACCAACATGCGACTGCCCGACATCCGCGCCCTGCTGGACCGCCATCTCTCCGGGCGGCCGACGCGGGCCAACTTCCGCACCGGCACGCTGACGGTGTGCACGATGGTGCCGATGCGCTCGGTCCCCCACCGGGTGGTGTGCCTCGTCGGTCTCGACGACGGCATCTTTCCGCGGCTCGGCGTCGTCGACGGCGACGACGTACTTGCCCGCGACCCGATGACCGGTGAACGCGACATCCGTTCCGAGGACAGGCAACTGCTGCTCGACGCGATCGGCGCGACCACCGAGACGCTCGTCATCACCTACACCGGCGCCAACGAATACTCCGGCCAGGAGCGGCCGCCGGCAGTGCCGTTGGCCGAGCTCCTCGACACCCTCGACGTGACCACCGAACACAAGGTCCGCAAGCAGATCGTCGTCAAACATCCGTTGCAGCCCTTCGACACTCGCAACGTCGAGCCGGGCACGCTGATCCCCGGCACGCCGTTCACGTTCGACGACAACGTGGTGAAGGCGGCCAGGGCACGCTCGAACGAACGAGACGAGAAGCCGCCGTTCATCTCCGGCCCGCTGCCTGCTCCCCCACCCGACGATGTCGTGCTCGCCGACCTCGCCGCGTTCTTCCGCGACCCGGTGAAGGGCTTCTACCGGGCGCTCGACTTCACGCTGCCGTGGGAGGTCGACGGTGTCGAGGACGCCATGCCCGTCGACATCAACGCGCTCGAGGAGTGGACGGTCGGCGACCGGATGCTCGACGACATGCTGCACGGCATGGAGCCCGCCCAGGCGCGCGACGCGGAGTGGCGTCGTGGCACGCTGCCGCCGGGACGGCTGGGCTGGCGCAAGGCGACGGTGATCTGCGAGCAGTCGGTCCTGCTGGCCGAGGCGGCCCGCGCCTACCGCGGCCCGAAGGCCGACGCCGTCGACGTGGACATCGACCTCGGCGGTCGGCGGCTGACCGGCACGGTGTCACCGGTGTTCGGCGAGCGGCTCGTCTCGGTGACGTACTCCAAGATCGACGGCCGCCACTTCCTGCAGTCGTGGATTCCGTTGCTGGCCTTGCTTGCTCACGATCCCGCGCCGTGACTGGTCGGCGGTCTGCATCGGCCGCGCCAGGAAGGGCACGGCTCCGAGGGTCGAGACCTTGCGGAGCCCGTCAGAGTCGCCCGTCGAGCTGCTGGCCGATCTGGTCGCGATGTACGACGAGGGCCGCCGCGAGCCGTTGCCGCTGCCGGTGAAGACGTCGTACGCGTGGGCGGACACGACCCACACGCACGGCGATCCGGTGCGTATCGCGGGGTACCGCTGGAAGTCCGACCGCTATCCCGGTGAGGATGCCGAGCCTGCGCACGTCCGCACGTGGGGCGAGCACGCGTCGCTGGACGTTCTCGTCGACGCGGGCCTCGACGAGTACGCCTGCCGTCTGTGGCTGCCGATGCTGCGGGCGATGGACGCCTGATGGACAACTTCGATCTGCTCGGCCCGCTGCCCGCCGCGCGGTCGACGACCGTGCTGGAGGCGAGCGCAGGCACGGGCAAGACGTTCGCGTTGGCGGGTCTGGTCACGCGCTACATCGGTGAGGGCGCGGCGACGCTGGACCAGATGCTGCTGATCACGTTCGGCAGGGCGGCGACCCAAGAGCTGCGCGATCGGGTGCGCCGTCAAATCGTCGACGCCGTCGTGGCTTTCGACGATCCGTCCGCGGTCGGCGACAACCAGGTGATCGCGCATCTGCTCGACTGCGACGCCACCGAACACGGCCTGCGGCGTCAGCGCCTGCGCGACGCGCTTGCGGCGTTCGACGCCGCGACCATCGCCACCACGCACCAGTTCTGCCAGATGGTGCTGAAGTCGCTCGGCGTGGCTGGCGACAGTGATTCCGGTGTGACGTTGGTGGAGAGCCTCGACGAGTTGGTCGGCGAAATCGTCGACGATCTTTACCTGCGGCACTTCGGCCAGGAGCGCGACGACCCACTGCTGAGCCACGTGGATGCGCTGAAGCTGGCGCGCGAGGTGGTCAAGCATCCGGCGACGGAGCTGCGGCCGAAGGAGCCGCCACCGGAGTCCCGCGCAGCGGTGTGCGTCGCGTTCGCGAAAGACGTTCTGGCCGAATTGGAGATCCGCAAGCGTCGTCGGGGCGTCATCAGTTACGACGATCTGCTGACCCGACTGGCCGACGCGCTGAAGGCCGACGATTCGCCCGCGCAGCTGCGGATGCATCAGCGGTGGCCGATCGTGATGGTCGACGAGTTCCAGGACACCGATCCCGTGCAGTGGCAGGTCATTCGCCGCGCCTTCAGCGATCGCTCGACGTTGGTCCTGATCGGCGACCCGAAGCAGGCGATCTACGCGTTTCGCGGCGGTGACATCGTGACGTACCTCAGCGCCGCGGAAACCGCGGGCACGCGAATGACGCTCGGCAAGAACTGGCGCAGCGACGCCGCGCTGGTGGACCGGCTGCAGACGCTGCTTGGCGGCGCCCAACTCGGCGATGAGCGGATCATCGTCCACGAGGTAGAGGCGCAGTACCACGGTTCACGGCTTCACGGCGCGCCGTGCGACGAACCGTTCCGGCTGCGGGTGGTGAAGCGGGAGAAGTTCGGCCGCAAAGGAACTCGGACCATCAGCATCGACGACCTGCGCACGCACATCCCGCAGGACCTTGCCGCCGACATCGGCGGGCTGCTGGCCGGCGGTGCCGTGTTCGACGGCAGGCCGCTCGAGGCGCGCGATGTCGCGGTGATCGTGGAGAGCCATAAGGATGCCCGCGCGTGCTACGCCGCGCTGCGCGACGCAGGCATCCCTGCGGTGTACACCGGCGACTCCGACATCTTCACCTCCGACGCCGCCGAGGACTGGCTGTGCCTGCTTGAGGCGTTCGACCAGCCGCATCGGCCTGGCATGGTGCGCGCGGCCGCGGCGACCATGTTCTTCGGCAAGACCGCGGAGCAACTCGTCGAGGGCGGCGACAAGCTGACCGACGACGTCGCCGAGACCCTGCGGGAGTGGGCAGGCCATGCCCGCGAGCGTGGTGTCGCCGCCATCTTCGAGGCCGCGCAGCTGGGCGGGATGAGCCTTCGCGTGCTGTCGTGGCAGGGCGGCGAGCGGCAGATGACCGACCTCGCGCACATGACGCAGCTGCTGCAGGAGACCGCGCACCGCGAGCACTTCAGCCTCCCCGCGCTGCGGGACTGGCTGCGCGAGCAGCGACAAGAGAGCGGCGGCGCAACGGAACGCGCGCGTCGGCTGGATCACGACGCCGCCGCGGTGCAGATCATGACGGTGTGGGTGGCCAAGGGGCTGCAGTTCCCCGTGGTGTACCTGCCGTTCTCGTTCAACCGCTACGTCCGCACGCCCGAGCTGGTGCTGTTCCACGACGGAGATCAGCGGTGCCTGCATGTGGGCGGTATCGACAGCCCCGACTACAACGCCGTCTCCGTGTTGGGCCGCAAAGAGGATGCCAGCGACGACAGCCGGCTGATGTACGTGGCGATGACGCGCGCGCAGTCGCAGGTGGTGGCGTGGTGGGCGCCGTCGTGGGACGAGCCGAACGGTGGGTTGTCACGGCTGCTGCGGGGACGGCGGCCCGACGAGGCCGCGGTGCCGGACCGTGTTGCGCCGGAAAAGATCTCCGACTCCGACGCGATGGCGCGCTTCGAGGAGTGGCAGGCGGCAGGCGGACTCGTCATCGAGGAATCCGCCGTGCCTGCGATGCCCGCGCTACCGCCGCTGCAGAAGCGGGACGACCTGGAGGCGCGGCACTGGCACCGCACCATCGATGCGGAGTGGAGGCGGACGTCGTACTCGGGTCTGATCCGTGCCGCGGAAGCGACGCCGGTGAGTAGCGAGCCGGAGGTCGTCGAGCTGGACGACGAGGCCGCCGAGATTCCGTTGACCACGTCGGCGGTCGGCTCGGATGTGCCGTCGCCGATGGCGGACCTGCCGATGGGCGCGAAGTTCGGCACGCTGGTGCACGCGGTGTTGGAGACGGCCGACCCGTTCGCCGCGGACCTGGCCGCCGAGCTCGAGACGCAGGTCCGCGAGCACGCGGTGTGGTGGCCGGTCGACGTGCCGCCGGCCGAGTTGGCGAGCGCGCTGGTGCCGATGCACGACACTCCCCTCGGCCCGATGGCCGACGGTCTGACGCTGCGGCAGATCGGCCTGACGGACCGGATGCGGGAGATGGACTTCGAATTCCCCTTGGCGGGAGGCGATCTGCGTGCCTCGGCGCCGGAGATCCGGCTGGCGCACGTCGGCGAGCTACTCAGGGCGCACCTGACCAAGGACGACCCGATGGGGTCGTATGCGGATCGGCTGACGGGCCCGGCGCTGGGCGGTCAGCCGTTGAAGGGGTATCTGTCGGGTTCGGTGGACGCGGTCCTGCGGATCGGTGACCGGTATGTCGTCGTCGACTACAAGACGAACTGGCTCGGCGATCCGGCGGAGCCGTTGACCGCCGCCGATTATGCGCAACCGCGGCTGGCCGAGGCGATGCTGCATTCCGACTATCCGCTGCAGGCGCTGCTGTACAGCGTTGTGCTGCACAGGTTCCTGCGGTGGCGGCTGCCGGGTTATGAGCCGCAGACGCATCTCGGCGGCGTGATGTATCTGTTCCTGCGCGGTATGTGCGGACCGGACACCCCGATGGTCGACGGCCATCCGGCAGGCGTGTTCAGCTGGCAGCCGCCCGCGGCGTTGATCATGGCGATGTCGGATCTGCTCGACGCCGGGCGGGTGGCCGCGTGACGACGATGGAGTGGCGCCACGCGGTCGGCGCGACGGGCCTGCTGCGGACGTTCAGCGACGCCGAGGTGCTGGAGTCGTCGGATGTGCATGTGGCGCAGCGGCTTACCAGCTTGGCCAAGGAGACCGACGAGACCGTCGCGCTGGCGGTGGCGATGGCGGTGCGGGCGCTGCGCAACGGGTCGGTGTGTGTCGACCTGCGGTCGGTCGAGCAGCAGGTCGGCGTCGACGGGCTGCCGTGGCCGGATGTCGACGGGTGGCTGGCCGCGATCCGGGCGAGCACTTTGGCGAGCGCGCCGCCTGCGCTGCGGCTGTTCGGTGATCTGCTGTATCTCGACCGGTACTGGCTCGAGGAGCAGCAGGTCTGCGATGACGTGCACACCATGATCGCGGTGAAGCCCGAGAAGGTGTCCCCGGACATCGACCGGCTGTTCCCGGCGGGCTTCGAGGAGCAGCGCGCGGCGGCGAAAGTCGCGCTGACGCAGGGCTTGACGGTGCTGACCGGCGGGCCCGGGCACGGGTAAGACGACGACGGTGGCGCGACTGCTGGCGCTGCTGGCCAGCGGCACGCGGTTGCGGATCGCGTTGGCGGCGCCGACGGGCAAGGCGGCGGCGCGGTTACAGGAAGCAGTGCAGCTGGAGGTCGACAGGCTGGACGCTGCCGACCGTGAAGCGCTGTCGGGCATGCATGCGACGACGTTGCACCGGCTGCTCGGAAGCAGGCCGGACACGTCGGCGCGGTTCCGGCACAACCGGGGCAACAGGCTGCCGCACGACGTGATCGTGGTGGACGAGACGTCGATGGTGTCGTTGACGATGATGGCGCGACTGCTGGAGGCCGTGCGTCCGGATGCGCGGCTGATCCTGGTGGGCGACCCGGACCAGTTGGCGAGCGTGGAGGCGGGTGCGGTGCTGGCGGATCTGGTCGACGGCCTCGACACCTCCAAGCTGGCGGCGCTCAAGACGCCGCACCGGTTCGGCGAGTCGATCGGCGCGCTGGCAGCGGCGATTCGGGACGGCGAAGCGGACACCGCGATCGAGGTGCTGCGGGCGGGCGGCGACCACATCGAGTGGATCGACACCGACCAGCCGGCCGAGCATCTGCGGAAGGTGGTTGTGCCGCAGGCACTTCGCTTGCGCGAGGCCGCGATCCTCGGCGACGCCGACGAGGCGCTGCGGAACCTGGACGAGCATCGGCTGCTGTGCGCGCACCGGCGCGGGCCGTACGGGGTGCGGTTCTGGAACCGGCAGGTGGAGCGGTGGCTCGCCGAGGACACGGGTGACCCGATCTGGTCGGACTGGTATGCGGGTCGGCCGGTGCTGGTGACGGCGAACGACTACGGGCTGGGGCTGTACAACGGCGACACGGGTGTGACGGTGGTGCGCGACGGCGTGCTGCGCGCGGTGATCGCGGGATCGAAGCAGCAGGAGTTCGCGACGAGCCGGTTGTCGGATGTGGACACGATGCATGCGATGACGATCCACAAGAGCCAGGGCAGCCAGGCCGACGAGGTGACGGTGCTGCTGCCGCAGGAGGATTCGCGGCTGCTGATGCGCGAGCTGTTCTACACGGCGGTCACGCGCGCGAAAACCCGCGTCCGCGTCGTCGGCGCGGAATCGGCGGTGCGGGCCGCGGTGGAGCGGCGGGCGGTGCGCGCGTCCGGGCTGGGTCGGCGCCTTCGAGAGGGTCCCTGACCTGGCGTTCCGTCGTCGAATCGAGAGCATGCCGAAGCGGGTCGGCTCGAGCACCGGTTTTTGTTACGCTCGCGTCAGTTGATTCAACAGCTAGGCCGGGTTGAGGTGGCCGCGTATGCCGCCGCCTCGTATAAGTTCTCCGCTCACACCGGCCAATCCGGTAACACCCGCGCGCCCCGGGAAGCACCGTGACCGAGTCCGACATACCGCCCGCCGATCCCCTCGACCCCATCGAGATTCTCCGCGGTCGGAAGGCCGAGGGCCGTCGCAGCGCCCCACACCTCAGCTCGTCCGAGGTACTGGCCGGGCACCCCGCCGAGATGCTGCTGAGCCGCCTCGATACCGCCACGATCGTGATCGGACTCGACGGAGTCGTCATCTACGCCAACCCCGCCTGCGAACGGCTGCTCGGCTACCAGACGGCTTTGACCCTCGAGGGGCAATCAGTGACCACATTGATGGCCGGGCAGGCGAAGACCTCGCCGCGCGCCTGCATCGAGCTACTTCGCGATCCGAACATCGTCACCAATTGGAACCACAGCGACGGCTATCCGATCGCCACCGTCGCGACGGACCCGATGCTCTTGCATGCCGCAGGCATGATGTTGATGGTCTCCCTCAGCGACGTCGGCGGTAGCGTGTTGCGCCCAGCGGAAAAGGCCAACCGCTTTCTGCCGTAGCGCCTCGCTGTCGGTTCACGACGAGACGACGAGCCGTCGTAGCTCCGCGCCAGTTGAGCCGGGTAACGTCGCGACGCGTGGTGGAGGTTCGCGACGGGCTCGTCCTGACCGACGAGTTCCGCCATGCACTCGAGTTGTTGGCGGGCGGCGAGAATGTATTTCTGACCGGCAAGGCCGGCACAGGCAAGTCAACGCTGATCCGACTTTTCACGGCCGACACCGATCGCAACGTGGTCGTCGTCGCCCCGACGGGCATCGCCGCACTGAACGTCGACGGCTACACCATTCATCGACTGTTCGGCTTCCGCCCCACGACGACACTCGACGATGTCCGCAGCGGCGAATACCGGCCTGGCCGCTTCGCCAAGACACTGGCGTCGCTGCAGACGCTGATCATCGACGAGGCATCGATGGTGCGCGCCGACGTCTTCGACATGGTGGCGCAGGCACTGTCACGGTTCGGACCGGAGCCGGGGACGCCGTTCGGCGGGGTGCAGATCGTCTTGGTCGGCGACCTCTACCAACTTCCGCCTGTCGTCACCGAGGGCGAGGCTGAGTTCTTTTCGACGACATACGAGACGCCGTACTTCTTCTCCGCCCGCAGTTTCAGCCGTGAGGCATTCCCGACCGTCGCACTCACGACGGTGTTCAGGCAGCTCGGCGACGACCGGATGACCGCCATTCTCAACGAGATTCGCGAAGGTGTGCTGCTGGGACACGCGCAGGAGCAGCTCAACGCGCGGGCGGACAAGGACTTCGTGCCACCCGAGCGACGAGTTCTGGTTGACGCTGGCGCCGACGAACCGCCTCGTGACGGCACGCAACCGCCAGCAGCTCGAACGGTTGCCCGGCGACGAGCTGGTGCACCAGGCGCGCGCGTCGGGTGACCTGTCGCTGTTCGATCCCCCGGTCGAGGAGACGCTGCGGTTCAAGGTCGGCGCGCAGATCATGATGCTGAACAACGACCAGGGCAACCGGTGGGTCAACGGCACCATCGGCCGGGTTGTCGGCGTGGACTACGACCGTTACGGCGCCGTCGTCGAGGTGGAGTTCGCGGATGGCTCCTGCGCTGATGTGGCGCCGTTTACCTGGGAGGCGACGCGGCCGGTCGTCAGCGGTGGCTCGCTGACGCGCGAGGTGATCGGCGCCTATACCCAACTGCCGTTCAAGCTGGCGTGGGCGATCACGATCCACAAGGCGCAGGGCCAGACGCTCGAGCGCCTGGTGGTTGATCTGACCGGCGGAATGTTCTCGACGGGCCAGCTGTATGTGGCGTTGAGCCGGTGCACGTCGCTTGGCCGGGCTGGTGTTGAAGCGGCCTGTGTTGCCGAAGGATCTGAAGACCGATCGACGAATCGCCCGGTTCTTGCGGACGTCTGTCAGCGACGGCGGCGCGCGACGCTACTGCGCGATCGAGATGTTGACGGTGGGTGACGAGGGACGGATGTCGCGGCCGCGCCCGGTGGAACTTGCGGTCGCGTTCGACGACGGCACGGCGATCTCGACGTTGGTCAATCCGCAGCGCGATCTCGCGGACGCACGGAAAGCGTTCGGTATCAGCGTGTCCGATGTCTTGTTGGCGCCGAACCTGCGGGAGGCGTGGGCGGTGATCGCACCGATGCTCGCGGGCTGCACGCCGGTGGGTGTCGGCGTCGACGAGACGCTTGGGCCTGATCGACTTCGAGCTCAAGAGACTCGGATATGTGACGCCGATGCCGCTCGGGGCCGAGCTGCGCGGCGCTCGCGTGTCGGGTTCGACAGCACTGGAACGTGCGCAGTCGACGTTGCGAGCACACGACCGCGTCGAGACGCAGGAAGGATCGTCGCCGTTCGAGGAACCCGAACCGGCGGAATCGGTTTCCGGTCTGCTGGTGAGTCGCGACCATTCCGTCGCGACACCACGGGCGGATCATCTGCCCGGCTTGTCGGCGCTGTTGCGGGTGAGCCGCGATGTCGGCGCGGTGATACTCGGCAACGCGGCACCGTCATCCTTTGATGACGCCTCCGACACACCGTGGGACGCGGCGGCGAAACAGTCGGTGGCCGATCAGCTGCGGGCGGCAGCAGCGCGAGCGCAATTGCCGACCGACGTGATCACACGTATGCAGGCGGCGTCCGAATATCTGGGCGTCGAGATCGTCTCCGAGTCGGAGTTTCTCGAGCGAGACGACATCGCCGACGTCCTCGTCCCTGGAGCGCGAATCTGCTTCACAGGGACCGCGCAGGACAGCGCGGGCCGCATCGTCGAACGCTGGGAGATGGAGAACCTGGCCGAATCGGCTGGGCTGAAACCGGTCAAGACGGTGTCGAAGACGCGCTGCGAGGTTCTGGTCACCGCGGAGGCAGGCAGCCAGTCGGGAAAGGCGCGAAAGGCGTCGGAGTACGGCAAGCCGGTGTTCACCGCGGACGAGTTTCTGGCCTGGACCCGCAGACTCTCGTCGTGACTGGGCTCAGGCACGATCCATGTCGGCGACACCGTTGAGATCGCATCGCAAGCGGCTATCTCAGCGTCACCGTGACCTCAGGGTTGCTACTCTGCGATGAGTTGAGACTTCAGCCAGGTCGGAACGCGATGGCCGCACCCGCCGCCACCGCGCAGAGCACTCCGCTTCGCCGGCCACACCAGGTGACACCACATGCTGGGACCACCATGTTCGAACACGAATCCCGGATGGCCGGGAATTGCTCGATACCCCCGCCCCGCGATTTGGCCGCGGCGCTTCAGCGGCTTCCCCTGCACATCCTGCTGAACAGGTTCGACGACCCGACCATCGTGATCGGACTCGACGGCGTCGTCGTCTACGCGAACCCTGCCTGTGAGAGATTGCTTGGCTACCAGTCGCCAGGGACCCTCGAGGGGCGGTCCTTGGCCACACTGCTCTCCGGGCAGTCAAATGCACTGCCCGGTGACTGGATTGAGTCGTTGTGCGATCCAGACGCGGTGACGAATTGGAAACACAGCGACGGCTACCCGGTCGCCACCCTTCCATCGGACCCACTGACGTTGCCTGACGACGTTTCAATGCTCATGGTCAGCCTTCAGGACGTCAGCGGCCAGATGTGGCCGGAGGTCGACAGGGCGTACCGGATGGATCCGCAGCACAGCGAGTAGGGGTCAGCCACCCGCGCCGTTCTATGGCCCCTCTCGGCTAGCCTTCCTCGTCCGCGACCGCGACGTCGGAATTGCCCTCGGTCGCGGCCGCGTCGGCGCCGTCCGATGCGGCAGGCGCGGACTCTTCAGCAGGCGCCGCTTCAGCTGGCGCCTCCTCAGCGGGCGCCGCTTCAGCTGGCGCCTCTTCGGGCGAAGACTCCTCCTCGGCGGCAGGCTCTTCCTCCGCGGCCTCTGTCGACGGCTCGATCCAGGTCAGCGCCGCACCGCCGCCGCTGTAGACGACGCTGGTCGGCGCTTCGCCCACCGCGTCGAAGTAGACCTTGCCGGTCGAGTGGCCGCCGGGCAGCAGCGGCGCGGCGTTGAGACCCTGCGGTGTCCAGGCGCCTGCGAGTGCCGGGTAGCTCTGGCCGTCATCGGATTGGGCGCTGAACGCCGGGACCGCAGGCGTCGGCATCCCGTTCAGCGCGTCGGCGCGCACGGTGACTTCGTAGAGCTGACCGGACACCGGATACGGCACGGCGTCGGCGCTGGGGAGGAACTTGGTGACGGTGTAGCCGATCTCCCCGCCGCTGGGGTCGGTGACCGTCTGCTGGAGGCCGAACACCTGGCTGTCGGCCGCCGAGGCCGGGGCCATCCCGAAGCTGAACACGACACCTACGCCAGCGACGGCGCCAGCGAATTTCTTGATTTCCACCTTGCTTCACCTCTTGGGTTGGTCTGGCGTGGACATCGCGCAGATTACCCGTCAAGATCACCGCCCAAAACCTGTGCGAGCGTACTGTTCGGGCGTGCAAATAGATGCCATGACGGTGCCGCAACCGCTCGGCAAAGTCGGCGAATTAGCTCGAATCGTGCAGCGCGCCGGGTTCTCTGGATTGTTGTTCACCGAGACGGGTCGGACGGCTTATCTCAACGCGGCGGTGGCGTCGCAGGCGGCGCCTGGGCTCGAGTTGTCGACGGGTGTGGCGGTGGCGTTTCCGCGCAGTCCGTTCGTCACCGCGGCGGAGGCGTGGGAATTGCAGGAGGGGTCGGGCGGCAATTTCCGCCTCGGCCTCGGCACACAGGTGCGCACGCACGTGGTGCGCCGGTACGGCGTGGAGTTCGAGCATCCGGGCCCACGTCTGCGCGACTATGTGCTGGCGGTGAAGGCGTGCTTCGAGGCCTTCCGGACGGGAAAGCTCGACCATCACGGCGACTTCTACAACCTGGACTTCATCACGCCGCAGTGGAGCGCGGGCCCGATCGACGCGCCGGACCCGAAGGTGGACATCGCGGCGGTGAACCCGTGGATGCTGCGGATGGCAGGCGAAGTCGCGGACGGCGTGCACGTGCATCCGTTGGGCGAGCCCGGCTACATCGCGCGGCATGTGGTGCCGAATGTGGCTGCGGGAGCGGCGAAGTCGGGGCGGTCGGCATCAGACGTCGCGGTGATCGTGCCGGTCATGACGATCGTGGGCGACACCGATGAGGAACGGGACAACGAGCGCGAGTTGGTGCGGGCGAGCATGAGTTTCTACGGGAGCACGCCGAACTATGCGTTCATCTGGGACGAGGCGGGTTTCGAGGGGACGACGGCGCGCATCCGGGAGAAGCAGAAGGCGGGCGACTACAAGGGGATGGCCGCGCAGATCACCGACGAGCACATCGCGACGTTCGCGACGGAGTCGACGTGGGACGGCCTCGCCGATGCGCTGATCGACAAGTACGCCGAAACCGCAACGCGCATAGTGCTGTACAACGCGCTGGGCGACCCTGCGCGCATCGAGCGCTATGGTGCCGTCGCACAGCGCATTTCGGCAATCTGACTCTCACCGCCACCGTTCGCCCCAGCAGCATCATCGGCCACAACGGCAGGCCTAGGCTTCACGCGTACGCCACTCGACACGAGGAGGAGTGATGGCGGCCAAAACCGATTTCACAGAACAAGAATTCGATGCGATGCAGAAAGGCGTGACGGGCGCCGGGATGCTGGTATCGCTCGCCGATCGCGGTTTCTTCGACAGCTTCAAGGAGATCGGCGCCCTGTCCAAGTATCTGGCCGAGGCGCAGACCAAGAGCACCAACCCGCTGATCGCCGAGGTCGCGAAGGTCAAGAGCACCGGCTTCGGGCTGACCTCGTCACCGGAGGAGATCGAAGGCCAAACGATTGATGCGCTGAAATCGTCGATGAGCACCCTGACCGCGAAGTCGCCCGGTGACGCGCAGGCTTATCGCGACTTCGTGCTCAATGTGGCGAAGTCGGTTGCCGAGGCGGCAAAGGGCACGAACGCAGCCGAGAGCGATGCGATCAAGAAGATCGAGGGCGCGCTGGCGACGTCGTAGCGGCTACTGGATCAATGTCGACCGTGCCGCGGGAGTCATCAGATCCGAGATCTCGTCCCACGGCACGGTTATGGGCCAGTAGTCGCCCATCGCGTGGTTCACCGGTACGTAGACGCGGAAGCCATTCGGCGTCGGAACCCAGTTCAGGAAGTTGTCCATCGACTGGTCGAACGGGACCACGTCAGGGTTGAGTTGAGTCACCGTGGTGGCCAGTCGTTGCGCGGCGGCCTGCTGATCACCGAAGACGTCGGTCAGCAGAATCGGGGCCGCCGTATCGGCATTGATGGCGATGGTGGCGACGCTGTTGTTCGGATGCGCGGCGCCTTTGCCGTACCAGTTGAAGATCGCGACGCCCGCGACGACGTGCGGCGTGATCGTCGTGACCCGGCTCCGTTCGTTCTCGGCGAGCTCGCCGTCTTCGATGGTGGTGTCGGTCGCCGAACCCGCGAGATCATCGAGCGCCGTGCGCATCCCGTTGTTGAAGCGGTCGCGTACATCGGCGGATCCGCCGGTGACCTGAGGCAGCTGTACGTTGATCGAATTGGTGCCCGGCGTCTCCTGCACCCGCAGCAGGGTCGCTTCGAACGGATCCGCGGGTGTCGTGGGGGCGCTCGAGGTCCGGCGACGACGTCGGGCTCGCGCCGGAGGCGGTGACGGTCACCGTCGGCGGGGCTTCGTGGCCGGTCTGCTGCGAGCAGGCGGTCGCGGCGGCGGCGATCAGTCCAACCAGAGCCCATGACAGGCATTTATCCGAAAGCGTCACCGACAATTGTCCTTTCAGGACGGACGAACGCCGTCGATGCTGACGAACATGCCGCGACCGGTGGCGTCGTTGGTGAAACGTGTCCCGTCGAATGCGGGCAAGACAGTCCAGCCGTTGAAGTGGAAGATCTGGCCGTATGTCAGTGTCACTTCCCCGCTGTCGACGCCGCCGATGTTGCCTTCGCCGAAGTTGAACGTGCCGTCGGCGTCGACGCCCGCGACGTTGAAGTTGCCGGGCCCGCTCTGGCTGCGTGGAGCGCCGGGGAAGCCGTCGATGCTCGTGCGTTCGCACCCGACGTGGTCCGCGCTGATGACGCATCGCACGGCGCCGGACACGGTTGTCACGTATTGATACTCGGGTGCGGCGAACACCAATGGAGCCGTTGCGACCGCCGATGCGACCGTCACCGCGCCGAGGGCCGGCGCCCACTTCCAGGACATAAGTGCCTCCGCTTTGCTGGGCTGAGCTGATTATCGGCGCGACTCTTGGTGACCGCAGCAAAATGGCGTGGCAGACGGCAGTGTCTACGGGTCGAGGGCCGACCCGATACCTGTGTGACCGAAGTCGTCGCCTTTCCAGAGCAGCGGCTCCCGTGTGTCGAGCGCCAGCGCGTAAGCGAGGCAGTCGCCGAAGTTCAGTCCGGCACGATGGCCGCTTCCCTTTCCGAAGTCTGTGTATGCCTGACGGGCCAGCCGTGCCTGATGCTCGGTCACGGGCTCGATCACGAATTCCGCCGCCGCGAGCAGTTCATCGAGGCTCCTGCTGACGACCGGATCGCGCTGGATATCCAGCACGATCCCGCACTCGAGATAGCTTGCAGCAGAGAGTCGTCGGACGTCCGCATCGGCGATTGCGTTGGCGTAGATGACCGCGTCATCCTCGGCAGTGAGGATCGCGATGATCGCCGACGTATCGACGATCACGTCGGGAGACCCCGCTCGTCGTAGAGATGCGCCCCGTGATCGAGACGCTTGGCATCGGTCGTCATGCGGTCCGCGGTCTTGCGACCGATAGCGAGGAGCCGCGCCGCCAGCTCGTCCTTCTCCAATCTGGCGAGGCGCTCATTGATTGCGGTCGCGACGGCTTGGGCTTGAGACTCCCCGGTGATGCGAGTGATTCGCTTCACGGCCTCGTGAACCGCCTCGTTCTTGATATTGAGCGCCATTGGTACCTTTCTACCATCTACATGGTACCACTGCGCATAGCCGTCACGCCGGTTCAGCAGGCGCCGACCTTGTGGTGCTGTGGATAACTGCCGGCCCCGAGGCGATGGCGCCTTAAGCTCAGGTCATGGAGCCCGACAATCTCGAATCGCGGGTCACCGCTCTTGAGAGTCAGATGCGCGATTTCCGCGCGGACTCTGCTGCGAACTTCAAGGCGCTGCGCGCGTCCACTGCGGCGGGCTTCAACGCTCTCCGTGAGGACTTCGTCGATCTTCGAAGTCACGTGAACCAAGGGTTCTCGAAGGCCGACCGCGGATTTACGGAGATGCGTGGCAGGTTCGATGCCATGGCCGCCGGCCAGCAGCAGATCGTTGACCTGTTGCAGTCATTCATCACGGGTTCGGAAGCCGCCGAATAGCACGCGCATAGGTCACCTCGCGCTCGCGCCAAGATCTCATTAGTGCGCCCGCCGACCGACCCGACGGGCGCGGATCCTCGGACCGTGGCGCAGACTTGGCCGATACTCGTGCGCACACGTCCACTGCAATGGAGGTCTCGTGACCCAGAGTTCCGATGTCGACGCGGAGTCTCCGTGGTCGCCACGGGAGTGCGAGCTGCTCGCGGTGACGCTGGAGCTGCTCCAGGAACACGGGTACGACCGGTTGTCGCTCGAGGCGGTGGCCACCACCGCGCGCGCCAGCAAGGCCACGCTCTACCGGCGCTGGCCGACCAAGGCCGAGCTCGTGCTGGCCGCGTTCGTCGAGGGCACCCGGCACGTGGTGGTCGACCCCGACACCGGCACGCTGCGGGGCGATCTGCTGAAGCTCGGTGAGCAGATCCGCGATCACGTCAGCCTCCACGCGCTCACGATCCGCGCGGTGCTGGTGGAGACGTCGCGAAGCGGCGAGCTCGACGCGATGATGCAGGAGCAGTTCCTCGAGCAGCGGAAAGCCCTCATGGCGCAGGTCCTCGCGCGGGCGGTCGAACGCGGCGAGATCACCGCGTCTGCCATCACCGAGGACCTCTGGGACGTTTTGCCCGGCTACCTCATCTATCGCACGGTGTTGACGGGCCGCACCCCGTCACAGAAAACCGTGCACGACCTCATCGACAATGTGCTCATCCCCAGCCTCACACGTCACAATCACCATGCGCCAACCCGGAATTAACCGCCAGATGTACCGGTTGTGCGGTGCGGTACCGTACCGTACTGTCAACCAAGTTGATATTGTCCAGCTGTTGAAATAATTGCCATACTGTCCGTCAACGTGTCGCCGCCCGTCGAAAGGGTCACGGATGCAGCGGGTTTCAATCGGATCCCGATTGATACGGCACTGGATGCTTTTCGTTGCGGTGCTGGTCATCTTGGTGGCAGGATTCGCGGTCTACCGCTTGAACGGGATTTTCGGCTCGCAGGACGTGGTGTCGACGCCCGACAACTCCGCCAACGACATCGTTCCGTTCAACCCGAAGCACGTCGTGATGGAGGTCTTCGGTCCCCCTGGCACGGTCGCGACGATCACCTACACCGATGTGAATGCCCAGCCGCAGCGCGTCGACAACGCGACGCTGCCGTGGGCCTACGACACGACCACCACCCAGCCTGCCGTCTTCGTCAACATCTCCGCCCAGGGCGACAGCGACTCGATCGGCTGCCGGATCAAGATCGACGACGACATCAAGGACGAGCGAACGGTCAACACCCTGAACGCGTTCACCTACTGCCTGGACAAGTCCGGATGAGCCACCAGCTCGCCGACCGCCCAACGTTCACCGACCGGGTCGCCAAGTGGATTCGTTGGTTCTGCGTGCCGATCGTGTTCTTCTGGGTCGCCGTCGCCGCGCTGACGAACGTGCTGGTGCCGCAGCTCGAGGCGGTCGGTGAAAAGCACAACGTGGGGTTGGCCTCACCCGATGCGCCGTCGCTGCAGGCGTTTCAGCGCATCGGCAAGGTCTTTCAGACGTTCGACTCCGACAGTGCCGCGATGGTCGTGTTCGAGAGCGACCAGCCGCTCGGCGACTCGGCACACGCCTACTACGACGAGTTGGTCGAGAAGTTCGAGGCTGACACCGCGCACGTCGAACACGTGGATGACTTCTGGGGTGATCCGCTCACGGCTGCGGGTTCGCAGAGCTCAGACGGCAAGGCCGCGTACGTCCAGGTGTACCTGTCGGGCAATCAGGGCGAGGCGCTGTCGCTCGAGTCGGTCGACGCGCTGCGGCAGATCATCGCGAAAAACCCTCCGCCGCCGGGCATTAACGCCTATGTCGCAGGCTCGGCAGCCCAGGTCGCCGATCAGTTCGAGGTGGGCAACGAGGGCACGGTTCTTGTCACCCTGTTGACCGTCGGCGTGATCGCGGTGATGCTGCTGATCGTCTACCGCTCGTTCATCACGATGATCATCGCGCTCGTCACCGTGCTGATCGAGATGTCGGCGGCCCGCGGGATCGTTTCGTTCCTGGCGAACTCGGGATTCATTGGCCTGTCGACGTATTCGACGAACATCCTCACGCTGTTGGTCATCGCGGCGGGGACCGACTACATGATTTTCCTGCTCGGCCGCTATCAAGAGCGACGCAACGAGGACATGGATCGCGAGGCCTCCTACTACGACATGTACCGCGGCACGTCGCACGTCATCCTCGGCTCGGGTCTGACGATCGCGGGCGCGGTGCTCTGCCTCTACTTCACCCGCAACCCCTACTTCCAGAGCCTCGGCGTCCCCGCAGCGCTCGGCGTTCTCGTCTCGTTGGTCGCCTCGCTGACACTGGCACCCGCGGTGATCGTGATCGCAGGCCGGTTCGGGCTGCTTGACCCGAAACGCAAGACGGCCAAACGGGGTTGGCGACGGATCGGTACCGCGATCGTGCGGTGGCCGGGGCCCATCCTGTTCGCGACGCTGGCGCTCGCCCTGGTCGGGATCCTCGGGCTTTCCGGTTACGCGGTGTCCTATGACATCAGCCGGTACATGCCGGACAAGACCCCGTCCAATGTGGGATACGCGGCAGCCGAGCGTCACTTCTCCAAGGCGCGGCTGAACCCTGAGCTTCTGATGATCGAGGCCGATCACGATCTGCGTAATCCCACCGACATGATCCTGCTGGAGCGGGTGGCCAAGGGTGTCTTCCACACCGACGGCATCGCGCAGGTGCAGTCGATCACGCGGCCGCTTGGCACGCCGTTGGACCACACGTCCATTCCGTTCCAGATCAGCGCGCAGAGCGCGTCGCAGATCAACAACCTTCCGTACCAACAGGACCGCGCCAACGACCTGCTGAAACAGGTCGGCGAGATCAACAAGTCGATCGACACGCTGCGACAGCAGTATGCATTGCAGCAGGAGTCGGCAGGAATCACGCACGAGCAGAGCGAGGCGTTCAACCAGACCGTTGTCGTGGCGCAGGATCTGCGCGACAAGATCGCCAACTTCGACGACTTCTTCCGGCCGATCCGCAACTACTTCTATTGGGAGCCACACTGTTTCGACATCCCAGTGTGCTTCGCGTTCCGGTCGCTGTTCGATGCCTTGGACGGGATCGCCGAGCTGACGGACCAGCTGGCGAGTGTATCGGGGAGCATCGCGAAGCTCGATGAGCTGCAGCCGAAGCTGGTCTCGCTGATCCCGCCGCAGATCGCGGTGCAGGAGACCAACCGCGATCTGACGATGACGAACTACGCGACGACGTCGGGAATCTACGACCAGACCGCGAAGGCGTTGGAGAACTCGACGCAACTGGGTGCGGCGTATGACGCGTCGAAGACCGACGACTCGTTCTATCTACCGCCGGAGGCGTTCAGCAACCCGGAGTTCATCCGAGGGATGAAACTGTTCATGTCGCCGGACGGTAAAGCGGCGCGGATGATCGTCACGCATGAGGGCAATCCCGAGACGCCGGAGGGTATTTCGCATATCAATGCGATGAGAGAGTCGGCGATGGCGGCCGTCAAGGGGACGCCGTTGGCCGGGTCGAAGATCTACATCGGCGGCGCGGCGTCGACGTACCAGGACATTGCGGAGATGGCGCACTACGACCTGATCATCGCGGGCATCGCGTCGATGAGCCTGATCCTGCTGATCATGATGTTCATCACGCGGAGCATCGTGGCGGCGATCGTGATCGTGGGAACGGTGGCGTTGTCGTTGGGCGCGTCGATCGGCTTGTCGGTGTTGGTGTGGCAGCACCTGCTGGGCATCAACCTGTACTGGGTGATCATGCCGTTGGCGGTGATCCTGCTGTTGGCGGTGGGCTCGGACTACAACCTGCTGCTGGTGTCGCGGTTCAAAGAGGAGATCCACGCGGGCATCAACACGGGCATCATCCGGTCGATGGCAGGCAGCGGTTCGGTGGTGACGGCGGCGGGGTTGGTGTTCGCGTTCACGATGGCGTCGTTCATCTTCAGCGACTTGATCGTGCTGGGCCAGATCGGCACGACGATCGCGCTGGGTCTGCTGTTCGACACGTTGATCGTGCGGTCGTTCATGACGCCGTCGATCGCCGCGTTGCTCGGCCGGTGGTTCTGGTGGCCGGTGCGGGTGCGCAATCGGCCGGTGCCGCAGAAGTTCGGCGACGAGAACACGCGGCAGCTGTCGCTGTTCTGAGTCGTGTTCCACCGGGCATAAGACCCGCACTTATGGGACTCAAGGCCCTTTGGAGCGCAAGGACCCGCGGTTAACGTGTTGGCATGGCCGCACCCGAGAGCAGCAACGGGCGCGCGCAGCGACTGGTAGGTCGGCAGTCGGGCCTCGTCTCGTGAAGAAGCGGACCCTCGCCGCCATGGCACCCGCGGCCGCCCTCGCCGGAATCGCATTGCAGGACCTCGTTCAAAAAGACCATGCGCTGCGCCGCAACTTCCCGGTGATCGCCCGGTTCCGGTACATGCTGGAGTCGTTCGGTCCGGAGTTGCGCCAGTACATCATCAGCAGCAACGATGCCGAGCGGCCGTTCAGCCGCGACCAGCGGCGGTGGGTGTACACCTCGGCCAAGAAGGAGAACAACTACTTCTCGTTCGGCACGGACAACGACACCGAGAACTCCTCGTACCCGATCATCAAGCAGGCCACCTTCTCCGACGTGGTGCCGGCCTCCCCTATCCACGGACGCGACGTCGAGCTGCCCGGCGCGAAAGTGCTCGGCGGTCCGCGCGGGCGCAGGCACGCGTTCCGACCGGCCTCGGTCGTCAACGTGTCCGCGATGTCGTTCGGCTCGCTCAGCCCCCAGGCGATTCAGGCGATCAACGCCGGCGCCGAACTCGCCGACTTCTGGCACAACACCGGCGAGGGCGGCCTGTCGGACCACCACCGCCGGGGTGGCGACCTCGTCTTCCAGATCGGCACGGGATATTTCGGCTGCCGCGACGAGCGCGGTGACTTCGATCTCGACCGGTTGGTCGATCTCGTCGGCTCCGCACCCGTCCGCGCAATCGAGATCAAGCTCAGTCAAGGCGCCAAACCTGGCCTGGGCGGACACCTCCCGGGCGCCAAGGTGAATGCGGAGATCGCCCGTGTCCGCGGTGTCGAAGTAGGCAAGGACGTCGTGAGCCCCTCCAGGCACAGCGCGTTTCGCAACGTTGACGAGATGCTTGATGTCGTCGAGCAGATCGCGGACGCCACCGGTCTCCCTGTCGGCATCAAGTCGGCGGTGGGCGATACGGGGTTCTGGTACGAGTTGGCCGATCGGATGGCCGACGGACAGCGCGGCGTGGACTTCATCACGGTCGACGGCGGCGAGGGCGGCACCGGCGCCGCTCCGCTGGTGTTCGCCGATAACGTGTCCTTCCCGTTCCGGGTCGGCTTCGCCCAGGTCTACGGGGTGTTCGCGCAGGCGGGCCTCAGTGACAGCGTGACGTGGATCGGTTCGGGCAAGCTGGGCCTGCCCGCCAACGCCATCGTGGCCTTCGCGTTGGGCGTCGACCTCGTGAACGTGGCACGGGAGGCGATGCTTGCGATCGGTTGCATTCAGGCGCAGAAATGCCACACCGACCGCTGCCCGACCGGCGTCGCAACACAGAACCCGTGGCTGGCCCGCGGCCTCGATCCGCAGCAGAAGTCGCACCGGCTGGCCAATTACGTTCTGACGCTGCGCCGCGATCTGCTCAAGGTGTCGGAGGCAGCGGGTGTCCGGCATCCCGCGATGCTGAGTCCGAAAGATGTCGAAATCCTCGACGGTGATCGCGGCCATCGACCGCTCGCGGAGGTGTACGGCTACCGGGACGGCTGGGGCGTACCTGGACCGGAGATAGTCAACGACATCGATGCGCTCATGTCAGCGATGGACAGCTCGGCTTCCCGACCCGCGTTGACGTAGCCAGTAGCATCCACCCGTGCGAGCTAGCCCTGCCGACGACCGCAACCGTTACGTCACGGGACGTGCGGCATTCATGACGGTCGCCGCCATGGGTCTGGGCTACGCGATCTCGATCGGCGACCCCACTCTGCTGTCGGCCAACCTTCAGGTCGTCTCCGCGGGTCTGCACATCTCGGGCAGCACGTCCACCTTCGTCGCCAGCCTGGCTACCTTGACCATGGCCGCCGCCGTCCTCAGCGCCGGCGCGCTTGGCGACCTGTACGGCATGCGCCGCATGTATCTGGTCGGACTGTCCGGCGCGATGGCCTTCAGTGCTCTGGCCGCCGCCGCGCCCGTCGCCGCGGTATTGATGATCGCCCGCGCCGGTGCCGGCGTCTCGCTGGCGTTTCTCATCGGCCTCTCCCTCGCCATCACCAATGCCGTGTTCCCGCCGAATCGCCGGGCCGCGGCGATCGCCGCCTACTTCGGCGTCGGCTACGCCGTCGCCACCCCGATGCCCGCCATCAGCGGAATGCTGGCCCACGCGATCGGCTGGCGCGCATGCTTTTTGGTCGTCCCCGTCATCGCCGCGCTCGGCGTCCTTATCACCTGGAAATTCGTCCCGGAAACCGCGCACGCCAGCCGCCGCCTGGATCTGCCCGGCCTCGCGTTGTTCGCCGTCGCGCTGCTGGCCCTGATCTTCGGCGCCTCGCGGATGGAGACCGGCATCGATCTCGTCGGCAGCGCATCGCTGCTGCTCGGCCTGGCCGCCGGGTCCGCGTTCGTGTGGCACGAGCACCACACACCTGACCCGGCGCTGGACATGCGTGTCTTCCGCTCGGGACGCTTCAACGCCGCGGTGACGGCGGGCGTCGTGTTCAACATCGTGCTGGGCGGGTCGATGGTGCTCCTGGCGTTCTATCTGGTCACCATTCGCAGGGAATCAACCGAACTCTTCGGCCTGCTGCTGATACCCGCCACCGCCCTGGCGGCCCTTGCGGCGACGGCCGCAGGCCCGACCGCCAACCGGTTCGGGACCCGCACGGTGCTCATCGGCGGGCTCGTCGTCATGTTCGCAGGCCTGATGGTGATGAGGTCCTTCGACCTGAACACGTCTCGGCCCGTGGTGTTTCTGACGACCGCACTCATCGTCGTCGGCGGCGCTCTTGTCACCACGCCCCAGGCGACGATCATGATGGGTAGTGCTCCGCCCGAACTCGGGGGCACGATCTCCGCCGTCAAGAGTGCCGTCAACGAGGGCGGCTATTCGCTGGGGCCCGCACTCTTCGCGCTCGTCGGAATCAACCTGTTCATCACCGACAGCGTGCACGAGCTGTCCCGCGCAGGGATCACCCGAACCGACACCCGCGAGGCCCTACTGACGGCACACGGCGGCCGTGGGGCGCATCTCATCAACCCCGAACAGGCGCAGCTGGTGATCAGCCAGGCGCCGCACAACGCGACCGACGCGATTCACACGCTGAGCATGATCATGGCCGTCGGGCCCGTCGCCGCAATCGTATTGGCGCTCTGGCTGATCAAGCCGACCGCGCGGGATACGGACACTTAGGCTCGAGCCGCGACTCCCTCGACGGCGGTCACCGGGTAGTCGTGAGTGGTCATGCGCTTGCCTCGCTGTGTTGAGTCTGTGTCGTTTGGCCAGTCGTTGTTCTCGTCGTGGTCGAGAAGCTTGTCGAAGAGCGCCCGGTAGTGGACGAACGCCTGGCGCTGCTGCTCGGTACCGTTGTCCCCGTTGCGATCTGCACGGTGGATGGCGTGGGCAGATCGGTAATTCTCGACAACTTCCGGGTGGTCGACCGAGATGTCGGCTGCTCGCTGATCGAAGTCGTCGACCGGGTAGCCCCGCTCACGCATGACCTCGGTCAGTAGTCGGTCGGCATCGTCCAACGCGTTGGATGGACTGTCGACGAACTCGGTCTGCACTTGATGCCAGCCATCGGAGTATGCCTGCAGTGCATCGCGCGACAACGGACGAATGTCGAGCTTGTCTCTCTTACGCTTGCGGGCGACCATTTCCTTCTCAGCCGCCTGCTCCCCGGCTTCGGCAACCGTGCGGTCGTACTCGGGACCGAACTGCTGCTTGAGGTGATCGGTTCGTCTGCGGCGGCCGGCCGAGACCGCGACGATCAATCCTGCGATGGCGACCAGAACGAGGGCCGCCAGGAAGAACCATCCCCATATAGGCATTTCACACTCCATTCAATCAGGGCTTGTCCGTTGATAATTGGCGCGATCGGTAATAGTGGCGACGACCGCCAACGGCACGGCCAGGATGACGCCGACAACGGACTCTGTACGCAATAGAAGACCCTTTGGGGTGGTTCGGATACACCCTTAGGGCGGTAACCTTTTGCCGTGTCCGCACCTTCCGAGAACGCCATCACTGTCGCCCTTGTGGATGACTACGACGTCGTGCTGATGGGTGTGGCCAAGATGTTCGACAACTACCGAGACCGTGTGGTGGTCGCCGAGATCGACGCCACCATGCCACTCGACGACCCCGTCGACATCGTCCTCTACGACTCCTTCGCCCAGCCGGAATCCGACCACCAGGAGATCGGCGAGTTGGTTGCCAACCCTCGCGCACGCCGAGTAGTGGTCTACACCTGGAACTTTCACCCGGATCTCATCGAAAGCGCCCGCCAACACGGCGCGCACGGATACCTGTCGAAGACGTTGCCTGCGCGCGAGTTGGTCGCCGCACTGGAGGCGGTGCACGCCGGCGACGAGGTGATCAGCGATGCCCCGCCGCGCGCACGCAGCGCCGTTGGCCTCGATTGGCCAGGGCGAGGCGAAGGGCTCAGCGACCGCGAGTCGGAGATCCTCGCCCTCATCACGCAGGGCAAGAGCAATGCCGACGTGGCGAGACTGACCTACCTGAGCCCCAACACCGTCAAGTCCTACATCCGCACCATCTATCGCAAGATCGGCGTCGGCAGCCGAACCCGGGCCGTCCTATGGGGAGTTGCCCACGGTTTCACCCCTGACCACAACCGCATCGACCACTGGAGAGGCGGACCGTAGTACCGCCGCAGGAAGGTCCCCGCCGCTTCCGCCGCCACAATCACCCCTAGGGGTGTACCGAAGCCCCCCTAAGGGGTGTGAACTGGTGTCACGGTCGAGTAAACGCTCGGCCGGCAGCGCTGACACAGCGCGGACAGAAAGGCACTCTCATGCTCGGACTCATCATCACCGTGATCGTCGTCGGGCTTCTGGCCGGCGCGCTGGCTCGTCTGCTCGTCCCCGGCAAGCAGTCGATGTCGATACTGACGACCCTGGTCCTCGGTGTCGTCGGCTCGTTCGTGGGCGGCTTCCTGGGCTATTTGCTTTTCCACAAGGACGCCACCGAAGGCTTCTTCCAGCCGTCAGGACTGATTGGTTCCGTGATCGGGGCGATCATCGTCCTGCTGATCTGGACCCGCGTCGGCGGTCGTAGCTCGGTACGCACGAGGTAGCTCAAAAGCAATATCGAGCATCGGCCCGGGCAAATTGTCCGGGCCGATCTCGTCTGTAAGCGTGCGATTACTGTTGTGCCTCACCAGATTAAAGGTGGTATCAATCCGGTATCATTCGCCCATGGGCATGACTCTGCGCACTAGTGACGAGCAGACGGAGGCGTTGCGTCGGCAGGCCGCCGCGGAGGGCCGGTCGATGCAGGCGGTTGCGCTGTCGGCTATCGATGAGTACATCGCGCGACGAGCGCACAAGGCGAAGGTCGCCGACGCGCTTGAGCGGGTAATCGCCGAGGAGGCCGACGTTCTGGCGCGGCTCAAAGAGGCATGATCGAGTATCTCGATCTCGAAGACCTTCTCAACGTCGCCCGACGAGCCGTCGGAGAGGACGTTGCAGTTCGCGACTACGGACTGCTCGAGTCAGCGCTGGCGCGTCCGCGCGCGTCGGTGTTCGGCCAAGACGCTTACCCGGACGTGCACCTCAAGGCCGCGGCACTGTTTGAGTCGTTAGCCCGTAATCACGCGCTCGTGGACGGGGACGAGCGCCTCGCATGGACGGCTTGTCGTACCTTTCTGGCGATCAACGGCCAATGGATCAAGGCATCGGAAGACCAGCGATTCGAGTTGGTCATTCAGGTGTCCACGGGCGACGAGTCCGACATCACCCAGATCGCCGAGCAGCTTCGCGCGTGGAGCTATACATAACGGTCGGACCTTGCGCTGCCTGCTGTGGATAACGTTGCAGGGTTGCACAGCGTGTCGCCTAGGGTTGTCGGCGTGGCGGCGAAGCTCGACGCGATTGCGACCCTTGCGGAGATACTGACCGAGCACGGTCCTTTGACCGAGGACGAGCTCACCCAACACCTGCGTGACCGCGGTATCGCCGACCCCGAAGCCGCATGGCAGTGGAACACGCTCGAAATGGACAGTCCGGCAAGGCAGCTGGTCGATGCTCGATGGGTGTGGTTGCCGTCCGCGCTATCGGGCCGCGTGTTCACCCACCGGCTCAGCGCGGACGAGCTCACCCACGATGTCCTCACCGTGACGCCGGACCTGAACCCGATCGCCAGTCTTTGCGAGCACGAACAGTACCAGCGGTTCGCCGACGGATCGGAGGCCCGCCTGGTGCTTGTGGGATACGACGACGAATTGCTCGACGAACGAGACATTCCGGGCCAGGCGGTCGACCCAGCTGGAGCGCTGATGCTAGAGCCCGGCGCACTCGCGGCGCTTCGCGTGGGCGACGGCGACACAGTCGGTCTACGGCTGACCAATAATGGACTCGTCCTCGAGCGGGTCGATGTCATTACCCAGCACACGGCGGGGGCGGCGCTGGCCGCGACTCTCGACTCGGACGATCCCACATTCCTCGATGCGGCGGCTTGGACCGTGTGCGTCGCGGACGCCGAACTATTCACTGACCCGCTGCCGCCGTTGAGCGAGATCGTCGACGAGTACGGCCTGGTTCGTCGGGGCGAGTGGCTCGCGCCCCACGGATTCGATTACGACCGTTGGCGATTCGAACGCCGATGTGACGTGCTCGGCGAGCGGCACGGCCTCGATGCCGATGACGCACTTGTGCTCGCAGCGCTGATCGAGCTCCACGGCAAGGCGCTACATCTCGTCGAGTCGGAGGACGTGGGCGGGGGCGACGAAAGCTTCACAATGCTTTCTACCGACAACTCTCGCAGCGGGATTGGAGAGCTGGGCGCCCACCTGATCGACCCGCTGTTGGCTGAGCTGTTGGTAGCCGAGACTGTAGCCGTGGACCGTAGCGGTGCGGCGGCCCTTGGTCTGCTCGCCGAGGTGATGGAACCCGCGGTGCCACGGTCCGCGCGAGTGGCGTGGAGGTGGCTGAGGGCAGTCGCGCTCGAGCGGATCGGCGATATCGAGCAGTCCGAGCGTGACCTGTTGGCGGCCGAGTCGATGAATCCGGACTGGCCACTGCCCCTGGTCGACCTGGCGCGCATCGCCAGCGACCGCGGTGACGTCGACCGCGGGTTGGGGCTGCTGCGCCGTGCAGGCGCCGGGCCAGACGATCCGCTGGTGGAGTTGTTGCGGGCGCATAGCGTCGAGCCCCGCGCCGACGTCGGCCGCAACGAGCCGTGTTGGTGCGGATCGGGCCGGAAGTACAAGAAATGCCATCTGGGCCGCCAACAGCTGACGCTTGCCCAACGCGTGAGGTGGCTGTACGCCAAAGCCGCTCAGCATGCGGAGCTCAGCGGTTGGAGAGAGCTGTTGGCCGAGGTGGGCTACGAGCGATACCGCCATACCCACGACCTCGACGAAGCGTTGGACGCGGGAATGGCCGACCCGTTGGTGATGGATGTCGTGCTGTTCGAGGGCGGCGCGTTCGCGGAATTCCTTCAGGTGCGCGGGTCGCTGTTGCCCGACGACGAGCGACTGCTGGCCGAGCAATGGCACCTGGTTGATCGCTCGGTCTTCGAAGTGGAGACGGTGAACAAAGGTGAGAGCGTCACCCTGCGCGACATACGAAACGGCGACGTGCACGAGGTGCGTGAGCGAACAGCGAGCCGCCAGCTGAAAGCCGGACAGCTGATCTGCGCTCGCGTGGTTCCCGCCGGCGACAGCATGCAGATCTTCGGCGGCTTGGAACCGATCGCTCTGCACGAGCGAGATGCGCTCGTCGACCTACTCGACTCCGAACCCGACCCGGTGGAGCTGGTCGCGGCGTTGAGTCGACGGTTCGCGCCGGTGACGCTGACAAACACCGAAGGCGAACCGCTGGTGCTCTGTGAGGTAACGGTGCGCCCCGGTGATCCGGATGGTCTCGCGGCTGCTCTCGATGACACCTATGTGCGGGTCGTCGGCGAGGAGCCGCCGCGCTGGCACGAATACGTCGACACCCACGGCATCGGACATGTCCGGGCCGTGCTGGCGCGCGACGCCGACACGTTGCGAATCGAGACCAATAGCGCAGAGCGAACGGATCGCGTTGTGGCGACGTTGATTCGGCTCGATCCCACGTTGCGTGTGCTCGACGACACCCGGCGCCCGATTCGCGACACGCGAGAGGCCGCCGAACTGGCGGCGCAGTCGCCGCCTGACGAGAAGGCGCTCGATCCCGAGAACCCCGAGGTGGCGGCGATGCTCGACGAGTTCATTCGCGAGTACGAAGACAATTGGCTCGACGAGCCCATTCCCGCTCTCGACGGTCACACCCCGCGGCAGGCGGCCGACGATCCCACACGCCGCGGTGACCTGATCAAGCTGCTCGACAGTTTTCCCGACGACGAGGGAACGCCCGGACGCATGAGCGCGTCGCGGCTGCGCACCGCGCTCGGCTTGGAGGGCGAATGACGGCCGACACTGCCGAATCCGTGTCCGAGCGGCCAGGACGCCCTCAACGGATCACCGTGATCTCGCCACACAATGCGTTTGAGTGCGCATCGTGTCGAGGCGGCGGCGATTTTCTTCTCATGGACAAGGCGGGGGCGCTGTGCTTGGACTGCGCGGACCTCGGCCATCTCGAGTTTCTGCCCTCCGGCGATACCGCGCTCACCCGGCGTGCCACGAAGGCCAGTCGGCTGTCGGCCGTCGTAGTCCGCTGGAGCACACGACGCAAACGCTATGAGCGCCAGGGCATCCTGGTTGAGCCGGCAGCGATCGAGCAGGCGGCGCAGGAGTGCCTCTCCGACGCCGATCAGCGGGCTCGGCGCAGGACACGCGAGCAGAGCCGCAGGGCCAATCAAGACGTGCGCTTCCAAGCCACCTTCGCCGCCGCTGTCCGCGAGCAGTTCCCGGGATGTCCGCTCGACCGGGCCGAGGCGATCGCACTTCATGCGGCGGCACGCGGCAGCGGACGCGTGGGGCGAAGCGCAGCCGGAAAAGCCCTGGACTCCGACGCCGTCCGCCTGGCAGTCATCGCCTCCGTTCGCCATGTCGACACCGAATACGACGAGCTTCTCATGTCCGGTGTCGACCGCGAATCCGCTCGAGTGCGCGTGCACCAGCGAGTCGACGACATCGTCAGCGCCTGGCGCGACGGTGCCGCACTGCTCGACGGATAGTCGCGGTGCGCGAGACTATCTGTCGATGACTTCAGCGACACCGGCGCAGGCGGGCTCGACGTGGGCCCCGCTGCGCTCGCCGGTGTTCCGGGCGCTGTGGATTGCGCAGTTCGTCTCCAACCTGGGCACATGGATGCAGACAGTGGGCGCGCAGTGGATGCTCGTCGGCGATCCGCGCGCCGCGGTGCTGGTGCCACTGGTGCAGACCGCGACGACGCTGCCGGTGATGCTGCTGGCGTTGCCATCGGGAGTCGTCGCCGATCTGGTCGACCGGCGACGTCTTCTCATCGCGACCCAGGCGGCGATGGCCGCGGCGGTGGCGCTGCTGGCGTCGCTGACGGGTGCCGGCCTGACCACCCCGACGGTGCTGCTGTTGCTGCTGTTCCTGATCGGTTGCGGGCAGGCGCTCACCGCACCGGCGTGGCAGGCGATCCAGCCGGATCTTGTTTCACCTGAACAGATCCCGGCTGCCGCAGCACTGGGCAGCATGAGCATGAACGGCGCGCGGGCGATCGGGCCCGCGATCGCCGGTGCGCTGGTGTCGCTGGCCGGACCGACGGTGGTCTTCGCCCTCAACGCGGTGTCGTTCGTGGGCATCGTGATCGTGCTCGTCATGTGGCGCAAACCGACGGTCGAGCACACGTTTCCGGCGGAGGGCGCGCTGGCGGCGCTGAGCGCAGGCACTCGCTACATCCGCCGCTCCCCTATCGTGCGACGCATCCTGCTGCGCACCGCGTTGTTCATCGCGCCGGGGAGCGCGCTGTGGGGTCTGTTGCCGGTGATCGCGAAAGATCAACTGGGACTGTCATCGTCGGGCTACGGGCTGCTGCTCGGGGCGCTCGGGGTCGGTGCGGTACTCGGCGCGCTGGCGCTGTCGCGGCTGCGGTCGCGCTTCGGCCAGAACGCGTTGCTCACCGTCGCAGCCGCGGGGTTCGCCGCGTCGACCGTGGTGCTGGCGCTGGTGCACAACTTCGCGGCGGTGCTCATCGGATTGGTGTTCGGCGGCGCGGCGTGGCTGTTGTGTCTGTCGACCCTCAACGCGTCGATGCAGCTGAGCCTGCCGGGGTGGGTGCGCGCCCGTGGGCTGTCGGTGTACCAGCTGATCTTCATGGGCGGCCAAGCGCTGGGTTCACTGGTGTGGGGCGTGCTCGCAGGCACGACGTCGAGCGTGGTCAGCCTGCTGGTCAGCGCGGGCTTGTTGGGGGTGTGCGCGTTGTCGACGCTGTGGTGGCCGCTGCATGCCAGCACCGGCAACCTGGACCTGACGCCGTCGTCGCACTGGCCGGAACCGACGCTGTTGTTCGAGCCGGAACCGCTCGACGGCCCGGTTCTGGTGATGACGACCTATCGCGTCGAACCGAAGGACGAGGCGGCGTTCCTGACGGCTATCGCCGTGATGGGCCGCTCCCGCCAACGCACAGGCGCAGCGCGTTGGCGGCTCTACCGCAGCGTCGAGCGAGAGCACACATTCGTGGAGACGTTCATCGTGCGGTCCTGGGGAGAGCATCTGCATCAGCACTACACGAGGCTCACCGGTCAGGACTTGGTGATCGAGCAGGCGGTCGAAAAGTTCCTCGATCACGAGCCGGTGTCACACCATCTGATCGCCGTGCACGACGTGCGCTGACGATGGCCGCCAATTCGTGACTGGGGCCGTCGCGTTTCAGCGTTAGGTTTGACGGATGGACGACGACGTCGGCGCGCGTGACTATGGCGACGTGAAAGAAGGCCTGCTGATCGAGGGACTACAGGACTGGATTCATCTGTCGGAAATACACTCCGACTTTCGATCCGCCCACCACACTCCAAGACGCTCCGTCACCGAAGCGCAACAGCTGACGTTGAGAATAATCCGCGAACTCGTTGACGAGGGCCTGTGCATTCTCGGTGTGCCAGACAAGAAGGCGCCTTCCGGATTCAAACCGTGGGACCTACCCCTCGATGAGGCGATGGCCATGATCGAGCACAAGTACGTGACAAATTTCGAGGATCGGTGGAACTGGGTTACGTGCGTGTGGCTGGCCCTCACCGAAAAGGGAAAAGCGTTGGCGCTGGAGCTGTATCACGCCGACGGGCCGTGAGCCGGTCGCCAGAAAGCTGGCGCGTTCCACAAAGACGTGTATCCGCTACCTCTATCACGGAGGTAGCTTCATGGGGTGGACGACGAGGCGGGAACTTCCGAACACGATGACGTGAAGGAGCGCCTGCTGATTGAGGGGTTACAAGACTGGCTCCATCTCTCCTGGATCCACGGGAGATTCGAATTCGACCATCACACTCCTAAACGCCCTGCGGCCGACGCTCAGCAGCTGACGTTGAGCATGATCCGTGAACTCGTCGACGAAGGCCTGGTCATCCTGGGCGTGCCAGACAACAAGGCACCGTCCGGATTCAAACCGTGGGACCTACCCCTCGACGAAGCGATGGCCATTATCGAGCACAAGTACGTGACAAATTTCGAGGATCGATGGAACTGGGTGACGTGCGTGTGGCTCGAGCTCACCGAAAAGGGAAAGGCGCTGGCGCTGAGGCTATATCAGGCCGGGGATCCGTAACTAGGCGCCGATACAAAGGCCGCAGCGCAGTCAGCGAGCGAGCTGGCCGCTAGGCGTCGCGACTGTTCCCAGTAGTCCGCCGATGATCGCGACTCCGCCGACGATAACGCTCCCCACCGCCTGACCCGCGTCGACGAATGCGCCACCCATCTCAGGCAACGCGGGACCGTCGTCCGGAGCAGGTGCTGACGGCTGCGATACATCCGGCAAGGCGACGCCAGGCATGATCGTCGGCGGCTGAGCTGGAATGTGAAGTCCTGGCGCAGAGGGGTTTTGCAACCACGGCGGCAATCCGTCCGGCTCGAAGATCCCCGCAGGCGGTAGCGCGGTCGGCGAGTGTGTCAACTGTGGCGGCATTACTTGCACCGACGGCGCGCCAACCGCGGGGTGTGGTTGCATAGGGCCGCTGATGAGCGACGGGAAGTATGGCGCGTACGGCGTGTGAGTCTTGATGTCGTCGTCGTTTGGATACCAGACGTCAATGGTGTCGCCCCACCTACCGCTTCCGCGATAACCGATCCTCGTCCCATCGGGGAGCACCCGCACCGTACCCCTGTAGTCGGGTGGGGGTGCACCGTCGTTGGCCTTGCGTGTGAGGTAATCCCACAGCCGCTTCATCGAGGACTCGTCCCATATCTCTCTGACGTCCGGCTCGGCCCCCACGCCATTGCTTCCCCTTCTGCCGCCGTTCTGCAGAGGGTCGAGGACTCGCTTGACATCCTCGGCACCGTTGACCGGCGGCAGGGGTCCCGGCGTCGGATCGGGCGGCTGCGGTTGGGGCGGAGCTTCTTTCAGCACGCGGTTATCGACCGCCTGGACTGCCGCGTCACGGCCCGAGTGCGCCTCATCGTCGTCGACGAATTCGAGCGTGCCGACACCGTCGGCGGCCACCGTGATCCGTTTAGCGACCTGGTGATCGAGTTCGATACAATTCCTCGATGCGGTCAGCGCAATTGCCGACCGAGCTCACGCATCTCTGATTCGGCGGCCGAGACTTGCGCATCAACGCGATAGAGTCGTGAGTGAGAAGTCCTCGCCCACAGTGAAACCAGCGGCTTCAGCCGCATCGACAACGGCGAGAACCCGCCGCTGCGCTGCCTGAAGTTCTCCTGCAGCTGTATTGGCGACGGAGGATGCGGCGTGCAGCTGCTCGGCCGCAACGCTCACCCGTCGCCGATCCGTGTGGGCTCGGTCCTGCGCAGCGCGAGCGGCCATCCCCTCCCATGGCCTTCCGCCGGGCATGTGAGTCAGCTGTTCCAACTGGGCGAACGCGTCGTCCCACCGATTGGCCGTGGCGGACCAATGGTGCGCAGCGCTCGTCAAATGCTCGGTGTCCCATTCACGAACCTGCGTCAGCGTCAGGCTCACGATGGTGGAGTGTGTTCGCAGCCCACCTTCCGAGTTTAAGAGCGCCAAACTGTTGACTCTGCACCAATTTCTGCTCGGCGCCCGGATCGAAATCCCGTACTCAGCACTACTCGCGCGGGCGTAGCTTGATGGGGTGGACGAGATGGGCACCTCCGAACACGATGATGTGAAGGAAAGATCTGCTGATCGAGGGACTGCGGGACTGGATTCGTCTCGGCGAGATCCACCAAGATATTTCTGTTCGACGATGACACCCCCAAACGGCCGGTGGCTGAGGCGCAGCAGCTGACATTGAGCATGATCCGCGAACTCGTCGAAGCGGGCCTCTTCGATCTAGGCGAAATAGTCAGGAACACGAACGACGGCTTCGAGGCGTGGACTCTGTCACTGGATGACGCGATGGCCCAGATCGAGCATGCATACGTGGCCAACTTCGACGACCGATGGGGCTGGACAGCTTGCGCATGGCTACAGCTCACCGAAAAGGGCCGGGCGCTGGCGCTGCAGATGTATCACGCCGAGGACCGTTAACCAGCGGCTCTCCCTCGTCAATTACTGGTTTGCAGTCGTTGGCCAATACCATCGGTGGTGCTATGACCGACAATGCCCTGGCCGCTCCGGCGGCCGCCGACCCCTCTCCACGTGGCCGCATCTCCGCCGAGGCGGGCCGCCGCAGAACCTTCGCTGTCATCAGCCACCCTGACGCCGGCAAATCCACGTTGACCGAGGCTTTGGCGCTTCACGCAAGGGCCATCACCGAAGCGGGCGCGGTCCACGGTAAAGCGGGGCGTCGCGCGACGGTGTCGGACTGGATGGAGATGGAGAAGGCCAGGGGCATCTCGATCACCTCGACGGCGTTGCAGTTCCCGTACCGCACATGCGTCATCAACCTGCTCGATACTCCCGGCCACGCCGACTTCTCCGAAGACACCTACCGCGTGCTGACCGCCGTCGACTCCGCGGTGATGCTCATCGACGCCGCGAAAGGCCTTGAGCCGCAGACGCTGAAGCTGTTTCAGGTGTGCAAGCACCGTCAGATCCCGATCATCACGGTGATCAACAAGTGGGACCGTCCCGGTCGCGACGCCCTCGAGCTGATCGACGAGATCCAGGCGCGGATCGGTCTGCGCCCAACGCCTTTGACGTGGCCTGTCGGTATCGCGGGAGACTTCAAGGGGGTGCTTGACCGCCGGACCGGAGACTTCATCCGGTTCACCCGCACCGCGGGCGGCGCGACCGCGGCCCCCGAAGAGCACATCGCGGCAGCCGACGCGCACAGCGCCGCCGGCGTCGACTGGGATACCGCCGTCGAAGAGTCCGAACTGCTATCCGCGGACGGCTCCGACTACGACCGCGAGCAGTTCCTCAGCGGCGCCTCCACACCGTTGCTGTTCACCTCGGCGGCGTTGAACTTCGGCGTGAACCAACTCCTCGATGTGCTCGTCGACATCGCGCCGCGGCCGGGCGGCGCACTCGATGTGGACGGGGTTCGGCGCGACGCGGAATCACCCTTCAGCGCATTCGTTTTCAAGGTGCAGGCCGGAATGGACTCCTCACACCGCGACCGCATCGCCTACGCGCGGGTGTGCTCGGGCACATTCGAACGCGGGGACGTCCTCACTCATGCCGCGAGCGGCAAGCCGTTCGTCACCAAGTACGCGCAGTCGGTATTCGGCCAGCAGCGCGCCACCCTGGACACCGCGTGGCCGGGTGATGTGATCGGGCTGGCCAACGCCGCCGCGCTGCGCCCGGGCGACACGCTGTATCGCGATGTGCGCGTGCAGTATCCGCCGATACCGAGCTTCTCCCCCGAGCATTTCGCGGTGGCCCGCAACGTCGATCCGAGCAAGCACAAGCAGTTTCGCCGCGGGATCGAGCAGCTGGAGCAGGAAGGCGTTGTCCAGGTGCTGCGCTCGGACCGTCGCGGCGAACAGGCGCCGGTGCTCGCCGCGGTCGGCCCGATGCAGTTCGAGGTGGCCACCCACCGGATGGCCAGCGAGATCGGCGCCCCGATCGCGCTGGAGTCGCTGCCGTACCAGGTCGCGCGGATCGTGGACCCCGCCGACGCCGAGTTCATGAACAGGCAGGTGTCAGCAGAAGTCCTGACCCGCACCGACGGGGTCATGCTCGTGCTGTTCTCCACCCCGTGGCGGCTGCAGGCCTTTCAACGCGACAACCCCGACGTAAAGCTGGGGTCGCTGGTCGCTGCGGCGGAGGAATAGGGCGAGGGAACACGCGCGCATCGGTTCTCGCGGCGATGTCGGAAGCAAACCTAGTTTGTGCTCGGTGGTGGTTGGGGTTCGAAGGGTTGGTACCACCACCAGTGGGCGCGTTCGCCGCTGGGACCGCGGTAGGGCGGCACGGCGGGTGGGGGTGTGGTGGGTGGGCGCGCCAGTGAGGCGTTGCTCAGGGTTTGTCGCTCGCGGTCGGTGACAACGAGGTCGTGGGCGGGTCCGGTGATGGTGATGTCGCCTTTGTGGTGCATCCGGTGGTGATACGGACAGACCAGCACCAGGTTGTCCAGTTCGGTGGGGCCGCCGTCTTCCCAGTGCCGGATGTGGTGGGCGTGCAGACCACGCGTGGCCCCGCAGCCGGGCACCACGCAGCAGCGGTCACGGTGCTCCAACGCCCGACGTAGCCGCCGGTTGACCGTGCGGGTGGTGCGTCCGGCGCCGATGGGGTGCCCGTCGCGTTCAAACCACACCTCGCAGGTGACGTCACACAGCAGATATCGGCGCTCGGCGTCGGACAGCAGCGGCCCTAGATGCAGGGCGGCGATGCGGTCTTTCACATCGACGTGCATCACCGCGGTGGTGCGCTGCCCATGCGGGCGGGAGGCGACGTCGGCGCCCCAGCCGGCTTCGACCAGACTCATGAAGGCGTCCACGGTGGTGGGCATCGGCAGGGGAAGATCGGTCATCCTCGGGGCGTCGGGATGGACATCAGCGTAGGGATCGACGTCGCCGTGATCGTCGCGGTCGTGCCTCCACTGGGAGATCAACGTGTCGCGGCGTGACTGCAGGGCGGCATCGAATTTCGCCGCTTCCAGTTTCGGCAACGTGATCTTGTAGGTGGTGGAGCGTCCGTCGCTGGTTTTGGTGATCGAGCGCTCGCGTTCTGGGCGGGGATCGGGGTCCGGTCGGGGTTCGAGTTTGACCGCGGTGCGCAACTGGCTGACCGAGGCGTGCCGCGCCAACTGCGCGTAGTGCTCATCAGAACCGTCGGAGGCCCGCGCGGCGATGACACCGACCTGATCCAGCGACAGCCGACCCTCCCGTAAACCGGCAACGCAGCGGGGAAACTCGCCGATCCGGTTCGCGACAGCAGCGATGGTGTGCGCGTTGGTCGACGACGAGCCCAACTTCCAGGCGATCAGCGCCGCCAGCGAGCGGCACCCGGTGTTGCCCCACAGCCCGTCGTCGATCTCGGCGGCGATCTCCACGATGCGCCCGTCGATCGCGTTGCGCTGACCGGCCAACTCCGAGAGCTCCTCGAACAACACCTTGAGGCGCTCATCGACAACGTTTCCCACACAGTCGGGGTACGCCGTCGAAGTCACAACCCCATCAAAGCACCGGGGTCTGACATTTTTCGGTGCTCAGCCGGCGTCGTCGAGACACCAGAATCTGCGCGTCAATGCCGACCCGGTTGTGGGGCACCGCCTCAATGGATGACCGCTTCCTCCTGCAGCGCCAGATCCGCCTCGGTGAGTAGAACCTCTTCCGCGTCCTGATAGATCCGCCACGCCTCCTCGGGGGTGTCACCGACGGCGGTCATGCCGATGCGGCCGCACTCGGTGAGGCAGCTGATCATGTGGAACACCACGCCGGTGCGCCGCGATGCGTCGAAGTGCAGCCCGTGTTGGATCACCACATCGAAAAGGTCGTCCACCGTCAACACCTTGAGTCGATCGTCTTCCAGGTGGTCCGTCGCGACCAGAAACTTGCTCATCCCCTCGGGAGTCACGAACACACCCCGCTCCCCGTCGTAATTCCCGCCGCACAAGAACTGCAGCGTCAAGAACGGGTGAGTGGTTCCGCCTTTGCGCAGGTTCAGCTCGATCGCATATGGCGTCCACCCGCCTGTCTCGTCCTGCACGACAACGAAATCCACCGCGAACCGGCCGAGCACACCTCGCTGCGCCAGATGACGACCCACCACCATGGCCGGCTCGGCGATCGCCGCGGCATACCCGGGGTTCGCCGGGAACACGCAACCCAGGTACTTCTGGCCGCTCGCGCCGCCGAGCAGCTGGTCGTGGGTGGAAAGCAGTTCGACGGTGCCGTCAGGCAGGGCCCGCATCTGTACGCTCGGGCTCTCCAGTGTGACGCCGGTGATCCGCTCCTCGACAATGCCACCCTGCTTTACGAACTTCGCCAAGAACGTGTCGACAGAAAGGGATTCCGCCTCCGGTCGGATCTGCTGCAGGCGTTCGGCGATCGCCGCTGCTTCATCCGACGAGGCTGGTGCCGGCAGGTCGTCGAGGTCCATCGACGCATTGCCCGAGCCCGACACTCCTTCGTTTATCTTGACGATCGCGTGCCTGATCGATGGACGCCGAGCGCGCATGCCCTGTACCGCGGCCACGATGTCATCGATGGAATGCAGATCCTCTGCACCGATCGGGTACTGCACACCGCATTCCTCGAACATCCGTCGACACCCTGTCTTGCTCCCCATGTCGACGAGGCGGGGATCGGCACCGTACATCGGAATGCCGAGCGACAGCGCGACATCGCGTTCCAGTGGCGTGGTGTTATACGGAATCAGGTGGCAGCGCTCCGGGTTCGGAATCAGCGATCGGATCTCACCCAACAGTCGTGGCCGTGCCAGCAGCTTCGCGCTCAGCGACGTCGACGATCCGTCACCGACGGCAACCAGGGTGAGCCGGGCGCGGGCGTGGCTGGGGATCACACCGGGCAGCAGCCCCAGGTAGTACTCGATGATCGCCTCCGAGATCGGCTGCGACGTCACGTAGATCATCTGCAGCCGCGGCTGACGAAGCAACAGAAGCAGAAACAGGGCGCGCTCCTCCATCGCCTGCGTGACGGTGCCACTGGACGCGGTGGTGCGCTCGATGCTGATCGAGGGCACCACGACGACGGATTCGTCGACGAGGTTCTTCTGGATGGACTCCCAGGCACCGCCCATCGTCAGCTGTAAGCCGTCAAAGGCACGGTAACGGTCGTCTTCGTTGAGCTGGCCCAGAGTTCGATTCGGGGCGTGGACTTGTGTCATGTGCTCACCTCTTTCATTGCGCAGATGTTGTGGACTCGCACGGTTCGGCTGAATCCTTTCGGCTGCATGTCGCCGACGTGATCGGCGACAGCCTTGTCCTCGATGGCAGCGAGGACGCGGTCGGTGACCCGCACCTCCCATGGCCCGGCGTCCGAGCACAGGCGGGCGGAGAGGTTGGTGACGCTGCCGATCGCGGCATAGTCGAACCGGCCTTCGAAGCCGATCCGGCCAAGCGTCGCGAATCCCTGAGCGATCCCCTGCCCGAGCGCGAGATCGTAGCCGCGCCTTTGCCATCCGACAGCGAGATCCTTCACCGCATCGCGAGTCCTCAACGCCATCCGCACGGCGCGCTCGGCGGCGTCGTCGTGTGGGATGGGATCGTTGAAGAACACCATGCAACCGTCGCCGGTGAAACGCTCGAGCGTGCCCTGGTACTCGTGGACCAGCGACCCCAGCGCGTTGTGGTACTCGGCGAGAACACCCATCACCTCCTCGGGCTCGCTGGTCTCGGCGAAGGGGGTGAAGTTCCTCAGGTCGGCGAACAGCACCACGATCTCGCGCCGGTGGCTTTCGAGCAGGTGTTCGTCGCCGGTGACCAGATCGGCCAATTGCGGTGATAGGAAACGCCGTAACCGGTTGGTCCGCTCCAGCTCGGCCACCTGTTCAGCGACCCGGGACTCCAGCTGCGTGTTCCACTCCGCCAACTCGGCCGCCTGCCGCCGGATGGTGTCGTGGTATCGCTTGATGCGGGCCAGGGATGCCACCCTGGCGAGCAGTTCGCTTTGGTCGAAGGGCTTGGTGATGAAGTCGTCGGCGCCGGCCATCAGGGCGTTGAGTCGCTGCTCGTTTCCGCTTGCGGTGATCATCACGACGGGTAGGAACTCGGTCGACTCGTTGGATCGGATCCTGCGACAGACCTCGTATCCGTCCATCTCCGGCATCACCACGTCGAGCAGCACGATGTCGACGTCCTCGGTGTCGAGTAGGGCCAGTCCGTCAGCTCCCGTCGACGCGGTGATGACGCGATGCCCACGGGGACTCAACACCGCATCGAGGAGGCGTAGGTTGACCGATTGGTCGTCCACCGCCAGCACAGTTACCGGATCATCCATCACTGGCCACCTTCCCCTGCACACCAACACTTTTCAGCGCAACCATCAGGTCATCTCGGCTGACTGGCTTCAGCAGCTGGACGGCGGCGCCGAGAGCCTGTCCACGGGGGCGGTCGTCGACAACAGACGCGATGATGACCGGGATGCCGGCCGTGTCGCCGCTGGCCTTGAGTTCGGTCAACACATGCCAGCCGTCGAGCCGCGGGAGCTTGATGTCGAGCACCACCGCGGCGGGTAGCACCTTGCGAATGAGGTCGAGGCCGCTCACCCCGTCCGTCGCGCGGATCACCTGCACCGGCGCGTCGTCGAGATAGGCCGCCATCAGGTCGAGCGATGCGCGGTCGTCGTCGACGAGAACGACCACCGGGAACTCGCCGTCGCGCTGCGTTGTCGTCACGTCCACCGTTCGTGACACCGCGGGAATCGCAAACCCGAACGTACTTCCCACGCCGACAGTGCTTTCCAGCCACATGCGGCCGCCGAACAGGCCGACGATCCGCCGACACAATGTCAACCCGAGCCCGGTGCCCTCTTCCCTGGCCGGCCCGCGGCCACCCTGCTGGAACGAGTCGAAGATCTTCTCCTGATCCTCGGGCGGCACCCCGATGCCCGTATCGGTCACCGTGACAATGAGTTCGGCGTCTGTCCGGTGCGCGCGAACGGACACGCTGCCGCCGTCCGGCGTGAACTTGACTGCGTTGGACAACAGGTTGAGGACGACCTGTTTGAACCGCAGCTCGTCCGCCTCGATCTCGCCCACGTCGTCGCCGACCTCGACCGTGATCGTGATGCCGTGCGCGGCGGCGCGCTCGCGGACCATCGCCAACGAATATTCGACTGCGCTGGGAACCGAGAAGATGCTCGGAGCGAGCGTCATCTGGCCCGCTTCGACCTTGGATAGGTCGAGGATCTCGTTGAGCAGCTCCAGCAGATGACGGCCGGAATTCCAGATGTCGCGAAGGTATTCCTCCTGCCGCTCGTTGATCTCGCCGAACATGCGCTCCAGCAGCACCTCCGAGAAGCCGATGACAGCGTTCAGCGGTGTGCGCAATTCATGCGACATGCTCGCCAGGAACTCCGACTTGTGATTGCTCGCGATCTCGAGCTCGCGGCTCTGTGTCTCGAGCTCGCGGTACAGCCGGGCGTTGACGATCGCGAGGGCGGACTGGCTTGCGAAGGTTTCGAGCAGCTCGACCACATCGGGCGGGTAGTCGCCGGTGCCGCGTCGGCGGATCACCAGCACGCCGATCATCTCGTCGCCGACGATCATCGGCACGGCGAGCACCGATCGCCAGCCGTCCTGAAATACGGTATCCAGGAACTCGTCGCGCTCCACGAGGCCCAGGTCGTGGATCTCGAGCGGCTGGTCGGCGAGTGCGGTCTGACCGATCATCGACGTCCTGTCGATGATGATGTCCCGCAACCGCTCCCACAGCGCCGGGCTGCTGCCGTACTTGCCCCTGACGTGGAACGAGTCGGTCGTCTCGTCGTATTCCAGGATCGATCCGCCATCGGTGCTGAGGGTGATGTCACCGAATCCGAGGTTGGTCAGTCGCACCGCGTTGGTGACGACGCGCTCGAGGACCTCGTCGAGGTCGAGGCTCGAACCCACCGCCTCGTCGACCTCGCGCAGGGCTTCGAGCTGTTCGACCTTGTCGGACAGCTCGGCACCCCGGGACTCGAGGTTGCGCATCAGGTCGACCTGACGCAGCACGATGGCGCCCTGCACCGCGAACTCTTCGAGCACTTGGCGCTCGCGGTCGTCGAATGGCGCGACGTCGGTGCGCCACATCGCCAACACGCCGACCACTTCGTCTTCCAGGATCATCGGTGTGGACAGCAACGTACGAAAACCGGTGAGGCGCTGCAGGTCCAGCCGACCGTAGTCGGCGTCGGCGAGGACGTCGGCGATCTGAACGGTGCTCTTGTCCTCGGCCGCACGGCCGACGGTGGACGAGCGGTTCCGCGCGATCGGGTGGGCCACCAGGTATCGCCGATACTCCTCGGGTGTCTCATCGGACACCCGGGACAGCCGGAACACGTCGCCGTCGCGAATGAAGAGCTGGGACGCCGCCGCCCCGCACAGGCGCGCGGCATACGCGAGCACCGTGTCGAGAACGGCGCCAGGGTCGAAGGTGTGACGACCGAGCGCCGCAAGGATCTCCCTGCTCGCGGCCAGCTGCTCGCGCGCATCGTGCAGTTCGCGATCGCGGTCGGTCATGTCCGTCTCTCCTCGGACCTGTTGACCGTGATCGTGGTCCATGCGCCGACGTGGATGCGGTCGCCATCGGACAGGGCGGTCTCGTCCCCGTTGCCGAGCAGGTCGTCGCCGTCGTTGAGGCTGGTGCCGTTGGTGGAGCCGAGGTCGGTGATCGTCAGCCCCGAATCCCGAATCTGCAGGACGGCATGCTGGGTGGAAACTCCGCGGTCGATCGGGTGGATGCCCAGGTCGATGCCGGGCTCGACGCCCTGCCTTCGGTTGTTCCGCCCAATCAACGTGCTGTCCTGCAGCCTGATTCGGCGTTCGGGAAAGACTTCGGGGAACTCGACGGAGTCCGGGCCTCCGCGGGCGATCACCCGCTTGTAGTAGTCCCGATCGGCGGTGACGACGGCGGTCCATTGGACCGACACCCCACCGGGCGGCGCAGCCGCCTGCGCCCTCGAAGGCCCGGGTATGGCCGAATCCTGCCCGCACGACTCACAGAACCGTCCGCTGATCGACGCGCCGCATGCCGGACACGACGCGGCGGCTCGCGGCGTCGGTTGCGTCGACTGCGGCGCCACCGGAGAACCGCACACCGTGCAGTAGTCTCCTGCGTCTGTCGCGTGACCATCGGGACAGGTCGGCATCAGGCCTCCTTCCGTACGCGTGCTGTCCGGGTCGACCGTGCGTCGAGGGCCATCTCGTCGGCCGCGGCAACATCCGGTCGTAAGCGTGCGGTGCCGGTGTGCTCGTCCACGTCGATGACCTTCTTGAGCAGCTTGGCGGTTCCGTCGTTGCCGGACTCCGCGGCGAGCTCGGCGGCGCGGCGCAGTTTCGCTGTCGCCGTGGCAATGTCGCCGTTCTTGCGGGCCGTCAACCCGTCCTGTATCGCCTGTGCGAGTTCCGCTTGGCCCGTGTAGTGCGCGACGCGCTCGCTGATCCGCGCCGAGAGTGCGGTGTCGGCGGTCCACATCGCCTTGACGAGACCCTCACCGAGCGGTTCGTCACCGGCGACGACGGTCACGCGGGCGGCCAGCTTCTCCCGTCCGACCGCGGCCGGTTCGACGTCGACCTGGATGTGGTAGTCACGGTCCTCGTGACCCCATGCGCCGAGCGGGTACTCGCCGCATTGATTGCCTGCGTCAATGCGCCGCCCAGTGAGGTCCTCCACGCGTGGTGCCACCTGTTTGACGAACGCGACGCGTGCACCCGCGGGAGTCCAGAGGCGCAGCGTCATTTCGGGAATCGACTTGGCCATCGAGTCGCGCATCATCGCGGCGAAATCCTCGGCGAGGCCCGCCGGGTCGGCGACAATGTCGACGGTGCCGAGCAGCGCCGACGAGATCGCCCGTAGTTCCTCGACGCGCCAGTCGGTCCCCACTCCCCTGCAGTCACAGGTGAATTCGCGCTCGCTGAGGCCGATCTGCGCACCGAGCTCTTCGGGAGTCTCGTGCTCGTTTTTGCCGTCGGTGAGCAGAATCGCGTGTGTCAGCGCCCCTGGATGCTGTCCGGCGATTTCTCGGACATGCGCGAGCCAGGTACCGATCGCCGTGCCGCCGTTGGGTTGCATGCTGTCGACGGCACGCGCAGCCGCAGCCCTGGTCGCCTCGCTTGCCCGCGTCGGCCGGCCGTCTTCGGGGTAGACGGCGGCGGCCTTCTCGGTTCCGGCGATGACGGTGAAGTAGGTGCCGTCGGCCATTTCGTTGATCGCCGCCTCGGTTGCCCGCTTCGCCGCGTCGAACTTGCCGTGCGCTTTCATCGATGTCGAGCAGTCGATGATGATGGCCTCCAGTCGCTCCGGCGGCTTGTCGGCGACCACGTCGTTTCCGACGGTGATTGTCACGATGGCGTCCACCGTCCCGTCGCCCTCCTCCAGGTACGGGTTGTGATCGACGTCTACGCCGATGTCGGAAACGCCTTGCTGTTCAGCCGAACTCATGAGTGGCCTCCGATCGGGATCACCACGACGGTGATGTTGTCCTGGCCTCCGGCGCTCAGCGCGTAGTCGACGAGGGCGGATGCTGCGCCCGTCGGGTCGTGTCCGCCGCAGATGCGCGCGATGTCGTCGGCCTCGGGAAGGTAGTTCCACAGCCCGTCGGTGCAGGCGATAAGGACACCGGGACCGGTGATGGTGATCGGTCGCACGCTGGAGTCCGACCACGGCGTCGCGTCGGCGTCGGCGCCGAGCCACCGGGTCAGGGTGTGCGCACCGGCCTGCACCACCTCCGATTCGGCAGCGGCGCCTGCGGAGATCAATTCCTGCGCGACGGAGTCGTCGACCGTGAGGCATCGCGCATGCGTGGGAGGTTCGGGGATCCAGTAGATCCGGCTGTCCCCCACGTTGCCGACGGCGATCTCGACGGTCTCCGCCGAGGTCTGGAGAACCGCCACCGCGGCGTACGTGCACGACGGCGCGATCGCCGCGTCGGCGACGTCCACACCTGCGGCTGCCGCTGCTTTCGCAGCCTCGGCCAAACCCGCCCGCACCGCAGATTCCGGCTCGCATTCGGCGGCAAGCGCATTCAGCATCGCGCTCACACCGGCGGCGGAGGCACTCTTGGCGGCCACGTCGGCGTCGGAGGATGAGGACACGCCGTCACACACGGCGACGGCGATCGCTTCGCCGGAACCACAGACGACGACTCCCGCTGCCGCGGCGTCCTCGTTGCGTGGATGCTGGAGCCCGCGGTCGGTGACCAGCACGATGCCGTCGAGGCGCGCTTGACCGCGATCGGGTTCGGTCCGCCGCTGTCCGCAGACCGAGCAGTACTGGTCGATGTACGTGCCGTCGCCGCAGTCGGTGCAGGCGGTCGGCGCCTCCGCCTCGACACTGGGAACGGTGACGTAGCGAGCACCGGACAGAACGGTGCCGCAGCTTTCACAGAACCGGTCAGCGAGCACGGTCGTCTCTCCGCATCGCATGCACGTCACCTCCCCCACGCTCATAGTCTGGTCCTCGGCCGCACTGCGTTCGCTCTCTCGACCAAACCGATTCGTGCCCACACGTCGGTCGTCTCGTGTGCGAGGGCGCGGTAGCACTGTTCCATTCCGATCCGGATGCCGTCCTCGCCGAAGTCGCAGCCCAGCAGCCGCGCGGTGGTCGGGGTATTGCCCGCTTCGAGCCACTCCAGCGCGGCGCCGAGCACGCTCATGCGGAGCGTCTCCCGCTTCAGCGCGGAATCGATCGTCAGCGACGACGCACGTTTACCTGCATCCAGCAGCGTGGGTTCGTCCAGCTGTTCGACGGTTCGATCGTCGAGAAGGATTTCGATCGCCGCAGTGCCCGCTGCGGTGAAATGCGCTGAGGCAGGGGTGATCTGATCGAGTGTCGCGATTGCACCAGCCCGGTCACCGGCTCGCACGCGCTCCCGCGCGAGCCCGAACGCGGCGCTGTAGAACGTGTGGTTCGTCCGCCACACCGTCTCGTAGTAGCGGGTGGCGTCCGCGTGCGCACCCAGCAGCTCGGCGGTCGCCGCCAGCGCCAGTTTGGGGTCGAGCTCACCGGGCAGCATGGCCAGCACGGCATCGAAATCTGCGGTCGCGGCGTCGAAGTCACCTTCCAGCAGGGCGCACTGCCCGCCGTACCACTTCAGCCGCCAGTCCCCGGCAAGCACCGATTCGAGTTCGGCGAGCCGCTTGCGCGCGTCTGCGGCGGCACCGAGTTCCAGCGACGCACGGACGAGTCGCAGCGGAACCTCAACGGAGTTGCTGCGGTGATTGGATTCGCCGACGGCATGGTGCAGCGTCTGTTCGAGTTGGGCAGGGGGCGTGCCGCTTGTCGTGGCGAGCAGCGCGGCGCCGGGGTCGTTGGCGTCGACCCTGGGCACGCCGAGCGCCGCGATCACCGATGCCACGGTCAGCGGCACGTCCCAACCTGCGCCGTAGATGGCGCGCTGCGGGCTGAAATGAGTCGACAGCCGCGGGTGCGGGGTGCCGCTGTCGGCGGCCGCGATCTCGTGCAGTACTCCGGTCAGCTGATCGGCCAGTTCATACATGGACGGAAAACGTTTGGCTGGATCGGTGTCGGTGGCCCGAAGGATGGCGCGGTAGAGGGATTCATGCTCGGCGAAGACGGGCACGTCGTCGCGAGCAGGCAGCTGGTCGGCAAACCGGCCGTTCGTCTGCGGGAAGTCCATGACGAGGACCGCGAGCGTGCGGCCGACGGTGTAGACGTCGGTGGCGACAGTCGGTCCGGTCCAGGCGATCTCGGGCGCTTGATAGCCGCGGGTCCCGTAGATCACCGCATCGTCGTCGTCCATCGCGACGGTGGCGCCGAGGTCGATGAGCTTGAGTTGCTCGTCGCTCTGCATCACGTTGTCGGGCTTGAAATCGCAGTAGGCGAGGCCTTCGTGGTGGAGGTAGCCCAGCGCAGGCGCGATCTCGACGATGTAGGCGACGGCCTGGTCGGCTGGCAGGGGACCGTCGTTGGCCTTGCGGATCTGCTTGAGCGACGTGCCGCCGACGTACTCCATGACGATGTAGCCCATCGCGGTTCCCGCCGAGTCCTTGTGTTCGACGAAGTTGTGGATCCGCACGATGTTCGGGTGTTCCACCTCGGCGAGGGCGAGCGCTTCGGCCTCTGCGGTGGCCATGGCGTCGGCGTCGGCGGAATGCACCAAGCCCTTGAGTACGACCCAGCGGTTGTGAACGTTGCGGTCGATCGCGAGGTAGATCCAGCCGAGCCCGCCGTGCGCGATACAGCCTCGCACCTCGTACTGTCCGCCGACCAGGTCACCGCGAGAAAGCTTCGGCACGAACGAATACGGCGTTCCGCACGAGGTGCAGAAACCTTCGGTGCGGCCGGAGTCACCGTCGCGGGCACGCCCGACGGGTTGGTTGCAGTCGGAGTTACCGCAGAATCGCTGCGTCTCGGGTACTTGCGGGTCGGTCAGGATCGCCTTCGCGGGGTTGCCCTTGGGCACGGGTGGTACCGCGACGACACCGGCACCGAGACGGCCGCGGGTGCCTGCCGTGGTCGACGTGCGGGCGGATCCGCGCGAGCGCGGCGTTGACGCCATGGGCGCCGTCGCGGTCAATACCTTGGGCGGCTCGGTGGTGGGCGCGGTTCCGCAGACATCGCAGTAGCCGTCGACAACCTCTCCAACACAATCGAGTTCAGCGCATGTCATCGCGTCTTCTCCCGCTTCGCGGTGACCAGCTGTTGGTAGTCGACGACGGCCTGCGTGGCATGGCGCAGGTCGCACGGTTGCCGCGACAGCAGACACGCGGCCCTGCGCCGAGCGGACAGCAGATCGGTGTCCTCCGCCAACCCGAGGCGTGCCGCCTTTGCCTGGTACGCCTTCAACCGTCCTTTCAGTTCGGTGCGCCGATCGAGCAGGCCCTGCGCGAGCGCCTTGTTCCTGGCGGGCGCGTTGCAGCGCCGATTCGATGCGTCGCTGGAGGTCTCGCAGAGCGGTCGGGTTCGGCGCCGTCATCGAGTCGAGTTCCGCGCGCAGTTTCGGTTCGGTGTCGTCGGCGACCGGTAGCGGGCCCGTCAGCACCTTCTGGGTGGCGGATGCCCTCGTGTGCGCCGCGTCTTGTATCGCGTCGCGCAGCGCATCCAGACGTCCGGCGGTGTCGGCGACGGCGGCGGGCCAGTTCGCTTCAAAGGCAACGACTTCCGAAATGGCGGCGATGCGCCGGTCGATATCCTCTGCTGTCAAGGACAGCGGATCGGATGCCGACACCGCCAGTAGATCGGTGACATCCTTGGAAACTGGCGCGCCGGCTGAGTCGATTTGCGCCAACAACGGCGCGAGCTGTTTGGCGACGGTCGTGTTGATCGCGTCGACGGTGTCGAAAAGCTCAATGATCGCCGGGTATGCGGCGTTGGCCTGCTCGAAGTCGTCGGTCTGGTCGGCAAGGTCGTCCCACAGTCGGCCGAGCATGGCATCGATGACTGCCCACCGCTGCGCCGTCGTACCTACCGGCGAATAGCGTCGCAGGTGTTCGCGTCCTGGATGGCTCTCCAGCTCAACCAGTTTCGCTGATAGCTCGGCGAGGGTCCGGATCGTCATCAGTCCTGATACCTCGGCTCGGGCGGGCCCGGCGAAGGTCCGAGACTGCGCAGCCACCTGTCGTAGAGGCGCTCCCACGTGCCGTCGTCGCGGATCTCGTCGAGGGCACCGTTGACGAACCGAACGAGGTCGTCGTCGTCCCGGTTGATTCCGACGCCGTACGGTTCGATACCCAGGCTCTCACCGACGACGTCAACGGCGGGATCCTGGCGGGCGAGGCCCTTGAGCACAACGTCGTCGGTGCTGATGGCGTCGACCTGCCCCTGCTGCATCATCAGCAGGCAGTCGGTCCAGCTGGTGACGCCGACCAGGGTCGGCCGCGGTTCGAGGTCGAAGACGCGTTTCAGTGACGTCGTGCCGGAGACGGCGCACACCCGCTTGCCGGAAAGATCGGCGGCAGTATGAATGTCGGATCCCTTGTGCGCGAGGATTTTCTGGTTGGCGTAGAAGTACGTCGTCGAGAAGTCAATGTTCTGCTTGCGTTCGCAGGTGATCGAGAAGGTCCGAACGACGAGATCGACCTGTCCGGACTCCAGCGCCGACTCCCGCTGGCCCGCCTCGACGACCCGGAGGTCGATGCGGTCGGGATCGCCGAAGATGCGGCGTGCGATCTCGCGGGCGAGATCGATGTCGAAGCCCTCGAGCTGCCCGGTGAACGGATCGCGGTAGCCGAACATGAAGGTGTTCTGGTCGACGCCGACGATGAGCCTGCCGCGGTCCGCGATGGCGGCCATCGTCGATCCCTGCGGCATCTTCCCGGCAGAGGGTTGCGCGTCCGGCCGGAGGCTGGCTTCGGCGTCGCCGCAGTCCGCTTTCCTCGCGGTCGGTGTATCCGTGATCTCCTGTGCGCCAGCGGGTCTGACCGGTGCGGGCGCGATCGACACCGACGGCGGCGGTGTCGGGGATGCACCGCAGCCGGCCAGCGCTATCGCCATGACCACGACGATCATCACGATGCGGGTGTTCATAGGAACTCCCGCAGGCGTGGCCACAAACCGACGACGGCGGCCGCCGCGGCCAGTGCCATCAACACGAGGGTGGCCGCCGGGGTCCACGCCAAGTAGCGCCCGGCGTCCGCCACGTGGCTGCGCATGGTGGCCCTGGACTGTTCGATCGCATCGCGCAGGCTCGACTCGACGATGGCGAACTGCGCGCCTGATGCGCCCAGGTCGGTGCCGAGCGCCTGTGCGACTGCGCCCGGGTAGTCGCCCGAGCGATAGGCCTCCACCTGCCTGCGGTGGCTGGTCACCCATTCGTCGACGGCCGCCCTGGCGACCGGCGAAGCGGTGCCGATCCGGGCGACGAGATCGGCGATGTGCCCGAAGAAGGATTTCTCGCTGGCGGTGATGTCGCCGCGGGTGATCAGCTGCAGGGTTTCGTCGGTGCGCGCCTGCTGGGCCAGGATGCGGGCCTCCGCGAGCTGTCCGAACCGCGCGGTGCCCTCGGTGCGGCCGCGCTCGATGTCGCCTGCGGCCAGGCGGACTCCCCCGACGATGCAGCCGATCACCAGCAGAACGGTGACGGCCGCGGCGAGCAACCCGAGATTGAACGTCCGGTTGGTGCGCCGGAACATGATCACCGATCCAATGACGACGGCGGCCACGGCGAGTGCGAGAAGCGCCAGACCCAACTTCGGCAGCGAACCGACCCGCTGCTGTGCCTGATCGACACGGGCCAGGTCGGCGGAGTAGATCTTCTCGGCGCCGGGAAGCAAGTTGGTCTGCATCGAGGCCGACGCCTCGCGCAGGTAGGCGGATCCGATCGGGAAGCCCTGCACGTTGTTGGCGCGCGCAGCCTCGACGAGACCCGCGTAGGTGGCCAGGTTCGCCGACACCTGCGCGAGCGCCTTGCGGGTTTCCGGGTCGGGCGCGCCCGCGGTGGCATCGGCCAGCGACGACGCCGCGGCGGCGAGCGCCTGTTGGTACCGCGCGCGCATCAGCGGGGTCTGCGAGCCCCCGGAGAGGAATGCCGTCGCCGCCGCCGCGTCAGCAGCCGACGACGCGGCGTAGAGGTTCTGCGCGGCGTAGGCGAACGGCTCCGAATGCTCGAGCACGGCCTTCTGCTCGGAGATTCGCGCGTTGAGTGCGGCGGCAGAGACGATGCCCGCGAGGATGCACGACGCCGCGATGACGACCGCGATCGCGGCGACCACGCCGGGCGTGGTGCGGGCGAAGCGACGTACCCATGCGCGGGACGCGTGTGCGTCCAGCGTGAGAGGAGTGGCCGTCGCGGTCATCTCTGGCCCGCCTTTGTCGCCTGCGCAAATTCAGGGGCAAGGCCATGATTGCTCATTTCCCTCTCCCCTTTCGCGAATTCGTGCAGGTCATTCGATATTCGCCCAGGACAGCGGGGTCGAGGAGAGTAGAGGGCTACTTACATTCGGCTCGTATTGGCGACCAGGGCTACTCATACGGGCGGCGATTGGCTCCTTCGTTAGGACACGCGGTCTCTACCTGGTCTTTTAGGCTGGGCGCATGCGGTTGAGGTGGCCGTTGGTCGGGCGGGCGAGCGAGATGCGGCGGATCGAAGCCGCCATCTCCGATCCGGCCGCGTCGGGCGCCGTGATCTGCGGCCCGTCCGGTGTCGGAAAAAGCCGGATCGCACGGGAGGCGCTGGAGGCTGCCGCGGCTTCCGGACGCGAAGTTCGGTGGGTGGTCGGCACGTCGTGCGGGCGGAGGCTTCCCCTCGGGGCGTTGGCGTCGTGGGCGGGCCTGGCCGGCGGCGACAGTCTGCATCTGGTGTGCGAAGTGATCGAGTCGTTGACCGCGGGGTCGTCGGACTCGCCGGTGCTGATCGGTGTCGATGATCCGCACCTGCTCGACGACTTGTCGATGTTCGTGCTGCAGCAGATCGTGCAGCGGGGCGTGGCCAAACTTCTGGTGACGGAGCGAGTTGACGAGCCGATTCCTGCTGCGGTGCAGGAACTGTGGAAGCTCGGCCAGTTCGAGCGGATCGACCTGGCGCCGTTGTCCTTGCAGGATTCGACGACGCTGCTCTCGGAGACGTTGGTCGGGTCGATCGAGGCGGATACCGCGGCCAACCTGTGGAAGCTGACACGTGGGAACACGCTGTATCTGCGGCACATCGTCGAGCAGGCGGTCGAAGACAAGCGATTGATCAAGAGAGCCGGTTACTGGCAGTGGGCGGGTGATCCCGTGGTGCCGCCGGGCTTGGTCGAGCTGATCGAGTCCCGGATCGGCGACCTGCCCGTCGATGTCGCCGACGCCGTCGATGCGCTGGCAGTCGGAGAGCCGATCGAGTTGGCAGCGCTGCACCGGATTGCGTCGCCTGCCGCCGTCGAGGAGGCGGATGTCCGGGGCCTGATCCGGGTTGCCCAGGTCGACGATCGCGTCGAGGTCTGGGTGGCGCACCCGCTTTACGGCGAGGTGCGGCGCCGGACGGCGGCGCAGACGCGGCTGCGGAGATTGCGCGGCGAGCTCGCCGCTGAGTTGGCAGCTGCCGACGACCGGGACGACATGAGGGTCGTGGTTCGAAGGGGAGCGTTGGCGCTGGAATCCGACCTCGAACCGGACGCTGATCTATTGGAGCGCGCGGCGCGGGGTGCGATATGCCTGGGCGATCTGGCGCTGGCGGACCGGTTGGCTCGGGCGGCGGAGCGTGCCGGTAGCGGAGCCGAATCGGTTTTCCTACGGGCGCATGCGTTGTCGTGGCTGGGCCGTGGGCAGGAAGCCGAAGAGGTGCTGGCGTCGGTGTCCGTTGACGATTTGTCTCCTGAAGAGCGGGCACGCCTGACGTATCTGCGGGCGAGCAACTTGTTGTGGGCGCTGGCAGAGCCGAGTCGGGCAGAAGAGGTGATCGGCGAGGGGCCGGCGAGCGCAACCGTCGATGCCGTTCGCGGGGTGTTTCTGTTTGCGATGGATCGGCCGGTGGAAGCTTTGGGTGCGCTCGAGGGGTTGGCGCTGGAGGAATTACCGCCGATCGTCGGGGCGGAGACGGCATGGGCGCTGACGACGATCTACGCGGACGCGGGACGGACGACGGACGCAGTGGCGGTGGCCGAAGCGGGCTACGAGATCGCGGTGCGGTGTTCGGATGCGCCGCACATGAGGTTCAACATCGCGGACTCGCATGTGACCGCGCTGGTGTTGGCGGGGCGTCTAGTCGAGGCGCTCGAGGTGGCGAAGCGGGCGCAGGGCCAGGCGGCGGACCTGCCGGGGACGGCGCACTTGTTGGGCCCGGCGATTGCGGGTCGGGCGGCGCTGGGGGCGGGTCGGTTGGTGGAGGCGTGCGAGTTGTTGGAGCAAGCGGCGGGTGCGCTGAGCGCGACGGGTCATCAGCAGGGCTGGGGATATCGGTACGGCATCCCGCGGGCCACGGCGCTGGCGATGCGCGGACGCTGGGAGGAAGCGGAGAGGGTGCTGGAGAAGCTGGACACGGTGCCTCGTCCGTTCAGGAAGCTGGAGTACGAGAAGAGCGTGGCGCGGGCGTGGGTGACGGCAGGACAGGGGGCGGTCAGCGAGGCGATAGCGATCCTGAAGTCGGCGGCCGAAAGCGCAGCGGCGAGTGGACGATTCGCGGCGAAAGTGATGTGTGCGCAGACGGGGGTGCAATTCGGTGACAGATCGTGCTCACTGGATCAGGCTGTCGAGGGTCGCCGGGTCGAAGTGACGGCGAGGTTCGCGGAAGCCGAGCGGCAGGGCGATGGTTCCGAGTTGGCAGCGGTGTCAGAGGCTTTCGAGGAAATGGGTGATGGTGTGGCGGCGGTCGACGCGGCTGGGCTTGCTGCGATTGCGTATCGGCGACAGGAGTTGAGGGGTTCGGCGCTGGGATGCGCAGCGAGAGCGGAAGCACTGGCGGAGAAGTGCGGAGCGGACACACCGACGTTGCGGCAGGCAAGGGAGCCGCTGCCGCTGACGGATCGGGAACGCGAGATTGTGTCGCTGATCGGCCGAGGCTTGTCGAGCCGAGATGTAGCCGAGCGGCTGACGCTGTCGGCGCGGACGGTCGAGGGACACATTTACCGAGCGATGGCGAAGACGGGAACGGCCAGTCGCGAAGAGCTCGCGGCGCTGCTGACCGAGCCGAGGCCGCCCTCTCGCGGATAGATTCGCCGGCCCGTCTGCGATGCTGGTGCCAACCAGCCGACAGGAAGGTCGTTATGTCTGATTCCGAATCCGTGTGGCCGAAGCTGCCAGTCGCTGAGTGGATCGACACTCGCGACACCCTGCAGTTGATGACGCAGGTCGTCGGCAAGGTGCGCATGGAGAACACGCCGCTGATGAGCCATTGGTGGAATGTCGTGCTGTACGTGTCGGCACGCGGCTTGACCACCGGCTTGATCCCATATGGCGACCGAGCGTTCTCCATGGAGTTCGACTTCATCGACCATCAACTGGTCATCAGCACCACCAGCGGTGATCAGCGCGCGGTGCCGCTGAAGCCAGGCCCGATAGCCGACTTCTATCGCGACGTCATGGCGGTGCTCGACGAACTGGGACTGTCCACCGAGATGTGGACGATGCCGGTCGAGATCCCCGACGCGATCCCCTTCGACACCGACCGGCAACACGTCGCCTACGACGCCGATCAAGCACACCGGTTCTGGTTGGCGCTCGTCCAGATGAACCGCGTCTTCGAGAAGTTTCGGTCGCGCTATATCGGCAAGGTCAGCCCGGTGCATTTCTTCTGGGGTGCGCTCGATCTGGCGGTGACGCGGTTCTCTGGACGTCCGGCACCCAAACATCCTGGCGGCGCACCGAATTGCGGTCCGCACGTGATGTGGGAGGCCTACTCCCACGAAGTCAGCAGTGCGGGATATTGGCCTGGCCCGGACGGCGAGGGGGTCTTCTACTCCTACGCCTACCCAGAACCTCCGGGGTTTCGCGAAGCGTCCGTATCGCCGGCACAGGCAACGTTTGACGAAGCCCTCGGTGAGTTCACATTGCCCTACACCGCTGTGCGCGAGGCCGACGATCCCGATGCGCTCTTGCTCGACTTCCTGCAGAGCACCTACGAGGTGGCCGCCGATTTGGGCGACTGGGACCGAGAAGCGCTCGAGCGCCGCTGAGCTGTCACTCACGGGGTCTAACACCAGTAACGTCTGACGGTGTGGGGACAAGCGTGTCGACGCTGATGGCGGCGCAGGCGTTGACGTGGGCCGGGTTGCGGTCGCGGCTCGAGCTTGACCGCGGTGCGCAGTTGGCCGACGGTGGCGTCCATCATGGCCTCGGGGTCTGACATTTTCAGTGCTCAGCCGGCGTCATCGAGCCACCAGTAGTCGGCTTTCTTCAACACATCGCGCTTGTAGTTCGATCGCAGCTCATCGATCGCAGCGAGGGTGCGCGACGTCAGTTCGTCCCGTATACCGCTCTGCGCGTGGGCAAATGGGATGAACGCGCGCAGCAAGTCGGGTGCATCGAGCGCCACCTCCAATGGAAAGCGGTCACCGAAATACGACATCACGCTGATTGCCCGTTCGACGCGGGCCTCGCTCCAGCGCAATGGGTCGCCGGTGCCAGACTCGAACAAGTCCAACAGCATCTCTCGATGACCGGCCTCGGTGAACGGCGCAGCCGAGCTGGTAGCGAAGAACGCGTTGCAAAGCATCTCGTTCGACTCCGGATCCCCTGCCGGTAAACGGCGCTCGCCGCCCTCCGGCAGCCGGCCTACCAGCCACTGGACGAGCGGGCGGTAGAGCGGCCAGGCCTCAGACTTGGGCACAAATGTCGGCTTGCTGAGCGCATCCTCGATCCACGCCCGCGCGTTGTTCAGCGGCATATTTAAAACAGAAGTGTCGGTGCTTGTTTCGGCTACCCGTGCGAGCACTCTGTCGATAGGATCCTTAAGCACGCCAGCGTCGACAACGCTCGACAACATGTTGTGATCGATCCCGACGGCGACGGTCAGCTCGTGCCCACCCTCGAGCCGCATGCCTATCACGAGTTCGTCGACATCGCCGAACACATAGCTTCTGCGCACCGCGCGGTAGACCTCGACCCGCGAAAGGGCTCCGATCCACCGCGGCAGATGCTCGCCTCGTTCAGCCACTTCGCGTCGGCATTGAAGTTGCGGCTCCGGATCGTCGACAAGGAGCTCGCCGATGACGGCCAGTAGCGCGGTCGTCTCCCGATTCCGCGTATTAATCAAGTCAGGCAGGATCCGATCGAAATTGTCGCCATCACCCTCCGGCGATGTGAGCGAATCGGGTTTCGCAACATGGATCATCATGCTGGCGATGCTGAGCAGGCCGAGCGGATGCCCACCCAAGGCACGGCGTAGCGCGTCCCTGAATGTCCTGTCGGCAGGGCTTGCCTCGTCGCGCTTCTTTGCGCGCCGCTCGTCTCGCCGTGACTGTTTGGCCCTGCGTGCTCGTCGCCGGTCGCTCATGGTGCGGACGCTACCCACGGGCGGTGACAACGTCGGCCGCCGTTCAAAGCCCCTTCGCGTCCAGCGCTTTCATCAGCGACGGCCGCCTACCGTAGTCCTGGCGGATCTGCGCGATGAACGAGGCGAAATCGTCGGGGCGGCCCCCGCGTTCATAGAGTTTTGCCATCGTCGCCAGTGTCGCGGCAATGCGCGGGTAGAGCTTGGTGTCGGGATACCGCAGATCACTTTCGAGCTGCGGCCGGTACAGGTCGGCAGCGTCGGCAGGCCGGGCCTTGGCGCCTTGGTCTGCCAGTTCCCGCCACGCCCAGCCGGGGCCGTAGCGGTCGGCGGCCTCCCAGGCGGCGTCGAGATCACCCTCGCTCAGCAACAGCTGTACCAAGACCGCGCCATGGGCGTAAGGGTCAGACGCCCCCAATTGCCGTGCATGGTCCATCGCCCAAACGCGTTCCGCATCGGCACGATCGACACCGGCTGCGAAGTCGAGCAGGACGCGGTAGGTGGGGACCGACGGCTGCCGCACGAAGTCCGCGCGAAGAACGGCGACCGCATCCTCGATCCGGCCCAGCCCCTGATACGTCGCGGCGACGCCATCGGGGCTCAGCCAATACGAGTTGCCACCACCGTGGCTGGTGACTCGTCCCGCGGCTACAGCGCGATCGATCCATGCCACCGCCTCTTCGGTACGGCCGGCCGCCCTCAACCGGTCGACGATCGACCCGTACTGCGTGTGTTCCCCCTGACTGAGCAAGCCGACGGCGCGGTCGACATCGCCGTCGTGATCGGCTAGCTCCAGCAGCATCGTGTCGATTTCGAACCGCCCGAATCGATCTCGATCTGCGAGCTTGCGGTCCAGTGCTGTCACCGCCCGGCGGTAGGTGGCGAGTGCGCGCTCGTCGAAAGAGTCGACGAAATCGGCCAATTCGAGGTGCGGCCACCCCGGCGAGTCAGCGCGAAACTTCACCAACCAGGTCGCGAGTTTGACGGGGTCAGGCTCACCGAGTCGGCAGGCGCGGGCGTAGAGGGTGGCGGCGCGCTGACATTCATCCCCGATCGAGCCCGACGAATCATCAGCATGCTCAGTGATCTTGCGCAGCCGGGTCAACGCGTGCAACAGCGCCGGCCGCGCGGTTTCAGCGCCCCCACTGTTGAGGTGGTTCTCGAGTTCGTCGAGTACTTCACTGGCAAGTCCCGCAACCTCGAAGGAACGTCGGTAGTCGACAAAGCCACGGAATGCCAAGGTGTTTCGAACATAGGACTTCAGCTCGGCCTGCGCCTGCGTACCGTTCTCTGCCTTGGTGCTGGCGCGAACCTCGAGTAGCCGGCGCACCCCGTCATCGCGCTGAGCAAGTGTCAGGACCAGATCACGCAACTCATCGACACCCATCGCTTGCACCGCTTCCTGCAGCGTTGCGTCAGCCGTAGTGCTGACGGTGGCGTCGACCGCGACCCGTCCAGAGTCGATCGCGGCGAGTCCGGTCGCGACCAGATGTTTGCAGAAGTTGCCGTCGGCGTTGTGCGGGCATGTACAGGACCCGTCGGGTAGCCGACCGGACCAGTCGAGCTCCACGGTGTAGACCTTCTTCGCCTGGATCGACGCGTAGGCCTTGTGTTCGGTGGTGCGGAGTCCTCGAACAAAACGAACGTAGTCTTCACCCCGTCCGTAAACCACGTCACCGGCGGCCTCGAGCAGCGAGTTCTCAGAAAGCCCCACGCCACCATCGTGCCGGATTCGGGGGGGCTCAGGACGTTTCGACGAGTTTCTTGACGCGCGGATCGACGGGACGGCCTGTCTGGGCGCTGGCGCTGACCGTCGCCCTTGCTGCGGCCTTACGCTTCTTGGGGGCCTGCACCGGTGAACGTTGGATCGGTCGAACCTCAAACATCAGGCCGACAGGTGCGAGCATATTGACCAACGCATCGAGGCTGAACTTGGTGATCTTTCCGTTCAGGAGATCAGAAACTCGGGGCTGGGTGACACGCAGATGTGCGGCAGCTTCGGCTTGCGTCCAACCTAGCTCCCTGACGCGCTGCTCGATCGCGACCATCAGCAGGCCGCGCGCAGTGAGGTTGGCCGCTTCCTCACGCGTGTCGGCGAGGTCCGTGAATACGCTCTCAGCCATCTCTTGTCTCCCGGTAACGCTTCTTGGCGATATCAATATCGGTCCGCGGTGTTCTCTGCGACTTCTTTGCGAAGACATGGAGGACGCAAATCGTGTCGTGGAACTTGGCGACGTACATGAGCCGTGCGATGCCGTCGGCATCCCGTCCCCGTATCTCGTAGGTACCAGGTCCCACTGCTTTCATCGGTTTGTAATTGGTGGGCATCAGTCCCCATCTGCACTCGGAGCAGCTGCTGGCCGAGCTCGTACCGGATGTCCGGGCGCAATTCGCGAATGTCATCTCGCGTAGTGCCAAGCCATCTGACGGCCCTGAGATCGAAGTCCATTCTATATCAGAACCGATATAAATTCCACGGCGGGCACAAAAGGCGAAAAGACGCGACAAGAGTTAACGTCGCTTCTCCACCCCGTGGCGACTGCAGGGCTTCCAACGGGACAACCCCGACGTGAAGCTGGGGTCGCTGGTGGCGGCAGAAGGTTAGATCTGTTCATCACCGGAGGCGATATCGGCGGTAGAACGGCGTTCGTGTGGTTCACCACGCCCCAGAAGTCAACGTCGATTACGCATACAAGAAATGGGTCGGTCAGCGCCCCGAACAGGTGCAGCAGCCTGCGCACGGCAGCATGAAAGATCGGTTTCGCCCCAGCCTTGCGGCCGATGACCGGCAGGCGTATAGCTCACCTCAGCGATGTGTTGATCTGCCGTGCTGTTGTGGCGGTCGAGATTTGAGAAGTGCCGCGAGGAGGTGCGCCATGGGCGACCGCGTCGACGCGTCGGGCCTGGTTGCCGGCCGCGGCCCCGAGGTGCTGCGCAGGCTCCAGCGCAGCGTTGCCGTGTTGCGGCGCATGGTCGACGACGGCTGGTTCGTCGCCCATGAGGACACCATCGGCATGGAGGTGGAGCTTGATCTCGTGGACCCTTTGGGCCGGCCGCGGCTGGTCAATGACGCAGTCCTGGAACGCCTGGGCCGGGCGGACATGCAGCACGAGCTCGGCCAGTTCAACGTTGAGTTGAACATCGCTCCCCGCCGGCTGCAGGGCCGCGTGCTGCGGGACAGCGAAGCCGACCTGGCCGAGGTGCTCGACCATTGCCGGTCGAAGATCGAGGGGCTCGGTGTTCGGATGGTTGCCGTCGGTATGTTGCCCACCCTCAGCGCCGAGCAGCTGACCGTCGAGCGGATCTCCCACAACCCGCGTTACGAGCTGTTAGCGCGGCGCATGCGCGCCGCTCGCCACCGGCCGTTCCTGGTGAGCATCGTCGACGGGTGTGAGCCGGTGGAATTCACCACCGACTCGGTTGCCCCCGATGCCGCCGCGACCAGTCTTCAGCTGCATCTGCGGGTGCCGCCGGACCGGTTCGCCGCCTACTACAACGCCGCCCAGATCATCGCCGGAGCGCAAGTGGCGGTAGCCGCGAATTCGCCATACCTGCTCGGTTACCAGGCGTGGCAGGAAACCCGGATCACCCTGATGGAGCAGCTGCTCGACACCCGCCGGCCCAAGGAGGTCCGGACGGGCGCACCGGCGCGTGTTCGCCTCGGCGACCGGTGGATCCACGACCCCGTGGAGCTCTTCGACGAGGTCGTGGGCGACTTTCCGCCGCTGTTTCCGACTATGGAGGCCGATGATCCGGACGCCGCCTTCGAAACCGGGCGCGTGCCGGGCCTGCGTGAGCTTCGGCTGCACAACGGCACGGTGTGGCGCTGGAACCGTCCGGTCTATGACGTCCAGGCCGGGTGTCCGCAGCTGCGCATCGAAAACCGGGTGCTGCCCAGCGGCCCGACTGCCGTCGACATGATCGCCAACGCCGCGTTCTACTACGGACTGGTCCGCTCGATCGTCGACACCGACCCTCCCCTGTGGACGCAAATGCCCTTCGCGATGGCCGAGCGCGACCTCCACCGCGGGGCACGGGATGGGTTGGCGGCGCGACTTTTTTGGCGCGGCGTCGACCACCCGGTCGATCGGCTCACCCGTGAAGTCCTGCTGCCCGCCGCCGCAGCCGGACTCGACGCCTGGGGCGTGGATACCGACGACCGCGACCGCTACCTCGGTGTCATCGAAGCGCGGGTTCGATGCGGCCGTACCGGCGCTGCCTGGCAGACCCAGGCGGTGCGCTACCTCGAGGAGCACGGTCTGGAGCGCATCGCGGCGCTCCATGAGATGACTCGCCGCTATGTCGAGCATGCGCACACCGGCGCCCCGGTGCACGAATGGCCCGTGCCATGACCGCCTGCGGGCGGTGAAGGGGAAGTTTCAAGGCGTTCCGGACGGGAAAGCTGGATCACCAGGGCGAGTACTACGACCTGGACTACATCACGGCGCAGTGGAGCGCGGACCCGAAAGTCGATGTGGCGGCGGTGAATCCGTGGATGCTGCGCACGGCGGGCGACGTGGCGGACGGCGTTCATGTTGCACCCACTGGGCGAACCGGGTTACATCGCGCGTCCTGTGGTACCGAATGTGGCTGCGGGAGCACTGAAGTCGTGCGCTCACTGTCGGACATCGCGGTGATCGTGCCCGTGATGGCCATCGTGGCGACAGCGAAGAAGGACTTCACAGCAATCCTCTTATTAGCCGGTGATGCGCCGTCTTGGTTCTGAATCCTCCAGGGCCACAATGCGTCGACCCGATAACCGTTCTTCAGGGCTGCCCTCAGCGGGCGGATCTGTAGGTCGAGCCCGGGGTGCGCGCGTTCACCTGCGCATAGACGGGCTCCGCCGCGACCAACGTGAACGGAAACGCGACCGGGAATTCGTCTCTGAGAGAGCGGATTTCGGTACGCCGGATGATGGTGGCCAGCGCAAGGGTGGCCTCGAGCATGGCGAAGTGGTCGCCGATGCAGGTGCGCGGGCCCGCACTGAAGGGGATGTATTGCCAGCGGTCACGTCCCGCGGCATTCTCAGGGCTGAACCGATCCGGGTCGAACCGCAGGGGGTCTTCCCACAGCTCGGGGTCGCGGTGCATCGCGTAAACCCCCACCGAGCACAACGTGCCTGCCTTGACGAGATGTCCGTCGACCTCGATGTCGCGGGTGATCAGTCGGGGAATGGAAGGGCCCGGCGGGCACAGGCGCAACGCCTCGTGCAGCACCTGGACTGTGTAACGCAGTTGGGGAACGTCGTCGGGGGTGAGTTCCCGGTCACCGATGGCATCGGTTTCGGCGCGGACCCTGCTCTGCATCTCGGGATGGCAGCCGAGCGCCCACAGCGCGTAGGTCAGGGTCGTGGCGGTGGTGTCGTGTCCGGCCGACATGAACACGATGAGTTCGTTGCACATCTCGTCGTCGGTCAGCGGGCGGCCGGTGTCTGGGTCGGTCGCGGCGATCATCGCCCGCACCAGAGGGGCGTCGTGCGTCGGGTCGTCGCGGCAGGCCTGAAGCACCTCTGCGGCCAGTCCGCGCAGGGTGGCGGCCGCCGCGCGGGCTCGGCGGCGGGCGGGAGTGGGTAGCCAGCGGGGTGGTTTGACGAAGCTGGTGATGCGGGATGTGACATAGGCAAGGGCCGTCCTCAGGGGTTCGGCGATCGCGTCGGAACGCTCGTCGAGATCGATCCCGAGTACCGAGCGGCCGAGTGCCCTCAGCGTGAGCCGGCGACACTCGGCGTCGAGGTCGACCTGTTGGCCGTCGTGCCAGCTGGTGGCGACCATGTCGGCGGCCTGAGTTATCGGCCCGCCGAACGCGCGAACATTGTGTTTGGTGAAGACGGGCTGCAGGGCGCGCCGACGGGGCAGCCAGGGATCGCGTTTGAGCGTGAAGAGGCTCGCACCGAACAGCGAGCTCACCTCGTCGTGGGCGGGTGTCCGTTCGGCGCTGCCGGTCCCGCCGAGAATGTCGCGGGCGGCACGCGGTGACGTCGCGAGCACCGTCTCCGGCGTCAACCATGCCGGGCCGTTCTTCAAGCGGGTCACATGCCCGCCGGCGTCGCGCAGCAACTCCTGGCCGATGTGAAACTCCTTGATGGCGCCGATCTGCTGCCGGAACGTCAAGGGATTCGTCGGTGGCGGCGGAAGCTCGGCAATATCCGCGGGTGTGCTTGTCTCGACCATTGCTGACTCCTCCCGGGTGATCAAGTCAAGCGTCCGACCTTGAGCCGTCTTCATCATCGGCCAATGCGCGTAGATGTTGTCCCGGTTGGCAGGGAAATCTGCGCGACTATGCCGATGTTTAAAGCCCGCGGTTGACCGATGGTGGCTAGCATGAGCGAGATTCAGCCGCGCATTGAGACGCCGGTCTTGAACTGGAGCGACGATGATGTGAGTGGGCGTGTTCCGACCGGCACGGTGACGTTGCTGCTCGCTGATGTCGAGGGATCGACCCGGTTGTGGGAGACCGCGTCGGAGGAGATGACGGCGGCCTTCGCCAATCTGGACCGCGTGCTGGCCGAGCTGATTTCTGCCCATCACGGGGTGCGCCCGATCGAGCAGGGCGAAGGTGACAGCTTCGTGGTCGCATTCACCGGCAGCAGCGACGCGGTGGCGTGTGCGCTGGCGTTGCAGCGGGCACCGTTGGCGCCGATTCGGCTGCGGATCGGGGTGCATACCGGCGAAGTTCAGCTGCGCGACGAGGGCAACTACATCGGCCCGGCCATCAACCGTGCGGCGCGGTTGCGCGAACTGGCACATGGCGGTCAAACCGTGTTGTCCGGCATCACCAGCGATCTGGTGTCGGACCTGCTGCCCGATGGCGCGTGGCTGAACGACCTTGGCATTCATCCGCTGCGGGATCTTCCCCGCCCGGAACGGGTGGCGCAGTTGTGTCATTCCGATCTGCACAACGAGTTCCCGCCCCTGCGAGGACCCGAAACGGCTGCTGCCCGAAGCCTTCCGGTCCAACTCACGAACTTTGTGGGACGCGTTGACGAGATGGCCGAGGTCGCTGGACTGTTGAACACCAACCGGCTGCTCACACTAACCGGCGCGGGAGGCGTCGGAAAGACTCGACTCGCCGTGCACATCGCCGCCGACCTTGCAGGCGAATTCAGTAACGGAGCTTGGTATGTGGATCTGGCACCGATCACCGATCCAGCTGTGGTTCCGCTCACTGTGGCCCGCGCACTGGGACTGCCCGACCAGCTGGGTCGCTCGACTATGGATACGTTGCTGGGCTTCATTCGCGACCGGCAAATGCTTGTGGTGCTGGACAATTGCGAGCACCTGCTGGATGCGAGCGCCGCGCTGTGCGTGTCCGCCCTCGGTGCCGCACCGAGGGTGACGGTGCTCGCGACGAGTCGCGAGCCGCTCGGTGTGGCAGGTGAGGCGACATGGCGGGTACGGTCGCTGTCGCTGGCCGACGAAGCCGTCGAGTTGTTCACCGACCGTGCCCAGCGAGCCCGGCCCGACATTCCGGGTCACCGAGGACAACAGCGACCACATCACCGAGATCTGTCGGCGGCTTGACGGTATGCCTCTGGCGATCGAACTCGCGGCCGCACGGGTGCGCACCCTGTCGCCTGCCGAGATCGTCGAGAGCTTGCATGACCGATTTCGGCTGCTGACCGGTGGCTCGCGCACGGCGGTGCGCCGCCAGCAGACGTTGCGCGCCTCGGTCGACTGGTCTCATGCCCTACTGACCCAGCCAGAGCAGACGTTGTTTCGGCGCCTGGCCGTCTTCGTCGGCGGCTTCGACCTCGAGGCCGTCCGAGCGGTGATCGGTCACGAAGGAGCGGAGCGCTATCAGGTGCTCGATCAACTCGCGTTGCTGGTGGACAAGTCGCTCGTGGTCGCCGACGAAGTCGCGGGGTCCACCCGCTACCGGTTGTTGGAGACGGTCCGCCAATACGCGCAGGAGAAACTCGGCGAATCCGGCGAGGCCGACGTCGTGCGCTCACGTCACCGCGACTATTACGCGGCAATGGCCGCCCTGCTCGACGCGCCTGCGGACTGTGACTACGAGGGGCGCATCGAGCAGGCCGAAACCGAGATCGACAACCTGCGCGCCGCGTTCGCGTGGAGCCGGGAAAACTCTGACGTCGAGCAAGCGTTGTCGCTGGCCAGCTCGCTACAGCCGCTGTGGAGCGCGCGAGGCCATATCCGGGAAGGACTGGCGTGGCACGACGCCGCCCTGGCCGATCTCGACACGCTGCACGCCGAGGTTGCGCCTATCGCGCGGGCACGCGCGCTGGCCGATAGGGCCGTGTTCGCCTTGTGGGTGGGTGGCGCAGACACGTTGTCCGAGGCGCAGGAAGCCCTGGCGATAGCACGCGAGGTCGACGACCCGACTCTGTTGGCGCGGACGCTGACTGCGTGCGGTCAAATCGCGGCACTTTCCAGCGCCGAGCTTGCGGAGCAGTATTTCACCGAGGGCATCAGCCGGGCCCGTGCATTGGACGATCGTTGGCGACTCAGCCAGCTTCTCGCTTGTCAGGCTGCGGCGGCGAGCTATTCCGGTGACCCGTTCGCGACGCGTGCGCCCGCCGAAGAAGGACGCGACCTCGCCGAAGCGATCGGCGACCGGTACTGCTCGCGGCTGTGCCGCTGGTGCCTCGGATACGCACAGCTGTACGCCGGTCAACTCAACGAGGCCGCTGCGCAATTCCGCGAGCTGGTGCCCGAGGCCAGGGCGGCTCACGATCGCCTCATCGAAGCGTTCAGCCTCGCGGGCCTCGGCACCGTGCTGAGGTTCCAGCGTGATCTGCCTGCAGCCAGAGCGACCGCGGAAATGGCAGTCGCGACCGCAGCCGGCATGGGTGGAATTGCCCAGGCTCTGGCCTGCGCATCGCTCGGCGGCGCCGCGCTGGCCGCGGGTGATGTCGCGACCGCCCGCGAAGCGATCACGGCATGGCCGCACCTGACTGCCGTGCCGGGGTATGTGAATGCGTGGCGCGTATTCGGTGCGTTGACCTCGCTGGCGGAGGGGGATCTGGTCGGTGCTCGCGGCTTGGCCGATGAGGCAGCCGCGGCCACAGCCGGCTATCACCGGTCGTCGGCGATGTTCACGCGCGCCCGCCTGGCGATCGCAGAAGGGGAACCCGAGCAAGCCGAACGTGACGCACAAGACGCGCTCGCTTCTGCCGCCGACGCGAAGGCCTACCTGCACGTCCCCGACATCCTGGACCACCTCGCCGATCTCGCCGCTCGTTCCGGCGGTCACCGCGAAGCGGTGCGGCTCTTTGGCGCAGCGCACGCGATCCGGGATCGCGCGGGTGCGGCCGCACGCGGCGGCGCCGAATACGACGCTGCTCTCGTAGCACTGCGAGAAGCGCTGGGCGAAGCCAGCTTTGAATCCGGGTGGTCGGAGGGCGACGCATTATCGGTAGAGGAAGCGATCGCCTATGCGCGGCGCGGGCGCGGTGGACGCAAACGCGCAGCAACGGGATGGGGCGCGCTCACACCCACCGAGCTCGATGTGGCGAAGTTGGTCAGCGAGGGATTGGGCAACAAGGAGATCGCCGCTCGGCTTTTCGTCTCACCGCGGACGGTGCAATCGCATCTCACGCACGTCTACGCGAAACTCAGCGTGACCTCCCGCATGCAGTTGGCGCGCGAGGCGGCTCGCCACTCAGGAGTGGGTCAGCCGCGGTCGTAAGTCAGCTCGAAGTGGCGGCGGCATGGCAAGACAGCCGGGCATGTCCCACAGCTCACCGATCTGCACGCGCGTGCGTCGAGTGGGCGCCGGCCTCTTCCCCGTGGGTTGTCCGGCCCTTCGCGCTTTTTTTCGGCTGTATCTGTGAGCGACTGCGGTGGCCTGCATCGGATCCGAAGCCGTCGGCCGCGAGGCTTCGGCGAGATCGCCATTCGGTCGAGGAATGGGACCTCCCGCAGTTTCGATGCCGACGGAGCTCGGGGCGTTATCGAAAAGGGCCGTCGATTGTTATCTGGAAACACCGTCGAGCTCACCGGTACGCGGTGGTACTTGCTTCACCATTTTCTAGGAGCCGCGCGGCGGGGAGGCCGCGCCGGCTGACCAGTTGGGCACATCTGGCATGGGAGGTACGCATGAGCCAGCCAACGGCCGCACTAGCCGCGGCAGTCCTCTGTGCGTCGGTCGTCGGGTGCGCAAGCTCCATAGGCAACGCCCAGTCACCCACGCCCACTCTGACGATGATTCCCCGCCCTCTCGTCGAGCGCGAGCTCACCGGGTTGCTGCTCACCGTCGACCAGGTGAATGAGGAGATGGGAACGACCGGGATGGCCGTCACGAGCCAGCAGGATGCGATGTCCGACAACAGCTTCACGATGGCGCCGCCGGAGTGTCTGGCCATCGACGGCGCGGCGGAGGCGCCGGTCTACGCCGACAGCGGTTACTGGGCAGAGCGCGATCAGAGTCTGAACAACGGCGACAACTTCACGCACTATCTCAAGCAGGCGGTGGTGCTGTTCCCCACTATCGAGAAAGCTGGCGAGTTCTTCAACGCATCAGCGGAGCGGTGGCCGGCCTGCCGCGAGTACACGCATACACAGAGCGAGACGAAGTGGACCGTCGGGCAGATCTCTGACGTGGGCGGCACACTGAGTGTGATTGCGAGTCAACAGGATGCGGCCGCTCCCGGCTGGGGCTGTGGACGAGCGCTGACACACAGAAACAACATCATCGTCGATGTCAACACGTGCAGCGCCGACCCCGCTGATTCGGCGGTCCGTATCGCGATACGGCTTGCTGACAACGTGACTGCGCGGTGGTAGCGACAGGACGGCGAGGATGCGACGCGTCAATTTCGACACGTTCGCGTCGCAGGCCGCGAAGGACCAGCCGATCTTCGACATGAAGAAGGTCGCGGCGACGCTCGACGGGCTGCTCGAAGTCCCGGCCGATCAACGCATCGCGGTGGAGGGCGGTCTGCAGCGGGTGGCGAGTGTCGTTGCGCTGCAGGAGCTGTTCTCGATGGCGTGAGCCGAAGGCGACGGGTTATAGGTGTGGCGTCCCGGCCGCAGCCCGGTCGAGGTCGTGCCACAAGTCGGCCCAGCCGTCCGCCGGGAAGATCTGTTCACCAAGGCGACGGTTTGAGGCCAAGGCCGCCATCAAGGCCGGGTCTTGGTTCTGCATGCCTTGAAGTGCGTCCAGAAAGTCAACCGCAGCTTGTTCAAGCGCGGCCGGCTCGGTCGTCGTCCGGGTAAAGCTGAAGTCCGGCCCATAGACCCGGTCGAAGGCGTCGTAAGTGGTGATCAAGCACGGCACCGAGGCCGCGGCGGCGAGGCCAGGCCCGAGGCCAATGGTTTCCACGTCCGGCACGCTGGGCGTGAACAGGACACCGCCGTTGGTGGCGGCAGCAAGCCGCAGCAGGTCGATCTCATCGAGGTGCCACTCGCCTGCGCTGTCCCGGCAGCTGCCGAGCGGTACGCCGCCGAGGAAGCGCACGTCGTCTTCCAGGCCCAGCCGGTGGACGGTGTCCACGACCTGTCTGGCGTAGTCGGGGTCCTCGTGCAGGCTGCCGAAGACCAGCAGGTAAGGGACGGCCAGGCCGCGGCTGCGAGCCTCACGGCGCATCACCGCCAGGGCTTCGACCGCGAGGTGAACGCCTTTGATGTGGAAGACGCGGACCGGGTTGAGCAGGACCGGCCGGCCGGGATCGAGTTGACACCGGCGCATGAACTCAGCGTGCCGCTCGTCCAGGCCTGCTGGAATGCTCGGCAAGATGTTCGGGACCACCGTCGGCACCAGGTCGGTGGGGTAACAGCTGGTCTCCTCCGCCAGTCTGGAAGACACCACCGCCCAAGACGTATGGAGCTGCTTCGCCGGTACCGGCGTCACCGCGGACGGGCGCTCTGGATACACCCGCAGGCCGGTGGCGGGGTCGTACACGCTGGCACTGGCGAACAGGTCGTGGTCCCAGAAGACCACGCCGCCAAGGCGATTGGAGTAGAAGGCATCGGCCGCCCGGTGTAAAGCCAGCGTCGCCGGAACCGCATCGGAGAGCGTCATATTGATGGCGATGACCCAGGTGGGTCGATGTTCCCGCAGCCAGTCGGAGAAGTGACGCTCGTAGATCTCGGCGATCCTGGCGATCCGGTCGTCCAGCCGCACTCGGGTGTCCGGCGGCAGTTCATCGAACCTGGCGACGTCCTCGCGGATGGCGGTCAGGTCAGCCGCCAGCTGGTCGGCATCGATGTATTCGTCCGGCCGCCAATCGGTGAGCTGCATCCACTCCGGCGTCAAAATGTCGCTGCGGCCGCCGGGAAAGAACGCCGGTTTGTCCGGCCGCCACGAAAACCCGAGGTCGGTCGGGACGGTGGCGTCCGGTTCAAGGACGCCGAGGTCGCGCCCCAGGCTGAATGCACTGCGAAAAGTAGTCAGCAGGCCCGACACGGGAAGGCCGTCGCCGCAGATGACGCCGATGCGGATGGTCATATCTCGGTGTTGATGATCGCTTCGATGAGCGTCGCCCCAAGCTCGGTGACGGCCACTATGCCCTGGTTGCGGTCAATCCTCATGAGCCCCCGCTCCTGGAGTGAGTTGAAGACCGTCCCGAGGTTGCCCGACAGCAGCGGACTGTCCGGAAACCGGCGGCGGTGCTCGTCCTCGCGTACCGGCTGGCAGGTGGATATGGCCATGCGGACTGCGCGCCGCGACCGGGAATCCGGGCTTATCTGTGTCACGGTCGCCAGTGGAATGCGGTCGGCCGCTACTGCCTCCATGTACTCCGCCGGGTTGGCGGTGGTCTGGGCCTCGGAGCGGCTGCTCCAGGTGTAGCCGCCCAGCCCGATCCCCACCTGGGGATACTGCTTGTCCTGGTCGAGGTTCAGCGCTCGCCACTTCGTGACCCCGGTTTCCTGGCTCGGAAAGTAGGTCGTCGGGTGTTCGTAGTACCCGGACCGGCCCAGCCGCTCGACCGCCGCTTCACGCATCTGGTACTGCTCGCCCAGACTGGGCCACCGGTGCCCGCGCCGGGCGACCGCCTCCTGAGCGGTGCGCTGTTCCCACGCCGCCGGCCGAACGTTGCCGACCGCCGAGTCCACCTCAGATGGTGAGCGCAGGTGCAGCTTCATCGCCACGACGGTGTCGAAACCCAGCGCGATCATTCGCTCGACATCGGACACGAATCCGGCCACGCGCTGCCCCGGCAGGCCCCAGACCAGGTCGCCGTCGACGCGGGTGAAGCCGGCACGGCGGCCCTCGGTGATGGCTGCTTCGGCTTGCGCGACCGTATGGCGCCGGTTGGCCAATGCCAGCAGTTCATCGTCGAACGATTGAATGCCGAACGTCAGTGTCGAAAAGCCGAGTTCCCGCAACGCATTCAGCGTCGCCGGTGTGAGGGTGTCGGGGCTGCCTTCGATCCGCAACTCTGTCTGGTCGTTGAAGACGAAATGTGTGCGGTAGTAGTCGAACAGCCGGGCCAGCTCAGCCATGGGGACAGCCGTCGGAGTGCCCCCGAAAAGGCAGAACTCGCCGACTGGCGTCGACCGCAGCGCCGGCACCGACTCGAGCCACCGACCCGCTTCCCGGATGTTGGCGTCAACCCAACGGCGCGCGAGCGCCTCCCCCTTCTTGTCGTCGTGGCCGAGCACCAGTATTGGGAACTCGCAGAAGTGGCAGCGGTACTTGCATAACGGAATCTCGGCCCACAGATGAAAGCTCGGCGAAGAGGCCAGTTCGGCGTCCAGGTCCGAGAAGAACTCGTCGGGCCGGTAGCTGTGGTTGTCCCCGGGGAAGACGTGGGTGAAGGCATCGCTGGAGACGCACCTCAGCAGCTCTTCATTCACCGGCTCGGCCAGCAACGTCGCGGCTGCGCTGGGCGGGAATTCTGGGTCAGCGTAGGCAAGGCTCGCCAGCGCCGCTTCGCGGTTGTACCCGCTGCTCGTTATCGGCAGAAAGTGCGGATCGGCGGCGTCGCTTATGGGGGCCGTTACGGCATCCACTCGTCCCCCTTGTGTAATTCGCGCAACCCGAGAGTCGTGCACGAAGCCGCGTCGGCTGGAGCTGATGTGCCTGTTCGCGCGACAGCGGTAGACGTAGCATGAGCGCATGCTGTGGCGCCCGCAGGGATTTCGCACCCTCTCCCTTGACTAAAAAGAAGCCCGTGGACGCTCCTGAGGACCCCACCGCCCGGCTTGGCCCGCCGAAGATCTCAACAGATGACCTCATCCTTTGGTGCCAAAATCATCTCGGCGCCAGGCCAGCGGCGGAGCTGTTCACCACCGGGCACCTGTCGCTGGTTATGGGATTGCGCTTGTCGGACGGTCAGGATGTCGTTATCAAAGCCCGGCCCCCGGCCCGCCGGCTCAGCGGCTGTTTCGTTGCCCAAGACGTGTTGCACGCCAGAGGCTTCCCTTGTCCTGAGCCGCTCGTGGCGCCGGCACCGCTAGGCGCGTTGAGTGCGACCGCTGAACGGTATGTGCCTGGCGGCGAGCCGTTGGCCGCCGCACCGCACACCACCGAGTTGTACGCTTCGGCGCTCGCCCGACTGCTTGCCTGCGCGCCCGCGCCAACAGAGCTGCCCAGCGTCGAGCCCGCGCCGCCTTGGGCGGCTTGGGACCACGGCGAGCCCGGCGTCTGGCCCGTTCCCGACGATCGCCACGCCGATCTCAACGCGCATCCCGGCCCGCGGTGGCTCGACGACCTCGGCCGGCGCGTCCGTGACCGCCTGGCCAATGTCACCGCGCCCGATGTCATTGGGCATGTGGACTGGGAAGCACACAACCTGCGCTGGATCGGGGAGCAGCTCCATGCCGTCCACGATTGGGACAGCATCGCTGCCCGGCCCGAAGCCACCATCGTCGGCCTCGCCGCAGCCGTCCACACCGCCTCCGGCGAACCCCTGACCGAAGCTACCGACGACCAGATCGACGGCTTCCTGACCGCTTACGGCCAGGCCCGCGGTCACGCCCTCACCATCGACGAACGCGAGTTGGCCTGGGCCGCCGGCTTGTGGGTACGGGCGTTCAACGCCAAGAAAGACTCCCTCGACGGCGATGACCCCAGCCTCAACCGGCTGGCTGCCGAAGCACCCCGTCGGCTACGCCTGGCCGGAGCCTGACAACACAAGCCCGCGGACAGTCGACGCGAACTTCACTATGAACTATCTCGCCGATCGCATGGAGATCGGCGCGCTCCATCGAGGGCGGGTGCCGTTCCTGGATCACCATGTCGCCGAAGCCTCGGCGCGGCTGCCGGTGAATATGAAGGTCAAGGGAATTCGGGAAAAGCATGTGCTGCGCGAGGCGGCGAAGGATGTGTTGATACCGGAGGTGTACGACCGGCAGAAGCATCCGTTCACGACGCCGCCGACGCGGAACGTGAACGACCCGATGCTCGAGTTCTACCGCGATACGTTCGCGTCGCAGGCCGCGAAGGACCAGCCGATCTTCGACATGAAGAAGGTCGCGACGACGCTCGATGGGCTGCTCGAAGTCCCGGCCGATCAACGCATCGCGGTGGAGGGCGGTCTGCAGCGGGTGGCGAGCGTGGTCGCGATGCAGGAGCTGTTCTCCATGGCGTGACTCTTGGCGCTTCTGGGGAGATGTGACTCGCGTCAGGCCCGCACGGTTGGCCAGAAGAGGTCGAACAGTCTGCCTTCCCATCCCGCAGCCACCCGCCCGGTTCGGGTGCGCTCGGCGATGTGCGCGCCGACCACGGCGTCGGCGCTGCGGCCGGGTGACACGCTGTATCGCGATGTGCCCGTGAAGTATCCGCCGATACCGAGCTTCTCCCGGAGCATTTCTCGGTGACCCGCAATGTTGATCCGAGTAAGCACAAGCAGTTTCGCCGCGGGATCGAGCAGCTGGAGCAGGAGGGTGTTGCCCAGGTGCTGCGCTCGGACCGTCGCGGGGAGCCGGCGCCGGTGCTCGCCGCGGTCGGCCAGATGCAGTTCGAGGTGGCCACTCACCGGATGGCCACTGAGATCGGCACCCCGGGTTCCGACACCTAGTAAACTATTCCAATTAATGATCGGCTCCGCCGCCTGCCGTCGGTCTCGTAATCCCCACACCAGGCGGCGCGGATGCGTGTTCACGGGAGGCAGGAACGCGAACCCCATCGCGGGAATCTCGGGCCAGTCGGGCTCGGCGTCCCGGAACGGGTAGACCGGGTACAGCACGAGCGCGCCTCGGCGTGCGTCGGCGAGGAGTGCTCGGGCGCTCGGGTCGACGAGTGTGCCATCAGCCTGGCCGGTGAGCACCGCGGCGACGCGGCGGTGCCGAGGTTCCGTGAAAGCTTTGAACCGTCCCGCATTGTCGACCCGTGATCGCTCGACCGACGCGAAGGTGAGGCCTGCGACCTGCCACGCCATCCGCTTAGTAGTCACCTGTGGGAGGTAGAGGATCCAGTCGTCGACCTCGGGATCTCCCAACGACGATGTGCCGCGCAGGAATTCGAGCTCAAGGGTCAGCAGCGACGAGGTGTTGGGGTCGGCCCACCGGTAGTTGGACAGGGTGTCGACGACGGCGGCGTGATCGACGACGCCTGCGTACGCCGGGCGCCGATTTCGTCGGCCGTCCTGCTGGATCGTGAAGTCGTCGTAGCGGAGGTCCGCAGTTGCGGATCAGGTCGCCGAACAGCGCCTCGTTATGGTGCAGATCCGCCGTAACGTCCGAAGCACAGCGTCCGCTCCACCCACTCGCCGCCGAAGTTCTTCGACTTCAGCTCCGCGTTGAACATCTTGTTCCTGGCGACAGGGACCAGCTGCGGATGGGAGTTCATGACCAGGGGCGGAACCTGGAATGGGGTGAGCGGCTCTGAGCCGTCCTCAGGCATCGCGTACTCGGCGGAGCTGTTCGCGGAAGCGCCTCCTCGTCGCGGCACATCGCCTCGAACGCCTCGTACAGGTCGATGAACGTCCGCGCGCCGACGTGAGCGGCTCGTGTCGGCCGATGTAGAGGCGGACCAGATCCGGTAGCCGGGCCGGAAGCCGAACCAGCTGCCCATCTGCATCAGGGTGTCCTGGTACGGCGTCGGCGGCGGTAGTAGGAGACGGTCAGGCCCTCGACCGTGAAGCCGCGGGACAGTTTCGTGCCGCCCACCAGGATCTTCCACACGCGGGATCCGTCGAAGTCCGGGGTCTCAGCTTCGTCGCGTCCCGTTCACCGATGCAGCGACCGGGCTGGTCCCCGTCGTCGATCCGCTGACGGCGCGTGCCGACATCCGCTGCGGAGTTCGTCGATGGACGGGGCAGCGGGAGGCCGTCGGCGCGCGCGTCGCTGACGCGGCAGAAGTCCTCGCTGAAGAGCTTGCGCAGGCGGGCGAGCCCGGCGCCGATGTCTAGCGCGGCGTCTGCCACATGGTTTGGATGCAGCTTCGCCAGCTTCGCGTGGTCGTCCTTCCGCACCGACTCGTGCGACGAGCATCGTGTGGTGCCGGAAGTCGCCCGGGACGCCCGCGGCGTCGCGGTACAGCTTCAGCGCGCCGGTCAGCACGAACGTGTCCATCGCCCGCAGCAGCTGATCGGTCGACTCGTCGTGGGGTTCCCAGATGCCGCGGACGTGCGCCTTCTCGTTGGAGTTCGCGCGGCCGTCGGGTCGTCCTCCTCGGATTGTCGAGGTCGTGGAAGTCGCTGACGCCCATGTAGCCCGCCGGGCGCGGGAGCGAGATGATGAAGTCCTTCGGGAAGATGTCCTCGGCGTCGCTCGGGTCGACGAAGACGTTGGCGAACGGCGTCGCGGTGTAGCCGACGTACTGGGCGCGCGGAAGGAGCTCAGCAGTTCGGTGAGCAGGCTGTTGATCGCCGTGCGCTCGGCGGCGCTCCTGTTCCAACTTCTTGCGGGTCGGATCGTGTTGACCGACGCCTGGTCGGACTCGTCGTCGATGATCAGGGCGGGGATCTCGCCGAGATCCGTCGCCCCGATCCTCTTGAGGTCCTTGACCAGCTTCGCCAGGACGGCCTTGTTCTTCTTGACGACCATCAGCCGCGCGGCCGCCGCGTGGTGCAGATTCGACGGGTCGTAGAGCGGGCGTCCGCTTGTCGATCTTCTCGATCTCGAGAGCGTCGGATGCCCGTGCTTCAGGCTCTGGTAGTCGCCGGTTGATCCCTGACCTGCCCTGCGCCGGTCAGCCGGTGGATGTCGAACGCAGCCCAGCTCGGACGGGCGGCCGCCGTGGCTGACGAACCGTCGTCCCAGTCGGGGTCGTCGTCGTAGTCGAACCGCTCGATCCGGCTCCGCCGGGTCGTGCCGCGCGGATGTTCTCCTGGCCGACCAGCTCCATGTCGATGCGGCGCTGGGTCTGGGCGCGCAGCAGGTTCATCGTGCCGGTCAGGACGATGACCAGCCGGTAGCCGGCGTCGATCGCCTTGGCGACGACACCGGTGAAGTTGGCGGTCTTGCCGCTCTGGACGTAGCCGACGACCAGGCCCTTCGCCTGGTAGGCCTCTTCCTGCTCGGGATCGGTCAGGCGCTCCACGACCGCGTGTCGTCGCCTCGTCCAGCGTCTCGATGTTGACAGGGTCGAAGTCCCGGACGTCGCCGCAGGTAGTTCTCGTATGCGCGCCAGTAGAAGTTGCGGGCCCTGGCGGACCTCCGTCGGTGTACCAGGGCGTGAACTTCTCCGCGACGACGATGACGGCCCTCGACGGAGGCGAAGGGAAGGTCCTCGTCAGATCTCCGCGATCAGCTGCGGGCGAGCTGCGAGCCGTTCGTAGATGAGATCGCGGCGCGTCCCTCGGTGTTCCGCGACGTGCCGGCCGTCCACTCTCCCGGCGCGTCCGCATAGTCCCATCACGACCAGGCTCGTCCGGAGCCGATTGCGGACCGGGTCGTCGGCGGGGCGCTTCACGGAGGTGTGCGAGCAGGCTCCTCGTCCATCTCGCGCGTCGAGGCCCGCGAGCCCGGGGGCCGCTGTCGAGGGCCCGCTTGAGTGGCGTGGGCCCTTCACCATGACGTTGAGCGCCGCGTCAAGCATCTCGTACTGGCTGTCTTGCACGACGCCTCCTGGGAGCGATCGACGGAACTCGGGCGACCCGTCCTCGTACCGAGGCCGTCGAGGTCGACGCGGTATGACACCTGGACCAGACGCGCGAAGGCTGCTCGGCCCGAGATGAAGCAGAGCTCGCCGGAGTGATCGCCGGGCACTCGCCGTCCACCGGTACGAGGCCTGGCGGAGTTCGCAGAGCACGAACCGCCGTCCGGTAGTGGACGGCGTGGTCGTCATGCCAGCCCGCGTGCTCGAGCTGCTGGTCCAGCCGCCGACGAGTGGTCTCCGACTCGGCCAGACGCCGCCGCGTACGCCCGGACCGCATCGGTCGAGTGACTCCCCTGGGCCAGCCCGGCGCGCGGTGAACTGCAGGGAGAGAATGAACAGTGGCCGGCCCGGTCGGGACGAGCTGGGTGAGTGACCCGATCATGTGGACCCGCTTGCTCGGAGACTGTCGTCTTGACCTCGACGTCTGCTGTCCGCCAGCGAGAAATCGTGTTCCTCGGCGTCCGGGCCCTTCCATGCGTCGAGCGCGGTTGCCCAGCCGACCGCGGCAGCGAGCCGTCGCAGCCACCACAGTTCACCGAGCAGGCCGATCTGCCGCTCGGTCGCTCGAGATCGCGAGCCGCTCCAGCAACGCCGCCCACGACTCCAGGGCAGAATCCACTGCGGCCTCGGCGGCATGCCGTCGATCTGGAGTCGATCGGCGACTGCGCAGGCGAACGCGTAGAATTCCCGGTAGAGCGCTGGAGTTCGCCGTGGTGATCTCAATGACTTCGTGTCGCCGTCCACGATGGTTCTGCGGATGTCCATCTCGACGAGGGGGTTCGGCGGGCAGTCCGTGCGTCGGAGAAGAGTCCGGACGCCGATCCGGCCCCGCCCGCATCGGTGAAGATCTCCACCCTGCGGCTCGCCCGGCCACACGCTCGACGGCCGGCGGGCCCGCGTTGATCAGGCTCTCGAACCGTTCCCAGCTGAGATGCCGGTCGCCCTCGCGTGCTGTCATTGCTGCTCACTCGCGCGGCCGCGGAGACCAGTATCGCCTGGTAGGCGGCGAGCGTCGACCGTTCGACCGCGCTCTCACTTCTGCGTGCGGAACATGTCGTTGACCAGAAGGAACAGCAGCGACCTTCATCATCGGCGCGTCCGCTGCCGACGCCGGCCGGCCGCCCAGAACTGCCTTCCGGTAGCTCGACTTGAGCACGAGCACGCGGTTGTCGCGGTCGATCTCGAAGAACTGGTCAGGCGGAAGGCGCTCCCACCGTACGTGACCTCCTCGTCCCGGGGGATGACCGGGAAGTTTTTCCCGCATCGCCGTTCGCACCTCTGCCCGAGCCCCGCCCCGGGCGGGACGACGGGCTTGATCGTCGGGCTGCGCCTTGGCGCGGTATACGTCGATCGCCCGCTCGATGTAGTCGGCGAAGCTTGTCCCGTCGTCGGCTGGCCGCTGATCTGCACCGCGTTGACGAACGACAGGGGGGCATCGACCCCGGACTTGCTGAACCGGATACTGAAGAAGCCCTCCATGCCAGGCGGGATGTCGATCTCGACCCGGGCCAGCGACACGTGGGGCTCGGCGTCATCCCGGAGTTGTTCCAGCCGCCGGCCTGGATCAGCCGGTCATTGCGGTAGAAGTAGAAGCCCTGGCGCCGCGATACGGCTCCTCCCCCCAGCTTGTAGCCGGGACGTTTCGACCGCGCCGGCCAGATATGCGCGGTCGCGTCCAGACGGCCGGCCCGGGATGCTGATCGTGAACTTCTTCGGGTATCCCGCGGCCCCGGACCATCGGGTAGCCGAACGGGTCGAGGGGCCGACACGGGTCTGGGTCCCGATTTCACCTGTCTCGATGTTCTCTGCGTCGATGACGATCGTCAGCGCGCCGCTTCGAGGAACCTGTGCAGCTGGAGGCCCAGGTGGTTCGCCGTCTCCATGCCGCATCTTCCGCAGATAGGCGTGGATCCGCCCGGTGGCTTTCTGGAAATCCCTGACTTGGTCCCACCGGACCATGGTGCCGCTCGGCTCGCGTCCAGTCCGTCATCCCAGTGGCGGTCCAGTTCTGTCGGCGGCGAACCTCTGGCGACGATGTCGCACTTCCAGCCGGCCTTGGCCTGCGCCTCGGTCCAGCGGCGACCCACCGGTGTTGCGCCTGCGGCCCTCGACAGCACCGTCACGTTGTCAGCCTGACTCAGCGATGCTGACTTGAGGCCCATCCCGTACATGCCGATGTCACCTTCTGCGTACCGTCGACGGCCACCGAACTGCATCGCACGGTCGATGTCCCTTTCCCGCATCCCCCGCCCGTTGTCAACGACGACCAGGCTGACCAGATCTCCTCGGTATGCAGGAACCGGATGAGCACCGTCGACGCGCCGGCATCGACCGAGTTGTCCACGAGATCCGCGATGGCCGCCTCCAGCGAGTAGCCGATGTTCTTGAACGCGTCGACGATCCGCGGATCAGCCTCGATGACCTTCTGGCCCTCCACGGCGACATTCTGGCGCCAGCGCTCCACGGAGTTCTTCACGTGGTCACCGTGTTGGACCTCTCCCACGCGGCCCAGCCGAGCGCACACAACGCTACTAGGCCCTCACCTGCGCCTCGGCCTGTGACAGCAGTTCGATCAGCCGAGTCATCAGCCATGGCTGGTGCACCGGCTAATGCGCGGGGGCCCGAACCCAAGAGGAAAGGGAGTCGATCCAAAGGAAAAGACTCCTGCCTGTGACAAGGGGCGAGTCTTGATACGCCGTCCGGGGTTTCGTGTTGTGCTGAACCGATGGTAGGTCCAGCCACGACGGGTGTGGGCCAAAAGGGCGGATCGGGGTCTCGCCGACGCGCCCACACAACCGCCTTCTGTCGTCGCGCTCACTGGGTTCGCCGAATAGGTGGTCCAGAGAGTGACGCCGATGCCGTCCATGCGCTGACGAGCGCATATGCCGCCGCGATCGCGACAACGAATGCGCACCGGCGGCACTACGCGGCCACGTTGGTCAACGCGGTGCGCTGTGTCAACCAAAATGGGGCCTCAACGGTGCGTGCGTCTTCCGATGTGTGGCTCCCACTGCGACGCCGCCGTAGTTTTAGCAAGCCGATAACCGGATCGCGTCGGTGTGCACAGCTATCGTTACGCTGTGCCGTCGCGATCAATCGGAACCTCGAAGAAGCATGCGTATGGAGTGCGGTTAATCCGAGGGCCGTTTGTCAACCTTCCGCCTCACCGCAGACCACTTCGATGATCGCCGATAGATTTCTTAAGTACGCCGACACCGTTCGGAAGAAGACCAAGGCACCGTTAGCGGCGGACTTCTTCAGCGGCGCCGGGGGCCTGAGCCTTGGGCTTGGAGCAGGCCGGATTCAAAGTCGTCTCTCGGCGCCGACCACGAGCCATTCGCCGTCCGGACCCATGCGCACCATTTCGGCGGCTTGGCTGTCGACTGGGACCTGTCCGATCCCGGCGGTCGTCGCGCAGGTCGGCGACCTCGTGCGCGAGGCCAGAATCGATCTGATCGCCGGCGGGCCGCCTTGCCAGCCGTTCTCAAGGCAGGCCGGTCGATGATCCGGTACCGGGTCCAGCGGGCCTGCGCGATCCGCACGACGAACGTCGCGATCTGTGGCGGTCGTTCCTCGAGATCGTCGACCGATCGCCCGTCCGAAGGCAGTGCTGATGGAGAACGTGCCGGACATGGCGCTGGACCGGGAGATGTTCATCCTGCGCAGCATGGTCGAGGAGCTCGAGCAGACTCGGCTACTCCGTCGAGGAACGCGTCGTCGACACCTGGCGGTACGGCGTTCCGCAGTTCCGGCAGCGACTGATCCTCGTCGCGCTGCGGAACGATACGCATTCAGCTGGCCCGAAGAGACCGAGACAGAAGGTCACGGTCTGGAACGCGATCGGTGACCTGCCAGAGGTCGAGGGCGGCTGGCGGCCCGAGGGCGGCGAACACGGCTGGGCCGAGTACGCAGGGCCCAGTCACGCGACTTCCAGCGCGAGATGCGGGGCGGCGTCGCGCCAGACGGACGCGCATAAGGTCTTCGACCACATCACCCGGCCGGTCCGCGAGGACGACCGTGAAGCCTTCGAGTCGATGACCCACGCGACCAAGTACACCGACCTGACCAAGAGCATCAGCGCTACCGCGGCGACATCTTCGATGACAAGTACAACCGGCTCAACGAGAACGACCTGTCGCGGACGATCACCGCGCACATCGCCAAGGACGGCTACTGGTACATCCACCCGCGCCAGAGCCGCACTCTGACCGTCCGCGAGGCGGCGCGACTGCAGACGTTCCCCGACGACTTCCGATTCGATGGGCCGCCGTCGGCGGCGTTCCGGCAGATCGGCAACGCGGTACCGCCGCGTCTCGGCTTCGTCATCGGGCGCGGCGATCCGCGAGTCGCTCGAAGCGCCGCAGGACGCGGGTCCGTCCAACACGCGAGATCGCGCCAGATCCTGGCGGACTGGATGACGACGTCGGATCATGTCCGCGCGCTGCCCTGGCTTCGTGGACGACGGATACCACCGTCACGGTGGCTGGTCATCGCAGCAGAGGAACTGCTCGACCGAGCACCCGGCGTCGCTGATCGACAAGCCTGGAAGCTCCTGCTGGAACACGACGAGCCCTGGACGATGACGCAGCTGCAAGCGACGGAAGTTCGAGGAGAACCTCGGTTCATCATCGAGAACACGGGCCGAGAGCAGCGAGTCGAGAGAATCCTTGCGCTGGCAGCAGAGGTCGCGAAGCGCCGCAGCGCTTGGACGCGATCAGCCGAGCAGACTGCGGACAGAACTCGGTCTCGCCGAGTCGGTCGCGGACCTGGCCGTGCTGGCGACACCGATCGTTCCGGCCGGATGCGGCTGACGCAGGCGCTGAAGAGCCCGTGCTTGTCACCAAGGGTGTTCTGCGCGTCGCCAGCCGATTCCAAGCCAACGACGTCGACCGCAAGAACCGGCTGACTGACGGCCGTCTCGCCGTCGCCCGGATGATCGGGTTCGGTGACTACTCCCGCGACGCTCACCTTGGACTTATCGAGCTCGCCAACAGCTGGTGCCGCCCGGACGATCCGGTGTGCCTCGAGTGTCCGCTGCAAGCTGCACTGCGCGGAGGGCGAGCGGGTCGCTGAAGTCGACGCCGTCGCCTGTTCGACCGCGACTTAGAGGCCGAGCGCCTTTGCGATCTTCGGGCTCGCTCTTCGCGAAGTCGCCCGCAGATCCTCTTGAACGCGCCGAACTTCGCCCGCCTCGATTGCTGCGCCTTCAAGGCGAGTCCGACATCCATGCCCAGCCGAGAAGTCTGTCGGTAGATGTGACGGTCACGCTCCGCCCTTCGGGCGTCGACGACTTCCGGTACAGATCGTCGGCCAGACTGCAGACCTCGTTGATCGGCCGCTCGATCATCTGCCGCAGTTGGCTGGGCACGGCGACCCGCATCTTCGCGACGTTGATGTTGAAGGCCTCGTCCAGATCAGTGTCGAACTCGAGGCTCGCCCGAGCCAGTTTCGTGTGTTCGTCGATGCTGCGGACGCCGGCCCATCCGCCCCACTGGACGAGCCGGCCCGCGCGATAGGTGTACAGACCCTGCTGGCGGTTCCACTTCAGCGGACCCGACATGCGCTCGAACTCAGCTGTAGAACTGAACTGGTCGCGGCCGGGCAGAACGAACCGCCGCAGCGTCACCTCACCGACAGCGTCACCGTGCTCGATCTCGAAGACCTGCTCAACGAGTTCCTGGGTCGCGCTTCTGCGCGGGCGAACGGATCCCACGGAACCAACTTCTGCCCGTTGACCGTGATTACCAGGCGTTCGCCGCCGACCTCGCCGCTGAGGAATTTGTGGAAGACCATCGCAAGATGCTCAGCTTGCCTTCTGCTGCAGCGTCTCAAACCGCCGCCTCGCCCAGCCTCCGATAGCGTTCTTCGCTGGAACGACTCGGTCGAGTTTCTCCCAGATCACGACTGTTCCAGGTCGCGTCCTCGAGCAGATTCCGCGCCCGCTCGATGACCTCCGTCCGGTCTGGCTCGATGATCAGCCAGTCGTCGAACTCTGCGATCAGATCGAGATCGAGCTGGCGCGTCTGAATCACCCGCCGACCCGCTCGACGTCCGGGTGACGACGGTCAGGCAACGCCCCTGCGACAGTGACGCCGTCTTCAAGCCCAGCCCGTAACGCCCGAGATCGCCGGTCCCGTACTTCGCGACGGCTACCGAACCGCATCGCCTCGGTCAGGCCGTTGATGCGTCATCCCTCGACCGTTGTCGGAGATGAAGACGCGCGACGCCTCGCCATCGAACTCGACTGACGACGTTGACCTCAGTCGCCTCGGCGGTGATGCTGTTGTCGACAAGTCGGCGATTGCCGAGCTGAAGTCGTAACCGATGTCTCGCAGCGAATCCGTCAGGCGAGCGGCCGACGGAGTCACGCATGTCGTTCGCCGTGGCACTGCGCGCCCCCTTCTTCGTCAGGACCAGGTTCTCACAGATCACCGACGTCATCTGTTTGACCCGCCGAGAGACGCAGTTCGTTCCCGCCAAATCTCGGTAGATCTCGAGCCGCAGCCGCTACTGGATCCTCGTGCTCCCAGACGTGAATCGGAATCCATCCCGATCTCTGCCAATTGCTGATCCTTGCTTCGGTCGCGCGCGACGTTCCCGTCAAGTTTCGCCGCCCACCACGCCGCGTTGTTCTTCGGCGCCGTGCCATGCTCCGGACAGCGGTGCCAGAAGCAACCATCGACGAAAACGGCGACGCGCGCCCTTGTGAGTGCAATATCCGGCGTACCAGGAAGAGTTCGCAGATGGACGCGAAAGCGCACCCCGAGGCGGTGCAGCTCCTGCCGAAGAGCCATCTCCACGCGGGTGTTTTTCCGCGGCATCGATTGCATTTGCCTGCTGACCACATCATTAAGCGGTGCAGGCCGTTCCCGATGTTTGCTTCCGACCTCCAATGAGACTCTCCCTTTTAGGGCAACGGTCGGCGAACCTGGCAAGGAGCCCACGTGTGGCCCGACATGGAGTTCACACCATCGCACATTGGACACGTTCGAGCCGATCCGCGACTTTGAGGAATGCATCTCCCTTGCCGTTGAGGGTCTCCGCGCCCGGCTCGTCCATAACGATCCTGCTCTCTGTAGCCCCACGACATCTAAGCGCTAGCTGGGCTGGAAGGTTCGACCGGACGGTCGTGCTGATGTTCTCCGCGCTAGGTTTCTGCGTGGCAATGATTACATGGATGCCGCAGGCTCTCGCCTTCTGCGACAGCCGTTTCACCGACCCCTCAATCGCCCGCCGAGACTCCGGTTCGGAAACCAAATCCGCGTACTCGTCGAGGACAATGACCTGCCACGGCAGCCGCTGTCCGATGTCAACGGCACGGTTGTATTCGGGAAGACTCCGAACCTTCTGGGCACGGAACGATTCGTAGCGGCGTTGCATCTCGTCGACGGCCTGCTGTAGCGAAGCGACAGCGTCGTCGTCGAAGAATCCGATCTGACCGAGAAGGTGTGGGCTCTGTTCAAAGTCGAGCAACTCGGTTTGCTTAGGGTCTATGAGGACGAGCTTGAGTTGGTCTGCGGTATAGAAGCGCGTCAGCCCAGTGAGAATCGTGTTAAGCGCTTCGGATTTTCCGCTCCCGGTAGCGCCCCCGATGAGCATATGCGGCGAGTTCGCGGAGGAAAAGTTGATCGCAATGATCTCGTCGCGTTGATTTACTCCTATGGGTACGGAAAGAGAATCGGCCGGCGGCTCCGTCCAACGGTCCCAGAGTTCCTGCGCCGAAACGTAATAACGATCCTGGTCAGCTTTGGGTACATCTACGTTTACCGTTCCTCCGCCGATCGAGATACGTAGTTGCTTCCCCTCTTCCATTTCCAGGGCAAGGCGTAATGAGCTGTCACAGTCAGTTATTCGTTTGGGTGAGACGCCTCGATCCGGTTTGACACGAAACTGCACAAACGCGGGGCCCTCCGTGAATAAGGGGCGCCCGTCGTCAGGACTGGTGGCACCGACGCCGAACTCGGCGAGCGTATCTAGTATCAGTTGGTACATCTGCAACAGCCGCGCGTCTGTCATGCCACCGCTGCGATTGAGCCGGCTACTTTCAGCAGACTCCGCCGCATTGTCAGACTGGTCGGCAGCTTCCGAAGTGGACTCTACAGAGTCGTCATCATCTGCAGGTTTTGCTTGCGTCCACTCTTCCGGATCCTGAGGCTCGTCAGATCCGTCGTCAACGCGGTCGGTCTTGAACGTCGCGGAGGACTGATCGCCGTCGCGCTTTGCTACGTGCTCCCAGTCACTCAAGTTGGTTGCATCAGCGCCCTCGATGAGGTCGAGAATCTCCCACGAAGATGACCGGTAAACATCCACACCTGCATCAATCTCGTGTGCAAGCGGTGCCTGACGTTCGTAAATGCAGATCGAATACAACGCGTCACAGTAAGCGATATCGAAGTCACCAACGCGTATGTCTTCACGTGTCACCTCATCAGTAACATCGGCGTCTGTGTCATATGTTCTGGAGGCCGCTCCCCTAAGTGCCGCCAATACGGCCCGCCGCCAGAACACGGCGTCCGCAGCGGTTGGTGCCGTATCGTCGGCCGGCAGAAGTGCCTCTCCGATCAACTGTGCCGTTCGGGCCGCCTGCTGCTGGCCATGCGGGTCGTATGCCTGACGTAGCTTTCCTTCAACAGTTAATAGCCCGACTTTGAGCCGACCTTCATGTCGATAGAGCGCGATGCGACAGAGGTCGGCACGAATCGCGTTGTCACCGCCGAACCAGTCAGAATGTTCGTCGAGCGAGATCCAAACCGAAGTTCCGGCCGAGACGGGACGGTGTGCTTCGGCGATTCTTTTGGCGACCATGAGACCTAGCACTTCCTCGGTGATACGAGAGATCCCCATCGAGCGAAGAATCAGTCCTGGTGCGACAGTGCGAATCTCCTCGTAGATCTGCGTAGCAAGTGCACGCCAGTCGAGGTCGGGAATTGCTCGTGAGATCCTCTCGAGCTTGCGCCCCAGCCTCTGCACCACGAACGCCTTGCCTGCGTTTGAGGACACCACAAGTGTTGACAGTCCGCTCTGACCTACCCCTTCGCGAACGGTCAGGACATCGGGGCGCTGCGGCAGACTCTCAATTTGGTCACGCCCTATGTATCGGTCGAGGCGTTATCACCCAATGGCTGCATTCATGCAGGGCGGCGAAGAGAGGCCCCGCCTCTTCAAACCTGATTCGTAACTTCACGTAGTCGACGGCGTCGGGCGACTGGGGCGTGATTGCTTCTGAGCGCAGAAGTCTGACGTTGGTCGTCGACCAGTCATCGAGTACAGAGTCGGCCGACTCGGGCCGCAGTACGATCGAAACGGAACCTGCCGCCGCCTCTCGATCGACGTATGTGGCGTTGTCATGGAGAGGATGGAACGACCCGGCGCGTTCTTCTGGAGGGTCGGCGTACTCATTCACGTCGACCTTGTCGCCGAAAAAGTTTGGAATGACTGCGATGTCAAACTCGGTGCCCGAAAGTAGTTGTGCCGCTTGAAGTTCTCCGGTCCAGTCTGCCAACTCTAGTTGAAGCGGTGGGCTGTGACGCTCCCCTCCCGTGATCCGACTCCGCGTTTCGAGCTTTTGAAATCCGGCAACCAGTGCATCCCAGGTATCCCGCGGAGCGAACACATGACACCTGACAGGAAGGTCCTTCCATTCGCTTCTGCGGATCAGGCCAACAAGCTCTTCTGGGACGGTCCCCCCGGCTGGCATCACAAACACAATGCTGATTCCGTCACTCTTGTGCGGATGGGCTCTCAGATAGTTCTCAATCTGACGTGCCACTTCTGTGAGTGCTGAGTTGTCGAGTTCGGCCTTCCACAGCCCTGTGACTCGGCCCTCCTGCTTAATCGCGGCGTACGTTTCGGTGTGCCCGTGCTCACCCACCGGCACCATTAGCGTGCGTGCACTGTTAGATAAAGGGGAGGCTGTCCATGAGGCGACAACTTGCCGACTGCATCCAAGTAGAAATCCTCATTGACGCTGTTAAGTCGAAGTGTGCGATCAAGGGCGCGCCGGCAAATAGAGGTTGTCTCTCGCAGGTAGGACGCGAACCAACGCAGGCGCAGGGGATGAGATAGCAGCATGAGAGCCCTTGAGGCGCCGACACTATGAATTACGTCGATCGACAACAAGGCTTGCAGGCGCGGGTCGAGAACTCCATTCGGCACGAATCTCATACGCGCTTCGGATAGCCTGAGCGACCAAGCGTCGACATAGTCGTCGATGCTCGAGGCGCCGAGACCATCGTCCGTGACCGAGTTCAGGAACTCTCGACGCAATTTCACAATTTCGTTGATCGTGTCATCGTCCGCGACGGCGGCATCGCTGATGCTCACCGATAGCAGATCCCCGATCGGAGTCAGGCGAGCGGCGACTTCCCGCGCCAGCACGTCAAATTCACCGGACGGCGAATCGAGGTGCGGGAGCGCGGCTGGGGCGTCATCAGCCGCCATCATGATCCAGCCGAAGGCCAACCACAGAATGTCGGCCGGACGCCATCGAAGGTTTCTCAATTCCTCCAGTAGTCCGCCCCCGCGGTCTCGACTGCTACGGAGGCGGATCTCAATGAGGTACCCCTTCCCACTCCACGGCAACGTCCACAGCATCCTCTGCGGCCACGTCATCCTCGGACTCGACTCCCGAGCCGATCGGAGGCGCCTCTTGATGTTGAAGAAGCGAGGTGTCCACGCTTAGCTGCACTCCGGAGGGATCCACGCGCGACGCCTGGACAAGATCCTGAAGACTTTGGGAATACAAGAATCGGAACAACCCGACGGAGAAGAGTGCGGCCGGTTTGTTACCCAGCTTTCCGCAACGGATCTCGAGTTCGGCGCCTTCCAGCTCGCTGGAATCGAAGCCTCTTAAGCACATCCACCATCCGCATGAACGGATCGGAGAAGAGTTGATCACGAGGATAGGCGCAGGTCGAATAGCATCCTCTGGGTTTGAACCGTTAGCAGGTCGATCAGTGGAGCAGACTCGTCGGAAGGTACAGCCTCTACAAAGCGCCGGGCCGCCTCCTGCTCGCGCTGATTGAGACCCTCCTGCACATCGAGCTCGTCGAACTCCGGCAATCGTTCTGCGTGACCGACCAGTAGTTCCTCACGGACTCGGTCACCTAGCGGCGCCCCGGTGACGGCAGCTTTTGCGAAGACTTGCAGGTATACCCATAAGGGAAGTTCCCGGCGAGCTTCGTCAGATCGATTCTCAACAAAGGTGTGACAGGCGTTCCGCCATGCTCAATCGATGGTTGGTCCAGCTGCGTGCCGTCCTCATCGACGAAGTCAGTCGCTCCTATTCTCAGGTGCAAATCCTCAGGATCTTGATCGACGCCGTTGGGATCCATCAGGTCCGCCAACCGGTAGTTCGTCAGCAGCCGGCGCGCGGTCCGCGAGTCAGCCGCCCACCCCGGGTCAGAAAGCAGACCGAGGCTGGGGAGAGATCGGCCGACTGCCGCAGTCAAGGAGCTTCATCGAAGACTTCACGCCCGCCGGCTCGCAGCGTGCGAGCAACATCCACAGCGAAGTCGGCGAAACGTTCATACTGAAACATTAACATGGCTCGAAAGCGAGCGCCGCACGCCCGAGAAGCAGACCTGTGAGGCGGCTCGGCATCGGAGTGGAACCGAAGTTGCTTGCTGCCGATGCGATCTCAACGATGCGCTTTTCGGGGTCGAAGTTCTCCGATGTCAGCGAGCCGTCGAGATAGTTTCGGTCCTGAACAGTGAACATAGATTCGAGTCCTTGTTCATCAGACTCGACCTTCGTTTGTATGTACAGCAGGCCGCCGTCATTATTGTTCCGATACCAGGTGATCGCCTTGTCCGAGTCGGCGAGATAACGCTCGTCGCAAGCGACGTTCGTATCTCGAGCCAGCACGACGCGCACGGCGCCCATTCCGTCGGCCAATGCCCGGTCGCCCCAAAGGTGAAGAAGCTCTTCAACCTCCACGCTGAGCAGGTTCTTCAGCCGTAGAGCTTGTTGGTCGGTCAGCACTGACCTATCTTGCGCGTTCGACGAGCTTGTAATCACCCGCCTTGCAGTCTCGTACGCTAGCGCTGCAATAATCGACGTCGTCACTTGAGTGCCCCTGTTCCACCATCCGGGTGGCATCGGAGTAGGCGTACATCAGTCCAGAAGTGAGCAGTTGCATCGCAAAAGCCTCTTCATTGTCTTCGAAGATGCTGGCGTCTAGCCGGTTCAGCGAGCCGGTCCGTGGCTGCGGCTTCTCGGCCGAAGACCAGCCCATAGTTCTCATACAAGACGCGCGTAAAACTCTCAAAGGAGATCTCCGCGTCCGCTTTGACATGTGCGAGCGCAAGTGCCTCGGCCAGATCGAGACCCATCACGAAAGTATCGTCGACCTGGTAAACGCGTTGAGCATGCCCACCCATGCGCAAGTCCGAGTAAAGAACCCCTGAAGGTCCTGTCGCGACTTCGGCTTGAGAGATCACCCGCGGGTAGGGAGGTTGCGCCGCTTCCCCGAATCATTGCCGCGATATCTTTAGCGCTCTCACCGACTCTCGCCTCAGCTGGCCTGGGCCAGTTCCAGCAGTCGATGATGATGCTGAGGCATCTCATTACCGAGCCGTTCGGCAGAGCGGTTTTTCTGGCAAATCGCGAGCCAGAAACCTGTCCAGTTCATGATGGCCCTTATGCGTGCCGTCGACGAGAGATCGCTGTGAGACAGGATGCTACGAATGCCATCTCGGAAGTTGTTGTCCAGTAGCGTCTTCGCGGGGTCTCGCTTCTGTCTCGATGCTATCGGTCCTGGGCGCTGGTCGCCGCTCCATACCTCGACAGCGCCGAGGCCAATCTGTCAAGCGGTGTCGACCCGTCATCCGGCAATTCATCCCGAAAACCAACGCGAATGGCTTCGCGCCGATCGTGGTCGGGATCACTTCGCAGAGCTCGTGCGCTAAGCGCGCCACCGCCGCGAAGTATCGCCTCTCGACCTGAGCCTTCCCGCGAGGGTTAGTACGCCAGTTCCTCGCATCCCAGTGCACAGTGCCCTGGTATACGGAAAGAAGTGCGCCGCTTCCCAATTCGTCGATTTGCGATCGGGAGACTGTCAGTTGCAGGCACTTTAACAGTGCAGCTAGCACTGGGATGGCGTCGTCACCGACGAACGCGGCGCTGCCCATCTCATAGGTTGCGAATCGGTCCTGGTCCCAGACAAGCCGCCGTGCAAAATCCTGGCCGGTCCGAACGAAATCAGGGGACTCGGCATCCGAAAGAATATCCGTTGGGCAGCCGTATACGTAGTTAAGTATTCCAGACCGGGATAGTGCCCCGCCGCATCTAGCAACCAGAGATGACGCCGAAGAGCTCCTGCGAGATCTGTGGAGTTTTCCATATTTCGTGCCACTCACAACGATTATGTCACCTTCCTCTAGCGTCACGGTGTGCATCGCCCGCTAACCATGACGTGATACTGTCGTGATCGCTCCGACGGCCACGTTTGGCAATGAGCCCGAGGAAATTCGCAACCCGGCGATACGTCGTGCGCGTCAGAACGCATCGGGTAAGTCAGCCCGACGCAGCAGCGCATTATGCAGTCAAAGATCAATAGATCGAGTTCATACGAATGTTTCGCCGTCGGCCGGCTCAACGCTTAGAGCACGACGCGATCTATCCAATCGACTGCCTCCGGTAGAGACTTGCGCGCTGTTCAGGCGTAACTTCTCCACCCGTCCGACTGGGGATCGAGCCTATCTGACGCGAGGGGATTTTCCTGGCGACATCGCCGCATGATTCGTCGAGCGCCCGAATGCCGGGTCTACCAGATGCAATGTGTTTTCACTACCTGGCAGCCGTAGCCCCTGGATTGTGTGCAGCCCCGCGATGACCGGTTCTCGATGCGCACCGTGTTGTTGTCCCCTCGCTCCCAACAGCCAACGAAAATCGTCGTAATAGCTGAACCCTAAGCGTCTTGCCTCTGTACCGTCGAGGCCTTTGTGATCGAAGAAATCGCGGCGCCGCAAGTTCCGGATAACGTCGCGTGTGAAATCGGCTTCCGCATCCCGTTTCTCGGCTACGAGCGTTTGCCACGATCTCATCAATACCGTTCTTGGCGTCAACCCGAACATCTCGCCCACCAAGCCGCTTCGTAAAAACCAGTTCGAACGAAGCGTCCGTAAATGCTTCTGGGTCATTGATTAGGCGCTCGTCCACTGGCGCTCGGCGACGACCCCCGGATCGAGTGTCCGCAGGCCTCGGAGGAGTGGGATTCTCGCGAGCTTGTCTCTGCTCAGCGTATTAGGCGGAGAGAATAGTGAACTGTAGTAGATGAATTCGTGCTGCCAACCGTCACTGCGCCGCAGGAACATTCGGTGTACATCCGAACAACGCAGACCTCCCGTTAGCAAGTACGCAACAGTCATAAGTATCTCTCGAATGGTGATGACCGTGCCCAGCCTTTCCGCGATAGCGATGACCTCACGAAGACGTTCTCGCCGAGTTGACCATCCCGCCCCTCCAACAGGGCTGCGTTCCGGCGTATAGGGCAACCACCGCGGGCGTCGCATGTGTCGCAGATATTCCAGCGTCGCTGCGACAACCAGCCGAGGCGCTGCCCTTCACCGCTCAAGACGCGTTCGATCACCGAGTTGTGTTCACTCGCAACCGATTGATAGTTGAGGTTCACGATTGGAGCTGGTTGTCGGCGGAGGCGAGGCCCGAAGAAAAGGAGCTTCCAAAAGCCTGACGGAGACGGATAAGATGTGTGTCGTTCGTGCCGGAGAATATCGAACGCAACCTGCCCTCGTTCACACAGACGACGCTGGTCGCGGTGCTATCAGTAGCTGCACTCGCGAGCAAGGTTTGCGCGCTCGATCGTTAATTCCGAGAAGTCTTTGAAGATGCGCAAACTACGCCGGCCACGATGTTCTGGCGAGGGCTCAAGTAAACGTCCGTCGCAATGGTTCCGGATCGCCTCGCGTGCCGCCTTCGGGCTGTAGCCAAGGTGGTCGCGGATCAGGCGGTTGCAGAGATGGGTTTTGCCGTGCCCAGCATCGCCTGTCAGGATCACTAGGCCGGTGCCGTCGCCCACGACATTCTTCACGTAGGCCAACGCGCGGGTCTCGATTCTAAGGAGTCGTCGGGATGGCGGTTCTCCTCATAGATCTGGTCGTGTGATGCATCGAACGGCAGGTATCGGTGTAACCGCTCGACGTGTGGGTTGACCTTGAACGTCAACTCTCCTCCTCCGCTGAAAGGAACGGCACGCAGCTGCTTCGTGTAATGAACGAGGTCGAATGAGCTGCCGCCGATGGCTGCACGACTGGGGCTGCCGATCAAGCGCGCTTACAGGGTCCGGCGCCCCTCACCTGAACCCTCAGGGCGGGCCGCTAACGGCAAACCGTGTGTTCACGCAGCAACTGGTTCAAGGCTATTCCTTTACAAACTGTCAAGACACTCATCCCCCGAGCGGCGTAACCCATCCGCCTGCGTTAACCTCCCCCGACGCACTCTAAGACAGGTGACCGACACGGCGCGGCGCAGTCGTGAATATCGTCCATATGCGTCCCGACGCGATCTCAAGTTCGTGTCTCGTTTGAGATGGGCGAGGCCTACAACAAATTTGCATACCCTGAGCGCACAAGAACTACGCTGGCTGCAACCGTCTGCCCGAGATCATCGGCGCAGCCGACCGCCCCCAGTTCGACGGCAACGGCTCGTGCCGCGGCGACGCTGCCCCTGCGACCTCGGCCGCTAAAAGCGCTTCCACCCGACACATAGGAGAACGCGTGCCGCGGCTTTGTCCCCGACAACCCGTCGCTAGGCATGCAGATTCCCTCGGTGCACGACCCGGCTACGGCGCCACCAGGGACGCACGCCGCCAGCGCCTATGCGTACGCCTTCCCTGTCGAAACTCCGCGCGAGCAACACGGGCACTTGAAGAACGAGATGGCCGACCGAGTGGTCGAGAAGATCAGCCGCTACGCCCCGAACTTCAAGGACATCCAGATCCGCCACATCACCTTCGCGCCGTACACATGAACACCATGTTCGGCGCTCCCCGCAGGCGACTTCTGTCACGGCCTGCTACACCCCGACCTCATGGGTCCGAACCGTCCCAGCCCTAAAAGGGTCCGCGATCTGCCGATCGGCATCGACGGGCTCTACCTCGGCGGGACAGGATGTCGACAGCGGCCCCGGCATCACCTTCATCCCCGGCTACAACGCCGCCTACCAGGTGCTCGACGATCTCGGTTGAACCGGACCACCAAAGGATTCTTGCCAATGGCGTATCGGGCATCGGAGAGGTCGCTTTGCAGCTAAAGGCTATCCACTGGCGACGTCAGGCACATTAGATTCGTGGTCGCCCCCGCCAAGCTCACCTGTGAACGGAGCGTTGTTTCTCATCGACCGCAACCGACTTCCGATCAGGCTCTTCAACTTCGTCCTCTGCGCCGGCGAAGCGTCGTCGATAGGCGCGAGGTTGAACTCGACCAAGAACGCCTCCAATTCCTCTGCAAGCTTGCTACCGGCCGAGGCGGATAGATAGTGGATCGTCACGACGTACTCGACATATGCCTGTGCGGCGGCATTATGAACATTCTTAACTAAGAACTCGCGCACGGCCTCACTGAGCCGTCCATCGTTCGCACTTTGGGTGAGCATCAGGGCCGGCAAGACGAGATGAAAGTCGCTGTCCGCTTCGTCGCTCGCGAGGATGCGGGCGACCGCCTTCTCAAGCTTTATCGTCGCCAACTCCTCAGCGATCCCAGTCGAAGTCATTATGACCGACCAGATTTCGCGGAATCGCTTTACTAACTCGTCTCGGCGGGAGTCGGACAACTCGCGAACCTCAGCCGACACCATCTCTACCAACTTATCAACCAGTTCTCAAGACCTTCTTCGATTCGTACAGCGTCCCCATTAGCAATCCCCACCCTCGCAGAACACGTACGAGGGCGTCTTGCTTCAAGGTCGCGTCCTGCACGAGTTCGCTGTCGCGGAGAATATTGGATACCAGAGACAGTTTCGGAATCAACTTTACTTCCAGCTTGGCCGAATCGAGGTCGTGTGCCGGAAATGGTGTTCGCTTAGCTGGAAAGATAATGTCATATTCATCGAACTCCCGGCCCGCGTGGAATTCACCGTCGCCGCCGTGCTCTTCATTATTGTCCCTATTCTTCGAAGGGCTAGGTAACCCTGGCTCTTCGCCGCCCATCGCACTGGGTGTCGTTTCGGCTTCAGTGCCCGCTAAAGCGTTCGGGTTCTCGTCCGAATCTTTGTTGTCGGCAATTTGTCGTTTACTTTCCAGAGCTTTCACAGGCGCCACAAGCTCAGTCGAATCCAAGATGCGGAAAATGCCTTCGCCAGAAGGGGAGATATCCGAGAGTTCCTGTGCGTAATTCACGGCCCAACGTAAGAGTTCTATATCGTCGCGCTGGAGCGCAGCATAATGACGAAGAACAGACGCGTAGTAGAGCGGCCTATTCTGCAGCTTATCAAGAAGAAGGTCGTCCGATCGACACTTTCGTGCGGCAAATATATGCAAATAGACATGCTGTCGAAATTGCACTTGCCCATCCCGGTTTACCAGTAACCCTTTAGTTATTAAACTATGCAATATGTCACTTGAATTATCGGACCAGTCGACCCTCTGAACAATTTTTTCAATGAAGCTAACAGTCTCAACCCAGCCGACGTTTGCCGAATCGTCTTCAATCAGCTTTTTCGCGAACATTTCCAGTACCATCGAATAGCCAGTGGAGTCGATTTGCAAATGCATGTCGTCCTGGAATGAGCCTCGCCCGAGAAGGGAATCAATGAACGAGTCCAGGAAAGTGGTATGCGAGACCGCTTTGATCCACGCATCGTCGTTAACCGTTCCAACGATGAGCAGCATTAGGCAAAGTGGAGTCCGCGTCAGCCCTTCCTTGCGAGCGATTTTGAGCACTCGATCAGCCAAATGCTCCGCGTGGTCTGGGTCTGCACGCTTCGCAAGTTCGATCGTCTTATGCCGATTTAGTCGTCCAAGGTAGGCGGGCAAAATCGACGAGCCTAGTTCGGTGAACCTGGCCTGGATCCATGCCTCCGCGCTGGGTCTGCATCCGAGAACAACTAGGGACGAGTCAACGTTTTTATGCAGGTCTTCAACTGTCCGGAGAAGATCGTTGTCGTTTGCGGCCGTGACGTTATCAATAGCGACAACAAGATCTGACGGCAGAGGCTGCTTTCGGCCAATCGGCGCTCCGGCGCTTCGCAGATAGAAGCGGATTGCATTCTGAACCCTATGGTTACCTTGGCCGATTTGCTTGTAGTCAAGGTAAATTGGAATGGTTGTTGGCTTTCCCTCGGAGCGCAGAAGCGCTGCCCATGCCAAGGCGGTGCTGACGCCGGATTGTTCTTCACCGATAACAATAATGCCATCACCATTGAGGACTTCATTCGTCGGATTCAAAGGCTTAATTTCTTTGTTACCCGCTGACCTTTCGGCAGCATATTGCTCTACAGGAACTGGGAAGAAGATTGGTTCAATGACAAGGTCTTCAACGCCGTAGTCTTGGTCGTCGTCTTCGATCACCCAGGGCATGACCGATGTTGCGACAAGTTGGTCGAGTATCTGTAATCGACAAGTTTCCGCCACACGAGCTAGCGTTCGCGGGTCCTCCATTGCGTGCTTGTACTGATCGCGCGCGGGAGTAATCGACGCGATGAAGACGGGCAGATCAGCGTAATTTGTGCCGTAGGCTAAAGCGACAATAGGACGGTCGATATTAGCCGTGTTCAAATCGGCGACTTCTTCCTCGCGGCATAAAATATAGTGCTTAACTCCATGAGGCAATAGAGGTGACAGCCACTCCCAAAGCTGCTCAAAATGGGGATCAGTCAGTCCGGCGCCGTAACCCACAAAAATGATGCTCTTTAAAACGCCTACCGCCTCTCTTAATGTGGTAGTGACGCTATCCCGTATTATGCGCTCATAATCTCTTGATGTCAGGATGACGGTGTCGGGATTGTCCCAAATGCCATGAAGGTGTATGACATCGTTCGAGCTGTTAAGCGCTGCGGATCGAAATTTCTTCGGATCGCGCCATGTCGCAGACGGTTTTCCAACAGCTTTCTCGTACAGATTATCGTAATTTGTGGTAAGAACCGGCAGTTCGAGTGCTTCTACTCGTTGTGCGAGCTCAAGCTTGTTAGGGTCCACCTCGAGCTTGCCCACGGTGGCATCTAAGAATGACCCAAAATGGAGCGAAGTTGGTCGTTTCATTTGATCAGATAACTTCTGTCCGGCGTTCAGTAGGAAGCTGCCGCTTTCTGTAGCACCCAGGTAGATATCGGTCTCGATGCTGGCGCACACCGCGTCACTCGCCAGCTGGTTTTCCTTTAAGTATTCGACCCCCGCCTGCAACAATCCTATCCAGGAGGCATTGGTCTTGTCTGTTGCAATCGCTGAAGAGAAGCCGGTCCCCAACATCACCACCGCATTATTGCTTGCGACTGCGCTCTCGAGTTCTTCTAAATGAGTCACGGTCCCCCTATGCAAATATCTGGTGCGTGTTCACGCAGGCTACCGCCCTACCTGTGGGCTCTGCGATGGATCTGGAGACGATCACGGCGAGCTTTCGCCTGCCGTTGGCGTCTGACCCGATTGATGTGGTTGGAACGGTCGATTGCCGAGGTCTGAGCGCTTCGCCGATTGCAAACCAACAGGTCCGGCGTATGGACGTGGACCATGCGGGTCGCGAGCGGCACTCGAGTCCTGCTGCGCCGCGGATCAGTCCTCCCCCACCTCAACC
>CAVWPQ010000014.1:0-241283 GCA_963756865.1 uncultured Actinomycetota bacterium | reverse complement strand
ACTGCTTGCCGAAAGCTGTCTGGCGCCGGGCGATGCCAAGTGCACGTTCGGCACAGGCGCATTCCTGTTGGCGCAACTCGGCGCGAACGCGGCGCGGTCGACGTCGGGCTTGACCACGTCGGTGGCGTGGCGACTGCGCGACGACACGGCGTACTGCGTCGACGGACAGGTCTATACGGCGGCATCCGCGGTCCGCTGGGCCGTCGATCTCGGGCTGATTCCCGAAGCCAATCAGATCGATTCCGTCGCAGCCGAATCCAGCGACGGAGTGTTGTGTGTGCCCGCCCTGGCCGGGTTGGCGGCGCCGTGGTGGGACTCTTCTGCCACGGCGTCGTTTTCCGGAATGTCGCTCAGCAGCGGTCGCGGCCAGTTGGTCCGTTCGCTGCTCGAGGGCATCGCCGCTCAGGTCGCCGCCCTGGCGGACTCCGTCGCAGTCGATCTCGGGCAGCCCCTGACTCGGCTTCGCGTCGACGGCGGACTCACCCAATCGGCGGTGCTCATGCAGGCGCAGGCCGATCTGGCGCGCATTCCCGTCGACATCTACCCGTCGTTGCACGCCACCGCGCTCGGTGCCGCGGCCTGCGCGCGACTCGCCCTCGACACCGGTCTCGATACCGCCGCTGCCGTCGGCACCTGGACACCGGACCACACCTACGAACCCGAGTGGTCAGCCGATCGCGCCGAAGAGTTCATGACGCGATGGATGCGTGCCGCCGAATCGGTTCTGGTGCAAAAGGAGTCGAAGCCAATATGAGTCTGCCCGTCGACGTCAGCGACGTCCTAGTGGTCGGCGGCGGCATCGTCGGCTGCGCGATAGCGCGCGCCCTCGCTGGCACGAACCTCACGGTGACCCTCATCGAAGCCCGTGACGATGTCGGCGACGGCACCAGCAAGGCCAACACCGCGTTGTTGCACACCGGGTACGACGCGAAGCCGGACACGCTCGAGTCACGGTTGGTGGCGCGCGGCTACGAACTGCTCGGCGACTACGCCGAGCAGACCGGTATCCCCGTCGAGCGCACGGGTGCGCTGCTGGTGGCGTGGACCGACGAGGAACTCGACGCATTGCCAGGCCTGAAAGACAAGGCCGAGCGAAACTTCTACCACCGCTGCGAGATCGTCGACGCCGACGAGGTCTACCGGCGAGTGCCCGACCTCGGGGCGGGTGTGCTCGGTGGGCTGACCGTCCCCGGTGAGTCGATCATCTGCACGTGGACGACGAACCTCGCGCTGGCCACCGACGCCGTCGCGCGCGGGGCACGGATGATGCGCGGCGCTCGCGTCACCGGCGCAGTGGTTGGCGATGAGCACACCACGCTGCAGACCACCCGCGGCGATGTGTCCGGCCGCTGGGTCGTCAACGCGGCAGGCCTCGGCTCCGACTACGTCGACGCGGAGTTCGGCCACGATCGCTTCACCGTCACCCCGCGGCGCGGCGAGCTTCTGGTGTTCGACAAACTGACCAGGCCCATGGTGCCGTGCATCGTGCTTGCGGTGCCCTCCTCGCGCGGCAAGGGCGTTCTGGTCAGCCCGACCATCTACGGCAACGTGATGGTCGGCCCGACATCGGAGAACCTCCAGGACCGCAGCGCCACAGGTACTTCGGAGGAGGGCTTCGAGTTTCTGGTGTCCAAGGGCCGTGCGCTGATGCCGTCGCTGTTCGACGAGGAGATCACCGCCACCTACGCCGGTCTTCGGGCCGCCACCGAACACGACGACTACCTGATCGACATCGACGTGCAGAGTCGCTATCTGCTTGTCGGTTCCATCCGGTCCACAGGGCTGACGTCGGGCATGGCCATCGGCGAACACGTGACGGAACTACTCGGCGGTGCCGGCCTCGACGTCGCCGAGCGGCGCGACTTGCCCGCACCGCCGAAGATGCCGAACCTCGGCGAGGCCTACCTGCGGCCGTTCCAGGACGCCGAGCGCATCGCCGCCGATCCCGAATACGGCCGCATCGTCTGCTTCTGCGAGCGGGTCACCGCGGGCGAGATCCGCGACGCGTTCGAATCCACCATTCCGCCTGTCGATCTGGACGGCCTCCGGCGTCGCACCCGGGTGATGAATGGCCGCTGCCAAGGCTTCTACTGCGGCGCGCACACCAGGGCGCAACTCGACGCCAACGGTGCGGCGCGATGACCGACCAGCAGGTGTCTGTCGCGATCGTCGGGGGCGGACCGTCTGGCCTGACCGCAGCCGCCGCGCTCGCCGGTCAAGTCGACGGCGAGGTGCTCGTCATCGAACGCGAATCCGAGACAGGCGGAATCCCCCGTCACAGCGACCATCCCGGCTACGGCATGCGTGATCTCAAGCGGTTCATCTCCGGCCCGGCCTACGCCAGACGACTCACCGCGATGGCGCAGGAGGCAGGCGCGACGCTCGAGACCGAGGCGATGGTCACGGGTTGGGCAGGCGAGCGGCGGCTGCAGATCACGTCGCCGCGCGGACTGCGGACCGTGACGGCGGGCGCCGTGGTGTTGGCGACGGGCGCACGGGAGCGGCCGAGGCCGGCGCGGCTTGTGCCCGGCGATCGGCCGGACGGCGTCTACACCACCGGGCAGCTGCAGAACCTCGTGCATATGCATCATGCGAAGGTCGGCAGCCGCGCGTTGATCGTGGGGGCCGAGCTGGTGAGCTGGTCGGCGGTACTGACCCTGCGCGAAGCCGGTTGCGCCACAGTCGGAATGGTCAGCGGCTATCCGCGCTCGGAGGCGTATGCGATATTCCGGGTACCCGGCCGGGCGTTGACCAGAGGGCCGGTGTTCACCCGCAGCCGGATAGTCGGCATCGAAGGCAGGAGCCGGGTGCGCGCCGCGGTCGTGGAGAACATCGACACCGGTTCGAGGGTGAGCGTCGACTGCGACACGGTGGTGTTCACCGGCGACTGGATCCCCGACCACGAACTCGCCCGCACCGGTGGCCTCGCGATGGACGCGGCGACGCGCGGGCCACTGGTCGACGCGGGACTGCGCACAAGCAGCCCCGGGGTGTTCGCGGTCGGCAACCTGCTCCATCCTGTCGACACCGCCGACGGCGCGGCTCTGGATGGCAGGCACGTCGCGTCAGCCGTGACCGGCTGGTTGGCCCATCACGACGAACCCCCCAAGGCTGTCCGGATCCGCGCCGACGGGCCCTTCAGATGGGTCGCGCCGCAACTGGTCTCACCCGATGGCGGCACCGCGGCCAGAGGTGACCTGCTGTTCTGGGTCGACGAGTACCGCAGGCTGCCGAAGTTGCGCGCGGTCCAGGACGGCAGAACGCTTGCGACCAAACGCACGCCGTGGCCCGCCGCACCTGGGCGGGTGTACCGGGCGCCGTGGTCGCTGGTGGCGGACGCCGACCCGGCCGGCGGCGACGTCACCATCTCCTTCGCCTGACTTTCCTCCCGCGAGAAGACGCAAAAGTACCCGTAACTGGAGCTTCGAAGGTACTTTTGCGTCTGCTCGCGGGAGAAACGGGACCGGGGAACTAGGGGAACTAGACGGGGAGAAGGGCGTCGATGACGCTCGCCAGCTGTTTGGCCGACCGGCATTCGTGCATGGCGATGACTTCCTCGTAGCGAGGCACCGCCGAATCGCCACTGCCCCACAGGTGCTTGGGCTCGGGGTTGAGCCAGTGCGCGTGCCTGCTCGCGTCGACCATGTGGGTCAGCAGGTCAGTCTCAGGATTGCGGTAGTTGTTGCGGCCGTCGCCGAGGACGAGCAGAGAGCTCCGCGGCGAGAGCACGTTGGGGTACTTGTCCAGGAACGACACGAACGCATGCCCGTAGTCGGAGTGGCCGTCGCGGGTGTAGACACCCGCCTCCCTCGTGATGCGCTGCACGGCGACGGCGAGGTCCGCGTCGGGCCCGAACAACTGGGTGACCTCGTCGGTGGTGTCGATGAACGCAAACACGCGCACCCTTGAGAACTGTTGCCGCAGAGCATGAACCAGCAGAAGCGTGAAGTGACTGAAGCCCGCGACCGAACCGGATACGTCGCACAACACCACCAGCTCAGGGCGGGCCGGATGCGGCTTGCGCAGCACCACATCGATCGGCACCCCGCCGGTCGACATCGACTTGCGCAGCGTCTTGCGCAGATCGATCTCCCCCGCCCGCGAACGGCGTCGACGCGCGGCGAGCCGGGTCGCGAGCGTGCGGGCCAGCGGCGCCACCACTCGTCGCATCTGACGCAGTTGCTCGCCGGATGCGCGCAGGAACTCGACGTTCTCCGCCAACTGCGGGACGCCGTACATCTGCACGTGGTCACGACCCAGCTGCTCGGCCGTCCGCCGTTTCGTCTCACCTTCGACCATCTTGCGCAGCTGCGCGATCCTTTGCGCCGCAATGGACTTGGCGATCTGTTCCTGTGTCGGCGTCGGTTCGTCACCGTAGGGCGCCAGCAGGCCTGCCAGCAGCCTGCCCTCGAGGTCGTCGAGGTTCATCGCCTTGAGCGCCTGATACGACGAGTACGACGGACCCCGGCTCGAGTTGTAACGGCCGTAGGCCTCGACGATCTGCGCGATCATCGCGGCCAGCCGCTCGTCCATGTTGGCCAGCTCTTCGTTGTCGGTCAGCATGTCGAGCAGCATCTGCCGCATCGCCTCGACATCCTCGGGCGGCAGACCGTCGTCGTTCGAGTCGTCGTCGTCGACAACGGTTCTCGAACCCAGTGCAGCCGGGAAGTACAGGTCGAACATCGCGTCGTAGGTGTCGCGGTGGTCCGATCGGCGCAGCACCGCGCATGCGAGGCCTTCGCGCAGCGCCTCTCGATCGCCGAGTCCGAGCACGCCCATCACCCGGCCTGCATCGACGGTCTCCGAAGGACCCACCGCGATGCCTTGTCCGCGTAGCGCTTCCACGAATTCCACCAGGTGGCCGGGAATGCCGTGCGGGGCAAGCGGCTGCGGCGGGCGGGTGCGTCGGACGACCATCAGTGCTCTCCTAGTTGAGCCGGAGCTCGCCGCTCGCCTTGATCTGGTCGGACTGGTGCTTGAGCACCACGCCGAGGGTGGCAGCGATCAGCTCGTCGTCGATGGTGTCCATGCCGAGCGCGAGAATCGTGCGCCCCCAGTCAATGGTCTCGGCCACCGACGGCACCTTCTTGAGCTGCATGCTGCGCAGCACGCCGATGACCTTCACCAGCTCCTCCGCCAGGTGTCCCGGAAGTTCCGGAACGCGCGACAGCAGGATGCGCCGCTCGAGTTCGGGGTCGGGGAAGTCGATATGAAGGAACAGGCAGCGACGTTTGAGCGCCTCGGAGAGCTCGCGGGTGGCGTTGCTGGTCAGCAATACGAACGGTGCGCGCTCGGCCTTTATCGTGCCGAGCTCTGGCACGGTGACGGCGAAGTCGGACAAGACCTCCAGCAGAAGACCCTCGATCTCGATGTCGGCCTTGTCCGTCTCGTCGATCAGCAGCACGGTGGGTTCGGTCCGCCGGATCGCGGTCAGCAGCGGCCGGGTCAGCAGGAACTCCTCGGAGAACACATCGGTCTTCGTCTGGTCCCAGTCACCGCTGCCCGCCTGGATACGCAGAATCTGCTTGGCGTGGTTCCACTCGTAGAGCGCGCGGGCCTCGTCGACGCCCTCGTAGCACTGCAACCGCACCAGCTCCGAACCCGTGCACTGCGCGACGGCGCGCGCAAGCTCGGTCTTGCCGACGCCCGCAGGTCCCTCGACCAGCAGCGGCTTGCCCAGCCGGTCGGCGAGGAAAACCGCGGTGGCCGTTGCGGTGTCGGGCAGGTATCCGGTCTCGGCGAGCTTGTTCGCGACATCGTCGATATCGGCGAAAAGCGGCGCCGGGCGTGCGGGGACGCTCAAGGTGACTCCTAGTCAGGCAGGGCGGGTGTGGCCGTCTCCCCACACAATCCACTTGGTCGAGGTCAATTCGGGTAGGCCCATCGGTCCGCGGGCGTGCAGTTTCTGGGTGGAGATGCCGATCTCGGCGCCGAAGCCGAACTGCTCGCCGTCGGTGAACGCCGTCGACGCATTCACCATCACGGCTGCGGCATCGACGCGCTCGGTGAACCGTTGTGCGGCAGTGAGTTCCGTCGTCACGATCGCCTCGGTGTGTCCGCTGCCGTACTCGTTGATGTGGTCGATGGCCGCATCGACACCGTCGACCACTGCCAGCGAGATGTCCATCGACAGGAATTCCGTGCGCAACTCCTCCTCGGAGGGGTCGGCGTGCACTGTGACGCCCGCGTCCTGCAGGGCCTTGGTCAGCCGGGGCACCGCACGGTCGGCGATGGCGCTGTCGATCAACACCGACTCGGCAGCGTTGCAGACGCTGGGGCGCCGAGTCTTGGCGTTGAGAAGGATTCGCTCGGCCACGTCGAGGTCGGCCGATTCATGAACGTACACATGGCAATTGCCGACGCCGGTCTCGATGGTCGGCACCTGCGCATCGCGGACGACAGCGTCGATCAGGCCCGCTCCCCCGCGTGGGATGACGAGATCGACAAGACCGCGGGCCTGGATCAGGTGGGTGACGCTGGCGCGGTCCTCGCTCGGGAGCAACTGCACGGCGTCGGGATTGAGGTTCTCGATCTGCAGCGCATCGCGCAGCGCCCTGACCAGCGCCCAATTCGACCGCGCCGCCGACGAGCTACCGCGCAGCAGCGCCGCGCTGCCCGCCTTCAGCGTCAAGCCGAATGCGTCGACCGTGACGTTGGGTCGGCCCTCGTACACCATTCCGATCACGCCGATCGGGACCCGCTGCTGCCGAAGCGCAAGCCCGTTGGGCAGCGTCCGCCCTCGCAGCACCTCACCGATCGGGTCCGGCAGCCCGGCGACCTGACGCAGTCCTGCTGCGATGCCGTCGATCCGCTGCGGGTCGAGCGCGAGGCGGTCAAGCATCGCGTCCGGAGTGCCCGCGGCCTTGGCGGCGGCCAGATCCTCTTTATTCGCTTCGAGCACGCTGGACGCCTCGCGCAGCACATTGTCGGCCGCGGCGTGCAGAGCCGAGTTCTTCGCTGCCGTACTCAGCGTCGCCAACTCGCGGGCGGCCACCCTGGCCCGCCGCGCCGCGTCGTGCACCTGCTGGCGCAAGTCAGGCACCGACGGTGCTTGCAGACTCATCGCCCCAGCGTATCGGAGCTGAATCCAGCGCTCACCGGGACGCTGGTCTAACTTCTACGACATGGCGGCGCGGGTGTGCGTAGTGGGCAGCGTCAACATGGACCACGTCTTTACCGTCGCGTCGCTGCCGCGCCCCGGCGAGACGGTGATGGCGTCGGAGATGCGTCTGATTCCCGGCGGCAAGGGCGGCAATCAGGCGATCGCCGCGGCCCGCGCCGGCGCCGATGTGCAACTGGTCGCGGCCCTCGGCGACGACCCCACCGGCGATCAGCTCCGCGCCCACCTTCAGGCCAACGGTGTCGGCCTGGACGGCGTCACGTCCGTCACCGGCGCGAGCGGATCGGCGGTCATCGCGGTCGACTCCGCAGGCGAGAACACGATCGTCGTCGCACCGGGCGCCAACGCACACCTGACCGTCGAGTCCAGCCGGGCGCGCGCCGCGGTCTCCGACAGCGACGTGCTGCTCTTGCAACTGGAGATTCCGGTCACCACCGCTGTGGACGCCGCGCGGGTCGCGCACGACAACGAAACGGTGGTGGTCGTCAACGCATCCCCGTCGGGCGCGGCGCCTCACGACCTGCTGGCCCTGGCCCGGCTCGCCGACGTCGTCGTGGTGAACGAGACCGAGGCCCGCGACTGGCATTGGCCGGTAACGCATCTGGTGATCACCCGTGGTTCGCGCGGGGCAAGCTACCTCGGCGAGGACGAACGGTTCGACGTGCCCGCCCCCACGGTCAGGGCGGTCGACACCACCGGGGCGGGCGATGTGTTCGCAGGCGTGCTGGCGGCCGAATGGACGGCGGGTCACGAGGAAGCGTTGCGGCGCGCGTGTGCCGCGGGAGCGCTGGCGACGACGGTGCGGGGCGCGGGCGACTGCGCGCCGTTTGCGGAGGCGATTGACGGGGCGGTTGCCACCGGGTAGGCGTAAAGCCCATGTCGACAACCGATACCGGTCCTCGCCCGCCCGACGGCGACTGGCTTGGCACGCGATTTCTGAGCTTCCGCCGCGAGGGCCCGTTCGCGATCTGCACGCTGGACCGGCCCGAGGCGCGCAACGCGATGACGCCCGCGATGTACTTCGGCATCAAATACGCGATCGGCCATGTCGAGGCCGACCCCGACCTCGCAGGCCTGCTGATCACCGGCACCGGCGACGTCTTCGCCCCAGGCGGCGATCTCGGCGGAGCGGGTGACGACAACTGGCTGACGTTCGGCGCCGCGCTCGGGATGGACGTCACGCCCTTCGAAAAGCTGCGCCAGTCGACGAAGCCGGTGGTGTCCGCGGTCAACGGGCTGTGCCAGGGCGGCGGCATGCAGATCGCGCTCTGCAGCGATATGGCGGTGGTCAGCGACCGGGCCACGTTCCGCGTGCCGGAGTTGTTCCGCGGTATCGCCGATACCTACTACAGCCAGGTACTGGCGCGCCTGATCGGACCGGTCCGCACCCGCGACCTGATGTTCACCGGCCGCACGTTGACCGCGGCCGAGGCCGAGGACTGGGGCTTGGTCTCGCGGGTCGTGCCGCACGAGGAGCTGATGGCCGCGGCCCGCGACGTGCTTTCACAGTGCTGCCGGACCGCTCCTGCGGCCAGGCGGGTGGTGAAGTCCAGCCTGGACAACTACATGGGGCTGTTCGACCGTATCGGGATGCAGGCCAGCTACAGCGGTGACGAGGCGGTCGAAGGGTTCATGGCCTTCAAGGAACGCCGGTCGCCGAGCTGGGTGCACCCCGACCTGCAGGTGGACGGCCGCATCTAGAGATAGTTCAGCCTTTGCTGAATACAGATATAGATGTACTGTTCTGCGTATGCAGACGGTGACCAACAGCGACGCGTTGTCCCGATTCGGCGCCGCACTGTCCGACCCCACCCGCGCCGAGATCCTGCTGCTGCTGCGCCACGCGCCCGGCTACCCCTCCGAGCTCGCCGACACGATCGGCGTGAGCAGGCAGATCTTGTCCAATCACCTGGCATGCCTGCGCGGCTGCGGGCTGGTGGTGGCCGAACCGGAGGGCAGGCGCACCCGCTACCAACTCACCGACAAGCGGATAGCCCACGCTCTCGACGACCTGATCGGTCTCGTCCTCGCCGTCGACCCGGCCTGCTGCCCCGCTTCCGAAACCGATGCCTGCTGCTGATGAGCGCACCCACCCGATCTCGGCGCGACGTACTCGCGCGGCGGATCCGACTTCTGGTCGCAGCGACGATCACCTACAACGTCGTCGAGGCCGTGATCGCGTTGTCCGAGGGCGCACGGGTGTCCTCGTCGGCGCTGTTCGGCTTCGGCCTCGACTCGGTGATCGAGGTGTCGTCGGCGGCGGCCGTCGCATGGCAGTTCTCCGCCAAGGACCCCGAGACGCGGGAGAAGGCCGCGCTGCGATTCATTGCGTTCTCGTTCTTCGCACTCGCCGGCTATGTCTCCGTCGACGCGGTGCTGTCGCTGATCGGCTTCGGCGAGCCGAAGCCCTCGTTGATCGGAATCGTTCTCGCAACGGCGAGCCTCGTCATCATGCCGGTGCTGTCGCTGGCACAACGACGCGCCGGTCAGGAACTGGGATCGGTTTCGGCGGTGGCGGATTCGAAGCAGACGCTGCTGTGCACCTATCTGTCGGCGGCGCTGCTGGCCGGACTTCTGCTCAATGCCGTGCTCGGATGGTCATGGGCCGACCCCGTGGCCGCATTGGCCATCGCGGGGATCGCAGTTCGCGAAGGCCGCAATGCCTGGCGCGGTGACCCGTGCTGCTAGAGAAAGGGGCGGCCATGGCCGTTGTGGCCCTTGCGTTGTTCGCGGTCTTCGCTCTGCTCGGATTCGGTTGGCGCAGTTGGCTTCAGTACCGCCGCACCGGATCCACCGGCTTCCGCGGCGTCAGCGGACGTCCAGGATCGATCGAATGGTTCGCGGGCGTCGGCTTCATCGTGGCGATGGCGGCGGCGTTCTTCGCGCCGGTGCTGCAACTCGTGGGTGCGGTCGGGCCGCTGGCGCTTCTGCACGCGCCGTGGATCCAATTCACCGGGATAGCGCTGGCGATAGCGGGCATCGTCGCGACGGTCTACTCGCAGGTGGACATGGGCGAGTCATGGCGTATCGGCGTCGATCCCGCTGAGACGACAACGCTTGTCCGCCAGGGTGTTTTCGGGCTCGTGCGAAATCCAATCTTCACCGCGATGCTGGTCTTCGGGTTCGGCATCGCCCTTGTGACACCGAACATCGTGGCGATCGTCGGCTGCGCGCTACTGGTGCTGACGATCGAGGTGCAGGTGCGCGTCGTCGAAGAGCCCTATCTTGCGAGCAAACACGGTGACACCTACCGCGACTACCTGGCGAGCGTCGGCCGCTTCCTGCCCCGCGTCGGGCTGAGCTAGTTGGCTTGAGCGGCAAGGCAAGTCAGGGTCCAGGCGTGGATCTCGGCTTCATATTGGAGTTGGGAGTAACGTCCGACCGGACCGGCGTGGGCGCCGGATCCCGTCTCGGTACGAAAGAGCACCGTTCGCCTGGACGTCGGTGCGCCGGAGTCCACGCCAGCACCGCGCTCGGGGTCGGTCGCCCGCAGCGTCGCAACCCATTTCGCCGGCTCCCGGACCAACACCCTGGTGTCGTGGACGGCGCCGGTCACCAGCAGTGCCGGTCTGGCCTGCGCCTGTGGCGGGTTGTCGACCGGCGAGTACGACGCCATCACCGCGCGGTCGTCGGCGTCGGCGGGATTGCCCCATTCGTCCCATTCCGTGACCGTGAGCGGCAACGACGGGTCCGACATCGTGGTGACCACGTCGACGAAAGGCACCTCCGCCACGATCCCGGCGAAGCGTTCGGGTCGCCGGGAGTACAGCGCGCCCTGCAGGAGACCACCCGCCGACAACCCGCGAGTCACGATGCGGGTGCCGTCGACCAAACCGCCGGCGAGAAAATCGGCGACGGCCGCCTGGTCGTCGAAAGTGTTGGGCTTCGCCCGCAGATGACCGTCGAGCCACCAGCGCCGCCCGCGCTCACCACCACCGCGAGGGTGGCCGAACGCGCACACCACCCCCCGGTCGAGCAGCGACGGCAGCGAGCGCGGCCAGTCGTACCCGAAGTCGGGGTCCGTGCACACTTCGTAGGACCCGTACCCGTACAGATACAGCGGCGGCCTGCCGTCGAGGTCGACGTCGCGCCTGCGGACGACGACCACGGGCACCTCGGCGCCGTCTCCCGCCGTCGCGAGGAACCGCTCTTGGACGTATGCGTCGACGTCCACGCCGACGATCTCCTCGACGTGACGCAGGGCGCGCTGGCCGGTCGCCAGATCGACATCCACCGACCGGCTCGGACGGATGAACGTCTGCTGAGCGACGGTGACGTAGTCGGCGTCGAACACCTCGTTGCGGCCCAGCGTCGCGAGCCCGCCCGCCTCGTCCGGCCAGATCTCGAAAGGCGCACCCCCGTAGGGGTGCACCGTCAGCATCCCGACACCGTCACGCCGGGCCGACACCACGACGGCCGTGCGGAATGCGTGCACCTGATAGACGCGCGTCGCCGGATCCTCTGCGGCATAGTCGGTCCACGCCCCTGGCGCGTCCACTGGAGCGCTGACGATGCGAAACGATTCGGCGTCGAGATTCGTGACGATCAGGAAGCGGTCACCTTGTGGTCCCGGCGCGTGCTCGACCAGGTACTCGACGAGGTCCGCCCTCGGCCGCACGCATACCGGATCCTGCGCGGGGTCAGCGCACGGCAGCACGTGGACCTCCGTGGTGTTTCGCGACGCCGCGGTGATCACGAACCACGCCCCGGAGCGGGTGACCTCCAGGCTGACTTCGAACCGCTCGTCGGGTTCGGTGAAGACCAGCCGATCCGCCGTGGTGTCGGTGCCGAGCCGATGCGCCCACACCTGGTGCGGTCGATTGACGGCGTCGGTGCGCAGATACAGATATGTCGTCGCGTCCGCACTCCATCCCCCGCTGGGGAAGGTCGCCTCGATGACGCAGGGCAAGTCCTCGCCGGTGGCCAGGTCGCGGAATCGAAGCGCGTACCTCTCGTCGCCGACGACATCGGATGACCAGGCCAGTAGCGCGCCGTCGGGACTGACCTCGCACTCGCCGCGGTGGAACTCCGCGCCGGGATGAGCGTCGGCTACCGCCTGCAGGTCGATCACGGACTCGTCCCGGCCGTCGGCGGTGCGACGCACGACGGTGGGGAATTCGGCACCGGCCCGGTGGATCTCGCGGTATGTGAAGTCGCCCGACCGCCATGGCGCCGACGCCGACGACCCGGGCACCCGCGACGTCATCTCGGCCGCCAGCGTGGCACGCAGTTCCGCGAGCGGAGCGACCCGCGCCTCGTAGTAGGCACGCTCGGCATCGAGCAGGTCGATCAGCTCCGCGGTCGGCTCGGCGATCCAACCGTAGGGGTCGGCGCCGGCCTCGGCCCTCGCGACAGGCGGCGCGGACGGGCTATCGACATCGCGGCCAGGTGACACGGAACCTCCCGACTCCTTCGACGGGTCATAGGACGCGGTGGACACCATAACGCCCATAACGCGACGGATTCGTTCAAGATCTCCGTACTCCCTGCACGAATCCGTCGTTCGTGGTTTATTCGGTGCGTCCTGATTCGCCAGTCAAACCAGAGGGCACGTGATGGCACACCGATCCGCCCGCCTCATCGCCGCGCTTGCGTGCATCATGGGGCTCGTTTTTCTCCCGACCGCGCTCTCCAGCGCCGACGAGGCGCCGCAGAAGTCGGTGTTCACCGTCGGGGTCGTGCAGGACGTCGACTCGCTCAACCCGTTCATCGGGGTCACGGTCGCCGCCTATGAGATGTTCCAGATGCAGTACCCCACGCTGACCGAGTGGGATGCGAAGAACTTCGCCGTCGTGCCGGGGCTGGCGGAATCGTGGAAAGAGTCTCCGGACAAGACGTTCTGGACCTACAAGATCAGGCCGGACGTCAAGTGGAGCGACGGCGAACCGCTGACCGCCAAGGACGCCGCGTACACCTTCAACCGCATCATCAACGGCACATTCGAGAAGACGAACTTCGGCAACTACGTCAGCAACATCACCAAGGCCGAGGCCCCCGATGACACCACGCTGATCCTTCGCGTCGACAAACCCACACCGATCATGCAGACGCTCGCCGTCTACATCCTGCCCGAGCACGTCTACTCCAAGATCGACGAAGCGGCCATCCAGAGCTACAACAACGAACCGGTGGGCGGCAAACCCACTGTCGGGGCGGGGCCGTATCTGGTCGCCGAGCGCAAGGTCGGCGAGTTCACCAGGTTCGTCGCCAATCCCAACTTCTACCGCGGTAAGCCCGCCGTCGACGAGGTCGTCTTCAAGATCTACTCCAATCCCGACGCGCTGGGGCAGGCGCTGAAGAAGGGCGAGATCGATTACGCCGACAGCCTGGAGGCGAACGTCTACGACTCCCTTGCCGACGCGCCGAACATCGAACGCAAGTCGGCGGTCTATCCGGGATTCAACGAACTGGCGTTCAACACCGGAGCCGCGCTGGTGGACAACAAGCCGATCGGCGACGGCAACCCACTGCTGAAGGACAAGCGTCTGCGCGAGGCGATCGGCTGGTCGCTGGACCGAAAGACGATGGTGGACAAGGTCTTCGGTGGACACGCCAGCCGTCGGCACGACCATCATCGCGCCGATGTTCGACACCTGGCACCTGCAACCGCCCAACGAGGTCAGCTACGACCCGGAGAAGGCCAAGTCGCTGCTCGACGCCGCGGGCTACCGCGTCGGCCCCGACGGCATCCGCCGCGCCGAGAACGGTGCACGGCTAGATTTCCGGCTCTTCGGCCGGTCGGACTCCCCGACGTCGAAGAAGGCCGTCGAGTACATCAAGCGCTACCTCGCCGATGTCGGCATCGCGGCGAACGTCTCGCTGATCTCGGAGGACGCCCTCACCGAGAAGATCGGTCAGGGCGAGTTCGACATGTTCGAGTGGGGGTGGGTGGTCGAGCCCGACCCGAACTACCAGCTCTCGACGTTCACCTGCGACAGCAGATCCTACGAGGACGGCGGCAGTGTGCTGGCCGGTCTCTCCGATTCGTTCTACTGCAACCCGAAGTACGACGAACTCTTCGAGGCCCAGGGCAGCGAGACCGATAACGCCAAGCGCCAGGAGATCGTCAAGGAGATGCAGCAGATCCTCTACGACGACTGGCCGTATGCGGTGACGTACTACTACGACAACCTGATCGCCTACCGCACCGACAGGTTCGAGGGCTTCATCCCGCAGCCGGATCCCAATGGTTCGTACCTGTTCCAGTACGGGACCTGGACGTATGAGAACCTCAAGCCCGTCGCGGCAGGCGGACAGTCGAGCGGTCCGTCGCCCGCTCTCATCGGCGGCGTGGTGGCAGCTGTCGCGGTGCTCGGCGGTCTGGCGTTCCTACTGCTGAGACGACGTCGCGCCGGGGCGGCCGACGATCGGGAGTGACTAGCGCATGGCGCTGATCAGCGCACCGGACGTCGCGCCCATCCCGCAGGCCCCCGGGCGGGGCCGCGTCCTTGGACCCGGTGCACGGTTCGCCGTGTCACGGCTGCTGTCGTCGGCAGGGACGTTGGTCTTCGTCATCCTGTTCAACTTCTTCCTGTTCCGCATGCTGCCCGGCGATCCCATCGCGCTCTACACCCGCGGGCGGGATGTGGATCCGGAGATCAGGCGGCAGATGCAGGCGAAGTTCAACGCCCCGATCGGTGACCAGTTCATCCAGTACATCAAGAACCCGTTCGTTCCCGAGTTGCCGTCACAGCAGTTCAGTGTTCCGGTCTGGGACGTCATCATTCCGCGGATCGCGCCGACGCTGTTGTTGGTGGGCACCGCGACGGTGCTCGCGACGATCTTCGGCGTGTGGCTCGGTGTTCGCAGCGCATGGAAACGCGGGGAGCGCTTCGACAAGGTCGCCACCACAACGACTCTCGTGCTCTACTCGATGCCCGAGTTCTGGTTCGGCATGATCCTGCTGACTGTGTTCTCGGTCGGCGTGTTCGGGTTCCCCGGGATCTTTCCCGTCGGCGGGTTGTCCACTCCGGGCGTCGACAGTGGGAGTTTCGCCGGAATACTCGACACGGCCTGGCACCTGGTGCTGCCGGTGTTCACCCTGACCGTCGTCTATCTGGCCGAGTACGCCTTGGTCATGCGCGCCTCGCTGATCGACGAGATGGGCCAGGACTACCTGCAGACCGCCCGCGCGAAGGGTCTGAAAGATGACGACGTGCGCCGCAAGCATGCGGTCCCCAACGCCATGCTGCCGACGACGACGCTGATCTTTCTCAACCTCGGCTTCGTCATCGGCGGGGCGATCACCATCGAGTACGTGTTCTCGCTGTCCGGTCTCGGCTCGCTGACGGTACAAGCATTGCGCGGACCGGACGTACCCCTGCTGCAGACGCTCTTCCTGTTGTTCTCCGCTGCCGTGATCATCGCCAACCTGCTGGCCGACCTGATCTACGCCAAACTCGATCCGCGAGTGCGGACATGACCACCTCGTCGGTGCCCCTTTCGGCTCGCTCGATCGTGTGGGCGCGCCGGCGCAGGGCGTGGAATGACCTGGCGGGCAGGTTTCGTCGATCGCGGCAGGGAATGCTCGGCTTGACGATCATCGTGGTCTTCACGGCGATCGCACTTCTCGCCCCGCTGATGTTCGACGAATCCCAACTCGACGTCACCAAGGCGACCGGCGCCGTTTATGAACCCCCGTCGGGGCAGTTCTGGCTCGGCACCGACGATGCCGGTCGCAATGTGCTCGCGATGGTCGCGTGGGGTGCCCGCATCTCGCTGCTCGTCGGGTTGTGCGCCACCGTGCTGGCGATGGTCATCGGCACCGCCGTCGGCATCGCGTCCGGGCACTACCGCGGAGTGGTCGCCGGGGTCCTGAACCGGCTCACCGACTGGTTCCTGGTGATCCCGTTCCTGCCGCTGGCGATTGTGTTGGCCACCGTCCTGGGCAAGAGCCTGCTCAACATCATCATCGTGATCGGCGTGACCTCGTGGCCCGCCACCGCCCGCCTGATCCGCGCGCAGACACTGTCCGTCGAGGGCAGGCCCTACCTGGAGCGCGCCAAGGCGCTCGGCGCAGGCGACCTGCACCAGATGACGCGCCACGTACTGCCCAACGTCATGCCGCTAGTTCTCGCCAATACCACGCTCGCCGTGTCGATCTCGATCCTGTCGGAGACCACGTTGTCCTTCCTCGGCCTCGGCGATCCAACGGCGGTGTCATGGGGGACGATCCTCGACGACGCATTCGCGAGCGGCGCCATCTCGTCGGGCGCATGGTGGTATCTGGGTCCGCCGGGTATCTGCGTGGTCCTGGTCGTGCTGGCCTTCAACCTCATCGGGCGGACGCTCGAGGACATCCTGGACCCGCGCGGGGCCCACGAATGACGCTTCTGGAGTTCGACGACGTCAGTATCACCTACCAGTCCAGGCAGGGCCCGGTCCCTGCTGTTCGCAATGTGTCGATGTCGGTGGAGCAAGGTGAAACCCTCGGCGTCGCCGGTGAATCCGGCTGCGGCAAAACCACATTGACGAGCTCGGTGTTGCGCCTGCTTCCGAAGACTGCGACAGGTGACGGGCGAGATCCGACTCAACGGCGAGGACGTCATGGGGATGACGTTCGGCCAGTTGCGCGCGGTCCGGTGGGCACAGGCCGCCGTGGTGTTCCAGGGTGCCATGCACGCGCTCAACCCGGTTCAGCGCATCGAAACCCAACTCGCCGAACCGATCCTGCTGCACGACGACGTCGGAGCCGAGGCGGCGAGAAAGAGGGTCGGAGACCTCCTCGAGCAGGTGGGCCTGCCCGCCAGTCGCGCCCGCGCCTACCCCCACCAACTCTCCGGCGGGCAGAAGCAGCGCGTCATGATCGCGATGGCGCTGGCCTGCCGACCGAAGCTGCTCATCGCCGACGAGCCCACCACCGCGCTCGATGTCATGGTTCAGGCGCAGGTTCTCGATCTGCTGTCGTCGCTGGTCGCCGATCTCGGCCTCGGCGTCGTGTTCATCAGCCACGACCTGTCCGTCCTCGCCGCGACGTGCGACCGGGTGGCGGTCATGTACGCGGGCCGGATCGTCGAACAGGGCAGGGCGAGCGACGTTTTCACCAAACCGCTGCACCCCTATGCCCGTGCCCTCGCTGCGGCGTTCCCCCGCATCGGCGACGCCCGGTTCCGCTACGCGCCCGCCGGTGTTCCCGGTGACCCGCCCTTCCCCGGCGACCTGCCCGCGGGTTGTCCGTTCCACCCGCGCTGCCCGACGGCGGAAGACGTGTGCACGACGACCGAGCCCCTGCTCGAGAAGTACGGCGAACGGGACGCCGCGTGCCATCGCGCGGGGGAGGTACTCGTATGACGGCGGCGACGGAAGCCGGCACGACGGTGCTCGAAACGCGCGGCCTCGGAGTCGAGTTCGGGATCCGGGGTGGTGGGGTGGCACGCGCAGTCGACGGCGTCGACCTCGCCGTCCGTCGAGGCGAGATCATCGCCCTGGTCGGCGAAAGCGGCTCAGGGAAGACGACATTGGCGCGCACCATTCTCGGCCTGCAACGGCCGACCTCGGGCGGCGTCTATGTCGCGGGCGAGCCCCTGTCCTACAAGTCCCGAGCCCTGAAGGCCTATCGCAGACGGGCGCAACTGATCCTGCAGGACCCCTCGGGTGCGCTCAACCCGCGGCACACCGTGTACGAAGCGGTGGCCGAGGGCCTCCGGGTACACGGCCTGCACGACGGCGAGGAGGCGAAGGTGGCCGACGCGCTCTCGCGCGCCGGGCTGCGGCCGCCGGAGCGCTTCTATCTTCGCTATCCACACGAACTGTCCGGCGGCCAGCGTCAGCGAGTGGTGATTGCGGGCGCGCTGGTCCTCGACCCCGACATCATCGTCGCCGACGAGCCGGTGTCGAGCCTCGACGCGTCGGTCCGCGGGGAGATCCTCGCCCTGCTGTTGCGACTGCGCGACGAATTGGGTTTGACGCTGGTCGTGGTCACCCATGACCTCGGCCTGGCCTGGAACATCGCCGACCGGGTGGCGGTGATGTATCTCGGTCGCATTCTGGAGATCGGGCCGACCGAGGAGATATTGTCCTCGCCGCAGCATCCGTACACCAAGGCGCTGCTGTCGGTGGTCCCCGAGGTCGAGCGCCTCGAGCCGATCGTGCTCACAGGTGAGACACCGGACCCCACCCGGATCCCCAGCGGCTGCCGCTTCCACACCCGCTGTCCCGCGCTGGCCGACGGCTCAGCTGCCGAGGCAGGCGTCGACGGGGACTGCCGCTCCGTCGCGCTACCCGTGCTTCATGCCGAGGCGAACGCCGACTTCCATTCCAGCGCCTGCCATCTCGTCGCGGCGGAGGCGGGGCGGTAGCCGTGTCGGGGACATCGCCGCACGGGCTCCAACCTGCCCTCGATCGCCATCACTACACCGATGCTGCATCGTTCCGGCGCGAAGAGGACATGCTGCGGCGCGAGTGGACGTGCGTCGGCCGTCTCGACGACCTCGGCCTCGCCACGTCGGGCCAGGTGATCGCGAATCGCCGCGTCGTGGTGACATATATGGGTGAGTCGGTCATCGTGACCGCCGACTCCGCCGGATCGCTGCGCGCGTTCGCGAACGTGTGCAGGCACCGCGGTTCCCAGGTCGTGCCTGTCGAGCCGGGCGTGCCAATCGAGCCATGCGACGCGAAGTCGTTGCGGTGCCCCTATCACTCCTGGACGTACGGCCTCGACGGCCGACTCTTGCACGCCCCGCACACCGAGGATGTCGATCTGGACACCTCGACATTCGGGCTGACGGCAGTGGGCGCCGCGGCCTGGGGTGGATTCCTCTGGCTCACCGAGGATTTGGCGGCACCAGCGGTCGTCGACGCGCTGAGTCCGATTCCTGAGCGGGTGAGACGCTATCCGCTGGACACCCTCGTGGTGGGGATGCGGCTGACCTATTCGGTCGAGGCGAACTGGAAAGTCATCGCCGAGAACTACAACGAGTGCTACCACTGCGGCCCGGTTCACCCCGAACTCACCCGGTTGGTACCCGCATTCGGTGGAGGCGGCGCCGCCAACCTCGCGTGGGAGGACGGAATCCCCCACCGCGAAGGCGCGTGGACTTTCACCATGTCGGGCACGTCCGACCGCGCGCCGTTTCCCGACCTCGACGACGCCGAGCGGGTACGACACAAGGGCGAGTTGGTCTACCCGAACCTGCTGCTGTCGCTGGCGGCGGACCACGTCGCGGCGTTCATCCTTCGACCAACGGCGGTCGATCGGACCGAGATCACCTGCGATCTCCTGTTCGCACCTGATGAGGCGGCGAAGCCCGAATTCGACCCGAGCGACGCGGGCGATCTCTGGGATCTGGTCAACCGACAGGACTGGTCGATCTGCGAATCGGTACAGCGCGGAATGACGTCGCGGTATTACACGCAGGGCTGGTTCGCACCGATGGAAGACGCCTCGGTCGACATCCGTCGCTGGCTGCTCCCCCGGCTCGAGGGGAAACGACCGCATGACTGAGACATGTGACCTCGCGGTCATCGGCCTTGGTGCGCTGGGTAGTTCGACTGCCTGGCACGCCGCGAGCCGCGGTCTTCGGGTGGTCGGAATCGAGGCATTCGAGTTCGGCCACGACCGCGGCGCGTCCCACGACACATCGCGGATCATCCGGCACAGCTACCACACCCCCGCCTACGTCGCGCTGACCTTCGGCGCGTACGACGACTGGGCGCGTCTCGAAGAGGAGACCGGCGAACAGTTCGTGACGGTGACGGGCGGCCTCGACCTCTACCCGGAAGGCGCCGCGATCTCCGCGGATGACTACACGTCGTCGCTGGACGCCCACGACATCGCCTACGACGTGCTCGATGTCGACACGGTCAAGCAGCGGTGGCCTGCCTTCGAGCTACCCGACGGAACCGTCGCTGTCCACCAGGACCGCACCGGAATCGTGCCCGCAGCCAAGGGCACCGCCGCGATGGCGCAGCGTGCACAGGATCTCGGCGCGGTGCTGCATTACGACACCCGCGTCGAGGCCATCGTGCCCGGCACCGACGGGGCCGACGTGGTCACCGCCGACGGCGCGGTCAGCGCGGCACGCGTGGTCGTCACCGCGGACGCGTGGACCAACGATCTGCTACGGCCGCTCGGCGTCGACCTGCCGCTGACCGTCACCGAGGAACAGGTCACCTATTTCTCTCCGTCCCGGCCTGCGGACTTCAGTCCCGACGTGTTCCCCGTGTGGATCTGGATGGACGAGCCGTCCTACTACGGCTTCCCCACCTACGGTGAGCCGACCGTGAAGGCCGCGCAGGACTGCGGCGGCCCAACCGTGACGGGTGACGACCGCAGCTTCGCAGTGGATGAGGCCATGCGGGAACGGCTTTCGGAGTTCATGCGCCGAGCGATTCCCGGCTCCGGCGCGCCCGTCCGGTCCAAACGCTGCCTGTACACGTTGACGCCTGACCGCGACTTCGTCATCGATCGGCTCCCCGGCCATCCCTGCGTCACGGTCGGGCTGGCGGCAGGGCACGGATTCAAGTTCGCGGCTCTGTCCGGGCGACTGCTCACCGATGTCGCCGTCGACGGCGAAAGCCGCTACGACCTCTCGGCTTTCCGCTTCGACCGCCAGGCCCTCACCGATCCCACCTATGTCGCGAACTGGATGGTATGAACGTGGACTCCTCCGAGGACTACGTGCAGATCAATCGACTGAACTGGGACGAACGCGCCCCCGCGCACGCGGCCTCGCCCGATTACCACGTCGCGGAGTTCGCTTCTGACCCTGAATTCTTGAGCCCCGTCGTCAGATTCGACAGGCCGCGGCTCGGAGACATCGCCGGGCTTCGCGGTGTCCACCTGCAATGTCACATCGGCACCGACACCATCTCACTGGCCCGCCTCGGCGCACACATGACCGGACTGGACTTCTCAACCGCGGCGCTGAGCGAGGGCAGGCGGATAGCGGCACTGGTCGGTGCTGAGGTGGATTACGTCGAAGCCGAACTGTACGACGCTGTCTCGGCTCTCGGCGCGGAGCGGTTCGACCTCGTCTACACCGGTGTCGGCGCCCTTGGCTGGCTGCCGGATATCCGCCGGTGGGCACAAACGGTCGCAGATCTGCTTCGGCCTGGCGGGCGGCTGTTCATCCGGGAGGCCCACCCGATGATGTGGAGCCTGGACGAGGAGCGCACCGACGATGTACTCGCGGTGGACTACCCGTACTTCGAGACGCCTGAGCCCCTGGTGTTCGAGGACGAGGGCACCTACGCCGAGACGGACGTCGTCTTCTCGCACAGCACAACGCACAGCTGGAATCACGGGTTGGGCGAAACCGTCACCGCGGTGCTCGATGCGGGCATGGAGCTCACTGCGTTGGAGGAGCATCGCAGCGTCCCGTGGGAGGGGCTGCCCGGCCACATGGTGCGCGACGAGAACGAGGAGTGGCACCTGGTGGAGCGACCGGAGCGGGTGCCGTTGACCTTTACGCTGCAGGCGCGCAAGCGAAGTTGAGCTAGGCCAGGTCGCGGGCGAAGCGGCGTTGCCAGTGCCGCTCTCCGACCACCTGTTCTCCCGATGGGCCCGCCTCGGTGCACGTCAGCTCGATCGTCACATCGAGGTCTGTCTCGTCGGCCGAGATGTGAAGAAGCGAACGGACCACGCAGTCGACGGGTGCGCCCGACCCGTCGTCGTCGTAGCGCAGTGAGAACGTCACATCCGATCGCGCAGTCTGGGCGAATGCCTGCGTCTGCACGGTGACCTCGCCCACATAGTGCTCGCCCGCGCGGCCGTACGAAGTGTCGTAGGGTTCGCCGCCGTGCTCGACGAAGGCACTGGTGATACGGGCAAGTACATCGCGGTACGTTCGCCACGTGACGGCGGAGATGTCCTCGTCTGCGGTATCATCACCCGGCGCGAAAGTCGGTGCCGGATAGGGGCTCTCGGCCGCATCGTAGGCAGGCAGCCTCAGCTCTCCGCCGTGGATTGTCAGGGTCAACGGCGAGGGCGGCGAGATGACGTTAGGCCAATCGGAGCCCGCCAACGCCAGTCGCAGCATGTGGCCGGGTGCCCAGCGCCAGGCGATCGCGTCGATCTCGACGTCGACGTCGTAGATCTCGCCGGGCACGAGGGGTTCGGCCGTCGTCATGCCACCACGCCGAGTCAGGTTCAGAAAGCCGCGCGACACCAGAGTCGACGTGCCGTCGGACGCCACATCGCACAACCGGACCGCGATGCCCGCGACTGGCGCGTTCGACGAAACCCGCAGCCGCACAAAGGGATGCCCGGCGATCTCCAGGCCGTCTGCAAGCGGCCAGTCCCACGTCATCGAACGCGCGTCATCGGTGCGTTGATCCTCTGGCTGACCCCAAGGCAGGTGTCCGGCGCACGACAGCCACGCGGCGAGCCCGATATCGGCGACCACGTCGTACGGCGGCCTCGGTGCCATCGGCCACGACTGCTCGCTGGTGCGCGTCGTCGGCCATTCGTCGGCCCTCCAGACTCCGGGAACCTCGTCGAGATCCGGTGCGGGCCGATGCGAATCCTTCGCGTACCAACGCGCGGCGGGCGGTTCGACAGCGGGTGCACGGGCCCGTAGCCAGCGATCCCACCAGGCGACCATTTCCGGCACCAGATCGATGCGAGGACCGGGCAGGCATGACGAGGTCGCCGCGTGCGGCCATGGTCCGGCAAGTAGTTCGGCGTGCCGCCCCGCCGCGCGCAGTGCCTCCACAGTGCGGAATGTGTTGTTGCGGTAGCCGTCCGCCCAGCCGGCGACGATGAGGACTGGACAGCCGATATCGCTGTAGTTCGGGCGAATGGACCCGTGCTCCCAGTACGCGTCGCGACGGGTGTGTTCCAGCCAGGGAAACAGCCACGGCTCGTGCTCGGCGATCCGCGCCGCCCACTCGTCGCGCCACCCGTTCCCCCACACCGCGGGAACGGGCGGCAGGGCGTTCATCGGCGTCATGTAGTGGCAGTAGTCGACGATGTCGAGCCACCGCCGTGAACCACCGCAGAGGTGGACATCGTCGGTGTAGCGGTCGTCGGTGGCGTAGATCGCGATGACGGCCTTCAATGCGGGCGGGCCTTCGGCGGCCATGTGCAACGAGTTGAAGCCGCTGTAGGACGTGCCGTACATGCCGACGTTGCCGTCGCACCAGTCCTGCGCCGCGAGCCAGGCGATCACCTCGGCCAGGTCGCGCTGTTCTGTGTGCGGGTATTCGTCTGTCGCCCGCCCGCTGCTGCTGCCCGTGCCACGGACATCCAAACGGGCTACCGCGTAGTCGAATTCGTCGCGAAGTCGGGTGTACTCGGGGCGATACGAGGACGTCAGATCGTCCTTGCGGTACGGAAGGGCCTCGAGGATGCACGGCTGCGGGCCGCCCTCGGGAAGATAGAGCGTCACCGCGAGGCGGGCGCCGTCCGACATCGGAATCCACTCATCGCGGCGGGTGCCCGTCACGGCCGCCCCAACAGCGCGCGCACCCGGTCGTGCGGAAGAGCGTTGATGGTCTTGCCGCCGACCCCGGTGGTCGTCGTTGCGGTCAGCAGGGCGTCGACCACCGCCTCCTCTGTCGCGTCGACGGTCGCTTCGAAATACAGATCAAGACCGGTGCCGGAGACGACGGCCGCCTGCTGAGCGGCAGCCGACCGGTCCGTGCGCAAACCTGTTGCCAGGCCGAGGAATATCTCACCCGAGGCGTGATGGGCCGTCGACCCGGTGCGGGCCAGCCCGAGTCCCATCCGTGCCGCGAGCCTGGCGCAACCCGCGGCGTCGATCGGCGCGTCGGTGATGACCACACCGATACACGACCCCGCCGGTGGCGGTGCGAGGTGTGGCGGTTGGCCCAGCGCACGGCCGACGGCGACGCCGGCGATCGTGAGCCGATCCCACCACCCGAAGTTGGCGAGCACGAGCGTCGCGACGACGTGGCCGTCGGGCAACACCCGCGACGCGGACCCGATGCCGCCCTTCCAGCCAAGGCAGCACATTCCCGTGCCCGCTCCGACGGATCCGAGGTCGACATCGTCGCCGCCGATCGAGCGCCGCGCCGCCGCAAGGGCAGTCGCCACGTCATCGTCCTGCACGTGCATGCGGCGGGTATCGGTGAGCCAGGAGTCGTCGCATTCCCCCACGATCGGAATCACCACGTCGTCGACACCGATCCGCGGCTGTTCGTCGATCAGCAGGCGGCATGCCGCGTCGTAGACCCGACCGACCTGCATGGTCGAGGTCAGAAACACCGGGCTCTCGACGACGCCCCATTCCTCGACCTGGGACCGTCCCGTCAGCTCGCCTGCGCCGTTGAGCACCGACACGCCTGCGGGCACCGGAGCGGCCCAGACGTCGCCGCCGGGGTCGAGGACCGTGACGCCTGTGCGGGCGACGCCCGAGCCCGCAGGCGGATCGGCGTCGTCGATGATGACCGTGGCATGGCCCAACCCGACGCCGGGCACGTCGAGTACCGAGTTGGTGCGTCCGCGGGGTAGGGCGCCGATGTCGACCGAGAAGTCAGCCAGCCGAGCGCTTCCACCCATCCGCGCATCGTGCCATGCTGCCGGGGTGGCGGCGGGGCGAATTCCGGTGGTCGTCGACCCGCGATGTGCCGAGCACGATCCGCAAGCGGAAATCTGGCTCGGGGTACGCACGCCCGGCACCGAGGTCGCCGACCGCGTCGCTGTCATCGAGTCGGCGTTGCGCGACCTCGGCCATGCCGTGGTGCCCGCGGTCGAGTTCGACGATGCGTGGCTGTCGGGCGTGCATTCAGAGGAGTTGCTCGAACATCTGGCGACCGTTTGGGACCGCTGGGTGGACGGCGGCTATCCCGACCTCGGTGCCCAGCGGGTCGTCCCCTATCTGTTCCCCAGCGGCGAACTCCTTCACGGGCTTCCGGCGCGGCTGCCCACCGCATTGCACGCACAGGTCGGGGTGTTCTGCTACGACACGATGACGCTCGTCGGCCCGGGGAGTTGGCGCTCGATCAGAGCCGCCACCGACGTGGCCCGCACCGCGGTGGACCTCGTCGCATCGGGCGCACCAGCGGCCTACGCGTTGACGCGGCCGCCCGGGCACCATGCGACGCGATCGGCGTACGGCGGGTCGTGCTACCTCAACAACGCCGCGGTCGCCGCACAGGCGCTGCGGGACGCCGGTTTCGGGCAGGTCGCCGTCGTCGACATCGACGCCCATCACGGCAACGGCACCCAGGCGATCTTCTACGAGCGGCCCGACGTGTTCACCGCCTCCGTTCACGTCGACCCGGGCGCGGGCTGGTTTCCTCACCACGTCGGCTTCGCCGACGAGACAGGGCGCGCTGCGGGTGAGGGCGCCAATCACAACCTGCCGCTCGCCCCCGGATCCGGTGACGAGACCTGGCTACGCGCGGTCGAGCGCGCCGCCGAAGCCGCCGCCGCGTCCGGAGCGTCTGCACTCGTGGTCGCCCTCGGGGTCGATGCCGCCGTCGACGACCCGGAGAGCCCGTTGCAGGTCACTGTCGACGGTTACCGGAAAGCGGGCGGTGTGCTTGCGGCACTGGGTCTTCCAACCGTGGCGGTGCAGGAGGGTGGCTACCACCTGCCGACGCTCGGCCGGTTGGTCGGTTCGGCACTCGACGGCCTCGGGTCTCGCTAGCATGACCGGATGCCGAGCGACACCGGTCCCGACCCCGGCACTCTGACCGACCACGCCGCCCGCAACCGAACGATGTGGGACGGATACAGCGACGAGTATCAGGCCACTCACGGTGACGATTTGGCGGCCAGCGGCGGGTATGCGTGGGGAACGACGCAGATACCCGAATCCGAACTGCAGATCCTCGGCGATGTCGCAGGCCGCGACATCCTCGAATTCGGTTGCGGCGCTGCGCAATGGTCGATCGCGCTGGCGAAGCTCAGTGCCCACCCGGTCGGGCTGGACCTGTCGGAACGACAGCTGGAGCACGCACGCAGGCTGATGGCGGAGGCAGGCGTCGACTTCCCACTCGTCCATGCCAGCGCCGAGGCTGTGCCGCTGGCGGACGCGAGCTTCGACGTGGTGTTCTGCGACCACGGAGCGATGACGTTCGCCGACCCGTATCGGACCGTGCCCGAAGCGGCACGCCTGCTCCGGCCGGGTGGGCTGTTCGCGTTCAGTCACCATTCACCGTTCGAGACGGTCTGCTGGCCGCTGGACGCCGATGAAGTCGGCGAGGGGTTGGCACTCGACTATTTCGGCATGCACCGCATCGATGTCGACGACGAGGTGTGCTTCCAGTTGCCCTACGGCGAGTGGATCCGGTTGTTTCGTGCGAACGGATTCGTGATCGAGGACTTGATCGAGCCGCGGGCCGGCCCGGACGCCACCAGCTCGTACCGGTCGGCCGCGGCGCTGGCCTGGGCCCGACGCTGGCCGAGCGAGGAGATCTGGCGGCTGCGCCGAGGCGGCTAATCCTCGGGGATCTCCCGTTCGATCTCATCGAGCCAGGTCTTGGCCGACATGTCCGACGGCGCACGCCAGTCACCGCGCGGTGAAAGCCCTCCGCCGTGGGAGACCTTGGGCCCGTTGGGCACCGCCGATCGTTTGAACTGGGCGAACGAGTAGTACCGCTGCACGAAGACCTGCAGCCAGTGCCGAATCTCCTTCAACGAGAACGCGGGCCGCTTGTCATGCGGGTACCCGACCGGCCAGTCCCCGTGCTCCGGGTCGTGCCACGCATGCCAGGCCAGGAATGCCACCTTTGACGGCCGGAAGCCGTAGCGCAGCACCTGAAACAGCGAGAAGTCCTGCAGCACATAGGGTCCGATCTTCGCCTCGCTGCTCTGGATCTCCTCGTCTTCACCCTGTGGCACCAACTCCGGGCTGATCTCGGTGTCGAGCACCGACAGCAGCACCTCGTTGACTCGGTCGTCGAACTGGTGCGACGACACCACCCAGCGGATCAGGTGTTGAATCAGCGTCTTGGGCACGCCGCCGTTGACGTTGTAGTGCGACATCTGGTCGCCGACACCGTATGTCGACCAGCCCAGCGCCAGCTCGGAGAGATCACCGGTGCCGAGCACGATTCCGCCGCGCTGGTTGGCGATCCGGAAGAGGTAGTCGGTGCGCAGGCCGGCCTGCACGTTCTCGAACGTGACGTCGTACACCTTCTCGCCGCGACCGAACGGGTGCCCCATTTCACGCAGCATCAGCTCGGCGGTGGCCTTGATGTCGAGCTCGGTGAACGTCACACCCAGCGCCTCGCCGAGCCGGATCGCGTTGTTCTTGGTGCGATCACCGGTCGCGAAACCGGGAAGCGTGTAGGCAAGGATGTCGCTGCGCGGACGTTCTTCTCTGTCCATCGCGCGAGCGGCGACGATCAGCGCATGGGTTGAGTCGAGTCCGCCGGAGACGCCGATCACCACCTTCGGGAAGTTCAGCGCACGCAGGCGTTGCTCCAACCCCGCCACCTGGATGTTGTACGCCTCGTAGCAGTCTTGTTCCAGCCGAGACGGATCCGACGGGACGAACGGGAACCGTTCCACCTCACGGAGCAGGCCGATGTCACCGGCGGGCGGATCGAGCTCGAACTCGATGCGGCGGAACGAGTCCGCCTCGATGCCGTGGTGGACCCGGTTGTCGTCGAAGGTACCCATGCGCAGCCGTTCGGAGCGCAGCAACTCGAGATCGACGTCGGCGACCGAGCGCCGCGCGCCCTTGGGGAAGCGCTCCGACCCTGCCAACTGAAGGCCGTTCTCCCAGATCATCGTCTGGCCGTCCCATGCGAGGTCGGTTGTCGACTCCCCCTCACCGGCCGCGGCGTACACGTACGCCGCCAGGCACCGCGACGACGCCGACCTCGCGAGCAGGGCGCGGTCGTCGGCGCGGCCGATGGTTATCGGGCTGCCGGAGAGGTTCGCGAGCACCGTCGCGCCCGCGAGCGCGGCCTCGGCGCTCGGCGGTATCGGCACGAACATGTCCTCGCAGATCTCGACGTGTAGGACGAAGCCGGGTAGATCGGAGGCGGCGAACAACAGGTCGGGGCCGAACGGCACCTCGGCGACCGCACTCCCGCGACCCATCCGGATGACGCCTCGCACGTCGTCGCCCGCGGCCATCTGGCGGCGCTCGTAGAACTCGCGGTATGTCGGCAGGTACGACTTCGGCGCCACCCCGAGCACCTGCCCGCGGTGGATGACGACCGCGGTGTTGTAGATCCGGTGGTGATGGCGAAGGGGCGCACCGACCACGAGCACCGGCAGCAGGTCGGCCGAGGCAGCCACGATGTCGAGCAACGCATCCTCGACGGCGTCGAGCAGTGCGTCCTGCATCAGGATGTCCTCGATGGAATAGCCCGACAGGGTCAGCTCGGGAAACACCGCGAGGCCGACACCCTCGTCGTGGCACTGTCGAGCCACGTCAAGCACGGATTCGGCGTTGGTCGCGGGCTCACCGATCGCGGTGTGCAGCGTGCACGCGGCGACCCGGAAAAAGCCCTGGCCATAGGCGGAATAGAAGTCCATCACCCGCTATTGTCCCTCGTGAAGTGTCATAGACGGGTCACGGGGTATCAACGATTGGTGAGTGACACCGCTGTGCTCGTGATCGACATGCTCAACAGCTACCAGCACGAAGACGCCGAAAAGCTGGCGTCAAGCGTTGCCGACATCATCGAACCGGTGGCCGGCCTGATCTCCGCGACGCAGGAGCGCGACGACGTCGACCTCATCTACGTCAACGACAACTACGGCGATTTCACCGCGAGCCAGGACGACCTCATCCGGCAGGCGCTCGAGGGTGAGCGACCCGATCTGGTGGAGCCGATCGTGCCGAGGGACGGGGTGCTGTTCCTACAGAAGGTCCGACACAGCGCGTTCTATGCCACCGCGCTGGCGTATCTGTTGCGTCAGCTGGACACCAGACGGCTGATACTCACCGGCCAGGTCACCGAGCAATGCATTCTCTACACCGCGCTGGACGCCTACGTTCGGCATTTCCAGGTCATCGTCCCCCCTGATGGCGTCGCCCACATCGACGAAGAGCTGGGCAGGGCGGCGTTGCGGATGATGGAAGCCAACATGCGGGCGACGATCATGCCTGCGGCGAACTGCCTGGACTGACGTCGACGGTCGCAGGATCAGCCGAAACACGACCGGGGACCCTGATCGCCTACCCTCGATGGAGTGGAATCCCCCGAACTCGTCGCCCTGCTTCGCGGACGTCGGGTGGCGGTACTCACCGGCGCGGGGATGTCCACGGATTCGGGCATCCCCGACTATCGCGGCCCGGACTCGCCGCCCAGCAATCCGATGACGATCCGGCAGTTCACCTCCGACGCTGTGTTCCGGCAGCGGTACTGGGCCCGTAACCACGTGGGCTGGCGTCATATGGACGACACGCTTCCCAATGCCGGGCACCGGTCGCTCGCCACGCTCGAGCGCTCCGGCGTGGTCCGCGGTGTCATCACCCAGAACGTCGACCTGCTGCACACCAAGGCAGGCAGCCGCAATGTCGTCAACCTGCACGGCACCTACGCGGAGGTGATCTGCCTGGACTGCGGCCACACCATCCCCCGCGCCGCGCTAGCGGAACAGCTCGAAACGGCGAACCCGGGTTTCACCGAACGCGCCGAAGCCGTCGGAGGTATCGCCGTCGCACCCGATGCCGACGCCGTCGTCGGCGACACATCGTCGTTCACGATCGTCGACTGCGCGAACTGTGCGGGCATGCTCAAACCCAACATCGTCTACTTCGGCGAGAGTGTGCCGAAAGATCGTGTAGCGCAGGCATATACGGTTGTCGACGAGGCCGAGGCATTGTTGGTGGCAGGTTCGTCGCTCACCGTCTTCTCCGGGTTTCGCTTCGTCCGGCATGCCGTTGCACGCGGTATTCCGGTCGCGATCGTCAACCGGGGCCAGACCAGGGGCGACGACCTGGCGACCGTGAAGATCGACGCAGGCTGCTCCGCCATGCTTGCGCTGCTCGCCGACGAACTTCCGGTTGTGATGAGCGCATGAAAGTCCCGAACCCGCTCTCGCTGCTGAACCGGGTGCGACCGAAATCCTGCCCCGCCGAGGAACGTTGGTCGCTGAGCATCGGCGATGTCGTCGCCGATGTGGTCAATGCGCCCGAACCGGTGCGCCGAATCGTTGCGCTTCTCAATCACTTCGGCGGTGTAGCCATCAGCGCGGAGTCCGTTGAATTCGACGGCGACGACGTCGACTGGTCCGACGTCACCGAGATCCGCACCCGCAATCTGGTCGGCTACCTGCTTTCCGATGCGATCGACAAACAGGTCGGCAAGCTCCCGCTGCCGTGGTTCCCCGGCCGCGGGTTGCTGATCGATGCCGCGGGCACCGCAGTTCTGACCACCCTGGTCGCGGTGGCCAGAGGACAAATCGAGGACGGCCCGCTGGATGTCCGCATACCGGCGGAAGTGCACTACCGAGGCGTGCTGCGCGGTAAGGAGTTGTCGCCGGGCGTGCTCGCCGCGCTGGTGTTGACCGATCCGGCGGTTCGCGAATGCCTGCAGGAAACGGCCCGCACCCACGGTGTTGACGTGCTGCCCTCGGATGACGACCCGGTCGATGCGGCGGCGCACCGCGCCGACCGGATCAAGTCGGCGATCACCAAGCTCACCTCGTGAATGGCGCGCTTGGTAAGCGGTTATACAGATAAACATGACGGACCATCAGTCGACGAAAGCAACTCTGGCCATCGAGCGCCGCACCATCGATGTCATCCCGGACGACGAACGACACGGCAGTCCGAGCAACCAGTTCACCCTGTGGTTCGGCGCCAACATGCAGATCACGGCGATCGTTGACGGCGCTCTTGCGGTCGTGTTCGGTGCGGATGCGATCTGGGCGATCGTCGGCCTGCTGATCGGCAATGTTCTCGGCGGCGTAGTGATGGCGTTGCACTCCGCCCAGGGTCCGCGCCTCGGCCTACCGCAAATGATTTCCAGTCGTGCACAATTCGGCGTCTTCGGGGCGGTCGTACCGCTGCTGCTCGTAGTCCTGATGTACCTGGGGTTCGCCGCAACCGGCACCGTGCTGGCGGGTCAGGCCGTCAACGAGATCCTCCATCTCGATAACCCGGCAATAGGCATCATCATCTTCGGGGTACTGACCGCCGTCGTGGCGGTGACCGGATACAAACTCATCCACACTGTCGGACGGATCGCGACGGTCGTCGGGATCGTCGGGTTCAGCTACCTGGCGGTCCGGCTGTTCACGGACTACGACGTCGCATCGGTCATCGGTGCGAAACCGTTCGAATTCGCCACGTTCCTGCTGGCCGTATCGCTGGGGGCGGGCTGGCAGCTGACGTTCGGACCGTACGTCGCGGACTATTCGCGCTACCTCCCGCGCAGCACCAGCGGCCGTACGACCTTCTGGTCGACGTTCGCGGGCAGCGTCATCGGCTCATCATGGTCGATGACGATCGGCGCGCTGGTTGCCGCCGTCGCAGGTGATGCCTTTCTCGATGATCAGGTGGGCTTCATCGGCCAACTCGCGGGTCCTGCCGCTGTGGCATTGCTGATTTATCTGGTCATCGTGGTGGGCAAGCTGACCGTCAACTGCCTGAACGCGTACGGCGGCTTCATGTCGATCCTGACCACGGTGACGGCGTTCAAGCGCCAGACTCGTGTGTCGTCGACCGCCCGCGCCGCCTACATCGTTGGTTTCACCGCGGTCTCAGTGCTGATCGCACTCGCCGCCAGCGCCGACTTCTTGACGAACTTCAAGAACTTCGTGCTGACGCTGCTGATGGTCTTCACCCCTTGGAGCGCAATCAATCTCACCGACTACTACCTGATTTCGCGGGAACGCGTCGACATCCCTGCGTTGTATGACCCCGACGGTCGCTATGGGCGCTGGAACGTCACCGCCCTTGCCTGCTACGTCATCGGCGTCGTCGCGCAGATTCCGTTCTTGGCCCAAACGCTGTACACGGGACCGATAACCACGATGCTCGGCGGCGCCGATATCTCATGGATCGTGGGATTGTTCGTGACGGCCGCGCTCTACTATCCGCTCGCCAGCCGGACCAGCAACCCGCCCGACGCAATGATCTATCCCGAGCGCGTCACCACTTAGACGGCGACCAGGTCGTCGGCGTGCACTGCGGGACGGCGCAATTCGGCGGGCAGATCCGATGTCGAGCGGCCGAGCATCGTCGCGAGTTCGCCTGCGTCATAGGCCACGACACCGCGCGCGACCATCGACTCGTCGGGTGCCCGCAGTTCCACGACGTCGCCACCGTGAAAGCGCCCCGACACCGACGTGATGCCCGCAGCCAGGAGCGAGCGGCGCTGCTTCACCACGGCCCGCACTGCGCCGTCGTCGAGGATCAGCGCGCCTGCCGACTCCGCCGCGTAGCGCACCCAGAAGCGGCGGGCGGACATGCGTTCCGTCCTCGGCGCGAACACGGTGCCTACCGACGCATCGACCAGTGCGGTCGCGGCGTCGTCAGCGGCGGCCAGCAGCACCGGCACCCCGGCATCCGACGCCAGCAGAGCGGCCGACAGCTTCGACGACATGCCGCCCGTGCCCAGGTGACTACCGCGTCCTGCCACCACACCGTCGAGATCGTCGGGGCTGCTGACCTCGGAGATGAAGCGGGCGTTGCCTTTTCGCGGATCCGAGTCGTACAGGCCGTCGACATCCGACAGCAGCACCAGCGCGTCGGCGCCGATGAGGTGTGCGACCAGCGCCGAGAGCCGATCGTTGTCGCCGAAACGGATCTCGTTGGTGGCCACGGTATCGTTCTCGTTGACGATGGCGACAGCATGAAGGGCACGCAGCCGGTCCAGTGTCCGCTGGGCGTTGGTGTGCTGCACCCGCATCGAGATGTCGTGCGCAGTCAGCAGCACCTGCCCGACGGTGCGGTTGTAACGCGTGAAGGCTGTGTTCCACGAGTTGATCAGCGCGACCTGACCGACGCTTGCTGCGGCCTGCTTGGTCGCCAGGTCGGCAGGCCGTTTACTCAGCCGCAGTGGCTCTATGCCCGCGGCGATCGCGCCCGACGAGACGATCACGACGTCCGAGCCCGCCTTCATCCGCGCCTCGATGGCGTCGGCAAGGGTGGCAAGTCGTCCCGCGTCGAACACACCCGAAGGCGTGGTCAGGGCGGTGGTGCCGATCTTGACGACGATGCTGCGCGCGGTCCGGACGGTTTCCCGGTTACTGCTCACGGCTGCTGCTCTCGACGTGCCTTACGGGCCCGCTTGCGTTCGTCGGCGCCGACCCGGTCGGTCTGCTCGAGTCGGGTGTCGGTACCGCGACCCGACATCGGCAGGTCCACGCCCGCGGGTGTCTGCGGCTCCCAGTCGAACGTCACGTCACCGATGGTGACTGCGCAGCCCGGCCGAGCGCCGAGCTTCAGTAGCTCGTCCTCGACACCAAGACGCGCCAGCCGGTCGCCGAGATAACCGACCGCCTCGTCGTTGGTGAAATCGGTTTGCGCCACCCACCGTTCAGGCCGGACGCCGTGCACCTCGAAGCCACCGTCACCGTCGGATTCGACGGTGAATCCGCTTTCGTTCACCGGTATCGGCCGGATCACCGGACGCCGCGGGACCACCTCGGGTTGTGCGGCGCGGTAGCTCGACACCAGATCCCACAGCGCGAACGTCAACGGCCGCAGGCCCTCACGACTGACGGTGGAGACTTCGAAAACCGGCCAGCCGTAACGTTGTTCGATGTCCTCGCGGACGAAATCGGCGAGTTCGCGGGCTTCGGGCACGTCGATCTTGTTGAGTACCACCGCCCGCGGCCGCTCCGCCAGATCGCCAAGCGTCGTATCGCCCTGCAGCGTGGGCGTGTACGCGGCGAGTTCGGCCTCCAGCGCGTCGATATCGGAGATCGGGTCACGGCCAGGCTCGAGGGTCGCGCAGTCGACGACGTGCACGAGGACCGCGCACCGTTCGATGTGCCGCAGAAAGTCCAAACCGAGACCGCGGCCCTCGGACGCGCCGGGAATCAAGCCGGGCACGTCGGCGACGGTGAACGTGTGATCGCCCGCCGATACGACGCCGAGATTGGGGGCGAGGGTGGTGAACGGGTAGTCCGCAATCTTCGGTTTGGCTGCCGAGATCACCGATACCAGCGACGACTTGCCTGCCGACGGGAAGCCGACAAGTCCGATATCGGCAACCGTTTTCAGCTCGAGCGTGAGGTCGCGGGCCTGACCGCTCTCGCCGAGCAGGGCGAAGCCGGGCGCCTTGCGGGCCCGCGAGGCCAACGCCGCGTTACCGAGGCCTCCCCGCCCGCCCGTGGCCGCGTCGAACCGGGTGCCCGCACCGACCAGGTCGGCGAGCAGCCTGCCCTTCTCGTCGAGCACGACGGTGCCGTCAGGGACCCTCACCTCGAGGTCGCCGCCAGCGGCCCCGTCACGGTTGCTGCCCGCGCCCTGCTTGCCCGACGGGGCGACGACGTGCGGGTGGAAATGTAAGTCGAGAAGCGTGTGCACCTGCGGGTCGACGACGAGTACGACACTGCCGCCGCGTCCGCCGTTACCGCCGTCGGGGCCGCCGAGTGGCTTGAACTTCTCGCGGTGGACCGAGGCGCAGCCGTTACCGCCGTTGCCCGCCCGCGCGTGGATCACGACGCGGTCGATGAACCGGGGCATTGCCTGTCCTTCCCGAGTGTGAAGCTGTTGCGAATTTCCCCGAGGGAACTCGCAGCAGCTTCACGTTCGCGGAAAGTCCCTGAGGGCTAGGCCTCTGAAGGCGCCGGCTCCACGATGCTGACCGTCTTGCGGCCGCGCTTGACGCCGAACGTGACCGCACCGGCGGCCTTGGCGAACAGCGTGTCGTCGCCGCCGCGGCCGACGTTCACGCCCGGGTGGAAGTGGGTGCCGCGCTGGCGCACGATGATCTCGCCGGCCTTGACGACCTGGCCGCCGAACCGCTTGACACCGAGCCGCTGGGAGTTGGAGTCGCGACCGTTACGCGAGCTGGAAGCGCCTTTTTTGTGTGCCATTTGATCGCTCCCTACTTGATTCCGGTGACCTTGAGGACCGTCAGCGGCTGACGGTGGCCCTGCCGCTTGTGATATCCGGTCTTGTTCTTGAACTTGTGAATGCGGATCTTGGGGCCCTTGGTGTGCTCGAGCACCTCGAACGTGACGGCGACCTTTTCCAGCTCCTTGGCGGCGCTGGTGACGTTCGCTCCGTCGACAACGAGGGCAACGGGCAGCGAGACCTTGGCTCCGGGCTCTCCCTCGAGCTTCTCGACCTTGACTACGTCACCGACGGCGACCTTGTACTGCTTGCCGCCGGTCTTGACGATTGCGTACGTCGCCATCGTGCTTCAACTCCATCGTTCGTCTGGCGCAGCGCTACCCGTGGGTGCGCGAGCGGGTCTGGGTGCGGAGCCACGGTGGGCCCGCTGTCCTCGGCACCAGCCGAAAGACAACTGGTCAAGGGTACGTGAGGGGCGCGCTGCGGGTCAAATCACCGCAGGTCACGCCCGGTCAGCCCTCGTGAACTGGCGGGCCGGCCGGTCGGGCGGCCGCTCGGCGGCGCGGACGTCTGCCTCCGACGCTCGCGGAGGCGGCGTCCTCGCGATCGTCGTCGTCCGAATCGTCGTCGTCATCGGAGTCATCGTCCGAGTCGTCATCCGCGTCGTCGTCGTCGTCCGAATCGTCGTCATCGTCGTCATCCGAATCGTCGTCATCGTCATCGTCGTCGTCCGAATCGTCGTCATCGTCATCGTCGTCGTCGGAGTCGATCACCTCGATGTCATCGTCGAGATCGTCTTCCTCGTCGTCTTGGTCAAGACCGATTACGTCGTCATCGTCGTCCGAGTCATCGTCGTCCGAGTCATCGTCGTCCGAGTCATCGTCGTCCGAGTCATCGTCGTCCGACTCGTCGGAGTCGTCGTCCGAATCGTCGAGGTCGTCGTCTTCGAGGTCTTCGCGAGCGGAGTCGATGACGGCCCGCTTGAGGGTGTCGATGTCGACCTCGGCGACTTCCTCGATGGCCTTCGTGTCCTCGTCCGTGGTTTCCCCATCGGGTGCGTCGTCGTCCTCGTGCTTGCCGTTGGCGGCCTGCATCGCCTTGAACATCGGGTGTTCGCTGGTGTGCGCGGGCACCTTCACGACGGGCACGTCTTCGGCCTTGCCGCCCTTCTTCCCGCGCTTTCCACGCCGCCCCGAATCGGACTTGCGGCCGGTGGCGGGTGCCGAGTCGACGGGATCTGCGTGCAGGACAATGCCCCTGCCCGCGCAGTGCGTGCACTGCGTGGAGAACGCCTCGATCAGGCCGGTGCCCAGTTTCTTTCGCGTCAGCTGCACCAAACCAAGTGAGGTCACCTCGGACACCTGGTGGCGGGTGCGGTCGCGGGCGAGCGCCTCGGTGAGCCTGCGCAGCACCAGATCGCGGTTGGACTCGAGCACCATGTCGATGAAGTCGATGACGATGATCCCGCCGATATCGCGCAGCCGCAGCTGGCGCACGATCTCCTCGGCGGCCTCGAGGTTGTTGCGGGTGACCGTCTGTTCCAGGTTGCCGCCAGAGCCGGTGAATTTACCGGTGTTGACGTCGACGACGGTCATGGCCTCGGTGCGGTCGATGACCAGCGTGCCGCCCGACGGCAGCCACACCTTGCGATCCATCGCCTTGGCCAGTTGTTCGTCGATGCGGTGCACCGCGAAAACGTCGGGACCGTCACCGCCGGCAGGCTCATACTTCGTCAGTCGCGGAACAAGGTCCGGTGCAACGGAATTGACGTAGTCATTGATGGTGGACCAGGCCTCGTCACCAGAGACGATCAGACCTGAGAAGTCCTCGTTGAACAGGTCACGGATGACCTTCACCAGCACATCGGGCTCTTCGTAGAGCGCGACCGCGGCACCGGCCGCCTTACCCTTGGTCTCGATCGCCTTGGCCTCGATCTCTGACCATCGCTCCTGCAGTCGGCTGACGTCGACGCGGATGTCGTCTTCCTTGACCCCCTCGGACGCGGTGCGGATGATCACCCCTGCATCCGACGGAACCACTTCGCGCAGAATCTCTTTGAGCCGCTGCCGCTCGGTGTCAGGCAGCTTGCGGCTGATACCGGTGGACGATGCGCCCGGCACGTACACCAGGTATCGGCCGGCGAGCGAAACCTGCGTGGTCAGCCGGGCGCCCTTGTGCCCGACGGGATCCTTGCTGACCTGAACGACGACGTAGTCACCGGGCTTCAGAGCCTGCTCGATCTTGCGGGCCGCCCCGCCGAGCCCGGCTGCCTCCCAGTTGACTTCACCCGCGTAGAGCACGCCGTTGCGACCGCGACCGATGTCGACGAACGCCGCCTCCATCGAGGGAAGCACGTTCTGCACGATTCCGAGATAGATGTTGCCGACCAACGACGCCGAGGCGGCCGAGGTCACGAAGTGTTCGACGACAACCCCGTCCTCGAGCACTGCCATCTGGGTGTACCTGGCGCCCTCGTGCGGCGGTTCGGTGCGGACTTTGTCACGCACCACCATCACTCGCTCGACGGCCTCGCGACGGGCCAGGAACTCGGCCTCGCTCAGGATGGGCGGCCTGCGCCGACCCGCGTCGCGACCGTCACGGCGACGCTGGCGCTTGGCTTCCAGCCGCGTCGAGCCCGAGATTCCCTGAATCTCGTCGGGATCCTTTTCGGCCTTGCCCGACTTCTCGCGCGGGCCACGCTCGTGCACGACGGTGTTCGGCGGATCATCGGGTGACCCGTCGCCATCGTCCCCGCCGCCCGACTTCCGACGACGGCGACGACGGCGACGACGGTTTCCGCCGTCCGGCCCGCCGGATTCGTCGTCGCCGCTGTCGTCGTCAGAGTCGTCGGTGGAATCATCGGCTTGGCCGTTCGACTGACCGTCGGAGTCGTCGTCGGAATCGTCACCGCTTTGCTCGCCCCGGCCACGGCCCCGCCCGCGGCGGCCACGGCGGCGGCGCTTGTTCGGCCGCTCGGACTGGTCATCGTCGGACTCGGGGAGGTCGTCACCGTCGTCGTCGTCATCATCGTCGTCGTTGTCGGTTTCTGGCTCGAATTCGACGGGTTGAGGCGCCACGAAAAGCGGCATGTACTCGGCGCGTGCCACAGTGCTTTCGACCGGGCTCGTCTCGAGGATTGTCCGAGCATCCGGTTCGGCGCCGTCTTGTTCTTCGGCAGGCGGATTCTCCGCAGCGGCCGGCGGATCCGCAGCAGCTTCGGCGGCCTCGGGGTCGGATCCGTCCGGATCCTCCACGATGACGGTCAACCCGTCAGGCTGCGCCTCAGTCTCCTGAGTCTCTTCCGATATGTCCTCAGTAGATGCATCGTCGGCCACGTATTCTCCTCAAGCCCCCGGGCGCGTCCTTGCGACGCGGCCACGCGAGGGCTTCCGCTATGGGCTCGGGCTGCGTACTCCCGAGCTTGTTATGGTCTCGCTCCGAGCGGTTCGCTGGGAACCCACACGGTGCCTGGCTGAATGATGGCTGGGACGGTCGGCGCCACACCACTGGTGAGCGGTGGTCGCGCTCGCCTAAGTCTTCATTCGGGCTTCCTGCCGTGGTATACGGCCGTCTACCCGTAGCCAGTATCCCATACCGGTCGTCGTCGACGGACCAGGCTGGAGGATTCAGCTACCTATCGGGGAACCAGAGCTCGATTTCGCGGGCAGCCGATTCCGGCGAGTCCGACCCGTGCACGATGTTTTCCTGGGTGACAAGTGCCAGGTCACCGCGGATTGAGCCAGTGGCAGCCTTCTCCACCGGATCGGTCCCGCCAGCCAATTGCCGGAACGCCGCGATGGCCCGAGGGCCCTCGACGATCGCTGCCACCACGGGACCCGAGGTGATGAACTCCAGCAGCGAGTCAAAGAATGGTTTGCCGTCGTGCTCGGCGTAATGCTTGCGGGCCAGATCGTCGCCGACATCACGCAGCTCCAGGGCCGCGATGCTCAGCCCCTTGCGCTCGATACGGCCGATTACCTCGCCGATCAGGCGCCGCTGCACGCCGTCGGGCTTGATCAATACCAGGGTCCGCTCAGTCACGGCCGACAGCGTACCTGCGCAAGCCTTCCTAACACGTAATGCCGGGGATGCAGTTGGGATCCGGAGGCAACTGCTGCAGCGGTGGCGGCGGCTTCTCCTGGACCGGAGGGGGCGGCGCCTGCTTCTCTTCGGGCGGCGGAGCCTGCGGCTTCTCGTCGACGGGTGGATCCCCCGCCGGAGGCGGAGCCTTCTTCTCCTCGCCACCGGCAGGCGGAGCCTTCTCCTCACCACCGGCAGGGGCCTTTTCCTCTCCACCGGCGGGCGGAGCCTTCTCCTCACCACCGGCGGGCGGAGTCTTCTTCTCCTCGCCACCGGCGGGCGCCTTCTCCTCACCACCGGCAGGCGGAGTCTTCTCCTCCTCCGGCGGCGGAACCTTCTTCTCCTCCTGCGGCGGAACTGGATTCGGATTCGGCGCGGGTACGGCCGGCGCCTGTCGGGGCGCCGGGTTGCTCGGCGCCAGGCGCGGCGCGGGTGCTTGCTGACGAGGCGCCTGCTGCACAGGTGCCTGCTGCCTGGGAGCGGGCTGCTGCACAATCACCGGCGCGCTGGGCGGCGCCGGGACCGGTGCCGCGGGAACCTGCGACGCGGGAGCGGGCGCCACCGGAACCTGTACCTGCTGCTGCGGCACGCCCTCGGTGTTGGCGGGTGTCGTCCCCACTCCGTCGTTCATCTGCCACGTCGCGATCAGGGCGGCGACTGCGAGTAGCGCGGCCGCCGCTGCGCCTCCGAACATCACGCCGGGCCTGCGGTACCAAGGCACAGGCGCATACGACGGTGCACCCATCGGCTGTTGGGCGTACGCAGGTGGTGGCTGGTCGTAGTACTGCTGCGGTGGCGGCTGGTCGTAATACTGCTGGTGCGGCTGGTCGTAGTAGTTGTCAGTCGGCTGTTGGCCGTACGAATAGCCCCCGCCCTCATACGATCCCTGCTCGGACCACGCCGTCGGCTGCGCAGGCTGCGGCGCGGAAGGCGTCGCCACCGTCGGTGGAGAGATCTGTTCCGTCGGCTGCCCCAGTTGTTGTGTGCGATCACCGAGTTGTTGTGTCCGGTCGCCCAGCTGCTGTGTGCGGTTGACGTCTCGAGAATTGTTCATCGTGGTTCCCTTGAGCAAACATGCATTCACTGCGATCAGCTGGGCACAACAATGACACTTCCGCCGCGGTTCCGCAGGGTAGTTGACTACCCCAATTTACGTTCGCCGCAATTAATCGGGCGGGGGCTGTTGACCTGGCAGCAGGCCACGCTCCTGCCTGCGCTTCACTTCGCTGCGGAGGTACACGATGAGTAGCCAGACGCCGGTGAACACCAGCCCGATGAAGCCGACGGCACCTGACACCGCCCACCCCGCGATCAGCAACGGTTGGACGGCCAGATTCGCCCAGATCGCCCACCGTCGACCCTGCAGTCCCGACAGCAGGATCAGGACAACGGCAAGGCCGATCAAATAGGTGCCGCTGACGGCGGTCAGCCCGCCGCCGGTCATCGAGACGACCGGGAGGGCGAGCAGCACCACGATGGCTTCCAAGATCAGCGTGCCCGCCATAACGCCGCGGAAGCTCTTCCACGGGTCCGGCGCGGACGGCGTGACGGGGTGATCGCTCATTCCGGATCCCGCCCGAACAGCGTGCGCGCGACGCCCGCGGTGACGACCGACCCGGTGACGACGACGCCGCTGCCGGAGAAGCCCTCGCCGTCCTGGCCCATCTCTTCGACGAGCGCCGTCGCGGTCTCGATGGCGTCGGGCAGGCCGACCGCCGTGATCACCCGCTCAGGCCCGAACCGCTCCTCGGCGCGCATCGCCAGGCTCTCGATATCGAGCGCGCGCGGCGACCCGTTCGTGGTGACGATGATCTGATCGAACACCGGCTCGAGCGCGGCCAGGATGCCGTCGACATCCTTTTCGGCCATCACCGCCACTATGCCGACGAGAAACCTGAAGTCGAACTCCTCGGCGATCGTCGCCGCCAACGCCGCGGCGCCTGCAGGGTTATGCGCAGCATCGATGAAAACCGTTGGCGCGCTGCGCATCCGCTCAAGTCGACCCGGACTGACTGCGGCCGCGAATCCGGCGCGTACCGCATCGATGTCGAGCTGCCGGTCGGCGCCCGCGCCGAAGAACGCCTCGACCGCCGCCAGCGCGATGGCGGCATTGTGGGCCTGATGCGCACCGTGCAGCGGCAGGAAGACATCCGAGTACACGCCGCCGAGGCCCTGCAGTTCGAGCATCTGGCCGCCGACCGCCACCTGCCTACCCAGCACCGCGAACTCGGCATCCTCACGGGCGACCGCGGCGTCGGCGCGCACGGTTTCGGCGAGCACCACCTCCATGGCCTCAGGCACCTGCCTGCCGATCACCGCGACGGTGTCGACCGGCACCAGGTCGTCCTTCTGTCTGGCGATGATCCCGGCCTTCTCCGCTGCGATATCGGCGATCTCGGTGCCCAGATACTCGGTGTGGTCGACTCCGATCGGCGTGATCACGGCGACCGGCGCGTCGACGATGTTGGTGGCGTCCCAGCGGCCACCCATGCCGACCTCGACGACAGCCACGTCGATCGGCGCGTCGGCGAAGGCGGCGAACGCCATCGCGGTGACGACCTCGAACTTGCTCATCGCGGGCCCGCCCGCGGCTTCGGATTGTTGGTCGACCAAAGCGACGAACGGTTCGATCTCTTCGTAGGTCGCCACGTACTGCGCGGGGGTGATCGGCCTGTTGTCGATCGCGATGCGCTCCACGGCGGACTGCAGGTGCGGGCTTGTCGTCCGGCCAGTGCGACGGTGCAGCGCGGTCAACAGCGCGTCCACCATGCGCGCCACCGAGGTCTTGCCGTTGGTGCCGGCGATGTGGATGGAGGGGTAACCGCGCTGCGGCGAGCCGAGCAGTTCCATCAACGCGGAAATGCGCGCCGTACTCGGTTCGAGCTTGGTCTCGGGCCACCGCTGGTCAAGGAGATGCTCGACCTGGAGTAGCGATGCGATTTCGTCCGGCGTCGGGACGGGCGCGACCTCATCTCGCGAGTCATGCGGCTCCGACGTCATGTCAGCGAAGCCAGCCTCGTCTTGATCCGCTCGACCTCATCACTGGCCAGGGCCTGTCGACCCTTGATCTTCTCGACGACGTCGGCGGGCGCCTTGGCAAGGAAGGCGTCGTTGTCGAGCTTGGCGCTTGTGCCTTTGAGCTCCTTCTCCGCCGCGGCCAAATCCTTCTCCAGCCTGCGGCGCTCTGCGCCCACGTCCACGGTTCCCGACGTGTCCAGTTCGACGACAACGGTGCCGCGCGTCAGCCGCACCTCCACCGAGGCCGTCGGCGCGAACCCGTCCGAGGCGGGTGTCAGCCACGCCAGCGACGTCACCGCGGGGACCTGTGAGTCGAGGTCGGCGGCGGCGATATCCCCCAACCGCGCAGGCACCTTCTGCCGATCGGCCAGTCCCTGGTCGCTGCGGAATCGACGCACCTCGGTGACCAGCTTCTGCATGTCGGCGATTCGTTGTCCTGCAGCCTGATCCAGCGCGAAGCCCGACGGTGTCGGCCACTGCGCGATGACCACCGACTCGCCACCGGTGAGCGCCTTCCACAGCGTCTCGGTGACGAACGGCATCACCGGGTGAAGCAGCTTCAGCAGCGTGTCAAGGACCGCAGCGAGCACCGCCGTCGTATGCGCGATTCCCGCCGCGAGTTGAACTTTCGCCAGCTCGACGTACCAATCGCAGAACTCATCCCAGGCGAAGTGGTAGAGAGATTCGCAGGCGCGGCTGAACTCGTAATTGTCGAACGCCGAATCCACCTCCGCGCGAACCTCTTCCGCGCGGCCGAGAATCCAGCGGTCCGCGTCGGTGAGATCTGCCGGATTCGAGAGGATGCCGGACTGCGCCTTCTGCTCTTCGCCCGAGAGGCTCATCGCGACCCCGTTCATCAGCGCGAAGCGGGTGGCGTTGAACAGCTTGGTGGCGAAGTTTCGCGATGCGCGAGCGTGGTCCTCGCCGATCGACAGATCGCCGCCCGGGCTGGCACCGCGGGCGAGGGTGAAGCGAAGCGCGTCGGCGCCGAACATCTCCACCCAGTCGAGCGGATCGATACCGTTGCCCCGCGACTTGCTCATCTTGCGGCCGAACTCGTCGCGAATGAGGCCGTGCAGGAAGACGTTTTCGAACGGCACCTGGGGTCCCCGTTGACCGCCGAGCGTGATCGCCGGGTCGTCTGCGACGAACTGACCGAACATCATCATCCTGGCCACCCAGAAGAAGAGGATGTCGTAGCCGGTCACCAGCACACTGGTCGGATAGAACTTGGCGAGTTCGGGCGTGGCGTCCGGCCAGCCCATCGTCGAGAACGGCCACAGCGCCGACGAGAACCAGGTGTCCAGTACATCGGGATCCTGTTCCCAGCCCTCGGGTGGAGTCTCGTCAGGTCCGACGCAGACGGTTTCGCCGTTCGGCCCGTGCCAGATCGGGATGCGGTGACCCCACCACAGCTGACGCGAGATGCACCAGTCGTGCATGTTGTCGACCCACGCGAACCAGCGCGGTTCCAAGCTCGGCGGATGAATCACGGTGTGGCCGCTGCGCACGGCATCGCCCGCGGCCCTTGCGAGTGACTCGACCCTGACCCACCACTGCAGCGACAGCCGCGGCTCGATGGGTTCCCCGCTGCGCTCGGAGTGCCCGACGCTGTGCAGATAGGGCCGCTTCTCCTCGACGACCCTGCCCTGCGCGGCCAGCGCCTGGCGAATCGCGACGCGCGCGTCGAACCGGTCCATCCCGTCGAATTCGGTTCCGGTGTCGGCGATCCGGCCTTTGGTATCCATCATCGTCGGCATCGACAGCTGGTGCCGTAGCCCGATCTCGAAGTCATTCGGGTCGTGAGCGGGTGTGACTTTTACTGCGCCGGTGCCGAATTCGGGATCGACATGCTCGTCGGCGACGATGATCAACTCACGACCCTCGACAAACGGGTGCGGCAGTGTCGTGCCGACAAGGCTGCGGTAGCGATCGTCGTCAGGGTGCACCGCGATCGCGGTGTCACCGAGCATCGTCTCGAGCCGCGTGGTGGCCACGACGATGTGCGGTTCGCTGTCGTCGAGCGATCCGTACCGGAACGAGACGAGTTCACCCTCGACGTCGGAGTAGGAGACCTCGAGGTCCGAGATCGCGGTCTCCAGCACCGGCGACCAGTTCACCAGCCGCTCGGCCTGGTAGATCAGCCCGGCGTCGAAGAGCCGTTTGAAGATGGTTCGCACCGCGCGGGACAGGCCCTCATCCATCGTGAAGCGGTCCCGGCTCCAATCGACACCGTCGCCGAGCCTGCGCATCTGAGCGCCGATCGTGCCGCCGGAGTCGTGCTTCCAATCCCAGACCTTGTCGATGAACAGGTCGCGGCCGAAGTCCTCCTTGGTCTTGCCGTCAACGGCCAGCTGCTTCTCCACCACCGACTGGGTGGCGATACCCGCGTGGTCCATTCCCGGCAGCCACAGCACTTCGAAGCCCTGCATCCGCTTGCGGCGGGTCAAGGCGTCCATCAGCGTGTGGTCGAGCGCATGCCCCATGTGCAGGCTGCCGGTGACGTTTGGCGGGGGAAGCACAATCGAATACGGCGGCTTGTCGCTCGCAGGATCGGCCCTGAAGTAGCCGGCGTCGACCCAGCCCTGATAGAGCTCGCTTTCCACCTCGCCCGGATCCCACGACTTGGGCAGGGCGTGAGTTGATGGCTTGGGGCTGGCGGTCACCGCGCCATTCTATGGAGTACGGCGCACCAGCCCCCGTACCCCTACTTCTTGCCGCCCAGCAGGCCGCCGAGGATCTCGCCGATCGCGTTGTTCCCTCCGCCGCCCATGACGCTGCCGAGGATGCTGCCGAGCGGGTTGTTCCCGCCGCCACCGCCGCCCGCGGCGCCACCGAGGATGCTGCCGAGGATGTCACCAAGGCCGCCGCCGCCCGCCGCCTGCGGCTGCGGCTGGGCAGGCGCCGAGGCGCCGCCCTTGGTGAGCTGCTTACCGATATAGGCCAGCACGATCGGCGCGAGGATCGGGAGCAGCTTCTGGATCAAGCCTGAGCCACCGGCTCCCTGTCCGGCGAGCGCCGACGCGACGGCGTTGCTGTCATTGCCGCCAAACAGCGTGGCGACCAAGTTGTCGCCCTGCTTCTCGTCCACCTGGTCGACGTTGACTCCACCGTCGAGCAGGCCGCTTGCACCCTGTTCGGCCACTGCCGACTCGATCTTGCTCGAGTCGATCTGGTTCGAGTGGACATTCTCAGCCAACCCGCCCACGAGCGCGGGAACCAACGTCTGAATGGCGTTGTTCACCTCGCCTTGATCCGCACCGATTTTGTTCGCGATATCCGCTACCGGGATCTGCGCGAAGAGTTCGTCGAGACCTGCCATTGTCGTCTTCCACCTTCATCGCTGGTTGCCGCGTTCCGAGCACGACACTAGTCCAGATGATCTTGGTTGACAGGTGTTCTGGTCGCGCGGATCAATTCAGCCGGGACGTCTCCAATGACACACCGGCAGCGGGGAATCGAGCCAGCAACGCATCGCCCATCGCCGCCGCGGGCGTCAATACGCCGAGCAGATCCGAGAGCCGGTCGCGGTCCAGCGCCAGCGCCAGACCGCTTTCGCCCAGCAGCACCGAGGTGGCCTTATAGCCCGGATCGCCCTTCTGCGACATCGTGGCCCGGTAGCGCGCCCCTGTCGTGGTGGTGGTGTAGGTCTCGACCGTGTAATGGCCCCGCTCGCGAGTGCGTTCACTCGGTCCGCTGCCCGGTTTGGGGAGAACTCGTTCGACGAGTTTCTCCGGCACTTTATCGAAGAAGCGCGCCCCGATTCCGGTGACTGCCGCCCCGACACCCGCCGCCACCGCTGATGCGACCGGCGCAACAACCGACGACCCGACACTCTGACATTCCGAGTAACGGAATCGCCTGCCGTACGCCCAGTCCTGTAAGGCATTGCTGCGCCGGACAACTCGCGTATTTGTTGACGCCATCAAGAATCCGGATGTCCAGATGCCGTCCAGCTCCGGCGCAATCTGGTTTCCCCGTCGCCACGGATAGTCCGGCTGGGCACCGAATTCGGGTTCCGCTGCCCGGTCTGTCGTCAGTGTGTAGGGGTCTTCCAGCCGTCGTCGTGTCTCCCGGTCGCCCGACGCTGCCCGCACCACATCGGTTAGGGACGCGATGGTCCCTCCGGACAGCCCGCCCGCCATCCTCCGCACCACGAACGATGTGTCGCACAATTCGCCCTCATTGTCATCGGTCGCTCGTTTGTAAAGCGCGTATACGGTGAGATCCGAAGGGATGGAGTCGAATCCGCACGCATGTACGATTCGCGCGCCGGTATCGATGGCTTGCTTGTGGTACTGGTCGGCGCTTTCCCGCATGAACATCGGCTCGCCTGTCAGATCGGCGTAATCGGTTCCCGCCGCGGCGCATGCGGCGACGAGCGGCAGCCCGTAGCGGTTGTAAGGGCCGACCGTCGTCACCACGACTTGGGCTTGGGCTGCCATTGCATTGAGCGTCGAAGGTTGCGAAGCGTCCGCGGTGATCAGCTGCCAGGACTGTGCCGCCTCCCCCAAGGATTCCCGGACGGCGAGCAGCTTGTCGGGGGACCGGCCTGCCAGCGCGATGCGAGCGTCGCCGCCCGCATCAGCCAGGTATTCGGCGGTCAGTTTCCCAACGAACCCTGTCGCGCCGTACAAGACGATGTCGAACTCTCTCTGGCTCATTGCCCGGACGCTACCCCAGCGCCTCTGGCAGCTCGCGGGTCTCACCGAGCAGGTGCTGGGCCAGGAAAGCGTCGACCACCTGATACCAGAGCTTGGCGTTCTGCGGGGTGAGCACCCAGTGGTTCTCCGACGGAAAGTACAAAAAGCGGTGCGGGCTTGTGCCGTCGTCGGCCGCGGGCAGTCCCGATTCGGTGAGCAGCTCGTACCACAGCCGGAGCGCCTCACCGATCGGTACGCGATAGTCCTTGTCTCCGTGGATGACGAGCATCGGGGTGCGGATCTGCGCGACGGAGTGGTGCGGCGAGTTGGCGGTCGCCATGTCCCTCGTCATCTCGCGCACCCAGTAGTAGGCGGCGTCGGTCGTCGAGTTGAACTGATCGAGCGCCCACAGGCTGGCGTGGGTGACAATCGCGTCGAAGCGGTCGGTATGGCCTGCGATCCAGTTCGCCATGTATCCGCCGAAGGAGCCACCCATCGCAGCGGTGCGCGAAGAATCGACTCGCGGGTGCTCACATGCGGCATCGGTCGCCGCCATCAGGTCCCCATACGGCGCGCCTCCCCAGTTGCCCCAGCCGCGCTGGATGAAGTCCTGTCCGTAGCCGGTGGACAGCGCGGGGTCGGGCAGCAGCACGGCGTACCCGCGCGCGGCCAGCACCCACGGGTTCCACCGCCAGTGCCAGGAGTTCCAGCTCCCAAGGGGGCCGCCGTGTACCCAGAGGACGAGCGGAGCGGGCATGTCGCCGTCGGGCAGGACCAGCCACGACCGCACCGTTGTGCCGTCGCCGGTCGTCGCCACCACCTCGGTCAGTGAGCCGGGCAAGGTCGGCGGCTCGAGGCACGGCAGGGCTGTCACCTCGCCGTCGCGATCGATACGCACCGGATGAGGCGCAGCCGCGTAGGAACTACGCAGCGCGAAGACCACACCGCCGGGAGCGGGCGTCACGTCGGTGTAGGCGAAGTCATCCTTGGTCAGCGCCTCGACCGAGCCGTCGCCGATGCGGATCGAGAACACCGGGCAGCGACCGCCGTCGTCGGCGGTGACGAACAGTTCCTCGCCGTCGTGTGACCACGTGACCGAGCTGGGCCAGCGATCCCAGTCCACCGCCAGATCCGTGATCTCATCGCCGAACCCCAAGCAGCTCACACTGATTCGTGGTGCACGCTGCGGCGTTGAGTACGACTCCCGAATGAACGCCACCGCCGACCCGTCCGGTGAGATTTTCGGACTGAACAGATCGGCGCCGGACTCGTCGGCGATGACGGTGTGCTCCCCTGAGGCGACGTCGATACGCACCAGCACGGAGTGCAGTGACGCATCCGGCGCAGGCTGCTGCCACGACGTGACCACGAAGCTGCCGTCCTGGCTGATATCGAAGTCCGCGTCGCGCAGCGCTGCACCCGGCGCGGCCGTGAGGTCGGTCGGCGTCGCATCGCCGCCGTGGTCGAGTGCGAGAAGGTGCGGTGCGCCAGGGCCGAGATCGGAGTCCCAGTGCCGGACCGGATAGCCGGTGTGCAGGATCGCGGTGACCTTGTTGTCCTTGCGCAGTTTCCGCAGCCTGCGGTCGTCGTCGACATTGTCGGCCGACGGCAGCAATGGTGCGCGCACCACGACCCATGCGGCGCCGCGGGCCGCCTTGACGGCTTCGATGCCGCCGGGCAGCGCGAGCACCGCGAGGGCCTCGCCGCCCGCGGCGGGAAGCTTCCACAGCGCCGCGGGCGGTTCGTCGCCGTCGTCGGTCGGGCGCACCGCGACGAACAGCAGGTCACCGCCTGAGGTGAAGACCGGCGCCGACTCACCCTTGGCGCCTCTGGTCAACCTCCGGGCCGGGGCCAGGCCGTCGCGGTCGAGTTCCCACACCGCGGTGACGTACTCGGTGCGCTTCTCGTTGAGCTCGCTGATGGTCGTCACCACGCGCGAACCGTCCGTCGACACCGCTAGACCGGAGACCCTTGGCAGCGCGAAGTAGGCGTCCAGATCGACGAACGGGTTTTCGGTCATGCGATGTTCGTAGCACAGATAGGTCAGTTTGATTTCCAAACTGACTACGGGCACACTGGCGCGATGACCCCTGCACCGCTGGCCGAACTGCCGGGCAGGCCGTGCCCGATCGCGGCTGCGCTCGAACTCGTCGGTGAAAGATGGGCGCTGCTCGTTGTCCGTGAGATCGCGCTGGGGGGTAACCGCTTCACCGACATCGTCGCGGGCACCGGGGCCCCGCGTGACCGCATCGCGGCCAGGCTGAAGGCGCTGGAGAGCGCGGGCGTCATCGCCCGCACGCCCTACAACGAGGGCCCGGTGCGCTACGAGTATCGGCTCACCGAATCCGGTGATGCGCTTGTTCCCGTCCTCGACGCTCTCCTGGAGTGGGGTAAGCGACACGCGGTCGCCGCCGACGATCCCGATCGACAACGCAGGTACCGACCGATCAGCGAACCGAAGTCGAAAGGATCACGATGACCGCAGAACTGGCCGAGGCCGGCGACCGCGCGGACTGGGGCCCGCAGCGGTCTCGCACCGTCACCTGGCACGAACCGGGACCGAGCACCGCCAGAGGACTGGCGATGGCCGGAGTCGATTACCTGAGGGCCATGGCCGACGGCGAGCTGCCGCAGCCGCCCATCGCGGGCCTGATGCGGTTCGAGATCATCGCTGCCGACCCGGGACGCGTGGAGTTCACATGTGAGCCAGACGAGTCGGCGTACAACCCGATCGGCGCGGTGCACGGCGGCCTGGTCTGCACTCTGCTGGACTCGGTGACCGGGTGCGCGATGCACAGCACACTGCCGTCCGGCAAGGGCTACACGTCTGTCGAGATCAAGGTGAACTATCTCAAGGCGGTCCGGCTCACCAGCGGTGTGCTCACCGCGACGGGAACCGTGGTGAAGGCGGGGTCGCGCGTCGGCTTCACCGAAGGCGTGGTGACCGATGCGGCAGGTGCCGTGGTTGCCACCGCCACCAGCACGCTGTTGGTGTTCGACTTGTAGGGCCGCGCGACCGACCGGCTACCGTCGACGCGTGGCACAGCAGCCGTTCCTCGTCATCGGTGCGGGCATCGCGGGTTTGGCGACCGCCGTCGCGCTGCAGCGTCGCGGCCACGATGTCACGGTGCTCGAAAGCCGCGCCGACACAACGACGGGTGCGGGGATCAGTATCTGGCCCAACGCCCTTGCAGCCCTCGACTACATCGGGCTCGGTGACGCCGTCAGGGACTCCGGCGGCCGGGTGACGGCAGGAGCGATGCGCTGGCGCGACGGCACCTGGCTGCGCAGGCCGTCACGGGAGCGCATCGTCGAGGCCCTCGGTGAGCCGCTCGTCGTGGTTCGTCGAGCCGTGCTCAACGATGTGCTCGCGGGCGCGCTGGCACCCGGCACCCTGCACACCGGGATGACCGCCGAGGACATCGAGATGACGTCCGACGGCGTGCGGGTCACGCTGTCGGACAAGACGACCCGAGACGCCGCGGCGGTCGTCGGCGCCGACGGCACGCATTCGATCGTCGCCCGCTATCTCAACGGCCCGCTGAACAACCGGTATGTCGGATACACCGCGTGGCGCGGAATCGCCGATGCCGCACTTGACCCCGCCCTCGCCGGCGAGACGTTGGGTCCTGGGCGCGAATGCGGGCACGTGCCGCTCGGCCCCGACCACACGTACTGGTTTGCGACCGAACGCACCCCAGAAGGTGGCGTCGCACCGCAGGGTGAGCTTGCGTACCTGAAATCCGTATTCGGCTCATGGGCCGAACCCCTGCCGCAACTGCTGGCCGCCACCGACCCCGGCGTCGTGCTGCGCAACGATCTGTACGACCGCGACCCGGCGCGCGTCTGGTCGAAGGGCGGAATAGTGCTTGTCGGCGATGCTGCCCACCCGATGCGCCCGCACCTCGGCCAGGGCGGCTGCCAGGGGCTGGAGGACGCCGCGATCCTCGCCGCCTTCGTCGATCAGGACAGCGACCTCGCGACGGCGTTCGCCCGGTTCGCGACGTTCCGCAGACCGCGGGTTCGGTCGTTGGTGCGTGAGTCGACCCGGATCGGCCAGGTGCTGAACCTGCGGCCTGCAGTGCTGAGCACCGTGGTCGCCCGCGCGACGGCGTTGGTGCCGGAGGCCGTGCTCACCCGGCATCTGGCCACGGTGGCGTCCCGGTCTGCGTTCAGGGCGCCGACGGCGGGGTCAGCCTAGGCCGAAGGGGCTGAGGAACGTCGAGCAGACCTGGCGCAGGTCCACGATGCCGAGGATGGCGCCTCCGCCTATCGCACCGCAGCCCCTCATCGGGCTCGACGCGTTCCAGACCGCGGGGCCGCCTGCGGCAGAACCGCATTTGGGCCACGCCTTGAGGCCCTGCGTCCGCAGCACGTTCTCGGCGACTCTGATCTGCTCTTCGCGCGATGCCGACGCAGGAAGGCCGCGGCCGCCGTTGGAGGCCCACGTCGAGGGCTTGAACTGCAGGCCGCCGTAGAACCCGTTTCCGGTGTTGGTCGACCAGTTGCCGCCGGATTCGCATTGGGCAATGGCGTCCCAGTCCACGCTGTCGGCATTGGCACTGGCCGCCGAGAGGGTCAATGAGGCAAAAGAGAGCGCACCGGCAATTGCGACCAGCCAAGCGGTTCTCTTCGCCGCCTGGATGAACGAGTGGCGTTTCTTCATCACTTTGGTCCTTCCCCGACCTTGTAACTAATGGGACTTTCGGGTTGGAAGTGTCAGGCGTTACAAGGGAGGTATATGCACGTTATCGGGGCGGGATAGCAAGCAGCTAGCGATGGGGCAAATGAGTACAAAGGGCCAAAAGTCAACAAAAGCGATGAATGTTAAAGAAGGGTCAATTGGGTCAATTGTGAATATTGTGACTCGTGGGAATACGACGATGCCGGGTCCCGATCGGGACCCGGCATCGTTGAGTTGTACGCAGCGGCTGGGGTACTAGCCCCGCCTGCCGCAGACCGGCCAAGCGCCGATGCCCTGGGACTTCAGCACGTTGTTGGCCACCCGGATCTGCTCCGACTTGCTCGCGGTGTGCGGCGATCCGCTGCCGCCATTGGCACGCCAGGTGCCCATGTTGAACTGCAGTCCGCCGTAATAGCCGTTACCGGTGTTGATGGCCCAGTTACCGCCCGATTCGCAGGCCGCAACGGCATCCCAGTTCACACCGCTTTCCGCATGCGCGGTACCGGTCGCCACAAACATCGAAGCCATCGGTGCCAGGGCGAGTGCTCCGGCAATGGTGGCCAGCCCGAACGTAGTGCGGATGTTCTTCACGTCTTTCCTTTCGCCAAGCGCGCGCCGACAACGCCCGCTTGCGCAGGCGCAGATGCCGATGAGGCAGAGGGGTTTGGGTCATGCCATCTCGGTCAGGCACGACAGGGGGAGCGAACGAATCACCCCACCGGGCTTCAGGCCCGGCGACCGTTGCAGGCGATCCCGCCCGCCGCGGCCCACTCACACGCAGGTTCGTGGTTTGAAATTATTTGCTCGGTTTTCGAGACCTGTGGAACGTACAAACCGATCTGCGCAAAGTCATATCGGGTGGAGAACATGTCGCGGTTAGATCACGTTCAGATCACGAGGGCGGCGTAGGGCGGTCGATGCAGGTCATCCCGGCGTGTCGGCCGTAATGTCACAGTGGTACTGGCGCCACAATGGGGTGACCCAAATCACCGGGATATTGTGACCTGGAACACCCTGAATCTCGTTGATACTTCAACAAATCCGGAGTAGGCGCATCCAGATTTGGCTTCCAGCAGGCGTTTTCATGTAATTCGCGTCTAACCCCTTCGCTGCCGCAGCATCTCGCGATGGCATTCGACTCGCGTTGCGCTACAACATTTCTCGTAGATTTCAGCGCATCACATTATCGGTACGTCGGAACACATCGCGTACGCAATCCGGCACGCTGACAACGAAATTTCAACGCGTCAAAGGCTTTTCCCAGTCAGCGCTGTTTAGTGTGAACCCGATTTCAGGAGACCGACAGCGTGCACGATGCTGCCGAATAGGCTGTAATGCAATAGGCGTACCCCAACCCCATGGCTCACCGCGAAATAGTCGGCGGCCTCGTCCGATACCACCCTCGGCCGGCATGCAGTCGCGGGGTCACCTGCCCAAATCCGCACGGCAAGAGGGTATCTCGGGTTCCGTCGGCCCGGGCCTTGGCGCCATCCGATCGCGGACACATCACGAATACATCAATGCTCATTGGCATAACAATGACGAAGAGTTTAAAAGGAAAGGAGGGCTAATAAGGTTTTAGCAGTTTGCTGAGATCGTTACTTGGGGTAACAACCACGGGGCTCAGGACAGATCGGCTGTGGTGTTCACGTTCGTCAGCGCCTGCTGCGTTGGCATCACGATGCGTTGCGTATCGACGGTGTCCACCAGCGCGCGCATGCTCCGCTCCCCCTGCGCGACGAGAGCGTCGGCCCGGTCTGCCAGGTCGGTGCGGTACACGCCTGCCAGGTAATGGTCGCGGCCGTCCCACGGCAGCACGACGTCGACACCGAGCCGGGCGCTGTGCTCGGCAAGCTCGTCGATCAGCTCGGTGGTCATATGCGGCATATCCACCGCGCAGACGAAGGCCCGCTCGCACCCGGCATCGGCCGCCGCCCGCAGCCCGCGTCCGGTCGCCAGAAGGGGACCGACCCCACGAACCTCGTCGCGCAAGATCTCGGCATGCAGGTCAGGCAGGGGCTGGCCCGGTGCGGCGATCACGAAGACCGGCGAGCACCTTGCGCTCAACGCCGAGACGACGAGCTCGACCATCGTCGATCCGTCAAAGGGCAAGGTGGCTTTGTCACGGCCCATCCGGCGGGAAGCACCGCCCGCGAGTACGACAGCAGCAAGCGGCACAGGCGATGTCACGTCAGTGAGATTAGTCGACGGTCCAGGTGTCTTTACCGCGCAGGAGGGCCTGCAGCGCTGCCGTGTCGTGCGGCTTGGCGTCGCGGGCCGCAGCGACCTGCTGACGTGCCGCATCGTCGTAGGTCGGCCTGCTCACCTGACGGAAGATTCCCGTCACCATGTGCTCGAGGTTCTGCTCCGACAGCCGCGACAGCGCGAACGCGTACGCCGGGTCGGTGACCTGCGAGTTGTGGACGACGATCTCGTCGGCCGACACGTCGGCGGTCTTGGCCACCTCGAGTCCATAGCCGGACTTGACCACGCAGTACCCACCGTCGGCGCCGAACGTGATCGGCTCGCCGTGGCTGAGATTGATCAGCCGCTCCTCTGCGCCTTCCTTGCGGAGTGCGTCGAACGAGCCGTCGTTGAAGATCGGGCAGTCCTGCAGGATCTCGACCAGCGCGGCGCCCCGGTGGGCGGCCGCGGCCCGCAGCACCTCCGACAGCCCCTTGCGGTCGGAGTCCAACGCACGACCGACGAAGGTGGCATCGGCGCCGAGCGCCAGCGACACGGGGTTGAACGGGTAGTCCAGCGAGCCCATGGGTGTGGACTTGGTGATCTTGCCGACCTCGGAGGTCGGCGAGTACTGGCCCTTGGTCAGACCGTAGATCCGGTTGTTGAACAGCAGGATCGTCAGGTTGACGTTGCGGCGCAGCGCGTGGATCAGGTGGTTGCCGCCGATGGACAAGGCATCGCCGTCACCGGTGACGACCCACACCGAAAGGTCCGGCCGGGCCAGCGCAAGACCGGTGGCGATGGTCGGGGCGCGGCCGTGGATCGAGTGGAAACCGTACGTTTCCAGGTAGTACGGGAAGCGGCTCGAGCAGCCGATACCACTGACGAAGGCGATGTTCTCGCGACGCAGCCCCAACTCGGGCAGGAAGTTGCGAATCGTGTTGAGGATGACGTAGTCACCGCAGCCGGGGCACCAGCGGACCTCCTGGTCGCTGGTGAAGTCCTTGCCCTTCTGCGGCTCATCGGTCGTCGGCACCCCAGAGGTGCCGAGGGTCAGGCCGAGGTCGGTCCCGATCAACTGGGTCGATGCGCGATCCGCTTCGCTTCTCGCTGTTGTCATTCATCCACTCCCGCGCCAGTCTCCACAGTGGCCGCCGCCAACCGTGCGAACTGGGCCTTGTCGCTTTCCTTCTCGGTCAATGTTCCGTCCAGCGCGGCGTCGATGATCCCTTCGACCTCGTCGGCCAGGAACGCCATGCCTTCCACCTTGGTCACCGACTGCACGTCGACAAGGAACTTGCCGCGTAGCAGCAGCGCCAGCTGGCCGAGGTTCATCTCCGGCAGCACCACCGTCGGATAGCGCCGGAGCACCTCGCCGAGGTTGGCGGGGAACGGGTTGAGGTTGCGCAACTGCGCGTGGGCGACCTTGATGCCCTTGCGCCGCGCACGCCGACACGCCTCGCCGATCGGGCCGTACGAACTGCCCCAGCCGAGCATCAGCAGTTCCGCGTCGCCCGTCGGGTCGTCGACCTCGAGGTCCGGTACGGCGATGCCGTCGATCTTGGCCTGCCGCAGCCGCACCATCAGGTCGTGGTTCTTCGGCTCGTAGGAGATGTTGCCCGAGCCATTGGCCGCTTCGAGACCACCGATGCGGTGCTCGAGCCCCGGCGTACCCGGCACGGCGAACTGGCGGGCCAGCGTCTCGGGATCGCGAGCGTACGGCTGGAAGGGCTCGCCGGTCTTGGCGAACGTGTGCGCGATCGGCGCATACGTGCCGACATCCGGAATCTGCCAGGGCTCAGAGCCGTTCGCGATCGCGCCATCGGACAGGATCATCACCGGCGTGTGGTAGGTGATCGCGATCCGCGCCGCCTCGACGGCCACGTCGAAACAGTCGGACGGCGAGCGCGGCGCGATCAGTGCGACGGGCGACTCACCATTGCGGCCGAACATCGCCTGCAGCAGGTCGGCCTGCTCGGTCTTGGTCGGCAGGCCGGTGGACGGGCCACCGCGCTGCACGTCGACGACGATCAACGGAAGCTCGGTCATCACCGCGAGGCCGATGGCCTCCGATTTCAGCGAGATGCCGGGTCCCGACGTGCTGGTGACGCCGAGCGCGCCGCCGTAGGACGCGCCGATGGCCGCGCCGATGCCTGCGATCTCGTCCTCGGCCTGGAAGGTGAGGACGTTGAAGTTCTTGTGCTTGGACAGCTCGTGGAGGATGTCCGAGGCCGGCGTGATCGGGTAGGTGCCGAGCACCAACTGAACGTCGGCGAGCTGACCGGCGGCGACCAGACCGTACGCGAGGGCGGTGTTGCCCGAGATCTGGCGGTATTCGCCGGACTTCAGCTTCGCCGGGGCCACCTCGTAGGTGCTGGCGAACGCCTCGGTGGTCTCGCCGTAGTTCCAGCCGGCCTTCAGCGCCAGCACGTTGGCTTCGGCGATATCGGGCTTGCGGGCGAACTTCTCGCGAATGAACGCCTCGCTGTGCTCGAGTTCGCGGCCGTACATCCAGGAAAGCAGGCCGAGCGCGAACATGTTCTTCGCGCGTTGGCCGTCCTTCTTGGTGGCGCCGATGGACTCCACGGCACCGAGGGTCAAGGTGGTCATCGCGACGGGCTGCACGACGTAGTCGGAGAGTTCGTCATTCTCCAGCGGGTTCGCCTCATAGCCGACCTTGGCGAGGTTGCGCTTGGTGAACTCGTCGGAGTTGGCGATCACCAGCCCGCCGCGCGGCAGGTCGGAGATGTTGGCCTTGAGCGCCGCCGGGTTCATCGCGACGAGGACGTCGGGGCGGTCGCCCGCGGTCAGGATGTCGTAGTCGGCGATCTGAATCTGGAACGACGAGACGCCAGGCAGAGTGCCTGCTGGTGCCCGGATCTCTGCGGGGTAATTCGGTTGCGTCGCAAGGTCATTGCCGAACAGAGCGGCCTCGGTGGTGAACCGGTCTCCGGTGAGCTGCATACCGTCGCCCGAGTCTCCGGCGAACCGAATGACGACCTTCTCGAGCTTCTGGCGAGTCTCCGGGCTCACAACCCCTGCCTTCCGTGCTGCTCTTCGGACGAATTCATCAGTCGCGGGCTGATCGCGCCATCGAGTTCAACATCCATCAAATTTGGTGTCACTCGCAGTACCGATTAAACCACTTCTCTTAGGCGGCTTTCGGCCCGACTCGCGGGTTACGCACAGGTGACCGGCCGCGGAACACCCTGGTCAGACGCGTGGGCGCTCGCTCAATGAGACACAAGTGTGTCGTTCGTCACCTTGCTGCGACACTTTGATCTCTAAGGAAATTGTTACTGGCCGGTAGCCGCCAGCTAGCACTACGACTGGGCCGGGCGCACTACCCCGCTTCGCAGCCGCAGCTCGAGTTGACGGGCGACCAGCTCGCTGGCGAGTTCGACCGCGCGGCGAGACTCCGCGCCTGCTGCCCGGTGCGCCGTGTAACAGGCGGTGAACATGTCGCCCGCGCCCGTGGTCTGCACGCCCTCGACACGCCACGCCGCCGGAACACGGACGACGGTGCCGTCGGCGTAGATGTCACAACCCTCCGACCCGTAGGTGACCAGGATCTCCGGTACGCCCAACCGCGCCGCCGTCGATTCGTCGAATGGGCCGTCGGCGACGATGACCGCCTCGTCCTCGGCGAGCTTGAGCACGCTGATATGGCGGAGCAGTTCGGGCGAGAAGTGCCGGTCGACCACCATCGGGCCCACCCTGTCGGCACGCACGAGCCCCTGACCGTCGTAGACGATGCGATGTCCGCGGGCGTCGAGCAGGGCGAGAGTCTCCGCGGGGAAGTCGGTTCGCAGCAGCGGGGCGAGATGCAGCCATGTGGTGTCGGGATCGGCGGCTTCGACCTCGGCGGCCCCCCACACGGGCCCGACGGCGTCGACGTACATCCGGCGGTGGTCGACGTCCACATAATCCAGCCGGAACGAGCTCGTGCGGTCGGACGGCAGAATCCGCAGAATCGGCTTGAGCCGCTCGACGAGATCGTCGAACAACACGTGATCACGCTCGGCACCCATCGCCACCAGCCGACCGGGGACGTCGACCGCGGCAAGGGCGACGCCTGCGAACGACGCGCAGCCACCGGGGCTCGGCGGGGCGCCGTTGATGATGTCGATCGCGAGATTGCCCAGGACGGTCACCCCGGCGATGAGACGACCGCGCATCTGACACCCCCGATCTTCGGGTCAGTCACGACGCCCGCTCGTCGTCTTGCGGCGAAATAGTAGTCGGCCCATTCGTGAGCCAGCGACCGCGGAGTCAGGAAGGCAGGTTGAAGGGGGTCACCACCTGGATCGGGGCCGGCCGTGCGGGCTCGGCGGGCAGCGCGCCTCGTTCCTGCAGGATCAGCCGCATCGCCAACCGTGCGTCGGCGCGCAGGTCGTTGTGCAGCACGACCGAGATCTTGCCGTCGCGCAGCAGCGCGCGGTTGTCGGCGTCGAGATCGTGCGCGATGAAGACCCGGCATTCGCGGCCCAGTCGTTCGAACGCGGCGACCGTCGCCGCATTTCCGCCGCCAACGGAGTAGACGGCCGCCACCGCCGGGTTCCGCACCAACGCCTCGTGCACCAGCCGCTGATTCGTCGCGTCGATGCCGTCGCTGTCACTGACCTCGACGATCTGGCGGCCTGACCCCCGCAGCGCGGCCCGGAAGCCGACCTCGCGCTCTCCCTCGCCGCGAAACACATTGCGGCTGAGCGTGATCAGTACGTCCGACGGCGACGACCCCAACCACTGCCCCATCAGGTACGCAGCCGTCACGCCCGCGCCGTGGTTGTCGATGCCCACGTATGCGCACCGGGCGCTGGCCGGCACATCGGTCGCGTAGGTGACCACGGGAACGCCGCCGTCGACCAGCCGGTCGACGACCTCGGCGACCTCGGGTTCGTCCTGGGCCTTGAGGATCACGCCGTGGCTGCCGCGCAGCCGGTCGAGCGCATCGACCATGTGGGCGGTCGAGCCGGTTTCCCATAGGTGGAAACGCGCCCGCAGCATGGCGGGTGCGAAAGCAGGCAGTTCGGCTTCGACCGCGGCGCGGAACGAGTCGGAGAACCGCTGCGGGGTCTGCATCACGACGTCGATGAGGTAGCGCCGGCCGCTGAGCCGCAGCTGGGCGCGCTGTTTGTCGAGGTCGGAGATCGCCTGCATGACCTCGGCGCGGGTGTTCTCGCGGACACCCGGCCGCTTGTTCAGCACACGATCGACGGTGGCCTCGCTCAGCCCGGACTGCTGGGCGATCTCGCGAACCTTGAAACGGTGCGCCACGTGTCGACCCACCTTCCGATTCTTGAGGTCTTTTTGATGGCTTTTTGGTGTTGATTGCGGTCCGGGCGACTACCAGACTAACTGCATGGCGACACCACTGACCACGACATACAGGCCGTGGATCGACGATTCCGATTGCGGTCTCGATGAGTTCCGCGTCGAGGTGACGCGCGATACCGACCTCGCCGACTATCCGCATGCCGCCGACATCCGCGAGAACGTGCTGATCTATCGGACGGGGGCGTCCGACGACCGGCGTGGGTTGCAGGCCGAGTTGATCCGGGCACTGACCGACGGACCCGGCGTCGTGGTATTCGAAGACGCGTTCTCGGCCGACGTCATCGACCGCGCGAGCGACGCCTTCTTCGCGATCATCGAGGCGCAGCGCGCGACGGGATCCGCGGCGGGCGACCACTTCGGCAAGCCGGGGGCCAACGACCGCATCTGGAACGCCGCGCAGAAACTGGCGCTGCACTCCCCCGACGTGTTCGCCGACTACTACGCCAACGACACGCTCGCCCTCATCTCACAGGCCTGGCTCGGCCCGCGCTATCAGGTCACCTCACAGGTGAACGTCGTCAATCCCGGTGGAAGGCAACAGGTTCCGCACCGCGACTACCACCTCGGCTTCGTCGCGCCCGACGATCTGGCGGCCTACCCGGCGCATCTGCATCGGACCTCGCCCCTGCTCACCCTTCAGGGTGCCGTTGCGCACTGCGATATGCCCATCGAGAGCGGACCGACGATGCTGCTGCCGTACTCGCAGCGGTTCGTCGGCGGTTACATCGCGTTCAACCGGCCCGAGTTCGTGGAGTTCTTCGCCGAGCACCACGTGCAGGTGCCGCTGCGCAGCGGGGACGCGGTGTTCTTCAACCCCGCGCTGTATCACGGTGCAGGCTCCAACGTTTCGACCGACATCCTGCGGATGGCGAACCTGCTGCAGATCTCGTCGCCATTCGGCCGGGCGATGGAGGCGCTGGACCGCACCGCGATGGTGCGGGCGATCTACCCGTCGCTGCTCGCGATGAAGGTCGCGGGCCGCTCGCACGGCGAACTCCTCAATGCCGTCGTCGCGACAGCGGAGGGCTACGCGTTCCCCACCAATCTCGACCTCGACCAACCAATCGGCAGCCTGGCTCCACCGTCGCAGGTCGACACCGTGTTGGCCGCTCTGGCCGGCGACTCCACCCCAGAACAACTCGATGTCGCACTGCGCGACCAGGACGATCGGAGAATTCCATGACCACAATCGGCGTAATCGGACTGGGCCGCATCGGCGCTTTTCACACCGACACCCTCAGCGGCCTGGACAGCATCGACAACCTGGTGATCACCGACGAGCGGCCGGAGCTGGTTGCGGCTGTGGCGGCCAAACACGGTGCCAAGCCGGCAGATTCGGTCGAGGAACTGCTCTCCTCGGGCCTCGACGGAGTGGTCGTCGCCGCGGCGACGCCTGCCCACGCCGAGTTGACGCTGGCCGCCGTCGAGCGTGGGATCCCGACGTTCTGCGAGAAGCCGATCGCGTCGACGGCGGTGGAGTCCGCCAGGATCGCCGACGTCATCTCGCGCTCCGGCGTGCCCGTTCAGGTCGGCTATCAGCGTCGCTTCGACGCCGCGTTCGCCGCAGCCAAGAGTGCGGTCGAGGACGGTTCGCTCGGCCTGATCCACACCGTGCGCAGCACCACGATGGATCCCGCGCCGCCGCCGATGGAGTACATCGCGGGCTCCGGCGGCATCTTCCGCGACTGCGCGGTGCACGACTTCGACGTCCTTCGGTGGATCACCGGCGGCCAACCGGCCGTCGACGTGTACGCGACAGGCAGTGTGCAGGGCGATCCGAAGTTCAGCGAGTTCGGCGATGTCGACACCGCCGCCGTTGTGGTGCGATTCGAGTCGGGCACGCTCGGCGTGATCTCGGCGGCCAGGTACAACGGCCGCGGCTACGACTGCAGGCTCGAGGTGCACGGCTTCCACGACACGGTCGTCGCGGGGTGGGACCAGGGCGCGCCAGTGCGAAACGTCGACCCCGCCAACGTTTTCCCCGAGGGCCCGGCGCACCACTTCTTCATGGACCGCTTCACCGAGGCGTTCCGTGCGGAGCTCGCCGCTTTCGTCGACGTCGCCAAGGGCAATGCCGCGCCCGCATGCACCGTCGATGATGCGGTCGAGGTGGCTTGGCTTGCCGAGGCGGCGACCGAGTCGCTGAAGCGCGGCGTTCCGGTACGAGTCGACGAAGTGAGGTCTTGATGAAAATCGCTGGCGCACCTATCTCCTGGGGAGTGTGTGAGGTTCCCGGATGGGGATACCAACTCACACCCGAGCGGGTGCTCGCGGAGATGCGCGATGTCGGGATGTCTGCCACAGAGCTTGGGCCGGAAGGCTTTCTGCCGTCCGACACCACCGAGCTGACGGCGCTGCTGGAGTCTTACGGTCTCGCGTGCGTCGGCCAGTTCGCCCCGGTCGTACTGCACGATGAGCATCACGATCCGGTGCCCGATATCGCCGCGTCGCTGGATGCGATCGTCGCTTGTCGAGCCGATGTGCTGGTGCTGGCCGCGGCCACCGGCGCCGAGGGCTACGACGCGCGACCAACGCTCGATGACAGTCAGTGGGCGACGCTGCTGGCCAACCTCGACCGCCTCACCGATGCGGCCGCCGACCGTGGCGTCCTCGCCGTCCTGCATCCGCATGTGGGAACGATGGTGGAGACACGCGACGACGTCGACCGCGTGCTGAAAGGCTCGGCGATCCGACTGTGCCTGGACACCGGTCACCTCTTGATCGGCGGAACGGACCCGCTGCAGCTCGCCAGGCAGGTGCCCGACCGCATCGCTCACGCGCATCTCAAGGATGTGGACGCGAAGCTGGCGGCTGACGTGCAGGCGGGAACGCTGAGCTACACCGACGCGGTCCGGCGCGGGATGTACACGCCGCTTGGCGCGGGCGATGTCGACATCGCGGGCATCGTCACCGCGCTGCGGAGTAGCGGATACGACGGCTGGTTCGTCATGGAGCAGGACACCATCCTCGACGCCGAGCCGACCGGCGAGGGCCCCCTTGGCGACGTCCGCGCTAGTGTGGCGTTCATGCAGAATGTATGCCGCAGCGTAGCGGTATGAGCCTGCGAATCGGGGTGCTCGGTGCATCCCGAATCGCCGACCTCGCCATTGTCGGTCCAGCGCAACAGCTGGGTCATCGGCTGGTTGCGGTGGCTGCTCGCGACCGAGGGCGCGCCGAACTGTTCGCCGAAAAGCACGGCGTTGAACGTGTTTTGGATTCCTACGCCGACGTCATCGCCGACCCGGACGTCAACGCGATCTACAACCCGTTGGCGAACTCGCTGCACGCGCCGTGGAACCTCGCCGCGGTCGAAGCGGGCAAGCCGGTACTCACCGAGAAGCCGTTCGCGCGCAATCGGTCCGAGGCGCAGCTGGTGGCCGAGGCCGCGCGGGCGGCGGGTGTCACGGTCGTCGAGGGGTTTCACTATCTCTACCATCCGGTGACCCGCCGAGCGATCGAGCTCGCCACCGACGGCACGATCGGCGACATGCACCACGTCGAGGTGCGGATGGCGATGCCCGCACCCGACGCCTCCGATCCGCGCTGGTCGTTGGACTTGGCCGGCGGGGCGTTGATGGACCTGGGGTGCTACGGCCTGCACGTGATGCGCATGCTCGGTCGCCCGTCGGTCATCCGTGCGCATGCCAATGAACGCAGCCCCGGTGTCGACGAATGGTGTGACGTGGAGCTCGGCTTCCCCGGTGGCGCAACGGGACTCAGCGCCAACACGATGACGGCCCCTGACTACTCGTTCACCCTGCGTATCGTCGGCACCAAGGGAGATCTGTTGGTGCACAACTTCATCAAGCCCAACGAGGACGACCGGCTGACCGTACGCACCCCTTCCGGCACACGTATCGAACACCACGGCACCAGGCCGTCGTACAGCTATCAACTCGAGGCGTTCGCATCGCACGTGCTCCACGGCACCGCGCTTCCGATCGACACAGCCGATGCGGTGGACAACATGGCCTACGTCGACGCGGCTTACCGCGCCGCAGGCTTGACCCCGCGCTAGTTCTTCCGCGCCAGTTCTTCCGCGCGAGTTCTTCCGCGCCAGTTAAAACGCGCGAGCAGACTCAGCCCTTGGCGGCACGCAGTTCGTGTGACAGCGCCTCGAGTTCGTCGCCGCCCGCCATCTCCTGGGTGAGGTGCTCGAGGGTGATGTCGTCGTAGGTGCAGTCCAGCTTCTGCTGTCCGCGTTTCAGAATTACGAAGTGGTCGCCGACCATGTGGGCATGGTGCGGGTTGTGCGTGATGAACACGACGCCGAACCCCGCCTCCTTGGCCGCGGTGATGTATTTGAGCACCACGCCCGACTGCTTGACGCCGAGCGCGGCGGTCGGCTCATCGAGGATCAGCACACGCGCACCGAAAAAGACGGCCCGCGCGATCGCCACACACTGGCGTTGACCGCCCGACAGCGAGCCGATCGGCACGTCAACGTCGGGCAGGTCGATGCCCATCTTCGACAGTTCGGACAGCGTCGTCGCGCGCATCGCATTGGCGTCGAGTGACCACGGGAAGGATTTCTTTCGAATCTCCTGACCGAGGAAGAAGTTGCGCCACACCGGCATCAACGGCACGACGGCGAGGTTCTGATACACCGTCGCAATGCCTTTGGACAGCGAATCCTTCGGCGACGTGAACTTCATCGGCTCACCGTCGACGAGAAGCTCGCCGTCGGTCTGCGGGTGATATCCGGCGATGATCTTGATCAGCGTCGACTTCCCCGCGCCGTTATCACCGAGGATGCCGGTGACCTCACCGGCGTGCACGCGCAGCGAGATGTCTTTGAGTGCGGTGATGTTGCCGTAGGACTTGCCGACGTTCTTCAACTCGACCAGTGGCACTCTGCCACCCGACGGGGCTTCTTCGACGTCTTTATCAACCGTTGCGGTCATGGGTCACCTCTTTGCGGCGTAGTTGCGGAATGCGTTGTTGGCGATGACCGCGAACAGCAGCATCACGCCCATGAAGAACTTGAACCAGTCGGGATTCCAGCCGGCATAGACGATGCCCTGCTGCACCATGCCGAAGATGAAGGCACCGATCGCGGCACCGATCGCGGTGCCGTAGCCGCCTGTGAGTAGGCAGCCGCCGATCACCGCGGCGATGATGTAGATGAACTCGTTACCGACGCCCTGACCGGACTGCACGGTGTTGAACGCGAACAGCAGGTGCATGCCTGCGAACCACGCGCAGAAGCCGACGAACATGAACAGGCCGACCTTCACCGCGGTCACCGGAACCCCGACCGCCCGTGCGCTTTCCTCGTCACCGCCGACGGCGAAGATCCAGTTGCCGATGCGCGTCTTGAACAACACCCATGTCGCGACGGCGGTGAACAGCAGCCACCAGAACACGGTGATCCGGACCTCGACACCGAAGATCGGGAACGACGACGAGAACACCTTCTGCGCGGAATCCCAGCCCTGCATGTCGTTCACACTCGGCGTCGCGACCTGGCCCGAAATGAGCTTGGTCGCCGCGAGATTGATGCCGGTGAGCATCAACAGCGTGCCAAGGGTGATCAGGAAGCTGGGGATCTTGGTCTTCATCACCAGGTATCCGTTCAGGAACCCGACGGCCAGCGCGACGATCAAGGCGAGTCCCGCACCAGCCCACAGATTCAGGTGCAGGTTGTAGGCGAGCATCGATGCGGCAAGCGAACTCGTCGTCACCGCCACACCCGCCGACAGGTCGAATTCCCCGCCGATCATCAGGAGCGCGACTGCGCAGGCCATGATCCCGATCGTCGAGCTGGCGTACAGCACCGTCGCCAGGGCCTCGGGTGAGCGGAACGGCGGCGCGACGACCAGAAAGAAGATGAAGATGGCGACGGCGCCGATCGCCGCGCCCATCTCGGGCCGAATGAGAAGGCGCTGTATGCGGTTTCGTTCCTTGACGCGTTCGTCGCGAATGATCTTGTGACTGGCAACGTCCAAGTCTGTCTGTGTAGTCATCATTTTCTCTTTCTGTCCCGGCGCCTTATCGGGTTCCGGCCTTGGCCAACTCGGCCACCGAGTCGATGTTCGACTCGTCGATGAACGACGGGCCTGTCAGAGTCGCCTGTCCGCCGCCGATCAGATTCTTGTTGTTGATGAACAGCCACAGTGAGTCGATCGCGAGGTAGCCCTGCAGGAACGGTTGCTGGTCCACCGCCCAGGTCACGTCACCGGACTGGATCGCGTCGACCAGTGCCGCGTTGGTGTCGAAGGTGACGATCTTCGCGGAGCTTCCCGCGTTGTTCTTCGACTGCACCGCGGCCAAAGCGATCGGCGCCCCCAATGCGACGACATGGTCGACGGATTTGTCGGACTGGAGCTTGGCGGTGATCGTCGACTCGACCGACGGCATGTCCTTGCTGTTGACGTTCAGGATCTCCGACTGCCCCTTGAACCCCTCGCGGACGCCTGCGCAGCGAGATTCCAGTGCGACCTGGCCCTGCTCTTGGATGACGCAGATGATCTTCTTGGCGCCGTCCTTCTGCAGACGCTCACCGGCGGCGATTCCGGCCAGCTTCTCGTCCTGGCCAAAGTATTCCTGGACGCCCATGGCCTTCCAGTTGTCGAAGCCGGAGTTGAAGGCGACGACGGGAATGTCCTTGCCCAGAGCGGCTTTCACGGCCGGCGCCATCGCGTCGGGTTTGGCGAGCGTCAGCGCGATTCCGTCGACGCCGCTGTCGATCGCGGTCTGCACGAGGTTGGCCTGGTTCGGTGCCTCTGGATCGTTGGAGTAGCGCAAGTCGATGTTGTCCTTGTCGGCCGCGGCCTGAGCGCCCTTGCGGATGAGGTCCCAGAACGAGTCGCCGGGCACCTCGTGGGTGATCATCGCGACGGTCGCGCGCGGCGTGTTCGCCTGTCCGGCTCCCATGCCTCCGCCGGTTTCCTGCGGTTTTCCCCCGGTCGACGAACATGACGCGACGCCGACGACGAGCACGCTTGCTCCCGCGATCGCGGCGAGCCGACTGAACCTCATTGTTTCTCCTTGCATCGGGTGCGGCGGAACACGCCTCACCGATTGATGTAATACGGCTCACACAAGAAAGTCAATACTTTGTTCGGACATTAGGACTGCACATCAAATGTTAGGGTGCACCGATCCCGGTCCGCAGAGAAATGGATAGCAAACGATGACTGACATTGCGCTGGCCGTCTGCTCGGAGATGGTGTTCACCGAGCTGCCGCTGATCGACCGGGTACGACGCATCGACGACCTCGGCTTCGACGTCGAGATCTGGAGTTGGCACGACAAGGATCTCGACGCGCTGGCCGCCACCGGGGCACGGTTCTCGTCGATGACCGGCTACCTCCAGGGCGATCTGATCGATCCCGCGAGCGCCGACGAGGTGGTGCGGACCGCCGAGCTGAGCGTCAAAGCGGCCGAGACACTTGGTGTTCCGCGACTCAATCTGCACACCGCCGAACTCGTCGACGGTAAGGCGGCCAGACCGCGCCAGCGCGCCACCGGCGAGATGTGGCTCACGGCGCAACGCGCGCTCGAGCGCATCGGCGAGCTCGGTGCCGCTGCGGGCGTGACTTTCTGCGTGGAGAATCTGAACACCGTCGTCGACCATCCCGGTGTGCCGCTGGCGCGGGCGAAGGACACACTGGCGCTCATCGAGGGCGTCGGCCATCCCAACGTCAAGATGATGCTCGACCTGTATCACGCGCAGATCGGCGAGGGGAATCTGATCGAGCTGATCCGCCGCTGCGGGGATGCGATCGGCGAGATCCAGGTCGCCGATGTGCCGGGCCGGTGTGAGCCGGGCACCGGCGAGATTCACTATCCCGCCATCGCGAACGCGCTGCGCGACATCGGGTTCACCGGCACGGTGGGCTTGGAGGCGTGGGCGTCGGGCGACGGCATTGCCGGAAGCGAGGCCGCCCTCGCCGCCTTCCGCGCCGCGTTCACGTGACCCGCGAAATGGCATTCCGGCAGAGGAAGTGCGAGTAGACGCCTGCGTGAATGCAATCTCGCGAGAGAAAGTCAGCGGTCGACGAGCGTGGTGTCGAAGTAGTAGCGCGATGCGCGATAGCAGTGTTTCCCGAACTCGACGGCGGTGCCGGAGTCGTCGAATGCTGTGCGCGCCATCGTCAGCAGCGGCGCGCCGGGTTTCTCGTCGAGCAGCTTGGCCTCGGCCCTCGTCGCACCCCGCGCACCGATGCGCTGACGGGCGAGGCGGATGTGCACGCCGCGGGCACGCAGCGATGAATACAACCCGTTGCTCTCCAGCTCCTCGCCATCCGGTGCGATTTCCACGGGCAGGTGATTCGTCATCACCGCGAGCGGCTCGCCGTTTGCACAGCGCAGCCGGTGGATGGACACCACCTCGCGGTCGTCGTTCAGGCTCAGCTCACGCGCGACCTCTTCGTCGGGCGGGCCGACGTGATAGTCGAGCAGCTGCGTGGTCGGCTCCTGGCCGGCACGCGTCAGATCGTCATAAAGGCTCGTTAGCTCGACGCGACGATGCACCGGGTTCTGCACGACCTGCGTGCCCACCCCACGCTTGCGGACCAGCAGTCCTTTGTCGACGAGTTCCTGGATGGCACGACGTGTCGTCGGACGCGACAAGGTCAGCCTTTTCGCCAGCGCCAGTTCGTTTTCGAAACGATCCCCCGGTGACAGTTCGCCGTCGCGGATCGCAGCTTCGATCGCCTGGGCAAGCTGGTAGTAGAGGGGCACAGGGCTTGACCTGTCGAGCTCCACAGCCAGGGGCACGGTGTCTCCGATCTCGGGTCCGATCAGATAGCGGTAGCTGAATACTAGCAGCCCATGATCGAAAGTTATAATGTCAGGACAAACTATTGACATGCCGGAGTGCCACAAGGCACAGTTTTACGCAAGCCACCAACAACCGCCGGAGAGCGATCTTGACTACGCAGCCATTCGACGTACTTGCCATCGGGCGCAGCGGCGTCGACATCTATCCACTCCAGATCGGCGTTGGTCTCGAGCACGTCGAATCGTTCGGCAAGTTCCTCGGCGGCAGTGCCGCCAACGTCGCAGTCGCGGCAGCCAGGCTCGGCAACCGCACCGCGCTGATCTCCGGGGTGGGCGACGATCCGTTCGGCACATTCGTCCGCAATGAGCTCGCCGGCCTCGGCGTCGACAACAGCTACGTGACGACACACGACGAGTACCCGACGCCGGTGACGTTCTGCGAGATCTTCCCGCCGGACAACTTCCCGCTCTACTTCTACCGTCGCCCCAGCGCGCCGGACCTGCAGATCCGCGCCGACGAGCTCGACCTCGACGCCGTCCGGTCCGCCAAGCTGTACTGGTCGACGGTCACCGGGTTGTCCGAGGAGCCAAGCCGCAGTGCACATTTCGCTGCATGGGAAGCCCGTGGCCGCAGCAGGCACACGGTGCTCGACCTCGATTACCGGCCGATGTTCTGGGAGTCGCCCGCCGCGGCCAGCGAGCAGGTGCGCAACGCGCTGCGACACGTCACCGTAGCCGTCGGCAACCGCGAGGAGTGCGAGATCGCCGTCGGCGAGAGCAACCCGCACCGCGCGGCCGAAGCGCTCCTTGATCTCGGTGTCGAGTTGGCCATCGTCAAGCAGGGACCCCGCGGGGTGCTCGGCAAGACCAAGCACTCTCACGTCAGCGTCCCGCCCAACGAAGTCGACGTCGTCAACGGGCTTGGTGCCGGAGATGCCTTCGGCGGCAGCCTGTGTCACGGGCTGCTTCACGGCTGGCCGTTGGAGAAGATCCTGCGGTACGCCAACGCCGCAGGCGCGATCGTCGCGTCCAGACTCGAATGCTCGACGGCGATGCCGACGGCGGCGGAGGTCGCAGAGCTCGCCGACCAGACCGCGGTGGAGGCCGTCAATGTCTAACGCCATCTGCCGGGACTACGCAGAGATCACCGACGTGCGCGCGTCGGACCCGCAGGCTGTCGAGCGTGCGTGGCAGACCCGCGCCATCCGGCCCGCCGTCCGCGGCAACGGCCGTCTGATGATCGTCGCCGCCGACCATCCCGCCCGCGGCGCCCTCGGCGTCGGCGCGCGGCCGACGGCCATGAACAGCCGCACCGATCTGCTCGACCGTCTCCGCGCCGCGCTGGCCGATCCGGGTGTCGACGGTGTCCTCGCGACCTCCGACATCCTCGACGACCTGCTGCTGCTCGGCGCGCTAGAGGACAAGGTCGTCTTCTCGTCGATGAACCGCGGCGGTCTGGCCGGTGCACAGTTCGAACTCGACGACCGGATGACGGCGGCGACCGCAGCAGCCACCGCGGCCGCGCGGATGAACGGCGGAAAGATGTTGTGCCGCATCGACCTCGATGATCCCGGCACCGTCACCACGCTGGAAGCGTGCGCGCGCGCCATCGACGAGCTGGCCTCACACGGCCTGATCGCGATGCTCGAGCCGTTCATGTCGTCGCGGGTGAACGGCAAGGTGCGCAACGATCTGAGCCCCGATGCGGTGATCAAGTCGGTACACATCGGCCAGGGCCTCGGCTCCACTTCCGCCTATACCTGGATGAAGCTTCCCGTCGTCGACGAGATGGACCGCGTCATGGAGTCCACCACGCTGCCGACCCTGCTGCTCGGCGGCGACCCGGCCGATCCTGACGAGGCGTTCGCCAGCTGGGAGAAGGCGCTGGCGCTGCCGTCGGTGCGTGGATTGATTGTCGGCCGAACGCTTCTCTATCCAGCAGACGACGACGTCAGCACAGCGGTGGCGACAGCCGTGTCGATGGTGAGGTGACCATGCGCAGCAAGTACTACATCCCCGCCGACAGCGCGACCCTCCCCTACTCCGTCGACGTCACACCCGAATCCGCCGGCTGGTCGGAGACCAGCCTGTGGGTGGTTGAGCTGCAGCCGAATCAGGAGCTGTCGTTGCATACCGACGGCATCGAGGTGATGATCCTGCCGCTCGCCGGCGCAGGCGCCGTCGAGTGCGAAAACGAAACGTTCACGTTGTCGCATCGCGCATCGGTCTTCGACGGACCCGCCGACATGGTCTACATCGGCACCGGGCAGAGCTACACGCTGCGCGGCGAAGGCAGGATTGCGATCTGCGGCGCGCGGGCCACGAGGCAGCTGCCCAACCGCAAAGTGGCCGCCGCCGACGTCTCCGTCGAGCTGCGTGGCACAGGCAACTGCAGCCGACAGGTGCACAACTTCGGCACTGCGGGCGTCTTCGAGGCGGACTCGCTGATCGCCTGCGAGGTGATCACCCCCGGCGGGAACTGGTCGAGCTACCCGGCACACAAGCACGACGAGGAGACGCCCGTCGAGTCGGCGCTGGAGGAGATCTACTACTTCGAGATCGCCTCCGGCCCAGACGATTCGCGCGGCTTCGGCTATCACCGCGTGTACGGCACTCCGAGTCGGCCCATCGAGGTTCTCGAAGAGGTGCGCAGCGGTGACGTCGTGCTGGTGCCTCACGGCTACCACGGTCCTTCTGTCGCGGCGCCCGGCTACCACATGTACTACCTGAACGTGATGGCCGGATCCGGTGAGGAACGGGCCTGGAAGATCGTCGACGACCCCGAGCACGCCTGGTTGCGCGGCACCTGGGGGGACCAGGCCGTCGACCCCCGACTGCCCCTGCACACACGAGGAGAGTGACGTGGTCTCCAAGGCATCCGCATTCAAGACGCCGCACCACGAGCCCACCGTGCGGCTCACCGTGTCTCAGGCCGTCGTTCGCTTCCTCGCCAACCAGTACGTCGAACGCGACGGCGAGCGCAGCAAGTTCTTCGCAGGCTGCTTCGGCATCTTCGGGCACGGCAACGTGGCAGGCATGGGCCAGGCGCTGCTGCAGGCCGAGATCGAGGCCGAGCAGGCGGGCACCGAGCCTGCGCTGCGATACGTGTTGGGACGCAACGAGCAGGCGATGGTGCACACCGCCGCCGCGTACGCGAGGCAGAAGGACCGGCTGCAGGCGTGGGCGGTGACGGCGAGCATCGGACCTGGTTCGACCAACATGCTCACCGGCGCCGCGCTGGCCACCATCAACCGGCTGCCTGTTCTGCTGCTGCCGTCCGACACGTTCGCGACACGGGTCAGCACACCGGTGCTGCAGGACCTCGAACTGCCGCACGACAACGAGATGACCGTCAACGACGCGTTCAAGCCGCTGTCACGGTTCTTCGACCGGGTGTGGCGGCCCGAGCAGCTGCCGTCGGCATTGATCGGCGCGCTGCGGGTGCTCACCGATCCGGTCGAAACCGGCGCGGCCACCATCGCGTTGCCGCAGGACGTACAGGCCGAGTCCTTCGACTGGCCGGAATCGCTTTTCGCCGAACGCACTTGGCATGTGGCACGCCCGCTGCCGGAACGTTCGGTCATCGCGAAGGCCGCCGAGATCATCGGCTCCGCGCAACGTCCGCTCATCGTGGCGGGCGGCGGCGTCATCTACTCGGGTGCCAACGACGCGTTGACGGCGTTCGTCGAACAGACCGGCATCCCGGTGTCGGAGACACAGGCCGGTAAGGGCTCACTTCCCTATGACCATCCGCAGTCGGTCGGTGCCGTGGGCTCCACCGGATCCACCGCCGCCAACGCGCTGGCCGCCGACGCCGACGTCGTCATCGGAATCGGCACCCGCTACAGCGATTTCACCAGCGCGTCGCGCACCGCGTTCAACAATCCCGAGGTCCGCTTCGTCAACATCAACGTCGCCTCGTTCGACGCGGTGAAGCAGGGTGGACTGTCGGTCGTCTCCGATGCTCGCGAAGCCATCGAGGCGCTGACCGACGTGCTGAGCGGCTACTCGGTCAGTGACGACTACCGCACGCGGACAATCGAACTCGCCACCGAGTGGGACGACACCGTCGCGGCCGCCTACCGTGTCGAAGACGACGGAAGCGCCCTCAATCAGAGCCAGGTGATCGGGCTGGCGAACACACTGTCCGAACCGCGCGACGTCGTCGTGTGCGCGGCCGGCTCCATGCCTGGCGACCTGCACAAGCTGTGGCGCACCCGCGACCGCAAGGGCTACCACGTCGAGTACGGCTACTCGTGCATGGGCTACGAGGTGGCGGGCGGCATCGGCGTGCGGATGGCCAGCCCCGACCGCGACGTGTTCGTCATGGTCGGCGACGGGTCCTACCTGATGATGGCGACCGAGTTGGTGACAGCGGTTCAGGAAGGCGTCAAGATCATCGTGGTGCTGGTGCAGAACCACGGCTTCGCCTCCATCGGTTCACTGTCAGAGTCATTGGGGTCCCAGCGATTCGGCACGTCGTACCGCTACCGCGACCAGTCGGGCCGGCTGGCCGGGGGCAAGCTTCCCGTCGACCTGGCCGCCAACGCGGCCAGCCTCGGCGCCGAGGTGATCAAGGTGGCGACGGCCGCGGAGTTCACCGACGCGGTGAAGGTCGCCAAGGCAGGAGAGCACACCACCGTGATCCACGTCGAGACCGATCCGCTGATCTACGCGCCCGACAGCGAGTCCTGGTGGGACGTGCCGGTCAGCGAGACCTCGACGCTGGACTCCACGCAGGAGGCGTACGAGACCTACGCCGAGTGGAAGAAGATTCAACGCCCCTACACCAAGCCCTACGACGCGAAGGACTGATCGATGAGCACGATTCTTGTCGGCTCCGCACCGGACTCGTGGGGCGTGTGGTTTCCCGAGGATCCAGGTCAGACGCCGTACACCCGCTTCCTCGACGAGGTCGCCGCGTCGGGCTACAAGTGGATCGAGCTGGGGCCCTTCGGCTATCTGCCCACCGACCCCAAGCAGCTCTCCGACGAGCTCGCGTCGCGTGACCTGAAGCTGTCGGCGGGCACGGTGTTCGAGCATCTGCATCAAGACGACTCATGGGACGCCGTGTGGAAGCAGATCGAGGACGTCGCGAAGCTGACGGCCGCCGTCGGCGGTAGGCACGTCGTCGTCATTCCCGAGATGTGGCGCGACCCGTCCAGCGGCGCCGTGCTCGAGGACCGCAACCTCACCAGCGATCAGTGGCAGAAGAAGACCAACGGGATGAACGAGCTCGGCAAGGCGATGTTCGAACGCTACGGTGTGCGTGCGCAATACCACCCGCACGCCGACAGCCACGTCGACACCGAGGAGAACGTCTACCGATTCCTCGATGGCACCGACGGCGAATTCGTCAACCTGTGCCTCGATACCGGCCACATCAGCTACTGCGGCGGCGACAACATTGCGATCATCGAGCGCGCCCCTGAGCGGATCGGCTATCTGCACCTCAAGCAGGTCGATCCCGAGGTTCAGGCGAAGGTGATCGCCGAGGATCTGCCGTTCGGTGAGGCCGTCAAGCTCGGCGCGATGACCGAGCCGCCGCGCGGAATCCCCGAGATGCCGCCGCTGCTGGCCGCCGTCGAGAAGCTCGGCATCGACGTGTTCGCGATCGTCGAACAGGACATGTATCCCTGTGAGGTCGACGCGCCCCTGCCGATCGCCAAGCGCACGCGTCACTACCTCGGCTCGTGCGGCATCCCGTCCGTGAAGTTCGCCTAGAAACAGCAGGAAGACAAGATGTCTGATCTTCGCATCGCCGTCCTCGGCGTCGGCGTCATGGGCGCCGACCACGTCGCCCGCATCACAAGCCGAATCAGCAACGCCCGTGTGGTGGTGGTCAACGACTACCTCGCCGAGAAGGCTGAGGAGGTCGCCGCATCGGTTCCTGGCGCGCGTGTCGTCGGCGACCCGCTCGACGCCATCGCCGATCCCGATGTCGACGCCGTTGTCCTGGCCACGCCGGGGCCGACGCACGAGAAGCAACTGCTGGCGTGTCTCGAACACGGCAAGCCGGTGCTGTGCGAGAAGCCGCTGACCACCGACGTGGAAACCTCGCTCGCCGTGGTGAAGCGGGAGGCCGAACTCGGCAAGAAGCTCATCCAGGTCGGGTTCATGAGGCGGTTCGACAACGAGTACGCGCAGTTGAAGGCGCTCATCGACGGCGGTGAGTTCGGCGATCCGCTGGTTCTGCACTGCGCGCATCGCAATCCGGCTGTCCCCGATGGCTTCGATAGCGCGATGGTGGTGCGGGATTCGCTGGTTCACGAGGTCGACGTCACCCGATTCCTGTTCGACGAGGAGATCGCGTCGATCCAGATCATCAAGCCCGCGCCCAATCCCGCTGCGCCGCAGGGGCTTGCCGACCCGCAGATCGCGATCATGCGGACCGAGTCCGGCAAGTTCGTCGACGTCGAGCTGTTCGTCACGACGGGTATCGCCTATGAGGTGCGTACCGAACTGGTGGCCGAGAAGGGCAGCGCGATCATCGGCCTCGACGTCGGGCTGGTGCGCAAGGGCGTATCCGGCACCTGGGGAGGCCGCATTACCCCCGGCTTCCGCGAACGTTTTGGTCAGGCTTATGACACCGAGTTCCAGCGTTGGGTGGACGCGGTCTTGGCCGGGGGGACGACCGGAACATACATAGACGGGCCGGACGCGTGGGACGGCTACGCCGCAGCCGCGGTCTGCGAAGCCGGCGTCGAATCGTTGCACAGCGGTAGGCCCGTCGAGGTCCAGATCGTCGATCCCTCGTCGATCAAGGGGTTGGCACGATGAAGATCGCACTTGACCCGACGCCGTTCCACCACGACTACGACCTGCTCGACTTTCCGCGCCTGGTGGCGGAATTGGGCTATGAGTACCTGCAGCTGACGCCGCACCGCGACTTCATCCCGTTCTTCAACCACCCGCGCGCCGACGACGACCTCGTCGCACAGTTCCGCAAGGCGTGTGCGGATGCCGGTGTCGGAATCGCCTCGGTGCTGCCCGTGCTGCGCTGGTCCGGGCCCGACGAGGACGCCCGCGAAGCCGCGGTGCGCAACTGGAAGCGCGTCGTGCAGATCACCGTCGACCTCGGCGTAAACGTGATCAACACCGAGTTCTCGGGACGCCCCGAGCGCGCCGAGGAATCCGAGCGGGCCTTCTTCCGGTCGATGGAAGAGCTGGTGCCGATCTTCGAACGCGAAGGTATCGACGTCCGAATCGACCCGCACCCAGACGATTTCGTCGAGGACGGGATGGAGGCGCTGCGCATCATTCGCGGCGTCAACTCCCCCAATATCGGCATGGTCTTCGTCGCGTGTCACTCATTTCATATGGGGGGCAACATGGGCGAGATCATCCGTGCCGCGGGCAACAGGCTGCGCCTGGTGCACGTGGCCGACACGATGGATCACCACCGCAGCCACGGCCTGCGCTACATCACCAATCCGCCGGGCAATCCGGTGCGGGTGCACCAGCACCTCAAGATCGGTGACGGCGACGTCGACTGGGACGAGTTCTTCGGCGCCCTTGCCGATATCGATTTCTACCAGCGGCCCGACACCGTCATGGTCTCGTCCGTCTTCGCCGAGGACGAGAACGCCCACGAGGTGTCCCGCTATCAACTGAACACCATGACCGACTACATCTCGAAGTACGGAAAGTAGCCACGGACAACATCTCCGCGAGCGTGCGCAGAGTGACGCACATCTGCGGCGTGTCGTGTGCAAACACGGACGTTCGCGGCACGTCGGCACCACAAAGGCCGTCCGCTGAACCTAGCCGCCGAGTGTGGGGGCTGCGGGTTAACAGTGCCTGCGAAGCAGGCGTACCCCCACACTCGACGACGTCGTCAGTGAGTTCGTCAGAGGATGTAGAGCATCTCCTGATACGTCGGCAGCGGCCAGAGATCATCGGCGACAACGGCTTCCAGCGCATCGGCGGCAGCACGCACCGCATCCATCAACGGCAGAAGGCTCTGCGCATGCTTGGCCTCGTCGGCGGCTGAATCGCCGCCGTGCGCGCCCATCTCCTCCTTGAGTGCCGTCAGAGCGCCGGTCAGCTCCGAGATCGGCGTCGAAACGGCTGCCAACAGCGTCGTATCTGCCGTCCAACGCCCGCCGCCTTGAGCGTCGCGACGTTCTGCGCGAGCTCGGTCTGATACCGGATCGCCGCAGGCAGGATCATCGTTGACGCGAGCTCCAGCGTGAGCTTCGCCTCGACGTTCACCGTCAGGGCGTAAGTCTCGTACCTGACCTCTTCACGGCTGTGCAGTTCGCGCGCGTTGAACACGCCGTACTTCTCGAACACCGCGATCGCCTCCGGCGTGACCAGCTGCGGGATCGCGTCGATGGTGGTCTTGAGGTTCGGCAGTCCGCGCTCGGCGGCCTCGATCTGCCAGTTCTCCGAATACCCGTCACCGTTGAACACGACCGCGCCGTGCTCGGTGATGATCTCGGTGAGCAGCTTCTGCACGGCAACGTCGAAATCCTCGCCATCGCCGACGGCCTTCTCGAGCGCCGTCGCCATGTAGTCGAGCGAATCAGCCATGATCGTATTGAGGATGATCATCGGCACATTGATGGTCTGCCCCGAGCCCGGCGCGCGGAACTCGAAGCGGTTACCGGTGAAGGCGAACGGGCTGGTGCGGTTGCGGTCGCCAGGGTCGGTCGGCAGTTCCGGCAGCGTGTCGACGCCGATGATCATGCTGCCCTTGCCCTTTGACGACGTGGCCGCACCCTTGGCGATCTGCTCGAAGACGTCGGCGAGCTGCTCGCCGAGGAAGATCGAGATGATGGCGGGCGGAGCCTCGTTGGCGCCGAGACGGTGGTCGTTGGTGGCCGAGGCGACCGAAAGGCGCAGCAGGCCGCCGTATTTGTGGACGGCCCTGATGACCGCGGCGCAGAACACCAGGAACTGCGCGTTCTCATGCGGGGTGTCGCCGGGCACCAACAGGCTGCCGAACTGCGCGTTGCCCATCGAGAAGTTGACGTGCTTACCCGAACCGTTGACGCCTGCAAAAGGCTTCTCGTGGAACAGGCACTCCATGCCGTGCTTCTTGGCGATGTTGCGGAACGTCGTCATCAACAGCTGCTGATGGTCGGCGGCGATGTTGGCCCGCTCGAACATCGGCGCGATCTCGAACTGGCCCGGCGCGACCTCGTTATGCCGGGTCTTGGCGGGGATGCCGAGCTTGAACAGCTCGCGCTCGGTGTCCATCATGAACGCGAGCACGCGGTCGGGCACCGAACCGAAGTAGTGGTCGTCGAACTCCTGACCCTTGGGCGGCTTGGCGCCGAACAGCGTGCGGCCGGCGTTGATCAGGTCGGGCCGCGCCAGGAAGAAGTGGCGGTCGACCAGGAAGTACTCCTGCTCCGGCCCGCAGAACGACACGATGTGGTCGAAATCCTTGTGGCCGAAGAGCTTCAGGATGCGCTCGGCCTGGGCGCCCATCGCCTGCTGGCTGCGCAGCAGCGGGGTCTTGTAGTCCAGCGCCTCGCCGGTCATCGACACGAAAACCGTTGGGATGCACAGCGTGTTGCCGTTCGGGTTCTCCAGGATGTACGCCGGGCTGGTGACGTCCCACCCGGTGTAGCCGCGCGCCTCGAAGGTGCTGCGCAGCCCGCCCGACGGGAAGCTGGACGCATCGGGCTCGCCCTGGATCAGGGTCTTGCCCGCGAACTCGGCCAGCGTCTGGCCGTCGGAGACGGGCTCGAGGAAGCTGTCGTGCTTCTCAGCTGTCAACCCCGTCATCGGGTAGAACACGTGCGCGTAGTGGGTGGCACCCTTGGACAGCGCCCAGTCCTTCATCGCCGAGGCGACGGCGTCGGCGACGGCCGGGTCGAGCTTGGCGCCCTTCTCGATGGTCGCGACGACGGACTTGTACACCGACTTCGGCAGCCGGAGCCGCATCTCGGCGAGGGTGAAGACATTCGCGCCGAAGATCTCACCCGGCGCCTCGGCCGGGTCGAAGCTGATGGCCGGCGGCACGTACGCCTCGACATTGTTGATGGCCTGCAGGCGCACCGCATTTCCACTCACAGATTGATCCCTATCGCTCGGTTGCCCGCTTCGGCTCCACGGACGGTTGACCGTCCAAACCTAGGGACGGTGGATGGCAAACTTGTTACGTCGCCGTCAACGGCAGAATTCGGCGTGACTGTGCGATGTCGGCCCCGACGCGCAGGCGCGACGTCCGAATCGGCACACTCGTTGCCGCAAAGTCGGCAAACCGGCTACGAGAGAGCATCCGTAGCGTGGTTGTATGCGACTACTCGCTAGCGTTCTAGTGCTGGCATTCCTCCTCGGCGGTTGTTCGCAACAGCCACAGGCAGACGACGACGCCTCGCCGCCACCCGCGTCGTCGGAGGCGCCCCCGGCCGTCATGCCGAGCGAGGTGCCCACCGAAGGTCAGCGACCGCCCGCCGACGACCTGCCGACGGCGGCCGAACCGCAACAGGCGCCGCCGCAGACCGCGCCGATACCCGGGCGCACGGTCCCGGTCGGCAAGGCGCCCGAGGGCGTCGTCGTGGATGCGGCGACCCGGATGGTCGCGGTCGCCAAGCGCGACCCCAACGAGCTGGTCTTGATGAACGCCGACACCGGTGACGTCGTCAACCGGGTCCCGCTGCCTGGCGTTGTCCGGCATCTGCAGTTGGCCGACCCTGGCGGGCCCGTGCTGGTTCCGGTCGAGAGCGCCAATGCGCTGGTACGGGTCGAACTGCCGAGCGGTCGGGCGTTGCCGCAGGTCGTCACCGGCGTAGTCCCGCACGATGCGTCGGAGGCCGCGAACGGGTCGGTTTTCGTCGCTAACGAGCACGGCGGAACCGTCACCGTGCTGCGTGGCGACGAGATCGTGAAGGTCTTCGCCGACAGTGTGCAGCCCGCCGGTCTGGCCTCGGTCGGCGAATCGATGGGGCTCATCGACGTCCGCAAGAACGACCTGACCATCTACAACACCGAGAATCTCAACATCGTCGGGTCCGTGCCCGCCGGTGACGGGCCGACGCATCTGGTCGCCGACAAACACGGCCGGCTCATCGCGACCGACACCAGGGGCGACGCGGTGCGGGTGTTCGAGCCTCTGCCGACCCCGCATCAGGTCGGCGAGATCGCTCAGCCGGGTGGGCCCTACGGGATCACCTACGACCCGACCCGTGACCTGCTGTGGGTCGCGTCGTCGGGCACCAACGAAGTGGTCGGCTACGACATGAGCCAGCCGACGCCGCGCGAGGTCAAGCGCATTGCGACCGTCCAGAACCCCTACACACTCGGGGTCGACGCGACCACAGGCAAGCTGTTCATCGCGGGCGCCTCCGCCGGAGTGGTACAGGTCGTCGACCCGCAGTCGTAGATTGGTTGTATGGCCGTTCGACGGGAGATCACCAGCGACTGGAATGCCGACTACGACGAGCATGCGGTGGTCTCGACGGGCGCCGAACGCGAGGCCGCCGGCGTCAAGGCCGTCATGGTGTCCCTCAGGCGCGGCCTCGAGTCGATGGGCGTCTTCCGCACCGCCGCATCGCTGATCCGGCTGAACCAGCGCAAGGGCTTCGACTGCCCCGGCTGCGCGTGGCCCGAAGAGCACGGCGGCCGCAAATTCGCCGAGTTCTGCGAGAACGGCGCGAAGGCCGTCGCCGAGGAGGCCACCAAACGCGTCGTCACCTCCGACTTCTTCGCACGACATTCGATCGCCGAACTCGAAGCCAAACCCGAATACTGGCTGTCGCAGCAGGGCAGGCTCACCCATCCGATGGTTCTTCGGCCGGGCGACGACCACTACCAACCGATCTCCTGGGACGACGCCTACCGGCTGATCGCCGACGAACTGCGCGCGCTGGCGAGCCCGAACGAAGCGGTCTTCTACACATCGGGGCGCACCAGCAATGAAGCGGCCTTCCTCTACCAGTTGCTGGTCCGCAGCTTCGGCACCAACAACCTGCCCGACTGCTCGAACATGTGCCACGAGTCGTCGGGGGCCGCGCTGGTCGAGGCGATCGGCGTCGGCAAGGGTTCGGTCACCGTCGAGGACGTCACGAAGGCCGACCTGATCGTCATCGCCGGACAGAATCCCGGCACCAACCATCCGCGCATGCTGTCGGTGCTGGAGAAGGCAAAAGAGAACGGCGCCAAGATCATTGCGGTCAACCCGCTACCCGAGGCTGGCCTGATCCGGTTCAAGGATCCGCAGAAGGTGCACGGCGTCGTCGGGCACGGCATCCCGATCGCCGACGAGTTCGTCCAGATCCGGCTCGGCGGCGACATGGCACTGTTCGCCGGGCTCGGCCGCCTGCTCATCGAAGCCGACGACCGCGCGCCCGGAACCGTCATCGACCGCGACTTCGTCGAGTCAAGCTGCTCGAACTTCGCCGAGTACGAGGCCCGCGCTCGCCAGATCGATTTGGACACCGTGGTCGAGGCGACAGGCATCTCGCGGGAACAGCTCGAGCACGTCGCGCAGATGTTCATCGAATCCGAACGGACGGTGGCGTGTTGGGCGATGGGCCTGACGCAGCACCGGCACGCGGTGGCGATGATCGCCGAAGTCTCCAACCTGCTGCTGATGCGCGGCATGATCGGCAAGCCGGGAGCCGGTCTCTGCCCGGTGCGCGGCCACTCGAACGTCCAGGGTGACCGCACCATGGGTATCTGGGAGAAGATGCCGGAGACGTTCCTTGCCGCACTTGACGATCGGTTCGGCATCGTCAGCCCGCGCGATGACGGCGTCGACACCGTCGACGCGATCCGGGCGATGCGCGACGGCCGCGCGAAGGTGTTCATGGCGATGGGCGGCAACTTCGCATCGGCCACCCCTGACACCGCGGTCACCGAGGCGGCGCTGCGCAGTTGTTCGCTGACGGTGCAGGTGTCGACGAAGCTCAACCGCAGCCACCTGGCGCACGGAGCGACGGCGCTGATCCTTCCGTCGCTTGGGCGGACCGACAAGGACATCCAGGCGGGCGCCAAACAGATGGTTTCCGTTGAGGATTCAATGTCGATGGTGCACCTTTCGCGCGGCAGCCTCAAGCCGCCGAGCGACGAGGTACGCAGCGAGGTGTCAATCGTCTGCCATCTCGCCAGGACGCTGCTCGGCCCCGACCATCCGGTGCCGTGGGAGAAGTTCAACGACGACTACGACCAGATTCGCGATGCGATCGCCGCGGTCGTTCCCGGCTGCGCCGACTACAACACCAAGGTCCGCCAGCCCGACGGATTCCAGCTACCGCACCCACCCCGCGACTCGCGTGAATTCCCCACCAGGACAGGTAAAGCCAACTTTGCGCTTGACCCGCTGGAATGGGTGCCTGTCCCTGCGGGCCGCCTCGTACTGCAGACGTTGCGCAGCCACGATCAGTACAACACCACGATCTACGGTCTGGACGACCGCTATCGCGGCGTCAAGGGCGGCAGGCGCGTGGTGTTCGTCAACCCTGCCGACATCGAGGCGTTCGGCCTTGCCGACGGGGACCGGGTGGATCTGGTGTCGGAGTTCACCAACGGCGACGGCGAGATGCAGGAGCGGACGGCGAAGGACTTCATGGTGGTGGCGTACTCGACGCCGGTCGGCAACGCTGCTTCGTATTACCCGGAGACCAATCCGCTTGTGCCGCTGGACCACACCGCGGCCAAATCGAATACACCGGTGTCCAAGTCGATCGTCGTTCGATTGGAGAAGTCATGGGCCGGGTGACGGCGCGGCGGCGTGCCAGCCACGTCACCGCCGAAGACTCGATAACGCGGCCGGAGACGCTCGTCGTCGAGGAGCCGTTGGAGATCCGCGTCAACGGCAAACCGCTGAGCGTGACGATGCGGACTCCGGGCTCGGATATCGAACTGGCGCAAGGCTTCCTGCTCACCGAGGGCGTGATCGGGCAGCGTGACGACCTGCTGACCGTGCGCTATTGCAAGGGAAACGGCCCCGACAACCTGAACACCTACAACGTGTTGGACGCGACGCTTGCCCCCGGCGTGGAGATGCCGGAGGTGGACATCACCCGCAACTTCTACACGACGTCATCGTGCGGGGTGTGCGGTAAAGCATCCCTCGACGCGGTCCGCACGATCAGCCGTCATTCACCCGGCGACGACGCGTCGCAGGTCAAGGCCGAAACGCTGTCGACGATGCCGGAAGCGCTTCGCGCCGAGCAGAAGGTATTCGCCAGCACCGGCGGACTGCACGGCGCCGCGCTGTTCGACGTCGGGGGAACGATGCTGGCCGTGCGGGAGGACATCGGCAGGCACAACGCCGTCGACAAGGTTGTCGGCTGGGCGCTCGAACAGGACAGGCTCCCGTTGACCGGGACCGTGCTGCTGGTCAGCGGCCGCGCGTCGTTCGAGCTGACCCAGAAGGCAGTCATGGCGGGCATCCCTGTGCTGGCCGCGGTGTCGGCACCGTCGTCGCTCGCCGTCGACCTGGCCAGCCAGTCCGGGCTGACGCTGGTGGCGTTCCTGCGGGGCGAGTCGATGAACGTCTACACCAGGCCCGACCGAATCAAGCGCTAGCGACTTCACGCTGCCATTGCAGGCTGTGAATCCCGTCGTACGGACCTCTGGACCCTCGTTGTAGGTACCGGGTCGGCGCCGATGCCCGTGGCGATCGTGTCGTTTATCGCACCCGTGACGGCGTGGGAGGCCTCATGAGGGAGCATGTGGCCGGCCATCGGGAGGTGCACGTGTTTGGCGCCGGGGATGGCCGCGACCAGATCGCGCGCGTGGGATGGTGGGATCAGCAGGTCTGCTCCGCCGCTGAGGATGGTCGCTTCGGCCCGAATCGAGGCGAGGGTGGCGTATTCATCGTAGGACCGCAGGCTTGGCAGGAACCCGACGGCGGTGGCGAGGGATGCCGCGGCCATGGCCGTATCGAACAGCGTCGCCAGGGTTGCGCGGGAGTGGTCGCCGACCTGGAGGGCTAGCGCTGCGCGTACGGGCTTGGTAAGCAAGCGAACCGCCCGTTGAGGCGCGCGAGTCGCGAACTTGCACAGCACATCCGTAGCGGGACTGGCCAGCAGCCGGGCCACGCCGCGCTCAGCGAGCCGCCCCGCCGCAGTTGCGACGAGGACGACTCCGTGCGGCTGCACGGGTCGATCAGCCGGGGCACGCCCAAGGTAGCTGAGCGCGACCATCCCTCCCATCGAGTGGCCCACAAGGGTCAGCGAGCCGGCCACATTGAGGGCTACTAGGACGTCGGCAAGGTCAGCGGCCAGCTGCTCGACGACGTAGGTGCTCGTCGGAGCGGTATCCGACTCGCCGTGGCCTCGGTGGTCATAGCTGATGATCCGGATACGAGCGCCCCACCGCCGGGTCAGGTGGTGGATCTGGGCGGCCCACGATCCCTGCTCCAGGCACAGCCCGTGCAAGAGAACCACAGTGGCTTCGGCATCGATGCGCCCTCGATCTCGCACCGCCAGTCGCACGCCATCGCGAACGGTCACTGTCCGTTCGGCGTAGGCCGTGCTTCCTGTGTTCATCACCGAATACTCATCGATCAGGTAGGGCTTCCGTAATCGACGGGAAGCTAGATTCCGCTCCGTGCCAGGGAGGGTTTCCTGTCCGCCAGGCAAGGTCCTGGGGTAGAAGCGCACTCATCGGACAGTCCAGCGGACACGGTCCTACCTGCGATCTCCCCCAAATCTCCACAAAACCTCCAAGCGTGCGAACCGACGCTCGCCGAGCATCGTTCGCATGCCAGAAATCCTCATCGCAGCGCTGTCGCCCATCGGACACATCGGACCCCTGCTGAACGTCGCACGGGGGCTGGTGGACCGCGGAGATCGCGTCACCGTGCTGTCCGGCGCCGACCGTGCCGACCAGATCCGCGCTGTCGGCGCGACGCCCGCGACGCTGCCGCCACAGGGCGACCTCGACCTCGCCCTGCTGGAGTCCGACAGCGGCCGTGAGGAGACCAGCGGAATCAGGCGGCTCAACTTCGATGTCGTTCGGCTGTTCGTTGCGCCGATGCCGCACCAGGCGAAAGCGCTGTCGGAGCTGTTGGCGCAGAAGCGGTTCGACGTGATCCTTGCCGACTACGGCTTCTTCGGGGTGCTGCCCTTCGTGCTCGGACAGCGTTCTGCGCGACCGCCGGTGCTTCTGTACTCGACGACGCCTCTGATGCTCAGCAGCCGCGACACCGCGCCGGCCGGGCTTGGGCTGCCGCCGTCGACGAGTGCGTTCGGCCGGATGCGAAACCGGACCCTGAACGTGTTGTCGCAAAAAGTCTTGTTGCGTCAATCGCAGAAGGCCGCGAACTATCAGCTGCACCGGCTGAACTCCCGCGAGTTGCCGACATTCCTGCTGGACTCGGGCGTGCTGGCGGACCGGCTGATCGCGCCGACGGTGCCCGAGTTCGACTATCCGCGCGGCGACCTGGCCCCCAGTGTCCGCTACGTCGGCATGGTGCATCCGTCGCCGACGGTGAGGTTCCGGCCGCCGGTCTGGTGGCCGAAGCTCGACGGCGACCGCCCCGTCGTCCACGTCACCCAGGGCACCGTCGACAACACCGACTTCAGCAGGCTGCTGCAGCCGACGATCGAAGCACTCGCCGACGAGAACGTCATGGTGGTCGCCACGACCGGGGGGCCGCACGTATCGGAGCTCGATTTCACGCTGCCCCCCAACACCTATGTCGCCGACTATCTTCCGCACGACCTCCTGCTTCCGAAGGTCGACGTGATGGTGACCAACGGCGGATACGGCGCCGTGCAACGCGCACTGTCGACCGGAGTGCCGCTGGTCGTCGCGGGCGACACAGAGGACAAGCCCGAAGTGGCGGCGCGCGTCGCGTGGTCCGGCGCCGGTATCGACCTGCGAACCGGCGCACCCACCGCGAAGGCGGTCCGCAGTGCGGTGCGCGAGGTGCTCGGCGACGGCCGCTATCTGCGCCGCGCCCGCGAACTGGAGGTGGCGTATGCCCAGCGCGATGGAGTGGCCGAGATCGCGGCTTTGATCGACGACGTCGTCGGAGAGCGCGCGGTGACGTCATGAGCTGCGCCGATCCGTTCGGACGGCCACCGCAATCGAGTAGCCGACTACGCATGCAGGCAGCGCACTGCCCGGAAAGAGTGGACACATGGTCACGAACCTGCAGTTCGCCGCCGTCGCGGCCTACCTGTTGTGGTGCCTGTTCGCCGCGGTGAGCGACAGGTTCGAAGGCTCGGAAGATCCGCAGCAGACCCCGACTGCCGTAGACTCGATCACAGGAACGAATTCCGGCCCGGACCGTGGGCCCCGACGACACCGGATGACGACGTAGTGGCGCACTCGGCACAGAGCGCGTCGACGGATTGGACGGAACAGACCTCGCGCATCGGCACGATGCGCCCAACCCCGTCAATCCGAGGATCCCCGCATTGGCTATCAGCCACGTCAGCAGCTACACCCATCTCACCGATGCCGACATCGAAGCGATCGGTCGCGAGCTCGATCGAATTCGCACCGACGTCGAGGACACGCTCGGCGCATCGGACGCGGCCTACATACATCGCACGATCGCCCTGCAGCGGACCCTGGACGTGGTCGCGCGGATCGTGATCAATCGGAGCCGGACAAGGCGCAGCTGGATTCTGGGGACCGTCGCGCTTGCCGTCGCGAAGAGCATCGAGAACATGGAGATCGCTCACAACGTCGGCCATGGCCAGTGGAACTGGATGAACGATCCGGAGATCCATTCCAATACTTGGGAGTGGGACATGGCGGGGCTGTCCTCGCAGTGGCGGTATTCGCACAATTACACCCACCACAAGTTCGCCAACGTCCTCGGCATGGACGACGACATCGGCTTCGGGGTCATACGGGTCACCCGCGACCAAACCTGGAAGCCGGAGCACCTTATTCAGCCTCTGCGAAATGTGCTGCTCGCGTTGACTTTCGAATGGGGCATCGCCCTGCACGGCCTGTACGCGGGTCAGGAGCGTGCCTCGACTCCAGCGGGTCGATCGGCGGAGGGTAGGGCGCTGCTCGTCAAGATCGCGCGCCAAGCCGCCAAGGACTATGTGCTGTTCCCCGCGATCGGCGGGCGCCGTTGGCGACGCACGTTGAGCGCCAATGCCGCCGCGAATGTGCTCAGAAACCTATGGGCCTACCTGGTGATCTTCTGCGGCCACTTCCCCGATGGCGCTGAGAAGTTCGAACCGGCCGTCGTCGAGAACGAGACGATGGCGGACTGGTATCTGCGCCAGATGCTGGGCAGCGCCAACTTCGACGCCGGCCCAACACTCGCCTTCATGAGCGGGCACCTGTGCTATCAGATCGAACATCACCTGTTCCCTGACCTTCCCAGCAATCGGTTGCCTGCGATCGCCCACGAGGTCCGGGCCCTGTGCGACAAGTACGACCTGCCGTACACCACGGGGCCGCTACCCCGCCAATACTGGCGCACGCTTCGCATCATCCATCGGCTCGCGCTCCCCGATCGCTTCACGACAGCTGCCAAAGATTGATCAGTCGACCGATGTGTCGACGGCCCGGATACGGACATCAAGCCGAATCTCCTTGCCGTTCAACAGGTCGATGATTGTCTCTGCCGAGGTATCCGCGGATATCGAAATGCGTGCGGCTGCTTCATGAGCGGGGTGCACAGGTGCGGGCTTGTCATCGCCAGTGGCTTTGCCCACCAACCGGTGTGCCAGGTCGTCGAGTCGGGCTGAATCGCATTCGCGGACGTCGTGATACTGGACCAGCTTCATGAACGACGGCAGTCGCGTCGTCCGGAGATACGCTGGCGTGAGGACTCCGGGGTTCTCCCTATTGCGCAGGTACGCAATGTGGTACTCCTCCTGACAGACCTTGGACGCCAGGTAGTCGGGCGAGTACAGACACACGATTCTGCGCGATGCGTCGATGGCTTCGAAGATCTCTCGCTGCCACGCGCTACCCACATCGAGTTGAGCGCGGTCGATGTAGACACGCATGTCCGGCGCGAGCGCCTTCACCTTCGCAACGAGCGTTTCGACCGCGGCGCTGTCCTTGTGCGAGTACGAGACGAAGAGGTCGTGCACGTCGGGCGCGACCTGTTGTTCGTCGGATAGGCGGTCCACTTCGGCCGAATACGACCGAAAGACCTGAAGTGCCTGCGCGATCAAGGCAGGCGGAGATCCTTCGAAGACGACGATCTTCATGACGTCCAGCGGCAAGCCCGTCGACAGCCAGTGAATCGCGGCGTCGAGGATCGCGCGCAGCATCGCCATCGGATCGAAGCCCTGATTACCCGACGACAGCAGCGGCAGCGCCACCCGCGAGATCCACGGCTCCCCCGTCACATACGGGATCAAGCTGCGAAAGACATCGCCGACCGCGTCGGGCGCCTCCTTCTGCGTTGACGGCTCGATGCAGAGGAGACGGCGAAAGTTTAGGTCCGGCTTGTCGATTGACCGCGACAGCCAACAACCGGAAACGTCGAGAAGGTCGAACTCTTTGTCGCGTGCGAGTTCGTCGACGGCGAGGCCGCGGCGATCCAACGCGGCGATGAGGGTCCCCGGCACTGGCACGTAATTGCCTCGGAATGCCGAGACCGCCAACGCATCGACGGCATGTTCAACGGGAATGTCACTGAGATCGCCTGCGAGCAACTCGATTCGGCGGATACCGCCGGCAGACGGGATGTCAAGGGTGTCGAGCAGCTGCACGGCTGGACACCCAGGTGGTGGCTAGGCGCTCTTGTCGCGGCGCTCGGGTCGAGCCGGCTTGCGCGGAACGATCGTCGGGAGCACGTTGTCCTCGACGGTCTCCTTGGTCACCACGACCTTGGCGACGTCGTCGCGGCTGGGGATGTCATACATCACCGGCAGCAGGACTTCCTCCATGATCGCGCGCAGGCCGCGGGCGCCGGTGCCGCGGTGGATGGCCTGATCGGCGATGGACTCGAGCGCGTCCTCGTCGAACTCCAATTCGACGCCGTCCATTTCGAACAGCCGCGTGTACTGCTTCACCAGCGCGTTCTTGGGCTCGGACAGGATCTTGACGAGCGATTCCTTGTCGAGGTTCGTCACCGACGCCACCACGGGCAGGCGGCCGATGAACTCGGGGATCAGGCCGAACTTGATCAGGTCTTCCGGCATGACCTCGGCGAAGTGGTCCTGGGTGTCGATCTCGGCCTTGGAGTGCACCTCGGCGCCGAAGCCAAGTCCGCGCTTGCCGACGCGGTCGGAGACGATCCTCTCGAGGCCCGCGAAGGCACCCGCAACGATGAACAGGACGTTCGTCGTGTCGATCTGGATGAACTCCTGGTGCGGGTGCTTGCGGCCGCCCTGCGGGGGCACTGAGGCCTGCGTGCCCTCGAGGATCTTCAGCAGCGCCTGCTGCACGCCCTCACCGGAGACGTCGCGGGTGATCGACGGGTTCTCGCTCTTGCGGGCGATCTTGTCGACCTCGTCGATGTAGATGATGCCGGTCTCGGCGCGCTTCACGTCGTAGTCGGCGGCCTGAATCAGCTTGAGAAGAATGTTCTCGACGTCCTCACCGACATAGCCGGCCTCGGTCAGCGCGGTGGCGTCGGCGATCGCGAACGGGACGTTGAGCATCTTGGCCAGCGTCTGCGCGAGGTAGGTCTTGCCGCAGCCGGTCGGGCCGAGCATCAAGATGTTGGACTTGGCCAGCTCGACAGGCTCCGCGCGTGAATCGCGCATCTTCTCCTGCGCCTGGATGCGCTTGTAATGGTTGTAGACGGCGACGGCCAGAGTTCGCTTGGCGGTGTCCTGCCCGATGACGTAGCCCTCGAGGAAATCGCGGATCTCTGCCGGTTTCGGTAGCTCGTCGAGCTTTACGTCGTCGGCATCGGCGAGTTCTTCTTCGATGATCTCGTTGCAGAGATCAATGCATTCGTCGCAGATATAGACGCCGGGGCCGGCAATGAGCTTTTTGACTTGCTTCTGACTCTTCCCGCAGAACGAGCACTTCAGCAGGTCACCGCCGTCTCCGATACGCGCCATGGTGGTGAAGTCCCTACTTCCTGTCGCAGTCGTTCAATATCAAAGTCAGTGCCGTGTCGGGCGTTCACCCGACGCTACCCGCTCTTTCCGGCGCGGTGCGACCGATAAAGCCGAATCGCGTCGGTGGTATTTAGCTGTGTTTGCAGAACATATCGCCTCATACGCCCCACAACCCCCACGACGCACCGCCGAGTCCTTGGCGTGTCGCCGCCGTTATCGGACTGAGAGGACTTCCGGAGAGCAGATCGTAGAGTTGCGAAGTGGCGTTCGCAGCTTCCAACAATACCGTGCTGGTCAGCGATGGCGGTCTCGCGACCGAACTCGAGGCACGCGGCCATGACCTGTCCGACGACCTGTGGTCAGCGCGGCTGCTGTTCGATGCGCCGGAGGAGATAGTCGCTGCTCACGCGGCGTTTTATCGGGCGGGCGCGGTAGTCGCGACGACGGCCAGCTACCAGGCGTCCTTCGACGGTTTCGCGGCAGGCGGAATCTCGCGCGACGACGCGGAACGGCTGATGCGGCTGTCGGTGGCGCTCGCAACCCAGGCGCGCGATCAGGTCGGCGGAGACGGCCGCTGGGTGGCGGCGGCGGTCGGCCCCTACGGCGCGTCGTTGGCCAACGGCGAGGAGTACATCGGCCGATACGGACTATCGGTTGCGGAGCTCGCGCAGTGGCATCTGCCGCGGCTGGAGATCCTGGCCGACGCGGGAGCCGACGTGCTCGCGATCGAAACGGTGCCCGATATCGACGAGGCGGAGGCGTTGGTGGGCCTGGTGCAACGGCTCGGGGTGCCTGCGTGGGTGAGCTACACGATCGACGGTGTGCAGACGCGTGCGGGACAGCCGCTGGCGGACGCGTTCGCCGTCGCAGACGTACCGGAGATCGTCGCGGTGGGTGTGAACTGTTGCGCGCCCGGCGATGTGCTGCCCGCGATTCAGATCGCGCGCGAGGTGACCGACAAGCCCGTCATCGTCTACCCCAACAGCGGCGAGGTGTGGGACGGGCCGGGCCGCAGATGGGTCGGCACGTCGCGGTGGTCGCCGGAGCTGCCCGCGCAGTGGGTGGCCGCGGGTGCGCGCATCGTCGGCGGCTGCTGCCGGGTGATGTCCGACGACATTGCCGCGTTGGCTTTAGCGGTCAGTTAGGCCGCTCGACTGTGTGGCCTATGTATGGGATGCGTTCAGTTTTCGTCCGTAGCCCACACACTCGGCGGCTAGAAGCTAGGCGTTCTGCGCGGACAGCTTGCGGTACTCGAGCACGGTGTCGATCACGCCGTAATCCTTGGCCTCTGCGGCGGTGAGGATCTTGTCGCGGTCGGTGTCTTTACGGATCTGCTCGGCGCTGTTGCCGGTGTGGTGGGCCAGCGTCGTCTCCATCAGCGTGCGCATCCGCTCGATCTCCTTGGCCTGGATCTCCAGATCGGAGAACTGGCCCTGGATGACGCCGGACAGCGCGGGCTGGTGAATCAGGATGCGGGCGTTGGGAAGCGCGAGGCGCTTACCGGGCGTGCCCGCGGCGAGCAGCACCGCGGCGGCCGACGCGGCCTGGCCGAGGCACACCGTCTGGATGTCGGCACGCACGTACTGCATGGTGTCGTAGATCGCCATCAGCGACGTGAACGAGCCGCCGGGCGAGTTGATGTACATGGTGATGTCGCGGTCGGGATCCAGCGACTCCAGCACCAGCAGCTGCGCCATGATGTCGTTGGCCGAGGCGTCGTCCACCTGCACGCCGAGGAAGATGATGCGCTCCTCGAAGAGCTTGTTGTACGGGTTGGACTCCTTGACGCCGAAGCTCGAATGCTCGATGAACGACGGCAGGATGTAGCGGGCCTGCGGCTGGAGGCGGGGATCTGTGTGATCGGTCATTTGTCTTCAAGTCCTGCTGTCGGTCCGGAGCCGTTGAGGTTGACGTTGGTGATGATGTGGTCGACGAAGCCGTACTCGAGGGCCTCCGGCGCGGTGAACCAGCGGTCGCGATCGGAGTCGGCTTCGATGCGCTCGATGGTCTGCCCGGTGAACTCGGCGTTGAGGCGGAACATTTCCTTCTTGATGACCGAGAACTGCTCGGCCTGGATGGCGATGTCCGCGGCGCCGCCGGTGATGCCGCCGAGCGGCTGGTGCATCAGGATGCGGGCGTGCGGCAGCGCGTAGCGCTTGCCCTTGGTGCCCGCGGCGAGCAGGAACTCACCCATCGAGGCGGCCATGCCCATGGCGTAGGTGGCGACGTCGCATGGCGCGAGCACCATCGTGTCGTAGACCGCCATGCCCGCGCTGATCGAGCCGCCGGGCGAGTTGATGTAGAGGTGGATGTCCTTGGTGGGATCCTCTGCCGACAGCAGGAGGATCTGCGCGCACAGCTTGTTCGCGATGTCGTCGTCGACCTGCGACCCCAGGAAGATGATGCGCTCGGCGAGCAAGCGCTCATAGACGGAGTCGACGAGGTTGAACCCACTCCCGTTCGAACGCATGTCAGTCACGACTGGATACCTGCTTTCCTTTTGCTTCTCACCGAACACTAACCAACCCTCGCGGCGGCGCACTCCCTGACAGGCCTGCGTTCGCTCAGAGCATCACTTCGTGTCGTCGGATGGTTCGTCGTCGGGTGCGTCGTCGTCGGCCTCGGCGGTGTCGTCGGCAGCGGCGCCGGCCTGTTCTACCTGCGCGGCGATCTGGGCGGCGAGGTCAGCCGGGTCCGGGCTTGCCGGCGGCCCGAAGAACTCGGTGGTGTCGATCACGTTGCCGTCGGTGTCGCTGACGGTCGCGCTATGCACGACGGCGGCGACGGCCAGGCCGCGGCGCACGTCGGCGAACATGACCGGCAGCTGGTTGTTCTCCTGCAGGTACTGCAGCAGCTGCTGCGGCTCGAGGCCGTACTGGCGCGACATCAGCACCAGCCGCTCGGTCAGGTCGTTCTGGCCGACCTGCACGTCGAGCTGATCGGCGATCGCGTCCATCACGAGCTGGGTCTTGACGGCGCGCTCGGAGTTCTCCTTGTTGTCCTTGTCGAACTCTTCGCGGCTGCTGCCCTGGGCCTCCAGCGCCTTGGCGAAGGCGTCCTCGTCGTGGTCGAGGTTGTGGATCGCGTTGTGCACGGTGTCGTCGATCTGCGCCTGCACGATCTTCTCGGGAAGCGGGATCTCGATCTCGTCGAGCAGCGTTTCGAGCGCCTTGTCGCGGATCTGCTCGGCCTGCTGGACGCGCTTGACCCGCTCGACCTGTTCCTTGAGGCTGGCCTTGAGCTCGTCGATGGTGTCGAATTCGCTTGCCAATTGCGCGAATTCGTCGTCGGGCTCGGGCAGCTCACGTTCCTTGACGGACTTGACGGTGACGGTCACCTGCGCGTCTTCGCCGGCATGCTCACCGGCGGCCAGCGTGGTGGTGAAGACCTTGGTCTCCCCCTCCTTGAGGCCGACGAGCGCGTCGTCGAGGCCTTCGATGAGCTGGCCGGAGCCGACCTCATGGGACAGGCCCTCGGTCTTGGCGTCGGGGACGTCCTCGCCGTCGACGGACGCGGACAGGTCGATGGAGACGAAGTCGCCGTTCTCGACGGGGCGATCGACGCCGGTGAGGGTGCCGAAGCGGGCGCGCAGGTTCTGCAGTTCGGTGTCGACGTCCTCGTCGCTCACCTCGATGGGGTCGACCTCGATCTTGAGCGCCTCGAGGTCGGGGATGGTGACCTCGGGCCGGATGTCGACCTCGGCGGTGAAGACGAGTTCTTCGCCGTCCTCGAGCTTGGTGATCTCGATGTCGGGCTGGCCGAGCGGCTTCACCTCAGTGGTGGTGACGGCCTCGCTGTAGCGGCTGGGCAGGGCGTCGTTGACGACCTGCTCGAGCACGGCGCCGCGGCCGATGCGGGCCTCGAGCAGCTTGCGCGGGGCCTTGCCTGGGCGGAAGCCGGGCAGCCGGACCTGCTGCGCGAGCTGCGCAAAGGCCCGGTCGAAGTCGGGCTCCAGCTCGGTGAAGGGCACCTCCACATTGATGCGAACCCGGGTGGGGCTCAACTGCTCGACGGTGCTCTTCACGACTGGTGCTCCTCTTATATGTCTCGTCGACGGGTCGGACGGTGCTTCTGGTCGGGGTGACAGGATTTGAACCTGCGGCCTTCCGCTCCCAAAGCGGATGCGCTACCAAGCTGCGCTACACCCCGCGGACCACCGCAGATACTACGGCCCAGGCACGCCGAACCCTTAATTGGATTTGGTTGGATAGCCGCCGGTACAGTGTGGTCGCTGCTGTACACGCGGGCGTAGCTCAATGGTAGAGCCCTAGTCTTCCAAACTAGCTACGCGGGTTCGATTCCCGTCGCCCGCTCCAATCGGCCTGGTAGCCAGGTCGTTCATCCGTCGCTTCGGCGACATTGCATTGCCGCGTTTCGCCACACTCAAGTTCACTTAGGCTCAATGTGTGGACGAGATCGTCGCCGACCCAGCCGGCCTTCGCCACTTCGCCGATTGCTGCCGCCAACAACATGAACGTGTAGTCGGAGACGTCCATGAGCCGGCCGGCGGTAGTTCATTCCAAGCCACCTCAGCGGCTGTGACCGCGGTGTTCGACGGCGTGGCGGCCGCGCGGAGGACGCTCGGCGAACGCCTCGAAGCGACTGCGGTCAAGGTATCGGCGGCCGCCGCCAACTTCTCAGCCGCCGAAGACGCGTCGGCGTCGGCGCTCGACGCCCTCGCCAATGGTGTGGATTAGACGTCATGCTCCCCTCGCTGTCGCAAGTCCAGAAGTGGGACACCAGTCACCTCGACGCGGCGGCGCAACGGTGGACGTCAACCGCGTCGGTGTGGGAGAACGCCGTTCAGAGCGTCTACCAGTCGGCGCATGAACCCGGTGGGACGTCGTGGCAGGGCACCGCGGCCGACAACGCTGTCGCACGCGCCCTGTCTGACCGCTCCAAGGTGCTCCGTGTCGTCGACACCCTGATTTTTGCAGCGAACGTCGCACGCACAGGTAATTCTGAGATTGCCGGTGCGCGACAGCGCGTCATGAATGCGGTGGCGAGAGCGCAGTCCGCCGGCTTCACAGTCGCCGACGACCTGACGGTCTCGGATACCCGCCAGGCCTACCAATCGCGCGCGGAGTACACCGCTCGGATGAGCCAGGCCCGGTCTTTGGCGCACGGGATCTGGACCAGCGCGGCGGGATTGTCGGCAACCGAGAAGTCGGTAGCGGGTCGGCTGACACCGATGGCGGCGGGGTTGCGCGGATTGACCTTCTTCGAAAGTCCGCTTCCGCAACGGCCGCCGTTTCCTTTGGATCCCGCTCCACCCCCGAAAGTGCCTGAGAACAAATACATTCCGAAGACCTGGGGGGCCTGCGCGCTCAGAGGCGCCGATCCGAACAAGGTCGTCGCGCCGTTCTACCAGGGCAGGCTGTGGGATCCGAGGTTCGGGTACTACGAGATCGACGAGGGCGATACGTCCGTCTTGAAATGCGGCGACAACGACCACGGCCTGATTCACATCATGAACAAGCATGGCCGAGAGTGGGAGCAGGTAGGCGGACCGTTCGGAAGCTGGCGGCTCACCGCCGATTACGCAATCGCGGCGGCGCTGGCGTACCCCCAGTCAGTCACCTATCAGCCGGAACGCGAAACCTTCCTCGTCACCAGAGACATTTACATCGACGGGCAAACCGGGCCTCCGATATGGCGTATCGAGGTCGCGGTCAATCTCAATGGCGAGATCATCACGGCATACCCCCGACTGATCAAATAACTGCGGCATTCGAAGAAGGGACGACTGATCAGCACTCCGCTCGCGCGCTACTCCGACCGGGTCGCACGCATCACCGAGATCCTCACTCCAGTGATCGACCTGTCGATCCTCGTACCAAACACGCGGGAGGCGAACCCCGTCCCGGAGCCGAACGGACTTGCATGCTCCTGGGGCGACGCAGACACGGGCCTGACCCGAATGGCGGTGTTCATCAGCGCGGTGGCCGATGTCGACGACAAGATACGGACACTTCGCGACAAGGTTGCCGAATTCTCGCTCGACCACGATGGCCTTCATGATCCCTCGTCGGCGCGCGAGGAGCAGGGCGCCACCTCGGACGGCCACGTATTCGTCTTCGGTTGCTTCGGCAACGTCGAGATACTCGTCGGCAATTGCAACGTCGTCGTCGGTGCTATGAACCCCGACCTCGACCTGACCGCCTTGATTGGTCCCGCGATCGACATCGCCAAGACGGTCGGATGTTCGCCGTACGAAGACGACTTCGTGCAACCCAACTACCCCGAGGCATGGCAGCGGCAGCGACTGGTTTCTCCGCCGTTCCCTCCGATGGGGAGGCCTGAGTAATAGTAAATATCGACACGATTTCACGAAGTTGGGATCGGTAGCGCAACGGCCGGCCTGTACTTACTCGAGACGTCGTCGCAGGCTCTGCGGCGCACCGACGAAGGGACAGCAGAATGCGCGCCAAACGGATGATCGCTGGGGCTCTGACATCGGCCGGCCTCGCTGCGGCGGGCCTGGGAATGGCCTGCGGCACCGCCGTGGCGCTGCCGTCGGAGCCACATACGTGGTGCCCAGGGCAACCCATGGACAGACCTGCCGGGCCTGGCTCCAACTATGTCTGGGACATGAACGTGTGCCACACCTGGCAGTACATCCGCGGTGACGGGGGCAACGTCGGAGTCAGGGTCCCCTCCGGCTTCGACCCCGTTACCTATCAACCGACAGGGTGGGAAATCGACCCCAACAGCAATGTCTGGGAGGGGCCGAACCCGCCGCCGCCCGGTTCGGAATACGACTGCGGCAACGACCTCTTCGGCATCCCCATTCGCTGCTGAGGTTGCCGACGGACATCAACACCGTCGTCGCAAATATCGGGGGTGACGGTGACAGGCCGCCACCCCCCGACATTCAGATATCGCCGCGCGAGAAATCGGCCAACAGCGTCGGCACCGCCGAGTCGAACCCGAAGATGTCGAGGGCCAGAAGCGTGCGCTTGTCGGCTGGCCGCACCGCGCCGTAGGCCGCGTAGAACGCGGCGTCGAGCGCATCGGCGATCCGCACGACCGGCGTCCACGTCGCGTAGCTCCGCGCACCCTGCCCGGAAGCGTAAGTGCGCTGAGCCACAAGCACATTCACTGGGTGCACCCGAGCTTTGGTCAGCCGGTCCGGGTCGGCCAGTTGCTCCGCTACGGTCTCACCGACCGCACCGGACAGCAGGCCAAGTCGGGTCAGCCGCGGCAGCTGCCGCATCAGGGCCGTCTGCGGCATGTCGCGGGCGATGAGCGCCTCCCACACCGTTGGCTCGGCCAGCGCCGCGTCGGGCAGCATCTCCCACGACAGACCGTTCCCACGGCCGACGATCTCGACCCACCGCGGCGCCGTCGAGGCGACCTGCGCATCTTCGAAGTCGGCGACGCGGAACTGCTCGACGTAACCGGCGAACAGAAACAGGTGGGTGCCCGTGCGCGCGACCCGAGGAAGCGCAGACAGCGCCGCACGCCGACCTTCGACATCGTCGGCCGACGCGGCAATCGCCAGCGCGAACAACGCCGGGTTCTGCTTAGGGGCGGGAGGGGTGGACGAGATTCGAACCCGCGACCTATCCATTAGCAGTGGTAACCGATCAACATCCGGCACACATCACCGAGCCCGCAGAACGGTACGCGGGCAACGTCTTGACGCTACTGATTATTCGGTGGCCGCTAAGGCACGCCGAGCCGTATGTGGTCGCGGATGAACCGGTAGGCGGGGTCGGCCAAGGCGCCCTGCGAGCCGAGATCCGTCACGGGCACTCCGTCGACAACATCCCCGTTCACATCGGTGTTCTTCTGTACATGTTCGCCGTACCAATCGTCGACGATGTGGGCCTGTTGCTCGACGTTGAAGGAGTCCCACGTCCGCGTCTGCCACGAGCGGTCCTTCACTCGCCCTTCTGTTAGGGAGTGGTAATCGTATGTTTCGCTCATATCGCTGATCACCGACGGCAGCGTGCGCTGGGTGATCTGCCACGCGTGCGTAAGCTCGTGGATGAACACCGACCCACGCTCCTCGTATCCGTCGGAAAAGTAGGTCAGGGGGTTCGAATACGCCGACCCAAGGTTGATGAGGATCGATCCGTCGACAGACGGCATCACGAACTTCCTGTCCGGGTCCTGGCTCAAGTCGGTCAGCCGCACCCGGTCGTAGTCGATGTGGTCGCCGAATACCCGCTTGGCGAACTGAATCTCCTTCGCTTTCATCGCGCGGTGATTGACGTTCGCGATCTCAGCTGCCGCGAAGCCGGCTAGGACGGCAGGCACGAGGCCACCCGGCCCGAGGATGCACAGCACACCGCCCGACACGATGAGCGCGGACACAACATCCGGCGTGCCGATCTGAACACCGAGCTCGGCCAACTCGTTACCGAGCACGACCGCCCATCCATACGGACCGAGCACTAGGTTCGTCACCACGCCCTTCGCGATGAATTCGAGGACGTCGACCGCAGCGCCTAGCACGCCCGACATCTCGGCGTGCAGGGTGAACCCGATCGAGCCGGCGTTGCCGCGCAGCGACCCCCACTGATCTGCGATCGCCGGATTGGTGCCCGAGACGCTGAAGTTTCGCTGGCGGTCTCCTGGCGTGTCCGTTCCGAACACGTCGCCGCTCGTCGCGGCGGCGATGACGGCTCCGTCGGGCGTCTGCAGCCAGGCCTGAACGCCGAAGGTGTACGACGGAAATCCGGTGGCGCGTACATGTCCGGAAAAGGTGTATGTGCCATCGCTGTACAAGTCGAACGCGACGCGGCCGTTGATCGGTGTGTCGTCGTTGGTGTGCATCGCGCGCTCGTGATGGGCGGACTCCACGGTGCGCAGCGCGTCGATGAGGGTGCGCACCGTCGTTGGAGTCGACACCGGGATGGCCACCGCGAGATCGCGGGCCGATCGGATGTCTCGCGCCCACGACTTGTTCAGCTCCTTGCGAAGTGATGGCATCTGTCCGCCCTCACCGCAGCGAAACGAGCACGCGGATGACACCGCGGCCGTTTGCGAGCGGTTGCATGGCCTTCCCGAGCACAGCACCGAAGGCGCGGGCAGGGTCGGCGACTTTCATGGCGTGTCCCGGCACCGGCGAGGTGGTGAGGAGGTCGCCGACGCGCACCTCACCGAAGTCCGCGTCGACCCTCGTGCACACTTTTCCGACAAGTGCGATCGGCACGCGGCCGCTTTGGTCGCCCGCCTGGTCCAGCAGCACGCCGGGCCGGAGATCACCCGCACCTGAGATGACGCCGGCCACCCTGGTGTCGTATTCAGAGTTGGACATGACGAGCTCGCCATCGTCATCCATCACCATGACGCTGCCCGGCGCGACGTCCGCTGCGGTGGGCGCATCGAAGCCTTCGGCGAAGTCGGCCCCGACGAGTCGGATGTCGCCTCTTACGTCGATGCTGCCGCGCACGTCGATGCTGCCGCGCACATCGACATCACCGCCGACCTCGAGTTCGTTTGCGACTGAGGCGTTTCCGACCACCTCGACCCCACCATAGAAGCGACCAGCCGTGTCGCCGATACCTGTCACCCCGGCGACGTCTCGAGTGCCGGGCTCGACGGTGCCGAGCACCCCGCTGCCACCGGCCACCTTCGTGTGCCCCCACACGCCGTTCCCACGCGGACGGTCGTTGAGCTCGTCGATCAACCGGCCGATGCCGATCGGCACCACCGCGACGCCGAGCCGGTCGTCGTCACGGTCAGGCACCACGCGCACCCACCCTGGCACGCCAACAGCATCGTTGGCGAGACGATCTGCAAGCGAATCGCGACATGAGCGCGCCAGCCGGGACGCCTCCGGGGTCTCGAGCCGCGTGGCGGCTTCGCGCGCCCGCCGCACCAGTTCTCGACGGTGCGTCGCGTCGGCACCGGGGTCGCGGACAAAGCGAATGAACGGAGAAGTGCCCTCGGCGACCGCTTCGACGCCGTTGCCGTGGATGCTCGATGCCAGCACGCCTGCCTCGCCGACGCTGTGTCCGTCCACCCCGGCGTCGGGCCCCCGCCCGCGCACACCGGCGCCCTCCGCTCCGCTGTGCAGGCCGTGCACACCCGTCGAACCCGGAGCGGTCGACTGCCCGAGGATGCCCGCTCCCCGCGGCTCGGCATCGAACCGAGTTCGCGGCGACGTCGAGTCGTTGATCGCGTGGACGGTATTCATGTCCGAGTTATGACCGAAGGCAAGCAGACTCGTGCCTAGCCGCGATTCGACCTGTGCGGCTGCGCCCGAGTCGGATTCGCCGTAGAGACCGGCTCCGACCTTGGACACACCGTGGACGCCGGTGGACGGGCCGCGGCCGTAAACCCCCGTGCCGGTCGCCGCCGCGTTCTCACCCTCGACGCCTGCGCCGTCGGGCACGGTCGTCTTACCGCGAACACCTGCGCCGCCGCTGTCGCCTGCCGGTGTGGGTTGTGTGTCGGTATTTGAGCCGACGACTCCGCTGGCCGCGCTCGAAGCGGTCGTTGCGACCGCGCCGTCCTGGCTGGGTGATGTCCCGAATTGGCCTGGCATGGAGTCCCTTTCCCCTCGTTCTCGACACCCGATAGGCCGGGTGTTTGCAGATGCGTGTGTGCAGCCTGACAGACTGATCGCTGCTCGACGTGAGTAATCGACTACTCAAGTCGCAGTCAGCCTGGCTTCCGCCGTCGGGTTAGTTGTCGGCAGAGTCTGTGCTGCAAAGAATTTCAGGTTTGCTGTAGTGCATCTACCCCAGCTGCCATCCTGCGTCGAGACCGAGCTGCATGGCAGCCTGCGCCGCCGCCTGCACCACGATCTCAGCGTAGGTCGGAAACGACACCGGCAGCCGAGCGATCTCGTCGACCCGGCGCATTCCCGCCGACATCGCCACCGACACGATCTGGACGATGTCGACCGCGCGGTCTCCCACGATGTGGCAGCCGAGCAGCTCCGCCGTGGCCACGTCGACCACCAGCTTGCAGAAGCCGACTGTCTGACCGTCGATGATGGGCCGTGTGCAGGCCTGTATTCCAGCATAGTGCAATGGATTTCGTTATCCTGGCGGGCTTCGTCCTCCGTCAGCCCACCGAGGCGTACTCCGGGTCGGTGAAGCTGCCGTTGGGGACGAGGTGGGGAGCGTTGACGGCGCTGGGCCCGCGCACCGCGTTGGTGGCGGCGATGTAGCCGTCGCGAATCGCCTCTGAAGCCAACATGACTCGTCTGGTGACGTCGCCTGCGGCGAACACGTTGGGGTTCGACGTGCACTGGTATTCGTCGACCTCGATGAATCCCCGTGCCGCCGTCTCGACTCCGGCGTTGTCGAGGTGAAGGCCGCTGACGTCGGTCGCCCAGCCGACCGCGACGACGACGAGATCTGCGTCGATACGTGTCCGCTCCGTTTCGGATTTCAGGTGAGTTGTGACGCCCGAGTCGGTCTTCTCGAAGCACTCGACCGAACCGAAGCCGATACGGACGTCGATGCCCATCGCCGAAAACCGCTCCGCGATCGCGCCGGCGATGTCGGTGTCCGACGTCGGCAGCGCGCGTGGACCGACCTCCAGGAGATGCACCCGCGTGCCGAAGGCATGGAAGACCGAAGCGACCTGGACGCCAGTCGCGCCTGCGCCGAGCACGACCATCGACTCGGGTACCGCTGTCGTGGCGCGGGAGTTGGCCGGCGTCGCGCAGCGCGCGCGAGCGTACGGACAGGCACCGGCCCGTCGTTGGCAGCCATGCCGCCAAAGTCGTCACTCGTAAGGAGAACGGTCTGCGCTCCAAGGGCCGATGCGCGCGCTGCGGCCATCACGCCGGCAGGACCTGCTCCGAGAACCGCGACGTCGAATTGCGCCACCGGGGCCGCCTTCCGCAGGAGACAGAAACCCAACATAGGCAACGGTTCTGCGCGTGTCCACGAAGGTTCCGCCGGTTGTTCCGGCTGCCGCCAGCGCGGGTTCAGCGCGGACCGACGAACGCACGAGAGTCCCGACCGAGCCGAGGCGGTGTCGCACGGTCGCGACTCTCGTCGTTGACTCTAGGCCGCGATTCAGTTGTGCCCTACGACCCCAATATGCAGTGGCCGGTCATATCGCCTGGAACAATTTGCACATCGGCTCCTAAAGGAGCAGGTACCCCGACCGGCAAGCAGGTATCAACGCCGTTAATGAGTGCGCGCAGGCCGACTGGGCCGGGGTTGACCTTGCCCGTAGCCGGGTCGATAAACGGCTTGACTGGTCCGGTCCGGCCCTGCTGCACCTGGTCCGCGCCCTGCTGCACCTGGTCCATGCCCTGCTGCACCTCGTCGATGACCTGGTTGGCGATCCCGGCGCCCGGGTTCTGCTGGCACTCCTGCTGTTGATCCGGCGGCCGCTGCTCGCATGGCGGATCCTCAGCACCGGCGATCGGAGCGAACAGCATGACGGAGTACGCGCCGATTCCGGCGAGAAGCGTGAGCGCGGAGCAATGCTTGATCATGCCGGGACCAGCGTGGCCGGCGAAGTGATCACATTGTCCAGGCAGTGATTGGTGTTCACTTGCGTACCTTGAAGCGTCGCTGCATCAAGGGACGTCATTACCGTGATATCCGGCTGTCCGGGAGTGCAATTCATCATCGACACTTCCTTCGTCATTTCCCACCGGCCGTTGACCAGCTTCAAATCGCCGCCGCCGTTGGGCTGGTCCGGAACGGTCACCGTGGCGCAGCCCGCACCACACGGCGCGACGACCCACTGGGTTGTGTCGACTGTTGGGTTCTGCAGCGCGAACTGGTTCGTGGTGGCCTGGGTCTGGTCGACTGTCAACGTGTACGTCCCGTTCAGTTCGGGATCGGCCGAGGCGACTCCCGCTGGTGCGATGGCGAGTACTGCGCCGGCTGCGAGTGCCGCGGACGCGATGCCCAAAGTTGTCTTCATGATTGTTCCCTCCGTTGCTTAAGAAAATCCCCGCCTGAGTGAAAAGTACCCAGTTTGCTGACTTTTGTACGCCGAATTGAATGCAATTTCAGTACTACATGAGTGGGATACACAGACTGCTCGTGTGATGGCCCAGAAACCGGTGTGAACTGGTATATCGCTGACCTCGCAACTTGTCTGTCAATCAGCGATTCTCGCGTGAGCACTCGAGCGAGCTCCTCCGTCTGACATTGCCAGCCGGTGTTCCGCAAACTGGGGGCCGGTTTCGTCCCACAGCTCGCCGCGAGGCGACCGCACCAGCCGTCTACCGGCTGCTTTCACCGACTGTGTTGCCGGCGACGTGCATGACCACTCCAGCGGCACGGCGCACCAGCCCACTGCGGCCGCCGTCGCCGCGATCGACGACGGTTTGACGGCTTGCCGATCACGCGTGGCGAGCGGCTCGGGGCGACGGCCGATCGGGTGCTGCAGACGCTGCGCAGATCAAGCAACGGAGCATCGGGCACGTCGCCACGCTGAACCCTGACGTCGACTTGGCCGACCTGATTGCCTCGACGGTCGGGATCGCCCGGACGACCGGATGCTCGCCGTACGAGGACGACTTCGCGCGACCCCGCTATCCCGAGGCGTGGCTGCGGCAGCGGTTGGTGTCTCCGCCCTTCCCGCCGATGGGGAAGCCCGAGTAGTCAGATCACGCGTCGTCGCCGCGGCGGTGCCTGGCCGCCGACGGAGTTGCGATCAGCTGGTCGCCATCGCCAAGGCGAATCAGCTTCATCTCCGTCAGGCGCTGCGGCAGGCTGTCGACGTACTCGGCGGCAACGGCGCGCGTATGGCCCTCCGGCGGCTCGCCGTCATGCGCAACGCTCAATATGTCCTTCTCGGCTAGGGACACTATTTCGTCGATGAGCGCGTCGCGATCCCACGTCCCATCCAACAGGGGCAGCACCTGTAGGTCGGCCGGTGACAACCACACCGTTTCATGCCAGAAATTGAAGATGTGCAGTTGGCGTTCGTCGCGCGCCAGTTCCGCTGCCCGACGGATGTTTTCGTCCAGTTTCAGCGGCAACTGCGTCGGTGCTGGCGATACCGGATCAAGCCGGAACCGCGCAACACCGCCAGTAACCAGTTGCAAGAGAAGTTGATCGACAGTGGATTCCAGGTCTGCCGGTACCTCGACGCCAGCCGAATCGAGTTCCGAGCGAACGTGATTCACCAGTTCGCTTCGCGAAATCGTCCACGGCCAACGGTCGGTGAGGGCGGCCAGCGTTGCCTTCACTACCGGATTCTGCGTGGTGAACCCAGACGATCCATACGCCTGTGCAGAACCGTCCAGCCGGGTCTCGCCGTCGTTAGGCGGGAGGGTGGCCGCGTAATGAAAGCGGTCCAAGACGCGACGGATCTGGGTTGTAGGTGACCTGTGGCGCACGGTCGCCGTGCACGAGTAGGGACTGACGGAACGCCCGGTTGGCGAAGAAATCCAGGTACTGCTCGACCAGTATCTGGCTGTGCCCACTCTCTTGAAGCAACGGTCCTGCGATCTTGTCGCCGTAGTTCTTCGCGAACATGGTGTGGATCGCGGCGTCCCCCAAGTAGGTGAGGCGATACGGCTCAGTCCGTTTCCCGAAATCGAGGAAATAGCACGGCGCGTTGAACGCCTCGAGGTATTCGTGAAGCACGTAGGAGTCCCGGGAGTTATCTGCGATTGTCCTGTAATCCGCGAGCGCCTTGGCCACGACACTGTCGGCTGGCGCGACCTCCTCGAAGAAGTCGATCATGCCGCGCGCGTAGCTCAGTTTCTCGGCGGGCGTCGCCCTGTCGCCGCCGCGCAGCAGCATGGCATCGCGGACAATCTCTTTGGACTTCCAACCCGGATAGGTGTTGTAGCTGATGTAGGCGACGCCGCCGGGCGCCAGCACGGTGTTGACCGCGGACAGAATCGCGTCTTGCACATTCTCCGGCACCCAGCTGTAGACGCCGTGGCAGACGATGAAGTCGAACTGCCCGAGAGCCGTCAGGTCCATCGCGGCGACATCGCCGTGCAGCAACTCCAGGTTCTTCAGATCGAGGGCCTCGACGTGTCGACGTCCGTGGGCGACCTGAACTGAGGACAGGTCGATGCCCACGACTCGCGCCTGCGGATGCTGCGACGCGAACGGAATCAAGTTGCCGCCCGCCGCGCATCCGATCTCCAGTACGCGCGCGGTGGATACCTCTATAGCGTCCAGCCCGAACAGATATGCGATCGCCGCGAGGTTCCCCGGTGCCGTCTGAGGGAACGCATGCGACTCGTAAGGCACAGCGTCGTAGGCCGCGCGCAGTTGTTCGACAGCTTCGTCCATACCGGTTCCCCCAGAAGTTTGATGTGACCCCATTCAAGCGCAAGGGCTGACCCCAAGCTCGCAGCCCCGCCAATCATTTGAATTCATCCAGGGCGACTTCGACTCTCATATGCCCTGCTCAGACGCAATTGCCCGTGCCCGAGCGAGGAGCCTTGCGGCGAGCAGGTCTCGCTGACTTTTCGGCATCGGGTTTGCCAGCTTTGCCGCAGGAATCTGACAGCTAAGCCCGTCAGGGTGCGAGCCGCCAGGAAAAGACGTTGATCTTGAAAGGTCTGTCCAAGCCGAACAGCGTCCGCGTAATCGACAGCTGCGCCGCATCTCCTTTCGGATTCAACTTCACTGGCTAGCTGTGGCCCGGCAAAACGTGAACCGACGGGACTCTGCTGGCCATCGCGCCCACGGACAAGAGCCGAAAGACCCTAATCAGAAAAAATCACGGCGACAACAGAATGTGGGTCGATGACCGTACTCTCCCTCGAGTTTGTGCGCTCGCCGAAACGCAGAAAAAATTTTAAATCTTCAGCGGTTTCGATCGATCATGATCCCGACGGCGAGCCTGGCGGAGATTTGACACACGTCTACTTAGCGCAGAGTTCACCGAGTTTGGTGTTGGCCGCGTCTGCCGACTTCAATCGTGCAGCCTGGTCGGGATCGGAATCCGATGCGCCTGCGGTGGCCGTGGCGCCGATTTCCGTTAGGAGACCTGCAAATTCGCGGAGTTGGTCCGCCAACTCGGTCGGTGTGGCGGGATCCAATTGGTCGATCAGGTAAAGGCCCCCGACGTAGGCAGAGTTGCGGGCGTTCGCACCCACCACAAGGCTCCCGACGATGTCTTCTGGTCCACCAGGCACCGGGATGCTCGTGTTGACTTTGACGCCGCGTCGCACGACGTCGAAGGCCCCGCATGCCTTCGTCTTAGCGTCCGCTCTTTGGGAGTCGGTGTAGTCCGTATCTGCAGGCGATTCCGATCGCAGCAAAGCCCATCCAGCCAGAAGTAAGGCAGTCACCGCAATAATCGCAGTTATGGCTTGGCTCAGCGAACGCCGATCACCGGTAATGGGAAGGCGACGGCGGGCGGGCGGAGGCGCAGGTTCAGACGATTCAGGCATATCCGACATGCGCCGAATCGTAGCGGTACCCCCCTCGACCGCTGGGCCCGAAACAGAAGAACCTTGCAAACAGATATAACGCGCCTGACAAAAAACTGAGATTTGCTCGTGATCTTTCTCAGGCTTTGCTAAGGTTCCGTTCCAAGCTGGTCCAACCAGCCATGGGTGCAGACATTAACGCAGGTAAAGGGGAGACCAGTGACAATCCAGCAGACTCACACACACATTCCGCCCGCCCTGAGGGCCGCGAAGCCGAAGCACGAAGCGACCAGGAGCGTCGCGACCAAGAGGTTGGCAGGCGGAGCGGTGCTCAGCGCGGCGATCGCCAGCGGCGCATTTGTGATCGCGCCCCTCGCCGGCCTGAGCAGCATCGGCGCCGCGGGCATCGCGCAGGCTGCCCCGTGTGCGGATGGTGATATCGCTTGCGTACTCACGGAGGGCGGGTCCGAGCTGTTCGGCGGCGGGGACGGCTCCCTCTTCGGTGCCGGCGTCGCCGCCACCGCAGATGCCTTCGCCCCGTTCAACGCGATCGGTCCGGGCGGCTGGCTCATCGGCAACGGCGCAGATGCCAAAGCAGGTTGCGTAGGCGATGACTGCAACGGCGGCGATGGCGGCCTGCTATTCGGCAATGGCGGTAAGGGCGCCGACGGCGGCAGGGGCGGCAACGCCGGGCTTCATCGGTAACGGCGGCGCAGGCGGCGACGCTGTTGCGACTGTCGACAACGACGACGGCGCGGCAATGCGTTTACCGACGAACCGGCAATACGGGCGGCGCCGGCGGCAACGGCGGGCCTGATCGGCTGGGGCGGCGCAGGCGGCCGTGGCGGTGACGCAGACCACCAGCGACGAACGCACGCGGTCGGCGGCACGGGCGGCGCAGGCGGCAAAGGCGGCGGGCTGTTCGGCGGCGGCGGCGCAGGCGGCCTCGGCGGCGACGCCAAATCGACGGGAGGCGGCCTCGTCCACTGACGGTCACGACCACCACGGCCGGACTGCCGGCCTATCGTCTACACGGACACCGCCGGATACGTTCCTCAAGACCAGGACTACGTGACAACGACCACCACGACCACGACCACGGTCGCCGCGGTACTGCGACCGGCGGCGCTGGCGGTACCGGCGGCGCCAGCGGGCGTTCGGCGAGCGGCGGCGACGGCGGCGTGGGCGGCAATCGGAACCACAGTCTCAGCAGTCAACGCCGGGAAGGCGGCGGCAGGCGGCGATGGCGGCGGCGGCGGAACCCTGTTCGGCGGCGGCGGCAGCGGCGGTGGCGGGCGGCGTCGGCGAACAACATCGGTAGCGACCAAGACCAAGCTCACCAGACCGACACGTTACCAGCTGCACCAACGGTCAGCGCCGGCGTCACCATCACGACCAGTTCAACCAACGGTGACGACGTCGCGCCAACCGGATCACTGGTGCGAACAACCTCAATCCAGTCGGCTCTATGGGTACCTGCCGAACGGCGGCGCTACGGCGGCAACGGCGGCACCAGCGGCATCGTCGGCAACGGCGGCGGCGGTGGCTTGGGCGGCGACGCAATCACCAAGTCCGTCACCGATTTCGCCACCGGCGGCGGCGGCGGAGCGGTGGCTTCGCGACACTCTTCGGCTTCGGCGGCACCGGCGGCGGCGGCGGCACCGGCACCAATCTCGCCGAGGGCCCGACGACGGCGACCTCGAGATTCCGTCCGTGCTCATGGACGCTTCGATGCCCTGAGGATACCGGAGCCTCATTCCGTAACTCGCATCGCTCTGCCGGCGACAGGCGGCGCTGGCCGAGGCAGTCGGCGGCGCAGGTGGCGCTGGCGGCGGCGGCGCACTGTTCGGCGGCGGCGGCGGCGCTGGCGGGCTGGCCTCGGCAGCTTCATCGGCAACGGCGGCGGCGGCGGGAACGGTGGCTCCGGCGCCTTCCTCGGCGGCAAAGGCGGCGCCGGCGGTGCAGGCACAGCCGAGGGCACCGCAGACGTCGATACATCGCTCCGTTCCTTGGCGATTCGATCACGATCCCGATCCGGCGAACGACGTGCCCGTCGGCACCGGTACCGGCGGCCGCGGCGGAACCGGCGGCGGCGGCTTCTTCGGTGGCGGCGGCGGTCGCGGCGGCGACGCCCTCGGCAGCCTCACCGGGTTCGCCGGCAACGGCGGCAAGGGCGGCGGAAATCTGCCCGGCTTCAACGGCACGCTCTTCGGCGGCGGCGGCGGCAACGGCGGCGACGCTACCGGCGGCAACGGCGTCAGCGAATCTCGACGATCGGCTGGGTTCGACGATTCCCATCGGCATTCCCATCGGCCACGCCGTCGCGGGCAACGGCGGCGGCGGCGGCGACGGCACTGGCGTCGGCGGCGGTGGCGGAAACGGCGGAACCAGGTACTACTCGAATCCGTTCGACCTGCATCGATCTCGCGGCCCTCGGCGACGGCGGACTCGACGGACATTGACCTGAGCGACCTCAGCGGCCTCGCGGGTCTGATCAATACCGACGGCGACGCAGTGGGCGGCGACGGTGGCACCGGCCTGATCGGCGGCGGAGGCGGTCGAGGCGGCAAGGGCGTCTTCAGCCTCGGCGGCCTTCTCGGCCTCAGTCGGCGGCGGTCGGGGCGATGCGCTCGGCGGCCTCGGCGGCCTCGGCCTCGACCCGGCGAATCTCACGTTGAGACCGGCGGCAAGGGTGGCACGGGTGGGTTCGGCAGCCTCTTCGGCGGCTTCGGTGGTCCCGGCGGCAACGCGGGCTCGTTCGGTTCGAGCTTCCCGTTCCTTCCGAACTCCGTTGCTGTCCTTCGGCGGCCAGGGTGGAGACGCAGGTGACGGCGGTGTGGTCGGCGGCATCGGCGGCTTCGGCGGCAACGCTCTCGCCCTCGCTCTGGGCGTCGGCGGCGGCGGCGGCACCGGCGGTGACGGCGGCCTGGTCGGCGGCCTCGGCGGATTCGGCGGTTGGGCGGAAGCCCTCTTGGCCGCGGCCGGTGGTCCGGGTGGCCCGGGTGGTAACGGCCCGATCCCAGGCTGGGGCGGCTGGGGCGGCGGTGGGCTCGGCCTGCATCTCCGCGACCGGCGGTCCCGGTGCACCTGCCAGGAGTCGGTGACATTCCCGGCCTGCCCGGCTTCGACGGACCCGCAATCTCCAGTTCCGCCGGGCATCATTGACGCCATCGGCGGCGGTGCTCTTGGAGGCCTCGGCGGCACGCCGAACACGCTGAGCGTTCCCGACCCGGCGGCTGCGCGCGTCCGGCGGCGGCGGGAGTGAGGACTCGCGGATGCCGACAGCGTTACCAACGTCGGCAGCGCAACCACGGGCGGCACCGGCAAGGGGCCGATCCGCAACATCATCCGCGCAAGCCTCGGCGGCGGTAGTGGTGCGAGCGGCATCGGCGGCGGAGCCTCCATCGGAAACGGTCCGATCAGTAAGGCGATCAACGGCACCATCGATCACATCAAGGAAGCCGTCAAGAAGGCGACCGGCGGTGGCGACGATGATGCACGCCGGCAACGCGGCCGGTGCGAGCACCGGCGGAACCACTCCGTAATAAGTAAGCAGCCACTACGCGTGGTCGGCCCGGTAGGGGTCGGCCACGCGTAGTGCTTTGAGCACCCAGCTCATGCGACGATCAACCCCGATGAAGAAGTACCTGACTCTTATCGAAGGCGTCATCCTCGGCATCGGCGGGCTCATCGTCAGCGTGCTCGGATGGGTCGACGACAGCCTCAAGTGGATCCTGATCGCGCTCAGCGTCGCCGTCCTCATCGCCTCCGTCGCGCTGTTCTACTTCCAGCACACCCGCGACAAGGCAGGCGACACCGCCGAGTAACCGCTCAGGCGCTGATATCCATTGGCGTCGGATCCGCCAGCGAGGGCACGGAATTGCTCAAGTGGTTGAGCGGCGTAATCGTCACTGTCCCAGCGTCACTCACCGTCATCGTGAACACCGACCAGTAGCGTCCCGAACCCGAAGGCACGCTGTACTCCTGAACGAGCCCCGTCGACGGATCTCGCACAGTCACCGTCGCACCGGACGAACCCAATCCGCCGTCGTTCGAGAAGTTGTCGACGTAGTAGACGTACTCCCCCGGCGTCCTCGTATTGATCTCGATGATCTCCGGACCGTTCCCGTCCGTATCGTCGACGTCCAGGAACGCGCCCGCTTCGACGAGGCCGTCCGTGGTGACGGCGTATGTCCTGTTCGAGTAGAAGACGTGCAGCGGTCCGCTCCCGTTCGCCGCGGCCGGGCCCAGCAGATGCGCGTCCAAGTCGGCTGGTGCCGATCCCCACGTCAGCTGTACGTTGATCGCCGGCGTCACGGTGACGCTGACGTTCGTCGGCGCAGCATTCGACGTTCCGCCGGTAACCGTGTAGCTGAACGTATCGGTGCCGTGGAAGTTCGCGTTCGGCGTGTACCTGAAGGTGCCGTCCCGAACATCAAGTGTCACAGTGCCGTTGGCCGGGCCTCTGACGACCGCCGGCGTCAACGTGGCACCCCCGGTGTCGGTGTCGTTGGCCAACACGTTGATGACGACGGAGTTGTCTTCGCCCGTCCTGGCGGTGTCGGCATTGGCGACAGTGGACGCGGTGAACGTATCCCGCACGACCTTGACGGTGCCGGCGTCCGGGTTGGTCACCAGGACGGTGCCACGTCCGGGCACGACCGCCACGCCCGCAGCCCCGCCGGTGTCGACCCGCTCGACCACGGCGCGCGTGCGAAGGTCGACAACCGAAACACGCGCCCGAAGTGGTGACGTAGGCGCGGTTGCCGTCGTCGCTGACGGCCACCCGGCGGGCGTCCGCCCCGACGGCGATGCCGTCGACTCTCGCCAGCCGCTCGCCGGTGGTGTCATACGTCACCAATTCTGCGGCGCCATCCCTGACGACGGTGGCATACAGGCGCCGGCCGTCGGCACTGACCTCCATCGCGGTCACATCGCCGTCGACGTCCAATGCGTCGACGACCTCGAGGCTGTCGGAATCTGCTGCGAGCGTGGCGTTTCGTCCGCGCTTCTCATCTGCGTAGTCGCTACCCGGCGAGTGCTCTGGACCACCGAGATCTTGCCGCCGCTGGAGACATACAGTTTTTCGCCGGTCGGAGCCACCGCGAGTTTGGGCGCACTGCGCGCGGGGGCCGTCGCGTCCGCCTGCGCGCGGAAAGTGAAGAACGTCGCGGTTTGCACGCTGCCGACCACCCTGCCCTCGGCGGTGTCGATCGCCAACACTCGTCCGTCGGAATCCACGGTGTATGCGCGATCAAAGTCGTACCCAGCCCCGACCCCTGCGCGGATAGTCGCCAGGTCGGTCACATCACCGACGTCGATCCGGTCCCAGTTACCGTCGCCGTCCTTGTCGATTTCTCGGTTGGTCGCCAGGTCGATCGTCGACAGCGTGCCGTCTCCCGCGTTGTAGACATAGCCGTATTGAAGGTCGGTGGCGATCAGGTCAGGACGGTCACCGACACGGATGCCGGTACCGACTGTCCAGCCGGTTCCGTCGGGGTCGGCGTCGAGCACCCACACGGTGTCGCCGTCGGGTCGGTGATGTACCCCCACCGCCGTCGAAGGTGACGGCCACGTCGGTCGGGGTCTGGCCGACCTCTTCGACGGTCTCGGTCACTGCCGCTTCACGGATCAATGGCGCTGTCACGACCAGTGTCGTCGGTTGCCTCCGGCGACCGTGAATTAGAGTTCCTCGAAAGTCGGGCCCGTCCGTCGTTGGCGGCGATGCGCGCCTGAATGGTGTGTAGACGTAGGTCAGCACCTGCGTGCAGGTGGTGCCGACGGTCGTGGTGGTTGACGATCGAAGGACGACCTCGCCGAGATCGGCGTCAGGCAGGGTGATCGCGGGCGAGGGATCGCCGGCATTCTGCAAGTAGGTCAACGTGATCGGGACTTCGCCGGTGTCTTGGTCCGCGTCGCCGACGGCGATGGTGGTCGGCGTGACGCGCAGCGCTGATCGGGACGTGACCGTGCGAGTCGACGTGCTGCGGCCGTCGGTGACAGAGAACGTCAACGTCTCGGTCGTGGGACCCGTGCCGTTGTAGGCCGCAAGCCGCGCCTCCGGCGTCGGAACGTAGGTGTAGCTCGTCGATCGACTGAGTGGTGCCGTCGGTGGCGATGGAGCCGAACGTCGGGATCAGCTGACCGAGTTGCGGCCTGGGTGTCGTCGCCGTAAGCCGTCGCTCGCCGAATCGCTGTACGAGAAGATGACACTGACCTCTCCTGTCGCCGAATCCGCCTCTCCTGCACTCACACTCGCCGCGGGCGCATCGGCGCCGGGTTGACCGTGATGTTGACGGTGGCAGCGTTGCTCGTGGCGCTGGCATCCTTGACGACGAACGTGAATGCGTCGGGGCCGGTGTAGCCGGCGTTCGGCGTGTAGGTGTAGGCGCCGGTGGCGGTGTTCGTGACCGCGACGGTGCCGTGTGTGGGGCCGTTCGACGATGGAGTACGTCAGCGTGTCGTTGTCGACGTCGGTGCCGCTGGGCAGAGTGCCGGTGAGACACGTTGTCTTCGTCGGTGGACCGAAGCTGTCCGCCCGAGGCTACCGGCGCGTCGTTGACCGCGGTGACGGTGATGTTGACGGTGGCGGTATCGGTGTGTCCGCCACCGGTCAGCGCTCCCAGCAGGCCGTGCACATGGCGGGCACTCGCCTCATCGGTGGCGGTGTAGGTGAAGCTGTCGGTGCCGTTGTAGTTGGCGTTCGGCTGATAGGTGAAGGTGCCGTCGGCATTTCGCACCAACGCGCCGTGCTCTGGCTGAGAGTAAGAGGTGATGGTCTTGACGTCGCCGCGGTCGGGGTCGACGTCGTTGGTCAGCGGGTCGAAGGTGACGGCGGTGTCCTCGCTCGTGGATACGGCGTCGTCGCGGGCATCAGGGGTGCGGTTCAAATACGTACGCTGAACCTGTTCCAGCTCGCGGCGCACGAAACCCAGCACCGCCCAGACGAATGCGGCGGGTGCACGCGGCGGAGTGGTCGGCGAGGTAAGGGACGGCGCGAGACCAACGGCGGCAAGGAATCCCGAGACCAGCGCCGCGGGTCGCGCGACCGGTGTCGGGGTGGTGGGCGTCACCGGCGCGACCGCGGCCAGTGTCGGATTCGCGACACGTCCCGCAGAACCGGCGGCCGGCGATTGGTTCACCGCAATTGCCGTGGTTGCAGTGATGGACGGCTGAACCGGCGCTTTCAGAGCGGTTGTCTTGTCGACGTGGGTGTTCACGTTCATTCGCGTGGTCGGCGCGGGCAACTGCGCGCGGCGCGGAGAAACAAAATGTCGCACTACGTCGTCTGCGGACTTCTTGCTTGTCGTATTGCGCAGGGTGGTCGATGCGCTGCCCTCCGCTTCCTTGACCTCGCCGACGATGACCTTGTTGTCTGCACTTGCCGCGTCGTCGCCCGAAGTTGCAGAGGCCTCATTGATGTCGACGTTGGTCTGCTCACCTCGGCCCGATGCCGCCGAACGATCGTCTCGTGTCCGCCGACTCGGGCCACTCGGGTTCGCGCCGAACACCCGAGTGATTCGGTTGCGTTCGGAACGTCGAGTCTGCCGCGGGCCGGCGGCAGTCTCGCCGGATTCTGCCGACGAGGTACCCGTCGTCGTCGATTCATTGGTCGATGTCGGCGTGTCCGCCGAGGCCGTCCCGTCAGTCGAATCGTCGGCGTACGCAATTCCTGGCGTACTCGCGACGGCGAGGCCCACGCCTAGTGCGATCGCCAAGGCACCCACCCGCCCGACACACGGGGCGTAGCTGTGAACCGAACTCGGGCGCTTGGAAGTGGCCAACTGATTGGTTGTTGACGACATGATGTGCCTCTCGCCTCGTTTGAACAATGCGGAGCCTGGCACCACGCCATACCGCGCATTGCGCGAATTCAGCAAACGTAATTTGTCGGTGGTTAACAACGCAAAATGTTCGCATCCCGGCTAGGAGAACCCCGCAACGTCGCCGAACATCCGCCGAGCAAAGAAGGTTCGAAGCGCGCATAACACCGAGTCAGCGGCGGTGCTCCGGTCGAAGGCTCGAAATTTACGACGCCACGCTAAACTCCATTCGCGACTGCACAACAGTTCGAACTTCGCCAGCGAATTCAGCAAAAGCGCTCCGCTTCGCGAGAATCACATACTCGTTGGTCTGGTACAGCAAATTGATTGACGCTGGCGACAATAATCTCATAAAACCTTTAAGTTTGACTGACCATTGCCGACCGCTCGGCCGGGCTAGCCTGATCGAAATCAGCCCGATTGGAAAGGCATCTCGGCTTCAACCCGTGACCATTGACCAGCATCCGCCTCGCCGGCTGACCGCGCCGGCGGCGTTCCCCGATCTCGACGCCGCCCTCGCGGCGCGCGGAATCGCGCTCAAGGCCGGCGATTCGCGCCGCAAGGTCAAGGCCCAGGAGCAGTCGGTGGCGGACGCAGCCGAGCCGCCAATAGATGAGGACGGACGTTTGTCGCCGCACCCTGCGGCGTTCGTAGGCGCGGTGCTCGGGCTGGCATTGGTTGGGCTGCTCGTCTTCTCGGTCATGAAGGTGTCGGGCGACTCGATCCGCCCGGCCGCTCCGATCATCAATATGCCTGCGTCAAGCACGGCTGCGCCGACTCCGGTTGCAGAGCCGCCACCTCCCGCGACTCCTGCCGCGACACCGCCGACACCTGATGTGGCCCCGCCTCAACTTGCGGCAGCTTCACAGGCCGTGCCAGCGCCAACTCCGGCGTCTCCGACCGTGCCGTCCGCACTATCGATTGCGTCATCTGTGACTGCCCAGACGATGGTCGTCCAGCCACCGCCGCAGCCGGAAGCAGCACCCGAAGACAGCCTGCGATCGCGACTGCATGAGCGCTTTCCGCAGCTTTTCCCCGAGCCCTAACAGGGCGGTACCTCCGGCTGGCGATCTGCACCTCAGCCGAATCGCAATCCAACCGCAACCGACTCTCAGCCTCTGACCGTCAGTCTTAACAGACTGCGCCCATACGCTCGGCGCTCTCAAGGCCATCAACGGCCGCCGTCAGGAGCCCCGTGAACGACCATCTGCGAGTCACCGTCGACGGCTCCTGTTCGAGTGAATTCGACGGCGTCCGCAACGCTTTCGAGGCCAACTTCCGCAACCGCGGCGAGGTCGGCGCGGCCGTCGCCGTCTGGGTCGACGGGCACCTCGCCGTCAACCTCTGGGGCGGAACCGCCAACGCCGAACAAGAACTCTGGCAACAAGACACCCTCGCCAGCATCTTCTCCGGCTCAAAAGCGTTGACCAGCACCTGTATTCACCTTCTCGCCGACCGTGGCGAACTAGACCTGCACTCCCCCGTCGCCGACTACTGGCCCGAATTCGCCCAAGGCGGGAAACAAGACATCACCGTCGCCATGGTGATGGGACACCGGTCCGGCGTCATCGGTCCGCGCATCCGGCTCACACCGTCGGAGACCCTTGACTGGGATTGGGTGTGTCGGCATATCGCGACAGCCGAACCGTGGTGGGCGCCCGGTACCGCGCAGGGCTATCACATGGTCAGCTTCGGCTTCATCCTCGGCGAGATCGTCCGACGGATCACCGGCCGCACCCTGGGCGAATACCTCCGCCGAGAGATCGCCGAACCGCTCGGGATCGACGCGCACATCGGACTGCCTGCGGCACAGCATCATCGATGCGCCGAGATGGTCAACAAGCCGCACATCCGCGACGTCCTCGCCAACGGCGACGCGCCCGGCTACCCGACCAGTATCAGCGAGCACCCGATGGCCGCCTTCTCCGTCGCCATGGGCTACATCCCCGACGACGAACTCGGCTCCACCGACATCACTGCCTGGCGCACAGCGCAATTCCCCTCCACCAACGCCCACGTCTCCGCACTCGGACTCGCGACCTTCTACAACGCGCTCGCCCAGGGCAAGCTGCTCAGCTACGAGCACATGGAGAAATGCCGAATCTCGCAGGGCGGCTTCGAAACCGACCTCGTTCTCGGCCCCCGCGTCGCCGACCACGGCTGGGGGCTGGGCTACATGCTCAACCAGCGCGGCGTCAACGGGCCGAACACCCGCACGTTCGGCCACGGCGGCTCGGGCGGCAGTTTCGGCTTCGTCGACCTTGAACACCGCATCGGATACGCCTACGTCATGAACAAGTTCGACGCCACCAAGTGCAACGCCGACCCGCGCAGCGTGGCGCTGTCCAACGAGGTCTACTCCGCTCTGGGCGTAACCCGCCACTAGTTCGCGGGCCCGAACCGCCGCTTTCCTGTGAGTACGCTGGTCGTCATGGACGGCTTACTGCTAGTGCTCATCCTTGTCGTTGTCGGCGCGATCGGCCTGGTCGTGTGGAGCGCGTCTCGCAACTCGGCCAACCGAAGCGCGACCTCGCTGGCCGACGCCAAGGCCGACGCACGCAGAACCATCGACCGCCTCGGCGGCCAGGTCCTCAACCTGTCCGGCACCGACGATGCGTCCAAGCAGGCACTCGCAGACGCATCGGAGCGCTTCAACGCCGCGGGCGGGCAGATCGACCAGGCCACCACCGCGAAGCAGGCGCTGCTCGCGAAGGAAAGCGCGTTGGAGGGTCTCTACTACGTGCGCGCCGCCCGCACCGCGATGGGCATGGACCCCGGGCCAGAGCTCGAGACGCTCTCGGGGCAGAAGTCTGCGGGCACGGTCACCGAGGATCGACGCGTCGAGTTCGAAGGCCGCCAGATCGAGGCCTCGCCCAACCCGACCGAGCGCACCCCGAACTACTACCCGGGCGGCCGCGTCGCGGGACGTCCGGTGCCCGCCGGCTGGTACTCCGAGCCGTGGTGGAAGCCCGCGTTGGTCGCCGGCGCATGGGGTATCGGTTCGGTATTCCTGTTCAGCGCGCTGTTCTCGGGCATGGGCGGCGTCGGCTACGACGCTCAGGGCTTTGAAAGCGGACAAGGTGAAGGCGGCGGTGACTACGGCGCCGACGGCGGCGATTACGGCGGTGACGGCGGCGGCGACATGGGTGGCGGCGACGCCGGCGGCTGGGGTGGCGACAGTTGGGGCGGCGGCGACAGCGGCGGCTGGGGCGGTGGCGACTTCGGTGGCGGCGACTTCGGTGGAGACTTCGGCGGCTTCTAACTTTCTTCCCGCGAGCTGGGCTCGGCGAGGGTCAGAGTCGGCTCTCCAGGCGCGCTGACACACCGGCCTCCTGAAGGTCGAGCCGATCCAGCATCGCGCGCACGGCCTCGTCTTCGATACGCCCGTCGTCGCGTTCGGCGATCAACGCCTCGCGCTGTGCCGCAAGCACATCGCGATAGAGCGCCGAGAACACCTCGGACCGCTTCGTATGCGCCTCGGGGTCAGGCATCTCGTCGGCGTCCTGCGAGTGCCGCGCCACCACGGCGCGGATCTCGGCGAGCACCCGCGGATCCATTCCATCCGGCGGGTTGGCGCGAAAATCGGCCAGCACGACGTCGGCCGCATCGTGCACCAGGCGTTCGGCTTTCAGCTCCTCCTCGCGGTCAGCGGCATGGTCGTCGCTGAACCGCGACAGGTGCAGTCGACTGATCAGAAGCGGCAGCGTCCACCCCTGAATCAACAGTGTGCCGACGCTGACGACGAACGCGATCGCCTGGATCATCGACCGCTCGGGGAACGGCTCGCCGGAAACCGTCGTCACCGGAATCGCCGCTGCCGCAGCCAAAGTCACCACGCCGCGCATACCCGTCCACGACACCACGACGCTTTCCCGCCAATTCAACGGTCTGCGGTCGATCCGCGAGCGCCACTTGCCCGGCGGTTTCGCGCGTCGACGCGTCCCGAGGGCCCCGCGACCGCCTGCCGCCGGCACCGGCACGCTGAACCGGCTCTCCACACGGGCCGACAGCTTGTTGCGGCCGAAGATCGCGAACACCGACAGCGGCCGGATCACCAGAACGATCAGCAGCACGATGCCCGACCCGATGGCCACCTGCGTCAGCGATTCGTGCGTCTCGCGCAGATCCTCCAGCACGAAGCGCAGATGCAGGCCGATGTAGGCGAACACGAACGCTTCGAGCAGGACGTCGACCGAGTTCCACACATACCGTTCCTGCAGCCGCGTCTGGTATCCGGCGCCCAGCGTTCCGTTGCCGACGATGAAGCCCGCGACGACGACCGCGAGCACACCTGACGCGTGGATTTCCTCGGCGCAGATGAACGCGGCGAACGGAACGACGAGTCCCTGCACGGTCTCCAGGCCGGGGTTGGCCAGTCGCCGCCGAATCCACAGCGTGACGTAGCCGAGTGCGGCACCCACCAGCGGGCCGACGATGGAGCTGTAGCCGAACAACAGGAACGGGTTCTCGATGAAGGTGTGCGTGCCCGCGACCTGAGCCACCGCGACGGAGAACAACGTCAGCGCCGCAGCGTCGTTGATGAGGCTCTCCCCGGTAAGGATGGCCATCACACGTTTGGGCAGGCCGAGTTTGCGGCCCACGGCCACGGCGGTGACGGCGTCGGGCGGCGCCACGATCGCGCCGAGCACCAGCGCCGAGCCGAACGTCAGCGGAACGACCACCAGCCACGACGACACCATCGCCACCGAAAACGCTGTGACCACGACTAGGCCGACGCCGAGGCCGAGGATCGGCCGGATGTTGCGCAGGAAGGTCGGGAACGAGAAGTCCAGCGCGGCCGAATACAGCAGCGGCGGCAGCACGACCGACAGCAGGATGTGCGAGTCGAGCTCGGGCGCCTCGAACCCCGGCAGGAACGACACGACGATGCCGATGACCACGATGATCAGGGCGGGTTCGAGCCCGCGCCGATGCGCCATGGCGGTGACGACAATGGCTCCGACGACCACGAGGATGAGTTCCACGCGCCGATTGTCGCTGAGTTGTCGGTTTCGCGTTGACTCTGCGGTGACGGCGCGGCGTTCTCGGCGTTCGTCGCCACTACCGCAGACTCAACGCGCGCGCTGCCCCTACGTCTGGTCGGTCGGGCACCAGAACAGGTTGCGGCCCTCGAGCACCGCCGTGCGGATCTCGGTGCCGCAGACCCGGCACGGCTCGCCGGTGCGCCGGTAAACCCAGGTCCGCGGACGGCCCTTCCGATACGACGGCAGCCCGCGGTCGTCCGCGCGGTCAATCGTGATGATCTTGCCGCGTCGCAACCCAACCGCCATCAACGCGACGAGGTCCGTCCACATCGCGTCGAACTCGTCGGCATCAATTGACGTGCCCGGCCGGTACGGGTCGATGCGATGACGAAACAGCAACTCGCATCGATACACGTTGCCGACGCCTGCCATCACCGTCTGGTCCATCAATAGCGCGCCGATCGGCCTGCGCGACTTGGTGATTCGCGTCCACGCCAACGAGCTGTCGGCATCGCGGCGCAGCGGGTCCGGGCCGAGGCGCGCGATCACGTCGTCGACGTCGGGCTCCTCGATCACCTCGCACACCGTCGGGCCGCGCAGGTCGGAGCCGAAATCGGCGCCGATCATCCGCATCCGCACCTGCCCGACCGGCAACGGCATCGGCAGTTCCACCTCGCTGAACTTGCCGTACAGGCCGAGGTGCACGTGCACGACGCGTCCGCCCTCGTAATGGTGGAACAGGTGCTTGCCCCAGGCGCTGGCCTTCTTCAGCACCCGGCCGTTGACCGCGGAGGCCCCGTCGGCGAAGCGCCCCTGCGGGCTGGACACGATGACGGGCGCGCGCCCGAACTTGCGCTGGTGAAGCCGAGCCAGCCGGTGAAGTGTGTGGCCTTCAGGCATCCGTCAGTCCGGCGCGCCTGGCACGGCGGGCGGGACGTGCGTCTCTTCGTACTTCTTCAAGATGTCGATACGACGTTGGTGCCGTTCGGCTTTCGACCATTCCGCGCCGAGGAACGCGTCGACGATCTCCAGCGCCTCGGGCACGGTGTGCATGCGGCCGCCGATGCCCATCACCTGGGCGTTGTTGTGCTCGCGGGCAAGCTTGGCCGTTTCGGTGCTCCACGCCAGCGCGCACCGGACGCCGGGCACCTTGTTGGCGGCGATCTGCTCGCCGTTGCCCGAGCCGCCGATGACGATGCCGAGGCTCTCGCTGTCGCCGACGGTCTTCAGCGCGGCCGCGATGCAGAACGCCGGGTAGTCGTCCTCGGCGTCGTAGGTGTAGGCGCCGCAGTCGATGGGCTCGTGCCCGTTCTTCTTCAGGTGCTCGATGATCTCGTTCTTGAGTTCGAAGCCCGCGTGGTCAGAGCCCAGGTAGACGCGCATGGCGGCCACATTACTTTCCGGTCGGCCGTTCCGATCCGGATGCCCGACGGAAACGAATGACACATGTGACGACAAGGCCGGCAGTGCCAGCACTGCCCGCTGCGCTCGCTGGCGTGCTCGGTGTCGGATCCGCTCTCGCAGTGGGCCACTTGGTGGCGGGCCTTCTGCTGACACCGGCATCGTCGCCGTTCTTCGCCGTGGGCAACGCCGCAATCGACCGGACACCCACACCGGTCAAAAACTTCGCGGTCGACACGTTCGGCACGTCAGACAAGCCCGCCCTGCTGGTGGGAATGGCGGTGGTGCTGGCGCTGGCGGGGGTCGCGATCGGACTCTTCTCGCGCCGGAGCCCGATTCCCGGACTGGTCGCTATCGCCGCCCTCGGCGCGGTGGGCGTTCTGGCGGTGTTGGAGCAGTCCTCGTCGGCGGTGGGCGTGCTGGCGCCGGTGGCCTCTCTGCTCGCCGGCGCCGGGGTGTTCTGGCTCTTGCACCGCCTCGCGCGAGCGGGCGACGGCGCGGGGGCGACGGACTCAGAACCCTCCGGAGCCTTGCCGCGCCGTCGATTCCTGACCGGATCGGCCGGTGTGATCGCAGGCGCGGCCGCGGCCGGCGTCGCGGGTTCGGTACTGGCGAACCGGATCGATGTCGAGGCGTCCCGTCGGGCGATCGGCACGCTGGATCCGGTAAGTCCGGCGCCCCCGATACCCGACGACGCCGCCTTCCCGTCGTTGGGAACGCCGACCTTCCTCACGCCGAGCAAGGACTTCTACCGCATCGACATCAACCTCTCGGTGCCGCGACTCCGCGCCGAAGACGCCGTACTGAAGATCATCGGCATGGTCGATCAGCCCGTCGAGCTGAGCTTCGACGAGATTCGCCGGATGCCCCTGGTCGAGAAGACCATCACGATGACGTGCGTGTCGAATCCCGTTGGGGGGCCGTATGTGTCGACGTCGAACTTCGTCGGTGTCCCGCTCATGCAGTTGCTGGACCGCGCCGGGGTGAAGCCGGAAGCAACCCAGCTCGTCGGTCGCTCCGGCGACGGCTTCACGATCGGCACTCCGATGCAGGTGGTCCGTGACGCCGGTGACGACGCGTTGTTGGCCATCGGGATGAACCGAGAGCCGTTGCTGCCCGAACACGGATTTCCGATGCGGACCGTCATTCCCGGCCTGTACGGATACGTGTCGGCGACCAAGTGGCTCACCGAACTGGAGCTCACCACCTTCGACTTCGACCCCTACTGGGAGAAGCGCGGCTGGGACGGCGATCCCGATGGAATCGTGCCTATCAAGATCTCGTCACGCGTCGACTCGCCCGGCTCGTTCGAGCAGGTGCCTGGCGGGCGGGTCACCGCGGCAGGCACAGCGTGGGCGCAGGGCCGCGGCATCAAGCGCGTTGAGCTCATGTTCGACGACGGCGAGTGGGAGCCCGCCGAGTTGGCCGCGGAGGTGAATCCGAACACGTGGCGGATGTGGCGGCTGACGAAGCCGCTCTCACCCGGCACTCACCAGCTGACGGTACGCGCGGTCGACGGTGACGGGACGCTTCAGCAGCAGGAGCGGGTGGGCCCGATCAGCCCCGGCCCCGACGGCAGCACCGGCTGGCATTCCATCAGCTTCACCATGGGGTAGGCCAAATTCACCGTGGGGCGGGCATTTTCGCCCAAGCGCACCTATCGCCGGTTGCCGTCGGCATCCGGTCGATCGCCTTCGGCACCCCGATCCTCGGCCTTGGGCGCAGCCATTGCAACGCTCTGCGAACCTTGACCGCCGGTGCTGTTTCGCTGTGTGCTCTCGGCCGGCTGCAGGTGCACCACCCGGCCCACGGCCCGACGAAGTCCGGGTGGTCCCTCGATCCTGAGGAATTCGCCGACTCGGCCGGCTTGGTACCGCAACGGCGAGCCGAGGAACTCGCCAAGCACCACGCCGCTGCCGAGGGCGAGCGCTATCGCCGCCGCTGTCAGCATCTGAACCAGACCGTCGCCGAATTCCTTGTTCACGGCCAGGTAGAACACCGCCCTGAACACTGCCAGGCCCGGCAGCATCGGCATGATGCCGGCGGTCGCGGTCACCAGGGTCGGAGCCTGCCTGCGAATCGAGATCAGGGTGGCGAGCAGCCCGACTCCGGTGGCGGCGATCCCGCTGGCGACCACCTGGCCGAACCCGGCATTGCCGAGGCCGATCAACACCAGTTCGGCGAGACCGGCCGCGAGTCCGGCGGGAAGCAGGGAACGCAGCGGCGCGTAGCTCGCGACGGCCAGGCACATTCCCGCGAGCACGGCACCGGCCACCGCGATGGCGATCGGCAGCGGCCGGTTGGGCGAAATGAACGATTCGGTCGCATCGACATGCAGTTCGATCTCGACGCCGCTGAGTGCGGCGACCTGCAGACCGACGAGAATGCCGACAACGATTCCCGCGGTCAAGAACAGCGCTTCGCCGAGCCGGGCAACCGCGGTGAGCATGTAGCCGGTCACCGCGTCCTGCACCGAGCCGACCAGTGTCATGCCCGACAGCAGCACCACGATTCCGGTGGCCACCAGGGTCGTCGGCTCTTGACCTCCATACAGGTACGCCGCCACCGCAACCAGGGTTGCGACCATGGCGCCGACCACGTGCTGGAAGAAGAACGGGGTGCCGTATCGGTTCATCACGCGGCCCAGTCGGTCGATCACCGCGGTGGTGACGGCCGCCAGGATGCACGTGAGCCAGCTGCCACCGAGCAGCATGGCGATACCCAACGCGAAGCCGGCCCACCCCGCCGTCGCCAGCCATCGCGGGTACGGATGCGGCCGCTCGGTCAGCTCGTCCATCGCTTCATGGGCCTGTTCCACCGAGACCCCGCCGGAGGTGATCCGCTGGACCAGCCGGTCGAGTTCGGCCAGCCGGGTGTAGTCGGTCGACCGAGCGTGCACCGACCGCACGATGGTCACCGGCGGGCCGTCGACGGTCGGGGGCGCGGAGACGATGATGGTGGTGACGGTGACATCGACGACAACGTCGGCTAGCCGGTATGCGCGCGCCACGTCATGAGCCGTCGCGACGACGTCGGCGGTACCCGAGCCGGACGACAACATCACCTCGGCCAGCCGGATGGTGAGATCGAGGACCTCCCGGACGTGTACATCACCCATCTCGCCCCTGGCGCGTCGGCGCTGGCCGGCGACGGGGGCCGGATCGCGGGGGCCGCGCAGCGCTTTCCGCAAACCGCGGCGGACCCGGGCTGTGCCGTCAGATCTGTTTTCCGCCATCGCCGAGCAGAATACTGATGAGGCACCGGGATCCGGCGGGGCCCGACTCAGTCGAACTCAGGCGCCTCGGTCCGCGTGCGCTTGAGCTCCCAGAAGTGCGGGTACGACGCGAACGTCACCGACGCGTCCCACAGCTTGCCCGCCTCCTCGCCGCGAGGGATCCGCGACAGCACCGGGCCGAAGAACGGGACCCCGTTGACGTGAATGGTCGGCGTGCCGACGTCCTCGCCGACCGGGTCCATGCCCTCGTGGTGGCTCTTGCGCAGCGCCTCGTCGTACTTGTCGCTGTCGGCGGCCTCCGCCAGCTCGGCGGGCAGCCCGACCTCGTCCAGCGACTCCTTGATCACGACGCCGAAGTCCTTGATGCCCTGGTTGTGGATCCGGGTGCCCATCGCGGTGTACAGCGGCGCGAGCACCTCGGAGCCCTTGTTCTGCTCGGCGGCGATCGCGACCCGCACCGGCCCCCACGCCGTCTTCATCATTTCCAGGTACTCCTCGGGCAGGTCACGCCCCTCGTTCAGCACCGCAAGGCTCATCACGTGGAACTTGGCCTCGATATCGCGGACCTTTTCGACCTCGAGAATCCATCGCGACGTGATCCAGCACCACGGGCATAGCGGGTCGAACCAGAAATCGGCGACGGACTTCTCGGGCATGGGGCGTCCTCTCAATCGGTGTTTGGTGGATAGAACTCGGTTACCTCAACCATGCGCCGCGCACACCTGTTCCAAATAGTTATAAAAGCGTGGTGTCAATGTGACCCAGGTCAACCACTGTTACACAAGTGAAACGATTACATCGAGCCGGCGCCGCGGCGATCACTGCTGGCGTCGCCGCAGCGGGCATCGCCTTCGCCACGCCCGCCTCCGCCGACGACACCAACGATGCCTTCCTCGCCGCATTGAACCGCGCCAATATCCCCTACGCCGACAACAACGCCGATCTCACCGCACAGCTCGGCGAGCGCGTCTGCCCGATGCTCGTCGAACCCGGCAAGAACTTCGCCCAGGTCGCGACGACCGTCGCCGACAACGGCATCAACCCTGGCCTCGCGTCGTTCTTCACCGGCATCGCGATCTCGATGTACTGCCCGCAGATGATGGGGTCGATCGGCAACGGCACGTTCCTCAACATGCTGCAGGACAACCAGGGCCTGTCGGGAATGGCCGGACTGGCCGGCGTACCCGGATGGTCCGGCGTACCCGGGCTGCCCCGCTAGCCAAGCTCGGCCGCCCGCGGGCGGGACCACTAAGTTAGACGTGTGGTACTTCCCAATCTGACTCGCGACCAAGCCATCGAACGAGCTGCGCTCGTCACCGTCGAGCGCTACCTCGTCGACCTCGACCTCACCGACGGCGCAGGCGCGCCCGGCGAGAAGACGTTCCGGTCGGTGACGACGGTCGAGTTCGAGGCGCTGCCCGGCGCCGACACCTACATCGACATAGCCGCCGAGAGCATCGCGCGCGCCACCCTCAACGGCGTCGACCTCGATGTCTCCGCGTACGACGAATCGGCCGGCATCGCACTGTCCGGCCTGCAACAGAGCAACACGCTCGTCGTCGACGCCACCTGCCTGTACTCGAACACCGGCGAGGGTCTGCACCGCTTCGTCGACCCCGTCGACGACGAGGTCTACCTCTACTCGCAGTTCGAAACCGCCGACGCCAAAAGAATGTTCGCGTGTTTCGACCAGCCCGACCTGAAGGCCACCTTCGACATCACCGTCACCGCACCCGCGCACTGGGAGGTGGTGTCCAACGGCGCCCCGACCAACGCGGACGTCGACGGTGACCGCAAGACGATCACCTTCGCGACCACACCGAAGATGAGCACCTACCTCGTCGCACTCATCGCCGGGCCGTACGCATTCTGGCGCGACGCCTACACCGACGAGCACGGCGAGATCCCGCTTGGCCTCTTCTGCCGCACGAGCCTCGCCGAGTTCATGGACGCCGACCGGCTGTTCACCGAGACCAAACAGGGCTTCGACTTCTACCACCGCAACTTCGGCGAGCCGTACGCGTTCGGCAAGTACGACCAGCTCTTCGTGCCGGAGTTCAACGCGGGAGCGATGGAAAATGCCGGGGCCGTAACGTTTTTGGAGGACTACGTCTTCCGCAGCAAGGTCACCCGGGCGTCCTATGAGCGTCGCGCAGAGACGGTGCTGCACGAGATGGCGCACATGTGGTTCGGCGACCTGGTCACCATGAAATGGTGGGACGACCTGTGGCTCAACGAGTCGTTCGCGACGTTCGCTTCCGTGCTGTGCCAGAGCGAGGCCACCGAATACAAAGAGGCGTGGACGACGTTCGCGAACTCCGAGAAGTCGTGGGCCTACCGGCAGGACCAGCTGCCGTCGACTCATCCCGTCGCCGCCGACATCCCCGACCTGCACGCCGTCGAGGTCAATTTCGACGGCATCACCTACGCCAAGGGCGCCAGCGTCCTCAAGCAGCTGGTCGCCTACGTCGGCCTCGAGGCGTTCCTCGCCGGGCTGCGCGACTACTTCCGCGACCACGCCTTCGACAACGCCACGTTCGGTGATCTGCTCGGCGCGCTGGAGAAGTCGTCGGGCCGCGACCTGTCGCACTGGGGCAGGCAGTGGCTGAAGACCACCGGCCTCAACACCTTGCGCGCCGACTTCGACGTCGACGCCGACGGCCGGTTCAGCCGCTTCGGCATCAGCCAGAGCGGTGCCGAGCCCGGCGCGGGCGAGACCCGCGTGCACCGTCTCGCCGTCGGCATCTACGACGACGACGGCTCCGGCAAGCTGGTGCGGGTGCACCGCGAAGAGCTCGACATCGAAGGCGATCTCACCGACGTGACTGCGCTGCAAGGTGTTCCGCGCGGCAAGCTGATCCTGGTCAACGACGACGACCTGACCTACTGCTCGCTGAGGCTCGACCCCGACTCGCTGGAGACAGTGCTGACCCGCATCGCCGACATCGCCGAACCGCTCCCCCGCACGCTGGCCTGGTCGGCGGCGTGGGAGATGACGCGCGAGGCCGAACTGAAGGCCCGTGACTTCGTCGCGCTCGTCGTCAACGGCGTCCACGCCGAGACCGAAGTCGGTGTCGCACAGCGACTCCTGATGCAGGCACAGACCGCGCTGCGCTCCTACGCCGACCCGGACTGGGCGTGCGCGGAGGGCTGGCCGCTCTTCGCCGATCGGCTGCTCGAATTGGCCCGCGGCGCCGAGGCCGGATCAGATCACCAGCTGGCCTACGTCAATGCGCTGTGCACCTCGGTGCTCGCGCTGCGTCATGTCGCCGTGCTGGCCGCGCTGCTCGACACCGATCCCGCCGGCCACGGCTTGCCCGGGTTGACGATCGACACCGATCTGCGGTGGCGCGTCGTCACCGCGCTCTCGGCCGCAGGCGACATCGACGGCGACAGTGAGGCAACGCCTTTCATCGACGCAGAAGCCGACCGGGACCCGACTGCGGCGGGCAAGCGCAACGCCGCCCGCGCGGCTGCCGCCCGCCCGCAAGCGGCGGTGAAGAACACCGCGTGGCAACTGGTCATCGAGGACGACACACTGCCCAACATCGTCGGGCGATCGATCATCGACGGGTTCGTGCAGCCGGGTCAGCAGGCTCTGCTTCAGCCGTTCACGGCGAAGTACTTCGCGGCGATCCCCGGCGTGTGGGAGCGACGGTCAAGCGAGGTCGCGCAAACGGTCGTCATCGGCCTGTACCCATCATGGGATATCAGCGATGACGCGCTCGCGGCCGCCGACCGGTTCCTGGCAGGCGAGCTGCCGCCGTCGCTGCATCGGCTGGTGCTCGAAGGCCGCGCAAGCGTCGAGCGGGCGCTGCGGGCCCGCGCGTTCGACGTCAGCTAGGCAGGCGAGACGCCGGCGCTCATCACCTTGATGGCGCTGACCAGACCGGCCATCAGGTTGCCGTAGTTGAAAGACGCCGCGGCGGCCTTCACGCCGAGCGGAGCCGACTCCTCGATGCCGCGGCCCTGCACGTCGGACCCGTAGACGACCTCGATCGCCTTCTGGTTCGGCGACACGGCGAGCAGCACCGCGTTGTTGGGCGTCGGCACGCTCGCCAGCACCTCGCGCGCCTTCGCGGCGGTATCGGGGCCGAGGTCGCCGACATACACCGCGAAGCGGGCCTTGGCCTTACGCGAGCCGAACTTCAGCGCATCGTCGAGCCGCACCAGATCCTTGACCGGAAACGGGTAGGTGAGCGAGACCTCGCCGGGCTCGGTGACGCCCGAGACCCGTCCGCTCGTGGTGACGACCCAGCCGCGGGGCAGCTCGAGCTCGGTCGATTGACGTGTCGCGATCTCACCACTTGCCACTTGCGCCACCTCCAATCGTCAACGGGTGGTCGTGCCCATGGGACTCGGGCTCATCGGCCGCCCAGAGGATCGGCTCGTGGGTCCACTCGGAGTCGGACATCTTGTAGGCCTCTGGGTGCGGACCCTTGCGGTTCTTGCCCACGCCCCAGATCAGCGCGATCAACACCAACAGGAGTAGCAGGGGTATCCCGCCCATCAGCGAATGTGCAAGTGCGGTGCTCACGACGCAAACCTTATCGCGGCCAGTGGCTAGGCCGCGCCCTCACCCAGATATCTCATCCACGCCGGGTCGAGTTCCTTGACCGTCGACAGCAGCCGCCAGTGCTGACCCTTGGGCCGCGTCGGCGTCGAACGCAGCGACCAGCCCAGTTCGGCCAGCATCCGGTCGGCCTTGCGGTGATTGCACGTCGAGCAGGCGGCCACGCAGTTCTCCCACGTGTGGTCGCCGCCGCGGCTGCGCGGCACCACGTGGTCGACGGTGTCGGCCTTGCCGCCGCAGTAGGCGCACCGAAACCGGTCGCGGTGCATGAGCGCGGCCCTGGTCATCGGGATACGGGCCCGGTAGGGCACCCGCACGTAGGACCGCAGCCGGATCACCGACGGCACCGTCACCGACCGGGTAGCCGAGTGGATCACCGGCCCCGACGGGTCGGCGTGCACGACGTCGGCCTTGCCGCACATCAGCATGACGACCGCGCGACGCATCGGCAGTGCCGTGAGCGGTTCGTACGTCGAATTCAGCAGGAGTACGCGGCGACGGCCCCAGATCGAGCTTTCGCGGACGACGGGACCGGTTTCGACGCTGTGCAGCAACGTCTGCGTGGACACTTCTCCGGACTGGCTCGCAGCGACACCGGTGGCCCGGTGGCCGGTCAATCGAGACCGGCTCTTCTTGCGATTCGCCATACGTCCTCCGACCGACAGTCCACCATGGATTGGCCGTATCTCGCATAGCAAATTCTGTCGTGTCGCCTGGTCAGCCGGATGAACTTCAGATGACGTCACCGGCTGACGCGCAGCTTAGGACGGCTTGGGACAATGGATGACGTGACGCAGCCGCAGCAGTCCTTCTATGACGAAGTGGGTGGCCACGCCACGTTCAATGCGATCGTGTCGCGGTTCTACGAATTGGTCCGCGAGGACGAGATCCTGCTTCCGCTGTACCCACCGGAAGATCTGGACGCCGCCGAGGTGCGGTTGCGGATGTTCCTCGAGCAGTACTGGGGCGGCCCCCGCACCTACTCCGATCAGCGCGGCCACCCGCGGCTGCGGATGCGCCACAGCCCGTTCAAGATCGGCTTCATCGAGCGCGACGCCTGGCTGCGGTGCATGCACAGCGCGGTGGCCTCCATCGACTCCGAGACCCTCGACGACGTGCACCGCCAACAGCTGCTGGCTTATCTGGAAATGGCAGCCAACTCGATGGTCAATTCGCCGTTCTAGCCGTTATTGACGGCAAGCTGGCGAACACCGCGGCGGTAGAGCGCCCAGCCGACTGCGCACAGCGCGGCCCCGAACGCGAGGAAGCCTAGATCCCAAGAAAGCGGGCCGCCGAGGTCGTCGCGAACGTGGTGGACTCGCAGAAGCTGATGGTCGATCACGCCTTCCACGACGTTGAAGATTCCCCATCCGGCCAGCAGCAGACCCCAGTGAAACTGCCAGCTCGGCGCGATCCGCCCCCGCCGCCAAGCCAGGACCGTCAGTGTAGTGCCCGCCATCACCAATAACCACGTGGCGACGTGGAAGAAACCGTCGGCGACGACGTTGTGCTCCAGCCCCGTCAGCGTGCTTGTCGGATACCGGTCGACGTTGCTGACCATGTGGTGCCATTGCAAAATCTCGTGCGCCACTATGCCGTCGACGAAACCGCCGAACCCCAACCCGAGCAGCAGTCCCGGCACACGGGCGGACCCGACCACATCTGCTTCGGCGCTGCGCTGCGATCGCATGGCCGGTGATTACCCGGCGAAGACTTACCTATTCAACTTGCCGCCACCGGCTTCGACGAGCATGACTACCCTCATGCTGGTGCCCGTGACTGACGAAGCTGACCGGCCGTGGTGGTCGCATGCGGTGTTCTATCAGGTCTATCCCCGCTCGTTCAGCGACGAGAACGGCGACGGCGTCGGCGACCTCGACGGCGTCGCGTCGCGGCTGGACTACCTCGAGACGCTGGGGGTCGACGCCATCTGGCTGAACCCGGTGATGGTGTCGCCGATGGCCGATCACGGCTACGACGTCTCCGATCCCCGCGACGTCGACCCGATGTTCGGCGGGATGGCGGCGCTCGACCGGCTGGTCGAGGCCGCCCACGCGCGGGGCATCAAGGTGACGATGGATCTGGTTCCCAACCACACCAGCTCGGCGCATCCGTGGTTTCAGGCCGCGCTGGCCGCCGGCCCGCAGACCGACGCGCGCGAGCGCTACATCTTCCGCGACGGCACCGGACCAGACGGGCTGCATCCGCCCAACAACTGGGTGTCGATCTTCGGCGGGCCCGCATGGACCCGCATCACCGAACCCGACGGCAACCCCGGGCAGTGGTATCTGCATCTGTTCGACGCCGAGCAGCCCGACCTCAACTGGGAGAACCGCGAGGTCTACGACGATCTGGAGAAGACGCTGCGGTTCTGGCTGGAGCGCGGCGTCGACGGCTTCCGTATCGACGTGGCACACGGCATGGCCAAGCCGGCCGGCCTGCCCGATATGGAGGTCGTCAACGCCGAGGTGCTGCTCGCCGACATGGACGACGACCCCCGGTTCAACGACGACGGCGTGCACGAGATTCACCGCCATATCCGCACGGTGCTCGACGACTACCCGCACGCCGTCGCGATCGGCGAGGTGTGGGTGTACGACAACGAGCAGTTCTCGCGCTACATCCGCGCCGACGAGTTACATCTCGGGTTCAATTTCCGGCTGCTGCGGGCGCAGTTCGACGCGGCGGACATCCGCGGTGCCGTCGAGAACTCCTTGGAGGCAGCGGCGTTGGAGGACGCGACCCCGACGTGGACGCTGTCGAACCACGACGTCGACCGCGATGTCACCCGCTACGGCGGCGGCGATGTCGGGTTGGCCCGCGCCTGGGCGATGGCGCTTCTGATGCTGGCGCTGCCTGGTGCGGTGTTCATCTACAACGGCGAGGAACTCGGCCTCGCCAACGTCGAGCTGCCCGACGCGGCGCTGCGCGATCCGGTGTGGGAGCGCTCAGGCCATACCCGACGCGGCCGCGACGGGTCGCGGGTGCCGATGCCGTGGGAGGGTGACGCTCCCCCGTTCGGCTTCTCGGAGAACCCCGACACGTGGCTGCCGCTGCCGACGGAGTGGTCGGCGCTGACGGTGCAGAAGCAGTTGGCCGATCCGGGCTCGACGCTGGCGTTCTATCGCGAGGCGATTCGATTACGCCGCAGCCGAAGCGAATTCGACGGTAGCGCGATCGAATGGCTGGACTCGCCGCCGGACACGCTGGTCTTCCGCGTGGTCGGTGGCGGCCTGGTGTGCGCACTGAATTCCAGCGACAATCCCGTCGCTCTGCCCGCCGGTGACGTGCTGCTGGCAAGCGCCGAACTCGTCGACGGCAAGCTGCCCCCGAACGCCGCCGCCTGGCTGGTCTAGTTGCCCTCGCGAGCTGGGCCCACACGTCAGTAGGGGAACGCAAAAGTACCCGTAACCGCTTGGCTGAGGGTACTTTTGCGTCTGCTCGCCGGGAGCATCGGCATCCACAGACCAGCGTCTGTCCACAGGCCGTCGCAGCGCCGGCCATTTGTGTGCGCTCATCCGTCAGCATCGGCATGTGCTCCTTCACGAGTTCTTCGCCGCCAACGGTGGGCTCGCCACCACACAGCAGCTGGAAGCGGTGATGTCGCACAAGATGTTGCGGTCACATGTGAGAGCTGGAACTCTTGTGCGGGTTCGGCACGGTGTCTACGCGCTCAGCTCGCCCGACGTCACGGAGCGACTGGCAGCGCTCGATCTGATCGCTGGTAAACCTGTAGTCGCGTGCATGAACACCGCGGCCGCTCTATACGGGTTCAACACCGAGCCCGGCGACACGATTCACGTACTTGATCCTGGCATTCGAATGCGGCCGGGCAAGCATTTGATGGTGCACCAACGGGTGGGCGCACCGTTGAAGAAAATCAACGGCCGCCTGGCGACGGCGCCGGCATGGACTGCAGTTGAACTGGCACGCACGTTGCGTCGCCCGCGGGCGCTGGCGGTGCTGGATGCCGCACTTCATTGCGAGGCTTGCACACGCGACGAGTTGACAGCCGTGATCCGAGAACAGAAAGGGCGGCGAGGCATCGTCAACGTACGCGAACTCATCGAGCATGCCGACGGTAGGGCTGAATCTGCGATGGAAAGCGAGACACGACTGGTGTTCATCGACGGGGGTCTGCCATTACCAGAGCTGCAGTACGAGATCGTCGACAACCACGGCAAGCTTTGGCGAGTTGATTTCGCGTGGCCGGCCGCCAAAGTGGCCGCGGAGTACGACAGCGCCGAATGGCACGCGAATCCCGATGCCTTCAAGCACGATCGCATGAAGGTAGCGCGACTACAGGAATGCGGCTGGACCAGCATTCCCGTTGTCGTTGACGATGTCAGGCGACACCCGACGGATCTGGTCGCACGCGTTTTCGGCCACCTCTTCTCCGGCGAGCAGACGCAAAAGTACCCCAAAATGCCTGCCTGAGGGTACTTTTGCGTCTGCTCGCGGGAGAGAGTGCTCGCGGGAAAAGTCCTAGCGCAGGACCAACGCGGGGTCGCCGCGGCGGCGGTACACCGAGCCGAAGCGCGCATCGATCCGCAGCCATGCGGGCTGCGCGCGCACCCGCACGATCTCGTCGGCGGGAAGAGCCTCCGAATCGGCAGGCAGGAAACCCATTGCGGTCAGGGCGAATACGCACCGCATCGGAATGCCGACATCGCCGTGCGCGGAGCTGACCGCAAGCACTTCCTGATCGAGCAGCGACGCGGGCGGCCCATGCGAGCTGCTGTGCTCCTTAGCCACCTCGATGCCGCGCTGTGCCAGATCCAGCACCACCCGCGCGGGTACGTCATCGATGTGCGCGAAGCCGGTATCAGGCGGCAGGGCCCCGCGCCACGCCGAATCCATCGGGAAGCCGGGGTCGACGTGCCCGCTGCTGTCCATCGCACTGAGACCGTGCGCCAGCGCATCGGCGCCTGCGCTCAGGTCTGCGGGCCGCACCCGGCCGGCGACCACCCGGCTCGCCAGCACGTCGAAACCCGTTGCGACCCAGGCGACCACAAGACCGCCGTCACGTTCCCGCAGCCGGACGACGGCGGCATCGTCGAGTCGCACCGCCCGGTCGACAAACGTGGCGAGGTCCTCGCGGTGGGTGGCGTCGGCGAGCCAGATGCCCCGCTCGGGGCTGCTCATCGAAGCCAGCGCTGCAGATACTCTTGCTGGGGCGGTGAAAGCCGTTGTAACCGCTGCTCTTTGATGTGCACAGTGGCCAGCTGGGTCTCGGCGATGACGGCGGGTCTGGAATCGGACGGCTTGTTCACCGACCGCACCTCGTAGCCGATCGTGAAGTCCACCGCACGCACCCGCTTGGACCACATCGTCACCTGAAGCGGCGAGTCCCTCAGCCGCAGCTGGCCCTTGTAGAGGATCTTGACCTCGTGGATGAGCAGCCCGATCTCGTCGATGACGTCCTCGAACGGCTCACGCAGGAAAGGGATTCGGGCCTCTTCGAGAAGGGTGACCATAGTGGCGTGGTTGATGTGCTGGTACATGTCGATGTCCGACCAGCGCACTCGAACTGAGGCTACAAACCCTGTCACCCAGAGGTCCCCGTCCCACTCGTTCGCGTCATGCTGCGGATCTGCCGCGCCGCCACCGACAACGTCGCGAGGTCACGTTCGTCGGTTTGGTAGATCTCGTTCAGCGTGCGACGGGCCCGCTTCACACGGGAGCCGTTGATCAGCTCCCATTCCTCGATCTTCTGCTCACCGGTCTCGTCCGGCTCACCCGCGGCGAGCACATCGAAGCACAGCGATCGCAACGACCCGTAAATGTCATCGCGAATCGCCAGCCGCGCCAGGGAATGCCACCGGTCATCGCGAGGCAGGCCGGACACCGCGGTCAGCAGTGCATCGGTGTTGAGGTAGTCCAGCAGAGCAAAGTACGTATCGGCGACTTCCGCGGGCTCACGCTCGACGATGTCCGCGATGTCGATGATGTCGAGCAGCACGTACTGATACAACCCGCACGCGACCATGTAGGCGAGGTCCTCGGGCACGCCGTGCGCGACGAACTGCCCGACCTCCTTCTCGACGATCGCGCGGTCGTCGCCGCGCAGCCACTCCCGCATCCGCGGCGTCAGCTCGGCCACCGTCTTGGCGAACCGGTTGATCTCGGCGCCGACCGCCAGCGGCTGCGGCCGGTAATTGAGCAGCCAACGACCGGCGCGGTCGACCTGCCTGCGCAGATCCAGCGTCAACCGATCCGTCACGTGCACCGGCAGGCCGGTCGCGCGGATCGCCCGCCACAGCTTCTCGACGCCGAAGATCGCGTCTGCCGCCACGTACGAGCGCACCGCGTCCACCGGTCCGACGCCGACGTCCTCCGTCACCCGGTACACATACGTGATCCCCGCGGTGTCGACGACATCGTTGACCAGCATCGTGGTGATGATCTCCCGACGCAGCTGGTGGGTCCGGATCTCGGGAGTGAACTGGTCGCGCAGCGGGGTCGGGAAGTAGCGCGGCAGCCGGGAGGCGAACACCTCCTGGTCGGGCAGGTCGCTGCTGAGCACCTTCTGCTTGAGGTCGAGCTTGACGTGCGCCATCAGCGTCGCGAGTTCCGGTGAGGTCAAACCGATCCCGGCTTCGGTGCGTCGCCGAATCTCCTTTTCCGACGGCAATGCCTCGAGCTCGCGGTTCAGCCGACCTTCGGATTCGAGCTCCTTGATCTGCCGCGCATGCACGGACAGGAGGCTCGCCGAGTTGGCGCGGCTGGTGCCCATCAGATCGTTCTGGTCTTTGTTGTCGATGAGGACGAGGTCGCCCACCTCGTCGGTCATCGACAGCAGAAGGTTCGTCCGGTCGTCGGCCGACACCTTGCCGGTGCTCACCAGTGCGTCGATCAGGATCTTGATGTTGACTTCGTGGTCGGAGCAGTCCACACCTGCGGAGTTGTCCAACGCGTCGGTGTTGATCCGCCCGCCTGCGAGGTCGAACTCGATGCGGCCGAGCGAGGTGACACCGAGGTTGCCGCCTTCGCCGACCACCTTGGCGCGCACCTGGTTTCCGTTCACCCGGATCATATCGTTGGCGCGGTCGCCGACGTCGGCGTCGGACTCCGTCTCGGCCTTGATGTACGTGCCGATCCCACCGTTCCACAGCAGGTCCACCGGTGCCTTCAGGATGCGGCGCAGCAGCTCGGGCGGCGGCAGTTCGTCGACGTTGTCCTCGATTCCGAGGGCGGCGCGGACCTGCGGGCTGATCGGGATCGACTTCTGCTCACGGCTGTAGATCCCGCCGCCCTCGCTGATCAGCGACTTATCGTAGTCCTCCCACGTCGAGCGCGGCAGGTCGAACAACCGCCTGCGCTCTTCCCACGACGTCGCCGAATCGGGATTCGGGTCGAGGAACACGTGCATGTGGTTGAACGCCGCGACGAGCCGGATGTGTTGGGACAGCAGCATTCCGTTGCCAAACACGTCTCCGCTCATATCGCCAACACCGACGACGGTGAAGTCTTCGGACTGCGTATCGACCCCCATTTCGCGGAAGTGCCGTTTGACGCTCTCCCAGGCGCCTTTGGCCGTGATGCCCATCGCCTTATGGTCGTAGCCGACCGAGCCACCCGAGGCGAAGGCGTCGCCGAGCCAGAAGCCGTACGACTTCGCGACCTCGTTGGCGATGTCGGAGAACGTCGCCGTACCCTTGTCGGCTGCCACCACGAGGTAGGCGTCCTCACCATCGCGGCGCACCACATCGGTTGGGGTGACGACGTTTCCGGTGGCCTGTTCGACGTTGTCGGTCAGGTCGAGCAGGCCGGAGATGAACAGCTTGTAGCAGGCGATGCCCGCATTGCGCTGGATGTCACGATCGGCGGCAGCGTCGCCGGTGGGCAACGGGGGCTGCTTGACGACGAATCCGCCTTTGGCGCCGACGGGCACGATGACGGCGTTCTTCACCGCCTGCGCCTTGACCAGGCCGAGGATTTCGGTGCGGAAGTCCTCCTTGCGGTCCGACCAGCGCAGCCCGCCGCGAGCGACGAAGCCGAAGCGCAGGTGCACACCCTCGACGCGCGGCGAGTAGACGAAGATCTCGAACATGGGCCGCGGCAGCGGGAGTTCGTCGACCAGCTGTGAGTTCAGCTTCACCGCGAGCACGTTCTGCGCGCGCGCTGAATCCTCGCGGCTGACAAAGTAGTTGGTGCGCAGCGTCGCCTGGATCATCGATGCGAACGCGCGCAGCACGCGGTCGGTGTCCAGGCTCGTCAATGCGTCGATGTCGGCGGCCACCGATGCCGCGGCAGCCTGGGCGGCCTTGCGCTCATTATCGGCGGCCGGGTCGAACATCGCCTCGAACAGCTCGACCAACGACCGCGAAGTGTGCGGATTGCCGTTGAGCACGCCTTCGATGTGGGCCTGGCTGTACGGAAAACCGGCCTGCCGCAGGTACTTCGCGTAGGTACGCAGAATCACGACCTGCTGCCACGTCAGCCGCGCCCTCAGTACCAACTCGTTGAACCGGTCGATCTCGGCGCGGCCATGCCAGATCGCGGTGACCGCATCGGCGAACCTCACGGCTGTCGCGTCGCGCTCGGTTCCTTCGGGTTCGTCAGGGATGTCGCTGAACACCGAGATCTTGAACTGATAGATCCACACGGGCAGACCGTCGGCGCGAGTCACCGTGAACGGTCGCTCCTCGAGCACGATGACACCCATGGACTGCAGCATCGGAAGCAGTTGACTCAGCGACGCCGAGCGGCCGCCGAGATACCAGATCAGCTTGGCAGTGCCGTCTGCCTCGCCCTCCGAGAACACCAGCTTGACCGAATTGTCCTGCAGCTCTTCGATGATCGAAATGTCGCTTATCGCGTCCTCGGGGGCGACGACCTGCTTGTAATCCTCGGTGAACGCGGTCGAATAGTGCTCGGCCTTGGCCTGATCGATTGATCCGGACTTGACTGCGCCGAGCAGCCGGTCACCCCACGTGCGCGCCGCCTCGGTCAGCAGGTCCTGGATTCGCGTTTCGTTCTTGAGCGAGACGTTGACATCCTGCGGACGCGATCCCCCGGGCAGGCGGACGGTGAAATGGACTACTGCCCATGGCGATTCGCTGACCCTGGCGGTGTACTCGATGCCTTCACCGCCGAGCTCGCGCACCAGGATGTCCTGCATCTCGAGCCGTACCGCCGTGGTGTATCTATCGCGCGGCAGGTAGACCAGACAGGAGACGAAGTGTGCGAGCTGATCGGCGCGCAGGAACAGCAGCGTGCGCCGTCGCGAGCCGAGGTCGACCACCGCCATCGCCATTTCCAGCAGTTCCTGTGAGCTCAGCGCGAAGAGCTCAGAACGGGGAATGGTCTGGATGATGTCGAGCAGCAGTTGCGCCGGATGGCTGGGATCACGTTGCGCCGTCGTAATGGCTTCGCCGACCCGCCGTGAGATCAGCGGAATGTCCATCACATTGGCGTTCATGGCTGCGACCGTGAACAGGCCGCAGAAGCGGTGCTCGATCGCCTGATGGCCGGGGTGTTCGCGGATGACGACGATATAGGGGTAGGCGCCGTAGCGCAGGAAGCTGGGAATCGTGGCCTGCGCCAGCACGAGCAGATCGTCGGTCTCGGTGAGCTGTGGGAGGACGTCCTCGCGGAACTTCAGGATGCCGAGTCGACTCGACACGTCCACCGTCGCTTCGCCGCCATCGACCGGGCAGCGCTGATAGCCGAGAAGCACGAAGTGTCCGTCGGCGAGCCATCGCAGCAGCGCCGCGACGTCCTTGCGGTCGTCGCTGGGGAACCGCCCCTCGGGGTCGGTGTCGAGTTCGTTGGCCAGGCCGAGCAGCGTTCCCGTCAGCGCCCGCGAATCGATGGCGACCTGGCGGGCGTCCGCGAGCACGGTCGGCAATAGCTTCCTGACCTCGTCGACGGCGGCGGGATCAACGGAGCTCGACAGCTGGACGTGAATCCACGCCTCGTCGACGGCCTTGTGGGATTTGTCGGCCTCTGCTGCGGGCTGGATGTCCAGTAGCTCGCCGGAATGGTCGCGCCGCACGCGCAGGATCGGGTTCATGATCGCCTTATAGGCCACTCCGAGCCGGTGCAGCAGCACGGTGACGGAGTCCATCAGCAGCGTCGCGTGATCGGTGACGATCTGGATCGCCGGGCCGAAGCCTGCGGGGTCGCCCGCCGGGTAGACCTCGACGAGAGTCTCCCCCGGCAGTCGTCGCCGCCCCAGCCGGTAGTGCGCTGACAGCAGGTTCGGCGACATCAGCTTGCCCGCGGCCGACATGTCGACCGGGCCGGTGATCGCATCGGCGACAGGAGCGTCGCCGTGCGGACCGTGATAGGTCGCGATGTACGCCCTTGCGAGTTTCTCCAGGGTCACCGGAGCGACCATCAGCTCGGTCTGCCCTTCGATAGCCCCCGCCCCCGGATTGACCGTCATGCCGCTCGCTCCTGACTCACCTCTGCGCACCGCCGTCGTTGGATGTCGCCGCCGCAGCGGCTCCATTGGCACGCAGGAGCGACATTAGTCGCGTGTGAGCCTGCGGTGGGTAACCCTGTGAGGACGAGCCGCATCGATACCAAGTCGTTCCACTTTGTTCTCCTCGTAGGCACCGAAATTGCCCTCGAACCAGAACCACTTGGCCTCGTTGTCGTCGTCGCCCTCCCACGCCAGGATGTGCGTACAGGTTCTGTCCAGAAACCAGCGGTCGTGGCTGATGACGACCGCGCAGCCGGGAAAGTTCTCCAGTGCGTTCTCCAGCGAGCTCAACGTCTCGACGTCGAGGTCGTTGGTGGGCTCGTCGAGCAGGATCAGGTTGCCGCCCTCTTTCAGCGTCAACGCCAGGTTCAGCCGGTTGCGCTCGCCGCCGGACAGCACACCGGCGGGCTTCTGCTGGTCGGGGCCCTTGAATCCAAACGCAGATACGTAGGCCCGCGACGGCACCTCGGTCTGGCCGACCTCGATGTAGTCCAGCCCGTCGGAGACGACCTGCCAGACGTTCTTTTTCGGGTCGATTCCGCCGCGGTTCTGGTCGACGTAGCTCAGCTTGACGGTCTCGCCGACCTTCACGGTGCCGCTGTCGGGCTGTTCCAGGCCGACGATCGTCTTGAACAGCGTCGTCTTGCCGACGCCGTTGGGGCCGATGACGCCCACGATGCCGTTGCGTGGAAGCGTGAAGGACAGGTCCTTGATCAGCTGTCTGCCGTCGTAGCCCTTGTCCATGTGGTCGACCTCGACCACCACGCTTCCGAGGCGTGGCCCGACCGGGATCTGGATCTCCTCGAAATCGAGCTTGCGCGTCTTCTCCGCCTCAGCGGCCATCTCCTCATAGCGGCCCAGGCGGGCTTTGCTCTTGGCTTGCCGCGCCTTCGCGCCGGACCGCACCCAGGCGAGCTCCTCGGTCAGCCGCTTGTGCAGCTTGGCATCCTTGCGGCCCTGAATGGCGACCCGCTCGGCCTTCTTCTCCAGGTAGGTGGAGTAGTTGCCCTCGTACGGGAAGGCCCGGCCGCGGTCGAGTTCCAGAATCCACTCCGCGACGTTGTCCAGGAAGTACCGATCGTGGGTGACGGCAAGAATGGCGCCCTTGTACTCCGCGAGATGCTGTTCGAGCCACTGCACACTCTCGGCGTCGAGATGGTTGGTGGGCTCGTCGAGCAGCAGCAGGTCGGGTTTGGACAGCAGGAGCCTGCACAGCGCGACGCGGCGGCGCTCACCGCCGGAGAGGTGGGTGACGGGCTCGTCGGGCGGGGGACAGCGCAGCGCGTCCATCGCCTGCTCGAGCTGCGAATCGATGTCCCACGCGTCGGCCGCGTCGAGCTCCTCCTGGAGCTGGCCCATCTCCTCCATCAGCTCGTCGGTGTAGTCGGTGGCCATCAGCTCGGCAACCTCGTTGTACCGGTTGAGTTTGCCCTTGATCGCGACACCCGCTTCGACGTTCTCGCGGACCGTCTTGTCCTCGTCGAGCTGCGGCTCCTGTTGCAGGATTCCGACGGTGGCGCCCGGCTGAATGAACGCGTCGCCGTTGTTGGGCTGGTCCAAGCCGGCCATGATCCGCAGCACGCTCGACTTACCTGCGCCGTTCGGACCGACCACGCCGATCTTCGCGCCGGGAAGGAAGTTCAAGGTGACGTCGTCAAGGATGACCTTGTCGCCGTGTGCCTTGCGGACCTTCCGCATCGTGTAGATGAAATCGGCCATGGGTGTTGTAACGCCTCTCTTGGTCTCGGTATTGCTCGCGACCATCGTAGGCGTTGACACTGGCCGTCCCGACCGCGCCGTCGGCGGCCTAGCCTGCTCACGCCAACACGGGAAGAACCTCCTCGTCGACGTCCTCGTCCGACTCGGCCGAACCGACTTCGCTCTCGGCGTCATCGTCCTTGGTGTCGCCGGCATCGTCGCTGTTGGCGGCCGTGTTTCTGAACCGGTCGACGCTCGCGGTGCTTCGCGACAGATCTGGTCCCACCGCGGTGGCCCGCAGTTCCAGCGATGACCGGCGATTACCCTCGCGGTCGTCGTACTCGCTGGTGTGCACGTCTCCGACGACGATGACCGGGTCTCCCTTAACCAGCGAGGCGCCGACGCCCTTCACGAGGCCCTTGCTCCAGCAGTTGACCGATACGTAGAGCGAGTTGCCCGGCTCCCAATCGCCGTCAGCGGTGCGCCGACGCGAATTGCTGGCCACCCTGAACTTGTAGACCTGCTGATCGCCGACCCGCCGCAGGATCGGATCCGTGATGATCGTGCCGACCACGGTGAACGGTGTTTCGAACATTGCTTGTCCTTTCGACTGAATTTGGCTTGCGCCGTACACCGCTATTGACCCGGTCGGCACCGACGCGATGCGGAGTCGCGGCGACCGCAGGCCATGGGTTGTGGATGAATCACGGACTGGGGATGGTCTCCGAACCTGGCGGCCGCAATCGCCGCCGGTGCGGTCTAGCCGCGAAACGACATTCCGGCACCCACCTACTCGCACTTTCGGTGCTGGAATGTCGTTTCGCGGGGATTCAGGCCTTGCGCCACACCGAGACGTGCCGAGTGCTCTCGTGGGTGAACGGCGTGCCGTCCCAGTCCTGCCAGCGCTGGGCGAGGCTCAATCCGGCGATGCCTGCCATCAGGTCGAGTTCGGCTGGCCACACATAGCGAAACGGGATGGACCGCATCTGCGCGACGCCGTGGTCGTCCTCGTCGACGTAGTTGGAACTCATCGATTGCGTCGCGCAGTCGTACAGGTCGTAGGCCCAGTGCTTCTCGCCGACGTCGAACGGGACGACACGTTGACCTGGCGGCAGCAGTCGCAGGGCTGGCACGCCGACTTCGATGACGAAGCTGCCGCCCGGCTTCAGATGCTCTGCGGCGTTGACGAAGCAGGCCACCTGCTCGTCCTGGGTGGTCACGTTGTTGATCGTGTTGAAGAGGAGGTAGGCGACCGCGAACTCGCCAGGAACCCGCGTCTTGGCGAAATCCCCTATCGCCACGGTGATCTCGGTGCCGCCGGGCTTATCGCGCATGCGGGCCACCATCGCGTTGGACAGGTCGATCCCGTGCACCTCGACGCCACGGCGCGCAAGCGGCAGCGCGATACGCCCCGTCCCGATTCCGAATTCGAGCGCCGCGCCGTCACCGGCAAGTGCGGCGAGGACGTCGACCACCGCTGCGATGACGCTGTCATCGTGCATGCCTGAAGTGTCGGCGTCGTAGTTGGCGGCGATGTCCTCGCCGAAGTACCCGTCGTCACTCACGGCTCTAGCGCGCATCCCGCTTCGCCATCTCGGCCAGCATCCTGTTGTAGGCGGCGAGATCCGCGTCCTCGTCGCGGTCGGCCGCCCTGTCGAGCCTCGTGGCGGTCCGCCGGTCGCTGCGCGTCCATTGCACCAGCAGGGCGATCATCACAATGACAAGCGGGATTTCGCCTGTTGACCAAGCAATTCCACCGCCCAGCTTCTGATCGCCGAGCAGATCGGTGTGCCAATAGAGCTGCAGCGATTTGTAGAAGCTCTCCCCCAACACGCTGTTCATGCTCATCAGCACGACCCCGAAGAATGCGTGCAGGGGCAGCGACGCGAACACCACGCCGACCTTGCCGAGCGGCGGCAACGGCCGCGGCGTCGGGTCGACGCCGATGACGACCCAGTAGAAGAGGTATCCGGTGAGCAGGAAGTGCAGGTTCATCGCGACGTGCGCCGCGTGGGAGCTGACGGCGCCGTCGAAGATCCCGCCGAAGTACAGGCCGTAGAAGCCGGCGACGAACAACACCGTAGCGACGATCGGATTGGTGAGTAATTTCGACAACCGCGAATGCAGCGCGGCGAGAAGCCATTCGCGCGGTCCCGGCGGTTGATCTTTGCCCGCCGCTGGCAACGCGCGCAACGCCAGTGTCACCGGACCTCCGAGCGCCAGCAGGATCGGCGTCAGCATCGACAACAACATGTGCGCCGCCATGTGCATGCTGAACATCGCGGCCATGTACCGACCCAGACCCGACGACGTCGCGAACAGCAGCACCAGGCAACCCAGCAGCCACGCCACGATCCGGCCGGTCGGCCACTTGTCGCCGCGCCGCCGCAGCCGTCGCACCCCGGCCAGGTACACCAGCGCCATCACGATGGCCGCGGTCCCGAAGATCAGGTCGAACCGCCAGTCGAACAGGATCCGGGCGACGGTCGGCGGACCTGCGAAGTCGTAGCCGATCTCGATGGCGGGGATCGACGGGTTGAAGATCGGCGGCGGCGGCGGCGGGGTTCGGCCCAACGCGACCGCGACGCCGAACGTGAGACCGAAGACGACGGCTTCGGTCAGCGCCAACCGGATCAGCGGGCCGCGGGCCTCCGGATCGGCTTGCAGTGTCGCGACACCGCCGCGCCGGTGACGCCAGCCGATGAAGCCGAGCGTGCACAGCGCGACGAACTTCGCGACGATCAGCAGCCCGTAGCCGCCGTCGAACAAGTCGGCGGGGCGAACCCGGACCAGGGCGTTGATGATGCCGCTGAAAGCCATTGCGACGAAGCACCACAGCGCGACGGTCGAGAACCGGCGCGCGGCCAGGTCGGCGTGCCCGCCGCGACGCAGCGCATGAACGAGAAGCGCCAGCAGGCCGCCGGCCCACAGCGCGCCTGCGATCAGGTGGATGATCAGGCTGTTGGTGGCGAGGTCGTGCGATCCGCCCGTCGATGAATGGCCCGTCAGCGCCAGCGGCAACAACGTGATCAGCGACCCGGCGAAAAGCAGCGGCGTCGGCGACCACCGCAGCACCGGAATGCTGGCGACCGCCACGATCGCCGCGAGGAACGCGGTCCAGCGCCACGCGCCCGCCGTTTCGACCAGGCTGGCCACCGACCAGATGTCCGACGGGCTGAGTCGCGACGTCAGGGGTTGACCCGTGACGTCCGAGACGGTCAGCGGTACCAGCAGCGCCGCGGCGACCGTCCAGACCGCCGACGCGACCGTCCCGACCCGCAACGCCCGGTACCCGTCGGCGTCGAGCACCCCGTTCTGCTGCGGCGGCACCATGAACGCGGCGAACATGAACGATCCCGACCGCGACGACGGCGGCGATCTCACCTGCAGCCCGCACGAACGGCAGGCCGTAGGTGGTGACCGGGCCAGGGTCGGGCAGGCCGGTGGCGGTCAGCGCGTCGGCCAGCGTCAGCGCGCCGAGACCCGCCGCGGTCACGCCTGCGAGCAGGGCGACCCCGAACAGCACCGGCCACACCGCGGTGCGCACGCTGGTGGCTGTGGCCGTCGACGTCATGCCACCAGCGTATGGCTATGCGCACCGCACCGTCGCAAGCGGGAACCATGTGCCCACCAGGAGCCGTCATCATTTGATGACGCCTGTGTAGGAGCCACGTAACTGAAGCCCCTTTGGGGATCCGGCAGCGTGGCAGAAGCGGCTCGCTCCATGCGCCTGCGGTGCCGTCGAAGTAGGCGCTAGTCGGTCCAGCGGTCCATTGCTTGTTTCGCCACCGTTCTGGCCGCGTTCTCAAGCTTTGCGCGCGCGTCTGCGTCGCTGACCCGGCCAGCGAGCTCGCTCATCGCCAACCCCAAAACGATGTCACGCTTCTCTGGAGTGAGCCTGTCCCACAATTCATTCGGGTTGATCGGCACCGGGCGCCCACCGGGAACCTGGAACACCCAGCCGGTTCCTCCGACGAGGCCGAACCGGTCGCTGATGAAGTTGTCATGGAATGGCGCCGGAATGGTGGTTTCGGGCGACAACAGGCAACCCGCACCCTTCATATAGCCATCTGCCAGGCCACCACCGGTCTGCAGGGGGGTCGGCCCGGTTCCCCAACACAGGATCTGGCCGTTGCTGTTGATTCGCAGGGCAGAAATAAGCTTCCACCCCGAGTCCGGGGGTATTAGGTCGTTCAAATCCTGCATCGACCCATTCCTCAGTCGCACAAAGGCAGAACCATCGCGCGCATCGCTATCACCGTAGGAGGATTTAGGCACCGACATGCCAACAATGTCGCCGTGGTTGTTGATGTCGTTGGCCTGACTGAACTTATGGCCGGGCAACGCTCCCAGATCCTCGTCGTCGAGCGTTGCCGCGTCGGCGCGAAGTGCAAACGCGGTGAGGTAGGGCTGCGAAACGTCAGCCTGACGGCAACCGACGACGACGTCGTGGTCGTTGAGAGCCATACCTCGTCGCCGATTGCCAAGATCGATCACGCCGCCGTCGACGTACAGAAAGCATTTGGCGTCGATCCTTTGGATGAGCAGGGGGCTGTTCCACCTGTACTCACCATGGGTGGAGTGGCCGAGCACATGGTCTCTTTGATTGATGGCCCAACCCACGCTGTTTCCGCCATCGCGCGATAGGTTGAAGTCGGTTGGCGGCCCGCCCGACTTCGCGTTGTAGACGAATGCGCGTGCTTTCGAGCCTGCCGATGCGACAAGGTCACCGGTGATAATGCCGCGGTTATTTATGTCCTTGGCGCGCACCGCGTGCACGGCTAGTTTCTTCTTCAAGTGCAGGTTGACGCCGTCGACGTATTGGGCGCCGTCTCCCTCCCACCGATTGTTGCGGTCGTCTGAGTAGACGCCGGCATCCTCGACGATGTCGCCGACATCATTGAAGGCTGCTTTCCCCCAGACGTAGGGAAGTTCGTCGACGATGGTGGGGTCGGGATTCCAGATAGTTATCCGGTGGTGCCACGGGGAGTCTCCGTCGGAACCGTAAGGGAGATATTCAGGCGCCGTGGCACCGAGAACAGCGCCGTCGTTGTTCAAATCCCAAACCTCGGACCACAGCGGCCCAGGGTTACTGGGGTTGTAGCCGGGGAGTCTTGGATCCAGCCAGCGCAGCGAATATCTGACGTCTGACGTCACCTCATCAAGAAACAATCCAGGCCAGATGTGCGGAACCGTTTCGGATTGCGTGCCTGTCATCATGTGCTCCTCGTAAGCAACGGCCACGCGCCGACGGTGGCTTCGATCTATCGTCGCGTTTCAAGCTAAGCACTTCGTAAGTAGTCCAGTACCTCACTGAAGTATCGGAATACTGCACTGTCATCAAATGATGACGTTTCAGTCGGCAAGCGCGGGCTACTCGGCCGCGTCGCGCAGGGCGCGTCGCTTTGTCTCGCGCGCGACGAACTGTTGAAGGGAGATCTGCTCCACCTTGTCCATGTCGGCGAGGATCCTGCGGAGCTCGTCGCGGAACACCGTCCGCCGCTCGAGGAGATCGGCCGCAGGCTCGAGCAGGTGTTGGTCGGCGACCACCTGTCGCGCCGTGGCGAACAGCAGCGCCGACACCGCCTCGGTGCTGCGCACCCGACCCTGTGCGACGTACTGATTGCCGACGCCGAGCGCGCGCTTCGTCAGATCCTTCTCGTCGATCTCGGCAGGCAGGTCGCGCAGCACGTCGGCGACGATCTCGTACGCCTCGAAGTAGGGCCGCAGCACCGCCTGCGCGATGAGTGGCCGCTTGGCCCGCAGCATGGCGTAGACCTCTTCACCGCCCGCGGCGACGTGCGCCTCCCAATCGTCGTACCACGCCATCTCCTCGGCGAGACGCTCCCGGAACGTCTTGGAGTCCGCGAAGTAGAAGTCGAACTTCAGTAGATCGCGCAGCCGTATCGCGCGACTCCAGAACGCCTCCAACCGATCTCCTTCGGCGCGGGCGGCGAAGACGAGCGCCATGTCGACGATCGCGGTTTCCATGAACGCGTCGATCACCGTGTTCCGGTAGAACGCCGCCTCGTGCTCCCGCTCGGGCGCGATCCGCCAGACGGGCTCGCGTCCTCCGTCGACGCGGGTGATCGGATGGCCGTTCGATAACGCGTCGAGGGCGGCGCGGACACCGTCGGCCGTTCGCAGCCGCAACACGCTGTTGGTGACCGGAATCTGTTTGCGCTGAAGGTAATCCAGCGAATCCTGCAGGGTGTGGTGCAGTTGGTCGAGCGTCAGCGCGGTGCCACGGGTGGTGAGCAGAAGCGCGGAAACCAAGCCCGATGCGTTGACGGGTGTGGCGCGCAGAATCCGCCACGACACCTCGATCGCCATCCTCTGCATGGCGAGGCGTTTCGCGGGCTCATCCGCAGTGATGGGACCGCCGGGCTCGCCAAGGTATTCGCGCATGGACACGGCTTCGGGGAAGCGGACGTAGATCTTGCCGTAGCTGCGCTCGCCCTGGGCCTTGATGTACTTGTACAGCCAGGACACCCCTTCGGGTGTCTTCTCGCCACCGCGGGCGTATGCGGCGTATTCGGCGGTTTCGTGAAGCTGGTCGAAACTGATGGACACCGGCTGCAGGAGGATGTCCTCGCTGCGGCCTTCCAGGTAGGCGTCGGCGACGTAACTCATCAATCCGAGCTTGGGCGGCAACATCTTTCCGGTCCGCGATCGGGTGCCCTCGATCGACCAGCTGAGGTTGAACCGCTTCTGCACGATGTAGCCGACGAACTGTCGTAGCACGTACTTGTACAGCGGGTCGTCGAGCTTGCGCCGCAGGAAGATGACACCGGAGCGACGCATCAACGGCCCCATGAACCCGAACGACAGGTTGATGCCCGCGAACGTGTGCACGGGTGGCAGCCGATTCTCCTGCATCGCAACGGGAACGATGACGCCGTCCAGGTAGGACCGGTGGGAGAACAGCAGCACCGCGGGGTGAGATTCCAGCGCGTGCCGCATGTTCTCTATCTCGGCACGGTCGTAGTCGATGTTCGGGTCGAACCCGCGGCTGAAGATGGCCCGACCCAGCGACGGGATGAGGTCGACGCTGAACCGGCTCCATCCGGTGGAGAGCTCGTCGAGCATCTCGGTCGCTTTTTCCAGCGTCGCGCCGGGGATCTTGTCCAGACCCTCGCGGAATTGCGCCGACGCCAGAATCTCGGGACCCATCAGCTTGGGCGACTTGTATTCCGGCCCGAGCAGCCGCAGTTCGACGCGCTCGATCGCGAGGCTCGCCCTCCTGATGACGAAATGCGCGAGGTCGCGCGGGTTTTCGGCGGTGGTGTTGTCGCTCCATTGCTGACGTAGCTCGGATATCTTCGCGGGCTCACCCGCCACCACGCGGGCACGCGACGGGTCCCGCTTGAGGATTCGGCGTTGCAGCATCTCCGGCGGACGGTAGGTGTCGCGGCCGGAGATCAGCGAAACCACCTTCGAACGGGTCGGCAGGCCGCCGGGCACCCAGAAGACGCGCACCGGAACGACGGTGCGGTCCTCGTCGGCTTCGAGTTCCTCAACGAGGCGCGCCAACACGCCCGGCGGCGGATCGCCGTCAGGCAATTCGAGGACGGCGACGGTGGAATCGGGATGGTTGCGACGCTGCTGTTGAAGCCAGTCGCTCAACAACTCTCGTTCCGCAGGCGATGACACCGATGCGAGGACCAGCGCATCGTCGGTGGTGGAGAAGTTGACGATCGGGTCGGCGGCGCTCACGGCCGTCCCTTCTTGGCGGGCGCTTTCTTGGCAAGGGTCTTCTTGGCCACCGTCTTCTTCGCCACCGCCTTATTGGCCGCCGTCTTCTTCGCCGCCGTCTTCTTCGCCGTTGCCTTGGCCGCCGTCTTCGCGGGAGCCTTCTTCGCGGGAGCCTTGGCAGCCGACTTCCTCTGCGGCGCGGCCTTTTCAGGCTTCTTCGCCGGCGCCTTCTTGGCAGCGCCCCTACCGCGCGCGTACGGACCGATCTTCGGAACCGATTCGTGCGGCCAGTCTTTCAGCGTGTCCAGGTAAAGCTGACGCACCTCGGCGATCTTGTCCGATAGATTCTCAACGGTCCAGTCGTCCGTCGGGATCGGTGGGTACACCACCACGTCGACGGTGCCGGGATTGAAGGTCGTCGAGTCGCGCGACGAGATCACCTCGGCGTTGCGGATGACCATCGGCACGATGGGGATGCCGGCCGACATCGCAATGCGGAACGGACCCTTCTTGAACGGGCCCACCTCGGTGGTGTCGAGCCGGGTCCCCTCCGGAGCGATGAGAATCGAGAGTCCCTTCCTCGCAAGCTCCTCAACCTTTTTCAGGCTTTCCACCGCGGCCTTGGGATTGTCACGGTCGATGAACGCCGCATCCATCACCTTGCCCATCGTGCCGACGATCGGGTCGTTCTCCAGTTCCTTCTTGCCGACCGAGGTGAAGTTGGTGTCGACGAGCCTGCCCGCGATGACGGGATCGACCTGGTTGCGGTGGTTGAAGATGAACACCGCGGGCCGCTTCTTGTTCAGGTTCTCCTTGCCCAGCAGGTTGATGCTCACGCCGGTGGTGGTCAGCAGCGCCCGCCCGAACGCCGACGTGAAGAAGTTGACACCGGTGCGCCGGTTGCGGGTGAGCAGGCCGAGCCCGATGGCGCCTGCCGCGATGGGCACCAGTGACGCCACACCCGCAGCGGTGCGCAGCTGCGAAACCGGGTTGCTGCCACTGCGGCTGCTGAACCGCAGAACGGGCCAACCCCGTTTGGCCGCAACGGCGGCCAGCTTGCCCGCCGGGTTGGTGGGTCGCGGGTTGCCGACCAGATACATCAGCGCGACGTCCTCGTCACCGTCGGCGTAGAAGTAGCTCTTGGCGAGGTCGACATTGTTTTCTGCGGCGAACGCCTGGACGGCCCTGGCCTTGCCAGGTCCCCAGATGATCGGCGTGGTCACCTCGCCGGTGATCAATCCGTTGTCGTCGGTCTCGAACTTGTTGCTCAACACGTTCTTGATGCCGAGGAAACGGGCGACGGGTTCCACCTGCACCGTCAGCGCCGACGAACTGAGCACCACGGTGTGGCCGCGCTCCATGTGCGCGCGGACCAGGTCGCGCATCTCGGGATAGATGCGGCCGATGATCTTCTGCACGAAGAGACGCTCGGCGAGTTCGTCGATGTCACCGAGTGAGCTGCCCCGCAGCATCCTGGCGCCCTTGCCGATCAGGTCCTCGAACTCCGAGCGGCCCAGTTGATGGTTCAGCCCCGCCTGCACCATGCTGATGAACTCGCCAACGCCCATCTGCCCGCGCCGCAACCGATCCCGCGTCATGATGACGCCGGTGAAGCCGGCGACCAGGGTGCCGTCGAGGTCGAAGAATGCGCCGACCCCCGGGCCTGCGGAGCTTGCCTTTATCTCGGCGACCGACCCGGGCAATCGCATGGTGCGCGGGTTGGCGCGTCGTCTCGTCTGGCCGTCGTCGGCGGTCATAGGGCGCTGCTCCCGTTCGGTGACGGTGGTTTGGGTTCTTGGGTATCGGCGGTGAATGAGGCGGGCATCGAACGCCCTTCGCCGCCGAGTGCGAGCACTTCGTCGAATCCGACCTGCATGCACCTGGCGAAGAAGTCGCCGTCGGTGACCGCGGCGCGGTCGTATCGCGCGGTGACGGTGATGTAGCCGGCCCGCGACACCAGCACGACCATCATCGCCACCCCGGGCAGCGGGCCAAGTCCGTACTGGCGCAGGATCTTTGCTCCCGCGATGAACGTGTCGCCCGCGTACACCGGCACATTGCTGGCCTGCACGTCGGAGTTCACGATGGATCCGGCCATCCCCTCGAGCACGGTGTCGGGCAAGAGGCTGATCAGCGGTGCGACGACGCCGACCATGTTGACGGCGCGCTCTTCGCGCTTGCGTGTCATCTGGGAGCGAATGCTCTTGATCCGCTTCTCCGGGTCCACAACGCTGATCGGCGCCGCGAGATTGACTCCCGCGAAGCGGTTTCCGCCTGCGGGGTCGTTATCGGACCGCATGTTCACCGGGATCGCCATCGGCAGCGTGTCGACGGGCACACCCATGCGTTCGTGGTACAGCCGCAGCGCACCGCACAGACCTGCCAGGTAGGCATCGTTGATCGACCCGCCCGCCGCTTTCGCTGCCCGGTGAAGATCGCCGAACTCGATGTCGATGGCGTCACTGCGCGACGAAAGGCTGCGACGAAGGAGCACGGGCGACGGTTCAGCGGCCGGCGCCACGACACGGGCACCCGAAATGGCGTACTCGACGGCACCGCCGAGCGATGCGACCGGGTCGCGGAAGACGTTCCCGACAGCCTGTGCGGCACCGTAGATCGCCTTGCCGACACCACCCGCGATCGCGCCGGGTAACCGGTTGAACCCTTGCCGCATAAGGTCGTTCGGCGACAGGTCCTGCGGGATCGGCATCGGCGGATCCGCTTCAGGCGGCGGATCGCGTTCGAGGTCGTAGAGGTTGGCGAACATCTCGACCCCGCCGACGCCGTCGGTGACGGCGTGGCTGAGGTGAACCATCATCGCGGCCCTGCCACCCGCGAGTCCCTCGACGAGGGTGGCGGTCCACAGCGGCCGCGAGATGTCGAGCGGTGACTGCAGTGCGACCTCGGCGAGGTCGAGCACGTCACGCAACGTGCCGGGCTCGGCGACGCGCACGCGACGGACATGGAAATCGAGGTTGAAGTCGGGGTCGATCACCCAGCGCGGCGCCACCGTCGGCAGCGTCGGCATCACGACCTTCTGCCGCAGCCGCAGAACCTTGCGCGAGGCATGCTCGAACCGGGTCCGCAGCCGTTCCCAGTCCGGCGTGGTGTCGAGGACTTCCAGCGTCATGATCCCCGAGCGCGTGCGCGGATTCGCCTCGCCGCGGTGCAGGATCTGGTCGACGGGGCTGAGTTCGTCAGGGGGTCCGGCGGTGGCGTCCCATCCCGGTGCATCACTCACGGCTTCAGCCACCCTGCCATCGTTGTTGCTCCTCCCATCGCCTCGCACATTCTCTACCTACGCTAGTCCGCCGTAACTCGCCGTGACGTGCCTTTAGTACCTGTCGTTACCGTCCCGAGCTCGCGGAACGTGGCGGCATCGAGCACGCGCCACCTGCTGACCGTTCCTGTTTAGCGGAAGGCGCAGGGAGACGGACGCACCGTGTTCTGCGGGCCTGATGTAATAGCAGGCGTCGAGTGCGTCGGCCCCCGTAGCTCAGTGGATAGAGCAACCGCCTTCTAAGCGGTTGGCCGCAGGTTCGAGTCCTGCCGGGGGCGCAAGAATCCGCGAGGTTTGAATCTGACGCTTTGGGCAATTCCTTCCGAGCAACGTCCCGTCCCAACGGCTGTATAGGACCGCCCATGATTGTGCTCGGCATCATTCTGTTGTTGATCGGCTACTTCACCGGTATATCCATCCTGTACACCATCGGCGGAATTCTCGTCGTGGTCGGTGTCATCCTGTGGATACTCGGCGCGGTCGGTCGCCCGGTCGGTGGTCGAAAAGTCTGGTTCTAGCTTCGCCCGTGTCGCCGCTACGGCGGCGACACGGTTGCGTCGCTGCCAAAACGTTTTAACCTCTACAGGGCGCCCCATGAGACCCTGGTGATCAGCGCAAGCCCACGTCGGGACGGAAACTCACGTCTGCGGGCCTCGTCAGCGGCCGCCGGATCGCGCGAAGCCGGCCAAAGGGTCGAGCACGTGTTCCTCGACGACTACGTCGACCGCTCCGTCGGGCAACTGCCGCCAGTGCCGCCGCATCTCCGACGGGCACTGCTCGCTCGACGATCGCTACCGCGAACTGTTGCTGGACAAAATCATTCCCGCCGACGGCGTCATCTATGCGATGCCCCTCTACTTCTACGGCATGCCGGGTCGGCTCAAAACGGTCTTCGACCGACTCTTCTGCTACACGTCCAACAGCGCCCCGGAGCAGGACGAGGTCGTCAGCGGCATCATGGGCAAACGGGTCGGCGTTCTCATCTCCTCCGAAGAGAGCTATCAGGGCGCGACCATCGGCGTAGTCGCGCAGTTCCAAGAACTGACGCGATATCTGAACCAGGAATTGGCGGGCGTGGTCATCGGCAACGCGAACAGTCGCGGTGAGATAGTCCACGATCCGCGCGACGCCGTCGCGCAAGCTCGTCTGCTCGGCCGGAATCTGCTCGACTCCAGAGTCACCGACTACCGACTGGACACCGTCCGCTCCAACAAGGTCTGGGAGCACCTTCAGGCGTAGCGGACGACCACGTTGAGTCAGGTTCCGAAGGCAGCCGCCGCGGCGTCTGCGCATGCGCAATCGTCACTGACGGCCGCTCCGCTCACCCCGACCCCGCCGATCACCGTGTCGTTGACGATGATGGGCACGCCGCCGCCGAAGATGACGAACCGGCCATTCCCGTTGGCGTGCAAACCGAACAGGCCGCCCGCGTCCACGACTGCGGCCGAAACCAGTACCGACCGTTGAGCCGCCTCGGTATGTGCGGCTCGAACGATCTTCTGTGCGGTTTCCAGATCAATGCTCATTTGGCCTAGTCCTTATCCGACTGCGCAGCAACGCTTTAGCGTAGAAGACGCCCAGGCTTGCCGCCCGACGCCCGCTAAAAGAGTTCCGGCGTCCTCGGCGGCACGTCGTCGAGGAATGCGCTCACCATCGGCACCAGCAGCTCCGACTCCCCCGACATACCGACATGCGACATCGCGGGAAGTACGACAAGGCGCGCAGCCGGAGCCTCATTCAACACTCCGGATTCCGCGGCGTCCTCATCGCCTCCGCCGCGCAGCTTGAACATCGCCACCGCGTGTTCGAGCGTCACGCCGTCGGCGTCGCCGACGATGACCATCGTCTTCGCGGAGATCGACCGCATCTGCTCATCGGTGATGTCCTGGTCGTCGGCGTTCAGACGCTTCATCTTCTCGAGGTATGCCTCGTATGCCTTGGCGTCGGGCGTGTGCTCCATGAATGCCGTCTCGACGGGCGTACCGGAGAAGGCGTCGGCGGTGAGGCCCCCGATGGCTTCGGGCACTGACGGATACCAGCCGTCCTTGCGGAACGTCGCCGACATGGAGACCAGCTTGTTCACCAGCGACGGGTGACGGATCGCGAGCTGCAGCGCTACCCCGCCGCCTTGGCTGTAGCCCATCACGTCCGCGCGCTCAACGTCCAACGCGCGCAGCAGCGCCGCGGCATCGTCACCGAACTGCTGGTAGGACATTTCCCGGGCGATATCAGGGGTGCGGCCGTGCCCTTGCTGATCGAACACGATCACGGGGCGCTCGCGTGCGAAGGCGCCCGCCCACGCATTCATCGAGTCGGTGGCCATGAACGCGCCAGGAATCAACAGCAGTGGAGGCGTCGACGTGCCGAGGTCGCCGTACACCTCGTGGTAGAGGTTCAGCCCGTTGATCGGCAGATACCCACCGCGTGAACTGTTCGTTCCCATCTCGGATAGACCGCCGACGAGCACGAAAGTCATCGCGGGAGAACCGCGCTCTACGCTTGCACGATGACCGGTCGACTTCGCGTGATCGCGGTTCTTGGCGTGCTCGCCTTCGCCGTGGCATGTAGTCACGACGCACCGCCTGCGCCGCCAGCAGCACCGACCGCCGCCCCGACGAGTGCGACACTTCCGCCTGCGCCCACCGTGACCTTGCTCGACGAGGCCACCCCGTCGGGTGCGCAGCCGAGGCTGGCGCCGGATCCGGCGCAGTTGGCCGACGATCTCGTCGCCGACGAGCAGACCCTCCGAAACCCGTCGACGCCGGAGGCGGGGCTACGAGAAGCGGGCCGCCGCCAGCAAGCGGCATATCGCGCCATCGGCTATCACCCGGAGTGGGATTCGATCACGCGTCCCCGGATCCCCGCCGAGCTTCTTCAGGTCTACGACCTCAACGTCGACGCCCGCAGGCAGCTCACCTCGATGGCGGAAATCCGAGACTCGATCCCCGCCTGGCACATCGTTGCTCCGGCTCCAGCCGACGAGCTGCTGGCCTATTACCGCGAAGCGGAGGCGGCGTCCGGCGTCGGCTGGAACTACCTCGCCGCGATCAACCTGATCGAGACCCGGCTGGGCAGCGTCGTCGGCCCGAGCAGCGCAGGCGCACAGGGGCCGATGCAATTCCTGCCGTCGACATTCGCCGCCTACGGCGACGGAACCGACATCTACTCACCGCGCGACAGCATCATGGCGGCAGGCCGCTATCTGGCCGCCAACAATTTCGCGAGCAACCCCGACGGCGCCATTTACCGCTACAACAACGCATCGGCATATGTGCAGGCGGTCAACGACTATGCGGCGATACTTGCCGCCGACCCCGCGGCGTACGCCGGTTTCTACCGGTGGGAGGTCTATCTGAAGACGGCCGACGGCGATCTCCTGCTGCCCATCGGTTACGCATCGGATACGCCGGTGCCGGTCGCCGAGTACCGGGCGACCCACCCGCAATGAGCAATACTGACGGGTCAGCCGGCGCGCACGTCATCGCCGCCAGAAGTCGAACCGATCCCGCCCCGCTCTGAAGCCCGCGGCCTCAGCCACATCAACCGCGACGTCGAAGTGCTCGCCGACGCGGAACGGTGTGTGTGCATCGCTGCCGAAGGACACCGCGTCGCCTCCCTCTTCCCACCACCACCGAAGCTGGGCAACCGACGCCATCGGGCTGCGCGTGTTGATCTCCAGGGCGCGCCCGGACGACGCCAGCTCGCGGAAGACCGCCCTGTACTCCTCCTCGAAGTCGGCGTCGTCGTACGCGCCAACCCGGTCGGTCGGCCAGTACCGCCGCGCGTAGTCGCAGTGCGCCAGCACGGTGAACACCGACGATCCGCCGACGAGAACGAGGAGTTCAGTGAAATAGCGCCGCATCACCTCGTGTGGGTCGACCTCCCTGAACATCGCTCGGTTGATCCCGGTCAGCGTGCCGCCGACGACGATTCCGTGCAGACTGCCGAGCACACGTTCGAAATCCCCTGCCGCCAACACGGAGGCGACACCGGCGCGGAAGAGGTGCGGTTCGCCTGCCTCGATACCGGCGATGATCCGCAGGTCCGGAAACTCGCCGCGGCACCGCGCCAGGTCAGCGAGATAACCCTCGGGGTCGAACGGCTTCACTCGCGGGCGGTCCCCGACGCGCGCGGGTCGGGCGACTTCCTCGTCGTGCTTGTCGGGGTCCTCCAGCGTCCAGTCGGTGAAGTCGACGTGCTCGGTGAAGGCCAGCCCGGGTAGGCCGAGTTCGACGGCACGCGAGCACGCCAGCTGCATCGACGAACTCGACGCGGTATCCCATGACCACCGTGTGTGCACGTGGTTGTCGACGGGTGGGGTCTGATCCACGGCTCCACGCTAGTGGGCGGATCGACAGGGCTTCGACAGCGACTGTCGGCCTGAACTCTCCAGTGGCACAGTCGGTGATGTGCCCGACTCCCACGAGTACTGGAATCACAACACCGCCTACCATCCTTGGCTGATCGGCATTGCAAGGCAGCACAACGGCGACGTTCTCGACGTCGGCGGCGGTGATGGGCTGCTGGCCCAACGGCTGTCCGGCGTGTCTGGGTCGGTGACCGCGATAGAGCCCGACTCAGCAGTCGCACAACGCGCAATGAACCGATTGGCCAGCCGCGCCAACGTCGCCGTCGTGCAGACCGACTTCCAGCGATACGCGCGCGACGGTAGGCGGTTCGATCTCATCACCTTCGTCGCCAGCCTCCATCACATGGACCTGCGCACCTCGCTTCTGAGGGCCCGCGAGATGTTGACTCCGACGGGCGAGCTCGCAGTCGTCGGGTTGTCGGCGAACAAGTCGCCGATCGACTGGCTGTGGGCGCTGGCGTGTCTCCCGGCAGTCAGAATCGGCTCACGACTGCACCGCGAAACACCCGATATCGGCGTCGTCATGACCGACCCTCTCGAGAGCCTGCGCGAGATCCGCCGGACCGCCGACGAGGTGATTCCCGGCGCGTCGGTGCGGCGCACGCTCTATTACCGGTATCTGCTCCGATGGGCCAACGGTCGATCTACCATCCAGTCATGATCCGGCTAGTCGTGGCAATCCCAGCAACGGTGGCCCTTGCGCTGGCAGGCGTCGTCGGCGCGAGCGCTGCGCAGGCCGAGCCCTGGCCGCCGTCACCATGCGGTTTCTCGATCTCGGCCCCTCAGGTCGTCCAGGTCGACGGGGTCAGCAAGGTCACCGCGACGGTGACCTCGACGGTCTGCGGAGTCGCCGCCAGCCCGTACAAGAGCGTGGCGTGCGTGGAGCTTCTCGGCCAGCAGGGCGGTTCTTGCATGCAGGGCACCGATACCGCGCAGGCGTACTTCGAGCCCTACACGCCCGGTGCCACCTATCTTTCGAGGGGCCGCGGCTGCGGCATCATCGTTCCGACGCTGCCGGCGGACAACTGCCAGATCCTGGGTCCCGTCCAAGCCGCCCTTTAGGCGCTCACAAACCACATCGCGCTCGTCACCATTAACGGTCGGAGGGGCGAGTTGCATGGCCACCTCCTGACGTCACGCGAAAATCGGCCCGACGGGAGGATATTCAGTGGTGAGTAGCGTCCTGATCTCGGTGAGCGACATCGGATCGACCGCCGACTGAAACCCAGTATCGATCTTCATCGGCTTGCCCCACGCAATCAGATCTTCGATCGTCGGGCTCTGGGCATTTCCCGACAGCTCCTCGAACCAGTCGCTCCGCCCGTAGGTGATGTCTCCCCCGATGCACACCAGTTGCACCCACGACGGGTCGGCAATGCAGATGTTCTCGTACAGATCCTCGTGGTGGCGTTCGAACACGACGAGATCCGCCACCCGTCCCTTCGCCAGCGCCCCCAGCTTGTCACCGAACCCCGCTATCGAAGCCGCCACCGATGTCACCATCGCCACGAGGTCCCGTGCCGTGATCGGGTGGCCCTGCCGCGCCAATTCCCTACGCGCCACTTTCATCTCGGCAAGCAGGCTCAGCGAACCCGACGGCATCCAGTCGGCGCCCAATGCGACCGGCATGCCGGCTGCGATCGCCTCGCCTGCAAGCGTCGTCTCTTTGTACAGCCGTAGGTTCGATTGCGGCGACCATACGAGTTTGCAACCCGCATCCGCCAAGTCATGCAGATTTGTCTCACTAAGCGATGAACCATGGATGACCACGGTGGCGGGCGTCGCCACCTTCAACTTGATGAAACGACGAAACTCGTTGTCCAGCGCCTCGTTGCCACGCTGCCCTTCGCACAGATGCAGATAGAAAGCCGTGACTTCGTCGTCTTTGATTGCTTGGAGGATCGTCTGGAGCCGCGGGAAATCCCGGCTGGATTCGGTGGGCAGGTCGATCATCGAGCGCGCCTTGTGCTGCCCCAGGGTCCACAGATCCAGGTTGCGCACCAGCGGTTCCACTTTCGAGGTGCTCGCTCCCGATGCGCCCTGGATGCCCGTGACCCCCGCGATCAGTGCTCGCACCTCCGCATAGCGGGTTTGCGTGTGTGGCGGCAGGGCGTCGATCAACTTGTTCTGCGGATTGCGCACGAGCTCGTGATACGCATCGCTGTCGCGCCACCGATAGCGGTTGACGTAGACCTTCGGCGGTTCCCACGGGGCGAAGACGTTGAAATCCGGGTGGTTGTGCAGGTCGAGCAGGCCCGGAACGATCACACCTTTGGTGTCGACGATGATGTCCACGCCTTCGGGTTTCTTCCGGCTGATGCTGTCGATGACACCGGCGTCGACCGTGACATACCCGTCCGACATCGATCCATTCGGCCTGATCACTGCCCCGCGAAGACTGAATGGCGCTGTGGGCAACGCCTTTGGGCGATGTTTGGGCGGTTCGAGTTCCTCGGTGATGCCCCGCTTATACGCTCGGGTGAAAGTTCCTGTGTCCATGTGGATCCCCGATCTCAGGGCAGCGGAGGCCAGGTACGAGCCGGAGCCGGCACCGTGACGTTGATGGTGGCGCGCTTGATCTGCGCAGGAACTCCCTTCGGCCTGTCGGCCCACCCTTCGAGATCACACCACCAACCTGGCGACCCGGCGGGCAGGTCACGCTCCGGGATCCGGACCAGATCACCCGGCTGCCACGTGCCGGAGTACGGCGTCGGATTGGCGGGGACGTCGGGAGTGACATGGTCCGCCAAGCCTTGCAGAGCTGCGCTCCAGTTGGTGTGCAACTCCTGTGTCGCCTTCGGCAAGGTGGTGGTCCCATGTGCCGACGCGCTTTCCGGGAAGGTCGGGTGTTTGAGCGGCGCTTGATGTAGGGCGGCGGCCGCCTGCGGCTGCGTTTTGGCCCACATCGAGAACGCCTTCTTCGCCAGCGTCCCGAGCATGATGACCGCGGTGACGTTCGTCCCGATCAGCAGGGCGTCCAACCACCGGTGGCGGTACTTCGCGATGTCTTTGTCTTCCGCGTGGCGGTTACCGCCGCCTTGACCGAAGACGCTGTAGAGGAAGGTGTTGACCATGACGTAGCTAGAATCGATCCCGACCTTGGCGAGCAATCCCTGTGTTCGTTGACCGGCTTCGCCGACAAGAATGCGACGGCTGATCGTCTCGTGTGTGGCCGGATCTTGGCCGAGCACAAGCACCTTCGCGGATCCATCGAGACGACCGCGGTGAAAGATCGGACCCCACTCCACTCGAAAATCTTTCAGGGGGTAGATGTCTTCTCCCGGGTAGTCCTCCACCAGTGCGCCGAACGGTGCGGTGACATAGCCGGGACAGGATTCGTGTGTCATTTTTCAACTCCAACGTTTTCCGAACGGGACGGTCATGGCCTTGGGAACCGATTCAAGTTGCGGTACTTGCGGAAAGTCGTCTTTGGCCAGCGATGCGCGAACCGCCGCCAGTACGTCTTTCCGTGATTTCGAGGCGCTCTTTGCGGCCTTGAGGAAGTAGTAGGTGAAGGCACCGTTGTACCGGTCAACGGCGCCGAACGGCGCGTCCGACGAAAGTTGGTCGGCGCGGCATGCGGCGAACAGCACCGGCCTTGTCGCCGCCGGGATCTGCTTGATCTCGGTCTGCAGACCCTTGGGATCGGACTTGGCCGCCAGCCGGCGGATGCCCAGCGGCGTTGGCGGCGGAATGAAGCGTGGTCGTCGGCCCTGGAGGAGATCCAATGCCTTCAACCCGCTGCCACTGTTACAGGTATCGAGGAGCACCTCCACAAGCACGCCCTTGCGGACGGTCCCGAAAAGCTCCTTCAGTTCGTCGTCGACGATGACTGTCTTACGGTCCCAGTCCTTGCCCTTCTGCTTCATGTCGTAGCAGGCGAAGGCCTCGTCGACGCGATCGACCTTCTCGTCACCGTTCTGGTCGGGCACTTGCGTGCCGTGGCTGGAAAACGTGAACACGATGTGGTCGGCGTCCTCGTCGGCGATGAGTTCCTTGAGCGCCGCCATCACCTTCGCCTTGGTGGCGGCGGTGTCCTTGAGGATCTTGACGTGGCCACCGGCGAACTCTGGCCGCTTCTCCAGGAACGCTGCCATATCCAATGCATCGTTCACGCACCCGTTGAGCCAGCTGGCTTGCGGAAGGTGGGCGAACTTGTTGATGCCGACACATAGCGCCTTGGCAGTCATGACTATTCCTCTCGGTATCGATGTTCTGTTAGCGCTCAACAAATTTGGCGTCGGGCCGGGCATAGATGACGAATCCGAGCCACGTCGCCGGGTCGTCTGACGTGTGTGCCGCGGTGCGGGCTTCGACGGCGGCCTTGCTGATCGAGTCGCCTGCGATCAGCCGTTCGTACAGGGTCTCCACAAAGATTCGGGATGGTTGTTCCTGCACCGACCACAGGCATGACACAAACGCCTGAGCACCCCGTTCGAGAAACGCGCGTGCGAAACCACCGAGTGATGAGAGCTCCACACCGCTGATACCGACTTGGCATGCGTTCAGCACCACAAGCGGCCCGGCACCGTCGTCGCCCTTCAGTCGGGCCCTTGCCCCCACTGTCTTCGCCGAGATGTACTCCCGGGCAAAACGTTTGCCGGTATCCCTGCCCTCGAGAAGGATCTTGGCGTTGCCCACCTCGAGTGGCTTTGCCGCGCCGTGGCCGCTGAAATGGAGTATGTCCACTTTGGGGTTGCGCAGAATCTCACGCACGCCCGACGGATTGGCCCGCACCGCCCTCGCCCCTAGCGTCCCCTTGAGAAAATCCGCCTCATCGGCGATTTCGGGAAGGTCGAGAGTCGGGTCGGCGTAGTCGGGGCAGATGGAGTACACCCGTCCCCGACGTCGCCGCAGGGCGGGTTTCTCGGGGAACGGCAGGATCTGCCACCGCAGAAGGCCGTATTGTCCGAGAAACCGCGGCTTTCCTCGCAGCGGACCGTCCGGCGGCTTGAGGTGCACCAATTCCCATGGAAAGTACGGCTCGTCGGCCAGCAGGAGGATGCTTTTCAGGGTATTCCGCTTCTGCCAGAGCAATTCTCGGAGGGCCGCCGGGAACAACCGGTCGAACAGATCCGCGCCCTGTTCCTGCAGGCTGTTCATGAATTCTCGCGGTGTGTCTTTCAGCTCTGTCCAGTTGGTTTCGATGTCCTTGAACACGTTGGCCACATACTGCGCGCGGTCGTGGAGACGACCAGACAGGTAGCGGAGGCTCTCGGTTGCACCGGGGAGCGTGAGCACGTAGCGATACTGGACATATCCGGGCCGCTCCAACTCCGAGATTTCCAGCACCGCCATGTCTTTCAGATCGATCGACGTCGCAGCAGCCGCCTCGACTTGGCCGTGCACGACCTCTTGCCGGTGAGCAGCGTCGTCGGATTCGTCGGCCGTGGCCACCAGCGTCACGGTTGCCAGGATGTCGGTCGGTGAGCGGCGGACGATCGCGCGCACCTCGACGGGTCCTACGCTGAGCGGCTTCACGACGAATTGCAGCTCGGCCAGTCCGTCGTCCAGGGGCAGCCTGAACCGCTTGGTGTCCTTGCCCTGCACAGCCGCGTTGCGCTTCGGGACGATATGGACGGTAAGTGCCTCGTCCTCGTCGACCATGACCGTCTTCTCGCCCGACACGGCATCGGCACTGACCTTGATCTTGTTTCGGGACAGGACAACACGAACTGTCGCGGGCTCACGGACGATCACGTGCCCGGGCATCTCAGCGAGAATGTGCGCACGCGTTCGGCGGGCCGGTGCCCGCCTGCGGGCAGCAGGTGGCGGCGGACCACCGCCTCCATCGATCTTGAAGTGCTTGTCCCCGTCGAAACCGATGCCGGCGAAGCCGCCGTCGCGATCGAAAGGCGCCAGCGGCCCGGCCGCGGCGGTTGGGAAAAGCCACGACTGTATCGACGCCACCACTTCGGCCTTCGCAAAGTAATTGGTGTGATAGATGGCGGAATTGGTGCCGAAGTCTCGCGTCTCCCTGACGAGCGCGCCCAGAGGTGCGTCGATGGCAGCCATCGACTTCGAGTCGACAACCAGATCGTTGGCCTTGTCAAGTAATTCGTCGACTATCCCCTCGATCACCCTCAGTTTCGCCTGCCCGGCGGCCGCATGGAAATCCGAACTGATCACCAGCCAGGGCTGCTCACCCTCCGGCTGTTTCGGCTGCTTGCGGTTGAGCTTTCGGATGAAGTCGCCGTTCGGGCGCATCGCGCCGAGGCCGGGGACGCCGTTGTCGTCGGCGGCGTAGGCCGCCAGGTATTTCACTAGTATCCCAACGGTTTTGATGGCAGAGCCCGCTATCGCCTTCGCTAGGAAGTCGTTCTCGAGAGGCGCCGACGTCAGTAGTAGATTCGTATAGACATCGACCAGCCTCGACCACCGCTTTGCGTCGGCGAAGTTGGTGCCTGCGTTGGGCACCCCGACGAACACGATGTTGTTGATCGAGCCGCTCCAGTTAGCGGCGGGCAGGAGATGCTCGGCGAGCCCGCGCACAACCAGACCGCCCCTGCTGTGACAGATCACGTCGACCACGGCGCCCTCAGCCTGGGGCACCGACAGTTTCTGCAGCAAGTCCCTCGCGTTGGTAAGGGGATCGACGCTCAGGGTCCGATGGTCGAAGCCGATGATCGCGTCATAGGCACCCAAGGCTCGCTCGAGGAAATCCTTCCCGGAATCTGTTGTGAGGGAGCCGAATCCGCCGACCGTCGAGGAGAATGTACCGTGCACAAGCAACAGGATCCGCGCGGATCCGCCGCCAGGCAGATTCACGGCGGACAAGGAGTCCACCGGTACCCACGCCTTCGGATCGGTGGACGTGATGTGAACAAGGCCCTCGTCAACGCCGGCTTCGAGCACCTTGATGGCGGCGGCGACGATGATCGGGGCGCTGAACCTCAGGACGAAGGCGCGGATCCCGTCGAGAAGGCCGCGGGTTGCCGGCCCGCCCCCTGGGGCTCGCGTGTCGAGTGCGATGGTCGCCGTAGCGCTCCCGTCGCCCCTGAGTGCGCGCACCCCGGGCTTGGGCACGTGCCACGAGTAGTAGCCACCCCGGTCCATCAGGACGACGGCCTGCTCGTCACCGCGGAGGCTCACCTCGACGTCGAACGTTTCGCTGACGACTTCGCCGCCGGGCGGCGATGCCCCGCGCGCTGCCCTGTGCCGGACATTCAACGGCTTGACCAGTTCGAAGCCGCCGTCAGCGAGAAGGTCCTCGATCAGATCCGGGTCGACACCGTCCGGTGTGATGGACCGATTCCGGATTCGCCTCTCGGCGCGGACATCCAGGGTCGACGGAAAGCGGACCCGCAGGTCTCCTCCATCGAACGTGCGAACCGGCATCGCGAACCCCTATGCGTGGACCGTCGTCACGGAGCGGACGGCGGCTCGTAGACAATCATCGGCTCGCACTCGCCGCCCTACATGCGTATTCGACTACTCGATCTGGTGACGCCCACCGGTGAGATTGCCGTCGTCGGACTCTCCGTCATCTGCGGCTGGTCCCGATCCTCGCGCTCGCGAGCGTCGCGATCCCCAATGTCGCGGCCGCCGTCACCGTGCAGTTTCTCCATCTCAGCGCCGCAGGTGGTCGACGTCGGCGGCGCGCGTGGAGCGTGTCGGCCAGCAGGGCGGTTCGTGCGTGCAGGGCACGGACAACTGCCAGATCCTGGGTCCCGTCCAAGCCACCCTTTAGGCGCTCACTAGCCTGAGACGATGTCCGATCGAGTCCTGGTACAGGTCGAAAACCACGTCGCGCTCATCACCGTCAACGATCCCGAGCGCCGCAACGCCGTCACCGCCGAGATCTCTGCCGCACTGCGCGCAGCGGTCGATGCGGCCGAGGCGAACAGCGACGTGCACGCGCTCATCGTCACCGGGGCGGGCAAGGCGTTCTGTGCAGGCGCGGACCTGACGGCGCTCGGTGAGGCGACCGAGGACGGCCTTCGAACGATCTACGACGGATTCCTCGCGGTGGCCAACTGCACGCTGCCGACGATCGCTGCCGTGAACGGTGCCGCCGTCGGCGCGGGCCTCAACCTCGCGCTCGCGGCCGATGTGCGCATCGCAGGCCCCGCGGCCCTGTTCGATCCGCGCTTCCAGAAGCTCGGCATCCACCCCGGCGGCGGTGCGACGTGGATGCTGCAGCGCGCCGTCGGTGTGCAGGCGGCCAGGGCGTCGCTGCTGTTCGGTATGCGGTTCGACGCCGAGGCCGCGGTCCGATACGGGCTTGCGCTAGAGGTCGCCGATGATCCGGTGGCCGCCGCCAAGGACCTGGCCGCCGGGCCCGCTGCCGCACCGCGCGAGGTCGTGCTGGCCACCAAGGCCTCCATGCGGGCGACCGCCAACCCCGGATCGATCGATCGCGACCAGCACAGCATCGCGGTCGACACCGAACTGAAACCGCAAGCGGCGTCCATTCTTTCGCCGGAGTTCGCCGAACGACTGGCCGCCGCCAAACGCCGGTAGCAAGCGCGTTGAGATTGCACTGTTGGCGAAGAAATGCGAGTAGCCTCCGCCGTCACTGCAATCTCAACGCGAGTAAACCTGCTAGCTGTCGAGCAGCGCCAACTCCGGCGACTCGATCAGCCGCTGTAGTTCACCGAGGAACGCGGCCACCTGCGCGCCGTCGGTGATGCGATGGTCGAAGGCGCACGTCACCGTCATCGTCGGCCTGGCCACCACGGCTCCGTCGACGACGACCGCCCGCGGCTTCATCGACCCCATGCCCAGAATTGCGGCCTCGGGATAATTGATGACAGGCACGCCTTCGTCCAAACCCAGCGCGCCGAAGTTCGACACGGTGAACGTGGACCCTTGCAGCTCAGTCGGTTTGACGGTGCCCGCCCGCGACTCGTCGATGAGCCGAGCCACCGTCGCGGCCAACTCGCGCGTCGACTTGTCCTGCGCATCCTTGACCACTGGCACCAACAATCCGCGCGGCGCGGCCACCCCGATACCGAGATGCACCGCGGAGTGAACGTGGATGTGAGGTCCGCCCGCGGTGTCCACCCAGGTCGAGTTGAACATCGGGTGGTGCGTCAGCGCGATCGTCAGCAGCCGAAGGGTCAGAACGAATGTCGTGATCGGCGGCCCGTCGTCACCGACTTCGTCGCGCAATCGGTCGCGCACCGTCAACAGGGCCGAGCAGTCGACGTGCACGCTGGCGTGCGCGTCGGGGATCTTGCTCCGCGACAGTGACATCCGCGCAGCCATCGTGGCCTGCACACCGTGTACGCCGACGTCGTCGCGACCCTGTTCCGGCGCGCCTGCGACCGATAGCACATCGTCGCGGGTGACGATCCCGTCCTGGCCGGAGCCCGGCGTCAAGGAGGCCAGGTCGACGTGCAGGTCGGCGGCGAGCTTTCGCACCGGCGGCTTGGCGCGCGGCCGTGTGCCGTCGGGCAGCGGAGCGCGTCGGCTGGTGTCCATGTCATCGTCGGTGCCGTAGCCGACGAGCACCGGTCTACGTTTCGGTCGATCATCAGTCTGGATAGCGGGAGCCGTTGCGTCGGTGGCGATCCGGACAAGCACGGCACCGACCGCCAGCGTTTCACCCTCTGCCCCGCCGAGTTCGACGATGCGGCCAGCGAACGGGCTCGGTATCTCCACCTCGGCCTTGTTGGTCTCCACCGTGCACAGTGTCTGGTTGAGTGCGACGTCGTCGCCGACCGCCACACTCCAACCCGTGACCGTCGCGTCTTCGAGGCCCTCGCCGAGATCGGGTACCAGGAAATCGCGCACCGTCTGGCCGGTCATGACTGCATCGCCTTCTCGACGCAGTCGAGCAGTCTGTCGACACCGGGCAGCCACAGCTTCTCGAGCCTTGCCGGTGGGAACGGGGTGTCGAAGCCAGTGGCGCGCAACACCGGAGCCTCCAGGTCGTAGAACAGCTCTTCGGAGATCCTGGCCGCCAACTCGGCGCCGAACCCCAGAGTGCGGGCGCCCTCGTGGATGACCACCGCTCGTCCGGTCTTGCGCACAGATGCGGCGATCGTGTCGAAGTCGAGCGGGTTGAGCGAACGCAGGTCGACGACCTCCAGATTCCACCCGTAGTGGTCGGCCGCCAGATCTGCTGCGGCGAGAGCCGTTTGGACCAGGCCGCCATAGGTGAGCACGGTGACGTCGCCGCCGGTGCGGCGTACTGCCGCGCGACCGATGGGCAGCCCGGGTTCGCTGGTGTCGACATCCTCGCGCGACCAGTACCGCCGCTTCGGTTCCAGGTATACGACCGGGTCCCGGCTGGCGATCGAGTGTCGCAGCAACCAATAGGCGTCCGACGGTGTCGACGGCACCACCACTTTCAGGCCGGCCGTGTGCGCCCAGTACGTCTCGGTGGACTCGGAGTGGTGTTCGACGGCCCCGATTCCGCCGAATGACGGGATGCGGATCGTGACGGGCATGTCCACGTCGCCGTGCGTGCGCATGCGGTACTTCGCCAGATGGCTGACGATCTGGTCGAACGCCGGGTAGGAGAACCCGTCGAACTGGATCTCGGGCACTGGCACGAAGCCGCGGATCGCGAACCCGACCGCGATGCCGATGATCGCCGACTCCGCCAGCGGAGTGTCGAAACACCTTCCGTCACCGAAGGTTTCGGCGAGCCCCTCAGTGACCCGGAACACCCCGCCGAGCGTCGCGACGTCCTCGCCGAAGACCAGGACGCGGTCGTCGGCCGCCATCGCGTCGTGCAGCGCCCTGTTGATCGCCTGCACCATTGTCAGGTTGATGGCAGTCGGCACCGGAGTGAACAGTGGCGGTTCATGGGCGTCGTCGCCGTACCCGGCAGGCCGCTCGATGATCTGAGTCATCATGCCTCCTTCGCCAGCTCGGCCATCAATTGGTCGCGCTGATCCTCGCAACGTCGGGGTGATGTCGGCGTACACCGTGTCGAACAGTTCCCCGACGTCCATGTCGGGGGTGTTGACGACCGCATCGCGCAGTTCCGCGCACAGTCGCGCCGACCGTCTTTCGACCCGGTGCGCCAGCCGCTCACTCCACACGCCGGTGTTCTGTAAATAGTTGCGGTACCGGGGAATCGGATCCAGGGCCATCCACTTCTCGACCTCCTCACGCGACCTGTAGCGCGTCGGGTCGTCGGAGGTGGTATGCGGGCCGAGCCGGTAGGTGACCGCTTCGATCAGCGTCGGGCCGCCGCCGCGGCGGGCGCGCTCGGCGGCTTCGGCCATCACCGCGTAGCAGGCCAGCACGTCGTTACCGTCGACGCGGATGCCCGGCATTCCGTAGCCGATCGCCCGGTGCGCGATCGACGGCCCAGCCTGCTGACGGCTGACCGGCACCGAGATCGCCCACTGGTTGTTCTGTACGAAGAACACGCACGGCGCCTTGAAGACCGCAGCGAGGTTGAGCGCTTCGTGCGCATCGCCCTCGCTGGTCGCGCCGTCACCGAGATAGGCCACCGTCACCGAGTCCTCGCCGAGGCGCTGCGCCGCCATCGCCGCCCCGACCGCGTGCAGACCGTGGGTGCCGATCGGAATCGCGATCGGCGCCACGCACTTGTCGGTGAACCCGAGCCCGCCGTGCCAGCGGCCCCGCCATACCGCGCCCATCTGCCCGGGCGTGATCCCCCGCAGCAAAAATGCCCCGATCTCGCGGTACTGCGGAAATAGCCAGTCGGTCTTGCGCAGGCACGCTGCCGACCCGATCTGCGCGGCTTCCTGACCGCGACACGAGGCGAACAGCGCGAGCTCACCTTGTCGCTGCAGGTTGACGAACTCCGCATCGAGCGCGCGGGTGACGGCCATCAGCTCGTAGAGCCAGCCAAGCGTCTCGGGTGGATGGTCTCGGCGGTATCGAGTCTCGGTGGTCGGCGTCCCGTCCGGGGCGACCAGTGCAATAGGCTCCAGCTCGACATCGAAAGACGTCAAGGGTGCCTTGATGGACCCTGCCATACCGCCTCCTAGGGTCACTGACGACGGATCGCGCCGTCAGGCGACTGAGGTGCTCAGCACGGAGGCGGTTGGAGCAAAACCCCTGGTGAGGGGCCGCCGGCTAGATGCCAGGGTGAGGCGCTAGCTGGACGATGCGCTCTGCCCGCCGCAGCACTGGGGCATCAACCATTATGCCTTCGAATTGGAAGACGCCGCGTTCATGGCGGGCGGCTTCGAGCACGTGTCGCGCCCAATCCACCTGCTCAGCCGTCGGCGCATAGGCGTCGCGAATGACCGCGACCTGCGTCGGGTGGATCGCGACCTTGGCGTCGAAACCGACCGCAACGGCATCATCGGCCTCGCCACGCAGTCCGTCGAGGTTCTTGATGTCGAGATACACCGAGTCCAGCGCCATCCGTCCGTACGCCTTGGCCGCCAGCAGCGTCTGCGAGCGGACGTGCTTGGCGACGTCGCGGTAGCTGCCGTCCGGCCACCGGTTGGCGGTGCCGCCGGTGACCGCGAACAGATCCTCGGCACCCCACATCAGGGCGTAGGCGTTGTCGATGCGGGCGAGTTCGTTGACCATCACCGCGCCCAACGGCGTCTCGATCAGCACGATGACGTCCAGCGGGGCGAGGTCGCGGATCTGCTGCGGATCTTCGGTTTTGGCGAGCATCACGGTGGAGTACTTGGTCTTGGCGAGCGCGTCGAGGTCCCGCGCGTGGTCTTCGGTGGCGGCGGGGTTGATTCTGACGACGGTGCGGTCGGGATCCTGCGGGGTGTCGATCAGCGCGGTCGCGGGCATCCTCGCGATCCTTCGCCGCGACACCGTCTTCCAGATCGAGGATCACCACATCGGCCGCCGCGGCGGCCTTGGCGAATCGTTCGGGGCGGTCGGCCGGGCAGAACAGCCAGCCCGGACCGTTGCTTCCCAGTGCCACTACGCGTCTCCCTCGGGACGCTTGCGCACCATGGTCTTTCGCGACGCCGTCGCGACGACGTCGCCGTGCTGATTGCGGGCGGTGTGCGCGAAGGTGACGATGCCCTCCCCCGGCCGGCTCTTCGACTCGCGCTTCTCGATCACCTCGGTCTCGGCGTACAGGGTGTCGCCGTGAAACAGCGGCTTCGGGAAGGCGACTTCGCCGAAGCCGAGGTTTCCGACAATCGTGCCCTGCGTCAGCTGCGCGACCGAAAGCCCGACGAGCGTGGACAGCGTGAACATCGAGTTCACCAACCGTTGGTTGAAGGGAGGCAGCGCGTCGGAGAATGCGGCATCCAGATGCAGCGCCTGAGTGTTCATCGTCAGCGTGGTGAACAGCACGTTGTCGGCTTCGGTGATGGTCCGGCCCGGCCGGTGCTGATAGAGCACGCCGGTTTCGAACTCTTCGAACCAGAGACCACGCTGTGTGACGACCCGCTTCTCGCTCACAGGCCGGCCTCGCGTGCGATCAGCATCAGCTGCACTTCTGTTGTCCCTTCACCGATCTCGAGGATCTTGCTGTCGCGGTAGTGCCGTGCGACGGGGTACTCGTTCATGAAGCCGTACCCGCCGAACACCTGCGTGGCGTCGCGGGCGTTGTCCATCGCAGCTTCGCTGGCGACGAGCTTGGCGATGGCGGCGGCCTTCTTGAAGGGCTTGCCGGCCAACATGAGTGCGGCAGCGTCGTAGTAGGCGGTGCGGGCGGTATGCGCGCGAGCATCCATGCGTGCGATCTTGAACGAGATGGCCTGATACGTGCCGATCGCCGCACCGAAGGCCTCGCGTTCCTTGGCGTACTTCACGCACTCGTCGACGCAGCCCTGCGCGGCGCCCACCGACAGCGCCGCGATCGCGATGCGACCCTCGTCGAGTATGCGAAGGAAGTTGGCGTAGCCGCGGCCGCGCTCGCCGAGCAGATTCTCGGCGGGCACCCTGACGTCGTCGAAGCTCAACGGGTGGGTGTCCGAGGCATTCCAGCCGACCTTGTTGTAGGCAGGTTCGGCGGTGAAGCCGTCGATGGGGACCGGCACAAGGATCGACGAGATCTCTTTCCTGCCATCGGCTTCCCCGGTGACCGCGGTGACGGTCACCAGCTTGGTGATGTCGGTGCCCGAGTTGGTGATGAACTGCTTGCTGCCGTTGATCACCCAGTGGCCGTCGTCCATCTTCGCCGTCGTCTTGGTGGCGCCCGCATCGGTACCACCGCCCGCCTCGGTCAACCCGAAGGCGCCCAGCGCCTTGCCGCTCGCCAGCAGCGGAAGCCACTCCTGCTTCTGCTCGTCGTTGCCGAACCGGTACACCGGCATAGCGCCGAGCGATACGCCCGCCTCCAGCGTGATGGCCACGCTCTGATCGACCTTGCCGAGCTCCTCGAGTGCGAGGCACAGCGCGAAGTAGTCGCCGCCCATGCCGCCGTACTCCTCGGGGAACGGCAGGCCGAACAGTCCCATATCGGCCATCCCCGACACCACTTCGTATGGGAACGAGTGCTCTTCGTCGTGTTTGGCGGCGACGGGCGCCACCACGCTCTGTGCGAAGTCGCGCACTGTCTTGGCAAGCTGCTCGTAGTGGTCGGGCAGCATCCCGGTGGCCAGAAACTCACTCATGACTGCTTCGCTTCCTCGTTCGCTGTTATTCGGGCCAGCGGCTGACCCACCTTGACCTGGTCGCCGACGGCGACGAGTAGTTCAACCACGCCGTCGACGGGCGCGGTCAGCGCGTGCTCCATCTTCATCGCCTCGACGGCCACGACAACCGAGCCTGCGGTCACCGTTCCCCCGTCTTCTATGCCGACGGCGACCACGGAACCCGGCATCGGGCTGACAAGTTCGGCGTCGCCGCTGTGTTCTTCGTCCGGACGGACCGGTGCCTCGCGAAGTTCGTCGACGACCGCCGTACGCCCTGAACCCGCCAACCAGATATGCCCGCCGGTTGCCGCGACGAGATAGTCGGTACGAAGCCCGTCGACTGTCACCACAAGCCGGTTCCCGTCGAGACTGGCTGTCAGCGAGTGGCGTTCGCCATCCTCGACCACGGCCGTGGCGCCGTTCGGTGTGCCGGTCAGGTACACGTGGTCGGTGCGCTCGCCGGCATGGAGGCGAACGGTCATCGGAGCGTGCTGTCCGATCCGCCAGCCCGACGGCACCTCCCACAAGTTGCCCGCAGGCACGGGCCAGCTGCGCAACCACTTGTACGCCGCGGCGGCGATCAGTTCCGCGTCGCCGGGTTGGGCGGCGGCGAAATCCGTTGTCCTGCGGTCCAGTAACCCGGTGTCGAGCCGGCCCGCGACGACATCGGGATCGGCCAGCAGAAAGCGCAGGAACTCGATGTTCGTCGTGACCCCCAACACCGCGGTGTCGGCCAGCGCGCGGTCGAGGGCACGCAGCGCGCCCGGCCGGTCGGCGGCGTGGGCGATGACCTTCGCGAGCATCGGGTCGTAGTCGCTGCCAACCACCGTGCCGTCCGCCAATCCGGAGTCGACGCGGACACCGGGCCCGTGCGGTTCGGCGAGGCCGAGCACGTCGCCACCGGTGGGCAGGAATCCGTTGGCCGGATCCTCGGCGTACACGCGCGCTTCGATCGCGTGCCCGGTCATGGTGATGTCGTCCTGCGCGATCGGCAGCTTGTCCCCCGCCGCGATACGCACCTGCAGCTCGACGAGATCGACGCCGGTGACCATCTCGGTGACCGGATGCTCGACCTGCAGACGGGTGTTCATCTCCATGAAGAAGAATTCGTCTGGGCGGTCGGCGGACACGATGAACTCGACGGTGCCCGCACCGGTGTAGTCGACACTGCGGGCGGTGTCGCAGGCAGCGGCGCCGATCCTGGCCCGCGTCGGCGCGTCCAGCAGCGGCGACGGCGCCTCCTCGATCACCTTCTGGTGGCGTCGCTGCAGACTGCATTCGCGTTCGCCGAGATGAACCACGTTGCCGTAGCCGTCGGCGAGCACCTGAACCTCGATGTGGCGAGGGTTGCGCACAAACCGCTCGAGGAACAGGGTGTCGTCGCCGAACGCCGCACCCGCTTCGCGCCGAGCGCTGGTCAGGGCGGCCGCTAGCTCGGACGCCTCGTGCACGACCCGCATACCCTTGCCGCCGCCGCCCGCTGACGGCTTCACCAACACCGGATAGCCGATATCGCCTGCCGCCGCGATCAGTTCGTCGTCAGTCAGGCCAGGCCGTGCGATGCCGGGGACCACCGGCACACCGAATGCCGACACCGTCGTCTTCGCGGCGATCTTGTCGCCCATGGTCTGGATCGCCTTGACCGGGGGCCCGATGAACACGATCCCCGCCGCCTCCAGCGCGGCCGCGAATTCGGCGTTCTCCGAGAGGAATCCGTAGCCGGGATGGATAGCCTGCGCGCCGGTGCGACGGGCGGCGTCGACGACTGCCCCGATGTTCAGGTAGCTCTGCCTCGCGGGCGCAGGCCCGATGCCGACAGCCACGTCGGCCTCGGCGACGTGACGGGCGTCGGCGTCGGCGTCGCTGAACACGGCGACCGAGCGGATTCCCATCGCGCGCAGCGTGCGGATCACGCGCACGGCGATCTCACCGCGATTGGCTATAAGGACCGTGTTGAATGTCATGCCGTCACATCCGGAAGACGCCGTAGGAAACCGGCTCGACCGGTGCCTGACCGACAACCGAAAGCGCCAGCCCGAGAACCGTTCTGGTGTCGGCAGGATCGATCACGCCGTCGTCCCAGAGCCGCGCAGTCGAGTAGTAGGGGTTGCCTTGGCTTTCGTACTGCTCACGGATCGGCGCCTTGAACTCTTCCTCCTGCTCGGGTGTCATCTCACCGCGCACGGTGGCCAGCACCGACGCCGCCTGCTCCCCGCCCATCACCGAGATCCTGGCGTTCGGCCACATCCACAGGAAGCGCGGCGAATACGCGCGGCCACACATCGAGTAGTTGCCCGCGCCGTACGAGCCGCCGATGACGACGGTCAGCTTCGGCACCCGCGCGCATGCCACCGCGGTCACCATCTTGGCGCCGTGCTTGGCGATTCCGCCCGCCTCGTAATCGCGGCCCACCATGAAGCCGGAGATGTTCTGCAGGAACAGCAGCGGAACCATCCGCTTGTCGCACAGCTCGATGAAATGTGCGCCCTTCACGGCGGATTCGGAGAACAGCACGCCGTTGTTGGCGATGATGCCGACCGGATGGCCGTGGATGCGGGCGAAGCCGGTGACGAGCGTCGACCCGTATTCGGCCTTGAACTCCGCGAACTCGCCACCTTGGGCAAGCGAAGCGCCGGGAGATGGTCCGTCGACGATCCGGGTGATGACCTCGTGCACGTCGTAGGGCACACGTGCGTCCACGGGGACGACGTCGTAGAGCTCGGTCTGGTCGACGACCGGATCAACGGTCGGCAGGACGTCCCACGGCGGGTCGAGGCGGGGTCCGAGCGTCGAGACGATTCGCCGCACGATTCGCAGCGCGTCACGGTCGTCGTTGGCGAGATGGTCGGTCACACCCGACGTCTTCGAATGCAGATCGCCGCCACCGAGTTCCTCTGCGGTAACCACTTCGCCGGTAGCGGCTTTCACCAGCGGCGGGCCGCCGAGAAAGATCGTGCCCTGGTTGCGGACGATGACCGCTTCATCGCTCATCGCCGGAACGTAGGCACCGCCCGCTGTGCAGGAACCGAGCACGGCAGCGATCTGCGGGATGCCCTCGGCGCTCATCGTCGCCTGGTTGTAGAAGATGCGGCCGAAGTGCTCGCGGTCGGGAAAGACCTCGTCTTGGCGGGGCAGGAACGCGCCGCCCGAGTCGACCAGATAGATGCACGGCAGTCGGTTCTGCCTCGCGATCTCCTGGGCCCGCAGATGTTTCTTGACCGTAATCGGGTAGTAGGTGCCGCCTTTGACGGTCGCATCGTTGGCGACGATCATGCATTCGCGCCCCGATACCCGTCCGATGCCGACAATCATTCCGGCGCCGGGACTTTCGTCGTCGTACATGCCGTCGGCGGCGAGCGCCGACACCTCGAGCAGCGGGCTACCCGGATCGAGGAGCCCGTCGACGCGGTCCCTCGGCAGCAGCTTGCCGCGGCTGACGTGACGCTCGCGGGATTTTTCCGATCCGCCGAGCGCAGCGGCGGCCATCTTCTCCCGCAGTTGCGCCACGAGAGCGAGATGCTGCTCGCGGCTGGACTGGAGCGTCGTTGTCATCGGCACTGCCCGTTCCGGTTGAGTTAATGACGACTAACTCGTAGTATGTTAGTCACGATTAACCGGGATGTCCACCAGCGGGGATGGGGGTGCGCGATGACTCTCCCGGCTTCCGGGTCTGCATCTGTGTCGACTGCGACCAGCCGAAGCAGGGCCAAATCCGACCGCAGGGACAAGCTGATCGCCGCCGCGGAACGGCTGGTCGCCGAGCGCGGCTTCCTCGCTGTTCGGCTCGAGGACATCGGCGCCGCGGTCGGTGTCAGCGGGCCCGCGATCTACCGGCACTTCCCGAACAAGGAAGCGCTGCTTGTCGAATTGCTGGTCGGTATCAGCACCCGACTGCTCGCAGGCGCCAAGTCTGTCGTCGCCGATGAATCCGATGCCAAGACCGCGCTGGACGGGCTCATCGACTTCCATCTCGACTTTGCGCTGAATGAGTCCGATCTCATCCGCATCCAGGACCGCGATCTCGAGTATCTGCCCGAGCCTGCCAAGCGTCAGGTTCGCAAGGCGCAGCGGCAGTACGTGGAGATCTGGGTCGACGTGCTTCTACAACTGGGCCGTGCCGACAACGCGGCCGATGCGCGGCTGATGGCGCACGCCGTCTTCGGCCTGTTGAATTCAACGCCGCACAGCGTCCGGCCTTCAACAGCCAAATCGGCCGGCCAAGGGACGGTTCCCGGGTCACGAGCCATCTTGCGAGAGATGACGATCGCGGCCCTGTCCCTGGCCGGCCGAGTCGGCAGTTAGGCGCTACTCAGTAGCGCTAATACCAGACTTTTCGACCACCGACCGCGCGGCCGGTCGAGCCGAGAATCCAGAACACCGCACCGATCACGATCAGCACGACGCCGATGTAGGTCAGGATCGAGATTCCGAAAAGGAACCCCAGTATCAGGAGGATCACTCCAAGGACAATCATTGCTCACTCCATTCAATCAGTGAATTATCAAGAACCCGTTGGCTACTGGCTTGGCTCGGGCACGTTGCAACTCGTCACCTTCGGGTTTGCCCCCGCGTAGTTCAACGGCCCGGCTACGACCGTTAACGCGATGGTGCCCGCTGTGGCGCAGTTGGTTGCGTCGGTCTTGAAGTAGTCGCGCTGGTAAGCCGCCACCACACCGATCAGCAACCAAACCAACACAATTACGCCGAGAATTCCGCCACCACGCATGCTGGCCTCCTCCTGTTGAGCGCCGATTTGGCGCAGGAGGGTTTTACCCCGATGACAATTCCAGTAAACGCGTCAATTTGATCTTGAATCGTTCAGGTCTCGGCGGACTGGGCGAACGCTGTGGTGAGCCAGTCGCTCATCGCCTTGACCAGCACCGCTCGATTCTCACGCTTGTTGATCTCGTGACCGTCGTCGGCGAACAACAGCTGTTCGACGTGTCGGCCCAGAGCCCGCAAAGCGTCGTGCATCTGCTGAGACTCGGTCGGCGGCACGTTGGTGTCGTTGAGTCCGTGGACGAGCAGCAGCGGTGCGGTGAGAGCGTGCGCGCGGAGCAAAGGGGAAAGCTGGTCGAGCAGGTCCCGGTCGCTGACCGGGTGGCCGTACTTGGAGTAGGCCGCCGCCGCGATCCACGGCTCGGTGTTGCGGTACCAGGTGTTCAGGTCGCTCATCCCGCAGATGCTGATGCCCGCGGCGAATAGCTGCGGATGAAAGGCGAGCGCCGCCTGAGTCAGGTAGCCGCCGTAGGACCAGCCGCAGCAGGCGATTCGATCAGCCGGCGCCAGGTCGCGCTCGACCAGAAACAAGGCCGCGTCGGCGACGTCGTCGATGGCCGCGAAGCGCTTCTCCCTGTCGTCGGCGTGCATGAACGACCGGCCGAATCCGCCGGACCCGCGCACGTTGGGAAGAAAAACAGTGATACCCGCTTCCAGAAGGGGCGGGAAGAACTCGTTGTACCCCGGCCTGCCTTGACCTTCGGGTCCCCCGTGCAGGAAGATCATCGCCCCGATCGAGTCGACCCCGTCCGGCGGTCGGAACAGCCAGCCGCTGATCTCCAGCCCGTCGCGCGCGGTGATCGTCTCGAGTGTCGGCTCGGCGGCCAACGGACCGCTGCTCGGCTCGCGGTCGATGCGCTCCCACTCCCTGGTTCGCGGGTCGACCAGCTCCACCGTGCGCGGCTTGTCGGGGCCCTCGACCGTCATCGCCACCATCGACCCGCCCGCACTGATGGTCAGTTCGGTGGCCACCATGCCTGGCAGCGGAATCGGTTCATACAGGGTGTTGTCGGCATATTCGAGAATCTGTAACTCGCTGGCGCCGTTGATGTTCCACAACAACGCCACGGTCGACAGATCGTCACTGACGACGAACTCATCGAGCTCGTGGCCTGGCCGTTCGGCGATCACCTGGTACGAGACGCCGTCGGGGGTGGACGTCACCTCGAGAAGGCGGGCATGGTCCGCGCCGTTTTCGCTGCGGATCAGTGCGCGCACGTAGCCGTTCGTGCTGTTCGGGCCGTAGATTTTCGCTGGTTGGTACAGATCGAACTTCTCGCCTTCCAGGCCGGACCGCAGGCGCCGCGGGTTCTGATCGTCGAGCACGGCGCCGGTGTCGGTGGTCGATCCCGGATCGTATGGCAGCAAGGCGATTTCGGTGAGGCCGCGCAGCATGATCAGGTCGCGGTAGCCACGGGGCCCGACGCGCACCAGTGCCGCTCCCGCCCATGAATCGACGAGCCTGCCGCCTGAGCGCCGATCGAGGATGGTCGTGGCGCCGTTGGCGGGGTTGATGAGGCACGAACTGCCGACGCCGTCGTCGCCGGTGAGGATGGCCGCGACTTGTGTACCGTCCCAACCGATCAGCTCCGCAGTACCTTCAGTCGAGCCCGTGGGCCACATGTCGATCCGACGAGCGGCTCGGTCGTCAGGATCTGTCGTGACGACCCAGATCTGGCTACGGCTACCACCCTCAGGTGCAACCTCGCAGGCCAGCCAATAACCGTCGGCGGAATGGATGACGCGGTTAACCGGGCCCTCGACGGGCAACTCGACGTCTCGTGACGAACTCGCGCGCCAACCGCGAAGAAATCGTTGAACCGCCCTCGGATATCCGCCGTCGTCCACGAGGTGCGCGAACGCCGTCGCGTCCGGCGACAGCGACGCGCCGTAGTTCGTGCGCACCGTTCCCGTCATCGATATCAGCTTGCCATGACCCTGTTGCTAAGCAGCCTGCTTACACGCTCGCCGCGGGTCGCCCACCGCGACGCAGGTACCCTGCAGCAATGAGGTGCGTATGACCAATACGCCACAAGGCGACGGACCCGACCCGACTCAACCGTCGGGTCCCAGCTATCCGGGCTATGTCGATCCTGCGTATGCCGGTCCCTCTCCGTACGCCCCTCCCGCCTACCAGCCACCGCAGGCGCCCGATCCGACCCGGCAGCTGCCGCCCTACGGCTACGACCCCTACGGCACCGGTCAGTACGCCACCGGCCAGTACGGCACGGGTCAATACGCCACCGATCAATACGGCGCGCCCTACCCTCCCGGACAGTCGCCGGAAGGTCCGCCTCCGCCCAAGTCGCCGCGCTGGCTGTGGCTCATCGCGGCGCTGGCGGTGCTGCTCGTCGTCGGCCTGGTGATCGCGTTGGTTGTCGTCAACAGTTCGAGCCAGGACACCGTCGTCGCACCGCCGCCGATGCCGGAACCGTCGACCACGACCACAACAAGGACGCCGCCGACCACCACGACCCTGCGGCCGCTCCCCCCTATCGTTCCGGTTCCGACACCGACCACCACACCGCCCAGAGAGTCTGCTGCCCCCGGCACCACCGAGTCGGTGGTCTACGAGGTCACCGGAACGGGCAGGGCGATCAACATCACCTATGTGGACACCGGCAGTCTGCTGCAGACGGAGTTCAACGTCGTGCTCCCGTGGAGCAAGCAGGTCGAACTGCCCAGCCCCGCTGAGGATTCGGCGAGCCTGACGATCATCAACGTGGGCAGGCAGGTGACCTGCACGGTGACGGTCAACGGGGTCCAGGTGCAGTCCAACACCGGCAACGGCCTGACGATCTGCACGGCGACGCGCTAGCGCACAGGGACCCGGTGCGGTGCGTGCACGAACGCCATCATCACCATGCCGGCACCCAGAACCAGCAGAAGACCGCCGATGCCGGCCCGAACCGAGTCGAACCAGTCGATGAAGACCGAGATCAGGAACGGCGCCAGGAACGACACCGCGCGTCCCGTCGTCGTGTAGAGGCCGAACGTCACTCCTTCCTTGCCCTCGGTCGACATCCGCAGCATCAAGGTGCGCGCCGACGATTGCGTCGGCCCGACGAACAGGCAGAGAGCCAGCCCGCACACCCAGAAGGCAAGCGGTCCGGACAGCGACCAGAGAACCACCGAGACCACCATCAGTGACGCGAGGGAGCCGAGGATGACCTTCTTGGACCCGAACCTGTCATCGATGACACCGCCGAGGAATGCGCCGAGTGCCGCGATGACGCTTGCGCTGACGCCGAACAACAGCACGTTCGCGCTCGATATCCCGTAGGCGCTGACGCCGAGGACGGCGCCGAAGGCGAACACCCCGGTCAGCCCGTCGCGGAACACCGCGCTGGCCACCAGGTAATAGACGATGTTGTGATCGCGGTGCCATTCGCCGACGACTTCGCGCCACAGCTTGCGGTAGGCACCGATGAAACCGACACCCGCCCGCGGGTCGTCGGGATCGTGCGGCGGCGAGGGCACCGTGATGAAGATGGGCAGCGCGAACACCGCGAACCACACCGCGGCGAGCAGCATCGCCGCCCGCACGTTCTGACCGTCGGCCGTCGGGACTCCCAGGAGTCCCCTGGTGTCGCCGTCACCCGAGATGAGCGTGACGTAAACGATCAGCAATAGCATGACGCTGCCGAAATAGCCCATGCCGGAACCGAACCCGGAGATCCGGCCGGACGTCTGCGGTGTCGAGAGCTGCCGAAGCAGCGCGTTGTAGGGCACGGTCGAGAGCTCGGCGCATGCGGCGGTGCCCGCCATGAGTAGCAGCCCCAGCCACAGATAGTGGTAGTCGTCGCGCACCAGGCTCATCGATGCGGTCAGCGCCACCACGACCGCGGACAGCATCGCCAGCACGCGCCGGCGGCGCCATGGTGCGTCCACCCACACGCCGGTGACCGGGGCCAGCAGTGCGACGAGGATGCCAGCGGCCGCCAGCGCACGGAACAGCCAGCTCTGCGGTGTCGTCGCGCCGGGTAGGTCGTTGCCGACCTCGCTGGTGAGATAGACCGAGAAAACGAAGGTGATGACGATCGCGTTCACGCCCGTCGCGCCGACGTCCCACAATCCCCAGGACAGGACCTGCGCCCGCGGTGGGGAAAGCCCAGGCGGCCGCGTTTGGTTCACGATCGCCCACGATATAGTCCGGCCCATGCCAGTACCCGCACCCAGCCCGGATGCTCGCGCCGTCGTCACCGGCGCCTCGCAGAACATCGGCGAGGCGCTGGCCATCGAGCTCGCGGCCCGGGGGCACCACCTGATCATCACGGCCCGCCGCGAAGACGTGCTCACGGCGCTGGCGGATCGCATCACGCAGAAATACGGAGTCGTCGTCGAGGTGCGGCCGGTCGACCTCGCCGATCCCGGTGAGCGGGGCAAGCTCGCCGACGAGCTCGCGGGCCGCGAGATCTCGATACTGTGCGCCAACGCGGGAACGGCGACGTTCGGGCCGGTGGCCAAGCTGGATCCCGCCGACGAGAAGGCTCAGGTCCAGCTGAATGTCCTTGGCGTGCACGATCTTGTTCTCGCGGTTCTACCGGGAATGGTCGAACGCGGCGCGGGCGGGATACTGATTTCCGGTTCTGCGGCGGGTAATTCGCCGATCCCGAACAACGCGACCTACGCGGCGACGAAGGCGTTCGTCAACACGTTCAGCGAATCACTGCGCGGCGAACTCAAGCGCGCGGGCGTGAATGTGACGGTGCTGGCGCCAGGCCCGGTTCGCGAAACCCTTCCCGCCGAGCACGAGCAGTCGCTGGTGGAGAAGGTGATTCCGGACTTCCTGTGGATCTCGACTGAATACACCGCCAAGCTGTCGCTGGATGCATTGGCGCGCAACAAGATGCGGGTGGTGCCGGGGGTGACGTCCAAGGCGATGTCGGTGGCCAGCGGCTACGCACCGCGCGCGATCGTCAGCCCGATCGTCGGCGCGGTCTACAAGAAGCTCGGCGGCGACTAGCAACCACTCGCGAAACGATGTTCCGGCACCCCGTTACTCGCAATTCCGGTGCTGGAATGTCGTTTCGCGGCGGTTTTAGCGGCGGCGACGGCCGGTGCCGAAGATGCTGCGGGTGATCTCGCGGCCGATGACCGTGCCCGCCGAGCGCATCGCGCTCTTGAACGCCGGGCTGCTCATCATCTTGTCGAACATGCCGGGCTCGACGGACTTCTTGGCCGTGGACGTGCCCTGGGCTTCTGCCGGGGCGGGCGGCACGTACACCGGCGGCGGAAGCGACGGGTCGTTCGCACCGACCGGCGCCTGCTCGGGGGGCGGCGCGAGTCGCGCGTTGAGCCGCTCGTAGGCAGATTCGCGGTCGATGGTCTGGCCGTACTCGGCCTGTAGCGGGCTGGCCTGCGCGGCGGCCTTGATCGCGTCGGGTCCGATGGTGTCCATCAGCGATCGCGGCGCACGCATGCGGGTCCATGCCACCGGTGTCGGCGCGCCTCTCTCCGACAGCACGGTGACGATCGCCTCGCCGATGCCCAACGACGTCAGCGCCGACTCGAGGTCGTACACAGTGGTTTTCGGGTAGGTGCGGACGGTCTTCGACAGCGCCTTCTGGTCGTCAGGAGTGAACGCGCGCAACGCGTGCTGGATGCGGGCGCCGAGCTGGCTGAGCACATTGTTCGGCACGTCGGTGGGCAACTGCGTGCAGAAGAACACACCGACGCCCTTCGACCGGATCAGTTTCACGGTCTGCTCGACCTGCTCGAGGAACGCCTTTGACGCGTCGTTGAACAGCAGGTGCGCCTCGTCGAAGAAGAACACCAGCTTCGGCTTGTCGACGTCGCCGATCTCGGGCAGCGTCGTGAACAGGTCGGCGAGGACCCACATCAGGAACGTCGAGAACATCACCGGCCTTGCGGCCTGATCGCCCAGCTCCAGCAGGCTGATGATGCCGCGGCCCTGCGGGTCCAGACGTAACAGGTCCTTCGGCTCCAGCTCGGGCTCGCCGAAGAAAGTGTCGGCGCCTTCGGCCTCCAGGTTGACCAACGCGCGCAGGATCACGCCTGCCGTCGTCGGCGACACCGCACCGAGCTCCTTGAGCTCCGGCTTGCCCTCGTCACTGGTGAGGAACTGGATCACCGCACGCAGATCCTTGAGGTCGAGCAGCGACAGGCCCTTCTGGTCGGCCCAGTGGAAGATCAGGCCGAGGGTCGACTCCTGAGTAGCGTTGAGGTCCAGCACTTTTGACAGCAGGATGGGGCCGAAGCTGGAGATCGTGGCGCGCACAGGCACGCCAATCCCCGAGGTGCCAAGCGACAGGAACTCGACGGGGAAGGCCGTTGGCGTCCAGTCGTCGTCGGTGTCCGTGGCGCGCTGCGTGACCTTGTCGCTCGCCTCGCCCGGCCGGGACAGGCCCGACAGGTCACCCTTGACGTCGGCCATCATCACCGGAACGCCTGCGGCGGAGAGCTGCTCGGCGAGAACCTGCAGCGACTTTGTCTTACCGGTACCCGTCGCGCCCGCGACGAGGCCGTGCCGGTTGACGGTGGCCAGCGGAATGCGCACCCGCGCAGTCGGATCTACGGTGCCGTCAACGACGACAGTGCCCAGTTCGAGCGCCTGACCCTCGACGGCGTATCCGGCGGCGATCTGCTGGGCGGGGGTTGCTGTCGACTCGGTCGTCATGGACCGAACATTACTGTGCAGACCCCACGCTGGTGGGTGTGGTGGGGCATTGACGGCGGGTGGAACTACTGTTGATCGCTGTGCGTGACGAACTGGTGTGGATCGACTGTGAGATGACCGGGCTGGACCTGAAGTCCGACCGGCTCATCGAGATCGCAGCCCTGGTGACCGATGCCGACCTCAACATCCTCGGCGACGGCATCGACGTCGTCATCCACGCGCCCGACGACTCGCTGACCGGGATGATCGAGGTCGTCGCGCACGATGCACGACAAGTCGGGGCTCACCGAGGAGGTGACGGGCGTCGACCGTCGACGTGCCCACCGCCGAGAAGATGGTGCTGGACTACATCCGCGGCCATGTCAAGGCGGCCAAGACGGCTCCCCTGGCTGGCAACTCGATCGCCACCGACCGCGGCTTCATCGCCCGCGACATGCCTGCGCTCGACGACTACCTGCACTACCGGATGATCGACGTCAGCTCGATCAAGGAGCTGTGCCGACGCTGGTATCCGCGGATCTACTTCGGCCAGCCGGAGAAGGGTTTGGCCCACCGCGCACTGGCCGACATCCACGAATCGATCCGCGAGCTGCAGTACTACCGGCAGACGGCCTTCGTGGCGCCGCCGGGGCCGTCGACCAGCGACATCGCCGCGATCTCGGCGGAACTGGGCCCGGAATCCGCCAACGGCGACGTAACTGATTCGGCCGCCGAGCGCCCCAGCAGCTAGTATCGACGGGCCGCTTACGCGGCAATGGTGGCTGTAGTTCAGTTGGTAGAGCACCAGGTTGTGATCCTGGCTGTCGCGGGTTCGAGTCCCGTCAGCCACCCCGATAGAGGTCGGAGGGCTTTCAGCCCTCCGACTTCTTGGCTTCCAGTGCTTGGCCGCGCGCTCACCACTGCTCCGTGAGTGCGAACCAGATGCCGAACACCCAGTCTCGATCGTCATGGTGAACGACGTACTCGTCATAGATACGAGCCATCGCGTCATCAAGCGGCAAATTCCACGGGTCGACGCGTTCCACGTCATCTCCGCCGATGTCGCCCAACCACCATCAGCGCATCTTCAATCAGCGAACGAACGCTCATCAATAGCGCCTGGCGAGATAGCAGCGAGTCGCCCGTCGTGCGTTGAACAACACTCTCGACGGCGCAGCGGCAGACAACCTTCGAGCCGCGTCCCGCAAGTAGCTGTTCACGCACCTGCGCCGTCGCACTGCCAACGTCGCGGCCGCTGATTTCGTGTTCATCCGTCATGTGGATTCAGTCTCCCGAAACCTCGGTTCCGAGTGCTTCGGCCGCACGTTCGCCGTGTCCGTCAGAGCAAACCAAGTGCGCCATATCCAACTTCCGGTCGTCGTGATTGACGACGTACTCATCGATCCGAGCCATCGCGTCATCCAGGGACAAGTCCCAGGCTCGACGCGTTCGTCGGACCCGCCGTCGATTTCGCCTATCACCATCAGCCCTTCATCGATCATCGATCGAACGCTCATCAACAGCTTCTGGCGAGCAGCCAACGAGTCGGCTGCGATGAGTCCAGCGACATGGTCCACGTGCGCCAGCGACAGACACTCGCCGCCCGAGAATCGCGCAGACAACTTTCGCGCAATCGCTCCGTCGCCCCGGCAGCGTCGTGGCCGCTGATTGTCGTCAATCCTTCGACATCCTGGTTTCGAGTACTTCGAGCCGCCTGTTCACCGGTACTCCGTCAAGGCAAACCAAATGCGAAACACCCAGCCTTGGTCGTCATGGTGAACGACGTACCAGTCATGGATTCGAGCCATTGCGTCAGTCAAGCGACATGTCCCACGGTTCGACACTTTCGTCGGACCCGCCGACGATTCCGCCGACGACCATCAGTCCTTCATCGATCATCGTCCGATCGCGCTCGTCAACAGCGCCTGGCGAGCAGGCAATGAGTCGCCCATCATCCGGCGAGCGACATGATCGAAATTGCCAGCGGCAGACAGTCACCGCCAGGACGATCGCGGAGAAAACTTTCGCGCAATCGCACCGAAGTCGTATGGGCGATGTTCCTGTCGGTCAGGAAGGTGCGCCTCCCATCTCAACTCCTTTCATCGTTTCGGGATCGGGAATGCCGTCACCGATCACCGGATTTTGTTTAGTCTGCGGTGGCTCGATGAAATGCGGCAAGATGTTATCTGGAAGAACGCCGCCACCTCCGACACGGCCTGGCAAACCACTACCCCGCCCGGAAGGCGATTCCGCCAGCGGCGGGAACGTCTTGGGATTGCTGCCTCTGATGCTGCGGTATCTCTGGTATGCCACCTCGAGGATTGATGTGTACCTTCGCGTGATCCCGCCCGGGAATATTGAGGTCTATTGCCGGCCTGCCAGTCGAGTTCGGCTGCCCATCGCCGACCGATGCGGCTGCCATCAGGAAGATTGTAGTTCGGTGCCCTTCTGCGATCCCTTATAGGGATCGGTGGACTGCGTCGCTCCTCTGTCTCATCCATTCCCACAGCTTCTGCAAATCCTGTGAGGTACGGACTTCGCGAACCTTGGCGTTATTGCCCTGTGGCAACTTCTCGATCACCGACCAGATCTCGGCGCCGGTTGGCCCCGCGCCCCTGCCCACCGGGTCGCCGGGCAGTCCCGGATCAGGAATCGGCGATTCCGGCATCGGCGCATAGTCGACGGCTTGAATGACAGGCTTGCTCGAGCGGAACTTCGTCGAAGGCCGTGCCACGCAAAGATTCGATGATCGACATGACGCTGCTACCGACTTCTGCGTCGACCGCGACCAACTTCTCGGCACGCGTGCGAATCTCCATCGCAAGCATCTCGGCCTGCGCTTGGCGCGCTGCTTGAAGCGCGGGTGTGCCGCCGACTTGTTGGCTTCTTACCGAAAGATCCTCGCTCACTATGAAACCCGCCGCGCGAGCATCATCGATCGCCCGCAGGACCAGTTGCCGTGCAGCAATGATGTCGTCCACACCGCGGCGGGCGGTTTTTGCCGCCGCTTGCAAGACGTCCGCTGCTCTGTTGACGACTACTTGATCCGTTCCTGTGCGGACCGCTGCCGCGTCGGCAGCGAGGCCGAGCCAAGTTGTACCGCCAGGCGCAATCGCTTCACGGTGAATCGCAGTGAACGCTTGTTCCCAACAACCGGCTGTCTGTTCCCATTGCAGGGCAGCGCTTTCCAAGTGGCCCGTTTTCCACGCTTGTATCTTTGATAGGGAGGGCGCGGTAGCGATTGCTGCCGTCATCTACACCGCCGTCACGCAGCCACGGAGCTTAGCGCGTTCGTGGCCGCGTCCTCGGTGGCGGCATAACCCCAAGCTGCCGTCGACAGCGCTGCCGCAGTGTCATTCATTCGCGCCGCGAAGCGAGCACATACTGCGGCGATATCGGCATTTGCGGCGCTGATCGCCACAGCCGAGGACTGAATCTGGTCGCCCGCCGGCGGAGGTACGGTGATCTCCGCCAGCCGTGAAGCCTGTTGCTCACAGCGATGGCCCAACATTGAAAGCGCGTCCGCATCGACTTCGATTGACGCCATATGTCGAGCCTAAGCGCTCCAAGAGTGGTCCCACGCAGAGATTTTGAGCCACCCGAAGTAGCTGGCATGGGAGTTGCTTCGATTGAAGGTTCCGGTACATCAACGGGTCAGCCCGCATAGGCTCCGAACAGGTTCGATCCATCCTGACGAGGAGCGCGCCATGAGCCCGAACGAGCGAGGACGCCGACTCAGGGCCACGGGAACCGCCGTGGCGTGCGCGGCGCTCGTCGTGGCGGGATGCGCGTCAACACCATCGACTCCGACGACGAGCGAATCGACGACAACGATGAGCACGACAGGATCCCCGTCAGCCTCGTCGGCGCTCAAGCCCATCGATCAGGCAGCCTTGAAGGCGATCGTGGAGAAGGCCACCAAGGAGATGCTCGTGCCGGGCGCGGTCGTCGCCATTCGCACGCCTCAGGGCAACTACACCGTGGCGGTCGGCACAACCGAGTTGGGCAAGCAGACGCCGCCCGCTATGAACACGCACTTTCGGATCGCGTCGAACTCCAAGACGATGACGGGCGCACTCGTCGTGCTGCTCGCCCAGGACGGCAAACTCAAGTTCACCGACCCGGTGTCGGCCTACGTTCCCGACGTACCCAACGGCGCCAACATCACCGTCGCCCAACTCTTGAAGATGCGCAGCGGGCTCTACAACTACACCAACGCGCCGGAGTTATCCGCTGAGTTGGACGCGGACCTGGCGAAGGCCTGGACTCCGCGGCAGGTGCTCGACATCGCCTTCGCCCATCCGCCGAATGACCCGCCCGACACCGCCTACGAATACGACAACACCAACTATGCGCTGCTGGGGCTGATCGCGGAGAAGGCGGGCGGCCGTCCGTTGTCGGAACAGCTGCAGGAACGCCTGTTCGGGCCGTTGGGGTTGCAGCAGACCTCCCTTCCGGCCGCCGACGAGGCGTCTTCCATGCCGACGCCGTACTCCCATGGCTACATGTACGGGGGCTCTGCCTTCGCGATGGTCGACGATCCCTACCCCGCCGACATGAAGGCTGCCGCGAAGGCCGGCACGCTGGAGCCGATCGACTACACCAACCAGAACTCGTCCTACGCTCACGCGGCCGGCGGCGTCATATCCACCGCAGAAAACGTGGAGACGTGGATACGGGCCCTGGTGTCGGGCAAGGTCTTCAACGCCGACGTCCACAAGCAGTGGCTGGAAAGCGTGCAAGCCGAGGATCCGGACAACCCCGACGGGCAGAAGTACGGCTACGGCATCTCCTATCAGCGGTTCGGCCCGACCGCCGCGATGTATTACCACGGCGGTGAGATGCCGGGCTTCAACTCATTCATGGGCTATGACCCGGATAACGATGTGTCGCTGGTCATTTGGACGAACCTGACCATCTCGCCGCTCGACGACAAGACGACGGCGCAGGCGCTTTTGGCGCCAATGCTCGACGAGATCTATACCGGTCTGTCACTGGCGCCGACGCCGACGCCGACCACCACCAGGTGAGCCGAGAGGCGTTCGGGCGTCAGATGTTGGCGTTACCCGCGCGCCATTGCTCCCACGGGATGTTCCAGTCGCCGAGACCGTCCTCACCAGGCAGGATCGACCCCACCGTGTTGACGACTTCGACGATATCGCCGCGCTTGGTGTTGTTGAAGAACCATTGCGCGTTGCTGGTGCTGACGTTGATGCAGCCGTGGCTGACATTGCTGTAGCCCTGGCTGCCGACCGACCACGGCGCCCCGTGCACGTAGATGCCGCTGTAGGACATCTGCGTTGCATAGTCCACTTCGGTCCGGTAGCCGTTGGGCGAGTTGGTCGGCACGCCGTAGGTCGACGAGTCCATCACGAGGTGCCCGAACCGGTCGCCGATGATGTAGGTGCCGTTATTGGTGGGTGTGCTGTTCTTACCCATCGACACGGGCATGGTCTTGATGACCTCGCCGTTGCGCCGGACGGTCAGCGTCTTGGTGTTGTCGTCAACCGACGAGATGACCTCATCACCGATGGTGAAGTGCGTCGTCATGTTCTCCTGGCCGAAAAGGCCGTCGCCGAGATCCACGCCGTAGGTGTTGACCGCGACGTCCACCGTCGTACCCGGCTTCCAGTATTGCGCTGGGCGCCAACGGACTTCGCGGTTGCTGAGCCAGTAGAACGCGCCCTCGACCGGTGGGTTGGTTGTGACGGTGATCGCCCGCTGTGCCGCGATCCGGTTCGGGATGTTCTCGTCGAAGCGCACCGCGACGGGTTGGCCGATGCCGACGACTTCGCCGTCGTTCGGCAGCAGGTACGGCATGGTCAGGTTTTCGGGCGAGTGCGTCTGGAACGTCATCTGCTGATTGGCGGCACCGCCAAGGCCCAGCGACTGCGCCTGCAGGGTGTAGCGCGTGTTGTAGCCAAGCGGCTCGGTGGTGTGCCACGTCAGGCCGTCTGGGCTGAGCTCACCGGCGACCGGGACGCCCTCGTCGTCGTTGACCATGGTGACCCCGCCGAGGACACCGTCTTCAGCGGCGACCGTCACGGGTTGGTCGACGGTGACGCCGACAGCGCCGTCCTTCACCGAAGCGGTCAGCTTGGGCACCAGCAGATCGCCGAACGGCGTGCCCTTGTCGTCGATGACCTGCGGTTGCGGAGGAGCGGAGTTGCCGCTGCATGCGCTCAGACCGAAGACCAGGGCCGGAACGAGCGCGATGGCCATCAGACACGCACGAAAACGACGCGGACGGGCCATGTCATTGACCTGCCACATACTTTTGCTCCAACTCGTAACGGGACGGAATCGACGGGATTATTGGCAATAGTCTAAGGGCAACCTGTACATCGCGCGACCACGCTGAGAGTCTCCTCAGGCAGGGGCCCGAAAAGGGATTTCACGCTGCGCCGCGGGGCCTGTTATTGTCGCACACGCGCGCCGTTAGCTCAGTTGGTAGAGCAGCTGACTCTTAATCAGCGGGTCCGGGGTTCGAAACCCTGACGGCGCACTTCAGAGGGTGTTTTCGGTCGCCCCGTTTGGCCTAGGGGCCTTTTTTGGGCCGTTTATGGCGTCGTCCAGAGCCTCTGCCACCTGGGTGTGCACTTTGCCGCGAGCCATATACCGGTCTTGAGTCATCGACGGCCTGGCATGGCCAAGCTGGTCAGCACCAATGCGCGCCGAGAGGCCGCGGTCATCGATCAGCGTCGCGACGCTCTTGCGGAAGCTGTGTGTGGTGACCTCAGGAAGTCCGAGCTTCTCGCGAACCCTGCGCCAGTCCCGGCCGAAGTTATTCGGGTCGCGCCAGGTGCCCGCCGTCGAGGGAAACATGATCGTCGGATGCTCACCGAAATATGGCACTTGCCGCCGAGCATCGAGCGCCGCGATTGCGAACCTCGGCAATGCGACGGTGCGCCGGCCGGCGGCGGTCTTGGTTTCTTCGTCGCGCATCAAACCTTCGCCGGTGACGCGGACTATCTTGCCGGATACCGTGAGCGTTCCGGCGGAGTCGTCGTAGTCGCTCCACCGCAGTGCCAGGAGTTCGCCGCGACGCAAGCCGGTGGCAATCAGGATCGTAAATGGGTCGGCCAAGTCGTATTCGCGGCAATAATCGGAGGCGCGCAGAGAACCCAAAAGCGCGCGCAGCTCCTCGACGGTCAGCGGTGGAGCGCCCTTCGGCGGACGCTTTGACTTGATCATCGCGACATCGCGAACGGGATTGGCGGCGATTTGGTTCGCCATTACCGCGAGCTGGAGAGCACCGCTGAGGATCGTCTTCGCTTGGCGGGCAGTCGCCGGCCCGTGAACGTTCGTGATGGTCCGTAGAACCGCGTCAATTCGGGCCGGGGTTACTTCGGCGATCCGTACCTCGCGCAGCTTTACCTGCAGCTTGCCCGCCACCAGCTTGTAGGTGTCCTGCGTTGCGGGTGAACGCCCATCCTCTGCGAGCCGGGCGAGGTGCGCGTGGATCAACGACATGACCGTTGTGTCGGGGCCGATCTCATCCGATGGCGGCAGTCTGGTAGCCAGCGATGCGACGAGTACGTCCTCGGCCAACTTGCCATACCGGTCTGGCTCGCCAGCTGGAGTGCGCCGCTTGACGCGCCGCGTGACGCGATCTGCGTCTCGGTAGCGACACTTCGCGGTTCCTCGCGTGTGGAAGTCGAGGTCGTTGAGCATCACCATGTCGAACGGGGTCGGGGTGGTGCCCCAGTGGCCGAGCAGGCGGGGCTTGACGTCGTCCCGAAGCAGCTGGCTTCGTTGTGCAGAGGTTCTGAGACAGCACTTCCGAACGCCCCGCAGCGCCACCGTTCTTCGACCGGTGTTGACAAGGCCCAGGTCCCTCTCAAGGCTGACGCCATGGGTCGAGTCATCGTGCGTGCGTTGCTCGGCGTCGTGGTCATCGGAATCATCATCGCGTCCAATCGGCAGATCTTCCGACGTGTCCCATACGGCCCGCGGCTATCCGGACTTGAATGGGCTTATTACGTCTTTGGAGTGGCGACTGTTGTCCTGAGCTGGTATTTCGCGTTCCAGTTCATGAGCCAGAACGCGACGCAGTCGGGGAACCCACTGTGGGGCGCGGGGAGCTGGACAGACTTCCGGACCATGATGTTCTACAGTCCCGCAAGCAGTGCCGCCGCTCAGGACCTGGTGATCGCGAATCTGGTGCTGTTACCGCTTTTCACCATCGTCGACGGCTTCAGACGCGGGGTGCGCCGCCCGTGGCTGTACGTCATCGCAAGCGTGTTTACTAGCTTCGCGTTCGCGTGGGCGTTTTATCTCGCGACGGCTGAGCGTCAGCGGCGGGTGTCTGGCACCTTTCAGTTCGACTCGTCGTGAGCCGGGCCTGAATTCGGTGTCACTCAGTCGACGGCGACCGCTTCGACGATGTTGAGCCGGGCCGCCCGTACCGCCGGCGGGATCGCGCCCAGCAACGCCAGAATGAAAGCGCCGCAGGCAAAGAGGAACGCCAGCACGCTCGGACGGAACACCACGTCGATGCTCAACACATTGGTCAGTGCGGAAGCGCTCAGATATTGGTTCACCGCCCCGAACACAGCGCCGATGGCCGCCCCGACCAGACCCAGACCTGCGGCTTCGGCGAGAACAGTCTGCAGAACGAAGCGTCGCGACGAGCCCATCGCCCGCAGCACACCGAGTTCGCGACGTCTCTCGAGTACCGACAACATCAGCGTGTTCAACAGTGCGACGCTGGCGACAAGGACGACTATCCACGCCACGACAGTGATGAGTCTGGTGCCCTGCGCCATGGACGCACCCACGGCCTTCGCCGCCTCACTGCCCGGATACACATAGACGTCGGCGGGCAGTTCGTCGCGGATGGCCTTGAGGACACCGGCGGGGTCCGCTCCACGCACCAGCGAAACGGCGAGGATGGTCGACCCCGGGCGGTCGAACCATTGGCGGAGTTGCGGCAGGCTCATCGAAACCACACCGCCGAGCAACGAGAAGAACGGCACCACCTGCAGGACGCGAACACGCCGCTCACCGGTGGGAGTGGGCAGCGCTAACTCGTCACCGGCCTCGAGCTTCATGGCGCGGGCGATATCGCGGGAGACCACGACCCCGTCGCCTGCCTGAACCCGTTCCAGCACTTCAACATTCGCCGCTCCTGAGGGCGGGGCGACCGAACCCGGTGCGAGCCCCTGAATCAGCACGCGGGTCCCGCCAAGGGTTGCGTAGGCCATCTGCCCAGGAACGACGGCACCCACTCCGGGGGTCGACGCAATCGTGGACTCCGTGTCCTGCGGCAGCAGTGGCGCGGTCGGAAACACGCCGGGTCCGGACGAGCTGACGAAGAAGTCGACATCGCCGAGCGCGGCGAAGCTCGCGTCGGTCGAATCGATGGCGTTGGCGTTAGAGCCGGTGCTGTGCACAGTGAGCGACACCGCGATCATTACCGTCATCAGCGTCGCCCACACTCTGCGCGGTGCACGTTCGATCGTGGCGGCCGCCAGCTCGCCCGGCGCACCAAGGGCCCCTGCACACGCTGCCGCACCTGCAATGATCGGGCCCGCGAAGGCGAAGCACAACGCGATCTGACCGAGCACCATCAGCGCGACAGCGACGACCGAAGCGCGCCCAAGATCGCGCGAGGCGACCAGGATCGCCGTTGCGACGAAGCCGACGCCCAAGACACCGGCCACCACCCGCGCCCGAAGCGCGATGGCGTCGGCGGTGGACGTCCCGACTGGTGCGAGAGCTTCGACCGGTTCCACCTTGTAGACCTGGCGGGCTGCCAACGCCGCCGCCGCCACGCTCACGACGACGCAAGCGCTCACCCCGACCGGAATCGCGTAGCGCGGCAGGATGTATTCGATTCGCGACTCGTATCCCTGCAGCAACGCCGCGGGCAGAAGGGCGATCGCCTGCCGGCCGACCAGCACGCCGAGCGCCGATCCGAGTAATCCACCGACCAACCCCACCAGACCGGCTTCCACCAGGAGATCCCCCACGATCTGGCGCTGCTTGGCGCCGATCGCTCGAAGCATCGAGATCACCGGGCGCCGCTGCGTGATCGCCATACTCATCGCATTGAAGATCAGGAATCCGGCCACCACGAGTGCACTCGCCGCTGCGGACAGCATGAGGGTGCGCATGATCGCCACGGGCCCACCGGATTGCGCGGACCGAAACGTCGGCTCGGCGACGACAGCTCGGCCGCCCACCGCGTCGGTGACCCCCGCCCGAACCTGTGCGAGATCTGCGTCCGGTGTCGCGATCACCAACACCGAATCGATCATGCCGACCCGATCCGTGAGACGTTGAATCAGCGGAAGTGGTCCCACGATGAAGTTCGCGCCGTTGACCCGCTCGGCATCGGCGCCCTCGATGACGGCGGCGACGGTGACTGAGCCGTTGCCCACCGAAACCGAGTCGCCCTTGGCGTAGCCAGTCCCTACTCCGACCGCGATCCGGCCCGGCTGCGTGACGAGGGGACCGATCTGGTCTTGCACGGCTCGCTGAAGATCGCTCAGCATGGCCCTGACGTTGTCGTCCACGCCGAGCAGTAGGACACGCTCAGATGGCTTTCCGACGGACGTCCGAAGCATCGGGACCGCTGCGGCCACGCCGGGGACGTTCACCACGGAGGCGCGCACCGCTTCCGGGAAGCCGGTGTCGGTGACACCCGAGACCTCCAGACTCGCATTGCCGCCGATGCCTGCGACCAGCCGGTCGGACGAACCGGTGATGGAGCCTGCGATGCCAAGCACCGCGACCAGCAATGTCGCCGAGATCCCTACCACGACAATCGACATCGTAGTTCGGCCCGGATGCGCGCGTAGCTCGCGAAGGTTGAACGCGCGCATGCGGTCCACGATCATGCCGGTTCCGAACCCACGCGTACATCGGAGCCGACGCGGCCGTCGGTCAGGGTGATCACCCGGTCCGTTGCCGACGCAGCCTCGAGATTGTGCGTGACCATCACCACCGATCGGCCGTCCTGGTGCGCGATGGCGGTGAGCAGGGCCATGATCGCGGCGCCGGTCTTCGTGTCGAGATTGCCCGTCGGCTCGTCGGCGAGCAGCAGCGGCGGATCCATCATCAACGCCCGAGCCACCGCGACGCGCTGCATCTGGCCGCCGGACAACTCCGACGGCCGGTGCTCGGCGCGGTCACCGAGGTCCACCATCTCCAGCAGCTCGAAGGCGCGCGATTTGACCTTCGACATCCGGGCTCCGTCGAGCACCTTCGGTACCGCCACGTTCTCCCAAGCCGTCATGGTTGGCAGTAGGTTGAAGAACTGAAAGACGAAACCTACTCTGTGTCTACGGAATTCGGATTGTTGTTCGTCATCGAGGTCGCCGATCTCGTTGCCCTCGAACCGAATCGATCCGGAGTCGGGTCGATCCAGCGCGCCGAGCAGGTGGAGCAGCGTGCTCTTACCCGCGCCGGAAGGGCCGACCACCGCCACGAACTCACCGCCGGTCAGCGTCAGCGTGAGGTCGTCGAGGGCGCGCACCGTCTGGCCGCCGATGCGGTACGTCTTGGCGACCTTCGTCAACGCCAACATCGGGCGATCGCCGACAATGACGGTCATGCGGCAGTCTCAGCCCCTGATGCAGGGGCGGCGTCCCCCTCGAGATGCTCGGGTATCTGAATGGCGAGGTACTCGGCGAGCGATTCGATGGTCGGATAGTCGAACACTGCGGTGGCATTGATCGTGAAGGCGTTGCCGAACTGGCCGAGCAGCCGGTTCCGGAGTTCGACCGCCATCAGCGAGTCCATGCCGAGTTCCAGGAAGCGACTCGCCGCGGCCGGTGGTTGCGCGAAACCCAGAATCTGTTGCAATTCGGACTGAAGGTGCTCGGTGATGAACGCACCGCGCTGCGCCTCGGGCACGTCGTACAGCCGCCGGAGCATCGCACTGTCACCGGGCGTCGCCGAACCTGCGGTCGGCAGAACGTGATCGAGGATCGGCGGGCGGGCGGTCCCGAGTAGCTTCGACGCCCGTTGCCAATTGGCCTTGAGTGCGATCGCCTGCCCGATTCCGTTGGCGACGACCTCGCCGAGCGCGTTCAGTGCGGCGCCGGGTTCCAGCGGAATCAGGCCGCGGGCGCCGAGATTGGCGCGCGCGGCCTCGGTGTCTGCCATACCGCCGTTCGCCCACGGGCCCCAGTTGATGCCCGTCGCGGGCAGACCCTGTGCTTTACGGTAGGCGACCAGCCCGTCGAGCATCGCGTTGGCGGTGGAGTAGTTGGCCTGACCGGGCGCTCCGAGCACGCTGGTGCCGGATGAGTAGACGATGAAGAACTCGAGGTCGTCGTCTTTCGTCAAGCGATGAAGATGCCACGCGCCGAGGGACTTCGGCGTCAGCGTCGCGCGGAAACGATCGAGCGTCTGCTGTGGCAGCAGTGCATCGTCGATCACGCCCGCCAGGTGTGCGACACCCCCCAACGGCGGCAGCTCCGTTCGCATTCGCGCCAGCAGCTCCGACACCTGACCCTCGTTGCCGATGTCGGCCGCCATCGTGTGGATTCTGCAGTGATAGCGCTCCGTCATCTCGTCGATGGCCTGTTGAGCGGCGGCCTCGGGTGGCCGCCTGCTGGTCAAGACGATGTCGATGGCCCCGAGCTGCGCCAGATACGCTGCCGTGTGTAGGCCGAGCGCACCGAGGCCGCCGGTGATGAGGTAGCTCCGATCTTCGCGCGGTTGCAGCGGATTCGGCATCTGGAGCACGATTTTGCCGATGTGTCGCGCCTGCTGCATGCGCCGAAACGCCGTCCTCGCCTCCGCCAGCGGATAGATCTCTACCGGAAGTGGTGTTGTCTCACCGGTGGCCAATCCATTGGACACGACGGTCATCAAGTCGCGAATGCGGTCGGGTTCGGTAGCCATCAGCACGTCGAGCGCGAGGATCTCGTAGTCGATGTCGGGACGGACCTCCGCCATCTGTTCCGCAGTCCAAATATCCCTCTTGGCAATCTCGACGAACCGCCCGTTCGTTGCCGTCGCCCGCACGGTAGCGGCGACGAACCCCTCACCGGTGAGACTGTTGAGCACCACATCGACGCCCGCACCGCCGGTATCGGCCAGAATGTGATCAGCGAAATCGAGACTGCGCGAGTCGTAGACGTGCTCCACGCCCATCGTGCGCAATGTTGCACGCTTGTAGGCGCTTGCGGTCGCGAACACGACCGCACCGCGTTGGCGGGCCAACTGGACCGCAGCCAAGCCGACACCGCCACTGGCGGCGTGTACGAGCACTCGATCATCGGGCGCCAGCTTCGCCCAGTCGAACGCCAATAGCGCCGTCAGCACGGCGGTGGGAGTGCTCGCCGCCGCTATCGCGCTGATCCGTTCGGGTACCACGGCCAGCAATGGAGCGGGCACATTGACCCGGCTGGCCATCGCCCCCGGCCACACGCCGAACACCCGTTGTCCGAGCTCGAACTTGGTGACGTCGGAACCGGTGGCCGTGACGGTGCCTGCGAAATCACCGCCGACTGGACCGGGATCGCCCGGGTAGAGCCCGAGCACGTTGAGCACATCCCGGAAGTTGACACCGGCGGCCTCAATGCGGACCTGCACCTGACCTGGGGCCGGCGGCGCCGGCTCCATCTCGGTCACCCGCAGGTTGTCGATCGCACCCCGTTGGGTCGGCGCCAGGACGTAGTCCGATGCGCGCGGTACCGCAAGGTAGCCGGCGCGTGCCCACGGCAATACCCGCGGCACCAGGAACTTCCCCTGTCGCAGTGCCACTTCCGGCTCGTCGCCCGGAGTGCCGAGCAGGCTCGCCACGAGGCGCGCGGCGTCATCGGATCCATCGACGTCGACCAGCCTGCACCGCAGCATCGGTTGCTCGCCGATGACCGTGCGGCCCAGCCCCCAGAGCGCCGCCTGGACCGGGTCGACCGGTTCTCCGGCCTCAGTCGCAACGGCCCGTTCGGTGAGGACCCACAGGCCGTCGGCCAGGCTCGTGCCCTCGTGAGCCAGCAGGACGTGGACGGCGTCGAGAACATTGCTGATCTCGTCTTCCAGCCGCGCCGTGAATTCGGTGCTCGACTCTTCGGCGTCGGGACGTCCGGTGGCCCGCAGCACGATCCCCGACACCGGAGCGCCGCGTTCGACTGCGCTGGGCGAGGAGTTGTCGCCACTGCTCGGGATCGGCAATCCTGCCGACTGCAACGGAATTCGGTAGTTCCGCCGCCAATTCGTCGAATCCGGCCACCAGCCAGGTACCGCTTGGGATCTCGTCATCATCAAACCCGGGAGGTGGAGTCTCGCGCCAGCCAACCCCGTACAACATCCGGGTCGCATCGCCGCCCAGACTTCGCAACAACGCCTCCCGCGGTGCGCGCTTGACCGTGAACTCACGGATTCCACCCACGTTGCGGCCGTCTCGATCCACGAAGTCGAGGTCGAAGACCTGCACCTCACGATCGGCGCCGCTGGGCTGCCATCGGGCGTGGCAATAGAACCGCCGTGGCATCCGTTCGCGCAGCACGACCTGGCCATAGCGCAACGGCAAGAACAGATCCGAGTCGATATCGGCCTGCGAAGCCACCGCAAAGAGCGCGGCACCGGCGATGCCGGTACAGAGATCGAGCAGCACCGGATGGACCGGTTCGCGGCCGACATGTTCGGCCAGTTCGTCGCCGACAGTGATGTCGCCGACCGCCTCCCGGTCGCCGACCCATAGCGATTTCAGCGATGATCGCCACACGGGCCCGAGCACGAGTTCGTTGTCGACGAAGGCATCGAACAGTTGTTGAGGGCGTGCGCGGGTCAACCGCTCGATCGTGATGTCGATGGGATCCGCGGAGTCGGTTGCCGAGTCGTCCTCGACACCCGCGCGGACCGAACCGCCGGCATTCAATGACCAGTCCGAATCCCGGTCACCGTATGGACGGCTGGAAACCTGGAACGTCCATCCCTCACCGTCGTCGGACGGGTTCAGGGTCAGCTGCAACTCACGGGAGTCTTTGTCGCCCAGCAGGATCGGCTCGTAGAAGAACACCTCCTGAACCTGCGCCGGTGGTTCGACCGCGGCTAGCACCATGGCCGCGTAGGTGGCGCCAGGGACGACCACGGTGCCGTAGATGATGTGATCGGCGAGCCAGGGCTGCGTCTTGCGGCTGAGTCGGCTGGTGTGGACGGTGGCGCCGGATGCGAGGTCGGTTGTCGCACCGAGGATCCCGGACACCGCGACACCGCCGGAACTGATGCCGGAGGTCTTCGGCCAGAAGGACCGGCGCTGGAACGGGTAGGTCGGCAGTTCGAGCCTGCGACGCGGCGCCCGCTGCAGGGCGGCGAAGTCGGGCCGGTGCCCGGCGACGTAGGCCGCTGCAACGGCTTCGGTCATCTGGCGGCGGGCGTCGACGCCCTTGCGAGCCGACGCGATTGCCCGCGGCGGGGTCGAATGTTCCGGCCACGACCTGAAGCGCGGCCGCGCTAAGAATCGGCTGAGGGCCGATCTCCATCAGTACCGAGCAGCCCAGTTGGGCGACGGTACGCACGCTCTCGGCGAACTGCACCGGCTGGCGGGCATGCCGCCGCCAGTACTGCGCGTTCAGTGGGGTCGCAGCCGCGAGCACGCTGCCCGCGCGGTTGCAGATCAACGGCAACGTCGGGCACAGCGAACTCGAACTGCGTTGCGTACGACTCGAATTCCTCGAGCGCCGGTTCCATCAGCTCGGAGTGGAAGGCGTGGCTGGTGTCCAGCCACGCGGAACGGATTCCGTCGCCGCTGCACCTCGCGACCAGCTGCTCCAGGTCCTCGGCGGGGCCCGCAAGCACCGTGTTGGGGCCGTTGTAGGCCGCCACTGACACCCGAGGGAATTCGTCGGCGACGTCCTCCACGTGTTCGGGATCGGCGAATACCGCCACCATTCGGCCACCCTCGGGGAGATTGCCGAACAGGCGACCCCGTTCAGCCACCAACCGTGCTCCGTCCTCGAGCCCGAACACCCCGGCCACACAGGCCGCCGCGTACTGGCCGACGCTGTGGCCGAGGACCACGTCGGGTTCGATGCCCCACGACTGCCACAGCCGAGCAATACCCATCTCGACGGCGAAGAGCGCCGGCTGGGCAAATGACGTGTGCCGCAACGTCTCCGCGAGGTCGCTGTCGGTTTCGGTGCCGAACAGTACCTCCAGCAATGGGCGCGACGTCACGGCGTCGACCACGTCTGCGCATCTCATCACGGTTTCGGTGAACACAGGCTCGACGTCGAACAACTCGCGCATCATCCCCGGATACTGACTCCCCTGTCCGGTGAACAGCCAGGCTGTCTTCGGCGGGTCTCCGCAGACACCGCGCACCGCCCCGAGCACCAACCGCTCCTCGGCCAATTCGGACAGTGCCGCCCGCGCTTCCTCCGACCGAATCCACCACGAGGGCGGCGCGGTGCTCGAAATGCGAACGTCCGGCACCGGCGGTGAAGCACAGGTCTGCGATGTCCACATCCGGATTCGTCTGGAGCCAGACCGTCGTATCGCCGCGCCACCGCAGCCAGCGCCTGAGGCGACCGCCCAGACAGCGCAAGCACCGAGACCGACTCGGATGGCGAAACAGTCGGTTCCACTTCTGCTGTTGCGGGCGCCTCCTCGATGAGGACGTGCGCATTCGTTCCGGAGAAACCGAAGGAACTGATTCCGGCGCGCCGCACCCTGCCGTTGGCTTGCCACGGGGTCGGCTTGTCCACCACCCGCACCGCAAGTCGATCCCACGGAATGTGCGGTGACGGATGCTCGAAGTGCAAGTTCTGCGGCAGGATCCCGTGCTCCAGCGACAGCACAACCTTGATCAGGCCGGCCACCCCCGCGGCCGACTCGAGATGTCCGATGTTGGTCTTCACCGACCCGATCAGAAGCGGTCGGCCCGCGTCGCGCCCTGCGCCGAACGCCGCACCGGCGGCCTGCACTTCGATCGGGTCACCCAGCGCCGTGCCGGTCCCGTGGGCCTCCAGATAGTCGACGTCACCGCCGGTGAGCCCGGCTCGGGACAATGCGCTGGCGATGACACGCTGTTGCGCACCACCATTCGGCACCGTCAAACCACCGGAGGCGCCATCCTGATTGACCGCGCTGCCCCGGACGACGGCCTTGATCCGATCCCCGTCGCGGACCGCATCGCTGAGGCGCTTGAGCACCAGCATTCCGCAGCCTTCACTGCGCACATAGCCGTCAGCGGCCGCGTCGAAGGTCTTACACCGCCCGTCGGGTGAGAGCATCCGCGCGCGCGACGTCGCAATGGTGATCACCGGGCTGAGAAGGACATTGACCCCGCCGGCCAACGCTAGATCGCAATCACCGGCCTGCAACGCCTGGCATGCCGTATGGATGGCGACCAGCGACGAGCTGCAGGCGGTGTCCAAGGACACCGCCGGTCCCTCCAATCCGAGCGCGAATGCCACCCGGCCGGCGATGACGCTGGTGGCATTGCCGGTGGCGAACTGAGCTTCGATGTCTTCAAAGCTGCTGCTGGACAACACATAGGAATATTCGTTGGCGCCGACTCCCACGTACACGCCACTTCTGCTGCCGCGCAACGCCGACGGCGCATAGCCAGCACGCTCGAGGCCCTCCCACGCGGTTTCGAGGACCAGGCGCTGCTGAGGGTCGATCCACACCGCCTCACGCGGGGAGATGCCGAAGAACTCGGGATCGAACCCGTCGATCCCGTCGAGAAAGCCGCCGCAGCGCGTGTAGATCTTGCCTGCTGCATCGGGATCCGGGTCGTAGAAATCGTCGACGTCGTACCGGTCGTCCGGGATCTCCCGGATCATGTCGACGCCGTCCGCGAGCAGTTTCCAGTACGCCTCCGCATCGCTGGCACCAGGGAATCTGCATGCCAGCCCGACGATCGCAATCGGCTCGTTCGCCGCCAACGTCACCACCGGGTCGGACTGGGCCGGCGCCCGATCGGTGAGGCCGAGCACGTCGGTCACGAGGTAGTCGGCTGCATCGGACAGACGTGGATGGTCCATGGCGATGGTCACCGGCAGCGGCCTGCCAAATCCGCGTTCGAGCCGGGCATGCAGTTCGACGGCCATCAGCGAATCCATGCCGATATCGAAAAGCCCCGCATCGTCGCGGATCTCCCCGGCGTCGATCCGCGTCACCTGCGCGACGGTGTTGCGAAGGTACTCGAGCACCAGTTGCTTGCGCTGCTGTACCGGGGCGGCCTGAAGCTCTGCAATCAGCTCTGTCGCCATCGATGCGGTCGGAATCGCGGCGGTCTCGGGCAGCTCGCGCTCAATGTTGGCGAGCAAAGACCGTCTGCGAAAGAGCTGTTGGAACGGCACAAACCGGGGCCAGTCGAAGCGGGCCACCATTCCGTGTGGTGTCGACGACGTGACGAGCTCAGCCATCCCGGCCAACGCGTCGGCAGACGACAAGGTCCGGATGCCGAGGATGTCGAGTTGTTCTCGCGTCTCTTGATCGCCCATTCCTGTCGACCAGAGGCCGAATTCGACGCTGACACCGGGCACGCCGCGCTCACGCAGCCGCCATGCCAACCCGTCGAGGAACGCATTGGCCGCGCTGTAGACGATTTGGGTCCTGGTGCCCCACACCGCGGCGATCGACGAGGTACACACGAAGAAGTCCAACTGCAGCGCCGCTGCTGCTTCGCTTAGATACCAGGCACCCCATACCTTTCCCGCGAACACACGGTCCACTTCCGCGTCGTCCATGTCGAGCAGTGAGGTGGTTCCAAGCGCGCCCGCGGCATGCACGATGCCGACCAACGGTGGCAGCTCCATTCGGATGGTAGTGAACACCCGCGCGACGTCATCCGGGTCGGAAACGTCTGCCGCGAGCATCACGACCTCACAATCGTGCTGTTCGCGGATCGCCTCGATTCGCCGCTGTGCGGCTTCGGTGGGCGGCCGTCGTCCCGTCAGCACGAGATGACCCGCACCGTGCGCGGCCAGATGTTCGACCAGCTGCAGTCCGACCGCACCAAGTCCGCCGGTGACGAGATAGGCGGCATCACTGCGCAATTCGAGTGGTGTGGTCGCCTTCGGAGCCGACCGCCTCGCGACCCGGGCAAAGTACGGGGCGCCGTCGCCATCGCGAAGCGCGATCTGATCTTCGCCCGGCGGTGCTGCGAGGATGTGGGCGATCAACCCGGCCCAGTCGTCTGCTTCGCCCGCCGCCATGTCCGCGAGCCCACCCCATAGGCGGGGATGTTCGTAGGAAGCGGTGCGACCGAAGCCCCACAGTATGGATTGCACGGGCGAGACGGTGTCGGCCCGATTTACGCGTTGAGCACCGCGGGTCACCAGCCAGACGGGTGCATCCAGTTCGGCGGCAAGCGCGGCACGGAAGATCCGTTGTGTTCCGCTCAGCACACGGTTCTGCATCCGATCCAGTGAGCGCGCGGACGTCGCACCGTCCGGGTCCAGGCCCGCGAGATGCACAATGCGCAGCGCGGAATGCTCGGCCGCGGCGGCGCCCAGTGCAGCCAGGAACTGTTCTTCGTCGGCGTCCGATCCGGGCATCGCCAGGATCTGGTGCCGGTGCCCGTGCGCGGTTAGCAGATCGGCAAGTGGCGCAACGGTTTCAGCATCGTCGGCGATCAGCAGCCAGGCCAGCCCCTCGACCGGGTCGACGGCCGAAGCCGTAGTGGCCGATTTCTCCCAGCCGATCTCGTACCGGGCGTCGGCTAGGGACTGCGCACTTCGCTGCTGGTTGTGCTGGGCGGCCAGCTGATTCAATGCGCCGACGGTGCGGTCGTCGCCGATTTCGGCGCCGACGAGGGCGGCGAGCTCGTCGATTCTGCCCTCCTCGAGAAGCCGGACCGTATCGGTGCGTGCGGCATCGGTGGCGCCCGGCGTCGGGGGCGTCGCGTACCAGAACTTCCGGTGCTGGAACGGGTAGGTGGGCAGATCAACCTTGCGGGCATTCACCCGTCCCGCCGCAGCGAAGTCGGGGTGGTGGCCCGCCACGTAGGCCTTGGCGAAGGCGTCTCTGAGCTGACGCTGATCGGAACCGCCGCGGCGCAGGGACGCGATGGTCTCCGGCCTGCGCTCGGTGTCGGGCCACGCCCGCATTGCCGCGGCGGTGAGCACCGGTTGTGGACCGATCTCAAGGAGCAGCGCGCAGCCTAGCTCGGCGAGTGAACGCACGCTCTTGGCGAATTCGACGGGCTGCCTCGCGTGCCTGCGCCAGTAGTTGGCGTCGAGTTTCGTCTGCCTGCCGAGGGGCACGCCGGTGCGGTTGCACACCAATGTCCGCTGTGGTGCCTCGAACGCGAAGCCCGATGCGTAGGACTCGAACTCGTCGAGGATCGGATCGAGCAGCGCGGAGTGAAAGGCGTGGCTGGTGTCCAGCCATTCACATCGAACGCCGTCGGCCATCAGCCCGGCCACCGCCCGCTCCAGGTCCTCCACCGGCCCCGACAGCACCGTGTTGGCGCCGTTGTAGGCCGCCACCGCCAGCCGCGGAAACTCGTCGGTGCAGCTCTCGACCCGGTCGGCATCGGCGAACACGGCAGCCATCCGACCTCCCGCGGGCAGACTGCCGAACAGTCGGCCACGCTCCGCGATCAACGCGACGCCGTCCGCGAGGCCGAACACGCCGGTGACGCAGGCAGCCGAATACTGACCGACGCTGTGACCCAGTACTACGTCCGGTTCGAGCCCCCACGATTGCCAGAGTCTGGCCAGCCCCAGCTCCACTGCGAACAATGCAGGCTGGGCATACGAAGTGTTACGGAGCGTCTCGTCCCCGTCGGCGTCGAAAATGACTTCCAGCAAGGGCTTTTCGAGGATGCCTTCGGCCGCTGCGGCGCATTGGCTGACCGTTTCGGCGAACACCGGCTCGGCCTCGAACAGCTCCCGTCCCATCCCGGCGAACTGGCTACCCTGACCCGAGAACAGCCACGCCGTCTTCGGCGGGTCACCACACTCCCCCCGCAGCAGACCGGGAACCGGCCGGTCTTCGACCACCGCACTGAGCAACTCGGTGGCGGATGCGGTCGAGTTCACCACCAGGGCCGCGCGTTGCTCGAAGTGCGACCGCCCCACCCCCGCGCTGAGACACACGTCCGACAGGTCGACGTCCGGGTGCGCCGTCAACCAATCTCGGTAGCGGCCGGCGACTTCGACCAACGCAGCGGGCGTGCGGGCGGACAGGGGCAATACCTCGAAGCGCCCGCCGACAGGTACGCCGACCGGTCCCGTCGCCGTAGCCGCCTGGATGGGTGCTTCCCCGACGATGAGGTGGGCATTCGTCCCGGAGAACCCGAACCCACTGATCCCGGCGAGCCGGGGTCGTCCGCTGCGCGTCCACGGGACGGCCCCGTCGAGCACACGCACCGGAAGTCGGTCCCACGGGATGTGCGGCGAAGCATTCTGGAAATTCAGGTGTTTCGGCAGCTCATCGTGTTCGAGCGACAGGATGACCTTGATCAGTCCGGCGATCCCCGCGGCTGCCTCCAGATGCCCGACGTTCGTCTTCACCGACCCGATCAGAAGCGGGCGGCCCTCGTCGCGTCCTGCGCCGAACGCTGCACCCGCGGCTTGCACTTCGATGGGATCACCCAGTGACGTCCCGGTTCCGTGCGCCTCCAGATAGTCGACGTCGCAGGCGTCGACACCAGCACTCCGCAGTGCCGCGGCGATGACCCGCTGCTGCGCAGTGCCGTTCGGCACCGTCAGGCCACCCGATGCGCCGTCCTGGTTCACCGCGCTGCCCCGGATCACGGCCCGAATACGATCACCGTCTCGGATGGCGTCGTCCAGCCGTTTCACCACGACGACGCCGCAACCCTCACCACGGACGTAGCCATCGGCCGCGGCGTCGAAGGTCTTGCAACGGCCGTCCGGTGCCAGCATGTGGGCCCGCGAGAAGTTGATCATCGTCGCCGGGCTGATCAGCAGGTTCACCCCGCCGGCCAAGGCGACGTCGCACTCGCCCAGCCGCAACGCTTGGCATGCTTGATGGACGGCCACCAACGACGAGCTACATGCGGTGTCGACCGTGATCGCAGGGCCCAGCAGCCCCATCCGGTAACTGATCCGGCCGGCTCCCGCGGCGGCCGACGTGCCGATCCCGAGATAGGCCTCGATGTCTTCGAGGCTCATCGCGTTGGTCAGCAGACAGAGGTAGTCCTGCGTGGACAGCCCCATGAACACCCCGGTCTTGGTGCCCGCCAACTCGGACGGTGCACTGCCCGAGTGCTCCACGGCCCGCCACGCAGTCTCCAATAACAGGCGATGCTGCGGGTCCATGAAGACGGCCTCGCGCGTCGACACCCCGAAGAAGGAAGCATCGAAACCCGCTACGTCGTCGATGAATCCCGCCCGCCGGGTCACCATCTTCCCGGGCGCGCCGGGTTCGGGGTCGTAGAACTGCTCGACGTCCCATCGATCCGCAGGCACCTCTGAGATCGCCTCGCGGCCCTCAGTCAACAGGTTCCAGAATTCGTCTGCATCGGGAGCGCCGGGGAAACGCACCGCGTAGCCGACGACCGCGAATCCGTGGTCCGCACCCTCGAGTTCGCGCACTCTCGCGCGGAGTTCCTCGAGCTCCGTTTCGGCTCGGTCCGCGAGCTCGGTCATTTCTGGCCGGCCATGACCTCGGCGAGCTTCTTGAACTTCATGGCGAGCTTCCAATCACCTTTGATGCGAAGCTTCCCGAGGAAGAACAGTCCGCGCGGGTTGGCTCGCCCCTCGACCAAGTTGATGAAATCGGGTAGCGCCATGCTGATGGTGCACTGCGCGTCCCCGTCACCGTCGATCACTCGCGGGTCGTCGGTGAGGTCGATGATGAACGTGCGACCTCCCTCGCCGCTCAGAGCGAACTTGCAAACCCCGCCGAACTTGCGCGCCTTGTCCGGGTCGTCGCGGATCATCGCGGATGCCCGATCCATCAGATCTTGGACTGTCGTCATGGACTTGCGCCCTTCTGCCGGGGTGGTCAGCCGTCGAGACGCGCGAGCGCGGCCGCATCGGGTGTGGGGAACTTGGTGAGCGGTTGACCCGCCTCGATCGCCGCAAGTTCGCGTGCATAGAGCCTGCGCAGCATGATGATCGCCGCATCCGAACTGCCGAGACGATTCTGCGACCGATCGGGCATTACACCCTGACCCAACAGAACGATGCCGTCCTCGATCAACACTCGGTCCGGCCGGTCTTCGATGTCCTCCCACCGCTCGCGGCCGCTGAGCACCGCGCGGACGACCTCGTCAACCGGCCTCAGCTGGGAGAGATACTCGCGACTGTCCCGAACTCCCTGTGCAACAACGGCTCCGATATCAGGCGGTAGATGGGCAGCGATGAAGAGGAAGAACATCATGTGGTTCTCGTCGTCGATCGGCACGTTCCACAGAAAGCTCTTGAAGCCGCGCAGCACGCCCGCCCCAGCGTTGAAGTAGAGGGTGTTCGGCATGATCAGTGCCAACCGGCGTACGAATCCATTGCTAAACGCACTCGACTGCGCGAGTCCGAAGTCCGTTGACTCAGCGGTGATCTCGGGGAGCTCGCCGGCGTTCTCGTCGTCCTGATATACGCCGGCTGCGTGCACCCAGAACTGATGCACATCGTCGACGGTGTTCTCCAGATCGTGGAAGTAGTTCCACTTGCGCATTTCGACGACGTGAAATCGGCCGTGGTCGTCCAGTTCCGGCCATCGCGGCAGTTCCGGCACCGGCGACTCACCGAGGTAGGTCCAAATGAATCCGAAGTATTCTTCGACCGGGTAGCTCGCGATCCGCACCTTGGCGGCGAAACTCTTCCGCTCGGCCGGCTGGTCGACACACTGCCCGGATTGGTCGTATTGCCAGCCGTGGTACCGGCATCGCACGCAGTCGCCTTCGACGATACCGACCGACAGCAGTACGCCTCGGTGCGCGCAGCGGCCCGCGATGACGTGGGCGACGCCGTCTTCGCCGCGGTAAAGCGTCAGCTCCTCGTGCAGGATCTTCAGCGGTACCGTCTGGCCGGGTGGCAGGTCCTCCGCCAGATAGACCGGCTGCCAGCACTGCCGCAACAGATGCCCGGCCGGCCGGCCGCGTCCGGTGTGCTCGAAGTCCGCGCTCTTGACACTGTCCATCGGTCTTCCTCGGCCTAGACTCTCTCGACGTCTGACACGGTCAGGGCCGCAATGAAGTTCGACACGATCCGTGCTATCGACTCAGCTTCGAAGAGCCCTGCGTCGTACGTCACCGTTCCGGTGATCTGGTCGTCCGCGGTGCTCAATGCGGCCGTGAGCTCGCGGCGTGCGACGATCCGTTCGGGTGGGACGCGGGACACGGAGAGTCCGCCGGCGGCGAACTCTCCAGGCACCGGGTCGTCCATCAGGAACACGGTCTCGCCGATGCCGAGTGCACTTGGTCCGTGGTGTTCGGTCAGCGCCGCGAGCACGTGGGGCCACGGCGCGTCCTGGTTCGACAGTGCCCCGACGACTGTGGACTTGACCTCTCGGACCAGCTCGGGCAGATCTTTCCCCGCACCGAGCTCGATGCGCAGCGGCACGGTGTTCATGAAAGGCCCGATGATCAACTGCGTGGCCGGATCGTTCCGTCGTGTCAGAGGTGAGGCAATGACCACCGTGCTCTGGTTCGTATAGGCACCGACCGCTGTCGCGAAGGCTGCCAGCAGCACTGAGTAGAGCGACACCTGCTCGCGCACTGCCAGCGCCCGCGCCTCGACCGCGACCGCGGGCGGAAACTCGAACGCGAATTGGCGTCCGTGTCGGTCCGGCCGCTCGGAACGCGGGTGATCGGCGAGCAATGGGGGCGGCAGGGGTGCAGCTGCGAACTGACGGCGGAAGTGCTCGACACGCCGGTTGAGCGCCTCACCGGCCAGCCAGGACCGCTCCCAGACCGCGTAGTCGGCATACTGCAACTCGCGATCCAATACGGGAAAATCCTCGAACCCGAGCGAACTCGCGACGAGTCCGCCGAGTTCGCTCAGCAGCAACCGCATCGAATACCCATCGGCGAGGATGCGATGCGCACGCAGACGAAGGACATAGTGGTCGTCGGCGACTCGCGTTATGTCAGCGCGAAACGGCGGCCGGGCATGGAGGTCTCGCCATTCGCGGGCGTCTGACGAAGGGGGTGGATATGAATCCGCCTCCCGAATCGGGATGTCAGGCACATAGGAGTCCAGGATCACCTGCGACACCCTTGCCCTCGACGAATCGTTTGAAGTTCGGAAGACGGTGCGCAGCAATTCATTCCGCGCGACGACGCCCTGAATACCATGCACAATCGCCGCCGGATCGAGGGAACCGACGATTCTGATCGACACATCGATCCAGTGCGCCGCGGATCCGGGATCGTCCTGTTCGGCGTGCCACATCGCCTCCTGCGCATGCGAAGCGGGTAGCTCCTGGTGACGAGACGCCGGCCGCAGCGGTGGCGCCTCCCCCGTGCACGCCCCGGAGTACTCGATTCGTCGGGCCAGATCAGACAGCGTCTGGTCGTCAAAGAGCGCGTCGAGCGGGAGTTCGACCCCGAGGTGCTGATGGATCCGCGAACGCACCTGTGCCGCCAGCAGCGAATGCCCGCCCAGCGCGAAGAAGTTGTCGCCCGCGCCGATCTGCTCGACGTCCAAGGCAGTGCGCCATATACCCGCAAGAGCCTCTTCGACGTGCCCTCGGGGTGCGATGTACTCGACCTCCTCGTCGCGGGTTATTTCGACATCCGGCAGGGCCGCCAAATCGAGCTTCCCATTGGGTGTCTGCGGCAACCGATCCATGGCGACGAACGCGGAGGGGACCATGTGCTCGGGGAGCTGCCGCCGGGCGTGGGCCCGCAGCTCACTCACCAGCACCTGGGCGCCCGCTGGCGCGAAGTAGGCGATGAGCAGGCTCCCGTCAGCTGCGAGGTGCTTGACCACGGTGACGGCTTCGCGCACCCCTGGATGCTCGAGGAGCACCCTGTCGATCTCGGCGGGTTCCACGCGCAGACCGCGGATCTTGGCCTGCCGATCAGTGCGGTTGCGGAACTCGATAGTGCCGTCCTCGCTCAGCCGCACCACGTCGCCGCTGGCGTACAGGCGCTCGTCGGGATTCCAGGGAGCACGAACGAACTTCTCGGCGGTGAGTTCCTTGTCGCCGAGATACCCGCGCGCCAACGCGACACCTGCGATGAACAATTCGCCGGAGACGCCTGGCGGGAGGGGACGCAACAGCTCGTCCACTACATACATGCCGACGTTGCCGCGGGGACGCCCGATCGACACCACGGTCTGATCAGCCCCGTCGGGCTGACCGACGCGGTGCAAGCTGACGATCCCGGTGGTCTCGGTCTGGCCGTACATGTTGATCCACGTAACGCTGCCGCCGACGCAATCCCGCCAAGCGCGCACGACACCGACGCGCAGGGGCTCGCTCGCGGTGAGCAACAACCGCAGCCGATTCGGCGGCGGTGCAGCGTGCGCGCCGGGGTCGCCCGCCACCGCGTCGACAAGTGCACGCACGACCGTGGGGACGAGATCGGCCACGGTCACCGCCGATTCGCTGATTCGACGCAGAAGCCGCGACGGGTCACGGCGCTCTTCGGTGGTGGCGATCACGACATGCGCGCCGACCGCGAACGGCACCAGTATCTGCCGGATAGACGACGAGAACGAGATCGACGCCGTCTCGAGATAGACGTCCTGTCGTGTTATGCCCAATTCGCGACCGAGCGTCTCGATGTACTCCACGACGCTGCGGTGGCTGACGGCGACTCCCTTCGGCCTCCCCGTCGACCCTGACGTAAACATCGCATACGCGAGGTCATCAGGGGCCGTTGAGGTTCCAAGCCGATCCGAAGATTCCCGGCACACATGGGCACCGTCGACGTCGTCCTCCCCGAGGAGCAGTACCACCCCCGCGGTGGCGAGCATGTCGTCGACGCGGTCCTTCGGGTATGACGGATCGATCGGCACGTAGACGCCGCCCGCCTTCAGTATTCCGAGCATTCCGATCACCATCGCGGTCGTTCGGTGCACCCGCAGCCCCACAGGGCTGCCGACGTCGATACCGCGACCCCTCAGCTGCCGGGCAAGTCTGTTGGCCGTGCTGTCGAGTTCTCGGTAGGTAAGCGAGTCTGCGTCCGCAGTCACCGCCACGGCATCCGGTGTCCGGTCAACAGTCATCTCGAAGAGCTCCGACACTGAGTTGGCCGGTATTGTTCGAGGCGACGAAATCATTTGGTAGTGCGAGGTTTCGGACTCGGTCAACATCGGAAGCTCGGAAAGCCGCCGACCGAGATCGGACATCATCGCGTCGATCACCACGCGGAAGTGGGCGATCAGCCGATCGATACGAACCGCATCGAACACTTCGGCCGCGTATTCGACGTGCCCGCTCAGTTGGTCGTCGTCGAAGAAGGTGAACGTGAGATCGCGCTTCGCCGTGTGCGTTCCGATCTCGGCGACCTCGAGGCCGAGGCCGCTCAGTTCGGCCCCGCCCATCGCCGGCTGCACGACGAGCTGAATACTGAACACTGGATTGCGGTTGGCGTCGCGGCCCTGTGCCGTCGCGTTGACGATCAGATCGAACGGCACATCCTGGTGCGCCAAGACCTCGACCATTCGCTGTCGAATCCGACCGAGCATCTCGGTGCAAGTGGGATCGCCGTCGAGTCGGATACGCAGCGGAAGCGCGTTGACGAAAAGCCCGATCAAGTCCTCGGTTTCGACCCTGGTGCGGTTGGCGGTCAGCGTGCCGATCACCACGTCGTCTTGGCCCGAGTAGCGGGCCATGACGGTCGCGAATGCCGACAGTAAGGGCACCGATACCGTGACGTTCTCGGCACGGCAGAGGCTGCGCAACGCGCTGGCACGTTCGGGCCCGAGGACGAATTGCGTACGTGCACCGCGGAAGGTCGGCGTCTTGGGTCTGGGCCGATCGGTGTCGAGCTCCAGTGGTGGTGCATCGGCGAGATCGGCACGCCAGAAGTCCAGATGTGATTCGAAGGTCGCTCCATGCAACTGTTCTCGCTGCCATTGCGCATAATCGGGGTACTGGATCGGCAATCCGGCAAGCGGAATGTCGGCGCCATTTTCGAGTGCTTGATAGGTGAGCCCGAGGTCGCGCAACAGCACCCGGAACGACCAGCCATCCGTCACGATGTGATGCATCGTCAGTACCAACACATGGCGTTGCTCGCCGAGCCCCAAGAGTCGGGCTCGCAAAAGCGGTCCCACCGCAACGTCGAAGGGGACAGCAGCTTCCCGTTCTGCGACCGCGGCGACATCTGCCTCGAGTATCTGTTCGAATGGCAGGTCGAAGGGTTGGGGCTCTCCTACTGCCGCCAGCGGAGCGCCCTCCTTGCTGCGGAATGTCGTGCGCAGTGCCTCGTGCCTGGCCATCACCGCGTCGAAACTTCGTTGCAGTATTTGGTGATTCACGGGTCCGGGGATGTCTATCCGCGCAGCCACGTTGTACGCGCTCGACGACGGAAGCAATTCGTGCAGGAACCACAGCTGTTCCTGTGCATGGGAAAGGGGTAGGTCGCCGTCCCTGGACACCCGGGGGATGGCGATCTGGCGCTTCGCCCCGTCGGACGCGTTGCCCAGCCAGACCGCGAGTAGCCCTTCGGCCAGGGCCGACACATTGGGGTGGGCGAAGAACACGGATGCAGGAATCTCGGTGCCAAGCGCTGCCTGCAGTCGGCGGCGGAGGTCCATTGCCATCAGTGAATCCATTCCCAGAGAGATGAATTCGGCACCTCGCTCTATTTCGTCGGTGGAGGTGCGAAGTGCGTTGGCGAGCTCAGTGACGATGACGTCGGTGATGCGGGTCAACCGCTGTGCGGGCGGTTCCGCGAGGAGCCAATCGGTGGTTCGCGTCTCGGTCAGTGGAGCGTCGGCGACCTCTGAGGGCCGGGGTGGATCGGCCTCGGAGTCGACGGACCAGGACGCTCCGGCGCGTGCGCGGCTGTTCAGTTCTGGTGCGGTGTAGGCCGGGAACCAGTAGGTGCGGTGCTGGAACGGATAGGTGGGTAGGTCGACCGGCCGAGCCGGTCGAGCGCATCGGGCGGCGAAATCCAGCCTGTGCCCCGATACGTACGCGGCCGCGAGCGCCTCGGTCAGGCACCGGCCGTCATCGGTTCCGCGCCGCAGCGACGCGATGGTCTGCGGGACGGGTGCGGCGTCGGGCCAGGCCGCGATGGCCGCCGCAGTGAGAACCGGTTGCGGGCCGAGCTCCATTAACACCGAGCATCCCTGCTCCGCGAGTGTGGCCACGCTGTCGCCGAACCGGACGGGCTGGCGTGCGTGTCTGCGCCAGTACCGAGCATCGAGTCGACTTCGCCGCGTCAGCACCTCGCCGGTGCGATTGCAGACGAGCGTCAACTGTGGCGGGGAATAGTCGACACTGCTTGCGTGCGACTCGAACTCGTCGAGCGCGGGCTCGAGCAGCGCCGAGTGAAAAGCATGGCTGGTCTGCAGCCACTCACACCGGATCCCTGCATCCGTGAAGGCGGCCGCCGCGAGTTCGGCGTCGTCGCCCGGCCCGGACAGGACGGTGCTGACGCCGTTGTACGCGGCGATCGACAACCTGGGGTACTCCGCAGCGCACTGCTCGACCTTGTCGGCGTCGGCGAAGACCGCAACCATGCGGCCACCCTCGGGCAACGCGCCGAAGAGGCGGCCGCGTTCCGCCACCAGCCGAGCGCCATCGTCGATGCTGAAGACGCCGGCTACGCATGCCGCCGTGTACTGGCCGACGCTGTGGCCCACCACCACGTCGGGCTGGATACCCCACGACTGCCACAACCTGGCGAGTGCCATCTCCACCGCGAAGAGCGCAGGTTGAGCAAAGGTAGTGTCGCGCAAAGACTCTTCACCATCCGGGCCAGTGTCGAACATCACCTCCAGCAGGGACCTCGGGAGCACTCCGGCGACGACGTCGGCGCACCGCTGGATCGTCTCGCGGAAGACTGGTTCGCTGTCGAACAACGTCTGCGCCATTCCCGGGAACTGACTGCCCTGTCCGGGAAACAGCCACGCAGTCTTGGGGCGATCATTGGCGCTGCCCCGCGTCAGGCCCGGAGCCGGACGGTCCTCGTGAAGTGCGCCGAGCAGCCGTCGCGCTCGGCGGCGCGAATCCACCACCAAGGCGGCGCGGTGTTCGAAGTGCGAACGCCCGGCCCCAGCCGTCGCGCAGATGTCCGCAAGCGCCACATCCGGATTCGCGTCCATCCAGTCGCGATATCGTGACGCCAGCAATGCCAGGGCCTCAGGCGTACGCGCCGACAGCGGCAGCAGCCGGTGCTCGCCGCGAATACGTTCAGAGGCGCCGCCGATCGCGGTCTCGACGGTGGGTGCCTCTTCGACGACTACGTGCGCGTTCGTTCCAGAGAATCCGAACGAACTCACACCCGCAATCCGAGGCCGTTTAGTGCGCTGCCACACCGTTGCCTCGTCAACCACTCGAACCGGTAACCGGTCCCATGGAATGTACGGTGACGGTTCCGTGAAGTGCAGGTGCTTGGGCAGCACCTCGTGTTCGAGCGCGAGTGCAACTTTGATCAGGCCGGCGATGCCAGACGCAGCCTCGAGATGTCCGATGTTCGTCTTCACCGAGCCGATCAGCAACGGCCGGTCCGGGTCTCGTCCCTTGCCGAACACTGCGCCGGCGGCCTGCACTTCGATCGGATCGCCCAGCGAGGTGCCCGTCCCGTGCGCCTCCAGATAGTCGACGTCGGCCGCCTCGATACCGGCCCGCCGTAGTGCTGTGGCGATGACTTGTTGCTGCGCAACGCCATTCGGCACCGTCAGCCCGCCGGACGCGCCGTCCTGGTTGACGGCGGTACCCCGGACCACCGCTCGAATCGAGTCACCGTCGCGCAGCGCGTCATCGACGCGCTTGAGCACCACGACGCCGCAGCCCTCGCCACGCACGTAGCCGTCGGCGGCTGCATCGAACGTCTTGCACCGGCCGTCGGGTGCCAACATCCGTGCCCGCGAGAAGTTGATCATCGGTATCGGGGTCAGGATCACGTTCACCCCGCCGACCAGCGCCAGATCGCAGTCGCCAGAGTCGAGCGCCTGACATGCCTGGTGCAGTGCCACCAACGCTGAGCTGCAGGCTGTATCCACGACCATGGCCGGCCCCTTCAAGCCCAGCCGGAAGCTGATTCGTCCTGCACCCGCCGCGGGGGAACAGCCGGTTCCCGAGTAGAAGTCGATGTCCTCCAATCGGGACAACCGGACGATCATCCCCGCGAACTCGTGCGTCGACAGCCCCATGAAGACGCCGGTCTGTGTGCCCGCCAGGCCCGAGGGGGCCATGCCCGCGTGCTCGATCGCAGACCAGGTCGTCTCGAGCATCAGGCGGTGCTGCGGATCCATGAACATGGCCTCGCGCGCCGATACCCCGAAGAACGGCGCGTCGAATCCCGAGACGTCGTCGACGAACCCCGCCGTGCGGGCCACCATCTTTCCTGGCGCATCCGGATCGGGGTCGTAGAACTCATCGGCATCCCACCGATCCGCCGGCACGACTGACACCGCATCTTGGCCGTCGGCCATGAGTTGCCAGAATTCACCGGCGTCGGCGGCCCCGGGGAAACGAAGCGCGTAGCCCAGCATCGCGAACGCCCGTGTCGTCGTCACGGCCCCACTGCTTCCGACACGCCGGCGCCGCGACGACGTGAAGTCGGGCTGGGCAGCGGTCCGGCGCCGTCGCTGGATTCATTGGTGCTCGGCGTCCAACTCCGGACGACGACGCCCGCACCGATGGAGCAAATCGGCCAATCGTGCCAGGTCATGCTACCGAACATCGTTCCTCCGGCCTGAAGTCACAGACCCCTGTACCAATATTGTGAGACTTCGCTGGCGCGCGCGGACGTCTTCGAACAATTCGCGGTGGATGCGCTCGGTGACTGTCGGACGTGGCGTCCGATTTCATCGAGCTCGATGATTCGTAGTACTTCCCCGAAAACGTGGTCCTCGAAGAGTGCGTCGAACCGCTCGGGCGGACGGCTGATTCGCGAACGTCAGCGGTCGTCGGCGCGCCAGCTGTCTCCGTCGCTACTCCTTTGGGGTGGATGCTTGGCAGGATTTTGATGTCTGGCGAATTGCAACACAGCGCAGGACAGGCTTATTGCCCTGACCTGCATAAATGGGTGGTGCTAAAGAGGATTCGAAAACCCCTGGGGAAGTAGCACCCGGAAATAGCCTCTTAACTGCGCAAATGCCGACGTGCTCACTACGCCAAAGAACGCGAAACGACGTCGAATGACCTGCGGATATACCGAAGTGTGGTGACGCCGTCAACACCACGAGAGCTGCCCCAGCCCAAATTGCTGGCGCTGGTCCCGCCTCAAATCGACAGTCAGCAGACCAATCGGGACCTGACGATGACGAACTACGCCGCCCAGTCGGGCATCGATGGGTACGCTCCAGGGCTCAACTGGAAGACGCCCAGCCCTCGCTCGAGTAACGACACCAAGGTGTCCTGCCTGTCGAGCTAAGGGTGTCTGGGGTCATGACATAGGTGACAGGTGAGTCGCGTCATGGGTTACACCTGGAACGGCGCCCGATGAGTCGCGTCATAGGTGACAGTCGTGGCTCATGTCGAAAGCGCGGGTTGCCGTCCTCCATATCGTCAGTGGTCAGCTCAGCGTCACCGCTGCAGCCAAGACCTACGGGTTCTCGCGCCAGCATCTGCACCGACTGCTCAAGCGCTATCGCGAGGGCGGCCTGGAGGCCGTCGATGCCCGATCGAGGCGACCAGGCAGCAAACCCCGTGCGGTCAGCGACGAGGTCATCACCGCCATCGTGGGGTTGCGTGAACAGCTGACCGCCGACGGGCTCGATGCCGGACCGCTGACCCTGCAATGGCACCTGCGACAAGCCGGCCTGTCGGTGCCCGCGACGTCGACGATCCGGCGCATTCTGCACCACCACGGCCTGATCACCCCACAGCCACGCAAACGACCAAAAAGCTCTTACCACCGCTTCGAAGCCGCCCAACCCAACGAATGCTGGCAATCCGACTTCACCCACTGGTCGCTGGCCGATGGCACCGACGTCGAAATCCTCAATTGGCTCGACGACCACTCCCGGTACCTGTTGGCCTGCACCGCATACGCGCGTGTCACCGGACCCGACGTGGTGACCAGCTTCACTGGGTTGGCGCACAGCGTTGGCGACAGGCAGCGCTGCAAGCGCGTTGTGCGGTGAGTTTCTATTTTCAGCCACGGACATGAGACCCCTTCCTCGAGTTCGACGCGCGCAGACTAAGGCGGCCAGACGACGCCTAGCGGGAGGGTCGTGCTGACGATCAACATCCGAATAGCCGTCCACAGGCCCGTATGACGCGGAGCCGACGACCGCACCCGGCGCACAGAATGCGCGCACAGCGCGCGACCGCACACAGGAGGCGGGCGCGCCCAACGACGCTGCGCGCCGCACGCGCGGCGTCGAGAGGTGACGCTCAATCAAGAACTGCTGCGACGATCAACAGCATGGGCGCGAGGGGTGCGAAACTACTCAGCAACTGCCGCGCATCGAACCGCCAGCCGGCGGAGTCAGTCGGAGATCCGAAAGGCGTGCCGCGCCAGGAGCCAGCAACTTTGCTCGTCTAACCCGAGCCAAGGGGACGTTTTTGAACCCTTAATGACAGCCGATCAGCCGGAATCGTTGGGTGCAGACGAGCGCCCGTGGGAACCCGAAATTAATCGCTAGCAGGGATTTCGCGGAAGATCAGGCCTTCTTCGGCGTCGGCCGGACCCCATGATGGGTAATCAGCGGGTCCGGGGTTCGAAACCCTGACGGCGCACCCCCACAAAACCCCTGCTAGGCGGGGGCTTTTTGTGTTTCTGGGGTGATTCGCGAGGTACACGGGGTGTACCCGCAGGTGCACCCAGTCACGGGGAAAACTTCAGAAAGCCCTTGCTGTAGACCCAGGCCGTTCCGTTCGGCAGCCCCTCGTAGCCACCGAGTTCGATCCGGCCGACACGACACCAATCGTCCCGGCACGGTTCCATCACCGGGTGCACTTCGCCGGCAACCAAGGTGCCGATCTTCTGCCCCTTGCCGTCGGGCTTGTCGTAGATGTCGGTATCGGCGATGACCGTGGCTTCCCCCAGTGCGTTCGGGTCAGTAGCCGGCGTGTCGTCGGTAGCGCAGATGAAGGGGTAACCGACCGAGTTCCAGTGAGACGCAGCCCAGAACGTCGTGATTCCGTCTTCGGCTTTCACCTGCCACGCCTTGCCGGTCGAGTTGCCGTCGGCAAGGTTGTCGCCGATGAAGCCGGTGAAATGTGCTGTTCCTGGGTCACCCAGCAAACCGTATTGGTTGGTGTACCAGGTGACCGAGAAGTCGATTTTGCGCCCGTTGATGCTGCCAGTGAGAGTCCCAGCGGGGCCTTGGTCATTTCCTTTGTTTGAGTGTGCGGACGGTCCGAGCTGGGATCCATTGGCGGCGACCATTATGTCGAAGCCGTTGTCTTGGTGGATGACGAAGTATTGGCCATCGACCGTGCAGTTCGCAGCAGCGTGTGCCGTCGGCGACACCAGCAACCCCCCGGCACTCAGGGCCACTGCTGCGGCCAGCAGCGGACAGGTGTCGACGATCTTCCGTACAAACATGGCGCTCTCCTACTTGTCGCCTCCGATGCTGGGTCAGACGCTACGCATACCTACAGGCCAGAGAAATCGGGCGTTTCCCTATGTTTTGGTACGCAGCGGTGCTCTGATCTGCGATTTGGACGCAGCACTGTCACCGACAATTTTTCGACCCCAGGATGGTCGTCCAATCGCGGCGACCAGGAGGTACGACAGGATCGGCGTAATGTCCACGCGGCCCAACGCATTGCCACGCCCCGAAGGACGCACTGATCAAACGCGCGGCGCACAGTCAGCCCCAGTCGTTTGTGCCGCCCGTTGTGGTGTGTACCGCTCGGGTGTACCCGAAGTGTGTACCTTGCGGCCGTCCGGACAGTGCTAGTCATCTGACGAACGGCACATGCTGCGGTTAACCGTGCAGAGTCGCGCAGACGCTGCGTGCGTTCATGAGATGGTGCGCGACGCGCAACAGTGCACCACTCAACCTACTCAAATGTTTCTGACTCGGATCATTCACTGAGACTATGTATTTCGCGATTGCTTGCGTTCCCTAAGCGAGAACATCCGCTTTTGTGCCGACGACATGCATCGTTGCAATATAGAATTCACGCCGATGAAGCTGACAGCAGTGCAGGACATCTACACGGGGTATGCGGAGGACTACGATCGCGAATTGCGCGATGATATGCACTACCAGGCGTACGCCGAAGTGCCACAACTAGTTGTCGACGCGCTCGATCACAAGAAACGTGCCGACATCCTCGATCTAGGCTGCGGCACGGGTCTTAGTTCGATGCTCTTTTTCGAGCAGGGTTGGCAAGTGACCGGAATCGAAGGCACCCGCGCGATGATTCAGAGGGCGCGAAAGCTGCCGTACAAGAGACTCGTTCAGCAGGATCTGGAGTCGCCGTGGCGGGTGGCGGATCATTCGTTCGACGCGATTGTTCTGGTCGGAGTGATGGAATACATCGCCCGGCCCGACGCCCTTTTCGGTCAGGCGTCCAGAAAGCTGCGCAAGGGTGGGCTGATGGGCATAAGCGTGCCCTATAAGAACAAGTTCTGTTCGGACGCCGGTCTGAAGTCCTATTACAAACAGGAGATTGCGCCGATGCTGTCCGAGGCAGGCTTCAGAACGGAGTGTTCGCGCCGAACGCTGGGTTACGAGGATGCTGGTCGCAAAGTCCACTACGTGAACTATCTACTGCGCAAACGATAAGCCAATGCTTGCGCCTAGCAAGCCCTCAACGCCTCGGCGTCGCGGCGACACCAGGTCTCCGTCGGTTCGGCACTCGGAATAACGCCCGCGGCTCAGTCTGTTTCGGGTAGCGAAACCCCGAGCGCCAGCTCGGCGTACTGCCGCATCAGTCGCAGCGCGGTGGCCCGGTCGAGTTCGGGGTCGCGCCCGACGATGCGATAGCCGAAGTAGTCCTCCATCGCCATCAACGTCATCGCGATGTCACGCGGCTGGTATCGCGGCTCGAACGCCCCACTCTCAGCGCCGGCGTTCAGCAGATCGGTGTAGAGGTCGACCTGGCGGTGGTAGATGCCTTGCACATCGCGGCGCTGATCGAGCTCGAAGCCGGCGGAGAGCACGGCCCGCCAGATCGCCCGCCACTCGGCGTCCTCGGGGCCGGTCGGCAGGCCGGCGGCCATCGTCAGCGTGAGCTGCTCGCGTGGATCGTCGGACTGACTGCGCAGACGGAGCCTGTCGTCGTAGAACCGCACGTCGGAGCGCAGTGCCAGTTCGGACAACAGCTGTGCCATGTCCTTGAAGTAGTAGCGCACGGCGTTCGTGGTCAGCCCGATTTCTGCCGCGAGATCGGAGAGTTTGAGCGTGGCCAGGTCGTGGCGCTCGATGAGCGTGATCGCGGCATCCATGATGTCGCCGCGTCGTTCTACCTGCCGATTGGGTCGTGCCATCTCTCCGTCATTCTCGTCGCCGCGCAGTTGGGTCCAACCTATTTTGCTCTTTCCTCTTGCGTCGTGGGTCACACCGGCGCATAGTTCTTTTCCACTTAGGAAAAAAACTATCGGTGAAGCGAGCGTAGACAATGCGGGCCAGAGACCTCGGCGTGGTCATCGGGGAACACCCCACCGGACCGGCCAACGCCATCACCGACGTCGCGGGCGTACGGGTCGGGCACACCACCCTCGACGCCGACGGGCCCCCTGCTGTGCACACCGGCGTGACCGTCGTCGTACCGCACGACGACATCTGGACCGAGCCGGTATTCGCCGGATCTCACCGCCTCAATGGCAGCGGTGAGCTGACCGGACTGGAATGGATACGCGAGGCCGGCGAGCTGACCTCCGCGATCGGGCTCACGAATACCCACAGCGTCGGTGTTGTCCGCGACGAACTGGTGGCAGCGCAAGTGCGGGTCCGAGGCGACGGCCTCTACTGGTCGCTGCCGGTGGTGGGTGAGACCTACGACGGCCTGCTCAACGACATCAACGGATTTCACGTACGCCCCGAGCACGTGCGGTCCGCGCTCGACAACGCCTCCGCGACGGCGCCCGCCGAGGGCAACGTCGGAGGCGGCACGGGAATGATCTGCCACGGCTTCAAGGGAGGTATCGGCACCGCCTCGCGCGTCACCGACACGGTTCGCGGTCGCTATACGGTCGGCGTCCTCGTACAGGCCAATCACGGTCGGCGCGAACGGCTCCGGATCAACGGCGCCCCTGTCGGCGAACTGATCGGACCGTCGGATGTGCCGCTGCCCGACACACCCGCAGGGTATGAGCCGGGGTCGGGCTCCATCATCGTCGTCGTGGCCACCGACGCCCCACTGCTCCCCCATCAGTGCACGCGACTGGCACAGCGTTCGGCGCTCGCGATCAGCCGGCTGGGCGGCGCCGGCGAGCAATACAGCGGTGACCTGATGCTGGCGTTCTCCACCGGCAACCGCGGCATTCCGCCGTACGCGTGGGACGAGGACCATGCCGCCTCCTGTCCCGAGGTGCCGCTGCGCATGATCGCCCCGCAGATGATGACGCGGCTGTTCGATCTGACGATCGAGACCACCGAGGAAGCCATCGTCAACGCGATGGTCGCCGCAACCACCATGAGTGGCCACAACGGCTACACCGCGCACGCGATCGACCACGACCTACTACGACAAGCAATGCGTCTCAACACCTCTCGATTCCAGGAGATCTCATGACCACACCCACCAAGACCGACGCGAGGCGCTTGACCGGGCACCTGGGGCCGATCGGCATCGTCTTCATGGTCGTGGCTGCGGCCGCCCCCCTGACCGTGATCGGCGGCAACATGCCGTTGGCGATGGGACTCGGCAACGGCGCGGGCGCCCCGATGGGGTTCGTGATCGCCGCCCTGGTGCTGCTGGTCTTCAGCATCGGGTTCGTCACCATGACGCCGCACGTGCCCGAGGCCGGCGCCTTTTTCTCCTACGTCACCGTCGGCCTCGGTGAACGCATGGGCAAGGGCATCGCGGTCGTCGCGCTGATCGCCTACACCGCCATCCAAGTCGGAATCTACGGCTATATCGGCTGGGCCATCTCCGACACCGTCGCCCACTACAACGGACCCGGGATCCCATGGCCGCTTTACGCGTTCGCCGTGCTGGCAATCGTCGCTGTGCTCGGCTACCGGCACATCGAACTGAGCGCGAAGGTGCTCGGCGTGGCGTTGGCTCTCGAGATCGGCATTGTCGTTGTGCTGGACGTCGCGATGATCGCCAAGCCCGGTCCGGCCGGTGTCACCTTCGCCTCCTTCGACCCCGCCGTATTCACCCAGGGCACCATCGGCATCGCCATCCTGTTCGCCCTGACCGGGTTCATCGGGTTTGAGGCCACCGCGGTGTTCCGCGATGAGGCGCGTGACCCCGAGCGCACGATCCCGCGCGCCACCTACGCCGCGGTGCTCCTTATCGGAGCGTTCTACGCGATCACCGTGTGGGCGTTCGTCGTGGCCATCGGCCCCGATCAGGTGAGCGCCGTGGCGCAGCAGACCCTCGACGGAGACGGCAACATGCTGCTGGACACCACCGGTGACATGCTCGGCTCCGTCGGTCGCGACATCGTCAACGTCCTACTTCTCACGAGCCTGTTCGCCTGCGTGCTGTCTTTCCACAATGTCATCGCGCGCTATCAGTTCGTGCTGGCCGGCAAGGGCCTGCTGCCCGCGCGACTGGCGAAGGTCCACGACGACCACGACGCGCCGTCGTTCTCGTCGGTGGTACAGACCGTCACGGCCGCCGTCATCGTCGGAGTCCTGGCAATCCTCGGCATCGATCCCCTCGTCGGGGTGTTCGGCTCGATGGCAGGTATCGCCACGGTAGGCATGGTGGTGCTGATGCTCACCACATCGATCGCCGTCCTCGCCTTCTTCGTGCGCAACCGCGAGCAAGCATCGGGCCGGTTGTGGACGACGCGGATCGCGCCGGCGCTCGCCGTCCTCGGGCTGCTCGGCAGTCTGTGGCTGGTGTTGTCGAACTTCACCTTGGTCACCGGCGGCAGCGCAACGCTGAGCACCGTCCTGGCCGCGATCCCGTTCGTAGGGCTGATCGTCGGGTTCCTGGCCTGGCGTCCCTCCCGGTCGCTGCGCGCACCCGACACCGGTTAACTACGCGTAGTCGTCAGCGTGACGGGAGCTCGGGCGGGGGCATTTCACCGTCAAGCAGGGCGACGGCGGCGCGGACGTAAGCGTCGACGTCCAGTTCGTCGCCGAACACGCTGGTCTGAGTCATGATTCCCTGCAGGAGCGAGATGGCAAGGCTGCCGTAATGGTCGGGGTCGACTGCTCGGTTGAGCTCACCGCGCTCCTGCGCGGCACGCGCGAGCGTCGCAAAACCCTCGCGTAGCTGCGACAGCCCGGCGCGGGCGGCCGCGTTGAGCGTCGGATCCCGCTGCTGCTCCCCGATCAGGTGAGGGAAGATACGCGCGCGTTGTTCGACGGTGCCCATCCCGAAACCCGCGTTGTGCTTGACCACTTCGGCTAATGCTTCGCCGGGCCGGCGTAGGCGTCCGTCGGGCAAGGGTTCGGTCAAGACCGACGCGGTCGTGCCGATGAACCCCATCGTCTCAGCAATGATGGCGCGGACCAGGTCGTCCTTGCCCTTGAAGTAGCTGTACACCGCACCCGGACTGAGCTCGGCTTCCTTGAAGATGTCCTGCATGGTGGTGCGGTGAAAACCGTTGCGCGCGAAGCAAGCAAGCGCTGCTGACAGGATCTGGCGGCGTCTCGCCGCGAGGTGCTCGACGGTCACTTTCGGCATATCACCACCCACCATACATTGACAGCGAACATTCGTTTCAGTATAAAGAACATCAGTTTCAGTATAAAGAACGGTCATTCGTTTTAGGAGGGACATGTCGACTAAGCCGTACTCCCCACACCCTCAGCTCGAGTCGCCCGAAGACTTTGGGTTCGGCGGCCACCGTGCGATCGCCAAGCGCGACCTCGTTCCAGGGACGCTCATCGCCTTGACGATGGGCATCTGCTTCTGGCTGGTCAGCCACGGGGCAAGCCTCAAGGTGACCTTCATTCCGGGTGTCGTTGCCGCCTGGCTGCTATTTCTGTGGTGCTACCGCAGCCGGTTGCAGCTGCCGACGGTCAACAAACTCCTGCCCGCGTTCTGCTGTGTTCTCGCCGTACAGTTCCTCCACTTCGCGGAAGAGTTCGCCACGGGCTTTCGAACCGACTTCGCCGAGCTGTACGGAGGCGCGCCTTACTCCAACGATGCATTTGTCTGGGTCAACATGGGCGCCTACGCGGTCATGATCGTCGCCTGCGTAGTCGCGTTGACCACGAAACTGCGCTTCGCCATGGTTCCCGCGATGTTCTTCATCTTCTACGGCGCGATCGGCAACGCCATCGCCCACACCTGGTGGAGCATCATGCTCGGCGGGTACTTCCCCGGACTGATCACTGCCCAGGTCTACTGGATCGCCGGACCATACCTGCTGTACAAGCTGGTTGGAGACCGCCGAGTGACTGCGATCGCCGTTGTCGGGTTCGCCGTCGTACTGGTCCCGCTGCTGGCCTTCATGGCCAACACGTCGGCAGTCTGACTCCAGCCGACTGAAATCAATCCTGAGTCATCGACGGCCTTGGCATCTCCGCATCGCGCGCAGCGGCCAAGCCGAGCATGACGAACAGCAGAGCCCCGAGCCCCCCGCTGACGAATGTGTAGTTGGAGATGCGCCCACGGAAGCGTTCGATCGACGACGATGCGACATCCATCGAGTCGATCGCTGCACCGAGCATCGCCACCTGTCGCACCTGACCAGTCGGCGCGGCCATCAAGCTCAGCGCAAGCACCAGCTCGCGTGAGCCGAACAACCGGGTGATCCAGCCATTCGAGTCGTTGGCGGTCACACCGAAAGCCCGCGCGGCACCCCTGGGGCTCACGACCGAAAGGATGCCGACGCCGCTGCGCGCGACGGCAAGAACTGTGCGGGGAGAGAAAGTGTCCATACCACCGATCGTGCGTGCCGCAGCGCTCAAAAGCGATGCCAGACACTGCCAAGTACTGCCACTTCACAACCATGCGGTGCCATCGGTGATCACACGACGGACCATTGCTTCGCGTGGCTCGAAATGGCTCTCCGCGATTCCCGAACTGAGGAAGGTTAGCTCGGTCTCAGCCGAAGCCGGGCATGACCGACAGCGCGGTGACGATCGCCGCGGTGGACGCCGCCATCGAGACGACGTTTCCGATGAACGGGTGAAAGTCCGACGGCAGCCGTCGGGCAACCGCCGCAGCAAACGGCGGCCCTATGAGCGCACCAAGAACGGCCCCGGTCACGATCGCCTGAACGGATCCACCGAACGCGAGAACCGTTGCCGGAGCAATGGAAACGACGGGAACAAAGGTGGGATACCACCCGTATATCGCCCACTGGCGGTGCCACAGCGCGACGGACAGCGCGGCGGTCAGAACCTGTGAGATCAACATTTCGGGCAGCAGATCACCGACGTTGCCCGCCATCGCGGGGTTGAGTAGATAGCTGATCACCGTGCCTGCAAGCAGACCTGCGCTGGCCCATTCGTTACCGATGAACTGCGCGTCGGTGAAGTCGGCCAGGATGCGTCGCGACAGCCACAGCGGCCCTTGCCGACCGGCGTCGACGAAGTGGTGTGGGGATCCCGCGCAGCAGCGCGGCACGACCACGGTCGGGACCCGCATCCACGGCAGATGCCGGCACAGCGCGAACGCCATGAGTGCGCTAATCGCCATCCCGGTGGTGGCCCCGACCACTGCCGGTAAACCGAGCGGGCGGCACACGAAAGTCACCGCGACCAAAGCGATAGGGGTGCTCAGCGCGGCGCCGAGGACCGCCCCGGTCAGCGCCACGGAGCGCCGCCCCCCGTAGACAAGGACAACGGCAGGGGGAACCGAGGCGAACGGAACGAAGGTGGGCTGCCACGTCCCTGACGCGGCAATCGTCCACCCCCACGCCGCGTTGCTCAGTACCAGCCCCAAGGCTGCGCTGCCCACCGCCCAGCCGAACAGACCGGTGCCCGAGGTGACCGGAAAACCCATCCAGCGCTTCCTCGACCTGAACGCCCGGTGGGCAAGATAACCGCCCAGCAGCATCAACGCGCCTGCCACGGCGGAGTGCGCGTAACCCGGTTCGGTGGTGTCACCTACGACCCAGGCAGCCATCGACGCAACGTCCGAGTAGTCGCCGTGCCATCCGGTGTATTCGGGCATGACGACCGGTAGCGAATACCGCAGCCGGTCCAGTGCCAGCAGCATCGCCGCCGCGGCACCGGCGATCAGCGCCGCCGTCACCCACAACGTGAACGCCGAGGCGTGTTCCCTCGCCTCGGGATCGGGGCGGGTGGCGCTGTCAGCGGCCTGCACCCTCACCGCGTCGCCGTCGTGGGTAGGCGAACTACTCACCGCAGCAACGCTTGTCGCGTCGCTGAACGTTCTCGTCTTGCAACGCAGGAATACTTGCTCAACAGAATTCCCTTCAGATGGTGCCGGGGATGTCGGCGGACCGGACTCAGCGGGCGAGGAACGCCAGGAGTTCGTGGTTGACCCTTCCGGCATATGTCCAGAGCAGACCGTGGGGCGCTCCGGGGATCTCGACATATTTCGCGCGGGGAAGCAGTGCGCGCAACGGGCGTGCGGTGGAGTTGATCGGCAGGATTCGGTCGTGGGTCCCGTGCACGATCAAGACGCCGATGTCGTATCCCGCGATCTTGGCGACGTCGGCCCGAAAGTCGGTGGTCCAGGTGATCACGGCGGCGACAGATGCGTACGCCGACCCCGAAGCCGCCGCCTTCCAAGAGCTTTCGATGATGTCATCGCTGATACGGATGCCGAGGGTCTCGTCGGTGTTGTAGACGTCGGCATAGAACTGGTGAAGGAATGCGTAGCGGTCTTTCACCGCGGCGGCGAGGGCCGAGGCGAAGACCGCGCCGTCCAGACCGGCCGGGTTGGTGTCGGTTCGCAGCAGAAACGGCTGCAGGGCGGCGATGAGGACCGCCTTGTCGATCCTGGCCCGCCCGTAGGTTCCCAGGTAGCGAACCACCTCCCCGGTGCCCATCGAGAATCCAGCCAGGACGACATCGGTCACATCGAGGACCTCGAGCAAGGTGTTGAGATCCGCGGCGAAGGTGTCGTAGTCGTAGCCGAAGGTCGCGTGGCTGGAGCGGCCGAATCCGCGCCGATCGTAAGTGATCACGCGGTATCCCGTGGCCAACAAAGCAGGAACTTGTTTCTCCCAGGCATGCCCGGGAAAACCGTTGATCAAGACGACGGGTTGCCCGCTTCCGTGGTCCTCGTAGTAGAGGTCGATGTCTGTGGTGTCCTCCACATCGACGGAGATGAAGGGCATGCGATCGCCTTTCAGCGCGGTGAGGTTGCGGGGCCGCGCGTCAGCGCGAAGCGCGCGTGCTCAGGCCACCACAGCACACATCCGTGACCGGCGAATCCGGGGAGAACCCCAGTCGGCCACTCTGGTCAAGGTCACTCAGTGGCAGGAGGCCCGACCACGCTGTCGGAGAGGGCTGCCGCAAGTTGGCGGCGAGAGGTGACGCCCAGTTTTCGGAAGACCTTGCTGAGGTGGTATTCGACGGTGGACGTAGTGATGAACAGTCGACTGGCGATTTCGGCGTTCGTCGCGCCGGAGCTGGCTTGACGGGCCACCTGGGCCTCCTGCGGTGTGAGTCCGAATGCGTTGCGTGCACGCGGTGCATCTGCCATCGCCTGGCCGGCCGCGCGCCGCTCAGCACCCGTGCGGCTGGCGAACGCGGTGGCCCCCATGGCGGCGAACATGTCGTAAGCCGTGCCCAGTTGTACCTGCGCGTCGCGGCGACGCTTCTGTCGGCGAAGCCATTCACCGTAGAGCAGATGCGCGCGCGCGAGTTCGGTGCGCACCGCAGTGGACTCCAGCTGCTTGATGGCTTCGCGGTAGTACATCTCGGCCTCGGCATCGGTGGCCATCAAAGCCCGCGATCTCGCCAACAGACCTAGCGCCCACGGCGTGGCAGCGGCGTCGGCCCGTTCGGTCAGCCGCGTCAACGCCGCATCAGCGGCGGCTCGGTCTCCGCCACGTACGCCGGCCTCCACGACCTCGGGCAGCACCCGATTCCCGAAACCCGGCGGGTCATCGTGGAATATCTGCAAGCCCCAACGGAGCGCTTCCGGGTACCGGCCCAGCCCGAGTTCCAAAACGGTCAGACCCATCAGCGCGAAGATCTCGAGAATGGAGGCGCCCTTCTGCCGACCCCAATCCGCGGTCGACGACGCCACCGCTCGGCTCTCACTTTCGCGGCCCTGCCAGGCACGCACTTCCAACAGCACTCCCGTCGTCGCGGGCGGCGGCACCCCGATCAGCGCCGAGATCTCGGCCGCCTCGCTATAGCTGTTCTCGGCATCGTTCATCTGTCCTGCCCATGCCTGGCTCGTCGAGAGCCCGGCGAGGGTGATCCTCATCGCCCCAAGTGCACCTTGGCGGCGCTCGATTGCTTGGGCGCGCTCAAACATCGCCCGACGACCCTGCTCGTCCCACACGTCGTCGGCGGCGAACCATCCCAGAATCGTCGACGGGATGTCCACGTGAGCAGCCGTCTCGTCGGTGAACATCATTGCCACCGCGGCCCGCAGCAGCGGGACCGCATCGGCGTAACCCCGGGCGATACGAGTTGCGAACCCATCCAAGAGCAAGTCGTTGCCACTGGGCGGCCGACACGGGTCCCGCGCGGCACCCAGCACCGAATGCGCCACCTCTTCGAGGGTCGTGCCTGCGGTGTACTGCCGGGCGACGATCGCGGCCTGCATGGCATCGAACAGAATCTGCCGAATCAGGGAAACATCAGTTGGCTCAACCCTTCTCGCCGCATCCAACAGGATGGCGGGGGCGTCTTTGTGCCTCGAGAAGAACACCGAGATCGCTGCGCGCAGGCGTTGCACCGCGACGTGCATGCCGGCGCCATCGAGTCCAGGAGTCGCCAAGTCCAGCAGGGCCTCGGCGAGTGTGCCGTCACCGGCAGCCAGGTAGGCCTCCGCGGCAGCGAGATACCGCAGCGCACGGTCTCGGGCGTGCGGCGACAGCTCGGCGGCGCGCGTCAAGAACGCGGCCTGCATCGTGTAGCCACCCCTGCGCTGGGCTCGCACCGCCGAGGCCTGCAAGTCAGCAGCGATCGTCTCCTCGGGAGCAATCACAGCGGCCGCCCGGTGCCAGGCAGCCTGGTCGTCATCCCCGTCACCGATGGCCACCGCGGCCAGAGCGGCGTGCACGCGATGGCGTTCCTCGGGGGTCGCACCGTCGTAAACAGCCGAACGGATGAGCGGATGACGGAACGCTATACGCGGCTCCAGGGACATGATCCCCTGCTGCACAGCGGAATTGGCCGCGGCCGAGGCTACGCCCAGCAACGTGCCAGCACGCCACACCGTCGATGGCTCGTCGTCGGCGCAGGCCGCTGCGATGAGTAGAACGGTGCGGGCCTCCGCTGAGAGTGCGGCGATCTGTGTCAGGAAGTGAACGTCTATCCGGCGTCCGACCGGCAGGCGACGGGGCAACGGGAAGCGCCCGGCCAACTGCTCGGCACTGAGTTCGCCGACCAGCTCCAGCATCGCCAATGGGTTGCCTCCGGTCTCGTCGATCACGCGCGCAGACACTCGCGGATCAAGTGGACCGGGAACGGCCTCGGCGAGAATGGTGTGGGCCGACGCCGGATCCAGTGCAGCGATCCGCCGAGTCGTCAGTCCGTCCAACGAGGTCAGGTCACCGGCGTGCTCGCGGGCGCTGAACACCATCCCGATGGGGTCGGCGTACAGGCGCCGCGCGATGAATCCCAGCACTGCCAGCGATTCCTGGTCCACCCACTGGGCATCGTCGATCAGGCAGACCACCGGATGTTCCGCGGCGACGTCAGACAACAGCGCTAATGCGGCCAGGCTCACCAGAAGTCGGCTCGGTGGTGGGCCCTCCGCGAGACCGAACGTCACCTCGAGCGCGTTGCGGTGCGGGCCGGCCAGCCTGTCCAGACGGTCCAGATACGGCATAACGAGCCGGTGCAGTGCAGCGAAGCCCAGCCTCAACTCCGACTGTGCTCCGACATTCCACACGACCGTGACGTCGGTAGCCGAGTCCGCCATGTACTGCAGCAACCGGGTCTTGCCGACCCCGGGTTCACCGGTGAACACCAGCGCACCGCTGAATCCGTCGCGGACGTCGGTCGCGAGCTTGTCGAGCAACGCGCACTCCGCAGCGCGCCCCAAGAGGGCACGGGTCACTTCGGCGGAGTCTGTCCCGTCATCGGTCAAGTTGTTTCCCCACGCCTACCACCGATGGTGACAACGACACGGCCCACTTCTACGGTCCTACCTACAGAGACTAGATCTGACCAGCGCTTTGCGGCAGTTATCCTTCGAATTTTTCGGACCCACCCTCCCCCTCCGATTGCGCTTCAAAAACTGGGGTTTATCCCGGATTCGCAAAAGCCTGCATCCGTGGTCCCCTCCGTAGGTCGGCGTCAGCCGACCTACACACCACGCCCCCACTGCTGTCCCGACCACGCGACGGCAGCTTCCGAATAGGTGAAGTCCATGAATGCTTTTGCCACCCGGTACAAGACGGCGACGATCGAGGGCCTCGAGGTGTTCTACCGCGAGGCCGGCGATCCGAACAACCCGACATTGCTGCTACTGCACGGCTTTCCGTCCAGCTCGCACATGTTCCGCAACCTGATCAGCTCACTGGCCGACGCATACCATCTGGTGGCGCCTGATCACATCGGCTTCGGACGTTCGGCGATGCCGACGACAACACAGTTCACCTACAGTTTCGACCGTCTCACTGAGATCACCGAGGGCTTGATCACTCACCTCGGCCTCGATCGGTTCGCCCTCTACATCCACGACTACGGCGCCCCGATCGGCCTACGAATCGCCAGCCGTCGCCCGGAACGGATCACTGCCCTGATCACTCAGAGCGGTAACGCCTACATGGAAGGCTTCACGCCGTTCTGGGACATACTCTTTGCTCACGCCAAGGACCGCGCGGCCAACGAAGACGGCGTGCGTGAAAAGTTCACCCCCGAAACCACGTACTGGCAGTACACCCACGGCGTACCCGCCGATCGGCTCGACCGAATCGCGCCTGAAACCTGGCATCTCGACCAACTCGGCTTGGACCGCAAGGACAACGACGCCATCCAGCTACAGCTGTTCTGGGACTACCAGTTCAACCTGGACGGCTACCCCGCGTTCCAGGAGTACTTTCGTACCCACCAGCCTCCATTGCTGGTCACCTGGGGCAAGAACGACGAAATCTTCGGCGCCCCTGGTGCGGAAGCGTTCCGTCGAGACTTTCCCAACGGCGAATTCCACCTTCTCGATGCCGGCCACTTCGCGCTGGAAACCCACGGCGAGGAAATCAGCGAATACATCCGCGACTTCATGCCGCGAGCACTGGGCGGGGCGACGGGGAGCTGATCCGCCCCCGGCTAACGACCCGCAAAGGAGACTCCAAATGGAGTACAACAACACAGACACTGCCGTTGTCATCATCGACCCGCAGAACGATGTGCTGAGTCCCACCGGAAAAAACTGGGACAGTGTCGGGGCCAGCGTGACCGAGAACAACACAGTTCAGCACTTGGTCGAGATCCTTGCTGCCGCCAAAGCCCATGACTTCGGAGTGTTCATCTCGCCGCACTACTTCTATCCCACCGACAGCACCTGGCTGTTCAACGGCCCGCTCGAATCAGATGAGTTCCGCACCCATACCTTCGCCCGCAGCGGCGCGCTCACGCTGGAAGGATTCACAGGGTCTGGCGCTGACTGGCTCGACCAGTTCAAGCCCTACATTGAGGACGGCGCGACGGTCGTCGTCAGCCCGCACAAGGTGTGGAGTCCACAATCGAATGACCTGATCCTGCAACTCCGTAAACGAGGTATCGCCAAGATCATCCTGTGCGGCATGTTCGCCAACATGTGCGTTGAGTCGCATCTGCGGGACCTGCTGGAGAATGGTTTCGAGGTAGCCGTCGTTCGCGATGCCACGGCCGGACCGCGACACCCCACCCGAGGCGACGGGTACCAGGCGGCACTGATCAACTACGCGTTTCTCGCCCACGCCGTCGTCACCACCGGCGAAGTCGTGACCGCTATGACCGCAGCGGTCGAGAAGACAGACACATAGCAGCCTCGACACGGCGACGCCCCGTGTCAGGAGTCACCTCGGCGATCTTGGTGAAATCCATTGTAGTACAATGGATTTGGCTCGACAGGCAGGTTGCGAATCGAACCTCGTCGAACACCGCAACGCCATACCGCGTGGCGAATTGACATCAGGTATCGAACATGTGTTCTAATGGCTCTCGCCGCCAGCCCCCTCAGTGCGGGCCCATACAGAAGGAGATCGCCGTGACGATGACTGTAGACACTCCGGCCGCAGAAGCCGTGCATTCCCGCTCCGACACACCCGACACTCGCGATGCCCCTACCGAGAACTCCGGGAATGGAAGTTCGACGGCACCCGCCGCGTCGGCCCCTGACGCTCCTGCCGCAGAGAAGCCGAAGAAGGCTCCGGCCAAGAAGGCTCCGAGCAAGAAGACCAAAACCCTCGAGCTCACTCTCACCGTCACCGGCACCGCCGACGGCGAATGGCGCGCCGAACTCAAGCAAGGCAGCACCTATCTGGCCCGCAACCTCGCGGTCGCAGCAGCCGCCGTCTCTCGGGCGGCCAAAGAACTGCACGAGGACCTCTCCACACCGATCGACGGTCTGATCGAGGAGGCACGGTCCCAGCAGGCCGCCAGGGTTGCCGCCCTCGAAGCAGAATTAGAGGCCGCCCGCAAGGTCCTTGCCGACTTGGACTGAAATCCTCGGAGAAGTTCGAGCACCCGCGATGCGACAAGGTTCTGATGCGATCCTTGACCGACGCAACACCGACCGGTCGCCGATTGCGTCAGCATCTGCCGTTCGTTTGCCGGGCATCAAGAGTGCTCCCGAGAATTGTCGTGCTGGAAAATTTTCTCCTTGATTCCGTTCATTCCCCCTGCTCGTTGGGCGTAGCCTCTGCCGCGTTGGTCACCTCGCCGAGGAGGAAGCTATGCAGGCTGCGAGTTATATCGGTCGGGTCGGGGGGCTAGCGGTAGCCCTTGGCGTTGGCACCGCCATCTTCACAGGGGCGGGCGTCGCGCACGCGACCGAAGGAGACGACTCGGGCACCGGAACGCCTGCAGGCCAAGACCAGGGCGGTGGCGCCACCACCGTAAAGGACACCAATTCCGCCGACCCCGGGAAGGTCGACTTCAAGCTTCCCCGGCTGTCCGACATCATTGGGCGCCATCGCGCCGACGACACGACGCCGAACTCCAACACGGCCAATTCGATCGTCAAGCGACTGTCCGACGCCGCGAAGCGGGTGACGGACGCGATCGAGAACGCAGCCGATGCCGACAACACCGTGGTGCGTTCGACGACGACGCGCACCGGCGGATCGTCGCTGACCGAGCGGCTTGCATCCCGAACGGAACGCGACGGCGCGCAGGCGTCGACCAACCCGGAGAACCTGACCGAGGACAACGCCGCAGGAACCAACAATGTGGTGGCGAGCCAGTTCGCGAACACCGCTGCGACCGTTAAGGATTGGATACGGTCCCCGCTCGCCGTGGCGGGTCGTTCCGTTGACACCACACCAACGATCTCGCCGTCGACATCGCTGTGGACGCCTTCGCAGAGCCTCGCGCCGCTTGGCACGATGAGGGCCACACCGGGCACCGACTCGACCGCGGTCCGTACCACCAGTCTCTTGACTTCGGTACTAGGCGGGCTGAACCCCTTCGCGGGGAACACACCGGGGTCGCCGGTGGCCGTCGATCCGCTCTCGCTGGTGCTCGCCGGTGCGGCCCGCCGCGAAATCGGCATCGAATCGTTCACGCCGACAGCCTTTTTGGCGCCGTCGTCGAACTCGTTGACGTATGACCCGACACCTACCTTCCTCCACGGCGTGATCGGGGGCACGAACGCGCCAACGTCGGGAGTGACCTACCTGGTCGTGAGCCAACCGAGCGCGGGCGGAAAAGTCTACGTCGACCCGACCACCGGCAGCTACACGTTCCTTCCCAACTTGTCCACCGTCAAGAGTGATGGCGCTGAGACCTTCAAAGTGGTGGCGGCCGAGACAACACCATTCACCGAAGCACTGACGGGCGTTCCGCTGGTCGGCGGGCTCGTCGACCAGGTCCTGGTCGTTCTGTATCAGGTACCGGTAGCGAACGTGCTCCTGTCGCCGATCATCGGTAGGTCCGAAATCTCCTCGGTTACTGTGGATCTCACCGACGTCCCCGGTTACGAGTTGGGCGATCCCGTCGCGTTCACCGTGATGGTGCCTTCCGATGACGGCGTGATGATCAGCACCAACTACTTCCCCGCATGGCAGGTGGCCGGCGGATCCACCAACGAGGCGCCCACGATCCTCAACGGACCCGGCTTGGCTACCGCAGGCAACATCGACCCCAGCGCGGCGAATACCGTCGACGGCTTGGTGCCAGGCATCAGCGAGCTGACTTCAGCGGGCTACAACGTCGTCACGTGGGACCCACGCGGTGAGTTCGACTCCACCGGGCGGCTGGAACTTGACTCTCCGGAATACGAGGGACAAGACGTCAAGAACATCATTTCTTGGATCGTCGCCAATCGCGACGTCACTTACCAGGAGATGGAGCCTGGAAGCACCACTGATCCGTGGATCGGAATGGTCGGCGGATCATACGGCGGCGGAATCCAATTGGTGAGCGCAGCGATCGACGATCGGATCGACGTGATCGTGCCAGGTATCGCATGGAACAACTTGAACGACTCGCTCTATACAAGCAAGGCCTTCAAGACGTCCTATTCATCGCTGCTGCTCTTGGGATTGGTGACCACAGGCTCTCGGATCAACCCGCAGATCTACGGCGGGATCATCACCGGTGCCGTGTTGGGCATCCTCTTGCCCGGCCAACAACAGTTGCTCGAGCGAAGCGGGCCGTGGGACATCGTGGGCGGCATTGACGTCCCGACGATGTTTATCCAGGGCACCGTCGATGTGCTGTTCCCCTTGCAGCAAGCTCTCAACAATGCAGAGGGCATGCCGACCAACCAGGCGAACATCCGGATGATCTGGTTCTGCGGCGGCCACGGCGCGTGCTTGACGCTGACGCCGGATCAGCTCGCGAACCAAGAGACGTTCCTGGCCGCCAACACGATCGCATTCCTGAACAATGCGCTGCCGGAGGCCGACGGAATTCCGGATGACGTTGTATCGATTCCGAAGTTCCAATACGTCGACCAAAACGGTAAGTGGTACACCGCCGACTACCTGCCGATCGATGACGGGGATCCCGCTACAAACGATTTCTACACCGCTAGCGTCCCGCTTGTTTCCCAGGGCAGTGGCGGACTGTTGGCGATCGTCCCCGTGCTCGGAGGTTCGGGACCGCAGTCGTTGGCAGGCTTCCCCGCGTCGCTCGGCCTAGGCGCGGAGGCGAGCAACGCGATCAGCGTCCCGCTCACCGACGCCACGGACGGGACGAAGGTTGTCGGAGCCCCGCAGTTGACGATGACCTACTCAGGCATCGGCACCAGCCGTCACGTCTACGCCCAAGTCGTCGACAAGAGCACCGGACAGGTAGTGGGCAACATTGTGACGCCGATTCCAGTCACCTTGGACGGCCGGACACACACGCAGACGTACTCGATGGAGAACATCGTGTGGACCTACGACAACTCGGTGCCCAACGCAAGCGACCTCGAACTGCAGATCGTCTCGTCGGCCACGCCATACTTGAACTTCACTCAATACGGCTACATCAATGTCAAGGACGTGAGTGTCGCGCTGCCAACGCCGGGACCGGGAGTGGTCAGCGACCTACCCGTGTCTGCCTGACGCAGCCCGTTCATCACTAGCCCTGCAGCAGATCCACCTCGGTGGCAGTGCTGACCCGCTGTGCCGGGATCCCGGCGTGGTCGCAGGTCTCCGTGACGGCGGTAACTGAGTCGGCGGTGAACACGGCGAACAACACTTCGTCGGTCGGTACGGCGAGCAGATTGAGCAACCGAACCGTCGACCCCTGCTCGGACATCAGCACCGCGGAGTCCTTCAACCGGGTGGCCGTGTCGTCGAGAGGTTCCTCCGTCGCGGCGGAGTGATACCACTCGACGAGATAGCAGGGCACCGGAGTCGTCATTGATTGAACGCTAACCGGATATGAACGCTGAGGAATCGGGTGTTTCCCTATCCACTATGACCAATCGATGGATTTATTGGTCGGGAGATTCGCCGCCGGCATCCTCGTTGGCACCCGCCCGGTCGTCGCCCCGGCCCGTCACGGTCTTTACCGCGTCGCGAACCCCGTTGCGGAACTCGCGAATGCCTTCACTAATTCCTTGTCGCAGCGTAGTCAATCCGGCGCCGCCGGGGCTCCGGCTGGTCGAGTTGTCACCGGACAGCCGAGGCCGGTGAACGTCGTTCTTGGCCGTCTCAGCTGCGCCGTCGGCGGACATGACGTAGGAGTTGGTGCTGGCATCGGCACCCTGCACGTCCTTTGTGACCGGCTCATCGTCATCTGTCAGGGACGTCGGAGTTGCATTGACGTCGAGCGTCACGACGCGTTCGTTCGCCGGCGGTTTGAAGTTCGTCGCCGCCGCAGGCTGCGGCGTCAGGATCGACCCGAAACCGCGGGCCAGACCGACTGCCAAGGCAACCGGGCCAGGGTTTGGCTTCTTCGGATCGAAAGCGTCACCTGGGGTGAGAAGCCCGGGGAACGCTATCGGGCTGGGCACGATCGCGAACCCGTTGAGCACTCCGTCTGCGACTGTGCCGGGTGCTGCGAGAAGTGCGATGAGCGGCGACGGGGAACCAGGTTCTGCGTTCAGCGCATTGGCGATGTTCTGGATAGCGACGCCGGCCTTGCCGATTCCGCTGAGCACAGGGCCAACGGCGGCGTTGAATGACTTCACGAGCACGACGCTTGCGGCGTCTGCCAGTTCAGGGTCCAGGAGCTTCAGCGGTGCGCTCACCACTGCAGCCACGACGGGGGCGAGTGTCACGTATGTCCGGATCAGGCCGACGATCGCCAGGTCGAAGTTGCCCGCCGCCGCCTGGTCGACGGCTGCTTGAATTGCGCCGGCGGCGCTCTCCAGCAGCGCAGGCAGACTCGCACCGGCCAGAGGGCCGAGGGCTTCGAGATCGTCGACGAACAGCGCGACGTTGGCGCCCGGGTCACGGAGCATGCTGTCGAGCGCAAGTTCGAGGGTCCAGCCGGTCGGCGCGGGCAGGGCGAGCGCCGAACCCAGCAAGGCCTCCAGATTCTCCAGCGCTTCTCTGACCGTTTCGACGTATGTGTCCAACGGACCCGCCGACTGTTGCACTGCAGGGTTGACGATCTTCACATCGGGAGGTGTCGCTATGACCGGCGCGATGGCAATGGCACTAGCCCCGACGACAGCAACTCCCGCCGTCATGTAGGGACGGATAGCCTTGCGCATGGCGGGTCCCTTTCAAACGCTGTGACCACGGCCACACACGACGGTACCTGGGATTCGTCTGGCAAACTTCGGATTGAGGTTTTCGAATAGGGCTCATTCGCGCCGTTGTATTCAACCCGGCCCTTCGAGGCAGCCCCGAGCCCCGCAACCGTGCCATCGGCCGATGGTTGCCAGCACGGCGAAGCCGCCCGACCATACAAGAAAAAGGGTGCGGAACCGTCAATATGTGCTGCGCACCATCGCTGACAAGTTAGGCTATCCACATTGCGAAACGCCATCAGGTAACGGGCACGTATCAATCATCCACACTTTGCCGCGCCAAGCTGCATAAAAGCTGCAAGCTGTGTTAGTCTCTCGTTAGCTGGAGGCCTTGCAGGCGTAATCGATTCCGGCCCGAGGGATGGAAGGGAGGCTTAGCTGATGCTAGCGTTCGACGCAGTGCCCACGTCAGATTCGCCGACCCTTCCCACCGTTAGCCACGTTGCTGCGCAGGTCACCGACCTGCATGAGCCGGAAGTCATCCGTAATTGCAGCCGGTTGGGACGCAGCGCGAACCCACCGGGATTTTCCTTCTCGGACTGGCTACGGGATCGGCGTAGTCGCTGAGAGCGACCTGATCAACGCCTGAGTTTCCGCACGAATAGCGCCACCAGCACCGCCGCCAACCCGGCCAGCGACATCGCCACCGCCGGTTTCTTGACGAATGTCACGACACTCGTTTTCACGTCATTGGCGATTCTCTGCGGATTGGCCCGCTCGGCGAGCGAATCGACGGTCAAGGCCAACTGGTCGCGGGCCTGATCGATCTCCTGCTTGATGGTGTCGGGATCTCGATCCACCACAGTCGTCCTCCATCGTCGGCCACGCCTTGCCGAACTACCCTAGATCAGCCGGCACCAACCGCGACGCGCCGGTGGAGAAGAAAGGGATCACTGGTGGCACAGACTCCACGCTTGGAGGTGGGCGATAAGGCCCCCGCGTTCAGCCTTCCCGACGCCGATGGAAACAAGGTGTCTCTGGCCGACTACCGCGGCCGCAAGGTCGTCGTCTACTTCTATCCGGCCGCATCCACGCCCGGATGCACGAAGCAGGCGTGCGACTTTCGCGACAACCTCGGCGAGCTGAACGATGCCGGACTCGACGTCGTCGGCATCTCCCCCGACAAGCCGGAGAAGCTCGCGAAGTTCCGCGACAACGAGAAGCTCACCTTCCCGCTGCTATCGGATCCCGATCGCAAGGTGCTGACAGCCTGGGGTACCTACGGCGAGAAGACGATGTACGGCAAGACCGTTCAGGGCGTCATCCGGTCCACGTTCGTCGTCGACGAGAAGGGCAAGATCGAGGTCGCGCAGTACAACATCAAGGCCACCGGGCATGTGGCCAAGCTGCGCCGCGATCTATCCGTCTGAGCGGGATCAGGTTTCAGCATCGCGCTCGGGTTTACCGTCCCCCGTGCCGCTGCCGGAAATTTGTTGCCCGTCTACGCGCGTACCGACTGGTGCCCTGTCAGGCGGGGCGACCCCTTCGGGCAGGAACCCCTCGCCGACAGCGCAGGCGGCCGATCCGCTGCCCCCAAACCGACGATCGGGCGGGGAAAGCACCCCAACAGGGCCACGCGATCTATGAGTTACGCTCAGCCGGGACGACGACCCTGAATCCCCTTCGACAGCTCCCGGCCTGCGCCCGGGGAAACGATGTTCAGAACTTCATCGAGGAGGGACGGTATGCCGAGTATCCGTTTGGTTGCGCCGCTTGTGATTGCGGGCGTCATCGCCGCTGGGATCTCGACCAGCACCGCATCGGCAGGCGGCCCAGGTGGCGCCAATGAAAACTCCAATGACATCTCCGTTGCGGTCGGTACCGGAGTGTTCATAGATGGACTGGTGGGCTTCAGAGCGACCGGCGCCACCAATGAAGAAGCCTCGGCGCGGGTGATTGCGCAATGTCAGAGCGCCGGTGGTCAAGAGTGCACGAGCGATGAGGTAACCAACGACAACCTCTGCATCGTCTCGGTTGCAGATGACGGTAACGAAGTCGTGGCCGGCGGCGCCGGGGTGACTTCCGAAGCTGCCCGTGACGATGCGTTCCAGCGGGCGGCGGCCAACGGGACGCCCATGGGTCCGACCGCCGTCATCGTCATCTCGGATTGTCACTGATGGGTGAGCGGACCTCAGGGCGTGCGGCGAATGACCATTGCAGTACCGGGCTATTAGCCGAAAAGGTGGAAGAGGTATGACAATTCGAGGCAAGTCAGCACTGGTGATGGTGAGTCTGACGATAGTGGCGGGCGTTTCCGCGCCTGCCGCCGATGCTCTACCCAGCTGCCAGGACTCGGGCACCACGTCCACCTGCCGAACCAACGGCAGCGTGTCGATCAAGGCTAGTCCCGGGACAGTGGCGCCCCCGGGGAACCAGGCTGCAATTCGATGGGGGCGGCGCCGCTAGTACGCACTCCAGTACACCATCAAGGCCACCGGACATGTGGCCAAGCTGCGCCGCGATCTATCCGTCTGACGTGTCGAGGATGCGCTTTCGACCGGGGTCATAAAACGGGTGCAACTGCAGTCGTGCCGCGAGATCGCCGCCCGGAGTGTGAACCGTGAATGACTGTTCTCGCAACCAGTCTCCGGTTACGCCGCCGTCGTGGGTCACCTGCGCCAGACCCACCGCCCCGCCGAGCGTGTATCCGTAGGCGGCCGCCCGCACGTAGCCGACCCACCGGCCGTCGACCATCACGGGCTCGTTGCCGAACAAGTCGGCCGAAGGGTCATCAAGCAACAGGCTCACCACCCGGTTGCGCGGCGGGCCCTGCGCTTTGAACTCCAGCAGCGCGTCGCGACCGACGAAGCCGCCCGGCTTGTCCCAGGCGATCGTGAATCCCAGCCCTGCCTCGATGGGGTTGTCGGTGTTGTCGATGTCCACGCCCAGATCGCGGTAGCCCTTTTCCAGCCGCAGACTCGACATCGCCGAGAGCCCTACCGGCCGCAGCCCCAGATCCGCACCGGTGTCGGTCAATTCGTCGTAGACACCGGCGGCGTACTCGGCGGGGATGTGCAGCTCCCAGCCGAGCTCACCAAGGTAGGTCACCCGAATCGCAAGCACCGGCGCGTAGCCGACGTGGATCTGCTGCGCCGACAGATACGGAAACGCGGCGTTGGACAGGTCGGCATCGGTGAGCCGAGACAGCAGGGCACGCGATTTGGGGCCCTGCACCGACAGCAGCGTGGTCCCCGAGGTGATTTCAGTGACGACGACGACCTCGTCGGACCGGGTTTCGCGGCGGATCATCGGTTCGACGCGCCGGTGGATGAGATCACTGGCGACGACGAGGAACTTCTCCTCCCCCAGCCGGGTCACGGTCAAGTCGGTGGCGATCCCGCCTGCGGCGTCGAGCCACTGCGTGTAGACCAGCCGCCCGATCTCACGATCGATGACGCTGACCGAGAGCCGGTCGAGAACCCGCGCCGCGTCGGGCCCCTGCACAAGGAACTTCGCCATCAGGCTCATGTCCAGAACGCCGACATCCTCGCGCACCGCCCGGTGCTCGCGGCCCACGATCTCGAAGCTGGCCTGCCTGGAGTAGTCGAGCGTGGTGGCCGGATGGGCCCCGTCGGTGTCGTACCACTCGGCGAACTCCCAGCCGATCGAGGCGTTGAAGTGACCGCCTGCCGCCACCAACCGGTCGTGCAATACCGAGCGCCGCACGTCTCGAGCCGAGCCCGGCTTCCAGGAGGGGTAGACCGCGTCGCCGAACAACACACCGAGTTGCTCGACGGTACGTTCGGCGCGAAAGCGCCGGGAGGTTTCGTGCCGGGCGGCCCGGTCGATGGCGTAACCCGTGACATCGACCGGCGGTACGCCGTCAACGATCCAGTGCGCCATGACATTTCCGACGCCGCCGCCCGTCAAGATCCCCAGCGAGTTCATTCCGGCCGCCACGAAATAGCCGTCGAGTTCCGGTGCAGGTCCGAGCATCGGCCGGATGTCCGGCGTGAAGGACTCCGGTCCGCAGAAGAACAGTCGGACCCCGACTTCCGACAGCGACGGAATGCGCTCCAGTGCGGCGCCGAGGTACGGGCCGACCCGCTCCCAGTCCGGCGGCATGGAGCCGAACGCGAAATTGTCCGGCACACCGTCCAGCGACCACGGGGCGCCGACCGGCTCGAACAAGCCCACGAGCATGCCGTCGCCCTCAGGGCGGTAGTAGCCGTAGCGGTCGGGGTCCTCGATGACCGCAAGGTCGCGGTCCATTCCCGGGACCGCGTCGGTGATCAGGTAGTAATGCTCGGCCGCCTGCAACGGGATGCAGACACCATCGATCTCGCCGAGTTGGCGGGCCCACATGCCCGCCGCGTTGACCACGATCTCGGTTTCGATGCGGCCCCGGTCGGTGTTGACCGCGATAACCCGGCCGTGATTCGTTTCGACGCCCTTGACGGTCACGCCCTCGATGACACGTGTTCCGAGCGCCTTGGCGCCCTTGGCCAACGAGGTCGCTACACCGACCGGATCGGCGCGGCCTTCGTCGGGCACGTAGAAGCCGGCCAGCACGTCGGAGGTGTCCAGCAGCGGCCACATGTCCTGCAGTTCGCCGGCGCTGATCTCGTGATCGTCGACACCGAAGCCGTGCACCCACGCCGACTCGCGGCGCAGCGCCTCCAGGCGTTGCGGGTTGGTTGCCAGGCTGACGTGGCCGACCGGATTGAAGCCGGTGGAGTGGCCGGTCTCCTTCTCGAGGCGCTCATAGAGATCCCGCGAGTACCGGCTGAAGAACAGCGCGGTCTCATCGGTCATACCCGCTGAGGTGATCAGGCCAGCCGCGTGCCAGGTGGTGCCCGCGGTGAGTTCGTGTTGCTCGAGCAGCACGACGTCGGTCCACCCCAGATGCGCGAGGTGGTAGGCGATGCTGCACCCGGTGACGCCGCCGCCGACGATGACCACTTGTGCCCGTTCGGGCAGATCCTTGGGACTGCTCACAGGACGACGCCTAGGCCGTCGTTCTCTAACTCGGCGAAGTGGTGTTTGAACATTCAGTCAGCGTGACACAATTCCCTTATGGGCGAAACCGAACTGTATGACGTCGTCGTGATCGGGGCCGGCTTCGCCGGGTTGGTGGCAGGCCGCGACCTGCTCGAAGCCGGGCACAAAGTGGCGATCCTGGAAGCCAGGGGTAGGGCCGGCGGTCGTACCTACTCCACCAAGTTCCCCGGCACCGACGTCGTCGTCGACCTCGGCGCCGAATGGTTCGACCCGCAGCGCCACCACTTCATGGCAGCCGAGGTGGATCGCTACGGCGCGCGGTTCGTCAAAGCGGACCAGGGCGGTGCCAACCGCTGGTTCCTCGACGGCCGCCACGGCGAGGGCGAGGAGCCCGACAGTCTCATCGACATGGACGAGTTGGAGGAGGTCCTCAGCCGCCTGCGGGCCGACATCGCACCGGTGATCTTCGCCAAGGGCTTCGACCAGGTCAACACGGCCGAACTGGATATCCCGTTCAGCGACTACCTGGCCAAACTCGATCCGCCGCCTGCCATCGCCGATCTTCTTCGGGCTCAGTCATACACGCTCACCGGCGCACTGCCCGAGGAATTCTCGGCCCTGGTCTACCTGCGGGAGATCTCGGGCTTCGACAACGACCCCGACTACTCGTTCTTCGCATCGCTGGCCCGCGTAGACATCGGCAGCGGCGGCTTGGCCGAACGCGTCGCTGCCGAGATCAGCGACCACATCAGGCTCGGGGAGCCGGTCACTGCGGTCACCGATTCCGCCGACGGGGTGGAGGTCGTCACCGCCACGGGGAAGCACTATTCGGCTCGCCGGGTCGTTCTGGCCGCTCCGCTGAACACCCTTGCCGACATCGATTTCAGCCCCGACCTGCCGCCTGCCCTGGCCAGGCTGGTGAGCCGCGGCCATACCGGTCGGTGCATCAAGGTCTGGTCCAAGTTGGCCGGAATGAACTATGTATTCGCGATGGGCTGGCCGGGGATTGTCGAGTGCACGGTTATCGGCGAAGTGGGTGAGGGGACCGAGAAGCGTTCCATCACCGCGTCTTTCGGGCTGGCGCCGGATCTGGCCGTCGACCGGCCCGACTTGCTGCAGGCGGGCCTCGACCAGCTCGAACTCGGTGCCACCGTCGAGGAGGTCTACGGCCACGACTGGATCGGCGATCCATTCTCGAAGGGCACTTGGCTGGCGTTACGACCGGGGCAAGCACCCGATCTCGCTCACGTCGAGACCCAATGGGGCGCAATCCACCTGGCCGGCGCCGACTTCGCCGCGGTCTGGTCAGGCTGGGTCGACGGGGCCATCGAGTCCGGCCGGACGACGGCAGCGCAGGTCGATGCGGCTTTGAGCGCCCAGCGCCTTACCCAACCTCCTCCGGCCTAAACGCCTTTCTCCCTTTTGTGAGGGTGCTAACTATTGCTTGCAATAGCTAGCACCCTGCCGAAGTATCGGGGGAAGAACGACTAGCCACTGAAGGAGGCAACACATGGCGGAGAACAACAGCGGCCCGATTGAGGCTGTACGCGGCATCGTTTCCGGTGCGATCGGCTTCACCAAGCAGGTCGTCGGGCTGATCATCGGTAACGACAATCTGCAAGAAGAGGGTCGCGCGCAGGTCGACAAGGCCTCGCACCAGCTCGAAGCAGCGCGTAAAGAGGCTGAAGCCGAAGCGGCACGCACCAAGGCCAAGGCGCAGGAGACACGCCAGAAGGCTGCCAGCAAGTCCTAAACACCGAAGTACGAAGCGCCCTCGGCTCCACGGAGCCGGGGGCGTTCTCGTTATCGGTCGGGCGCCAGGCTCTGCAGCAGCAGCGCCTCGGCGGTCGCCGCCCGTTCCAACACGCCGAGGTCCAGGCTCTCGTTGATGCTGTGAGCTTGTGTCGCCGGATCTTCCACGCCGGTCACCAATATGTTGGCTCGCGGGAAGGCATCGGCGAATTCGGCGATGAACGGAATCGAGCCACCCATCCCCATGTCCACCGGCTCACGGCCCCATGCCCGCCGGAAGGCGTCGCGGGCCGCGTCGTACACCGGCCCGCTCGCGTCGATCGCGTACGGCTGGCCGATGTCCCCCGGCGTGACGGTGACCTTCGCGCCCCACGGCGCGTGCTTCTCCAGATGACGGGTGAGCGCTTCCAGATGGGCGCGTGCGTCGCCGCCCGGCGCCACCCGCATACTGACCTTCGCCTGCGCCCGCGGGATCAAGGTGTTCGACGACGATGCGATCGGGGTAGTGTCGATTCCGATGACCGTGATCGCCGGTTTGGCCCAAAGTCGTTGCGGTACTGAGCCGGAGCCGATCTCGGCCACTCCGTCCAGCATTCCCGACTCTTCGCGCACCCGCTCTTTCGGATAGTCCACATCGGCGGCGGTCGCCTCGTGAAGACCGTCCACCGCGACGTTGCCGTCGTCGTCGTGCAGAGAAGCCAACAGGCGCACCAGCACGCTCAGGGCGTCGGGCACAACGCCGCCCCACAGACCCGAGTGCAAGCCGTGGTCGAGCGTGGCGACCTCGACGACACAGTCGGCAAGCCCGCGCAGGGACACCGTAAGAGCGGGGATCTCGGTGCTCCAGTTGTCGGAGTCGGCGATGACGATGACGTCGGCGGCCAACGCAT
>CAVWPQ010000013.1:0-38538 GCA_963756865.1 uncultured Actinomycetota bacterium | reverse complement strand
CGGCGGGGCCAGCGTCAGACCTTGTATTACGTCGGCTAGCGAGGTATGAAACAAACGAGCCCTACACACCAGCGCCGGGATCTAACACACACAGAGTGTCAAGGATCAACCGACATAGTAACCTCAACAATCAACCGACTCTAAATAGGGGCACTACTCGCTGCACCGCCGTCCCGCCATCGTCGGGAGTTAGCTCGATCCTTCTCACAAGGACGAGCGCCGTGGCCAACAGCGTGGACCTTTCCGGCTCGGGAACCAATAAGGCCGATGTGCGGGCTTGCCCGCAACATCTAAGCCATGCCGGCAGGTGGCACGATCACCGGTACAGTGTCACTCATCCAGCAACGCGCCAAGGGTGGCGCATTTTACTACCCGGCGTTCACATCCGGCAGGTACACCGTCATGTGGGCGGTGAGCTGAAATCACCCTACTCGGCGGCGCCGGCGATGACGTACACGTTGATTACATGACCGAGCACCCGCGCGCGGGTCAGTGGCTCAATGCGTGTCGCAGCGCATCCTCGATGGCCGGTGCAAGCGTCTGGGCGTACGTCTCAGTGATGTGGCCCTGCGTATCGCGGTAGACGATCACATTTCCGACGACAGACGGGCAGCGATCTACGCTGCAGTAATAGTTCGCCAGGTCGATCACCTTGGTACCGGGGACTAACTTAGCGGCAGCGATCAGCGGGTCGTGGCTGATCCAATGCCTCGGCTCTGACATCCCACACTGGCCAGTCTGATCACTGCCTAGGTCTCACCCTCGTCAGGCAGGCAAGTGAATCCGCGCTCGCTCGAGGCGTGTCGGCCAACACGACGATGCGGCTGCCGTCCGCGGCGACGGGCGCCCATGCCGCCTGGTATTGCTCTGGGGTGGTGCCGACCTGGCGACTCGCTGTCGTCAACACGACGTTGTACGGGCGGGCGAGGAGGTCTGTTTCGATGGGTGGCCGGGAACAGGAGGGATGAGCCGCTCCACCGTCGCGGCGAGCACCAGCAGAGCGGACGGCAGGATCCGCTTGACGCGGCGGGTGTAGAAGTTGCGAAACGACAGCTGGTGGGTGGTGGTCCTTTCCCGGATCAGTAAACCGGTGATGAAGAACCCGGATAGGACGAAGAAGACATCGACGCCGACGAAACCGCCTGGGGGCCAGCCGAACAGGTGGTCTGCGAAGACGACAAGGACGGCGAGGGCGCGCATGCCCTGCAGGTCCGGTCGTTTCTGATGGCCTGCGAGGGCTTTCAGACTGGGCCGATCAGTCAAGGTCATATCGACTTTGTTCCCCCTGGATCAACGTCGCCTTCCCCCGGCCGCGATGTGGATTGTAAGTCGCGCGCCTACCTCGTCGTCACCGATTGGCAGGGGGCGCACTCACTGCGCGGCCGCGATCGCTTCGGCACTCAACACGGGGTCGTGCGGGTTGTCGATCCAACCCGCCCGATCGAGATGCGCCCAGCTCTGGCTGACGGCAGCTGCGCCAAGGCGTTGACCGGCATCGACGATCACTTCCAGATGTGTGTCTGTGCCCAGCTGATGACTCGTGACGCACCCACGCCGTCTGTACCGGGGCTGCGCGCAGCGGTAGCCAGCACGGGGCGCCCGAGCGGATTTTCTACTGATAACGGCAAAGTGTTCACCGGCCGGTTCAATCATCCACCGGTCAAGGTGCTGTTCGAGGCGATCTGCCGCCAATACGGCATCGAGCACCCGTTGACCCAGCCCCGGTCGCCCACCACGACAGGCAAGATCGAGCGGTTCCACCGTCGTCAGTACTGGGTTCCTCAGCAGTAAGCTAAGCATCTTTCACAAATCTGAGGGTTGCCCAGCAAGCCCTTGATGAATGGGTGGACTACTACACCCAGCGGCCGCCCAATTGTTGAAGATGGCTACACCCGCCGAACGGTTCCACGCCGGCGCTCTGGCCCTGCGTCCGTGGCTGCAGATGACGCGGCGGATCTCGACGTCGTAGTCTAGGAACGGCACAACTCGCTCCAGGCGTTCTCCCATTTCGACCGGACCGATCTCGGTGAACACCGTCTTCGATCTGGCGCCGCTGCAGGAATTACCGAGCCGCGCCCAGCCGCGTCGTGCTTGTCATAGCTCAGGTCGACCACCAGCTCGGCGTCATACGCCGTTTCCAGCACGTTCTTGGTCAACTGGTTGAGCAGCCCGTTTGGCCCGACCAGCTCCACACCTTATTTGTCGCTTGCGCGACAGCGGCTCACCCGGGCTGGCGTTGATCCACATCGATCGCCATGGATTCGAGTGTTTTTAACATCGTCAGTCATTCCCCGCTAAGCACAGCTCGGCGTGTCAGAGCAAAATCAGATCCACCGTTGACCTCAGCCCCCTGATAGTGGGACTGGTCCGCCTTGCTGTCGCGGTTGAAAGTTGGACGCCGCTTGGCCGATGAACACGTCCGGTTCTCGAATGCGCAGTTATTGAAGAAGACAATCGTTCATCTCGCGGGCATTGCGCCAGCCGATGTGGGACAATATTTTTTGGTGGGCTAGGTCGACGTACCGCCCACGACCCGGGGGATCACATGAAAAGTTTAGGCGTGCGTCAACAACGAATATACCGGTGAGCGCGGTGGAGATGTAACGACGGCGCGATAATTGATGGTGAAATCGAAAGCCGGAGGGGAGGATTTACCCGGGAGTGGGCTAGGCCGGATGTTTCAGTTCACTTGCACGGCTGATCCATGCACAAAGAAGAGGTGTAATGATGGCAATGGCCAAGCTGACCAGCCAGGAGTGGGAAAAGATAGAGCGCGAGGAACATGATCGAGAATATGCCGAAAGCGTTCCCCATATTATCGATGTAAACGCAATGCTGGCCTACGAGGATTACTGTTATAAACCTAGATGCCGGGTCGATCGAGGCCATCGTACCCGCAAGGCGCTTAGGGAGGTAGGGCTTAACGAACTGGCCGGCAAAACAGTCCTGGATGTCGGCTGCGGTAACGGGAAGTATTCGGTATTGCTAGCGTTGCGGGGGGCCACCGTATGCGGCTTCGATCTGTCCCCCGGTTGGAATCGCCCGCGCCAAGGCGTTGGCGGACGCGAATAACGTTACGGAACAATGCGATTTTTCAGTTCAGAATGCCCAGAAGATGGACTTCGAGGACAACCAGTTCGACATTCTTTTGTTGCACGAGGTCCTGCACCATGCGATTAAATATCCTAATGTTAAAGACGAAGTTTTGCGCGTACTGAAGCCGGGCGGTAAACTCGTCATATCCGAAACATTATATGGGAATTTCGTGGTTAATCGCGGGCGGCTCATCACCATGCGCGGCAAGGAAGCAAAGGGCGATGTCATACTCAAACTATCGGATGTTGAAGCATTCTGCCAGGGATTCTCACAGGCCAACATTGAATTGATGAGCCTGCTCTTCATGAGCAAACGGGTTTTTCAGAGCTATATGCACTGGCGACCGGTGCGCGGATTGATGTACCTCTTAAAAAAGGCGGACGATGTCCTTCTGAAGAGTCTTCCCCTTTTTGGAACGTTATTGCGGAGAATGCGTGGTGGTCCTTATCAAATAGTGCCGATTGCTGCACGCTGCTTGGTATCGTCAACATAAACCGCGCAAAGGGCTTCGTAGACGCGCAGGCGCGTGGTTGGCGCCAGCAGCATCATTGGCAGGGCAGCGAGCGATCGTCGAGATTTTCGCGAAGGAACTTCATGATCAATCGTATCGAAATGATGGGTTGTCAGATCGACAACTTGTCTATGGAAGAAACGCTGCAGGCGATCGAAGGCTTCGTTAAGGGTGGCCGCCCTCAGCAGCATGTGGTCGTTAATGTCGACAAGCTAGTGAAAGCCAGCCGCGATGAAGGACTGCGGCGCATTATCAACGAATGTGCGTTGGTCAGTGCCGACGGCATGCCGGTGGTGTGGGTGTCGCGTCTGCTTGGCAAGGCCCTGAAGGAGCGCGTCGCCCGCGTCGACCTGTTCGAGGCGTTGATGAAACGGTCGGCCGAGAAAGCTTGGCGCGTATATCTGCTCGGCGCCGAAGGAAGAAGTCGTCTCGGGAGTGACGAGTCTCTATGAGCGCAAGTACCCCGGCCTCAAGGTAATTGGCTTTCGTAACGGCTACTGGGAGCCGGAAGAAGAAGCCCGCGTGGTCGAACAGATTAAGGCAGCGCGGGTCGACCTGTTGTTCGTGGCGATCAGCTCGCCGAAGAAGGAGCAGTTCCTCGGCCGCTATCAGGCAGAGATGAAGGTTCCATTCGCGATGGGTGTAGGCGGCACATTCGATGTAGCCGTCGGTAGGGTAAAACGCGCTCCGCTCTGGATGCAGAAATCCGGACTTGAATGGTTCTATCGCTTCCTGCAGGAGCCACGCCGCATGTTCAAGCGCTACTTCGTCGACGACATGGCCTTCTTGTGGCTGTTCGCCAAGGAAGTCGCACATCGTTGACATTCAGAATTCTCCAGTAGAGAAGAGTCATGTCCTCCACGGTTGCAGTCATCGGCCTCGGCTATGTAGGTCTGCCTTTAGTCGTCGAGTTCGGGAAGCATTCGCGCACAATCGGCTTCGATATCGTCAGCAGTAGGGTGGAATCGTGCCAACAGGGCGTCGACCCTTCGCGCGAGATTCCGGACGAGGCCATGCGCGCCGCGGTGCGGGCGGAATACTCGAGTGATCCGAACGTACTCAGCGAGGCGGACATCATTATCGTCGCCGTGCCCACACCGGTCGACGAGGCACACCGGCCAAACCTTGGCCCGCTAAGTCGACGCCAGCAAGGCGGTTGGCGCCCACATGAAGAGTGGCACCATCGTGGTCTACGAATCGACGGTCTACCCCGGCTGCACCGAGGAAGTCTGTGTCCCGATCCTGGAGAAGTTCTCGGGCCTGAGGTTCAACGAAGATTTCTTCGTGGGCTACAGTCCGGAACGCATCAACCCTGGCGACAAGACCCATGGGTCACGGGAATTCTCAAAGTGACCTCGGGATCCACGCCCGAGACTTGGCCGACTTCGTCGACGCGCTCTACCGCTCGGTGATCACAGCAGGCACGCACCGCGCGAGCTCGCTGAAGGTAGCCGAAGCGGCCAAGGTGATCGAAAACACGCAGCGCGACCTCAACATCGCCCTAGTCAACGACCTTGCCATCCTCTTCAACAAGCTCGGGATCGATACCCTCGAGGTGCTCGAGGCCGCCGGTACGAAGTGGAACTTCCTGCCCTTCCGCCCCGGCCGGTGGGCGGGCACTGCATCAGCGTCGATCCTTACTACCTCACGCACAAGGCGCAGCAGGTGGGCCACCATCCGGACGTGATCCTGGCCGGCCGCCGCACCAACGACGGGATGGGCCCGTACATCGCCGAACAAACCGTAAAGAACATGATCGCCAGCGGCAGCTACGTTAAAGGGGGCACGTGCGATTGTTCTCGGCCTCACCTTCAAGGAGAACTGCGCCGATCTGCGCAACAGCAAGGTAGCCGATGTCATCGCCGAGTCGAGAGCTATGGTCTGGAGGTGTTCCCGCACGACCCCTGGGCAAACCCGGAAGAAGCGCTGCACGAATACGGGGTGCGCCTCTTCGACTGGGACGAGCTGCCGCGTGCCGATGCGATCGTAGCAGCGGTGTCGCACCGCGAGCTGGTCTCAAGGCCGCTGGAAGATATTCAGAAGAAGCTGATTAGGGGCGGGTGCTTTATCGATGTGAAGGCATGCTTCGATGAGGAGGCCCTTGCTACGGATGGCATTCGTGTGTGGCGATTGTAAACAACTGCGGCTCGGCTTATCCGAAGTCCGTAGTCGTTTCGCTGTTGCTGAAGCGCAATCCCAAAAGGGCTCTTCGCATCCCGGATGATCCCCAACTCCATCGAGAAAACACGGCTAACCCAATTTAAAGTTTCTCCACCAGTTTGACGGCAACCTGTTCACTGTTGCGGTTGTAGCCGAGGAACTCGAACTGGAGGCTCGTCTTCGTGATGAATTCCTGAAACGCCTTGAATTCTCCTTCTTCCCAGTTAGGATAGTTGAAGAATTCGTCAAAGACGATGACACTTCCGGGGCGTAGTCGATCCGCCATAAGTTCGAAGATGGTCTTGCACGAAGAATATAGATCACTGTCAACGTGGATAAATCTCACGCGTTCGGGATGTTCCTCCAAGAAACTCGGGAGTGTGTCGCTGAACCGGCCTTTGACGAGATGAACATTGCGCCTAACTTTCGGTAAAATAGAAACACGAAAATCTCCCCTTCGCCAATGATCGGCCCAGTCCTCAGACAATCCCTCAAAAGAGTCGAAGCCATACACCTTTTCATCGGTGAGATGCGCGATGTAGTTCAGCGACTCGGCCTTCCATACACCGAATTCGCATATAAGGCCTCCTCCGTAGATGTCGGACTCGCTGAACGCACGGCTGAGTAGTTCCCTTTTACTGCGGCAAGAACGGACGTGTGGCATGTACTGTCAATGCATGGACCGTAGAAATCAAGGGCCGGTGCTGCCGGGCTTCGGTAAATCATTTATCGCCCGACAGGGTCAGCCCGTATCCTCGCAGTCCGCCAGATCGAAGCAAATCCTGGATGCGATATAGTATTTGGAATATGGGCATGAATACTAAGTTCCGTGCGATGCGCTTCAAGAGCCGACCGATAAAAGAGATCGATTCCGTTACAATTTCGCCGGAACGAGCCGAGATATTACCTCGGCTGCTACTGACCTTCAAGAAACCCCCTAAGCTTTGTCTGGCGCGCGACAATGGAGGGAATAATACAGGTATTATCGCTACAGGAGGAATGTGCCATTGGCTCACCATATACCGTCGCCATACCCTCGTCCGGCGATTCACTGCGTCCGAAGATGCCACAGTCAGTGATCATCGCGATAGGGTTTCAGTTGGTGATCCTTCAGCAGGTGACTGTGACGGCAGTGGCGGGGGTGGCGAAATGAGGCGGCCATAAGGCGGCCATAAGGCGGAGTGCTGGTTCGAGCGTTACCGTGTCGTCAACTGGCGCTCGGCTGGCGCCAACAATGAACCCATGTACAAGCCCCTATCTGCAAAGCCATCCATGAGACAAACGACGCACCCGTTCAAGCAACTTGACTTGGAGATCAGTTAGGGTTGCATGCCATAGTGGCGAGGTGGAACTGCGAGGGAAGACAAGAGAGAGATATTGGCGCACGAATTCAGCGAAGATCACGCCCATAGCGAGCGTATATCGTCTGGGAGGAGACGCGCTCTGTGGGTGTCACCTGGCATGGCTGGCCGAGGCGGAATTTCGACGTTTATTCACGATATGCAGCACACAGAGTTGTGGAGAGATTGGAATATCCGTCATGTTGGTACACATCGTGATGGGAGCGTCTTCGCGCGCATTGCAAGTTTCTCGGCTGCATTACTACTTGTCTGCTACGAACTACTGATGCACCGACCAGAAGTGGTTCACATACATGTTTCAGTAAAGGGAAGTTTCGCTAGGAAGTGCGTCGTTAGTTGGATATGCTTCGCAATCGGTGTGCCCGTTATCCTCCACGTGCACGGGTCAAATTTCGACGAGTTCTTCGACGAGGCACCCAAGCCGGTTCGAGTGCTGATTCGTAAAACCCTTGAACGTGCGGATGTCGTGATCGGTTTAGGAAAGACGTGGACCGCGAGACTCCAGCGCATAGCTCCATGAGCTCATGTTGCCACGATCACTAGCGCTGTCCGTGCAGACAGACCGGTTGACCAAGTGATCTCCGGGCCCGTTAACTGTGTATTTCTAGGCGAAGTTGGGGAGCGCAAAGGGACGTTCGCGCTCTTGGAGGCCTGGGCGAACATTGTTAGCAACTCCAGTGTTGAGGCGAGGCTGACGATTGCCGGAATGGCGATCTCCGGCGCGCTAGAAATCTAGCGGAAGAACTTGGAGTCGGGTTGACGGTTGATATCGTGGGCTGGGTATCTTCAGTCGAGGTTTTGGATTTCCTCGCGAGGTCGCACGTGCTCGTTCTCCCGTCACGCAACGATGGCACGCCCAGGGCTGTCCTTGAAGCAATGGCAAATGGGCTGTGTGTCGTTGCAAGCGATGTCGGCGGTATTCCCGAACTCGTCGGTGACACAGGAGTATTAGTCAAACCCGATGATGTGAGCGGGTTAACACAAGCGCTGACTTTTGCGATAAGCGACCAAAATGCGAGAACCCTTCTCGGTGCGCGCGCATTTTCACGGGGTCAAGATCGAATTCGATCTCGATGCAGTGTCACGTCGCTTCGACGCGCTGTACCGCACTATATTGGCATCGCGGCGTGCGGTTGATCCCTGATAGAGGGCCAGCTGCCCTTTAAGGTGGAGTAATGATCGCTATATCGGACGGACAGCTCGTCGCAAGGGAGGGGTAGGCCTCGAGCGTGTTCGCTAACTGTGGACGCGGCCACGTCGGACGGCAGCCATCCACCCCTACCGCTACGTCGGGTGCAAGACGCGACTATAGCCATCACAGTCGCCGCTACGCCTTTACCGAGTTCCGCGGCCGGGTGCTTCCGCCGCCTTCACCGATGGAGGCGCCGAACGATTGGTCGCCCGGCTACAGCACTCGTGTCAGTCGTGGCCTCGACGGCGCAGAGTATGAGAGGAGCGATAAGCGCTAAGATTGAAGGGTTGGCGTCGAGTCGTTGAGCAACTATCGTGACGAAGAACGCGGCTATACCGGCAGCTACGCCAGCTCGGGACCTTCTCAGAGCGACTGCAATTATCAAGCATAACCCGACAAAGAACAGCAGGGAAGCCGGAATTCCGATCGAAATGACAAGTTGCAGTGCCGAATTCTCTAGACGCCCGATATGGTAAAAGCTTGCAAAGTGTTCAGCAAATACCACATATGAAGTGCCGGGCCCGAATCCAAATATCGGGCGGTGAGCGATGAGGGTCATCGCCTTGTCAAGTATGTCGGAGCGATAGGCCGCCGAGCCCAGACCTTCCGAAGACTCACTGCGGCGTGTCAGCAGAGGCGAAAATGCGATGGCTGCAACGACTGGAGCGGTAAGTAGCAACGCACTGAGGCGGCCCTTCCCGTGCCCCGGAGACTTTTTGGCGATTGCCCTGGCCGAGAACATTCCGATGATGGCGGCGGAAGCGACGGCGAAGATGCTGGCACGGGAGACCGACAGAACGACCGCGACGAGCGCACCGCCTGTGCCCACCCAGTACGGCCATCGGCGGATGTCGCCGGAAGGGAATACAGAGACTGCAAGAGCCGTACTTGCAACCGTCGACATGGTTAGTGGGTGCCCAAGACTGGCTCTTGCCCGGAAAACCGACCATATCTGGTCGCTCCGGTCGTACCGAATCAAAACTGTCCATGGATTGAAGTGAAAGAGAAATTCGGCGGCTGCTAGGACTCCGAGAAAAATCCCTATGCCTGCGAAGGTCCACCGCACGGTAGGCCACACATCATCGTGAGAGATCTGGCCGAGTAGCGCTGGCGCGACGACGCAAACGATCAACACAGCCAGCCAAGCCAGCGTCAGATCAATGCGCTGGCTGCCGAGCGCCGAGACGAAGAGCAGCACGAAGAACGGCGCAACGATGAGCCACCCGCGAGTGGGCATTGAGGAGGGCGGGTGCGTTGGGCCAACGCGAGTCGGATCATCCAGATCGCGGTGACAAGCACTGCCGGCGAAAAATACTTGCTGAGCGGCGTTGGAACAGATAACGGCGATTGGGATCAGGACAAGTAGCCACAAGGCCAACGCGGGCAACGTATGGCGAGGCAGTATGCACGCGCCAACGGCTGCGCACGCAAATATCGTAACCATTGAGGATGTAAATGCGCCGTACAAGGCGACCGCTAGCGTCCCTATCAGGAGCAAAACACTAGTAGCCGACCACATTGGAGCCTTCGTCGTATTTTCGGAGTTCCTAAGCCTAGATGTCATCGCTTAGCATCCTCCCACCAAAACGACTCTCGGCTGCGTCGCTTCAAGCAAGCCGTTTACGGTAGGCTGAGAGCTTCGCAATGGCTTCAGGCTGGCGCGGGATGACGTTCTGCGACGTTTACCCGTTAGGGAAGTGATGAGGAAGGATCCGGCTCTTTACCTGCAGGATTACACACCACTAATTCGCTCGTCCGAGCCGCTGAACGGAAACCTGTCTGGCACTCACTTTCAAGCTCCGTTGTCCGTGGAAGGCCCTGGCCGACTTCGTAGCCGTTGCGTCGATCACTGGCGATTAAAAAGCGACGACCGCGAAATGTGCCATTCTGATGGCAGACAGCCCTCAGCAGACTACGGGTGTTAACGCCTTTTGCCTCAAACAGTTGGGTCCGTCAAGGGTCGTTCAACTGAAATGAGGAGTTTGCTCTGCACGTACTGTTTGTTTGCACTGGAAATATCTGTCGGTCACCCACGGCAGAGCGACTTGCCGCCGCGTACGGCGCTCGGCTTCAGATTCCGGGCTTTCGAGCATCCAGCGCTGGGACCCGCGCAGTGATCGGGCATCCGATTCATGACGATGCGGCGCTCGTCCTCGAGAAGTTGGGCGGCGATGTATCTAACTTCGCCGCGCGACAGCTCACATCGAGAATTGCTTCCGATGCCGATCTTGTTCTCACCATGACGAGGGCGCATCGCGACGCTGTTCTCGAACTGGCCCCGCGCCACCTCAACAGAACCTTCACGCTGAGCGAAGCCTCCCGGCTCGCCTCGGAGTGCAACGCACGAACTGTCGCAGACCTCGCGGCGCTCCGGCCCCATCTAGCCCCCGCGCACGTGCTGTCGGATATTCCCGACCCGATTGGTCACAGTGCGGAGATTTTTGCGTTGGTCGGTTCACAGATTGCGGACCTCCTGCCCCCCGTCCTCGAGCTTTGCCGGCGCTCCTCCGCTCGCGCCAGCGACTAGCCTCGCACGGATCGCGATAATGGTGCGGTGTCACGATCTTGGAGTCGAATTCGCGCAAAAACTGTCAATTTCAGCAAATCTGCAGACAAATCGTCAGAGTTGTGAATGCGATGAACCGGAGGACGCCGCGCCGCTTATGGGCATCCCGAGGCGCGCCCGCTTACATTGAGTTGGGTAGGGCTGGAGTAACCCTCAATGGTGCGTTGACGTCCCCAAGGCCTGATCGAGAGGCCACATTGTCTCTCATCCCGTTGACGGCGCCGTCAACTTCTCGCAGCATACAGGGGGTAGCCATGAGCAGCACTTTCGGGGGTTCACCGCCATAGAGCGGTGGTGTTTCGGGCGCCAAGAGGGCCACGCCATGAGTCGAGCTGGATCCTGGTTAGAAAAATTTCCGGCCTCAACCCAGCGAATTTGTCAATTCCCTTGAGTTGAAGATTCCGCAGGGCTAATGTCCCCGCTAAGGGGATCGAAAGTGTGGGGGGTCACATGACTGCGATACACGATCGGCTGGAGGCTCCAGCAAACATCGTAGCAGCAATACCAACTAAAGTACCGGCGTGGCAACGGGGATATGCTCGTCGACTCGTAGGGGCAGATATCGTGGGCATCGTTCTCGCCGTTGGCCTTGCGCAGTGGATCCGATTCGGTGTTCTGCCGGGAACCGCAAGCTCTTACCTAAACTGCACGGAGGTGTCGGTCGGCATCGCCATCAGCTGGATGCTGGCGCTGTCCATCAACCGTTCCCGCTCGCCGCGCATCATCGGGTCGGGGGCAGAGGAATACCGGCGTGTCTGGATGGCCACGACCGCAGTCTTTGGCAGCGTCGCGGTCATCTCGATGCTGTTCAAGCTCGAGATCGCCCGCGGCTATCTGATGATCGCGCTGCCGACAGGTCTTGTCCTGCTGATTCTCTTCCGGTGGGTTGCGCGTCGGATCGTCGCATCGGCTCGGCAGAACTACGGTCGCTGCATCACGCGTGTTCTCGTCGTCGGCAATGCCGCTGCCGTCCGCGACCTCACCAAATCGTTTGCGCGCGAACCGAAATCTGCAGTACGAAGTTGTTGGAGCCTGCATCCCGGGGCCGATCGTGCGGACGAAAATCGATGTCCCGGGCGTGGGGTCCATTCCGACGTTCGGTGATGAGTCGAACGTCGTCGGCGCGGTGACGGCCACGAACAGCCAGGCTGTGGCCGTCACCGCCACCGAGCGACTAGACGGTCGGGGAATTCGCGACTTGTCGTGGGAGCTCGAGAAGCTCGACATCGACTTGCTCGTCTCGCCCGGCGTCGTCGACGTCGCCGGGCCACGGCTGATGATGCGGCCCGTGTGCGGTCTGCCGCTGATCCATGTGGAGAAACCTCAGTACAACGGCGCCAAGCGGTTCCAGAAGCGACTGTTCGACATTGCTTTCTCGAGCATGGTTCTATTGTGCGGACTCCCCGTACTGCTTGCCGTCGCCCTTGCGATCAAGGTGACCAGCAAGGGTCCGATCTTCTTCCGCTCCGAGCGCATCGGCCTGGACGGGCAGCCGTTCGAGATGATCAAGTTCCGCACCATGGTCGACGGCGCCGACACAATGAGGGACAAACTCGCCGCTCTGAACGAATGCGAAGGCGGGGTGCTGTTCAAGATCCACTGCGATCCCAGGGTCACGCCGGTGGGCCGTTTTCTGCGCAAGTACAGCATCGACGAGTTGCCCCAGTTCATCAATGTGCTCAAGCGCGACATGAGCGTGGTTGGGCCCCGCCCGCCGCTAGCGAATGAGGTCACGTCCTACGACGACTACGCAAAGCGGCGCCTCCTCGTTCGACCTGGCATCACCGGACTCTGGCAGGTCAGCGGACGTTCAAATCTGTCCTGGGAGGACTCGGTACGGCTCGACCTCTTTTACGTCGAGAACTGGTCGATGGTCGCCGACGCGCTCATCGCCCTCAAGACGCTCAAAGTGGTCATCACGCATTCCGGCGCGTATTGAGGCGAACCTCCCGTCGACGTCATCAAGCAGACCGGCTCCACCATCGCTGATGGGCCGGCACGGTATCGAGGAGATCGATCGAAATTTATACCGCTGTCGTCTTGCTACGCTGCGCGTGCCATTCCAAAGATCGTGGCGCCACTGCTCATTCGCAGAACATTCGGGGGCTGATACAACAGGCGTAACGTCATCCACAAGCGGTTGAATCGGGACCCCAGGGAGCACCTGCGGACGTCGGCTCGGTGAGTTCGAACCGCAATTCGATCGTGCGCCCCGGCTCCATCGCCACCTGCGAATTGAAGACCGGGTGACCGCGCTCCTCGCCATACGCAACGGTGAGTTGTTCGCCGTCTGAGCGACGCAGTTCCGCCCCCAGTTGACCGCGCACGCGTTGTCGTATATTCCCCGACTCGATTAGGAAAGCGCGGAATTCTTTGCGCTACTAGTACGCGCCTTCGTGGCGCAGCACCGCGCGCAGTGTCTTGAGGATAATCACGACATCGGCGGCCATCGACCAATTCTCGACGTAGGAGAGGTCTAGTCGAACAGACTCGTCCCAACTCAAGTTCGATCGACCGCTCACCTGCCACAGCCCGGTAAGCCCCGGCCGCACCAAGAGTCTGCGTTTAGCCTCACCGTCGTAGGTGTCGGCTTCCCTTCGTAACGGCGGGCGAGGGCCGACGACACTCATCTGTTGCTTCAGCACATGCAGAACTGTGGCAGCTCGTCGATGCTGTATCTGCGAAGTATCTTGCCCACCGGCGTGATTCGGGGATCGTCGCGGATCTTGAAGAGCACTGCACCCGCGCTTTCGTTCAAGGCTGCCAGCTTCCCGATTTGCGAGTCGGCACCTGCCACCATGGTTCGCAACTTCAGCATCCTGAAGGGTTGCCCGTCGAGCCCGATGCGCTCCGCGGCGTAGAACACCGGCCCGCGACTGCTCAGCTTGATAGCGATAGCCGCACACAGAAGTAGCGGAGACACCGCGACGAGCACCGCGAGGGCGAAGCAGAAGTCGAATGCCCGCTTCTTGAACCGTTTCGCGCCTCGGTACTGGGGCTTCTCGACGTGAATCAGTGGGTAACCTGACACCGGCCGCATTATCAGGCGCTGGCCGGCGATATCGACCACACCCGGTGAGACCACCAGGTCGACGTCGATTGCCTCGAGTTCCCAAAGCAGTCGCCGGATGCCCTCCGCGCCGAAATGTTCGGTGTCGGTGATCGCGACGGTGTTGGCGCCGTATTCGCCTATTGCCTCGATTGCGTGCAACTCGTTGCCGAGAATCGGGATCGATTGCCCGCCAACGACTATGGCTTCCCCCCGTGGCTCGCCATAGCCTGGAATCCCCACGCCGACAATCCGGTAACCGTTATTTGGATTTCGCGTCAGTTCACGGGCCAGAATCGATGCCGCGCGCCGATCGCCGATCGCCACTACGGATGTTTGGCAGCCGCCGCGGGACCGTTCGCGCGATAACTGTTTGCGCCACAGGTGCCGGCCCAGCAGCAGGCCTGCCGTGCCGATCGGCAGCGCCACAGCCAGGTATCCGCGGGCGATATCCAGCTTGAGCAGGAGGGACGCGATCGCGATGACGCCAAAGGTCCAAAACGAAGCACTGATGACGAGCTGATACTCGTTGAAACCATCCCCGATTACTCGAGGTGAGCGGGTGTGGAAGACCGTCAGCGCAGCCAACCACAGCAACGCGAACAAAAGGGAGCAGCCAGTTGATCGGTTAGTCCATCCGCTGTCGGCCAAGACTGTATGACCAAAGCGCAAGTACTGGGCTAGTAACACCGCCCCAACCACGACCGCTACATCCGTCACGGCCAACCAGAACGCGTAATGCTTTTGCCACCTAACACGGTCGGCTACCGGAGGGCCAATGGGCTCGCGATCGGGCGCCGAAAAGAGGATCTCTTCGTCTGCGCTGAGAAACGCTTTCCGCGCGGCGTCGGCGTTCACCAAGAGCAGAGCAGCGCTCCCAATGTCGGAATCGTTGTCTAACGACTTCCGGGGATTAGTCGCCGTGGCCGCGACGAGAACGTTTGTCATGGCTGAACACCCGGCTCGCCGTCAACGGAATTTTCATGAGTGTCAGCCAGCAAATACCTCAATGACCCGTTCAGCGAGACGATATTGGGTGTGCCCCTGGCCAAACCGACGTTGTACGCGCGCTTACGCGCATCCTCCATTACGAAAATCACTGTCGCCCCCCTGCGGCCATCCCCTGTAGCCGCCCCCGCGACAGCTTTGCCGATGAGAAAAAAAGTCACGGCGCCAAAGCTGGCGTTTCCCGTGTTCTCGACCGGTAATCGCAACCCTAGACCTGTTAACAACAGATTGCTACGTATATCTGCATACTTCTATGATGGAGCGACTATAAGCTGTTGAATACATCTTTTGTATAGATGGGCGCGGGCTAAAGGACATCTAGATATTTTGCTCGCTCTCGATCGGCGAACTGGAAATGCCGAGCGCGCTCGTGATCGAAACATCATCGGCGATGATTTGCTGAGCCGAGCGCTAACGTTCCTACGCAGGCGTCAGGGCAGGTTGGGAGCAGCCTGCATGACTTGCCAACGTGGGGACTATTCGAAGAACTTGGATTTGATTTTGGTCTGACACGCCGGCGCGAGCTTGGCCGGAAGGACTAGCAATCTCAGAAAGACGTGATCCGCAGCAAAGCGAATGGGACGAACTGCAGCCGGCCTAGCCGCAGCTGGCGTAGGCGAACAGAACAGTCCCTCGGCGGTCGGCAGAACAGGCCGGTCGACCTCCCTCCTGTGGCCGAACGACCAGGAGGGATGATTGAAGCGAGGAGTTGCTCTGCACCTACTGATTGTCTGCACCGGAAACATCTGTCGCTCGCCTACGGCGGAGCGACTTGCCGCTGCGTACGGCGCCCGGCTTCAGGTTCCGAACTTCGGCACATCCAGCGCGGGGACCCGCGCAGTGATCGGACATCCGATCCACCCCGACGCCGCGCGCGTCCTCGAGGAGTTGGGCGGCGACGTATCCAACTTCGCCGCAAGGCAACTCACGGCGAGAATTGCCTCAGATGCCGATCTCGTCCTCACCATGACGAAGGCACATCGCGACACTGTGCTGGAACTCGCCCCGCGCCAACTCCATCGCACCTTCACGCTGAGCGAAGCTTCCCGACTCGCATCTGAGTTCAACGCACAAACCGTCTCAGACCTCGCCGCGCTTCGCCCGCAGCTGGCCGCGCACGAGTTGTCCGATGTTCCCGACCCGATTGGCCGAGGCGCTGAAACCTATTCGATGGTCGGGTCGCAGATTGCCGACCTCCTGCTACCGATACTCGAGCTCTGCCGGCGCTCCTCCGTTCTCGAAGCCGATTAACCACCGCTGCTGCCGACATAGGCTCGATCCGATGAAAAGCGGACCGTGGCGGCAGTCGACGTCGTCGAAGAGACCGGCTCCACCAATGCCGACCTGCTGGCCCGTGCCGCCGCAGGTGAGGACATCGACGGTGCGGTGCTGATCGCCGAATCGCAGACGGCGGGCCGCGGCAGGCACGGCAGAACCTGGTCGACGCCGCCGGGCTCGCAGATCGCCCTTTCGGCCGGGGTAGGCGTCGGCGCCGTCCCCAGCGAGGCGTGGGGCTGGCTGCCGCTGCTCGCCGGCGTGGCGGTGGTGGACGCGGTCGCGGAGGTCGCAGGCGTGACCGCGGGCCTCAAATGGCCCAACGACGTTCTGGTCGGCTCGGGAAAGCTCGCGGGCATCCTCGCCGAGGTGGCCGCGCCCGCGCCGGTCGTCGTCGTCGGCCTTGGCCTCAATGTGACCGAGGCACCCGATCCCGTCGCCACGTCGCTGGCACTGCTCGGCGCGGCCGTCGACCGCACGAAGCTCACCGAGGCGGTGCTCGCGCACCTGGCCACCCGAATCGACGGCTGGCGGGCCGCAGGGGGTGCAGACGCGACCCTTGCCGCCGACTACCGCTCGCGCAGCGTCACGATCGGCCACCGGGTGCGGGCCAGCCTGCCGGGCGACCGCACGGTCGAGGGCGTTGCCGCCGACATCGACGAGGTCGGCAGGCTTCGCATCGACACCGGTGACGAGGTGTTGACGGTGTCGGCGGGCGATATCACCCATTTGCGGCCGGTCAACCCCATAGAGTTTCGAATCGTGGGTTACCCCGATAACGTGCTGGCCGCCGACGAGAGGGTGGTGCTGCACCGCCATCCGCACTGGAAGCGGCTCATCGGCCCGGTGTTGCTGCTGCTCGTCAGCTCGGCAGTGGCGGCGTTCGGCGCCGCGGTCGTCAACAAGCAGGACTGGGGCACCGCCAAGACGGTCGTGCATCTGGTGATCCTCGCCGTCTGGCTGCTGCTCGTCGGGTGGCTGACCGTATGGCCGTTCCTGAACTGGCTGGCGACGCACTTCGTCATCACCGACCGCAGGGTGATGTTCCGGCACGGGGTGCTGACCCGTCAGGGCATCGACATTCCGCTGGCTCGGATCAACAGCGTGGAGTTCCGGCACGGGTTGATCGATCGGATGGTGCGCACCGGCACGTTGATCATCGAGTCGGCGTCACAGGATCCGCTGGAGTTTGACGATATTCCGCAAGTGGAGCGTGTCCACTCGCTGCTGTATCACGAAGTGTTCGACACGCTCGGCGGCGAGGAGTCCGACAGCCGGTCGTCCGGAAGGCGCTGACGGCGCGCATTGTCGATCGGGGTGACGTTCGATGAGCCGAGCGCGGAGCCCAGTGACGGTTGGTGCGACTCGTGCACGTGCTCCATCGCCTCGGCGAGACCGCCGTCGGTGAGAGCCGATTCGAGTGCCTTGTCCGGCTCGCTGCCGAACTCGTCGGGGAACACCCAGCGCCGGAACGCCCAGAACCGGAATGCCATCTGAAGCAGGTTGCCCACGACGTAGGCGGAGACGAAGTCGGCGATGTTCTCGGTCATCAGCGATACGTCGGGCACGCGCAGCATCAGCACGTAGCTGGAGAAGTACAACGGTGCCATCGACAGAAGCACGCCGACAGCGCTCACGCCGAAGAACAGCAGCGCCTCGTGGTGGCGTTCGCGGCCGCCCCGGTTCTGGAAACTCCACTCCCTGTTGAGGATGTAGGAGGCGATCACCGCGACGACACCGGCGATGATCTTGGCGGTGACAGGCTTGGGCTCCAGCACCGTCAGCTTCAGCGTGTAGAAGATCGCCGAGTCGATGACGAATGTGGTCGCGCCGACTATGGCGAACTTGATGAGCTCATGGTGCCGTTCGAAGTACGGCCGGATCGGGCGGGGCAGCCGCGCGATCGTCGCATCGGTGAAGGACACGACAAGCGAGTGTACGGAAACTCTTGCCTCGACGCGCACCCGTGCAGGTCAGGGGTAGCACGCGCATGACACCATGAACGCTGTGGCGACACCCAAAGTGACCATGATCGGCGGCGGACAGCTGGCCAGGATGACCCACCAGTCCGCTATCGCCCTCGGGCAGACGCTCCGTGTGCTCGCGGTCACACCCGACGATCCCGCGGCGCAGGTCACGCCCGATGTGGTGATCGGAGCGCACACCGACCTCGACGCACTGCGTCGCGCGGCGGAGGGGTCGCAGGCGTTCACGTTCGACCACGAACACGTGCCGACGGAGCTGCTCGAGAAGCTGGTCGCCGAGGGTGTCAATGTGGCGCCGCCGCCGGAGGCGCTGATCTATGCGCAGGACAAGCTGGTGATGCGCAGGCGGCTCGAGGCGATCGGTGCGCCGATCCCGCGCTATGCCGAGGTCACCGACCCTGATCAGTTGGCCGCGTTCGCGCCGGGAGAGCCGATCGTGCTCAAGACGGCGCGCGGCGGCTACGACGGCCGCGGTGTGCTGCTGGCGCGCGATCTCGACGAGGCGCGTGAGTTCGCGGCTAAGAATCTCGCCGAGGGGATCCCGGTGCTGGTGGAGGAACAGCGTCGCGATGCGGCGGGAGCTCGCCGCGCTGGTTGCCCGCTCGCCGTTCGGCCAGGGCGCCGCATGGCCGATTGTGGAGACCGTCCAGCGCGACGGCATCTGCGTCGAGGTGATCGCGCCCGCGCAGGAACTGGACGGCGAAACCGCAAGCGCGGCAGAGCAGTTGGCGCTGCGGCTGGCCGACGAACTCGGTGTGGTCGGCCTGTTGGCCGTCGAGCTGTTCGAGACCGTCGACGGGGGACTGCTGGTCAACGAACTGGCGATGCGGCCGCACAACTCCGGTCACTGGACGATGGACGGCGCGACCACCAGCCAGTTCGAGCAGCATCTGCGCGCGGTGCTGGACTACCCGCTCGGTGACACCGGCCTTGTCGCACCGGTCACGGTGATGGCCAATCTGCTTGGCGCACCGGAGAAACCCGAGATGGGGATGGACGAACGGTTGCACCATCTGTTCGGCAGGCTCCCCGATGTGAAGGTGCACCTGTACGGCAAGGAGGAGCGCCCCGGGCCGCAAGATCGGGCACGTGAACGTCATCGGCGAAGACGTGGAGAAACTGCGTGAACGGGCCGCCAGGGCGGCACACTGGTTGTCGCACGCGGAGTGGACCGACGGATGGGACGGACACGAATGAGTGCCCACGGACCCCGCGGGTCGGCGTGATCATGGGCAGCGACAGCGACTGGCCAGTGATGTCGGACGCCGCCGAGGCGCTGGCCGAGTTCGACATTCCGTTCGAGGTCGGTGTCGTGTCGGCCCACCGCACGCCTGACCGCATGCTCGACTATGCGCGCGCGGCAGCCGATGAGCGGGGGATCGAGGTGATCATCGCAGGCGCGGGCGGAGCGGCCCACCTGCCGGGGATGGTGGCATCGGCGACGCCGCTGCCGGTGATCGGCGTCCCGGTGCCGCTGGCCAAGCTCGACGGGCTCGACTCTCTGTTGTCGATCGTTCAGATGCCCGCGGGCGTGCCGGTGGCGACGGTTTCGATCGGCGGGGCCCGAAACGCGGGGCTGCTGGCGGTGCGCATCCTCGGCGCCACCGATCGCCGCTGCGCAAGCGGATGGTTGCGTTCCAGGAGGAGCTGGAAAGCCTTGTGCTGGAGAAAGACGCCGCGTTACGTCAGCGGCTGATCGGGGATTCGAGGTAGCTAGGGCTCGTTGGCTACGCGAAGCCTGAGGGCTCGACTGCGTCGGACTGGCCGCGCGCGACGTAATTCGGCATCGGTATGTGGCCGGTCTGGGCCGCGTGCGTCGCCGGCATCGACCACTGCCGACCCGCGTGAACCAATGCGGTGTGCCCCTGCCATCCGCAGTCGCACGTCGCAGTACGTCGGAAGGACGGCTCCGCCAATCGATACCTGCATGAACCGACCTGCAAGAGAAGCCTGCATAGGCAACAAAGCTAATCGTCATACGTGTGAGCGAGGCTCGGCAGCGCTGAAACTCTAGCTGAGAAGTTGGCCGTTTCGTGACACTGCCGTGTCGTCACGCGATGCCTGGCAAGCATATGTGCCCTGGCTTCTCGTGCACGCGCGATCGACGGTAAAGTTACTGGCGAGTAGCAAGGAGTTCTGATGGCTGGTAATGCTGATTTCGACGTGTTCAAGCTGCCCGAGGAGCACGACGAGCTGCGTGCCGTGCTGCGCGATCTGTGCGAGAAGGAGATCGAACCGCACGCCGCCGATGTCGACGAGAAACCGCGCTTCCCCGACGAGGCGCTCAAGGCGCTCAACGAGTCGGGGTTCTCGGCGGTGCACGTGCCCGAGGAGTACGGCGGCCAGGGTGCCGACTCGGTCGCCACCTGCATCGTGATCGAGGAAGTCGCGCGAGTGTGCGCCACGTCGTCGTTGATCCCTGCGGTCAACAAGCTCGGCACGATGGGGCTGATCCTGTCCGGCTCCGATGAGCTCAAGAAACAGGTGTTGCCGTCGATCGCGTCCGGTGAGGCGATGGCGTCATATGCGCTCTCCGAACGAGAAGCAGGCAGCGATGCCGCGGCGATGCGGACCCGCGCCCGCGAGGACGGCGATTCCTGGATCCTCAACGGCACCAAGGCCTGGATCACCAACGGCGGCAAGTCGAGCTGGTACACCGTGATGGCCTCAAGCGACCCGGACAAGGGCGCCAACGGCATCTCGGCGTTCATGGTGCACAAGGACGACGAGGGCTTCACCGTCGGTCCGAAGGAGCGCAAGCTCGGCATCAAGGGCAGCCCGACCACCGAGCTGTACTTCGAGAACTGCCGGATCCCCGGCGACCGGATCATCGGCGAGCCGGGTACCGGGTTCAAGACCGCACTTCGCACGCTCGACCACACCCGCCCGACGATCGGCGCGCAGGCCGTCGGCATCGCGCAGGGCGCGCTGGACGCGGCGATCGCATACACCAAGGACCGCAAGCAGTTCGGCAAGTCGATCAGCGACTTCCAGGGTGTGCAGTTCATGATCGCCGACATGGCGATGAAGGTCGAGGCGGCGCGGCTGATGGTCTACAGCGCAGCGGCGCGGGCCGAACGCGGCGAGCCCGCGCTGGGATTCATCTCCTCGGCGTCGAAGTGCTTCGCCTCCGATGTGGCCATGGAGGTCACCACTGACGCCGTGCAGCTGTTCGGCGGCGCCGGCTACACCCAGGACTTCCCCGTCGAGCGGATGATGCGCGACGCCAAGATCACTCAGATTTACGAGGGCACCAATCAGATTCAGCGCGTGTGATGTCGCGAGCGTTGTTGAAATAGGACTCGCAGGTCAGGCGTGGCTGCTGCCGTTGGAGCCCTGACCGCGCGTCGGCCTCGCGTCATCACCATCGACATCGGACTCAATCGATTCGATGGATCTCGACGCGTCCTGCTGCTGCTCGCAGGCCCTGCGGAGGCGTTGAATCCGTAAACGAACGACACCATCGCCGCAAGCGCCCAGGCGTTGCCGATCGCCTTCATTCCCAGCCCGTGGCGGTGGCGGCCCCGACCAGCCAGTAGACCGCTTCGCCCAGCCGGATACCCCGCGACGATGTAGAACCGCCCGTCTGCGCTTGCCGACCAGCACGGATGCCGTCGCGTCCGGAGATGCCACCCCAAAAGCCCCACCACCGTCACGATGGCAGCGACGTGGAACTCATCAGTGAATCCCCGCTTCTCAGAGCAGCCGTGATGCGCTGTTCGTAGCCAGTATTGCACGCACCGTAAGAAACCGCGTCGAACACAGAGGTGTAGCTCAGATCGTCCGGTACACGGATCGGAATCTGGGAGTTTGCTAAATTTACGGCCCAGCTCAATTTCCGTGGAGGTTCCAACTGCGCGGGTTTGCTGAGAGATCGAAGATTCGCCCGAATCGCGATCTACTGCCGCCAGGCTCGGCGCTACCCCCTGGTGATCTTCTCCGCCTGTCGACGCCGATCCTGCTCGCCGGATCCGGATTGGTCACCAAAACAAGTGACGCACCACCGGCGAGCACCGCCAGAAGAATCGCGATCAGGTCGTCGGCGCTGTCCCAGCTCACGGTCGACAGCACCCAGTCGGTGGCCGTGACACCCTGCGCGGCGCACCGACGTCGCATAGTCGGTCATCCCGACGGGAAGGTCGGCGACGGGCTTGCCGAATGGGTCTCAAGGACAGCACCGCGATCTCGCCGACGGCGGCATCGGCGTCATCGATCCGGTCGGCCGTGCACAATGCGACATCGGCGCTCATGGTTTCGGAGCCGGACCCGAGCACGGCCTCCGCGCCGATGTACCAGACGCCGAGCAGGACGGCTGCGGTCTGCCAGTGAGCGGGAAGCAGCGGCGCGGGCCGAACGCGGCGAGCCCGCACTGGGATTCATCTCGTCGGCGTCGAAATGCTTCGCATCCGATGTGGCCATGGAGGTCACCACCGACGCGGTGCAGTTGTTCGGCGGCGCGGGCTACACGCAGGACTTCCCTGTCGAGCGGATGATGCGCGACGCCAAGATCACCCAGATCTACGAAGGCACCAACCAGATTCAGCGCGTCGTGATGTCGCGCGCGCTGCTGAAGTAGCGCGTCAGGTCTGGTAGAAGATCCAGCCGGCCATCCCGGCCTCGAGGTGGTACGTGTTGTGGCAGTGGGTGATCCACTTGCCGGGATTGTCGGTGTCGAAGTCCACCTCCACCGTCTGCTTCGGCGGAACCAGGACGGTGTCCTTGCGGGCGCGCGGCGCGTTGCGGCCGACCACCTGAAAGGTATGCCCGTGGAGGTGGATCGGGTGAAACATCATGGACTCGTTGATCATCCGCATCCGCACCCGCTGATCGGGCTTGACGCCGATGCCGTCTTTGGTCGGGTCGTACAGCCTGCCTGCGAACGGCCACGTGTATTTGGGTCCAGGACCGCTCAGCGTCGCCTCGATCACCTGGTCGGGGGATCGCTGCGGCAGCGTCACCTGCGGTGTCGGCGACAGCGTCGCCGTATTGAGTACGACCTCCTTGCGGACCGCGGCGACGAAGTCGTCGACGTTCACGGTGCTCGGCGCACCGGCGATCCGGATGTTCAGTTGCGCGTGCCCGTCCTTGCCCTCGGGCACGGCCACCACGGGTACCGACCTGTCCACGGTGACGGTGGCGTCGACCCGCTCGCCCATGCCGAGGATGACCGACTTTGCCTGAGCGGGCATCACCGGGTAGCCGTCGGTGGCGATCACGTTCAGGCTCGCGTCCGGTATGGCGATGCGAAAGGCGGTGTCCGATCCCGCGTTGATGACCCGCAACCGGATGCGTTGTCCAGCGCGGTAATCGCGCACCTGCGGGTCGGTTGGCACCCGGCCGTTGATGAGAAAGTGCGGATAGGTCACGTCGCCGCCGTCCGCGCCGAGAGGCGTGGTCGGGCTCACCCCAGGGCCGCCGGGCTCCATCGGCTTCATCCCGTTCTTGCGCAGGTTCGCCAGCACCTGGTCGGGGTTGGTGCCCGTGCCATCGATCCAGTCGTCGAGCACAAGGACGAGTTCCTCGTCATAGTCCGCCTTCTCGTCGGGATCCTCGATGATCAGCGGGCCGTACAGCCCGCGGTCCAGCTGAGTGCCGACATGCGAGTGATACCAGTATGTTCCGGCATCGGGAACCATGAACTCGTAGGTGAAGTCCGAGCCGACGGGAATCGGCGACTGTGTCAAAGGTGGAACGCCGTCCATGTCGTTGACGATGGCCAGGCCGTGCCAGTGCATGCTGGTTTCGGCGGGCAGCTTGTTGCGCACCACCGCGCGCAGTGTTTCGCCCTTGCGAATTCGGATCTCGTTCCCCGGCAGCCTGCCGTTGTACGCCCACGTCCGAACGGAGACGCCGCCGAGATCGATGTCGGTCTCGGCGGGTTCGAAGGTCAGGTCAACCGACGGAGGAGAGAGCGACGAGACGCTGGACGTGGGCTGCTCGGCGGTATCGCGCGAGGAGCAGCCCGCCGCGACCCCCGCGGCGGCCGCCGCCAAGAGCATGAACTCTCGTCTGTCGAGCATGGCCAACAGCCTTACGGCCAGCGTGGTGGTTATGGTCGGAATTGACCGAAAATCCATCCATAGGCCACACACTCGGCGCTAGTTACCCCCGGGTGACCTTCTCCACCTCGCGGCGACGGGCCAGCAGCGTCTCGTCAGGATTCGTCACCAACACAAGTGAAGCGCCCGCTGCGAATACCGCCAGGAAATTGGCGACCAGGTCGTCGGAGGTGTCCCACCTCGCGGTGGACAACACGCGGTCGTCGCCGGTGAAACCCTGCGCGGCAGCGGATTCGCCGGCGGTGTCGAGCAGTTCGGTCGCCGAACGACCGTCGAACGCAGGCCCCGGCAGGCGTTCGGGGACGATCTGGTCGCCGTGCACGCGCACCGACGTCGCATAGTCCGTCATCCCGACGGGAAGGTCGGCGACGGGCTTGCCGAACGGGTCCAGGGACAGCACCGCGATCTCACCGGTGCCGACGGCGGCATCGGCGTCACCGATCCGGTCCGCCGTGCACAACGCGACATCGGCGCTCACGGTTTCGGAGCCCGACCCGAGCACGACCTCCGCGCCGATGTACCAGACGCCGAGCAGGACGGCTGCGGTCTGCCAGTGAGCGGGAAGCAGCACCGCGATCCGGCTGCCGGGGCCCGCGCCGAGTTCGTCGCGAAGCAGGTTGGCGGTCTTGGCCGCCCAGTTGGCGAGCGTGACCGTCGACAGCTCGATCCGTTCACCCGTCGCGTCGTCGTAATAGGTGATGCGCGGGCCGACCGGATCGCGGGTCAGCAACGGGTCGAGCAGCGCCTGGCTGACAGTGGTCAATTCACGCAGTCTGGGTTGTCCGAGCCCGCGGTGATGATCGGCGACGGAGCAGGCGGAGCGTCCTCGCCCGTCGACTCGCTGGCGGCTGGGTCGGCCGTCTGCAGCGTCGGGTCGGTGCCGTCAAGGCCGGAGCCGGGGCCGGTGTAGTCGCTGCCGAGCACGACCCGCACCGTTCCCGGCGCCACGGTCGGATCGGCGGTGACCGGTAGCCCGCCCAGATCCTTGGAAACCGCTTGCGCGCCAAGGTCGTCGACCTTCTCCGCCAGCACCTGGCTTGTCTCGAGCACGCCCTCGTCGTGGTTGCCTACGGGTCCCGATGCGAAGCCGGCGTTGGTGAGAGCGGCCGACACCGAGGCGGCGAGCCCGTTGATGTCGGTGGCGTTGATCACCTCGGCCGCGGTCTTGGCGGGTGTGTAGGCGAGTTCTTCGGTCTTGCCCTTGTCCTGGTCCTGCAACAGGCCGTCGACCCAGTCGCGAACCTCGCCCGCGTCAACCCGAACGACGCTCTGCATACCGTCGTCGCTCCAGCCGTTCTCATCGAGCACGGGGATGGTGGCGAAGGCCACGTTGCCCGCCGCCAGCTTCTGCAGTTGCTCGGCGAACTGCATGACATCCCAGCCGTCGGACAACACGACCGACCGCTGCACCGCCTCCTGCAGCCGGTTGAGAGTCGCCGGGCTCGACAGGGTCTTACCCGAGATGACCTGGTGCGCAAGGGAAGCCATCACCACCTGTTGGCGCACCACTCGGTCGAGGTCGCCGCGGGGCAGGTCGTGGCGCTGCCGCACGAAGCTCAGGGCCTGCGGGCCGTCCAGTTGCTGCCAGCCCGCCGGGAAATCGGCGCCCGACAGGGGCTCGTACACAGGGTTTTTCAGGCAGACGTTGACACCGCCGAGGGCGTCGGTGATCAGCGCGAAACCGAGCAGGCCGATCTCGGCGTAGTGGTCGACGGTGACACCGGTGAGGTTGGCGACCGTTTTGATGAGCGCTTCGCGGCCTGCCTCGTTGGCTTCCGGCTCGGCCACCGACGGGTCGACGCCCTGTTCCTCGACCAGCTTCTTCATCTTCTCCAGGTGCACCGACCCGTAGACGCCGTTGATCTTCATCTTGCCGATACCCGGCGCCTCGACGTAGGAGTCGCGCGGGATGGAGATCGCGGTCGCCGACTTCCCGTTGTTGGGGATCCGGATCAGGATGATCGTGTCGGTGTTGGTCGACTCGTCATCACCGGCGCGCAGGGTGGCCAACTCGTCGGCCGACAGCGGATTGCCGTGCGCGTCGGTGCGGCTGTCCAACCCGACGAGCAGGATGTCGATCGCACCGTCCTCACCACCGCCGCCGAGCGCCGCCGACGAGATGTGGTTGATGCCTGATTCGAACGACCGGATCTTGCTCCACGCCACGCCCGTGCCGATGACAATCGTCGCCGCGAGCATGACGGCAACGGTCCGGAAGAGGCGCGCGGGCATCAGCCCAGGTTACTTGGGTCAGGGGCGTAGAGCCGGTAGCCGCAGCCCGGCGTGCCAGACTCAGCCGATGGGAAACCGCATTGTGATCAGCGGCGCAGGCGGGCAGGTCGGGCGGGTGCTGGCCGCCGAAGCCGGCCGCAGGGGCCTCGATGTCCTTGCCTTGACGTCGGCACAGTGGGACATCACCGATGCGGGCGCCGCGGAGCGGATCGTCGCGGGCGGCGACGTGGTGGTCAACTGCGCGGCATTCACCGCCGTGGACGCGGCCGAAAGCGAGCCAGAGCGTGCGCATGCCGTCAATGCGGCGGGGCCGGGCACCATCGCGCGGGCATGTGCGGCCGCCGGCGCCCGGATGATCCACATCTCGACCGACTACGTGTTCGACGGGTCGTTCGACGGCGCGCCGCGGCCCTACGACGTCGACGACAGGACCGGGCCGCTCAGCGTCTACGGCAAGACCAAGCTGGCGGGGGAGCAGGCCGTGCACGCGGCTCTGCCCGAGGCCCATGTGGTGCGGACGGCGTGGGTGTACACCGGCGATGGGTCCGATTTCGTCGGCGTCATGCGACGGCTGGCGGCAGGCGATGATCCCGTCAGCATGGTGGTCGACCAGGTCGGCTCGCCGACCTACAGCGTGGACCTCGTGTCGGCGCTGCTCGAGATCGCCGGGCGGCCGACGGCGCCTCCGCTGCTGCATATCGCCAACGAGGGTGAGGCCAGCCGGTTCGAGCAGGCGCGGGCAGTCTTCACCGGCGTCGGCGCCGACCCTGAGCGGGTGCGCCCGGTGTCCAGCGAGGACGCGCCGCGGCCCGCGGCCCGCCCGCCCTATTCGGCGTTGAGCGGTCGGGCCGCTTCGGCCGCTGGCCTGACGCCGCTTCGGCCGTGGCGCCAGGCATTGGCCCAAGCGATCGGAAAATGACCGCCCCGATACCCTCGACGCCGTGAGCGACGAGCTAGCCGTGGTGACGGTGACGTATTCACCGGGACCCCACCTTGGCAGGTTCCTCGCCACGCTGTCCCACGCCACCGAGCGGCCGGTGACGGTGATCATGGCTGACAACGGTTCGACCGACGGCAGCCCCGAGGAAGCCCTCGAGCGATTTCCCAACACCAGGTTGCTGCGCACCGGCGGGAACCTGGGCTACGGCAGCGCGGTCAACCGCGCCGTCGCCGAACTACGCAAGGATTCCTTTGACCTCGACCTCTTCGTCGTCGCCAATCCCGACGTGCAATGGGGTCCCGGCAGCATCGACGCGCTGCTCGAGGCCGCGGGCCGCTGGCCGAGGGCAGCCTCGCTCGGGCCGTTGATCCGTGACCCTGACGGTTCGGTGTATCCGTCGGCACGCCACCAGCCCAGCATCATCCGCGGAGGCATGCATGCGGTGGTCGGGCCGATGTGGCGGAACAACCCGTGGACGGCCGCCTACCGACAGGATCGGCTGGAGCCCAGCGAACGCCAGGTCGGCTGGCTGTCAGGATCCTGCCTGTTGATGCGCGGCGCAGCCTTCGATCAGATCGGCGGCTTCGACGAACGCTATTTCATGTATATGGAGGACGTCGACCTGGGAGATCGGCTGGGCAAGGCCGGTTGGCAGAATGTCTACGTACCCTCGGCGGAGGTTTTGCACGACAAGGGTCATTCCACCGGCCGTGACCCGGCCCGCAACTTGGCGGCACACCATCGCAGTACCTACACTTTTTTGGCCGATCGGTATAACAGGCCGTGGCAGGCGCCGCTGAGGTGGACGATGAGGGGCGCGCTCGTTGCGCGCTCGCGGCTGGTCGTCCGACGCAGTCGCCGGAAGGCGAAAGGACGGGCCTAGCGTGGCGGATTCTATTCACCCGCGGGGTGTGGATGCCGTCATCCTCGTCGGCGGGCAAGGCACCCGGCTGCGGCCGCTGACCCTTTCGGCGCCGAAGCCGATGTTGCCGACGGCAGGCCTGCCGTTCTTGAGCCATCTGTTGTCGCGGATCGCCGCCGCGGGCATCGAGCACGTAATCCTCGGCACCTCCTATAAGGCGGCTGTGTTCGAGTCGGAGTTCGGCGACGGCTCGAAGCTGGGCCTGCAGATCGAGTACGTCGTCGAGGAAGAGCCGCTGGGCACCGGCGGCGGGATCGCCAACGTCGCACACAAGCTGCGGCACGACACCGCGATGGTGTTCAACGGCGACGTGCTGTCGGGCGCGGACCTGGGCGCCCTGCTCGCCACCCATCACGACCACGGCGCCGATGTGACGCTGCATCTCGTCCGCGTCGGCGATCCGCGGGCATTCGGTTGCGTGCCCACCGACGCCGACGGGGTAGTCACCGCGTTCCTGGAGAAGACAGAGGACCCGCCGACCGACCAGATCAACGCGGGCACCTACGTGTTCAAGCGCGAGGTGATCGACGCCTTGCCCAAGGGCAGAGCGCTCTCGGTGGAGCGTGAGGTGTTCCCCGGACTCCTGGCCGACGGCCACAAGGTGTGCGCGTATGTGGACGCCACGTACTGGCGCGATATGGGCACACCGGAGGACTTCGTTCGCGGCTCGTCCGACCTGGTCCGCGGCATCGCACCGTCGCCCGCGCTGCAGGGCCATCGGGGAGAGTCGCTGGTGCACGATGGCGCCGCGGTGGCTCCCGGTGCGCTGTTGATCGGCGGGACGGTCGTCGGCAGGGGCGCCGAGATCGGACCTGGCGTGCGGCTCGACGGCGCGGTGATCTTCGACGGGGTCCGCGTGGAGGCGGGCTCGGTGATCGAGCGGTCCATCATCGGCTTCGGCGCCCGCATCGGCCCGCGCGCCCTGATCCGCGACGGCGTGATCGGCGACGGCGCCGACATCGGCGCGCGATGCGAATTGCTGCGCGGCGCACGGGTGTGGCCCGGGGTGGCGATCCCCGACGGCGGTATCCGCTACTCGACCGACGTCTGACGCCTCGCCGCCGCCTCTGCTGATAGACGGCTCGCCGCCGCCGCCAACTGAGCCAGCCCGTAGTCGGTGTCCTCGGGGAGCGCGTTGAGCGGCCACCATCGAAGGTCCAACGACTCGTCGCTGCAGACGATTTCGGCGCCCGCAGGGGCATGCGCGGTGAACTGCAGGTCGAGGTGACGGGTCGGCGCGCCCAGCGAGCAGGTGACGGGGTGCACATGTATCGCCGTGATGTCCGGATCGACCGTCAGGCCGGTGATGCCGGACTCCTCGGATGCTTCGCGCAGCGCCGCCGAGACGATGTCGGGATCGCCGTCCTCGCAGTGCCCGCCGAGTTGCAGCCAGCGGCCGACCCGAGGGTGCAGTGTGAGCAGCGCCTGTGTCCCTGTGTGATCGAGTACGAGCGCGGACGCGGTGACATGGCCGGGCACACATTCGCGCTTACAGGCGTCGTCGCGGGCGAGCACGAAGGACAGCACCGCGTACCGCAACGTGTCCTGTGCGGGATCCGGTGCGGCCCAGCCGGTCAGCGCTGCGATGGCCGAGTCGCGAAGGCTGCTCACCTGCGTACCAGCAGACCTTCGGTCGACGCCGGTTCGCGCGGACCGGACGGCTGCGCCGGGTAGCCGATCGCGATGGCGCCCAGCGGCTGCCAGTCGTCGGGCAGCTCGAGTTCGGAGCGCACCAGATCCGAGGCGAATATGGTCGAGCCGATCCAGCAGCTGCCCACCTCGCGCACGGCCAGCGCGACGAGCAGCGCCTGCACCGCGGCGCCGACGGCGACGGTGAACATCGTGTGCTCGGCAGCGCTCCGCTCGGCGTCCGGATAGGTGTGGGCGCCGTCTGGAACCAGGAACGGGATCATCAGCTCCGGCGCGTCGTAGAGGATCTGGCCGCGTCCGACTCGGCGTTCGACGGCGTCGACGTCCTTGCCGTCGCCCGCCAGGTCGGAGCGCCACTTGTCCTTCATCCGGTCGAGCAACCGGGTCCTGCGCGCGCTGTCGGTCATCCACACGAACCGCACAGGGCGGGTGTGGTGCGGGGCGGGCGCGGTGAGCGCCTCCGCGACGGCGGCCTCGATGATCTCTGGCGCCACCGGGTCGTCGCTGAATCGCCGGACGGATCGGCGAAGCAGCTGCGCCTGGCTTCGGCCCATCGCAAGCGACTCCTCCGTGCCTAGCCAGAACAGATCCTCTTCGCCGGGGCGCAGCAGCGTGCGGGCATTGGATCCGTTGTCCCGCAACGTCAGTCCGCGTACCACTGCGACGGGTATGCCGGTGAGCTTGCCCTTGACCAGGTCGGCGGCCGCCGCGATTTCGTCGGCGACGGCGACCTCGGTGACGACGAGTTCGTTGCCGTGCACGTCGTGTGCCCCCGCGTAGCCGTACAACACCGTGATGCCCGCCGCGCCGATGGCCGCATCGATCTGGCCATTGCGCCAGGCCCGGCCCATCGTGTCGGTCACCACGATGCCCACCGTCACACCGAGTCGCTCGCGCAGGCCTTCTCGCAGTGCCGCCGCGCTGCCGTCGGGGTCGACGGGAAGCAGGGCGAGTTCGGTCGCGCCGACATTGGATCCGTCGACGCCTGCCGCGGCCTGAACGATGCCGAGATTGTTCTCGGTGATCAGCGTGCGGCCCTTGCGCGCGAGCACGCGAACCGCTTCCTCGTCGATCAGTTTGCGCCGCAGAGTGTCCCGTTCTTCGGGGTCCTGAGGCGCCGCCACGATGCGCCCCTCGCACTTGGACATCACCTTGCTGGTCACGACCACCACGTCGTCGTCGCGCAGCCACGGCGCCGCGGCGGCCAGGGCTGCGGCGAGGTCGTCGCCGGGTCGGAACTCCGGCAGCCCGGTTACCGGCAGCAGCTCAAGTGCTGCGGCGGCACCGTGTTCAGTCATGGCTTCACTCCCGCGAGATCCAAACCGGCGCGGACCATTTCGGCCGTGGTCGGCGGATCGGTCATCAACAGCGGTACAGACCGCACGTCGACGCCGGGTATCTCGGCGTGATCTCCCTCGTGTACCAGCCAGCCGTCGAGGATGCCGACGCCGGCGCGCGGTCCGTAGTAGCCGCCGACAGCCTCCGAGGTGCTCGCCACGCCGATCACGGACAGGCATTCGTCTGCCATGCCGCGCAACGGCTTTCCCGCGACGATGGGGGAATACCCGATCACCCGCGCCGAGGTGGATCGCAACGCGCCGCGAATGCCGGGGATCGCGAGGATGGAGCCGATGCTGACCACCGGGTTGGACGGCGCCAACAGCACCACGTCGGCCGACGCGATCGCATCGGTCACCCCGGGTCCCGCGGTGGCCTTGTCGGCACCGACGAACGCGAAGCTGTGCGTCGGCACCTTGGCCCGGTAGCGCACCCACCACTCCTGGAAGTGGATCGCCTTTCGGTCGTCGGTCTCGGGATCGGTGACGACGACGTGGGTTTCGCTGCGGTCGTCACTGGCGGGCAGCAGTTGCGCGCCGGGGGACCAGCGCTTGCACAACGCCTCGGTGATCTCGGACAGCGGATAGCCCGCTCGCAGCATCTGGCTGCGGACCAGATGGGTGGCCAGATCGCGGTCGCCGAGTCCGAACCAGTCCGGCTGTACCCCGTAGGCCGCGAGTTCCTCCTTGGCATGCCAGGTCTCGTCGCGGTGCCCCCAGCCGCGCTCGGGGTCGATACCGCCGCCGAGGGTGTACATGCAGGTGTCCAGGTCAGGGCAGATGCGGACGCCGTACATCCATGCGTCGTCACCGATGTTGACGATCGCCGAAAGCGAATGATCTTGTGATTTCCCGTCAGCGAACTGGCCGAGGCCGAGCAGGTGCTGCACTCCCAACAGGAATCGCGCGCCGCCGACTCCGCCGACCAGAACGGTGACCTTCACACCGACCGAGACTAGGCCGTGGGTCACGAAGAGGTCTCGGCAGCCGGACGATATGGGGCTGTGACAGACACGCCGGAGCAGCGACGCGCCGAATTGAGATAACGAGATGGTATGAAAATCGGTTCTAGCGCTTGACCCCGGCAGCTAACAAGTGTGTAATCACACCAGTGTCATTTTTCGGTTGGCCGGCCGGTTCCGGTGTCGCAGACCGAGATTCGATCACTTGTTCGAATTGATACGGTCGCACAACTTCATGTGGGACTCCATAGCGGATCAGCTATACGTAGGTGAGGAGGGGAAGAATGTCTTTTGAGCAGGCCGATTTCGGCCATCAGATTCGGTTCGACAACCGGATGCTCGGCTCCGTAGGCAGCATCCCGCACACCAATACCGGGCCGGCACCTATGGGGATTCCAGGACGTCCCCAACTCAGTTTGGTGCCGGAGCGTCCAGAACTCGATGCCATCGCGCCGGCAACGCCGTTAACGCCGATGGACGAGGAATGGCAGGAGCGCGCACTGTGCGCGCAAACCGACCCCGAGGCGTTCTTCCCCGAGAAGGGCGGCTCGACCCGGGAGGCCAAGCGCATCTGTCAGGGCTGCGAGGTGCGCGACGCGTGCCTTGACTACGCCCTGGCCCACGATGAGCGCTTCGGCATCTGGGGCGGTCTGTCCGAGCGCGAGCGTCGCCGCCTCAAGCGCGGCATCATCTAAAGCGCGCGGCTCATTCGTCATCGATCGAAGGGTCGATGACGGAGGGCTCGACGCCCAGATACGTGGCCACCTGAGCCACCAATACTTCATGCAGTAATTCGGCGAGTTCGATGGTGTCCTTCGCGCGGCGCTCGATCGGCTTGCGGAACAACACAATTCGCGCGCGAGTGGAGTTTCCTCGAACGTCGACCCCCGCAGGGATCAGCCGGGCCAGCGCGATCGGACCGTCGGCCACCACTTCCGGCGGCCACTGAACACTTTCCGGATCCTTTGGCGACATCCGCGGGATTTCGTCGACGGCGACGTCGAGCGTGCTCACCCGGTCCTGCCAGCGTCGTTCGATCGGCTCGTAGGCCTCGAGCACCGCCATATCGAACCGCTCGGCCCGGCTGCGCCAGCCGGGGACGGTGGGGGGAAGCAACGGACCGCGCATGTCACGGCCTCGGCGTGATCGCTTGGCCACCTGTAGAACTGTAACGGTTGGAAGTCGGCGCGCAGACCGCTGCGTGTCCGACGCCTTGCCGGGTTTATCCCGCGATAGCCTTCCGTTCGTGAATGCTCCCCGTCGCTGCTGCCGGCCCGGGTGCCCCCACTATGCGGTCGCGACGTTGACGTTCGTCTACTCCGATTCCACGGCGGTGGTAGGACCGCTGGCCACGGTTTCGGAACCACATTCATGGGACCTCTGCGTGAACCACGCGGGCCGGATCACCGCGCCCCGCGGCTGGGAACTGGTCCGTCACGCCGGGCCGCTACCCGCCCACCCCGACGAGGACGATCTGATCGCTCTCGCCGAAGCGGTCCGCGAGGGCCGCGAGGCTCCGCTCGGCGGTATCGCGGCGGGTTTCACCGACCCGGTGACCGGTGCCCACGGCGGTGCGCTGATGGCGCCGCCTGCGCCGCGGCCTGAGTCGAACGGCCGCAAGCGCGGTCACCTGCGGGTGTTGCCCGACCCATCTGACTAGTAGCGAAGGGCCCACGCCGCTACGGATAGGCTGGCGCCATGTCCCGGCCCGCCGCGGTAGTGCACCGCGTCATCAAGGCGTACGACGTGCGTGGCCTGGTCGGTGAAGAGATCAACGAGGGCTTTGTCGCCGATGTCGCGGCGGCGTTCGCACGGATGGTGCGCGACGAGGGCGCCCGACAGGTGGTGATCGGGCAGGACATGCGGGCCAGCTCGCCCTCGCTGGCGGCTGCGTTCGCCGAAGGCGCCGCCTCCCAGGGCCTCGACGTCGTCCGTATCGGGTTGGCCTCGACGGATCAGCTGTACTTCGCGTCCGGCCTGTTGGACTGCCCTGGCGCGATGTTCACCGCCAGCCACAACCCCGCGGCCTACAACGGCATCAAGCTGTGCCGGGCGGGCGCGAAGCCCGTCGGCAAGGACACCGGGCTGACGACCATCAGCGACGACGTGATCGCGGGCGTACCCGCCTACGACGGACCCGCAGGCACGACGGTGGACCGCGACGTCCTCGCCGAATACGGCGAGTACCTGCGCTCGCTTGTCGATCTGGCAGAACTGCGGCCGCTGCGGGTCGCCGTTGATGCGGGAAACGGGATGGCCGGTCACACCGCGCCTGCGGTGCTGGGCAGTATCGCGCCGCTCGACGTGCTGCCGCTGTATTTCGAACTCGACGGCACCTTCCCGAACCACGAGGCCAACCCGTTGAACCCGGATAACCTGGTCGATCTGCAAAAGCACGTGATCGCCACAGGCGCTGATATCGGGCTCGCCTTCGACGGCGACGCCGACCGGTGTTTTGTGGTCGACGAACTAGGGCATCCGGTATCGCCGTCAGCGGTGACCGCCCTGGTCGCCGCACGGGAGTTGAGCAGAGAGATCGGCGCAACGGTGATCTACAACCTGATCACGTCACGATCGGTGCCCGAATTGGTCGTAGAGCGGGGTGGCACGCCGCTGCGCTCCCGCGTCGGCCACTCCTACATCAAGGCGTTGATGGCCGACACCGGTGCGATCTTCGGCGGCGAGCACTCGGCCCACTATTACTTCCGCGACTTCTGGGGCGCCGACTCCGGAATGCTGGCCGCACTCCATGTCCTTGCGGCGCTGGGCGAGCAGCGCAGACCGCTGTCGGAGTTGATGGCCGACTATCAGCGCTACGAGGCCTCGGGGGAGATCAACTACACCGTTGACGATGCACAGTCGTGTGTTGACGCGGTGCTGGAGTCGCTCGGCGACCGGATCCAGTCGATCGACCACCTCGACGGGGTGACAGTCGATCTCGGCGATGGCAGCTGGTTCAATCTGCGCACCTCCAACACCGAGCCACTGCTGCGTCTCAACGTCGAAGCCCGCACCATCGAGGACGTCGAAGGGATCGTCGCGCTGGTGGCCAACGAAATCGCCTCGCTGACAGAAGCATCGACATGATCGCGCCGGCCACGATCGACTTCGACGACGCCGAGGGTCTGATGGCCGCCGACCGCGGTGGCCTGCTGCGCGGAGCGGCGATGGCGGGCGCGCAGGTGCGCGCGACCGCCGCCGCGCTGGACGAGGGCGCACTGGAATCAGTGGCAGGCGACCCGCCGCGGACGGTGATCTGGGTCGCCGGCCGCGGCAACGCCGAAACGGCAGGCACGATACTTGCTGCGGCGGTTGGCGGTTCGGCTGCGTCACCGATCGTCGTCTGCGACGAGGTGCCACCCTGGATCGGCGCGTTGGACGTACTCGTCGTGGCCGGCGAAGACTCCGGTGACCCGGCACTGGTTGGCGCCGCGGCGACCGCGGTGCGGCGAGGAGCCAGGGTCGCCGTCGTCGCGCCTTATGAGGGACCGTTGCGCGACGCGACCGCGGGGCGCGCCGCGGTGCTGGAGCCACGGGTGTGGGTTCCCGATGAATTCGGCCTGTCCCGCTATCTGGCCGCGGGCCTTGCCGTTCTGCACGTGATCGATTCGGGCCTACGCACAGATCTGGCCTCGCTCGCCGACGAACTCGACGCCGAAGCGCTTCGCAACAGCGTCGCGCGCGAACTGTTCACCAATCCGGCCAAAACGCTGGCCGACCGGATGTCCGGTCGCGCCGTCGTGCTGGCAGGTGACAACGCCGCGACGCTCGCGCTGGCCCGTCACGCAGGCGCGGCCATGTTGCGAATCGCACACCGGGCGGTCGCCGCCGTCGGCCTCTCCGATGCCATCGTGGCCTTGCGCACCGGGTTCGGCGCGCAGCCAGGGGCTGATCGCGAGGCCGCACTCTTCCACGACGACGAACTCGACGGGCCGTTGCCGGAGCGGGCACGAACCATCGCGCTGACGCTGGACGCGGAGAGGGCGGTGGTGACCGCACGGGTTGCCGGGTTCGACGACGTCAACATCGTCGGTGCAGAGGACGTGCCGGACGTCGGTGAGTCGCCGGTACAGACGGGGCGTCCGGAGCAGCAGTTGGCGATGTTGGCGGTTCGATTCGAGATGGCGGCCACCTACTTGCGCCTGGTTCGGGGATAGGCGAGTGAACCTTCTACGAGGAGCGCTACGGACCTATGCCTGGGGTTCGCGAACGGCTATCGCCGAGTTCACCGGAAGGCCAAGTCCGACAGCGCATCCCGAAGCGGAGCTGTGGTTCGGCGCGCATCCAGCCGATCCGGCTTGGCTGGAGACCGACAGCGGCGACGAGTCGCTGCTGTCGGCGGTCCGCGAGGATCCCGACGGTCAGCTGGGTGCGGCGGTGTGCAAGAGGTTCGACGATGCGCTGCCGTTCCTGATGAAGGTGCTCGCCGCCGGCGAACCGCTGTCCCTGCAGGCCCATCCGAGTGCCGAGCAGGCCGCCGAGGGCTTCGCGCGGGAAGAGCGACTCGGCATCCCGATATCGTCGCCGATCCGCAACTACCGCGACCGCAGCCACAAACCGGAACTGCTGGTTGCGGTGGGAACCTTCGAAGCGCTCGCGGGGTTCCGCCCTGCAGCGGAATCGGTGAAATTTCTGCGGGCGCTTGCAGTTTCCGAGCTCGATCCATACGTCAACCTGCTCGAAGGCCAGCCGGACGCCGACGGTCTGCGCGCGCTGTTCACCACATGGATCACCGCACCGCAGCCTGATCTCGACGTGCTGGTGCCCGCCGTGATCGACGGTGCGATCGGCTACGTCCGGTCAGGGGAGAAGCGGTTTGCGGCGGAGGCGAAGACGGTCCTCGAGCTCGGCGAGCGCTACCCGGGGGATGCAGGCGTGTTGGCGTCGATGCTGCTGAACCGGTTGACCCTGCACACCGGTGAGGGAATCTATCTGCCCGCGGGCAACCTGCACGCGTACCTGCACGGCGTCGGGATCGAGGTGATGGCCAACTCCGACAACGTCCTTCGCGGTGGCCTGACCCCCAAACACGTTGACGTGCCGGAGCTTTTGCGGGTGCTGGACTTCACGCCTGCCAGCGAGGCGGCACTGCGGCCCAAGACCTCTGAGGACGGGATGGAGACGGTGTACCAGACGCCTGCTCCGGAGTTCTCGGTGTCGGTGTTGGGTATCGACGGCGACCTTCTCGGTCACGAAGTGGACGCGCCGTCGCGGCACGACGGTCCGCAGATCCTGTTGTGCACCGAGGGTTCGGTGGTGCTGCACGCGAAGTCGAGCCAGGTGACTCTCGAGCGGGGCGCGGCGGCATGGGTGGCGGCCGACGAGGGCCCGATCCGGCTGGTCGCCCAGCGCCCGACGAAGCTCTTCCGCGCAACCGTGGGCATCTGAGTGTCGGCCGAAGGCAGCACGCGGGCGATCCTTGCCGCCCTGCTGGCCAACGCGGGTATCGCCGTCGCGAAGTTCATCGGCTTCCTGATCACCAGCAGTTCGTCGATGCTGGCCGAGGCGGTGCACTCCGTCGCCGACACCAGCAACCAGGGTCTGCTGCTACTCGGGCAGCGTCAGTCACGCAAGGCAGCAGATCCGCTGCACCAGTTCGGGTACGGCCGCAGCCGGTACTTCTACTCGTTCGTGGTGGCGCTGGTGCTGTTCACGCTCGGGTCGGTGTTCGCGCTCTACGAGGGCTACCACAAGATCTCCCATCCGGCGGAGCTGACCTCGCCGATCGTGGCGATCGCCATCCTGATAATCGCAGTCTTCCTCGAGGGCTACAGCTTTCGTACCGCGGTGAAGGAGTCGCGGCCGCTGAAGCGGTCCGGCAGCTGGTGGCGGTTCATCCGCAACTCGCGTAACCCGGAGCTTCCTGTTGTCCTGCTGGAGGATTCGGGCGCACTCGTCGGCCTGGTGTTCGCGCTGACCGGTGTCGGGCTGACGATGCTCACTGGAAATCCGGTGTGGGATGGCGTCGGCACCGTCGGCATCGGTGTGCTGCTGGGTGTCATCGCCGTGGTTCTGATGATCGAGATGCACAGCCTGCTGATCGGCGAGGGTGCGACAAGGGATGAAGGCAAGGCGATCCGTTCAGCACTCGAGCAGACCGAGAACGTCGACCGGCTGATTCATCTGCGCACGCAGTACCTCGGGCCCGAGGAATTGCTCGTTGGCGCGAAGATCGCGCTGCCGCCTGCGACCGATCTGGCCACCGTCGCCAGAACAATCGACGCCGCAGAGGG
>CAVWPQ010000012.1:0-83148 GCA_963756865.1 uncultured Actinomycetota bacterium | reverse complement strand
ACCGGCCGGTCCTGCTCGAATGCCGTGACATCGTCGTGCACTACGGCCGCATCCAGGCCCTGCACGGGGTGTCGCTGGTGGTGCGGGAAGGCGAACTGGTCACACTGCTGGGTTCCAACGGCGCGGGCAAGACCACGATCATGCGCGCGATCTCCGGGCTTCGGCCGCTGACGTCGGGGTCGGTGTGGTTCGAAGGAAACGACATCAGCCGGGTGAAGGCACACCGGCGGGTGACGGACGGCTTGATCCAGGCACCGGAGGGCCGCGGCGTGTTTCCCGGCATGACCGTGGTCGAGAACCTGGAAATGGGTTGCTACGGCCGCAAGTTCGCTTCCAAAGCCGAACACAAGGAGCGGCTCGACTGGGTCTTGGAGACGTTCCCGCGGCTGGCCGAACGCAGGAGTCAAGTGGGCGGCACGCTTTCCGGTGGTGAGCAGCAGATGCTCGCGATCGGCCGTGCGCTGATGGCACGCCCGAGGGTGTTGCTGCTCGACGAGCCGTCCATGGGGTTGGCGCCGATGGTGATATCGCAGATCTTCAAGATCATCGCCGACATCAACTCTCAGGGCACCACGGTTCTGCTCGTTGAGCAGAATGCGCAGCAGGCCCTGACGCGGTCTGATCGGGCATACATTCTGGAGACAGGTGAAATCACCCGTGAGGGCAAGGCGCGAGAGTTGTTGGAGGACGACAGTATTCGCGCCGCGTATCTCGGCGTCGCCTAACTCTGGTCGTGGCCAACCGCATTCAAGCTCTGCTCGGCGTCGACTATCCGGTCGTGCAGGCGCCGATGACCTATATCGCGCGCGCGGAACTGGCGGCCGCCGTTTCCGAAGCGGGCGGACTCGGGATGATCGAAACGCTTACTCCGGATGGGCAGGCCGACCTGCTCCGGGTGCGCACGCTCACGACCAAACCCGTCGCTGCCAACCTGATGATCCAGGGCTGGAAGAAGGATCCATCGATCGTCGATGTTCTGGCCGCGGCGGGGGTGCGCCATATCTTCAGCTCGGCCGGCGACCCCGCCCTGTTCACGGGGCGCCTTCACGACGCTGGGATGGTCGTCGCGCACGTCGTTGGATCGCTACGCGCGGCGCAGAAGGCCGCAGACGCCGGTGTTGACGCCCTGGTGGTCGAGGGAGTCGAAGGCGGGGGTTTCAAGTCGGCGCTCGGCGCGTCGACGATGGTGCTGCTTCCCCTGATCGCCGAACGAATCGACCTGCCGATCATCGCGGCGGGCGGCATGTGCGACGCGAGGTCGGCCGCCGCCGCGGTGGTGCTCGGCGCCGAGGGGGTTCAGATGGGAACACGGATGCTGGCCAGCCGGGAGTCGTTGGTGCACGCGAACTTCAAGGGTGCAATCGTCGCCGCCGACGATGCCGGCACGGTGCTTCTCGACATCCCCGGTAATCCGACGATGAGAGTTCTTCGCACCGGCCTGGCCGCTCGCGTTGCGGCACACGACCCCGATGTGCCGCTGCTCGGGAAGGTCACCGACCTGTATTTCGATGGCGATATGGAGGCCAGTGTCGCGAACACAGGTCAGGTCTCGTCGCGAATCGGGGAGCTGCTTCCTGTCGCCGAGATCGTGCGACAGACGTGGGGCGACATCGAAGACATGCTCGACGACGCCAGATCTCGGGCCTAGGACGGTCCCGCCTGCCCGCCAGTTCGACTACCTACCGCTTACGATTCGGACTGATGCTTTGCGCTTTTCCCAGGCGCTTCCGGCGTTGTTTGGTCGCCTTGCGCTGCCGATCCGAGTGCCATACCTCGGCCACAGTTTCGGTTAGCACGTCCTCGGTATGCCCTCGCTCCACCGCTGCGCCGTCGAATCCCCTCCGGTTGCGTAGCCATCCGATTGCTTTTCCGACGAAGATCAAGGCCGCGACCAGCGCGACGAAGATCAAGGCTCCCCAGAAAAGCCCGGAGATTGGGATGTCGCGAGCAGGACCGTAGAAGGGGCGCACTGCATACATTTCCATTGCCGCACCTCCGCAACAGGAACTGTCAGCATATCCAGGTCAGAGGCCGTCTTCGCGCCGTTCGTACAGCTTGCGCAAAATGGCCGAACAGCAGCAGCTTTGAGGGCATGCCCCAGCCGGCCGTTGCGCCATCGGGGCCCTTCCCCGTAAACGATCCCGTCGATCAAGGGGAGCGGTTCGACAGCCTCGGCTGTGGTCGCCGCGCAACCGTAGCGCTATCGCGCGACGACCACCGACGAACCGTGTCCGAAAAGCCCCTGGTTGGCCGTGACGCCGACCTTCGCACCCTCGACCTGACGGCCGGTGGCCTGACCCTTCAGCTGCCAGGTCAGCTCGCAGACCTGCGCGATGGCCTGAGCCGGGATCGCCTCGCCGAAACACGCCAAGCCGCCGGACGCGTTGACCGGAATCTTTCCACCGATCGTCGTTGCGCCGCTGCGCAAAAGCCCCTCGGCTTCGCCCTTTGCGCACAGGCCGAGATGCTCGTACCAGTCGAGTTCCAGCGCCGTCGAGAGGTCGTACACCTCCGCGAGGCTGAGATCTTCGGGTCCGATACCCGCCTCCGCGTAGGCGGCGTCGAGGATCTGGTCTTTGAAAACGCGTTCCGGTGCGGCCACGGCGGCAGTGGAATCGGTTGCGATATCGGGTAATTCGGGCAGATGCTGAGGGTACTGCGGCGACTGGAGGCTGACCGCACGCACCGAAGGCACGCCCTCGACCGATCCGAGGTGTTTCTCGGCGAACGCCTTGCTCGCCACGATCAAGGCCGCAGCACCGTCGGATGTCGCGCAAATATCAAGCAGCCGAAGCGGATCCGACACCACCGGGCTGGCAAGCACGTCGTCGACCGAACTCTCCTTGCGATAGCGCGCGTTCGGGTTGTCCAGCCCGTGCTTGGCGTTCTTGACCTTCACCTGCGCGAAGTCTTCGAGCGTCGCGCCATAGAGGTCCATCCGGCGCCGCGCAAGCAGCGCGAAGTACACCGTGTTCGTCGCCCCGATCAGGTGGAAACGCTGCCAGTCGGGATCGTTGCGGCGCTCGCCGCCGACAGGTGCGAAAAAGCCCTTCGGCGTGGTGTCGGCTCCGATCACCAGCGCCACATCGCAGAACCCTGCGAGGATCTGGGCGCGTGCGCTCTGCAGCGCCTGTGATCCGCTGGCGCACGCGGCGTAGCTCGATGTGACGGGGACGCCGTTCCAGCCGAGCTTCTGGGCGAACGTCGCACCCGCCACGAACCCCGGGTAGCCGTTACGGATGGTGTCGGCGCCGGCCACGAGCTGGATCTGGCGCCAGTCCAGACCCGCCTCAGCCAACGCGGCCCGCGCTGCGACGACGCCGTACTCGGTGAAGTCGCGGCCCCACTTGCCCCACGGGTGCATGCCCGCGCCGAGGATGTAGACGGGGTCGGGGCTCATGCGATCCTCCAGGCGTACACGACGCGCTCGATACCTTCGTCGTCGGTGAACAGCGGCATGGTCGTCAACTCCATCTCCATGCCGACCTTCAGGTCAGCGGCCAGCGTCCCGTCGACGACCTTCCCCAATACGATCAGCCCCTCGTCTGCGAGTTGCACCGCGGCGACCGCGAACGGTTCGAAGGGGTCCGGCGACGGATACGGAGGCGGAGGTGCGTACCGGTTCTCGGTGTAGCTCCACAGCATGCCGCGGCGCGACAGCGGCACCTGGGCAAGGTCGTCACCGTCGCAGGCCGGGTTGGGGCAGTTGTTCGACCGGGGCGGGAACACGTAGGTGCCGCACTGATGGCATTTACCGCCGATCAGGTAGGCCTCGCCAGAGCCGTCGGTGGCGAACCAGCCGTCTATTGCAGGTTGCGTGGAAGCTGACACGCGGTCAGCGTACCGATTCCCACCGCCAAACTGAAACGTGTTCCAGTTTGGCGACCGGGTGATATTGGGATCGGTAGCGGTCCTGTCCCTGTGCACTTGTCCCAGATTGACGTCCGGCACACCGCGTCCGGATCAGGAAGAACGGAGATCACGATGGGATTCTTGAACAAGGCGAAGGCAGCCGCTCAGCAGGCTCAACAGTCCTTCGCCATCGACCCGGCGATCATCGGCGGCCCTTCGACCAGGTCCGTGGCGGCTGACGACCCCATCTGGCAGCCGATCAATGGCATCTCGTTGCAGGACTACGCCGACCTCGCGCGCGAAGCGCAGGCCCGAGGCATCAACGACGAAGCAGGCATGATCGCCCTCGCCCAGGCGCGCGGGTGGGACCCGAGCGATGCCAAAGCCGCGTTCGACGGGTGGGTCAAGCGGATGGCTCAGTCGGCGGCTGTCGGACAGCAGTTCCGCACGTTCCTCGGCTACTGACCGGGGCCCGCGTCGGTGAGAATGCGCACCAGGTCGTCGGGGTTGTCGCGCATAAGGTTGTGGGCGCCGTCGAGCTCGTGGACGTGCCAGTTCGGGTCGTCCTTCACCCGCTCGTAGGACTGCCGAAGCGGTGAAGCCCCCGGCCAATTCAGCGCATAGACGAAGTCGCGTCGCCGGAACCTGTTCAGGTCCCCGGTCAAGCTGATCCGCTGCAGCAACGAGGCGAGGGGATGCGCGCTCGCGCGTGGGTCGAAGAACGGCATCGGCGGTACGCCATAACCGGTCTCGTCGACATCGAGGTACCACTCGCGCTCCTCGTCGTTGACGAGATACCAGCATGATTCGCCGTCCCGAGGGACCAGTGCGTCGAGATACACAAGCGCGTCCACCTTGTCGGGAATCCGATCGGCGACTCCGGTGATCACCATTCCGCCGTAGCTGTGTCCGACCAGCACAAGCTCGTCGGCATCTGGTTCTGCCGCCACGGCGGCCAGCACGTCGGTGATGTGCGTATCGAGGTTCACGCCTGCGTGTGCGAGGTGTGCGCGTTCGGCGACGCCGGTGAGCGTGCAGCTCAGTACCCGGTGACCTTCATTTCGCAACGCGGCGGTGAGATCGTCGAAGCACCAGGCGCCGTGGCAGGCGCCGGGAATGAGGACGTAGGTGGTCATGCGCGACTCCTGTCGGTATCGGTCCGGTATTTGGCTGTGACGCGCGCCAGGTCCTGCGGGCTCTGCGTCGCGCCCGTATTGTGCATTTCCCGGTTGGCCTCGACGACCTTTGCGGTCTCGGGGCGACGCCGGGCCTCGTAGTGGCGCAACCCCTTCGCAAAATCGCGGGATAGTTCCTCGGCGAGGACGGCCGCGTCGACGATGGCCTGCGAACCACCGTTGGCGCCAACGGGATACATCGGGTGGGCCGCGTCGCCGAGCAATGTGATGCGCCCGCGCCCCCACCAGGCGAGCACGTCGCGGTCGACCATCGGGTATTCCAGCACCGGTTCGGTGCGGCGCACCAGGTCAGTGGCGTCGAGCCAGCCGAGGTCCCAGTGCCCGAGATGACGTAGCACCTCGCAACGGTCACCCGGTTGATTCCACCTGGCGTCGCCGGGCAGTGGCCTCGGCGCCGAGTCGGGCAGTATCACGACCCAGTTGATCTGACCGCCGCCGATCGGATACACCACGAGGTCGACCCCGTTGGCGCCCTTGACAATCGACATCGTACGGCCGTCCAGGAAGGGTTCGCCGTCGGCCGCGCCGCGGATCATCCGCGCCCCCGACCACCGCAACGGATCCCGGCCCCGATGGAGATGGCGGCGAACGGTCGAATGGATGCCGTCGGCGCCGACGAGCAGATCCGCGGCGAACTCGCCGGCGGAAGTCTCGACCCGAACATTCTCGCCGGACTCCTCGATGCCGGTCAGTTCGGCGTTCGGGTGAATGACGCTGCTTCCCAGACGTTTCCGCAGTGCTGTCAGCAGCACCATCTGCAGCCTGCCGCGATGCACCGAGTACTGCGGATGGCCGTAGCCGCCGTCGACACCGCGTGGTTCCCGGAACAAAAGGGTGCCGTCGGAGTCGTAGTAGTCGATGGCCGCGGGCGCGACGGCGATTCGAGACAGGTCGTCACCGAGTCCCAGTTCGTGGAGTTCGCGAACCGCATGCGGAAGGAGATTGATCCCGACGCCGAGTGGGCGAAGGTCTGTTCGGTCGATGACGGTGACGTCGATGCCGCGGGCGTGTAATGCGAGCGCTGCGGTCAACCCGCCGATGCCGGCCCCTGCGATGAGAACGTTTTCGGTCATGTCTCCAGGGTGGGCGGCCGAATTCTATAAGTCCAATACCGAATCAAACGCCAAACTATAATGATTGCTTATGGAACTGCGGCAGCTCGAATACCTGGTCGCCGTCGCGGAGGAGGCGAACTTCACCAGGGCGGCCGAGCGCATCCACGTCGCTCAGCCCGCGGTGAGCGCCCAGATCCAACGTCTGGAACGCGAGCTCGGCCAGACCCTCCTCGACCGTTCGCGGCGTGCGGTGCGTCTGACGACGGCCGGTGAGGCGGTACTGCCCTACGCGCGCGCAGCGCTGGCCGCGGTCCGAGACATGCACGTCGCCGCCGACGAGGTGACCCAGCTCTTGCGTGGCGCCGTCACCATCGGCACGGTGACGTCCCATCCCGTCGATATGCCGCGACTGCTGGCCGACTTTCACGCCGACCACCCGAATGTCGAGATAACGCTCGGCACGGACAGCTCCGACAACCTCATCGAGAATGTCCGCACCGGCGATCTCGATATGGCGATCGCCTCCGTCGGGCCCGACGAGGTGCCGGAAGGGCTTCAGGTCCACGTCGTCACCGACGAGGCGATCGAGGCCGCGGTGTGCCAGACCGACCCGCTGGCCAAGCGGAAGAAGATCCGGTTGGCCGACTTGCGGGACAAGACGTTGATCGCGCTGCCCGTCGGCGCGGGTATCCGCCATCAGTTCGACCACGCGTGCGAAAGGGCCGGGGTCAGACCCCGGGTCGGGTTCGAGGCAAGCACTCCGCTGGAGCTGGCGGACCTGGCCGGGCGCGGGCTCGGGGTCGCGATCGTGCCCGCGTCGGTGCCGCGCGGTCGCGCCGACCTGCACCCGTTGGCATTCACGCCCGAACTCCGCGGGCGGCTCGTGCTCGCGTGGCGCTCGGCGGGCCCGATCAGTCCGGCCGCTCGCGTTCTGATCGACCGGGCTCGTCGGCTACTGCGTGTCAGCGCTCGTGCATAGAGTAGGGCCGTGACCGCAACCGCAACGGCCGAGAAGGCGACCGAAAAGCCGATATTGATGCTGTTGGACGGCAATTCGCTGGCATTCCGGGCGTTCTATGCGCTGCCTGCAGAGAACTTCAAGACTCAGGGCGGGCTGACCACCAACGCCGTGTACGGATTCACCGCGATGCTCATCAACCTGCTGCGGGACGAGCAGCCCAGCCACATCGCCGCCGCTTTCGACGTGTCCCGCCAGACGTTCCGGTTGGAGAAGTACCCGGAGTACAAGGCGGGCCGGTCGGCCACCCCCGACGAGTTCCGCGGTCAGATCGACATCACCAAGGAGGTGCTCGGCGCGCTTGGCATCACGGTGCTGGCCGAACCGGGCTTCGAGGCCGACGACGTGCTCGCCACGCTTGCGACGCAGGCCGAGGACGCCGGCTACCGGGTCTTGGTGGTCACCGGTGACCGCGACTCGCTTCAGCTCGTGAGTGACGACGTGACGGTGCTGTATCCACGCAAGGGCGTCAGCGAGCTGACCCGGTTCACACCGGAGGCGGTGCTCGAGAAGTACGGGCTGACACCGCAGCAATACCCGGACTTCGCGGCGCTTCGCGGCGACCCGAGCGACAACCTGCCCGGCATCCCAGGGGTGGGGGAGAAGACGGCGACCAAATGGATCGCCGAGTACGGCTCGCTGCAGGCGCTCGTCGACCAGGTCGATACGGTGAAAGGCAAGGTCGGCGACGCGCTGCGAGCCAATCTGTCGAGCGTTGTGCTGAACCGGGAGCTCACCGACCTCGTCAAAGACGTTCCGCTTGCGCAGACGCCCGACACGCTTCGGATGCAGCCATGGGATCGCGACCAGATCCACCGGCTGTTCGACGATCTCGAGTTCCGGGTGCTGCGGGATCGGTTGTTCGACACGCTGGCGTCGGCGGACCCGGAAGTCGACCAGGGCTTCGACGTGCGCGGCGGAGCTCTGGAGGCCGGTGAGCTTGCCGGCTGGCTGGCCGAGAACAGCGAGGGCCGCCGGTTCGGGATGGCCGTCATCGGCACCCACCAGGCCTTCGACGGGGACGCCACAGGTCTCGCGATCGTGGCCGCCGACGGCGACGGCCGCTACATCGATACCGCGGGTCTGCATCCCGATGACGAGGCCGCGCTCGCATCGTGGCTGTCAGATACCGGGGTGCCGAAGGCACTGCACGAGGCGAAGCTTGCAATTCACGACCTCGAGGGTCGCGGCTGGGCGCTCCGAGGCATCACATCAGACACTGCGCTCGCCGCCTACCTGGTCCGGCCCGGCCAGCGCAGCTTCGCACTCGACGACCTGTCGCTGCGCTATCTGAAGCGTGAGCTTCGCGCCGACAATCCTGAGCAGCAACAGCTTTCACTCCTCGATGACAGCGAGGGTGTTGACGATCAGGCGGTGCAGACGTCACTTCTGCGGGCAAGTGCGGTAATGGATCTCGCCGATGCGCTCGACGAGGAGTTGGCCCGCATCGAGTCCTCCGCGCTGCTCGGCGATATGGAGCTGCCGGTCCAGCGGGTGCTGGCCGAGATGGAGACCGCGGGCATCGCGGTGGACATCGCCCATCTCTCGGAGCTGCAGAGCGAGTTCGCCGATCAGATCCGCGACGCCGCGGAGGCCGCATTCGGAGTGATCGGTAAGCAGATCAACCTCGGATCGCCAAAGCAGTTGCAGGTGGTGTTGTTCGACGAGCTGGAAATGCCCAAAACGAAGCGCACCAAGACCGGCTACACCACCGACGCGGATGCACTCCAGTCGTTGTTCGACAAGACCGGCCACCCCTTCCTCCAGCACCTGCTCGCGCACCGCGACGTGACCCGGCTCAAGGTCACCGTCGACGGGCTGCTGAACTCGGTCGCCTCCGACGGCCGGATTCACACCACCTTCAACCAGACCATCGCCGCGACGGGCAGGCTGTCCTCGACCGAGCCGAACCTGCAGAACATCCCGATCCGCACCGATGCGGGTCGCCGCATCCGCGATGGATTCGTCGTCGGCGCAGGCTTCGAAGAGCTGATGACAGCGGACTACAGCCAGATCGAGATGCGGATCATGGCGCACCTGTCGAAGGACGAGGGCCTGATCGAAGCGTTCCGCACCGGCGAGGACCTGCATTCGTTCGTCGCATCGCGCGCGTTCTCCGTTCCGATCGACGAGGTCACCGCCGAACTCAGGCGCCGCGTGAAGGCGATGAGCTACGGGCTCGCGTACGGGTTGAGTGCGTACGGCCTTGCCGCTCAACTGAAAATCTCCACCGAAGACGCCAAGGTGCAGATGGAGCAGTACTTCGACAGGTTCGGTGGCGTGCGCGACTACCTGCGCGACGTTGTCGATCAGGCGCGCAAGGACGGCTACACGTCGACGGTGTTCGGCAGACGCCGGTACCTGCCGGAGTTGGACAGCAGCAACCGCAACGTCCGCGAGGCGGCCGAGCGGGCCGCCTTGAACGCGCCGATCCAGGGCAGTGCAGCCGACATCATCAAGGTGGCGATGATCGGGGTCGACAACGCGATCAAGGATGCCGGGCTGAAGTCACGGGTGCTACTGCAGGTGCACGACGAACTCCTGTTCGAGGTCGCCAAGGGCGAACGCGAACAGGTCGAGAAACTGGTGCGCGACAAGATGGGCAGCGCCTATCCGCTGGACGTCCCGTTGGAGGTTTCTGTCGGCTACGGCCGCAGCTGGGACGCGGCCGCCCACTGATTCGCCGCGTGCGTTCAGTCGACGTCGAGAGTCGCGGACAACAACTGCATCGACCGCAGGCCACCGATGAAGAAGAACATCACACCAGTGCGGGTGAGGCGGGGTCCGGGGCAGCGGTGGAGGCGCGTGCAATGAACTGCGCAGGGATGAGGCGGGTTTCATCGGCCTTGGCACCGTTTTCGAGACGGTCGATCAACAGTTGCGCCGCTGTCCCACCTGTCCGGAATGGAAACAGATTGGTCGCAGAGATCTGCGGGGAGGTCAGGGTCAGCGACCTGGCGTCTACCGCCGATGCGATGGCCAACTCGCCAGGCACGCGCAAGCCGGCCCGCGATGCGGCGTCGAGCAGGGCCAGAGCCAGGTCGTCTGAACTCGTGTAGACCGAATCGGCGCGCTCTTCGCGCAACTTCTTGATCACACGGTCGACAGCGGGTTGATCCAGGGACCCCAGGGTCAGGGTGATGTCTCCAGTACCCTTGTCCTGCACCCATTCTCGGTAGCCCGACATCACGTCGTTGACATATGACCGGCGGGTGTCGTCGGCAACCATGGCCGGCCGGACGCGTCCACTTTTCTCGAAATGATCGAGGACAAGGCGGGCCGCCGTCGCGTGGTCGTTGTCGACCGCAAGCACGTCGTGGGTCTCGCACAAAGCGATGCCCACGGTGGCCACCGGAACCCCGGTGGCGAAGATCGGCTCGTCGCCCTGCGGGTCCACGATGATCGCACCGTCGATGGCAAAGCCGCCGAAGATGCTGGCCCTTCCGCCGGACGGCGTGACCACCAGTGCATAGCCTGCGCTGTCGGCGGCCGCGGCAGCGCCGTTGATGACATCGAGAAAATATGCCGAATCCGGCAGCGCGGGCCCATGCGAAGTCTCGAGGGCAGGCAACTGGATCGCGATGATCCGGCTGCGGCGCGTGACGAGCTGTTGAGCGTGAACGTTTGCCTGGTAACCCAATTGGCGCGCGGCAGCCAGAACCCTGACACGGGTCTCCTCGGCGATGCGTCCCCGATTGTTCAGCGCGTGAGAGACAGTGGTCGGCGAGACTCCGGCGGCAGCCGCCACGTCTCTGATGCTCGCCACCCTCACCTCCCTGTCGGGGCAGGGTTAACGATAGCGACCGGTCCGGCTCTGCGACGGAACGTCGCCGCCGCGGCTACACCCGGAAGTTGGTGAGGCCCTGCAGGGCCGGCGCGGCGGCCCGCGCCCCGTACACCGCGTAGGTCTCATCGGTCAGCAGTGCGTTCACGCGCTCGTCGCCGAAGCCGCGGTCGATCCGGTCACGGACGAATGCCAACTCGACCACCTGGTGAGCGAAGGTCTTGACGGTCTTGGACGCGGACTTCCCGCCCATGTGGCGCGCCTGTCCGATCGCGGCCTTGCGGCTCTTGATCGAGCCGAGCCATGTCGCCTCGTTGGGTGTCACGAGGCCCGCCGCCACCATGCCTGGCAGCTTCTCGGCAGTGATGCGCTGCTCCTTACGCCTGCTGGCCACCCCGAGCCAGATGATCAACCCGAAGATCGGCACCATCCAGAGGAAGTACACCCCGAAATACGCCCCGACGCCCAACAGCGACGACCCGTTCCACAGGCCGTGCATGATCACCGCGCCGAGGTAGCCGAGCAGGATGAAGCCGGCCTTGGCCAGGGCGTTGCGGTTCTGCATCGCATACCAGACTCCGATCCCGAAGAACGTGGTGAACAGGGAGTGCGCGAATGGCGCCATGATGAGCCGCATCGCCGCGGTGACCAGGGAGTCACCCACGGTTTCGCCGCCACCGATATAAAGGATGTCCTCGAGCCAGGCGAATCCGGCGCCCACCAGGCCGGCGTAAACCAGGCAGTCGGTCAGCGAGTTCAGCTCGTTGCGACGCCTGCCGGTCATCATGAGCAGCAGGAAGAGGCCCTTGGCCGCCTCCTCGGTGAGCGGTGCGCCGAGCACGATCGTGATCGGGCTCGCGCCCTCCGTCGCCCCTGGGTTGACCGCCGCCTCGGTGATGAGCTGCAGTATCGAGGCGATGATGACGGCGACTGACGCGCCCCACAGAAACGCCAGCACCAGCAGCCGCGGCGGCTCCGGCTCCCACCGGTCGAGCCACAGGTAGGCCAGCAGCACGACCGTCATCGCAATGCTGGACAGCACGAAGCCGATGGATGTGCCGACGGGGTTGAAGGCGGTCAGCGCGATGATGATCAGCCCCGCGATCGTGCCAAGCAGGATCAACACGGCCAGCGGCGCTCCGACCTTGCGCACCTTCTTCTGTATCGGGGGATACGGCGGGATGAATTGAAGTGGCTGCTGCGGCGGACCGGCGTACGTCACTTGAGCAGGGTAGCGGGCCGCGGCGCGCTCTCAGGGGACCGAGTTTGTCCAGCGTGTACACAGTCGAGTAACCTCGTCAGGTACTCGTCTGCGGTTTTGCGATCTCCGCTGCGGGTCACACCAATAACAAATGTCCCTACTAATCAAACCTGTCCGGAGCAACCCACCACATGCCAAGTCCCTCCGTCACCTCGCCGCAAGTAGCCGTCAACGACATCGGCTCGGCCGAGGACTTTCTCGCCGCCATCGACAAAACAATCAAATACTTCAACGATGGCGACATCGTCGAGGGAACCATCGTCAAGGTTGACCGTGACGAAGTGTTGCTCGACATCGGCTATAAGACCGAAGGCGTCATCCCTTCCCGCGAGCTCTCCATCAAGCACGACGTCGACCCCAACGAGGTTGTGTCCGTCGGCGATGAGGTCGAAGCTCTTGTTCTCACCAAGGAGGACAAGGAAGGCCGCCTGATCCTGTCCAAGAAGCGTGCGCAGTACGAGCGCGCCTGGGGCACCATCGAAGAGCTCAAGGAGAAGGACGAGGCCGTCAAGGGCACCGTCATCGAGGTCGTCAAGGGCGGCCTGATCCTCGACATCGGCCTGCGCGGCTTCCTGCCCGCGTCGCTGGTCGAGATGCGTCGCGTCCGCGATCTGCAGCCGTACATCGGCAAGGAGATCGAGGCCAAGATCATCGAGCTCGACAAGAACCGCAACAACGTGGTGCTGAGCCGCCGCGCCTGGCTGGAGCAGACCCAGTCCGAGGTGCGCAGCGAGTTCCTCAACCAGCTCCAGAAGGGCGCCATCCGCAAGGGTGTCGTATCGTCCATCGTCAACTTCGGCGCGTTCGTCGACCTCGGCGGTGTCGACGGCCTTGTGCACGTCTCCGAACTGTCCTGGAAGCACATCGACCATCCGTCCGAGGTCGTTCAGGTGGGCGATGAGGTCACAGTCGAGGTTCTCGACGTCGACATGGACCGCGAGCGGGTTTCGTTGTCGCTCAAGGCCACTCAGGAAGATCCCTGGCGCCACTTCGCCCGTACCCACGCGATCGGACAGATCGTCCCCGGCAAGGTCACCAAGCTGGTGCCCTTCGGCGCGTTCGTTCGCGTCGAGGAAGGCATCGAGGGTCTCGTGCACATCTCCGAGCTGGCCGAGCGCCACGTGGAGGTACCCGACCAGGTGGTCGCCGTCGGCGACGACGCGATGGTCAAGGTCATCGACATCGACCTGGAGCGTCGCCGCATCTCGCTGAGCCTCAAGCAGGCCAACGAGGACTACACCGAAGAGTTCGACCCGAGCAAGTACGGCATGGCCGACAGCTATGACGAGCAGGGCAACTACATCTTCCCCGAGGGCTTCGACTCCGAGACCAACGAATGGCTCGAAGGGTTCGAGAAGCAGCGGGACGAGTGGGAGGCCCGCTACGCGGAGGCCGAGCGCAGGCACAAGATGCACACCACGCAGATGGAGAAGTTCGCAGCGGCCGAGGCAGAAGCAGCCGCGGCGCCTCCGTCCGGAGCCAACGGTGCACCGCGTGCCGAGGAGCAGTCGGCAGGCGGATCGCTGGCAAGCGACGCCCAGCTGGCGGCACTCCGGGAGAAGCTGGCCGGCAGCGCGTAACCGGCTTCTGACCGGATGATTCGCATCGGTCTCACCGGCGGCATCGGCGCCGGTAAATCGACGGTGTCCGCCGCATTCAATGAGTGCGGCGGCATCATCGTCGACGGTGACGTGATCGCCAGAGAAGTCGTCGAACCCGGCACGGAAGGCCTGGCCTCCCTCGTCGATGCGTTCGGCGACGACATCCTGCTCCCCGACGGCGCCTTGAACAGGCCCGCGCTGGCGGCAAAGGCGTTCGTCGACGACGAAAAGCGCCAACTGCTCAACGGCATCGTGCACCCACTGGTTGCACGGCGGCGTGAGGAGATCATCGCCGCCGTCGCCGGTGATTCCGTTGTCGTCGAGGACATCCCGTTGCTCGTCGAAACGGGACTGGCTCCGATGTTCCCCCTTGTGGTGGTCGTCCACGCGGACGAGGAAACAAGGGTCAAGCGGTTGATCAAGCGCGGAATGGACGAGAAGGATGCCAGGACGCGAATCGCCGCTCAGGCATCCGAAGAGCAGCGCCGGGCGATCGCTGATGTGCTGCTTGACAATTCGGGCTCGCAGGGCGAACTGGTGGAACGTGCCCGCGACATCTGGTATCAGCGGGTTCTGCCTCTTGCGCACAACATTCGGGCCCGCGAAGTGGTCCGCGTCCCGCCGACGCTGGTGCCGTACCACCCGGCGTGGCCCGACGATGCGCGGCGGATTATCAATCGGCTCACAATGGCGTGCGGACCGAAGGCGGTGCGGGTGGACCACATCGGCTCGACAGCGGTCGAGGGCATGGACGCCAAAGACGTCATTGATATCCAGCTGTCAGTTGAATCGCTCGACATCGCCGACGAACTCGCCGACACGCTGGCCGAAGTCGGCTACCCCCGCATCGAGGGCATCAGCTCCGATGTCCCGCACGATGGTGACCCGTCGCGGTGGCGCAAGCGCATTCACGGTGCGGCGGACCCCGGACGTCCGGCAAACGTTCATATTCGGGTGAGCGGCTGGCCCAACCAGCAGTTCGCGCTCCTCTTCGTGGACTGGCTCGAGGCGAACCCCGGCGTGCGCGAGGACTACCTGGCGGCCAAGCGGAAGGCGCTCGAGTCGCCGGACTACGCCGAGGCGAAAGAGCCGTGGTTCCTCGACGCGTACTGGCGGGCGAGGGCCTGGGCCGACGGGGTGAACTGGCACTCTGGACCTGGGGTTGTTTCCGTTCGCTGACCGCCTCGTGAATCATTTGCCGAAAGCTGCTAAAGCCCGCTTAGCTTGCGCCGCCGTCAGTATTATGCGCGCTCATGGGGCAAGGAAAGATGCGGTCGACGCGGGTCACGCCGCCTGACGCGATCTCGTTCCTGCTGATGGAGTCCCACAGGCGTCCGATGCACATGGGTGGACTGCAGGTGTTCACGCCGCCGGAGGGTTCCGGGCCCGACTTCGTCCGCCGCACCTACGCCGCAATGCGTGCTTGCGCAGACGTGGCGCCGATGTTCGCCGGACACCCGGTCACGGTTCGCGGGCGCCCGGTCATCCTGGGGTGGACCTGCGACGGCGAGGTCGACCTCGACCACCACCTGCGATATACGACCCTGCCCGCGCCTGGTGGAAAAGCCGAACTGTTTGAAATGATCTCCCGCTTGCATGGAAGTGCCCTGGATCGACGGAAACCTTTGTGGGAAGTGCATGTGATCGACGGGCTGGAGAACGGGCGATTTGCCGTCTTCACGAAGGCCCATCATGCATTGTTCGATGGCGTCTCCTTCTTGAGCCTTCTGAGGCGGTCCCTGAATGCGGATCCGCACGACGGTCAGGTTCGGGTGCTGTGGTCGCAGCGGCCTAAAGCCAGTGCCGAGGCAGGCGTACTGTCGGTTGCCCGCGTCTCCTGGAGGGAGCGGGTGACCAGGTCGACGAGGTCGGTCGGGGAAGCCCGACGCTCCGCAACCTTGATCCGCGCAGCCTTGCGGGAGCGAGAGCTGTTTCCGGCGTTTCGTGCCCCCCGCACCAAGTTCAATGCTCGAAGCGAAGTGCCATGGGTCTGCGCTATCCAGCCGTGGCCCATTCAGCGCGTGGAGAACATCACGCGTGCGGCTGGGGTCTCGGTGAACGACGTTGCCCTGGCGATGTGTGCCGGTGCACTTCGCGCCTATCTGGCCGAGCGTGAGGAATTGCCGGATACGCCGCTGGTAGCGGTGAGTCCTGTGGATCTACGGACCGACCGCGACGTTGAGGGTCGCAACGTGATGACCAGCGCGCTGTGCAATCTCGCCACCGACTTGGAGGATCCGGTGGAGCGTCTGTCGACGATCCACGCGTCGATGCGGTACAACACGCAATTCCTTCGAGGGTTGCCACGTCAGATGTCGATCTACCTGGCCGGCTTCAGCATGCCGATCACCGACGGTTCGCGACTGGGCGCAAAGCTGCCGCTGCAGTTCAACCTCGGCATCTCGCACGTGGCGGACGCGAAGAGGACCCTGTATCTCGACGGCGCACGACTCGAAGGGACGTACGGCTTCCCGCCGACCCTGCGCGGACATGCGCTCAATATCGGACTGGCGAGCAATGCCGTCAGCCTGAATTTTGCGATCGTCGGCTGCGCCGCTGTCGTTCCCGATCTCGAATGCCTGCTCGATCATCTCGAGGTTTCTTTGAAAGATCTCGAACGAGCAGTCGGCGTCTGAAGATAATGACGCCCGAGATGTCATCGGCCGAGCCGACCGTCGTCCTGCGCGACGTCAGCAAGTCGTATGGACCGGTTACGGCGTTGCGGGACATCAGTTTTGAGATCAGGCCAGGCGAAGTGGTCGGTCTCCTCGGTCCGAACGGCGCCGGTAAGACCACTCTGGTGGACATCTTGTCGACATTGACCCGGCCCGATAACGGACGTGCCTGGGTCGCCGGCCATGATGTGGTGGCTGATCCGGACGGCGTGCGCCGAGCGATCATGTTGACCGGTCAACATGTGGCAGTAGACAACATGCTGACGGGCCGCCAGAACCTGGTGATGTTCGGACGGTTGCAAGGTCTCGGTAAGTCAGCGGCGCGCTCGCGGGCGACCGAACTCCTGCGAGATTTCGACCTCACCGCCGCGGCGGACCGCCGCGTAGACACCTACTCAGGCGGAATGCGCCGACGGATTGACATCGCCTGCGGCCTCGTGGTCATCCCCCGGGTGGCATTCCTGGACGAGCCGACCACGGGACTTGATCCGCGCAGTCGGCACACTGTCTGGGAGTTGATCCGGCGCCTCAAGGATGCTGGCATAGCCACGCTGTTGACCACTCAATACCTCGAGGAGGCCGACGTCCTCAGTGACCGGATCATCGTCCTCAACCGCGGAACGACCGTCGCCGAGGGCTCGCCAGATGACCTCAAAAAGCTTGCAGGAGGCACGCTTTGCGAGATCATTCCTCGTGAGCCGAATGAATTGCCTGCCGTGGTGGCGGCGCTGGGTGGGCTGTTGCCGGACGACGACCGGGAGGCAGTGGAATTGACCTCTGGTCGCGTCGCGCTGCCCGCGCCGGACGGTGCGCATACGCTGGTCGCCGCACTGCGGCGACTTGATGCGGCGAGCATCGAGGTCGCGGATGTGTCGCTGCGTCGCCGGTCGCTCGATGACGTCTTCTTCGCGTTGACCGCCGAGACCGCGGCGAGTGTGGCCGAGCAGTCGGCGGCAGACGCTCCCTGATGACGGCCGTTCGCCCGAACCCATCGACGGTGCAACAGTGGTGGGTGCTCACTGTCCGGGCAGTGTCGCCGATCTGGCGCAACGGCGAACTGCTGATCTCGGTTCTGCTGTCTGGGATCTTCACGGTCTGCTACTACGTGCCGCTGAAGCAGATGGTGGTCACTGTTGCGCCTCAGATAGGCAATTACGCGCAGTATTTGACTCCGCTCATCACGCTGCAGGCGATCTACTTCTCCGGTATGTCAGGTGGGTTGCGGTCGGCCCTGGATTCCACCGAAGGCATCAACCGACGGTTCGGGGCCATGCCTATTCGCATCATGACGCCGTTGGCCGCCCGCATGTCCGCCAACGTGTGCCGGTGCTCGACCGCCTTGGTGACCGCAATCATCTTCGGTCATCTCATAGGGTTTCGTTTTCAGCGCCACATCGGATTCACCGCAGCGTTTCTTGTGCTGGCGCTGTTAATCGGGGTGGCGGTGACATTCGTCGGCGACCTGGCCGGTGCGGTCTCGAGGAATCCGGAGGCGACAAGCTATCTCCTGCTGATGCCTTCACTGATCCTGATCTTGTTGTCCGTCGGCATACAACCGGTCGAGCTTTTTCCCGGCTGGATTCAGCCCTTTGTCCGCAATCAGCCGTTCTCACAGTTCGTCTACGCGTTACGGACCCTGGCCGGTGACCCGGCCGACGACGGCGGATCACCGGCGGGGCCGATCGTCGGGCCCGCGCTCGCCTGGCTGGTCGGCACCATGTTGGTCGCAGTGCCGCTCTACGCGCGCCTGTTGACGCGGCGGCGATGATGTCCGCGCTGTTGAGCCAAACCTGGGTGCAGACCCTGCGACTGCTCGCTCGCTGGGCGCGGGATCCCCAGACTCTCATCGAGGCGCTTCTATTGCCGGCGGGCTTCCTCGTCGCTTTGAATCTTGTATTCGGCCAGACGGTTTCGTCGGTCTCCGGTCGGAGTGCTCTCTACGGCAGCGTTCCAGTGGCCGTGCTGATCGGCGCCGTGTTCGGCTCATCGGCCGCCGGGGTCGCGCTGATGCGCGAGCGAAGTGACGGCCTGCTGTCCCGATTCTGGGTGCTTCCCATCCATCGCGCCTCCGGCCCGCTCTCGCGACTCTGCGCTGAGGTGATCCGAATCCTTCTGACCGGTGCGGTCGTGATGGTCGCCGGGCTTATCCTGGGTTTGCGCTTCCGGCAAGGCATTCTCGCGACCGCGGGGTGGGTGCTGATTCCCGTTTTCCTCGGCGTCGCCTTTGCGGCCATCGTCACGACGATGGCGTTGTACATGACCAACACCGTGGTAGTCGAGTCGACAGGCCTTCTCGTCATGCTTCTGGTCTTCTTCTGCACGGGCTTCGCGCCACTGGAGCAATATCCGCAGTCGATCCAACCGGTCGTGGAACACCAGCCGATGAGCTATGCCGTAGAAGCGATGCGGGGCTTGGCCTTCGGCGGCCCGGTGCTCACACCGGTGGTGGGGACGCTTCTGTGGTCTGGCGGAATCGTCGCAGTGTGCGCGGCGCCGATGGTGATCGGCTACCGCAGGGCGAGCACCCGTTAAGCGGCAGGCGGAACCGCGCCGTCGGCGGGCGGATCGACCGGCGGCGGCACTTCGGCCCCAGGTGTGTCGAGCGGAGCGCCGCACTGCAGCGTGCTGAAGAGCGGGTCGTCCTTGACGCGGAACAGCCTCGGTGCGATGAACTGATCGGCCTGCGCGACGATCTGGTCGTCGACCAGGATCTCGCAGTGCAAATTCGATCCGTACGGCCAGTCGATGGAGACCGTCATGCCCGCCAGTTTCGGGTCGGACAGAACCGTGTTGACCTCGAAAGTGCTTCCTGGAAGCAGAGTTGGCTGCTCGCTGTTGACGTTCGTGTCGTCAGCCTTATAGGCGACAATCGCTCCTCGGGATGTGCCGTCGGCGCGGGCCCGGTAAATGACGTTGTGCAGGAGTCCCGGGTCGCTCTGGGCGGCGGGGTCTGGTGGCGGCGGGTCTTCCGGATCCGCCAGCGCAGTCACCGGGATTAACTGGGAGCCGACCATGAGGGTCGCCAGTGCAGCGGTGGCAATCCACCCGCGCGAGGTGAGACTCATGGCAGCGACCCTACGCTGTGCGCCAGGTCAGTTCCAAGCCGTTGCCAGAAAGCCAACGTTGGAGGTCATAGCCGTTGCGGGACAGTCCCGCAACGGCGTCGAGGGCGTTGCGCACCGCCTCCTCGCCGACCTCCGGCGTGAGCAATCCGTGCCGAACGGCGGTGAGCAGTTCGTCGACGTCCTCCACGTCGACGCTCTCGCCGGTTCGCACCACCAGGTCGAGATAGTGGTCCTCGGAGTGCCAGGCCCGCTGGCCGGGGGTGTAGCGGCCGACGTCGAGATAAAAGTCCTGGTCGCGCTCGTGGCCGGGATTGAAGTGAAAGATCGACGCCCGCAAACCGAGCGACGGCAGCAGCCAGGACTCCAGGTAGTGAAACTGGGCGCGGCCGGGCGTCGGGCGGGCCATGTACAGACCCCACGGTTCGACCGTGTAGGTGTCGACCGCGCGTTCGACCCCCTTGGGGTCGGTGTTCGTGCGGGCGACCAGGTCGAATTTCTCGTGCTTCGGAGCGTGGATAGGACAAGCATAGGCTCGGGAACAGCGGCTGTCGGTGCGTGGTTCTACCCTGTGAACATGGCTTTCGCTACCGAACATCCCATCTTGGCGCACTCCGAGTACCGCCCTGTCGAGGCGATGGTGCGCGCGGGCGGCGAGTTCGAGGTGGTCAGCGATTACGACCCCGCCGGTGACCAGCCCGCAGCGATCGAAGACCTGGAACGCCGCATCAGAGCGGGGGAGCGCGACGTGGTGCTGCTCGGTGCCACCGGCACCGGTAAGTCGGCGACCACCGCGTGGCTCATCGAGCGGCTGCAGCGGCCGACACTCGTGATGGCGCCCAACAAGACGCTCGCCGCACAGCTGGCCAACGAGCTGCGGGAGATGTTGCCGCACAACGCCGTCGAATATTTTGTTTCGTACTACGACTACTACCAGCCCGAGGCGTACATCGCGCAAACCGACACCTACATCGAAAAGGACAGCTCGATCAACGACGATGTCGAGCGGCTTCGGCACTCCGCGACGTCGAGCCTGCTGTCCCGGCGCGACGTGGTAGTCGTCGCATCGGTCTCATGCATCTACGGGCTCGGCACTCCGCAGTCCTACATGGACCGGTCGGTCGAGGTGAAGGTCGGCGAGGAGATACCCCGCGACGCCTTGCTGCGGCTGTTGGTCGACGTCCAGTACACCCGCAACGACATGTCCTTCACCAGGGGTTCGTTCCGGGTGCGCGGCGACACCGTCGAGATCATCCCGTCGTACGAGGAGCTGGCCGTACGCATCGAGTTCTTCGGCGACGAGGTCGAGGCGCTGTACTACCTGCATCCGCTGACCGGCGACGTGGTGCGCCAGGTCGATTCGCTCCGGATCTTCCCGGCAACCCACTATGTCGCTGGCCCCGAACGGATGGCCCATGCAATCTCGACGATCGAGCAGGAGCTCGAGGAACGACTGGCCGAACTGGAAAAGCAGGGCAAACTGCTTGAAGCGCAACGGCTTCGGATGCGGACGAACTACGACGTCGAGATGATGCGCCAGGTCGGGTTCTGCTCGGGAATCGAGAACTACTCCCGTCATATCGACGCGAGACCGGCGGGCTCGGCGCCCGCCACGCTGCTGGACTACTTCCCCGAGGACTTTCTGCTCGTCATCGACGAATCGCACGTGACGGTGCCCCAGATCGGCGGAATGTACGAAGGCGACATGTCCCGGAAGCGCAACCTGGTCGACTTCGGGTTCCGGCTACCGTCGGCGGTCGACAACCGGCCGCTGACCTGGGAAGAGTTCGCCGATCGGATCGGCCAGACGGTGTACCTGTCGGCCACGCCGGGCCCGTACGAACTCAGCCAGACCGGCGGCGAGTTCGTCGAACAGGTCATCCGGCCGACCGGGCTCGTCGACCCGCAGGTAGTGGTCAAGCCCACGAAGGGACAGATCGACGACCTGATCGGGGAGATCCGCAAGCGCACCGAGCTCAATGAGCGAGTGCTTGTCACCACGCTCACCAAGAAGATGGCAGAGGATCTCACCGACTACATGTTGGAGATGGGGATCCGCACCCGGTACCTGCATTCCGAGGTCGACACGCTGCGCCGGGTGGAGTTGCTGCGCCAGCTGCGGCTCGGCGAGTACGACGTGCTTGTCGGTATCAACCTGCTGCGGGAGGGCCTCGACCTGCCCGAAGTGTCGCTGGTGGCGATCCTCGATGCGGATAAGGAGGGCTTTCTGCGGTCGCCGCGGAGCCTGATCCAGACCATCGGCCGCGCCGCCCGCAACGTGGCGGGCGAGGTGCACATGTACGCCGACACCATGACGGACTCGATGAAGCAGGCGATCGACGAGACCGACCGCAGGCGCGCCAAACAGGTCGCTTACAACGAGGAGCACGGGATCGACCCGCAGCCGCTGCGGAAGAAGATCGCCGACATCCTCGATCAGGTCTACCGCGAGGCCGATGACACCGATATCGAGGTCGGCGGCTCAGGACGCAATGCGTCAAGGGGCCGACGAGCCCAGGGAGAGCCCGGCAGGGCGGTCAGCGCCGGGATCATCGAGGGACGCGACACATCGAGTATGCCCAGGGCTGAGCTTGCCGATCTGATCAAGGATCTGACCGCCCAGATGATGGCTGCGGCGCGCGATCTCCAGTTCGAGTTGGCGGCCCGGATTCGCGACGAAATCCACGATCTGAAGAAGGAACTTCGTGGCATGGACGCGGCCGGTCTCAAATAGCTTGATCTCAACTGCGGTTGAGGTCCTACGGTGTCTGACGTGACTGAAACCGCCGCGATCAAGCCGGGCAGCTGGCGAGACCTGCTCGGCAGAGAGCGGATAGGTACCGCAACCCTGTTGGCCGGCGGTGTCGGCCTGTATGCCACCAACGAGTTCCTCACCATCAGCCTGCTACCGAGCACGGTTGCCGATATCGGCGGCCAGCGGTTCTACGCGTGGGTGATCACGGTGTACCTCGTCGGCTCCGTCGTCGCGGCGGCCGCGGTCAACCCGCTGCTCGTCAGGTTCGGACCGCGGACGTCATACCTGTTGACGCTCGCCATCTTCGGCGTCGGCACGTTGGGATGTGCCTTGGCCCCGACAATGGAGCTGCTGCTGGTGGGGCGCACGGTCCAGGGTGCGGCGGGCGGAATGCTCGCGGGCCTCGGCTACGCGGTCATCAATTCGGCGCTGCCGAAGTGGCTGTGGACACGGGCGTCGGCTCTGGTGTCGGCGATGTGGGGCGTCAGCGTGATCGTCGGCCCTGCGATGGGCGGGATCTTCGCCCAATTCGGTATCTGGCGTTGGGCTTTCGGGTCGTTGGTGATCATGACCGCTGCCATGGCCGCTCTGGTGCCGGGTGCACTGCCAGCCAGACAGCCAAGCGATGGCGCGCCGTCGGTGATCCCGCGGATCCCTGTGTGGTCGCTGCTGTTGCTGGGCGCCGCTGCGTTGGCGATCAGCGTCGCGGGGGTGCAACGGGCCGCTGTCGCAACCTTCGGCCTCCTCGCCGTCGGCGCGGTTCTGGTCGGGCTGTTCCTCGTTGTGGATCGCCGCACCAAGGCGACGGTGTTGCCGCGCTCGGCATTCGGCCCCGGTCCGCTCAAGTGGATGTACGTCACAATCGGGCTGCTGATGGCCGCGACCATGGTCGACATGTATGTACCGCTCTTCGCGCAGCACCTGGCGGGCATGGTGCCTGCAGCGGCTGGATTCTTCGGCGCCGTGCTGGCGGTCGGCTGGACGACGTCGGAGATCGCGAGCGCGTCGGTCAGCAGTACCCGCACGATCGTTCGTCTGGTCGCCGCAGCTCCGGTGGTCATCGCGCTCGGCCTGGCGCTCGGCGCCCTGGTACTCGGTAGCCATCTGTCGTGGGCGCTTGTGGTGGCGTGGGCCGTCGGGCTTTTCATCGCGGGCACCGGTGTCGGCATCGCGTGGCCGCATCTGTCGGCGTGGATCATGGGTGCCGTTGACGATCCGGTGGAGGCGGGCACCGCCGCGGCCGCCATCAACACGGTGCAGTTGATCTCCGGTGCGTTCGGCGCCGGCCTTGCCGGCGTCGTCGTCAACATCACCCATGGTGGTGAAGCGGTTGCGGCACGCTGGTTGTTCACGGTTTTCGCGGTGCTGGCCGCCGCGGGCGTCGTCGCGTCATATCGCGCTTCGCGTGGACGTTAGGTCCTGCTGCGCCACCTACACCGTGATCGTCCCGCCGGATCCCGCATCGGGTCCCATCGGTGACAAGTCGGTCTGCATCAACCGCACGTTGTACTCATCCCAGTAGGACACGTTGTAGTAGAGGATGTGCGTGTTGTCCGAACCGAGTTTCTCCGTCCCCGACCAGGGATGAATCATCGGCGCGTACATGCCGGTGTCGCCCGCTAACGGGTTGTTTGCCACCAGCACCGTTGAATCCGACCACTCACCCTGCGGGGCATCCGACACCCGCATCACCACGTTGTTGCCGCCGTCGGTGTACAGGACGATGTACTGGTCCAGGTACTCGTTGTACTGGACCGACATCTCGCTGACGTTTCCGCCGACGAGACCGCCGACGACAATCCCGCCGAGGAAGTCGTTGATGGCTTTGGTGATCGACCCGATGAAACCGCTGGGCGGCGGCGACTGGTTGGTCGCCCCGATCACCGGCACTGCGGCCGACGGATCATTGGCAACCCAGCCGCGTTCCTCGCCGGCCCAGTACTCGTAGGCGTCGAGGTCGCGGATCTGGCCTTCCGGGACCCGCGCCAGGTAGGCCGAACCGCCGCGGCCGGACGGAGTTCCGTATGAATAGACGTAGTTGATGCCGGTTTCGGGGTCTGCATCTGGCGCCTTCACGAACGCGCCCTGCTGGAAGTTCTGATTGCCGGGCACGTACGGCGTGCTGGACCGTAGCCAGCCCGACGAGCGCACGGTGTCCGGGTCGACCGTCCAGGTCTTGCCGCCGTCCTCCGAGTACGCGATAGCCGACCAGTTCGTCGTCCAGCGTCCTGGGGTGTCCCAGGTTCGCACCGACATCACGTTGGCGTACTGGACGCCGTCAACCTCGACGGCTGCGGTGGGGATGATCGTCGTCGTCGACCCGAACAGTCCGAGGAATCCGGGATCCCGGATCACCTGTCCGGCGCCGACCCGTTGGCCTTCAGCCGTGGGGCTCCACCAGGTGTTGTCGGCGTACACGCCACCCGGGCTGATGACGGCTTCATCGAACTGCAGGCCGTCGGACAGATCGTTGTCGACGGTGCGCAGCAGCGTATTGAACCGCCATCCCGTAGTCATCGCCTGGTCGTCGAAGGTGTCGCCGAAGAGCGTCAAGACGTGCCCGGCGCCGTCGTCCCACATGATGCCCAGGTCGGTGCCGCCGATGTACCACTGGCCGGTTTGAGCGGGCCCTGTCACTGAACCCACGGGCTTGGTGACACCGACTTCCGGCGCGCTCGGCTGGGGCGCCAGCTCGTTCGGATCCACGATCAACGCCGCGACCCTGGACGTGTCGGCTACCGACAGCATGGATTGTTCCGCCGAAGCGCGGGTGCCGATCTCGCGGCGAGCGAATGCCAGCAGCGCCCACATCGCCGGCGATGGAATCGGCTCAGCCGGGCCGGTGCCCGCCAAAGGTGCTAGCCCGACCACGGCCAATAGCCTCGACATCGCGGTGGGAGGTGTGGATTCCCGCAGTTGCGGCGTCGGTGCGACCGTCTCGAGAACCGCCGCGGCAGGAACCATGTTCACCGCGGACTCCGCGACGACTTTGAACGAGGCGCTGACCGTGGGCAAAGAAGAGACGCCGCGGGACACCACTGTCGTGGCGACGTCCTCCACGTTCGGGGCGACCGTGTCGGGCCGCTTCGTCGGGGCCCATCCGCGCAGGGCCGAAACAGGTTCGGACCGCTTCTTGTTGAGATCTACGTTCGTGTCGATGTCCTGTGCAGGTCTCACATCGGCAACATTCCCGATCGCGGAGCGGACTGCCCCGAACAGGCCGGTCTCCGTGTCGGTCACCGGCACGTCGGTCGCCGGCGTTACGGCGGGCGGTGGCGTCCGCCTGATCCTGATTTGAACCTCCCGCTCGTCTTCGTCCATCGCGTTGCCGGCAGCGGAGCGGTTGTCGAAGATCCCTTCGCTTGCTCGGTTTGCGCGTTTGATCACGCTGTTCGCGCTGCCCTCCAGGGTCTTCCGCACCTGTTCGCCAATCCTCGACAACGGTCCTTTCGGGCTGGTCGATCCCGGTTCGGCGCCTCCCTCTTGCTGCCCGGCCGAATTCGATTCGCCTTCGGAAGCTGACGCGCCCTCGTGCGAGGTGTCACCGTCGGACCCGATGGGGCCAGCCCAGGCGACCCCGCTTCCGGCGGCCATCGCCGCACCGATGCCCAAAGCAACTGCTAACCCGCCCACACGGCCGACAAACTTGCCTGACTCCATTGCAAACCCCGACTTCAATCCTGACCAGCGACTTACAGCTCATGCGTCGCACCAGTCACTATCTTCACTTCCGTAAATAAGGTTTCGCTAGCCGGGGCCGGGGCGTTACACGCGTGCGAAGCGGCAACTCGCGGCGGCTAGTGTCGGACCTATGGATGCCTTTTCCGCCGGGCAGCTGAGCCGATCACTCGACCGGCTGCATTCGACCGTCTACTTCGTACCCGAGGCCGGCGAGATGTTCGGCAAGCTCGGCCTGGAACCGCGAATGCAGTACTTTGCGAGCCGGTCGGCCCCGATGGGAGCGGTCTGCGCGAAAGTCGTCGCCGCGACGTTCTATAACTTCAATCCCGAGCTCATAGCGAAGGCCATTCCCGCCGCATGGGACGTGGCGGCGCCCGAGGCCGTGACGGGGATGCGCTACGAGATCGTCAACGCGACGCTGCCAGGCATCCTGGGAGAGGAACGGGTCTCGTCGCCGGGGTTCGCGCGCTCGACCGCGATTGTGCGCCGGACCGCCGAGGCGATCCCGAACGCCGACGGACGGCCGCTGTATGCCGGTCACGCCGAGCTGGACTGGCCCGATGTGCCGTACGCCCAGCTGTGGCACGCGATCACCCTGCTTCGCGAGTATCGCGGAGACGGCCATATCGCCGCGTTGGTCGCGCATGGGCTCAGCGGCATCGAGGCACTGATCACACATATCGCGACGGGAACGGGCTTCACCCCCGAGTTCGGCAGACGCTTGCGCGGCTGGAGTCGCGAGCAGTGGTCCGAAGGCGTCGAGGGATTGCGCACGCGGGGTGTACTCGACGGCGATGGCCAGCTGACAGCCGCCGGTAATGAACTGCGCGGCAAGGTCGAAGACCTCACGGACGAACTGGCCTACGCGCCATGGCGTTCGGTACCTGACGACGACCTACAGGAACTTGTGGCGCTAGGGGAGACCATTCGGGACTGTGTGCGCGCTGCCGGAGTCTTTCCGTCGAACGCATTCGGCCCGCGATACGGGCAGCACCGCTAGTCGGGATCCTCGTCGAGCTGTCGAATCGCGGTCACCCCGTCGATACCGGCAAGCACGGTCGGCGCGTTCAAAATGCCGTTGCCCGCCAGCGTCAGCATGACGCCCGCCTGACCCGGTGCCGCGCCGAGGGGCTCGCCCTGCAGATCCGCGGTCAATTCCGTGAGCTGCCACTGCCGTCGCTCGCACGCCTGCAGGAGTTGGCTCATCACGCCCAGACCCTCGGTGTAGGTCAGGTGGAGGCGCGTCGCGCCACTCAGCCGGGCGCTGAGGCGCCGCGCCAGCGGCATGAATCCCACGACGACGAGAAAATGCATGGCCGTGACTGTGAAGGCGAGCAGCAGCAGGCCTGCTCCCGCGGCCATTCCGATGGCCGCTGACTCCCAAATCGAAGCCGCGGTCGTCAAGCCGTGAACCGAACCGCGCCGGAAGATGATGATGCCCGCTCCGAGAAAGCCGATACCCGAAACGATTTGGGCCGCAACACGCGACGGGTCGACTTCGACGGTGCCCGCGACCAGGACATCGCTGAACCCGTACTTGCTGACCAAGAGGATGAGAGCCGCCGCGGTACCGACGATGGTCTGCGTTCGAATCCCGGCGCTTTTGCCCTGAAGTTCGCGTTCCAGTCCGATGATCGCGGTCAACCCGAATGCGACGAACAACTCGACGATCTGCCGGACACCCTGCCCGGGACCCCCGAAGAAGGGCGGATCGGCCGCCAGCCAGAGATCCATGCGGACAAAGCTAACGCCGAGGTCTCGTTGACGACTTTCGGCGCGCCGGGCAAACCGTGGGCGAATGACAGCAGGTAGCGATCACTTCGATTCGAAGGCTGGCCGCCACCGCTTTTCGCTGGCAGGGTCGTACCCCATGCGGGTGTGGCTGAGCGGCTAGGCAGCGGCCTGCAAAGCCGTCCACACGGGTTCGAATCCCGTCACTCGCTCCACTGTTGTCGCCGTCACGTGCGATGCAGTGAGGTGACCTTCGTAGCGCTGCGAAATGTGAAAGCCCAGGACAGCGGCCTTCGCGCCGACGAATGACTCCCATGTTTGCCAAACAACGGGTTAGGGTCGTTCGTTGGCGGCGCAAACGACTCTGGGAGGACATTTTAATGAGCGGCTATCAGACCGTGGTGGTCGGCACGGACGGATCGGATTCGTCGTTGCGTGCCGTTGACAGGGCCGGTCAGATCGCCGCGGGTTCGGGCGCGAAGGTGATCGTGGCCACCGCCTACTTCCCGCAGAGCGAAGACCAGCGGGCCGCCGACGTCCTCAAGGACGAGGGCTACAAGATGGCAGGCAACGCCCCGATCTACGCGATCCTGCGGGAGGCCAGGGATCGCGCGAGCGCGGCGGGGGCCACCGACATCGAGGAGAAGGCCGTCGTCGGTGCACCCGTTGACGCCCTCGTCGACCTCGCTGAGGAAGTCAGCGCCGACCTACTGGTCGTCGGCAACGTGGGCCTGAGCACCATCGCGGGCCGGTTGCTCGGTTCGGTGCCCGCCAACGTCGCGCGGCGCTCCAAGACCGACGTGCTGATCGTTCACACCACGCCGTAGCCCGGCCCTTCGGACGCGTTCCGTCGACCGCCGGCCGGATCGGGGGCCAAAGTCACCATCGGCCGGGATTTCCGGCCCTGGTGCGGCTCCGCCTCGGGCATGCACGATCTCCACGGAAGAGTGGGGACGGTCATGAGTGACGCTTCTATCGAGCAAGCCGACGTCGGTCGGTACGACCCGCGACTGACCGAGCTGATCGTCGGGCTTACGCGCCCGATCGTCAAGAACTACTTTCGATCCGAGGTGCGCGGCCTCGAAAACCTTCCCGCAGGTCCATGCCTGGTGGTCGGCAACCATTCGGGAGGCATACTGACGCCGGACATGTCGGTGTTCGCTGTCGCCTACTACGACCGCTTCGGTTATGACCGTCCGTTGTATACGCTCGCCCACGATCTGCTGTTCGACACCCCGGCCGCGGACCTGTTGCGGCACACCGGGGTCGTCCGCGCTACGCGTGAGAACGCTGTCGCCGGATTGGCGGCAGGAGCGGTCGTGATGGTGTTCCCCGGCGGTGACCACGAGGTCTACCGTTCGACCCTGCGGCGCAACAAGATCGACTTCGGCGGCAGGACGGGCTATGTCACCGCTGCGATCGACGCGGGTGTGCCGATCGTTCCCGCGGTGTCGGTCGGCGCCCAGGAGACGCAGCTCTTCCTCGCCCGCGGAGAATGGTTGTCGCGACGCCTCGGGCTGGCCAAGCTCAGCCGCAAGGTGGGGCGCAGCGACATCCTGCCCATCACATTCGGCTTCCCATTCGGGCTGAGCATTCTGACCGTGCCCGTGAACATGCCGCTGCCGAGCAAGATCATCACGCAGGTATTGCCCCCGATCGACATCGTCGCCAAGTTCGGGAAGAACCCCGATGTACATGACGTCGACCGCCACGTTCGCTGGGTGATGCAGTCCGTGCTCGACACGCTCGGCCGTCGTCGCCGACTGCCGATACTCGGCTAGTTCCTACGTCGCCGACGCCTTGGCGATCTCGGCGATCGCCGCATCGAGCGTCGCGTTGAACTCGTCGTCGCTCTGCTGCGCCGACAATCCTTCGGTCAGCGCACGGGAGAAGCTTGCGATGACGCCGTTGTTGCGCGCGAGCTTCTCGCACGCCTCATCGCGGCTGTAGCCACCCGAGAGCGCGACAACACGGACCACCTTGGGATGCCCGGCCAGTTCCCGGTACAGGTTGTCTGAGTCGGGCAGCGTCAGCTTCAACATGACCTTCTGACCGTCGCCGAGCTGGTTCAGGCCTTCGAGCAGGCCGGCCTTCAGCTGGTCCTCGGCCTCGGCCTTCTTCGGGCTGTGGATGTCGACCTCTGGCTCGATGATCGGAACCAGACCCTTTGCCAGGACTTGCTGACCGACCTCGAACTGCTGCGCAACGACCGCGTCCAGGCCCGCTCCAGGCAGTTTGATGACGGAGCGCTCCTTGGTGCCGAAGACACCGTTGGCGACCGCGCGGTCCAGCAGGTCGTCCAAACCCGGTATCGGCTTCATCGTCTGAGCGCCGTCCTGCTCATCGGCGAGACCCTTGTCGATCTTGAGGAACGGCACTATGCCCTTGACGTTCCACAGATAGTCGGCGGTCGGCCGGCCCTCGATCTCGCGGTCCATCGTCTGCTCGAACAGGATCGCGCCCATGATCCGGCCCGCGTCGAAGGCGGGGCTGGTGATGATGCGGGTGCGCATCTCGTGGACCAGGTTGAACATTTCCTCGTCGCCTGAGTAGGCGTCTTCACCGATGCCGTACAGCTTCAGCGCCTTGGGCGTGCTGCCGCCGCTCTGGTCGAGTGCCGCGATGAAGCCGGCGCTGCTTTGCGCCTTCTTCAACTGCTCGGGATTCATTTCCTTCTCCTTGTCGACTGCGTTCACGTCACTTTAAGACCCGCGGAAACTGCTTGAGCGGGTGGATACCGTACTGGTCTCGGTACGACGGAGGCTGCCTGCCGCCGTCGTCCTCGATGTTGAATTCGCGTGCCAGTTCCGCGCCGATCCAGGTCTGACCGCTCCTGCTCATCAAATCGGGATCGTTGAACAGCGCCCAGATGAGGTGACCGGTCAGCTCTGGCGTCTCCGCGATCTCCAGCATGCCGCCGAGCTTCTCGGGGGCGGCCGCCATCAAGTTCTTGAACCGCTCGGTCAGCAGGATGCCCATCCAGATGGAAAGAGACGCGACGCCGAACTCCTTGAAGTCCACCGCCATATCCGCGGCCATCTTGTCCACGCCGGCCTTGTGCACGCCGTACGAGGGGCCGAAGACGTAGTGCGCGGCGCCAGGTGCCGACGTGAAGACCACCAGTCCGCGGCCCTGGGGAATCATCAGCGGCGCCGCGTACACCGTGGCGACATAGCCGCTGCGGAGGCCCACATCGAGGATGTCGATGATGCCGATCGGCTTCTCCCAGAACGGAGTCCGTGCCATCATCTCGTCGCGGATGATCGCGGCGTTGTTGACCAGGATGTCCAGCCGGCCCTGCTCTCGCGCCACTCTGTCGAACAGCGCCCTGGTCTGCTCGTCGTCGGAGTGATCGACAGCGACCGCGATGCCTTCGCCGCCCGCCGCCGTCACCAACTCGGCGGTCTCATGGATCGTTCCGCTCAGCGCCGACTGGCCGGCCCTCTCGGTGCGGCCGGTGACATAGACGGTGCAGCCGTGGCTACCGAGGGCGTGGGCGATGCCGAGTCCTGCGCCCCGGCTGGCCCCCGTGACGACGGCGACCGGCTTGTCGGCGGCCATCACCAACCGCGCTCTTTCCATTCGGCGAGGTGCGGCCGCTCGGTGCCGAGCGTGGTGTCGTCGCCGTGGCCCGGATACACGACCGTTGAATCGGCGTACACGTCGAACACCCGGCTGCTGACGTCGCCGAGCAGCTTCTCGAAGTCGCCCTCCTGCCATGTCTTGCCGACGCCACCGGGAAAAAGGCAGTCACCGGTGAACAGGTGGGTCGCGTCGTCGGCACCGTCGAGGGCAAGTGCGACCGATCCCGGCGTGTGTCCCTGAAGATGGATGACATCGAACGACAGGTTGCCGACCTTGATCGTGTCGCCGTTGGCCAGGATCCGGTCCGGCTTCACCGGCAGCGCGTCGGCGTCGAGTTCGTGGGCGGCGGTAGGCGCGCCTGTCGACGCGGCCACTTCAGACAGCGCCAGCCAGTGGTCCTGGTGCTGGTGGCTGGTCACCACGAGGGACAGCTTCGGGGCGAACCGGTCGATCAGCTCGAGCAGGATCTCGGCGTCGTTGGCGGCATCGATGAGTAGCGTCTCGCCGGTCTGGGAACACGTGACCAGGTAGGCGTTGTTGTCCATCGGGCCCACCGAAACCTTGACGATCGACGCGGCGGGAAGGTTGCGACGGGCTGCGGTCTGAGGCTCAACATGGCCGGTGTAGTTATCGTCGACGACAGTCATGGTGCCCACGGTATCGGCCTTGGCCGGGGCTTGGCCCGGGACTTGTCGGTGGTGGCACATAGCATGGGCACCAACTATGTCTTCGGGAGGAATAACGGGTGTCTGACCGCCTGATTGTCAAGGGTGCGCGGGAGCACAACCTGCGAAGCGTCGACCTCGATCTACCCCGCGATGCACTGATCGTCTTCACCGGTCTGTCGGGTTCGGGTAAGTCGTCGCTGGCGTTCGACACGATCTTTGCCGAGGGCCAGCGCCGCTACGTCGAATCGCTGTCGGCATACGCCCGGCAGTTCCTCGGACAGATGGACAAGCCCGATGTCGACTTCATCGAGGGCTTGTCGCCCGCCGTGTCGATCGACCAGAAATCCACCAATCGCAACCCGCGGTCGACGGTCGGCACGATCACCGAGGTCTATGACTACCTGAGGCTCCTGTACGCCCGCGCCGGGACGCCGCACTGCCCGGTGTGTGGCGAGCGCATCGCGCGCCAGACCCCGCAGCAGATCGTCGACCAGGTGCTGGCCATGGACGAGGGTTTGCGGTTCCAGGTGCTCGCTCCGGTGGTGCGCACCCGCAAGGGCGAGTTCGTCGACCTATTCGACAAGCTGAACTCGCAGGGCTACAGCAGGGTTCGGGTGGACGGCGTGGTGTATCCGCTGACCGACCCGCCCACGCTGAAGAAGCAGGAGAAGCATGACATCGAGGTCGTCGTCGACCGGTTGACCGTCAAGGCGTCGGCCAAGCAGCGGCTCACCGACTCGGTGGAGACCGCGCTGAACCTGGCCGACGGCATCGTCGTGCTGGAATTCGTCGATCGCGAGGACGACCACCCGCACCGTGAGCAGCGGTTCTCCGAAAAGTTGGCCTGCCCGAACGGCCATCCGCTGGCCGTCGACGACCTGGAGCCGCGGTCGTTCTCGTTCAACTCGCCCTACGGTGCCTGCCCGGAATGCTCGGGCCTCGGCATTCGCAAGGAGGTCGATCCCGACCTCGTCGTCCCTGATCCGGACCTCACGCTGGCCGAAGGCGCGATCGCCCCGTGGTCGATGGGCCAGACTGCCGAGTACTTCACCCGGATGATGGCCGGCCTCGGCGATCAGCTCGGCTTCGACGTCGACACGCCGTGGAAGAAGTTGCCTGCCAAGGCTCGCAGGGCGCTGCTCGAGGGCTGCGACGAGCAGGTCCACGTGCGATACAAGAACCGCTACGGCCGAACCCGTTCCTACTATGCCGATTTCGAAGGTGTGATGGCCTTCCTGCAGCGGCGTATGGAACAGACCGACTCCGAGCAGATGAAGGAGCGCTACGAGGGCTTCATGCGCGATGTGCCGTGCCCGGAGTGCGACGGCACCCGGCTGAAGCCGGAGATCCTGGCTGTCACGTTGTCGGCGGGCAAGCACGGCAAGAAGTCGATCGCCGAGGTGGCGGAGCTCTCGATCGCCGATTCGTCGGAGTTCCTCAACTCGCTGACGCTGGGGTCCCGTGAGTCGGCGATCGCAGGCCAGGTGCTCAAGGAGATCCAGTCGCGGCTCGGCTTCCTGCTCGACGTCGGGCTGGAATACCTCTCTCTGTCACGTGCGGCGGCAACTCTGTCCGGCGGTGAGGCGCAACGCATTCGGCTCGCCACCCAGATCGGGTCAGGTCTGGTCGGGGTGCTCTACGTGCTCGACGAGCCGTCGATCGGCCTGCATCAGCGAGATAACCGCCGGTTGATCGAAACGCTGTTGCGACTGAAGGAGCTTGGCAACACGCTCATCGTCGTCGAGCACGACCTCGACACGATCGCGCACGCCGACTGGGTGGTCGACATCGGCCCGATGGCAGGCGAGCACGGCGGCCGGATCGTGCACAGCGGCCCGTATCAGGAACTGTTGAGCAACCGCGAATCGCTCACCGGTGCATACCTTTCCGGCCGGGAGAGCATCGAGGTGCCCGCCATCCGGCGTCCGGTCGACCGAAAGCGGCAGCTGACAGTGGTCGGCGCGCGCGAACACAACCTGCATGAGATCGACGTGGCGTTCCCGCTCGGGGTGCTGACCTCCGTCACCGGCGTGTCCGGATCGGGCAAGTCGACATTGGTCAACGACATCCTGGCGTCCGTGTTGGCCAACAAACTCAACGGCGCCCGTCAGGTTCCCGGCAGGCACACCCGGGTCAACGGCCTCGACCACGTCGACAAATTGGTGCGGGTGGATCAGTCGCCGATCGGCCGCACGCCGCGGTCGAATCCGGCGACCTACACCGGTGTGTTCGACAAGATCCGTTCGCTGTTCGCCGCCACCACCGAGGCGAAGGTCCGCGGCTACCAACCCGGCCGGTTCTCGTTCAACGTCAAGGGCGGTCGCTGTGAGGCCTGCTCGGGCGACGGCACGATCAAGATCGAGATGAACTTCCTGCCCGACGTTTACGTGCCGTGCGAGGTGTGCAACGGCGCCAGGTACAACCGGGAAACCCTGGAGGTGCACTACAAGGGCAAGACCGTTTCCGAGGTGCTCGACATGTCGATCGAGGACGCGGCCGAGTTCTTCAAGCCGATTTCCTCGATTCACCGGTACCTGCAGACGCTCGTCGATGTCGGACTGGGATACGTCCGCCTGGGGCAGCCTGCACCGACGCTGTCCGGTGGCGAGGCGCAGCGGGTCAAGCTGGCCTCTGAACTTCAGAAGCGGTCTACCGGTCGCACCGTCTACATCCTCGACGAGCCGACCACCGGTCTGCACTTCGAGGACATCCGAAAGCTGCTCACGGTCCTCAACGGTCTTGTCGACAAGGGCAATTCGGTCATCGTCATCGAACACAACCTGGACGTGATCAAAACGTCCGACTGGATCATCGACCTCGGCCCGGAGGGCGGATCCGGAGGCGGGACGATTGTCGCAGAAGGTTCGCCGGAGGACGTCGCGGCCGTAACCGAGAGCTATACCGGCAAGTTCCTGTCCGAGGTGCTCGACGCGGTGCCTGCCAAGGCGCGGCCGACGCGGCGTCGCAGGAAGGTCAGCGCGTAAGTTATATTCTCCCCATCTGAGAATGCCATTACCGCACGACTCGGGCGAGGAGATCATGGCGAAAACGGTGGTGATCGGCGCATCGAGCGGGCTCGGGCGCTGCATCGGTGTCGGGCTGGCGGAGCGTGGCGATCATGTGGCGCTGCTCGCCCGACGGCGTGAGCGGATAGAGAATGCGGCCAGAGAGGCCGGTGGAAATGCGATTGCTGTCGAATGCGATGTCACCGACGAGGCGTCGGTGCGTGCCGCGATCAGCGCAGCGGCCGACGGCCTCGGCGGTATCGACAATCTCGTCTACACCCCGGCGATCGGCTCGGTCATGCGCCTCGTCGACACCGACGCCGATACGTGGAGTCGCGTGTTCGCAACAAACGTCACCGGCGCAGCGGTCGCGACGGCAGCGGCCGTGCCCCACCTCACCGAGTCGTCGGGCAAGGTGGTGTATCTCTCGTCGGATGCGGGCAGCTATGGGCCGCCGTGGCCTGGGCTCGCCGCATACGGCGTCAGCAAGGCCGCGCTGGAACGGCTGATCGAGGCGTGGCGCGCAGAGCATCCCGGCATCGGCTTCACCAACCTCATCGTGGGCGAATGCGCGGGCGGTGACGGCGAATCCGCGACCGGTTTCAGCACGGGCTGGAACCGCGAACTAGCAGGCGAGTTCTATCCGCAGTGGATCTCGCGTGGCTGCATGCCCGGCCAGTTGATGCCGGTCGAGGACCTCGTTGAGGTGGTCCACACGATCCTCGGCACCAAGACGGCCACATCGATGCCGGTCGTGGTGGCTCGGGGTGCGCCCTAAGCGCGTGACAGCGGGGACGGGAATCGCGGGCTGACCCGCACGCCGTCGAGCCATTCGGTAAGCGCGCTCGCCTGGCGTGTCAGCGCCGTGCGGGCGTCGCGGCCGACCTTTTCCAGCAGCCTCAGCTCGACGCGTCCATCGGCGTCCTGAATCCAGCCGCCGACGACCTGCCCATTCCACCAAACCGTCGGCCCTGCGTTGCCGTTCGTGTCGAACACCTGCGCGCGGTGCCCGCCGAGATACCAGTCGCGCTCGAACCAGCCCATGGTGGTTGGGTCGAGGCCAGGCAGAAGCGCGCCCCACGGTTCGGGCTCTGCCTCGTCCTCGAGATCATCCGGCAGCGCGAAACCCGTTGCGCCGTCCAGGTCCACCTCGACAGCGCCGATATCGCGCAGCGCCGCTCGCGCCCAGGTCAGCGTGTTGCCGAACCACCACTTGATATCGGTGACAGTGGCAGGCCCGAAGGTCCGCAACCAGCTCGAGACCAGTTGTGCGCGTGCTGATTCCGGCGTGGGAACATCACCAGTTCCGATGAGCCAGTCTGTTGCGGCCGCCCACCGCGGACGCGACGTCGTCCAAGTGCCCTCGTTGGGGCCACGGACGATGTCGCCGCGCACAGACAGCGCGGTGAGCACCCGTGGCGACAGGGGAGTGTCTCCGCCCCAACGCTTTCCGGGTGCCGGATCGTAGGTGCCCGCAAGCTCGGGAAGCGCCGCGCGCAGTTGCCTGGCGCTGGTCGGGCCGTGCTCGGCCAGGTGACGCAGCACCGCGCGAAACGCGCCGTCGAGCCACTGCTCACCGTCGGCGGCGATGCGGGCCTTCTGCACGTCGGAGACCAGCTTCCGGCGCTCGTTGAGGGCGACGCGGTCACTGGCCGCGGACTGGACGTGCGGCAGATAGTCGGCGCCGACCACCCACAGGGTGCGGCGCATCGCGAGATGTTTGACGAGGCTGCGCCGCTCGTAGAGCCTCGCGTCGAGGTCGGTCACGGTGAAGCCCGGCAGCCGGGCCCACAGCGACAGGTAGGGAGTTGCGGGATCGGTGGCATGCAGCCCCACGAGGCCGCTGACGACGTCATCCATCGAGGTGGCGGGTACCGCCAGAAAATGGCGTCGGGCCAGCCGTGCCCGTCGTTCGGTTACAGAAAAGGACCGCATCGCCTGCGAACCGTACCCACTGCGCCCGACAAAGTTTGGGATCGGTAGCGATCCGGCCCGTCTTGACTTCATCACGACGCCGCCGACACGGCGACGCACGAACGAAGGGACGAAGACGATGAATCGAGTTGTCGCGGGTGCACTGGGACTGCTCGCAGGCGCTGCGCTGTTGGTGGGTTGTTCGGACGACAAGAGCGCATCGAGCGCGTCGTCTGCTGACTCGTCGACCGTGGCCGCCGGTGACACGCAGGCCAGCGCGGGCGGGAAGACAGAAGTCAAGGTCGACGGCGGCGATCTCGCCGGCCTCGACACGAACTCGGTGACCTGCGTCAAGCAGGGCGGCAAGATCACCGTCGCCAGCGGGGCGGTCGGCGGTCAACAGGGACTGGGCATCGTGATGTCCGACGCAGATACTCCGACCGTGGAGTCGCTGGGCATGGTGGTCGACGGTAACGCCCTGGCAGTGAGCAACATGGCCGGTGTGAAGTCCGGTTCGGCCGAGGTCAAGGTCGATGGCGATACCTACACCATCACCGGAGAAGCCACCGGCGCCGATATGAAGAACCCGATGGCCGGCATGATCACCAAGCCGTTCACCGTCACGGTGAGCTGCAAGTAATCGGCTCAAGCCGAGCGGCGGGCGTGCACTGCGCGCCCGCCGCTTCCTAAGATGCGTTCATGACTCCCCAAGTGGAGATCGCCCGGGCTCGCAGCTTGATCTTCGCCGCCAAAGAGGAGACGGCGAAGGATCTGCTTGTCGCGCTCGGCGAGACGATCGAAGACGGAGAGCGCGACGATCTCCTTCTCGAGATCTTCGCCCTGCTCGGCGAGTTGTATCTGGTCCGCACTGCCTACGACGGAACAGAGGAGTGCATTCGCCGCATCGACGAATGCCTCGCCATCTACCGGTCGATCCGAGCGGGTACGAATCCCGAAGCCGCTGCGCAGGTGACGATGTCGAGCACCGAGGTGGACCGAATGCTGTCCCGCTACACGCGTCGAGCCCAATTCCTTCGAACCGGGCTCGCGGCCGCCGCCCACGGAGACCACGAAGGTGCAGAGCTGGCGTTGTTCGTCCTGCGCAGCGACGACTCGGGGGCCGCCTTCCCAGACCTGCAGGACGAGCATCGGTTCCTTGTCACGTACGCGCAGATCATATGCGCCAGCGCATTGTGCGACGACGACCTTCACGTGCAATCAGTTCCACTGTGGGAGAAGGTGATCGAGGCGATCGACCTCCCCGGCGACGGTCGCGAATCCAATGACCATCTGCTCGTGCAGGGCGCCACCGGGTACGGCAGATTCTGCATCGAGACCGGGAGGCTGTCGGAGGCGGAGCCATGGCTGCGACGGGCCGGCGCCCGCGCCGAGGCGCGCGGCTGGGAGTTGGCGAAAGCACGAACCCAACTCGAACGCGGAACGGCCTCGTGGGCGTCGGGAGATATCGGGCAGACCCAGACCTTGGTTCACGAGGCGTATCCCGCGATCGCCGAGGGCTATCGCGCGCACGACGTATCCAGGAGCTGGCTGTACTTCGGCTTGATCGCCATGTCACTGAACAAGCTCGACGACGCCGACGAGCGATTCGGCTATGCCGAGCGACATTGGCGCGAGGTCTCCAAGCCGCTGCACATCCACCGCATACTGCTGCAGCGCAGCTGGGTCGACATTCTCCGGAACCGTTTCGAAAGCGCGGCCCAGAAGGTCGCGGAGGCGCGGGAACTCCTCGATTCCTGGCCGCGCCACAGCTGGCTTCAGTACGCGAGGCTCGACGATCACATGGGCAGCATCCTGCGCGCCGAGGCGATCGCCGATCCCGGTAGCGCCGCTGAAAAGCTTCGGCAGGCCGCGGAACTGAAGGTGCCTGCCGCCCTAGCGGTGGACTCGGTTCGGCACGCGATCGTCGACGCCGACGCCAGGATGCGGTGGGCGACGCTGGTGTCGGCGCGGATCCTCGCGGGCGCGTTCGCCGTCGCCTATGAGTGGGGAAACGTCGACCTGCTGAGCGAGCTTGTCGAGTACCACTGCGCGCGAGGTGCATTCAGCACCGAGCCGGGCGACACCGGTGCCGACGATTGGATGGGTTCCGCGACGGCGGCGGTGCCGGTCGAGGCGGACGACGAGTACGCGCTGGTGGCCGCGGGATCGCCGTCGACATCGCTCACCGGGGGGCTGACGCGGCTCGGACCATTGCCGCCGCTACGGATGGATCCCGACATGCCGCCGATCATGAGCAGGTATCGCGAGTTGGCGCATCAGCGCTACGGCCGCGACATCACCTCTGACGAGGTCGCTTGGTCGACGTGGCCGTGAGCGAAGCGCAGCCGCAGACCCTGGTGCTGCGATTCGCCGACGTCGGCGTCGCCACCTATGCCAGCCTTCGCGTCGTTGGAGCACCGTCGCGGACGGTCACGTGGGTGGTCGAAGAACCGACGTTGATCGCCGTTCTCTCCGGACTCGCAAAGGCCCTGCCGGACCCGCTCGGAGAAGAAACCCAACGCGACGCCGTCGAACGCGCCATCGCGACAGGCCCTTTCGCATCGCGGGCCGGCGAGTCGGAGCTCGCGCGTGATCTGGGCTCTCAATTGATCGCGGGGACCGCATGGCAGTTGTTGACGGACTGCGTCGCCTCACCCCGCTCGGCGCTGTTCGTCTCTCCCAGCGCACGGCTGGCACGGGTTCCGTGGTCGGCGTTGGCGATGCCGGGCGAGGACGGCTTCCGGTTGATCGAGCTGGTAGACGTGCTGATGGCGGCGCCGCCGAACATCGCGAACGCACGGCGTTCATCCGTCGGCTGGCTGGCAGGGAAGGACCGACCACCCCTGCTCGTGCTCGACCCGCGGGTGCCAGGACAGCGGCCTGACTCACCTCTGGGCTCGGTTCTCGGCAGGCCGTCACCGGATACCCCGCTGGCGCGCCATTTCGGTGACCTGATGCAGCGACGGGACGTACTTCCCGGTGTCACAACGGCGGTCGAGTTGTTCCGGCGCCAAGACGCGGGCCGTGCATGGCTGGCCGACCAGCTCAAATTGGCCCCGAGCAGGCTTCTCTACGTCGGGCATGCGACAGCGGCGGACGGTGACGTGGGGCACGCCGACCGCGCAGCACTCCACCTCGCGGACGAGCGACCGCTGACGGCGGCAGATCTGATGTCGGCGAAGCTACCGTTTCCGCCCAGGGTCGCGCTACTGGCGTGCGCGTCGGGTGGGGACTACCAGTTCGACGAGGCGACTGGTCTGGTGGCTTCCATGATTCTGTGCGGGGCGCAGCTGGTGACAGCCACCCTGTGGTCACTGCCCACCGCAGCCGGCTACCGGCAGTTCGCCCCGAATACCGTTGATCCGGAAGCCGATCCGATGGTCGATGCGGTCGTCGCCGTCGACAGGAGCCATGACGAATCCGATGCCGGTCGCGCGGTCAATCGCTGGCAGCGAGAGCAGATGCGGCGTTGGCGCGCCGGTGACCTGACCGCCAGCCCTCTGTACTGGGCCGCCCTCGTGACATTCGCGGTCGACGGCACGCGGTGACTGTCAGCTCGGCGGAACCGAGACGGCGATCTCGGACTCGTCGCCTGGCCGGAAGTAGGTATCGATGACGCTGCCTGGTGCCACCTTCGTCATCGACGAAGCCGGTATCAGCGCGGTCTCGTGGACCGCGAACTGGCCGCCGGTCGGCCGTCTGACCATGACGTCGAGTTCGACCTCGCGAAAGTCCTCGCGGGTTTCGCCGGTCGGGCGCATACCGGTGATGACGCCATGGGACCGGGTTCCGTGCCGGATCAGGTCGAGTTGGTGCCCGGTCAGCAGACCCTTGTCGACGAGCATCTGGTCGAAGGCGGCGCGAACCGCCAGCATGTCGTCGGCCAGCGAAAGCTGTTCGCGCGCTGCGGGGTCGAACGCCACCAACAGCACCGCGCCCGGCCGCAGCGTGGAGGTGATGGCGTCATCGCGCAGGCGTCCGGTGAACCGCAGGCCCGTCACACTCTCGACCTCGATCGTGACCACGTCGGTGACCTGGGAAACGGTGCCGACTCCGACATCGGGTGTGACGTCCGGCTGCGCCGATGCGCGGGGGCGGGATAGAAGGACAGTCGCCGAGATGCCGACTCCGACAACAGCAAGGAAAGTTAGCAACAACGCATCAGGCATGAACCTAGGTTCTGACAGAGGTACGGCTACCGAACCCAACTTTTCGGCTAGGTGATATTCACCCCCGCTCCTATCCTCTAGAAATGACCTCGGGGGCAACGGCAGGCGCGGCGGTCGCCGTGACCCGACCGCGCCAAGCCGTGATCGACAGCGCGTGGCGCGCGATCGGGCCGGGTGTCGAGGTGCTCAGTGGCGACGACGGGGGGCCGTTACGCAGGACGGTCAAGCGGATCATCGACCCCCTCGTGCTTCGCCTGCGCGCGAACACCCAATACTCCGCGCCGTTCGTCGACGCCGCCGTCGCATCAGCGATGCACGATCTGATCGTCGGTAACGGACCCGCGTTGCGCGACGCGGCGGCATGGTTCGACGTGCTCAAGCGGGAACGGCGCAAGCTCCGCATCACGGCGGGCAACGCGCAAGAGCTGTATTTCCCGGTTTGCTTCGAACTCGCCGTGACAAAGGGCGCACCCGCGGGCGGCGACGACGAGGCGGCGACGGTGCTGCGGGACATTCACGCCGACCGCGACCGCACCGGTATCGAGGTGCTCAATCAGTTCGTCGCCGACCAGCAGGTCATCGCGAAGCTGTCCGAGCAGCTCAGACACAGCTGGCCAGACGTGCGGGCAGGCGGCGAGATCGCAGGTCCGTTCCTCTCCGGTCTCTCCACCGTGCTCGGCCTCGCGGACGGCCACCGGGGGGCGGCGGCGCGACAGCGCGTGTGGTCGGCGCTGATCGCCGACGCCACGCCGTACAACCTCGGCGCGAAGGCCCACGATGCATCGGCCGATCTGCCGTGGTCGATTGTTCACCTCGGTTTGAGTTCAGTTGAGCCGCAACAAGTACCGGTGATTATCGGCGGATCCGCCCACGACCGGCCGCTGAACCGATCGGTTGTCGACCGCGTACGTGCCACACTTCGGCGCGCTCTCGATCGAGACGAACTGCCCGATGTCCCGCTGCTGTGCGCAGAGGAGGTCGACAGGTCGTGCGCGCCGTGGGGGCTACTCGCCGAGGACAATCAGGCCACGCTGATCGCGGGGATCGAGGTCGCGGTCGATCTCGCGCCGCTGACCGATGTCGTACCGCGTTATCAACTGTCCGGGGTGATCCAGGCGCGGCTGCGCAAAGAGGCCTATGTGATGCACGCACGCCGATATCTGGTCGAGGGTGGGCCGATTCATCCGCGTCAGCAGCAGGTGATCGACGACCTGTCCGTGTTCGCGCGTCCGTATCTCAGCCGGTTGTGGGCCCGACTTCACGGTCGTGACGTCTGGCAGGAGTCGTGCACCGATGTGGACGACGTCCGATCACTGCTCGAGGGCGTCGCGAGATCGGTGAGCCTCGATCACCGCCAGCGCATCAAGGCGATGTTGGGTGTGGCCGGATGAAACTCATCGCCGAAGCCGGTCTCTGGAGCACCGGCCCACTGGTCGCGCCGATTCCGCTGATCGCCGTGCTGGAAGTCAGTGGCGCCGTGCTGTCGTGGACGATCGACGAGAAACCCGCCGCGGCGGCGATCACGTTCACCGACCTGACGCGCGCCGACTGGCTGTGGCGCGTACTCGGCGAATCCGGTCACAGCGCGGTGGCTGCGGCGGTCGATGGACGCCTGCCCGACGAGGCACAGACGATCGACCTGAACGGCGTCGCCGTGTTGCCCGGCTCCTTCGACCAGCTACGACGACTGGCACTTGGCCACTGGATGCGGCGCTGGTGGCCTGCCAGCCACCGCGACGGCATCGCCGCCCTCGACGGAGCCCTGCTCGACGCCGAGATCGCGCTTCTGACATCTGCCGCGCAGGACTTCTTCGCCGATGACACCTTCGACTCAGACGTGGCCGGGCTACTCGCCGACCACACCGCGGCGCTCAACGAGCTTGTCAGGGCCGGAGACCCGCGCGTCGTGGAACTGGTCCGGTCCACAAGCGAGTTGACCGACGACGTCGGGATGGTCCTCGCCGAGCCCGTCGCGCCCGCCCCTCGGCGTGATGATTATGCGCTGGCTGCGGGTGCTGACCGGGGTCAGACCGGTGCGGGCGTGATCGCGCGGGGGACCGCCTCGCTCAACTGGGCGGCTGTTCCTCCTGCACTGTTCGACGCGGCGGAGAACACCGTCGACTGGCGCATAGAGCCAACGGAGTCGGGTGCGAACGCCGTTGTGGCCGTGCAGTTGTTGGGCCAAGGATCTCCTGAGCACGTTGCAGTGCGGCTGCGATCGGGCGAGCTCGGCGGCGAAGGTGTTCTCGACGAAGACGGGCGGGCGAGCTTCCTGCTGGTCGACGCACAACAGCATCCGGCGACGGAATCAGCTGCCTGGAACCATGATTGGCAGGCGACGACGGTGACGGTCGGCGCCGATGTGGACGAATCGATGCAAACGCGAGATCGGGTGCGGGCTTTCGCGCGGGACCGGTTGGCGGTGCCCGCAGCCGACGCGTTCCTCGCCGAGATCCTCGCCGCCGAATCCGACTATTAAGACTTGGCTAGGACTTGTCTTCGTCCTGGCGCATCGATTTGCGGATCTGTTCGAGTCGTTCTGCTGCCGCGCGCTGACGCTCCTCGTACTGCTCTTCCACTGAGCGGCCCTCCGGCGTCTCCGCCGCGAGTTCGGTTGCGCCGATGGCGGTGCCGTACCGCGTCTCGATCTTTTCCCGCACCGACTCGAAGGTGGGCACGCCGCCTGGCGTGTACCCGGTGTCGAGCGCCTCAGCTGGTGGTGGGGGCGGTGGCGCGGAGTCAGGCTCCACGACTTCTGCCACTATCTCCTGCGACTCGGGCGTCGATGGCTCGTCAGCGGGGGAGGGCTCGGGATCCGGTTCGTCGGGCATAACGCAACGCTACGCCGACACCTACCTCGCGGCGGTTTGTTCGATGGCGGGACTCGGCACACCAGTCGGCAGCGGCGTTGGCGGTACGTCGGGCGTGCCGATCTGGCCTGCCAGCCACGGCAGAGCGGCCGAGAAGGCGCGTGACGCGAACGGCCAGTCGTGCTTGCCCGGCTGGCTCACGACCGCGCAGTTGATGCCGTTGGCGGCGCCCAACGCGCACAACGAGTTCGCGGCTCCGGCCTGGTCGTTCTTGGCGCGCTGGATCGTCGCGGTCGATCCGTTGACGTCGAACCACCCGGAGACCCCCGAATACGGACCGTGTTTGGTGATGACGGTTGTCGGGTCGAACGCCGCCCACGCGTCGGTCTTACCCCCGAACAGCCGTGCAATGGTCTGGTCCTTGTTGCCCGAGTTCGGGCCGATGTCGCCCGCGATGTCCTCGAACGCGCTGAACATGTCCGGATGCATCACCGCCAGGTCGACGGCGCACGTCCCGCCCATCGACCAGCCCGCGATGCCCCACGCGGAGCGGTCGGCGCTCACGCCGTAATGCGAGACCATGTATGGGACAACATCTTTAGTGAGGTGATCGGCACTGTTGCCGCGGCTGCCGTTGACGCACTCGGTGTCGTTGTTGAACGCTCCGCCTGGGTCGACGAACACGACGACAGGGGCATTGCCGTGGTGAGCTGCGGCGAAGTCGTCGAGCATCTTCACTGCGCCCCCGGTGCGCACCCAGTCGGCGGGGGTGTTGAACTCGCCGCCGATCATCATCAGTGTCGGCAGCTTCGGCGCAGGGTTGGTGGCGTACCAGGCCGGCGGTAGATAGACCAGCTCGCCCCGGTGCCGGAAACCCGACGCAGTATCGCTGATATCGACGGGAACAACGGTGCCTTTCGGAGGGATCTTCCGTTCGTGCTGCATGGCCAGCACGGTGACCTCGTCGGTCTGATCGGGCAACGGTCCGGCCGTCAGCTGATTCCACGCGATCTGCACGGTGGGGAAGTAGCCAACCCACAGATTCAGTGCCAGCGCGGCACACAGCAGGCTCAGCGGCAGCGCCGCGAGCGAGACGCTGCGCCGCCACCATCGCGCCCGCCGCCAACCGGCCAGCGCGACAGCCATCGCGAAACCCGACAGGCCGATCCAAATCCAGAGTTGGCTGGGTGCGGGGTTATCGGACAGACCCTGCGACGCGACGTACCAGTACGCCGACGCGGCGAGGGCCCCGCCGACGATTACCGCCCACGGCAGCCATCTGATCTGCCAGCGGCCGCTGCGTCGGCTGACCGCGGCGATCAGCGCCAGGGCGGCGATCACCTGCACGGTGACAGGAAGCCATCCGTGCATCAGGGAAAGGTGGTGGCGCAACGAGTCGGGTAACGTCACGGCAACATGGTGACGCGCCTACCTTGTGGCCAGCTGTGAGTTAGCTGCTAGCGCGGTTTGGCCAGCGGGAACGGCAGCGTCTCGCGGATGCTGCGGCCCGTGATGAGCATCACGACCCGGTCCACGCCCATTCCGAGTCCGCCGGTCGGCGGCATCGCATACTCCATGGCCTGCAGGAAGTCCTCGTCGAGCTCCATCGCCTCAGGATCTCCACCCGAAGCAAGCAGCGACTGCTCTTGCAGTCGCCTGCGCTGTTCGACGGGATCAGTGAGTTCGCTGTAGGCGGTGCCGAGTTCGACCCCCCAAGCCACCAGATCCCAGCGCTCGGCAATGCCTGGAATGCTGCGGTGCGGTCGGGTCAGCGGCGACACCGACGTCGGAAAGTCCTTGTAGAACGTCGGCTCCTCGGTGCGGTCCTCGACGAGGCGCTCGTAGAGCTCGAGCACGACCGCGCCGGCATCCCAGTGCGTCAGATAGGGGATATCGGCAGCGTCGCAGAGCCTACGCAGCGTCTTGAGGTCGGTCTCGGGTCCGATCTCCTCGCCGAGAGCCTCGGACACCGCGCCGTGCACGGTCTTGACCGTCCACCGACCGGAGATGTCGACCTTCTCCATGGCACCGTCGTCGCGGGGTCGCAGGAACACATGCTCGCCGTTGGCCGCGAGTGCGGCGTTCTGGATGAGTTCGCGGCAGCCGTCGATCCACACGTTGTAGTCGGCGTGCGCCTGGTATGCCTCCAGGAGGGTGAACTCTGGATTGTGGCTGAAATCGACTCCCTCGTTGCGAAACGCGCGGCCCAGTTCGAAGACCCTCTCGACGCCACCGACGCACAGTCGTTTGAGGTAGAGCTCGGGGGCGATGCGCAGATAGAGGTCGAGATCGTAGGCGTTGATATGGGTGAGGAACGGGCGGGCGTTTGCGCCACCGTGGATCTGTTGCAGGATCGGGGTCTCGACCTCCAAAAACCCCTTACCCACCAGTGTTTCGCGGATCGCGTGCAGGACACCGCTGCGGGCGCGGATGAGATCGCGTGCCTCGGTGTTGATAGCGAGGTCGACGTAGCGGGCGCGTACCCGCGCTTCCTGGTCGGTCAGCCCTTTCCATTTGTCGGGCAGCGGGCGCAGGCACTTGCCGATCAGTCGCCAGCTGCCCACGATCAGCGACCGGATCCCCGACCGGCTGTTGCCCATCACGCCGGTGACCTCGACGAGGTCGCCCAGGTCGATGGAACCGGTGAAGTCCGCGGTGCTGCCGGTGTCCAATTCCGTATTGTCAAGCAGCAGTTGAACTTCGCCGGACCAGTCACGAAGCTGCGCGAAGAGCACGCCGCCGTAGTCGCGGATTCGCAGAACGCGGCCCGCGACCGTCACGGCGGTGCCGTCGGTCGTTTCGGTTGCCTGAACCACGGTGTGGCTCGGGGCCTGCCCGACGGGGTAGGCGTCAACACCGCTGGCCTGCAGATCCTTGAGCTTGGCCATCCTGACGCGTACCTGTTCGGGCAGACGCGGTGCGTCCCCGTTCTCCGGCAGGTCGGCTTCGAGGTCGGCCGTGTCGGGTGCGCTGCCGTCGTGGTGCAGCACACCAGAGGCGACCAGATTCTTCGGTGCGGCGATGTGTTGTCCGGTGTGCTGCTCGTTGCGCCGCGAGAACGGAAGCACGAGAAAGCCTTCGGCGATCACGGATGCGACACCGACCCGCGGGACCAGTCGGGCGTCCTCGTAGCAGGCGTAGCGCGGCACCCACTCTGGCTTGTACTTCATATTCGACCGGTACAGGGTCTCGAGCTGCCACCAGCGGGAGAAGAACACCAACAGCCAGCGCCACAACCGGGCGATCGGGCCCGCACCGAGCTGTGCGCCCTGCTCGAACGCCGACCGGAACATCGCGAAGTTCAGCGAAACCCGGCTGACGCCAAGGCCCTCCGACTGTTGCAACAGCTCGGTGACCATGAATTCGATTGTGCCGTTGGGTGATTGCGGAGACCTGCGCATCAGGTCGAGGGACACCCCGTTGGTGCCCCACGGCACCAGTGACAGCATCGCGACGACTTCTTCTTTCCCTGCGGATTGCTGCAATGCCTCGATCAGCAGGCAGTCACCATCAGCGGGATCGCCGAGTCGGCCGAGTGCCATCGAAAAGCCGCGTTCACTTTCGGTGTCGCGCCATGAGTCCGCGCGCTTGATGACGGTGGCCATCTCCTCAACGGAGATATCACGGTGGCGCCGCATCCGCGCGGTCAGCCCCGCGCGGCGTGCGCGGGTTACCGCCTGGCGTACTGCGCGCATATCGGGACCGGAGAGCCTGAACCCGTCGGGATACAGGATCGCTTCATCGCCCAGTTGAAGCGCGCTGAGTCCCGCTTCGCGAAAAGACTGTGCCGCAGCCGAACTGGCGCCCATCACGCCAGGTGCCCAGCCGTACTCCTGACACAGCCGCAGCCACGCCTCGATCGCCTGTGGCCAGGATTTCGGATCGCCGACCGGGTCACCGCTGGCCAGACAGACGCCCACCTCGACGCGGTACGTGATCGCCGCACGTCCGTTCGGCGCGAACACAGCGGCCTTGTCACGGCGGGTGGCGAAATAGCCGAGCGAGTCGTTCTTCCCGTACAGCTCCAGCAGGCCGCGGATGGCCGACTCGTCCTCGCCGGTGAGTGCGTTCTCTGAGCGCTGAGACCGGAACAACACGATCGCGGCGACCATCAACGCCAGCGCGCCGAACAGGCCGAGGAGGGCGTTGACGAAGACATGCGGATGCTGCCCGTCGAACGCGTTGGAGTCGACGCCCGCGAAGGCCACGACGCGGTTGGCGGCGTACGCCAACCTGTAGTCGCGTTCCAGCGTGCCGGGAAAGAGTTCGAGCAGGCCCCAGCCCACCAGGATCCCGACCGCCATCCCGGCCGCAAGCGTCAGGGCCGCCTTGAACAGCGCACCGCGGCGGACCTTCGCCCAGAACTCTTTTCGGGCCAGCACCAGGAAGACGACGGCGGCGATATGGAACGCCAGACCAATCATCTCGCCGGTTTCCTGCATCCAGGTCTCGCCACGGGCAACGATGTCGTAGACGTTCCAGACAATCGACGCGAGCATGTAGAGGACGAGAATCAACCACGCGAGACGCTTGCGGGCGGCCAGCGCTGCGGCCAGTAGGGCCAGGACGAACGCCCACGCGAAGCTGGTGTCAGGGAAGTTGAAGATGAAGTCGTTGACGAATTCGCGCGGCTCCTTGATCAGCCACCGGATGCCCGGCGAGAGGCTCGCGAGGAGCGACAGGGTCGCGATGACGCCTACTGTCCAGCCTGCGGCCGCGGGCACCCAGGAGTAGCGGGACCTGGGTCGTACCAGCGGTGGGCTAGTGAGGGTCATAGGGCGCGAGGATATTCGCTCATTCCCAGAAATGGTTGTGACCGCTACCAGACAGGGCCGGTGTGTTTCTCGCCAGGACCCTGGCCGGGTTCATCAGGAACGGCACTGGACTCGCGGAATGCCAGTTGCAGCGACTTCAAGCCGTCGCGGACGGGACCGGCGTGGGGGCCGAGGTATTCGGCCGATGCCGACACCAGGCCTGCGAGGGCGGTGATCAGCCTTCGGGCCTCGTCGAGGTCGCGGTGCGGGCCCTCGTCGGGGTCCTCCGCCGAGAGGCCGAGCTTCTCCGCCGCGGCGCTCATCAGCATCACCGCCGCCTTGGTGATGACTTCCACCGCTGGAATTTCGGCCAGCTCACGGATGTTAGGAACCTCGGTCATGCCTGCTAGACTGGCACGCGCGACCGTCCCGGCATACGCCAGGGACAGCAAGTGGAGTCCCAACTCCCACCATTGACCTTACGGTCCAATGGTCCGGTCACAGGCATACGTTGCCTGTCCTGGTCGGCTTTGGGCCCTGCTTTGTGCAGGGCTTCTCTGTTTTTGACGACAGAGCGCTGATGGAGCTGGGTTCCTCGAAGAGGACAACATAGGAGGCCCCATCAGCACTGAGACCCGTGTCAACGAGCGCATTCGAGTACCTGAAGTCCGCCTGATAGGACCAGGTGGCGAGCAGGTAGGGATCGTGCGCATCGAAGACGCTCTGCGCGTCGCCGTTGACGCCGACCTCGACCTTGTCGAAGTAGCCCCGGATGCCAAGCCTCCGGTTTGCAAGATCATGGACTACGGCAAGTACAAGTACGAGACGGCTCAGAAGGCACGCGAGTCTCGCAAGAACCAGCAGCAGACCGTCGTCAAGGAACAGAAGCTGCGTCCCAAGATCGACCCGCACGACTACGAGACCAAAAAGGGCCACGTGGTCCGCTTCCTGCAAGCGGGGTCGAAGGTCAAGGTGACGATCATGTTCCGCGGACGCGAACAGTCGCGACCCGAGTTGGGCTACCGGCTGTTGCAGCGCCTCGGCGCCGACGTCGCCGACTACGGCTTCGTCGAGACGTCAGCCAAGCAGGACGGCCGCAACATGACGATGGTGCTGGCACCGCACCGCGGCGCGAAGACCCGCGCCAAGGCGGCACACGACGCCGATGCTCCCGCCGCCCAGCGCGCCAGCGCGGAGCCGGCAGCGCCCGCAGAGCCTGCAGAGGCCGCCGAAACCACGGCGGCACCGACCGAATCAACACAGAACTGAGGACACATGCCCAAGGCGAAGACCCACAGCGGCGCTTCCAAGCGGTTCCGGCGTACCGGTACCGGAAAGATCGTCCGCGAGAAGGCCAACCGTAGGCACCTGCTCGAGCACAAGTCGAGTAGGCGCACCCGTCGCCTCGAGGGGCGCACCGAGGTGTCGGCCAACGACAAGAAGCGCGTCAACAAGCTGCTCAACGGCTAGTTCTCACGCCGTACTGACCTTTAGACCGATCGAGAATAGGAACACCTCATGGCACGCGTGAAGCGCGCAGTCAACGCCCAGAAGAAGCGGCGGACAGTACTCAAGGCCTCGAAGGGCTACCGCGGACAGCGGTCCCGGCTGTATCGCAAAGCCAAAGAGCAGCAGCTGCACTCTCTGAACTATGCGTACCGTGACCGGCGTGCCCGCAAGGGCGAGTTCCGCAAGCTGTGGATCTCCCGGATCAACGCCGCGGCCCGCGCCAACGACATCACCTACAACCGGCTGATCCAGGGCCTGAAGGCCGCCGGTGTCGAGGTGGACCGCAAGAACCTCGCCGAGATCGCGGTCAGCGACCCGGCCGCGTTCACTGCTCTGGTGGACGTCGCCAAGGGCGCGCTGCCCGAGGACGTGAACGCACCCTCCGGAGCCGCCCCGGCGGCGACATCGGACTCCGGCGAGGCTGCCTGACGCTCACCGAGCGCTCCGACCGGGTGGCGGCAGCGATCAAGCTGCATCGCCACGCCGGACGGCGCCGTACCGCCCGCTTCCTCGCCGAGGGGCCGAACCTCGTGGAGGCGGCGTTGCGCCGTGAGCTCGTCGTCGAAGTCTTCGCCACCGAAGACGCGTTGGCGCGGTTCGGCTCGATTCTCGGCGCCGCACCGGTGCATGTCGTCACCGAACGCGCGGCGAAAGCCTTGTCGGACACCGTCACACCGGTCGGGTTGGTCGCGGTGTGCGAGCTGCCGTCGACGAGCCTGGCCGACGTACTGGCCGGCTCGCCGAGGCTGATCGCCGTTGCGGCCGAGATCTCCGAGCCAGGCAATGCGGGCACGCTGATCCGGATCGCAGATGCGATGGGCGCCGACGCGGTCGTCCTCGCAGGCCACAGCGTCGACCCATACAACGGAAAGTGCCTTCGGGCATCAGCTGGCAGCATTTTCGCCATCCCTGTGGTGTCCGAAACCGATGCCGGGGGAGCGGTTGCAGCGCTCTCGAATGCGGGTCTGCGAGTACTGGCCACCACCGTCGACGGTGATGTCAGCCTTGATGACGCTGATCTCAGCGGGCCGACCGCATGGTTGTTCGGACCCGAATCACACGGCCTGCCCGCAGAGTTGGCGGCGATGGCGGCCGACCGCGTCCGAATTCCGATGGCAGGCGGAGCCGAAAGTCTCAACGTGGCGGCGGCCGCAGCGATTTGCCTGTACCAGAGTGCGAAGGCGCACCGCGCCGGTTAGGCCGCCGAGTGTGCGGATTCGTTCGCGACATGCCCGTCGGCGCGTACGTAACCGCACAGCCGCAACGGCTCAGCGACAACAGAGCGACAATCCGGGCCGTGTCAGACCGTCGTGTCATGGTCTGACGATGAGCCAACTGCTGACAGTGAGCGGAACCGATCTCCGCTACCTGCTCACCGCGTACCTGTTCGACCACGGCCCGGCGACGGTCGAGGAATTGGTCGGCGCGCTCGCGTACCACGGCTTCGATCCCGTTGGACGGCATTCGAAGTCCGTCTCGGACGCACTGCGGTGGGAGATGACGCACGGTCGGGCGATTCGACTCCGGCGCGGGCACTACCGTCCCGGCGCGATGTCGCGGGCGACCCAACACCGGATCCGTCGACGGGTGCGGGCGCTGCACGACGAGGTCGCCGCCCTGGCCGTCGGGGGAGATGCGAGTCTCACCGCCTAGTTGTACCTAGTCAGTCGCTGAGCAGACCCCTGGCGACGTGGGTGATCTGCACCTCGTTGCTGCCTGCGTAGATCATCAGCGATTTGGCGTCGCGCGCCAGCTGCTCGACTCGGTACTCGGTCATGTATCCGTTGCCACCGAAGAGCTGTATGGCCTCCATCGCGACATCCGTCGCCGCCTGCGAGCTATACCATTTGATCGCCGAGGCCTCCGGCAACGAGATCTCTGCACCGGTCTGCGCCGCCTCGATGACCCGGAACAGCATGTTGCGCACATTCATTCGGGCGACTTCCATGTTCGCGAGTTTGAGCTGAATGAGTTGGAACTGGGCGATCTCCTGACCCCACAGTGTCCGGCTCTTCGCGTAGTCCACGCACAGCCGCAGGCACTCCTCGATGACGCCGAGCGCCATTGCGGCGACGCCGATCCGTTCGGCGGAGAAGTTCGACCGCGCGCTTGCACGGCCGTCGCCCGCGGAGTTGTCCTCGGTCTCACCCAGCAGCCGGTCCCGGCCGAGCCGGACGTTGTTGAAGAACAACTCTCCGGTTCGCGAGCTGTGAATACCCATCTTGCGGAACGGCTTTGACTGGACGAAACCCTCCATGCCGCGATCGAGCACGAACGTCAGCACCTTACGGTCGCGCTTGTCGGCTCCGTCACCCTCGTCGAGCTTGGCGTACACCACAACCACATCCGCGTCGGGTCCGTTGGTGATGAACGTCTTCTGTCCGTTCAGGATGTAGTCCCCGTTTCCTGAGCCGTCGCGCACCACGTAGGACTTCATCCCGCCGAACGCGTCCGAGCCGGAGTCGGGCTCGGTGATCGCCCATGCGCCCACCTTCTCGTAGGTGACCAGACCGGGCAGCCACCGCTCCTGCTGCGCCAGCGTGCCGCGGCCCGCGATCGTCGGCACGGTGAGGCCGAGGCTGACGCCCATCCCGGTCACCACACCCATGCTGACCCGACACAGCTCGCTGACCACGACGAAGCCCATGCCCGCCGACCCGCCGTCGCCGCCGAACATGCCGCCCGATCCGCCGCCGCCGGACTTCTCGGCGCCGTCGCGCATCCGGGCAAGCCGCTTCTCCAGCGAATCCTTGGCGAGCGCATCGATGCCGAAGGTGGCGAAGAGCTTGCGGATGATGGGGTAGGGCTCCATCTCGCCGCTTTCCAGTGCATCGACATGAGGGCGTACCTCCTTGTCGATGAACTCCCGCACCGCGTCGCGCACGGCGATATCGACGTCAGACCATTCGAGCATGTCTTGAGCCTATGCGGCCGTGCTGCGGCCACGCGCAGGGCGTAGACCGGCGAGCGAGAACGTCGTGTGCACCAGCGATCCGGCCCGATCCAGCAGGCTTTTGCGCCGCGGCATGTAGTGCATGGGCATGTCTCTGCGGTCGCGCGGCGGCGCCATGAACGCGGGTGCCTCGACCAACGGCGCATCGTCGGCGATCCGACCGGAGGAGCGGCGGTAGGCGGCGAGGGCGCGTGGGTGCAGCCGGATCTCGTCGGGCACAACGACGAACGCCAATTCGACCAGCTTGCCGAACAGCCGCAGGAGCACCTCGTCGCCTTGGGTCCAGCGCATGCCTGCCTTCTCCCGCACCGAGGGATCGAACAAGCCCGCAGCGATCCAGCGCTGGCCGGCGACCATGGGTTTGAAGATCTGGTCCCAGACCGGGGTCGGCATCAGCACGAACCACGGCTTCGGGATCTTGATCGAGAAGATGTCGAGCGTGGCCCGGTTGATCTCCAGTTCCTCGCTGCACACCCGGTCCCAGTACTCGCAGAAGCCCTCCCACGATTCGGGGACGGGCCGCATGCTCATGCCGTATTGCGCGTACCACTGCACGTGTTCGTCGTAGAGCTGACGCTTGTCTGCCTCGGTCAGCCCGCCGCAAAAGTACTCGGCCACCTTGATCACCAACATGAAGAACGTGGCGTGCGCCCAGTAGAAGGTTTCGGGGTTCAGCGCGTGGTAGCGACGCCCGGCGGAGTCGACTCCCTTGATCGTCGTATGGAAGCCCTTGATCTGCCTGCCCGTGCTGGCCGCCCGATCGCCGTCGTAGACGACGCCCATGATCGGGTACACCGAACGCGCCACCCGCTGCAACGGCTCGCGTAGCAGGATGGAGTGCTCCTCGACCCCCGCGCCCAGTTCCGGGTACATGTTCTGCAGCGCGCCAATCCAGACACCCATCATTCCGGTGCGAAGGTCGCCGAAGTACTTCCAGGTCAGGGAGTCCGGGCCGAGCGGATCGGCCGGATTGGTTCGCCTCGTCGTCGAGCTCACCTTCACGAATTCAAAGATAAACTTGACAACGTGCGTTGTCCATTATTTCGGCGCGCGTCGCATGCGTGTTTGCCCGCCGAAAGAGCTGGCACTTAACCTTGCGCCATGGATGTCGAATCGTTCGACGAACGGTCCGGCACGTCATCACCGCGGGGATGGCTGCGGAACACCAACCACAGTCCGGGCGTCGTCGCGTTCATCCGGCGCGCGCGTCGCGCGCTGCCAGGTGACCCTGAATTCGGAGATCCGTTGTCGGCTGCCGGCGTTGGCGGGCCGAGTGCGGCCGCCCGAGCGGCGGATCGCCTGCTCGAACGCGACGTCGCGTCGCGTGAGGTCAGCCTTGCAGGCCTGCAGGTGTGGCAGGCGCTCACCGAACGGGTTTCAGGCAAGCCGGCCAATCGCGAGGTCACGCTGGTCTTTACAGATCTCGTCGGATTCTCGGGCTGGGCACTGAAGGTCGGCGACGACGTCACGCTGAAACTGCTGCGGAGGGTCGCGCAGGTGGTGGAGCCGCCGCTGCTGGAAGCCGGCGGTCATATCGTCAAGCGAATGGGCGACGGCACGATGGCTGTGTTCGCCGACCCTGCCACCGCCGTCGGTGCGGTTCGAGCCAGTCTGGACGCGGTGAAAGACGTTGAGGTGGAGGGCTACACACCCCGGATGCGGGCAGGCGTGCACACCGGACGGCCGCAGCGGCTCGGCTCGGACTGGCTCGGTGTCGACGTCAACATCGCTGCCCGTGTGATGGAGCGTGCCGTGCGAGGCGGGTTGATCGTGTCTCAGGCGACCATGGACCGAATTCCCGACGAGGACTTCGATGCGCTCGGCCTGTCCGCCAAGCGCATTCGTAAGCAGGTGTTCTCACCGAAACAGGACGGTGTGCCCGCGGACCTGGCCATGTACCGGGTGAAAACTCGCAGGGAGTTGCCAGGCGACGACGAGGAGACCGGGGATCTCACCGACGCATAGTGGTTGGTGAGATGTTGTTCGGCTTGCTGCGGGGGCTGTCCCGGATCCGTGTGACCGTCGCCTATGCGGCGATGCTGACCGCCGTGGCCGCCGCGCTGACGACGCTGGACCCCCAGACGCAGGGCCGGATCATCAGCCATGCCAGCACGAACCTTCACAACCTCAGCCACGGCCACCTCGGCACCCTGTTCGTCAGCGCCTTTGTCATCGAAGCGGGACCGGTCTATGTCTGGCTGCCCGGCCTGGTGTGCCTGCTTGCCGTCGCCGAACTGCTGTGGCGCAGCGCCAGGCTGATGGCGGCATTCACTGTCGGGCACATCGGGGCAACGTTGCTTGTCGCGGTCGGGCTCACCGCAGCTGTCGAGCTCGGCTGGTTGTCGACGGACGTGACGCGCGCGACCGACGTCGGGATGAGTTACGGCGCATCCGCAGTGCTCGGAGCGTTGACGGCCGCCATCCCTCGCCGCTGGCGACCCGCGTGGACGGGTTGGTGGATCGCGGTCGCCGTGGCGATGATCGGCATCGGCAGAGATTTCACCGATGTCGGCCATGCGGTGGCGTTGATGCTCGGCATGTTGGTCGCAACCCGCTTCGGGCAGGCCGCACGGTGGACCCCGCTGCGGTGGCTGCTGCTGGTCGTCGGCGCCGGATTCGGGTTCCTGATGTTGGCCAACAGCGGTCTGACCCTGATCGTCGCTACCTGGCTCGGGATGGCGGGGGCCGCGCTGGCCGAGGTCACTGTCGGGCGCCGCCGGGCCCGCCAAGACGCGTCGCTACCGGTCGACACCGAGTGCGCACTGACACCGGGCATTGCGTGACGCTGCTCTCATTCGACGATCACCTATGATCGCCGGGTGGCTGATCAGCCCATAGACCTGTCGGAAGAAGCACTGGCCAAGCTGGTCAGTGCAGCCGATCACGCCTTCGATCAGGCAGGTGACCTCGACGCCCTCGTCCGCGCCAAGACCGAGCATCTCGGTGATCGTTCGCCGCTTGCGCTGGCCCGGCAGGCGTTGGGCTCGCTGCCCAAGGCCGACCGCGCGGACGCAGGCAAACGGGTGAACGTCGTTCGTGCCGAGGCGCAGCGCAGTTACGACGAGCGACTTGCCGTGCTGCGCGCCGAGCGCGACGCCGCGGTGCTGGTCGCGGAGAGCATCGACGTGACGCTGCCGTCGACGCGTCAGCCGATCGGCGCCCGCCACCCGATCACGATCCTCGCCGAGCACATCGCAGACACCTTCGTCGCGATGGGTTGGGAGCTCGCGGAGGGGCCGGAGGTCGAGACCGAGCAGTTCAACTTCGACGCACTCAACTTCCCTCCCGACCATCCCGCTCGCAGCGAGCAGGACACCTTCTACGTCGCGCCGGATGGTTCGCGGCAAGTGCTGCGCACCCACACCTCACCGGTGCAGATTCGCGCACTTCTCGAACGCGAGCTGCCGGTGTACATCATCTCGATCGGTCGCACCTTCCGGACCGACGAGCTGGACTCCACCCACACCCCGGTCTTCCATCAGGTCGAGGGGCTTGCCGTCGACAAGGGGCTGACGATGGCCCATCTGCGCGGCACGCTGGACGCCTTCGCCCGCTCCGAGTTCGGCCCGCAGGGCCGCACCCGGTTCCGGCCGCACTTCTTCCCGTTCACCGAGCCGTCGGCCGAGGTCGACGTCTGGTTCGAGAACAAGAAAGGCGGACCCGGCTACGTGGAGTGGGGCGGTTGCGGGATGGTCAACCCGAATGTGTTGCGCGCCTGCGGTATCGACCCGGAGGTGTATTCGGGTTTCGCGTTCGGCATGGGGTTGGAGCGCACGCTGCAGTTCCGCAACGGCATCCCCGATATGCGCGACATGGTCGAGGGTGACGTCAGGTTCTCACTGCCGTTCGGGGTTGGCGCCTGATGCGACTTCCCTACAGCTGGCTCCGGGATGTCGTCCAAGCCGGCGCGCCCGGCTGGGACGTCCCCGCCGACGAGCTCGAGCAGGCACTGATCAGGATCGGCCACGAGGTCGAAGGCATCATCCCCGTCGGTCCCGTCAGCGGCCCGCTAACGGTCGGCCGTGTGCTCGAGATCGAAGAGCTCACCGAGTTCAAGAAGCCGATCCGCGCGGTCAAGGTCGACGTCGGTGAGAATGAGCCGCGCGATATCGTCTGCGGCGCGACCAACTTCGCTGTCGGCGACCTTGTGGTCGCGGCGCTGCCCGGCACCACTCTCCCCGGTGACTTCACCATCACCGCGCGAAAGACATACGGCCGCACCTCCGACGGGATGATCTGTTCGACCGCCGAAATGAACCTCGGCACCGACCATTCCGGCATTCTCGTGCTGCCGCCGGGGACGGCCGAACCAGGGACGCCGGCAGCCGACGTGCTCGGCCTCGACGACACTGTTTTCGACCTCGCCATCACCCCCGACCGCGGTTACTGCCTTTCGGTCCGCGGCATGGCCCGCGAGATCGCCAACGCCTACGACCTCGATTACGCCGATCCAGCCGACGTCACTCCGCTGCCCGTCGACGGCGAGGCGTTGCCGGTAGCGATCGACCCGGGCACCGGTGTGCTGCGCTTCGGGCTGCGGCCAGTGACCGGCATCGACCCTGCGGCTGTATCGCCGTGGTGGCTGCAGAGGCGGCTGCTGCTGAGCGGCATCCGCGCGATCTCACCCGCCGTCGACGTGACGAACTACGTGATGCTCGAACTCGGTCATCCGATGCACGCCCATGACCGCAGCCTCATCACCGGCGGCTTCCGCGTCCGCTTCGCCGAGCCGGGGGAGACGGTGGTCACCCTCGACGACATCGAACGCAAGCTGGACCCCGCCGATGTCCTGATTGTCGACGACGTCGCGACCGCGGCGATCGGCGGTGTGATGGGTGCTGGCACCACCGAAGTGCGCGACAGCACCACCGATGTGCTCCTCGAGGCCGCGGTATGGGATCCGGCCGCGGTATCGCGGACCCTGCGGCGGCTGCATCTTCCCAGCGAGGCGGCGCGCCGCTACGAGCGAAGCGTCGACCCGGCCGTTTCCGTGGCCGCTCTTGACCGCTGCGCGACACTGCTCGCCGAGATCGCAAGCGGCACAGCGGAACCCAAACTGACTGATTGGCGCGGTGAGCCGCCACGCGAGAACTGGTCGCCTCCGGCGGTCAGCATGCCGACCGATCTGCCCGCCCGCACCGCCGGCGTCGATTACCCCGAGGGCACCACGCAGCGCAGGCTCACCCAGATCGGCGCCGACGTGACCGTCGACGGCGCCCGGCTGACCGCCGTGCCGCCGAGTTGGCGTCCCGACCTGAAGCAGCCCGCCGACCTCGTCGAGGAGGTGCTGCGGCTGGAGGGCCTCGAAGGCATTCCCTCTGTGCTGCCGCAGGCACCTGCTGGGCGCGGCCTAAGCCCGGTGCAGAAACGCCGCCGCGCAGTCGGTAAGTCGTTGGCGCTCAACGGATATGTCGAGATCCTGCCGACGCCGTTCCTCCCTGCGGGTGTGTTCGACCAGTGGGGCCTGCCGCCAGACGATCCGCGGCGCGCCGCGACACGTGTGCTCAATCCGCTTGAGGCGGACAGGCCTGCACTGGCCACCACGCTGCTGCCCGGGCTGCTGGAATCGTTGGTCCGCAACGTATCCCGTGGTGCGGTCGACGCGAGCCTCTTCGCAATCGAGCAAGTGGTCGAGCCGACGTCGGAGACCCGCGCCGTCGAACTGATTCCGACCGACCGCAGGCCGTCGGACGCCGAGATCGCAACGCTGGACGCGTCGCTGCCGAACCAGCCGGAGCACGTCGGCGTTGTGCTTGCCGGTCTGCGCGAACCGGCCGGTCCGTGGGGGCCGGGCCGCCCGGTACACGCCGCCGACGCGTTTGAGGCCGTCCGCATCATCGGCCGGGCCGCGGGCGTCGAGTTGACCCTGCGCCCAGCGCAGTACCTGCCCTGGCATCCCGGCCGATGCGCCGAGGTGCTCGTAGGCGACACGGTCGTCGGCCATGCGGGTCAACTGCATCCGGCGGTCATCGAACGGTCCGGGCTGCCGAAGGGGACGTGCGCGGTCGAGGTGAACCTCGACGGCATTCCGCTGGCCGAGACGCTGCCGGCACCTGCGGTGTCGCCGTTTCCCGCGGTGTTCCAGGACATCGCGCTGATCGTCGACGATGAGATTGCCGCGCAGAGCGTCGTCGACGCGGTTCGCGACGGCGCAGGGGAACTGCTGGAAGACGTCCGGTTGTTCGACGTGTACACCGGCCCCCAGATCGGTGATGGCCGCAAGTCGCTGGCATTGGCGTTGCGTTTCCGTGCAGCGGACCGGACGCTGACCGAAGATGAGGCGAGCGCCGCCCGTGACGCCGCCGTCGCCAACGCCGCGCAGCGAGTCGGGGCCGAACAGCGGCGCTGAGAGCCGTCGCTACTGGACTGGGTTGGTGAGCGAAGCCAAGCCATCGCCGAGTTCGCACCGGACGACATCGCCTGGCACGATCGGCACCGCACCTGGCGTTCCCGTCGACAGGATGTCACCGGGGTGGAAGGGCATCACATGACTGTGGAAGCTGAGCAATTCGGCGGGTGAGAACGTCATGCCTGCGACCGTGTCCTCGCGGCGTACCGCATCGTTGTGCACGGTCGCGACCCGCAGTTCCGACAGTGAACCAGCCGCCAGCACCTCGTCGAGGGTGATCAGGTCCGGCCCGAAGGAGAAGAAGGTCGGGTAGTTCTTCACGCGCGTGAGAAAGCGCGGATTCTCCAGCAGGATCGCCTCCGCGGTCTGGTCGAGGACCGGCACGACACCCGCGACGTAGTTCATCGCCTCGTCGACTCCGACCTGATAGCAGGTGCGCCCGACTACAAGGCCGAGTTCGGCTTCCGCTGTGACGCGCCCGATCCCGGCGGGCACCACGATCGGCTCGCCCGGTCCGACGATGGTGTGGTCACCCTTGATGAAAGACGCGGGCGATGTGCGCGGAGCCTGCTCGCCGAGATCGCCCGCATGCGCACCGTAATTCAGCCCGATGCCCAGGATCTTGCGCGGCCTGGTCCACGGCGCTCCCACCGGCGAACCCGGATCGACACACGCGGCGTCGTCGACACCCGCGGCCACCGCTTCGGCGAGGCGATCCAGTGCTCCCGCTTCCAGCAGGGCGAGCAGACCGGACGGCGCGCCGTCCAGCACGCGGTCGGCACGGGCGAGCCTGCCGTCGGGCAGTGCGACACACGCCGCGCCGTCGGTCTTCAGCGTTCGAAGGCGCATGGTCGGCTAGACCACGCTCTTGAGTTGTCCGCCGTCGACGCGGATCACGGAGCCGGTGACGTACGACGCGCGTTCGCTGCACAGGAACGCCGCGACGTCGGCGTACTCCTCAGGACGCCCGTAGCGGCCGAGCGCCATCGTCGCCGCACTGGCGGCCATCACATCGTCAGTGCTCTTACCCTCCCGGTCCGCCCTGCGTTCGTCGAGGAATTGCGTTCGGGCAGTGGCGATTCGCCCTGGCACGATGACGTTGGACGTCACGCCGTCGCGACCCACCTCGTCGGCGAGCGTCTTGGACCAGGTGTGCAGGCTGGCGCGCAGGGTATTGGAGATCGCGAGGTTCGGGATGGGGCTGAGCGCACCGCCGGACGTCGACGTGAGGATGCGGCCCCAGCCCCGTTCGCGCATACCCGGCAGCACCCGGTCGGTGATCACGATGACCGACAGGATCATCTGCTCGAAGCTGGTCCTCCAAATGGCGGCGTCCTGGCCTGCGGCAGGCGTTGGCGGCGGACCGCCGGTGTTGTTCACCAGAATGTCCACCGGCCCAAGGGATTTCTCGATCTCGGATACGTGGGCATCGACCGAGTCGAGATCACCCAGATCCCACGTCAGCGAAAGCGCCTTGGCGTCCGCGGCCTCGATCCGCTTCACGGTTTCGGCGAGTTTGTCGGCGGAACGTCCTGCCGCGGCGACATCGGCACCTTCCTCGGCGAGGCGCACTGCGATCGCACTGCCGAGACCCCCGCCCGCGCCGAGTACGAGCGCGGTGCGGCCGGTGATTCCGAGATCCATGGTGTGTTCCTTCAGGCGGTCGGCAGGGTCGCGAGGTGCTTCTCGAGCATGGGGATCAGCGCGGTCGGCAGCGACAGAGCGGGTGGACGCACCCTGCCCGTCGCGATCACACCCCGGCGCCGCAGCAGTTCCTTGCGGATCGACAGACCCACCCGGAGCTGTCCCTCGAAGTTGGCGAGGGGAAGCCACGGGGCCCATGCGGCGCGAGCCCCCTCGAAACCGCCGTCGCGGTGCGCCCGCAGAACAGCCGCCAGCGCGGCTGGATGGCTGAAGCCCGTCATCGCTCCCGCCGATCCCGCGGCAAGCTCATCGAGCAGTCCAACGCCGCCGAGGCCGCCGAACACCGGAACGTCGACCCTTGACGCGAGGTGCGCCACGGCGACAGATGTCGGCGGTGTCTCGGATTTCACGCCGACCGCGAACGGGCACGCCGACACGATCTCGACGACCTCGTCGTCGGTGACGTTGACTCCCGAGACAACGGGATAGTCCTGAATCAGGATGCCGACGTCGGTCGCTTCATGCAGTCGGCCCAGCGAGGCCGCGGCGGTCGCCGGGTCAGGGTCAGCGATCTGTGCCATCAGGGCCACCGGAGGACGGGATACCGCATCGAGCAGTCGGCGCGCCTGCTCGACCACGGCGTCGGGGTCTCTTTCGGACAGGCCGAGCACATAGGGAAGGTCGGTCGACGACGCGACGGCCTGCGCGACAGCATTTGCCTCATAGGGGTCCAGCGACGCCGCCTCACCGAAGACGCCGAGCGCGACAAGCCCACCCGCACCGTCGGCGGCGAACGACGCCACCTCGTTGCGCAGGGAGTCGAGGTCGACTGCGAGAGCATCGTCGAAGGGTGTGGCGAGGACACCCCAAAGGCCCTGGGACAGAGGTTGAGTCACTGACCTACCTTCCGTTGTCGATTGTTGTCACGATGTGTTCGGCGATGGCCAGCGATGAGGTAGCTGCGGGCGATGGGGCGTTTCGGAGCAGAACGATGCGGTCATGGACGCTGATCCGGAAATCGTCGACGAGGCCCCCGTTCGAATCGAGCGCCTGCGCTCGGATGCCCGCCACTCCCGGCACGACGTCGTCGTCGCCGAGGTCGGGTACGTATGCGCGGGCGGCCGCAACGAACCGCCGCTTGCTGAGCGAACTACGCATCTCGCGGATGCCCGTCCGCCAATGACGCCGCGCGAACCGCCAAAATGCCGGTGTGCGAGCCACTTCCGCCATGTCGGAAATCGAGAACTTGCCCCACGTGTATCCCTCGCGTGCCAGCGCAAGCACCGCATTGGGACCGATGAGAACTTCGCCGTCCACGCGCGGGGTGACGTGCACACCGAGGAACGGGTAGCGCGGGTCGGGCACGGGGTAGACCAGCCCGTTGACCAGGTTGCGCCGTTCGGGTTTGAGCGCGTAGTACTCGCCACGGAACGGCATGATCACCGGGTCTGGGTCATCGCCGGCGAGTTCGGCCAGCCTGTCGCTCTGCAGGCCGCCGCACACCACGATGCGGTCGAACGCCGCCTCGGTGGAACCGTTTGCGCTGCGGGCGGTTACGACGACCTCGGCGCTCGATGTCCGCAACCCGATGACCTCGTATCCGAGGCGGATCGTCGCGCCGTCGGCGGCCGCGTCGGCGGCGAGCGCCCGCGTCACTTCACCGAAGTCCACGATTGACGTGGACGGGGAGTGCAACGCGGCGACCCCGCGCACGTGCGGCTCCAGCTCGCGCAGTTCCTCGGACCCGATGATCCGAACACCGGGGACACCGTTTGCCAGTGCCCGCTCCTTGATGTCGTCCAGCCGGCCGCGCTCGACATCATCGAGGGCGACAAGAACCTTGCCGCAGGCGACCCGCCGGATGTCGCGCGCTTCGCAGAACTCTTCGAGGAGGCCGACCCCGCGTCGGCAGAGGATCGCTTTGTTGGAGCCGGGCTCGTAATACAGGCCGGCATGCACCACCCCGCTGTTCCGTCCGGTCTGGTGCGACGCGAGGCGGTCCTCCTTCTCGAACAGCGTCACATCGGCATGGGGCCTGCGCTTGAGGATTTCGCGGGCGACCGCAACGCCGAGGATGCCACCGCCGACGACACCGACCCGGTCGGTCACCGGCGAGGGCGATGCGGACACGTGGCCTTCCTGAGCGTGCGACGGGGCAGTGTTCTCACCATTCTTCTCACGATCGGCGGGGGAGGTGGGATTTCTATAGAATATAATGGTCGTCTACTTAATGAATTTGCAACGACTTGTATAAACATGCAGAATCGACTGCATGACTTCTGTGGCCGTGGCGGGTGCCAGCGGGTATGCCGGCGGTGAGATCCTGCGCCTACTGCTCGGCCACCCGGCATACGCCGATGGACGGTTGACGATCGGTGCGCTCACCGCGGCTTCCAGTGCGGGCACGACGCTCGCCGAACACCACCCGCACCTGCTGCCCCTCGGTGGCCGCGTGCTGGAGAACACCGACGCCGCCGTCCTGGCCGGGCACGACGTCGTATTCCTCGGGCTGCCGCACGGCCATTCCGCGGCGCTTGCCGAACAGTTGAGTGCCGACACCGTGATCGTCGACTGCGGAGCCGATTTTAGGCTCACCGACTCGTCGGCGTGGGAGCGGTTCTACGGATCGGCCCACGCGGGCAGCTGGCCCTACGGATTGCCGGAACTGCCGGGGGGGCGGGACCGGCTTCGCGGTGCCACCCGAATTGCCGTTCCCGGCTGCTACCCGACGGCGGCGCTGCTCGCGTTGTTCCCCGCAGTCGCCGAGGATCTGGTCGATCCCGCTGTGACCGTGGTCGCTGTCAGCGGCACGTCGGGTGCCGGTCGCGCTGCCAAGACCGACCTGCTCGGTTCCGAAGTCATCGGGTCTGCACGCGCCTACAACATCGGCGGCAAGCACAGACACACTCCGGAAATCGCGCAGGGTCTGCGTGCCGTCAGCGGCAAGGACGTCACGGTGTCGTTCACCCCGGTGCTGATACCAACCTCGCGCGGCATCCTCGCGACGTGTACGGCCCGAACGGACACGCCGCTGTCGCAACTGCGTGCGGCGTACGAGAAGGCTTACGACGCCGAACCATTCGTGCATCTACTGCCGGAAGGCCAGCTGCCGAAGACCGGTTCGGTGATCGGCAGCAATGCCGCTCAGCTCGCGGTCGCCGTCGACGACGACGCGGGCGTGTTCATCGCGATCGCCGCGATCGACAACCTCGTCAAGGGCACGGGCGGGGCAGCAGTGCAATCGATGAACCTCGCCATCGGATGGCCGGAAACCGAAGGCCTCTCGATCGTGGGGGTGGCGCCGTGACGGGCTCTGATGTCGCCGGCCAGCCGGCTCCGGTCACCTCAGCCGATTCTACGACCAGGCTGGTGCGCACCCAGGGCGTCACCGCGCCAGAGGGGTTCCGTGCCACCGGAATTTCGGCGGGCATCAAGGCATCTGGCGCGTTGGACATGGCCCTCGTATTCAACGAAGGCCCCGACTACGGCGCCGCCGGGGTGTTCACCCGCAACCAGGTGAAGGCCGCACCGGTGCTGTGGACCCAGCAGGTGATCACCACCGGGCGGTTGCGTGGCGTCATCCTCAACTCCGGAGGAGCGAACGCCTGCACGGGTTCCGGCGGATTTCAGGACAGCCACGCCACAGCGGAGGCCGTCGCGACCGCGCTTTCGGACTGGGGCACCGATACCGGAGCGATCGAGATCGCCGTGTGCTCCACCGGCTTGATCGGCGACCGGCTGCCGATGGACAAGGTGCTCGCAGGCGTCACCGAGATCGTGCACGAGATGGCCGGTGGTCTCACCGGCGGCGAGGAAGCCGCCAGGGCCATCATGACCACCGACAAAGTTCCCAAACAGGTTGCGCTGCATCACTGTGACAACTGGACCGTCGGCGGGATGGCGAAGGGCGCAGGCATGCTGGCGCCGTCGCTGGCGACCATGCTGTGCGTCATCACGACCGACGCGGTCGCAGACGCGGCAGCACTCGATCACGCGTTGCGCCGCGCCAGCGCGCTGACCTTCGACAGGCTGGACGTCGACGGTAGCTGCTCGACAAACGACACGATCCTGATACTGGCCTCGGGGGCGAGCGCAATCGCGCCAGGACAGGACGAAATCGATGACGCGGTCCTGCGGGTGTGTGACGACCTCTGCGCACAGTTGCAGGCCGACGCCGAAGGCGTCACCAAGCGGGTCGCGATCACGGTGACCGGAGCCGCCGATGAGGACGACGCCCTTGTCGCGGCCCGCGTCGTCGCCCGCGACAGCCTGGTCAAGACCGCCTTGTTCGGCTCCGATCCCAACTGGGGACGCGTGCTGGCCGCGGTCGGCATGGCACCGGTTCGGCTGGATCCGGAACGGATCAGCGTGTCGTTCAACGGGTCCCCGGTCTGCGTCGACGGCGTCGGGGCGCCCGGTGCGCGCGACGTGGACCTGTCCGGGGACGACATCGAGGTCACCATCGACCTCGGAGTCGGCGGTGACAGCGCAGCGATCCGGACCACCGACCTGTCACACGCATACGTCGAAGAGAACTCGGCATACAGCTCATGACGGCCTCCACCCACACCAAGGCCGACGTGCTCGCGTCGGCACTACCGTGGCTCAAGAAGCTGCACGGCAAGATCGTCGTGGTCAAATACGGCGGGAATGCGATGACCGACGAGTCGCTGCGGAGCGCTTTCGCCGCGGACATGGTCTTCCTGCGCAACTGCGGTATCCATCCTGTGGTCGTGCACGGCGGCGGCCCACAGATCAGCGCCATGCTGAAACGTCTCGGCATCTCAGGCGATTTCAAGGGCGGCTTCCGCGTCACGACACCCGAAGTGCTCGATGTTGCGCGGATGGTGTTGTTCGGTCAGGTCGGTCGGGAACTTGTCAACCTGATCAACATGCACGGGCCCTACGCCGTCGGCATCACCGGTGAGGACGCTCAACTGTTCACCGCCGTGCGGCGCAGCGTCACCGTCGACGGGGTGGCCACCGATATCGGCCTGGTCGGCGACGTCGAGCGGGTCAACACCGATGCGGTGGTCGACCTCATCGCCGCAGGCCGCATTCCGGTGGTGTCCACCATCGCGCCCGATGTCGACGGTGTGGTGCACAACATCAACGCCGACACCGCGGCGGCGGCTCTGGCCGAGGCGCTGGCGGCCGAAAAGCTGCTGATGCTCACCGATGTCGCGGGCCTCTACACCAACTGGCCCGACCGTGACTCGCTGGTGAGCGAGATCGACGTCGCCGCGCTGACGCAGCTGCTGCCGAGATTGGAATCAGGCATGGTGCCGAAGATCGAGGCCTGCATGAGGGCGGTCGGAGGCGGTGTGCCAAGCGCACACGTCATCGACGGACGCGTCGAGCATTGCGTGTTGGTCGAGCTGTTCACCGATGAAGGAACCGGCACCAAGGTGGTGAATGCGTGACACTTCAGGAGCGCTGGGAAAGCGTGATGATGAACAACTACGGCACCCCGGCGGTGTCGCTGGCCAGCGGGGACGGTGCCGTCGTCACCGACGTCGACGGCAAGACCTACATCGACCTGCTCGGCGGTATCGCAGTGAACGTGCTGGGCCACCGACATCCTGCGGTGATCGAGGCGGTCACCAACCAGATGAACACGCTCGGCCACACGTCGAACTTCTACGTGACCGAACCCGGCGTCGCGTTGGCGGAGGCCCTGGTCGCGCAACTGGGAGCCGAAGCCCGGGTATTTCTCTGCAACTCGGGCACAGAGGCCAACGAGGTCGCGTTCAAGATAACGCGCCTGACCGGCCGCACGAAAATCATTGCCGCACAGGGCGGTTTTCACGGTCGGACGATGGGATCGCTGGCGCTGACCGGCCAGCCTGCCAAACAGGAACCGTTTGCCCCGCTTCCCGGCGACGTCGTGCACGTGCCATACGGCGATGTGGCCGCGCTGGCCGAAGCCGTCGACGACGCCACGGCGGCGGTATTTCTCGAGCCGATAATGGGGGAGGCCGGCGTCATCGTTCCGCCCGACGGCTATCTGGTGGCCGCCCGCGAGCTGTCGAGCGCCCGCGGCGCGCTGTTGGTGATGGACGAGGTACAGACCGGGATGGGCCGCACGGGAACGTTTTACGCCCATCAGCACGACGGCATCACCCCCGATATCGTGACCCTGGCCAAGGGGTTGGGCGGCGGCCTGCCGATCGGAGCGTGCCTGGCCGTCGGTCCTGCAGGTGAGCTGATGACGCCCGGGCTGCACGGCAGCACGTTCGGCGGAAACCCTGTCTGTGCCGCCGCCGCGCTGGCGGTGCTGCGGGTGCTGGCCGACGAGGACCTTGTCACCCGGGCCGACGTGCTGGGTAAGACGTTGCATCACGGCATCGAGTCGCTGCGCCACCCGCTCGTGGACCATGTTCGCGGCCGCGGACTGCTGCGCGGTATCGCGTTGACCGCCCCGGAAGGCAAGAAAGTTGAGGCGGCCGCCCGCGACGTCGGGTTCCTGGTCAACGCCGCTGCGCCAGACCTGATCCGGCTCGCACCGCCGCTGATCATCACCGAAGCGCAGATCGCCGAGTTCCTCACCGCGCTGCCGGGTGTGCTCGACAAGGCGGTGCCGTGATGTCGAGAAGCTTCCTGCGCGACGACGACCTGTCACCCGAAGAGCAGGCCGAGGTGCTGGCGCTGGCGGCCGAGCTGAAGAAGGACCCGTTCTCAAGGCGGCCGCTCGAAGGGCCGCGCGGTGTCGCGGTCATCTTCGACAAGAACTCCACCCGCACCCGATTCTCGTTCGAGGTCGGTATCGCGCAGCTCGGTGGCCACGCCGTCGTCGTCGACGGACGCAGTACGCAACTCGGGCGCGAGGAAACACTCGAAGACACCGGACGCGTGCTGTCCCGCTACGTCGAAGCGATCGTCTGGCGCACATTCGGGCAGGAGCGGCTCACCTCGATGGCGTCAGGTGCGACCGTGCCGGTCGTCAACGCGCTCTCCGATGAGTTCCACCCGTGCCAGGTGTTGGCGGATCTGCAAACGCTTGCCGAGCGTAAGGGCAGCCTGAAGGGGCTGCGGCTGTCGTACCTTGGCGACGGCGCCAACAACATGGCGCATTCGCTGATGCTTGGCGGCGTGACGGCGGGCGTTGACGTCACCATCGCCGCTCCGCCCGGATTCGAACCGAGCAAGGAGTTCGTGGAAGCGGCCGAGACCCGCGCGCAACTGACCGGCGCGTCGGTGACGGTCGGCACCGACGCCGCGAGGGCAGCGACAGGAGCCGATGTACTCGTCACCGACACATGGACGTCGATGGGTCAGGAGGACGACGGGCTGGACCGGGTAGCGCCGTTCAAGCCGTTCCAGGTCAACGACGATCTGTTGAGCCTCGCCGACTCGGAAGCCGTTGTCCTGCACTGCCTTCCCGCGCACCGCGGACACGAGATCACCGACGAGGTCATCGATGGTGCACAGAGCGCGGTGTGGGACGAGGCGGAGAACCGGTTGCATGCGCAGAAGGCACTGCTCGCGTGGCTGCTGGAGCGATCATGACCGCGGGCAAGGCGCCGGAGATCAGCACGAGCAGGGCAGGCAGGCAGGCGCGCATCGTGGCGATCCTGTCGTCGCACCCGGTGCGCAGCCAGACCGAGCTTGCCGCGATGCTCTCAGCGGAAGGGATCGAGGTCACCCAGGCGACGCTGTCGCGCGACCTTGAGGAACTGGGCGCGGTCAAGCTGCGCGCGGCCGACGGCGGCGTCGGCGTCTATGTAGTGCCCGAGGACGGCAGCCCGGTGCGTGGCGTATCCGGTGGCACCGAACGATTGTCGCGGCTACTCGGTGACCTGTTGACGTCAACGGACGCCAGCGGCAACCTCGCGGTGCTGCGCACGCCGCCCGGTGCCGCGCAGTATCTGGCCAGCGCGATCGACCGCGCCGCCCTCCCGTACGTTGTCGGCACGATCGCAGGCGACGACACCCTCTTCGTGGTGGCGCGCGAGCCGATGACGGGCGCTGAGCTGGCCGCCAACATCGAGAACCTTCAATAGAGCTGTTACTTAAGGAGATTGGTTACATGTCCGAGCGCGTCATCCTGGCGTATTCAGGCGGTCTGGACACCTCAGTGGCGATCAGTTGGATCGGCAAGGAGACCGGCCAGGAGGTTGTCGCCGTCGCGATCGACCTCGGCCAAGGCGGCGAGGACATGGAGGTGGTGCGTCAGCGCGCCATTGATTGCGGTGCAGTCGAGGCCGTCGTCGTCGACGCACGCGACGAGTTCGCCGACGAGTACTGTCTGCCCGCCATCAAGTCCAACGCGCTCTATATGGACCGCTATCCGCTGGTATCGGCACTGAGCCGGCCGCTGATCGTCAAACACCTGGTGTCGGCGGCGCGGCAGTACGGCGGCAGCGTGGTCGCGCACGGTTGCACCGGCAAGGGCAACGACCAGGTCCGGTTCGAGGTGGGGTTCGGTTCGCTGGCGCCGGATCTGGAAGTGCTTGCGCCGGTCCGCGACTACGCCTGGACGCGTGAGAAGGCGATCGCGTTCGCCGAGGAGAACGCCATCCCGATCAACGTCACGAAGCGCTCACCGTTCTCGATCGACCAGAACGTCTGGGGCCGGGCGGTTGAGACAGGGTTTCTCGAGCACCTGTGGAACGCGCCGACCAAGGATGTGTACGACTACACCGAGGACCCGACCGTCAACTGGAGTTCTCCGGACGAGGTGATCGTCGGATTCTCCAAGGGCGTGCCGGTTTCGATCGACGGTCGGCGGGTGACGGTGCTGCAGGCCATCGAGGAGCTCAACCGGCGCGCCGGCGAACAGGGCGTCGGCAGGCTGGATGTCGTCGAGGACCGGCTGGTTGGCATCAAGAGCCGCGAGATCTACGAGGCGCCGGGTGCGATGGTTCTGGTGACCGCGCACACCGAGCTCGAACACGTCACGCTGGAACGGGAACTCGGCCGCTTCAAGCGGCAGACCGACCAACGTTGGGGCGAGCTGGTTTATGACGGTCTGTGGTATTCGCCGCTGAAGCGGTCGCTGGAGGCCTTTGTCGCCGACACTCAGGAGCACGTGTCCGGCGAGATCCGGATGGTGCTGCACGGCGGCCACATCGCTGTCAACGGCAGGCGCAGCCCCGAATCGCTCTACGACTTCAACCTCGCCACCTACGACGAGGGTGACACCTTCGACCAGTCCGCGGCGAAGGGCTTCGTGCACGTGCACGGACTGTCCTCCAAGATCGCCGCGCGAAGGGACATGGGTGAGCACTAACGAGGGATCGCTCTGGGGCGGACGGTTCGCCGACGGCCCGTCGGATGCGCTTGCCGCGCTGAGCAAGTCAACCCATTTCGACTGGGTGCTCGCGCCGTACGACGTCCGGGCGTCCAAGGCGCACGCGCGGGTGCTGTTCCGCGCGGGGCTGCTGACCGAGGAGCAGCGCGACGGCCTGCTCGCGGGTCTCGACAGTCTCGGCGAGGATGTCGACGACGGCAGTTTCGGCCCGATCGTCAGCGACGAGGACGTGCATGGCGCACTGGAACGTGGGCTGATCGACCGGGTCGGCGATGACCTCGGCGGGCGATTGCGGGCAGGTCGCTCCCGAAACGACCAGGTGGCCACGCTGTTTCGGTTGTGGTTGCGCGACGCGGTGCGACGGGTCGGCGACGGTGCGCTGGAGGTCGTGGCCGCCCTGGCGACCCAAGCTGCCGCGCATCCCGACGCGATCATGCCCGGCAAGACCCACCTGCAGTCGGCCCAGCCGATACTGCTGGCCCACCACTTGCTTGCGCACGCACATCCGCTGCTTCGCGACGTCGACCGCCTGATCGACTTCGATGATCGCGCGGCGGTATCGCCCTACGGTGCAGGAGCGTTGGCGGGATCGTCCCTCGGCCTGGACCCGGACGCGATCGCCGAGGAACTCGGATTCACCGCTGCAGCGGACAATTCGATCGATGCCACCGCGTCGCGCGATTTCGCAGCGGAGGCTGCGTTCGTGTTCGCAATGATCGGTGTCGACCTGTCCCGGTTGGCCGAGGACATCATCCTCTGGAGCACAACCGAATTCGGGTATGTCACGCTGCACGACTCGTGGTCGACGGGAAGTTCGATCATGCCGCAGAAGAAGAACCCGGATATCGCCGAGTTGGCGCGAGGTAAATCAGGTCGGCTGATCGGCAACCTCACCGGTCTGTTGGCGACGTTGAAGGCGCAGCCGTTGGCCTACAACCGGGATCTGCAAGAGGACAAGGAACCGGTGTTCGATTCCGTGGCGCAGCTCGAGCTGCTGCTGCCCGCGATGGCGGGTCTGGTCGCGACGCTGCGCTTCGACGTCGACCGGATGGCCGAACTTGCCCCGCTCGGTTACACGCTCGCGACGGATATCGCCGAATGGCTGGTACGCAGGGGAGTGCCGTTCCGGGTCGCACACGAGGCTGCAGGTGCAGCTGTGCGGGCCGCCGAAGCGCGGGGCGTCGGACTCGAAGACCTCGAGGACGCCGAGCTGACAGGCATCCATCCCGCGCTCTCGGCGGACGTGCGGGAGGTCCTCACCGTGGCCGGTTCGGTGAACTCTCGCGACGCCCGCGGTGGCACGGCGCCGGTTCAGGTTGCCGAACAACTCGTGGTCGTACTCGACACCGCAAACAGGTTGCGCGAGCGGCTATAAGCCCCGATGGCCGAGCCACTGGACGATTCGCTCCGCGACCGCCTGCCACCCCGGCTCCAACATCATGTCGTGGCCCATGTCTGAAAAGAAGTGCGCGTCGGTGCCGTAGGCGCTCGCGGTGGCACGCACCTCGTCCTGTGTGAAAGCTCCATCATCTGCGGCGCCGAGCACCAACATCGGCGTGCTGATCAGTTCAGGCCGCGGCAGATTGCCGAACACCATCTCGCGTATCGCCCGCCCGCTCTCCGGTTGGAGCCGCGCCGCGCAGTCGAGCACGATCTGCTCGGGGGTGTGTGCGCTGAACAGGTGTCCGCGGACCAACCGCGGCGAGCCGACCACGTCGAGGGTATTGCCCACCGTGTTTGGCTTCAGCAGGCCCGCCAACGGGTGGCGCGCGATGAGGCGCAGCGACGCGCGGAGCGCGCCCTGTGGCGGTGTCGCGGCCATCAGCACCGCTGCGGGTGCGTGGTGGCTTTCCAACAGCTTCTGCACGACGAACCCGCCCATCGAGTGCCCGATGAGGACCGGTCCGCTTCCGAAGAGCGCTGCGGCAGCTTTCACGTCATCGACGTAGTCGGCGATCGAACACGTGCGCAGTCTTTGCGAGGTGGGGCTCTGCCCGTGCGCGCGGAAGCTGACCGCGGCGGCTTGAAACCCGTTCTCAGCGAAGAAATCGAGGAAGTGCTCGTCCCAGCACCACGCGGAATGCCAGCCACCGTGAACGAACAGCAGCGGCACCGGATGGGCAGCGGTGCAACGGCCCTTGTCGATGACCTCCTGCATCAGACGCAAACGTTAGTGCACGGCGGCCCGCTTCGTAGCTACTAACATTGCGCGACATGGAGGGGAATCCACCGGCGCCGGTTGAGCGGCCCGGTCGATGGAGTCAGTGGTTTGCGCGGCTGAGCGCTCTGCAGACGCGGCGGATCGCTCTTCTGCTCGTTCTCGTCGCGACCGCGGCCTTCGGCGGCCTCGACACCGTCAACAAGCAGGTCTCGCCGTTCAAACCGGGCGAGGAGTTCAACGACGGCGAGTACACCGTCACGGTCGAGCGCGCGAGGGTGGTAGACGAGCTGAAGGGAACCTACGGCTCCCCGAAGCCGGGGATGAAGTATCTCGGCGTGCTCGCAACGCTTCGTAACGATGGCACCGTGCCCGGGCGACTCCGGGACCAGATGGATCTGCGGGATGTGCCCGAAGAAGAGTTCTTCGGCGTCTTCCGGTTTCGTGACGGTTCGGCGATCCAGAATCTCGGGCCAGGGCTCACCGAGCAGTTGGTCTTCTCCTGGCAGGTCCCCGACGCCGTCGCCAAGTCACTTGAGTCGGTGACGATCCGCGTCTGGAAGAAGACGTACACCCAGCTGAAAGTCACCTACGGCGGCAAGGAGTGGATCGACACCGACAATTACGGGCAGATCGTCGTTCCCGTGCGGGGGCCGGCGTGAAACTCCGATTGCCGACCTCGAGAAGGGCGCTGGCCGCCTTCGGCGTTGTCGTCACCGTCGCAGCCGCCGCCGTGGTGTGGCAGAACCTGCCGTCACCAACCGATGTGCTCGGGCCGTTCGAGGTGCGCGGTGACGCGGGAACACCTGCGACAGGTCGAGGCGTCTCCGCGACTGTGACCAGCGTTCGCATTGCCACGGAGGTGAACTCGGTCAAACCCGCGGGGACCTGGGTAGTAGTCGACGTCGCGTTGGAGGGCACCCGTAGTACCGAACTCACGCACAGCAAGCTCGTCGTCGGGTCCAACACTTACTCGCCGTCGGACGTGTTCTCCCTCGACACCGTGTTCGGCGAGATCAGCCCGGGGATTACGCTGCGCGGATCGTGGGTGTTCGATGTTGCACCCGCGCTCGTGGCGCCTGAGTCGTCCGATCCGCTGACCCTTGTCGTCTGGGCAGGCGACGGTCGGCTCGACTCGCAGTTGGCCATCCGGATACCCACGCAGGGGTCGCTTTTCAGCAGGGTCGACGAAGTCGAGCTGAAGAAACCGGAGATGACCGCGTCATGAGGGCCTGGCTGTCGAAGCTGTGGGTGCGCAACGTGATTGGAGCGGTGGTCGCATTGGCCGCCGTCGCAGTGGTCATCTTCACCGGACTCGGTGAATCGTGGGCGACGTACCGACACACCGTCGTTCCTGGCGCCGTCGTGCCCGCAGGCCAGAGCGGTGAGGCGGGTGGGTATACCTGGAAAATCGCCGGGACAAAGTATCTGAACCGCAGTCCGCGCAGTTACGGCCCACCGCTGCCTGCAGGCACCGTATTGAGGGTCGTCACTGTTGAGCGCCTTGGGCCACCTCCCGAGAAGGTCATCTGCAACGGTGTCATCACCGATGGGGAACACCGGTGGAAGAACGAGGGCGTCGGTGGGTTCAGCCCACCGGAAGGCGACGGGGTGACGACACTGTGCAGCGGGACCGGACTGCTTCAGTTCACCTTCCTGTTGCCCCAGGATGCGGTGCCGACCGCGATGGACATCGTGCAGTTCGACGGCCGGATCACGGTGCGACTGCTGTTGTAGGTTCGTCGTCTTTCGTGCGGACCTGTTCGAGGCAGTACGCCACGGTCGACGCGATCAAGCAGACCCGAAGCGGTTCGATGATCATGTGTGACACGAGCGCGATAGTGTCTGCGAAACCGTTCCAGAAGTACAGCGAGTGCGGGCCGAAAAGCCATGCGATGAAACGGAAGAGGTTTCCGATCGTGATCCAGGGGCGGTAGAAGGCGCCGGCCATGTCCAGCCACGCCAGCCCGAGGTAGCCAAGGATGTACAGCGTGATGGCCAGCACACCGCCGTGCAGGATCAATCGCGCGGAGTCCACGATATAGCTGTAGTTCCCCATTCTTGAGCGCACCCATCCGGTCACTCTCGTCCCGACGCTCTGATCGATGCGCCAGCCTCGCTCGCTGATCTTCTTCCTGCCTGCTGCCGCGCGGTCGAACACCCTGTCGGCGTGGACACCGACGACTCGGCGGGCCGCGCCCCGCCAGTCCGGCATCGATACGCCGTAGATGATTCCGGCCACCGCAAGCCACAGCAGCGGAATCGTGGCACCGCCGAACGCGGTGCGCAGCACGGCCATCGCGCCGTTCCACAGTGTTTCCAGCGGGGCGAAGTACGAAAAGAGTTCTGCGCGAGTGGTATCGGCCCACACGATGATCCGCCGGTTGCCGATCCATCCCATCGGATCGAGAACGAAGGTGGCACCCTGGGTCGCCGCGACACTCAGACCGAGGAAGACCCAGAGCGCGTCGACGTAGACACGTAACGCGAGCGTCCAGCCGGGCAGATTCTCCTTGAATCTGCCGAGCGCATAACGCAACACAAGCGCTGCGGCGATGATCACCCACGTCGTCGTGCTCACCGGTAGTTGATCGGGATGAAGTCCGCCGCTGGATGCGCCGTCCGTCAACGCCCTCGTCATCGAGTCAGCGACCCGGTAGTCCAGCGCTGCCGTCTCGAAGTCCAGCCAGTCCTCGGCGAACAGCTTCCACGCCAGATAGATCGCGAAGAACGGGACGATGATGTTGGCGAAAACGTCGACGCTTCGTGCCGATCGCCGCGGCAGCGCGGCCAGTGCGGGAATGGCCGAGCGCAGCACAAGGAACATCGCCACATAGGAGCCGAGCCGGGCGAGGCCGGCGAACGGCATGATCAGCGAGGCCCAGGTGTTGTTGTCCCAGCCGACGTATGCGGCTAGTTCGATGGCGCCCTTGCGCCCGAGCCAGCCGAGCAGGTACAGCGCGACGAGTTGCGGGAAATAGCGCCACCACAGAGCGAAGGGCCGCAACACGTAGCGCACCGCAACATCGTAAGCAGTGATCTATTCGTCGGCTGCGCTGAGCCACGCCTCCTCGAGCGAGTCCTTTCGCGCCAACAGATCATTGAGTTCGGCGTTGAGCCGGCCCACCCGGACATGATCGGCGGCGGCCTCTGCCATCTCCGCGTGGATCGCGCCGATCTGGGTGTCCAATTTTGCGAGCTGGCCCTCGATTCGGGCCATCTCCTTGCCGGTGCGCCGCTCGCGTGCCGACGACGACTCCGCCCGCTGCGGCTCCTGTCGAGGCTGCTCGGGTTCGGCCGCCACCCGATCCTCCAGGTATTGCTCGATACCGCCGGGCAGCAGGTCAGCGCGCCCGCCACCGGTCAGCGCGTACGTGACGTCGGTGACGCGTTCCAGGAAGTACCGGTCGTGGGTGACGACGAGCAGCGTGCCGGGCCAACCGTCCAGGTAGTCCTCGATGACGTTCAGCGTGTCGATGTCGAGATCGTTCGTCGGCTCGTCGAGCAGAAGGACGTTGGGCTCGTCGAGCAGAATGGAAAGGAACTGCAACCTGCGGCGCTCGCCGCCGGACAGTTCGCCGATGCGGGCGGTCAACTTGTCGCCGATGAAACCGAAGTCCTTCAGCAGGGTGTCGGCGCTGATCTCGCGCCCACCCGCCAATTGACTGATACGGCGCCGGTTCTCGACCGCGTCGATCACTCGGTCCGCACCGGTCAGCTCGACCAGCGCCTGGCTCAGATAGCCGATCTGCAACGTGGCACCGCGTTTGATCGTGCCTGCCGACGGCTCCAGTTCACCGGTGAGAAGCCTCAGCACCGACGTCTTGCCGGTGCCGTTGACGCCGACGAGCCCGATCCGTGCGCCAGGACCGATCGACCAGTCGATCTTGTCGAGGATGACACGCTCGCCGAGCTCAAGGCTCAGCCGGTGCAGGTCGAACACATCCTTGCCCAGTCGTGTCGTCGCGAAGCGCTGCAGCACAAGAGAATCGCGCGGCGGCGGCTCGTTGGCGATGAGTTCGTTGGCGGCCTGGATCCGGAACTTCGGTTTCGAGGTTCGGGCCGGCGGCCCACGGCGCAGCCACGCGAGTTCCTTGCGCATCAGATTCCTGCGCCTGGCCTCCGTACCCTCAGCCAGCCGCATCCGCTCGGCGCGCGCCAGCACGTAGGCGGCATAACCGCCGTCGAACGCATCGACGGCGCCGTTGTGCACCTCCCACGTCTTCGCGGTGACGGCATCGAGGAACCAGCGGTCGTGGCTGACGACCACAAGCGCCTGCGACCGTCGCCCAGCCAGGTGCCGGGCCAGCCAGCCGATGACCTCGACGTCGAGATGGTTGGTCGGCTCGTCGAGCACCAGCACGTCGTGTCCGGCGATCAGGACTGAGGCGAGCGCGACACGGCGTCGCTCACCGCCGCTGAGGTCGGCGACCTCGGTATCGAGATCCACGTGGGCGAGTAGGTGCCCGACGACCGCGCGGGTGTCGGGTTCGGCCGCCCAGATGTGATCCGGCCTGCCGCCGACGATGACCTCGCGGACCGTCGATCCCTCGGCGAAGTCGTCGCTTTGACGCAGGTAACCGACCGATAAGCCCGAAGTATGGGTCACCCGACCCGAATCGGGCTCGCGGATGCCGGTGAGCACTTGAAGCAGCGTGGACTTGCCGTCGCCGTTGCGTCCCACCACGCCGATTGCGTCGCCGTCGTCGACGCCGAGGCTGACACCGTCCAGGAGAGTGCGGGTGCCGTAACCGAGCGTTGCGCGTTCGACGTTGATCAAGTTGGCCATCAGCCGCCGATGATAGGTAGGCCATCTCGCCGAAGGCGCGCCGGGCACTGTGCCATGATGACCTCGGCAATCGGGGACAGGTGGGACGAGAGGGGAACCGCCGGTGGTGGACCTTTCGGCGATAACCAGGCCGGTCGGCCGGTTGGTGGCCACGGCGCAGAACGGGCTCGAGGTGTTGCGCTACGGCGGCCTGGAGACGGGCGCGGTGCCGTCGCCGTTCCAGGTCGTGGAAAGCGTGCCGATGTACCGGCTGCGGCGCTACTTCCCGCCCGACACCCGCCCGGGTTCCAAACCGCCGGGACCGCCGGTGCTGATGGTGCACCCGATGATGATGTCGGCCGATATGTGGGACGTCACCCGGGACGAGGGTGCGGTGGGGATCCTGCACGGTGCGGGCATCGATCCGTGGGTCATCGACTTCGGCGAACCCGACAAGGTCGAGGGTGGCATGCAGCGCAACCTCGCCGACCATGTCATCGCGCTCAGCGAGGCCATCGACACCGTCAAGGAGACGACCGGACGGGACGTCCATCTGGCCGGCTACTCCCAGGGCGGCATGTTCTGCTATCAGACCGCCGCGTATCGCCGGTCGAAGGATCTCGCGAGCATCGTCGCGTTCGGGTCACCGGTGGACACGCTCGCCGCACTGCCGATGAACCTGCCCGCCGGGTTCGCGGCCGGTGCCGCGGATTTCATGGCCGATCACGTGTTCAGCCGAATCGACATCCCGAGTTGGCTCGCGCGCACCGGTTTCCAGATGTTGGACCCGATCAAGACCGCACAGTCGCGCCTCGACTTCCTGCGACAGCTGCATGACCGGGAGGCGCTGCTTCCGCGCGAGCAGCAGCGGCGGTTCCTTGCTTCCGAAGGCTGGATCGCGTGGTCGGGGCCTGCGATCGCCGAACTGCTCAAACAGTTCATCGCGCACAACCGGATGATGACCGGCGGCTTCGCCATTCGCGGTGAAATGGTCACGCTGAACGACATCAACTGCCCGGTGCTTGCGGTGGTGGGTGAGGTCGACGACATCGGCCAGCCGGCGTCGGTGCGGGGCATCAAACGCGCTGCCCCTCAGTCCGATGTATACGAATACCTGATCCGCGCAGGCCATTTCGGTCTCGTCGTAGGATCCAAGGCGGCGACCCAGACGTGGCCGACGGTGGCCCAGTGGGTCAAGTCGATCGACGGGGATGCGGATCTGCCCGAAGGCGTCGTACCGATGGCGCTGCAGCCGTCGGAGCACAACGAAAGCGGTGTCCCGTTCGCATCGCGGCTCGCGCACGGCGCCACCGCCGCCGGTGAGATGGCCTTCAGCATGGCCAGAACCGCCGCCGACGCTGTCGTCGCCGCCAACAAGTCGGCCCGCGCCCTTGCGGTCGAGACGGTCCGAACACTGCCGAGGTTGGCCCGACTCGGTCAGATCAACGACCACACCCGAATCTCCCTCGGCCGCATCATGAGTGAGCAGGCCCGCGACGTGCCCAACGGTGAGGCGCTGCTGTTCGACGGCCGGGTGCACACCTACGAGGCGGTCGACCGACGCGTCAACAACGTGGTGCGCGGCCTGATCGAGGTCGGGGTTCGGCAGGGCGCACATGTCGGTGTCCTGATGGAGACGCGGCCAAGTGCGCTGGTGGCGATCGCCGCGCTGTCCCGGCTCGGGGCAGTGGCGGTGATGATGCCGCCCGACGCCGATTTGGCGACGGTCGTACGACTCGGAGCGGTGTCCGACATCATCGCCGACCCGAGCAACCTCGAGGCGGCCCGTGGGCTCTCGACACGGGTGCTGGTGCTCGGCGGCGGCGAGTCGCGGGCCCTGGATCTACCGGACGACGCCGAAGTCGTCGATATGGAGCAGATCGACCCCGACGAGGTGGACCTGCCCGGCTGGTACAGGCCCAACCCGGCGTTGGCCCGCGATCTGGCCTTCGTCGCGTTCAGCAAGGCGGGCGGGCAGTTGCACGCCCGCCAGATCACCAACTTCCGGTGGGCACTGTCGGCGTTCGGGACCGCGTCGGCAGCCAACCTCGGACGTGGCGACACCGTGTACTGCCTGACCCCGTTGCACCACCAATCGGGACTGTTGGTGAGCCTCGGCGGCGCGGTTGTCGGCGGATCGCGGATCGCGCTGTCTCGCGGTCTGGTGTCCGACCGGTTCATTCAGGAGATCCGCCAGTACGGCGTGACCGTGGTGTCCTACACATGGGCGATGCTGCGCGAGGTCATCGACGACCCGTCGTTCGCGTTGACCGGCAACCATCCGGTGCGGCTGTTCATCGGCTCGGGTATGCCGACGGGGCTGTGGAAACGCGTGGTGGAGATCTTCGGGCCCGCGCATGTCGTCGAGTTCTTCGCCACCACCGACGGCCAGGCGGTGTTGGCCAACGTGTCCGGGGCGAAGATCGGCAGCAAGGGCAGGCCGTTGCCCGGTGGCGGCGACGTCGAACTCGCGGCCTACGACGCCGAGGACGATCTGATCCTCGAGGACGAGCGCGGCTTTGTACGAAGAGCAGAGACCAACGAGGTCGGCGTCATGCTCGCCCATCCGCGCGGACCCATCGACCCGACGGCGTCGGTGAAGCGCGGCGTGTTCGCCCCCGCAGACACCTGGGTGTCCACCGAGTACCTGTTCCGGCGTGATCAGGATGGCGACTACTGGTTGGTGGACAATCGTGGCCTTGTCATCCGCACCGAGCGCGGGCCCGTGTACGCCTCGCCCGTCGACGATGCGCTCGGCTCGGTCGACGCGGTGGACATGTCGGTGACCTACGCGTTGGAGACCGGCGGGCAACAGGTGGCCGTGACCGCCCTCGCGTTGCGTCCAGGGGGCAGCGTCGCGGCGGGCGATCTCTCCGAAGCGCTTGCAGACCTGCCGGTCGGATCGGCGCCCGACATCGTCCATGTGGTGGCTGAGATGGCCCTTAGCGCGTCGTATAGACCGCTGACCACCCCATTGCGGGCGATGGGTATTCCGAAGCCGTCGCGTAACGCCTGGTACCTGGATACGGATACCAATAAATACAAGCGACTCACAGCGGCGGTACGCACCGAGATCATCGGGGCGCAAAGCTGAGGCCGTGCCGGGGTTCGGACACACTGTTAGGGTTGCACCGCGCAAGCGAGGAGCACTGGAGGGATCGATGACATCGCACAAAGGTTGGCACCGCGTAGCTGGTGCCTTGGCTGGCAGCGCGATCGCGGGAGCCCTTGTCGCGGGTATCGGGGCACCGACCGCGTTCTCCGCCCCCGGCGATGACGACACGACCGCGACCGAGGCGCCCGCGGCGCCGAAGATGACCGGCGATCAGGCGCTGGCCCTTCTGCAGGAGCAGTACGACACCGGTGCGGGCGGCGGTCAGGTCTCCAACTTCGTCCACGAAGTCCTCACCCTGCGCAATCTCGGTTTCAGGCCGTCGAAGGCCAACCAGACGGCGATCGTCGAGGCCTTGGACAAGCGGCCCAACCAGGCGCCGTTGGTGGAGGCGCTCAAGGCGACCGTTTCTTACCAGCGCAAGATTCAGGCGCAGGCGGCGGCACAACAGGGCCAGGGCGGCGGAGGCTTCGCGATCGGTGGTGCGCCTGCGCCGTTCGATCAGGGCGGCACGATCCCGGGCTATCCCAGCTGATCCGCCATCGTGCTTGACGACAAACTCCTGAGCATCCTGGTCTGCCCGGATGACCGCGGGTCGCTCTTGTTGATCGGCGACGACGAGTTCCTCTACAACCCCCGGCTGCGCCGCGCATACCGCATCGAGGACGGTATTCCGGTGCTGCTGATCGATGAGTCCGTCGCGGTCACCGACGACACCGAGCACGAACGGCTGTTGAGCCGCGCAAAACCCTGACCCGTTGCCGTACCTTTGAATCTGCAGGGGCGTCTGAACGGGTGGGCGCGGTTTCAGATCTTGGACAGCCCGGGCAGATCATCGGTCAGGTATCGCTGCAGGTTCGGCGCGATCGTCTCGGCGATCTGATCTACCGGAAGCGACTTGAACGGGTCGAGCTCGAGGATGTAGCGAGCCATCACCACACCGACCAACTGCGACGCTACGAACTGGACGCGAATTCGCCCGCTGCCAGGCGGATTGTCGACCCTGGAACCCACCTCGGCGGCGATGACGTCCTGTAGAAACGACCGCACCAACGACACCTCATTGCCTGCCAGGATCGACCGCAGGGTCGCGATGAAACCCTTGCCCAACTCAGAATCCCAGAGCGGCAACAGGATCGACGGCAGCACGTAGCCGATTCGGTCGACCGGGACCTCCCGAAGGGGTCCGATCACGGCCATCGGATCGATCGGAATGTGGATCGCCGCGGCGAACAACTGGGTCTTGGTTCCGAAATAGTGATGAACCAGCGCGGGATCGACCCCGGCATCTGCGGCGATGGCCCGGATGGACGTCTTGTCGATACCGTTGCGGGCGAACAGCTCTCGAGCGCAATTGAGAATTCGTTCGCGGGTGTCCGACGTTCCGGGTGGCCGCCCCGGACGTTTGCGCTCGGTGTTGGTCGTCAAAGCTCTACGGTGTCCTTCGTCGTAGCGTCGCGGCCGCGAGACACAGCGCGATGATCGCAAAGCCGATGACCACCAAGATGTCCCGCAACGCGATCGCCGTCAGGTCCGGGTATGCGCCGACCTGCTGCAGCGCTTCAAGAGCGTAACTGGCGGGCAGCACATTGCTGACCCATTGCAGCCAATCGGGGAGGACCTCGCGAGGCACGATGATGCCGCACAGCAGCAGTTGGGGCACGATGACCACGGGCATGAACTGCACCGCCTGGAACTCCGTCCTGGCGAATGCGCTGCACAGCAGGCCGAGGCCGACACCGAGGACCGCATTGATGATCGCGATCGCGAACACCAGGATCGGGCTGCCCTTGGTGTCAAGACCGAGAAACCAGAACGACACGACACATGCAAGGGTGGCTTGCGCGGCCGCCGCGATCGAGAACGCGGTGCCGTAGGCGGCCAGCAGGTCGAGCCGACGCAGCGGCGTGGTCAGAATGCGCTCCAATGTTCCCGAAACGCGTTCCCGCTGCATCGTTATCGACGTGATGAGGAACATGACGATCAGGGGAAACACGCCGAGCATGATCAGGCACGCGTTGTTGAAGGGTGATGGTGCCCCTGGTGCGTGCGGGGCGTTGACGAACATGAAGTACATCAGCGTGATGATGAGGCTGGGTACCACCAGAATCATCGCCACGCTGCGATGGTCGCCGGCGAGCTGGCGCAGAATGCGCCCGGTCGTCGCAAGGAAACTCTGTGGGCTCAGCTTGCTGCGGGTTCGGTGCTGTGCCGGATGACGGACAGAAACGCTTCCTCCAGTGATTGACATCCCGTGTCCTCTCGTAGCTTTGGTGGCGTGGTGTGAGCGAGTAGGTGGCCGTCCCGCATGAGCAGCAGGTCGCCGCAGTTGTCGGCCTCGTCCATGACGTGGCTGGAGACCAGCAATGTCGTTCCGCGCCTGGCCAATTGATGGAACTGTTGCCATAGATCCACCCGCAGTACGGGATCAAGGCCGACGGTGGGCTCGTCCAACACAAGCAGGTCCGGAGCGGCCACCAGCGCGCATGCCAGCGAGACGCGCGTCCGCTGGCCGCCGGATAGATTTCCGCACAGCGCCGTTCGGTGGTCGTCGAGCCCGACGGCGGATACGGCCTCGTTAGCCGATGTGGAGTCCATGCCGTAGAGCGAGCCGAAGTAGCGCACGTTGTCGATGATGCGGAGATCGTCGTAGATGGTGGCGGCCTGTGGCATGTAGCCGACACGTCGGCGCAGGGGAGCGGAGCCGGCGGGCTGACCCAGCACCGTGACGCTGCCCGCGGTGAGGATCTGCGTTCCGACGATGCTGCGCATCAGTGTGGTCTTGCCGCATCCTGACGGGCCGAGAAGGCCGGTGATGGTGCCGCG
>CAVWPQ010000011.1:0-18570 GCA_963756865.1 uncultured Actinomycetota bacterium | reverse complement strand
GCAGTTCCAGCACCTACAGTTCGGCGGTGTCGACGGCACGCGAGTTCGGCCCGTCGGTTCGCGTCGTCAACTCCAGATCGGCGGCGATGGGAGTCGGATTCGTCGCATTGGCTGCCGCACAGCAGGCGGCGTCTGGTGCAGACCTCGACGCCGTCGAAACGGCGGCACGGGCGGCGGTTCCGCGCGGCCACGCGTTCATCGTCGTGCACCGGCTCGACAACCTTCGGCGCAGCGGCCGTATTCGCAGAGGAGCGTCGCTTCTGGGTTCTGCGCTGTCGCTGAAGCCGCTGCTGTGTATCGACGTCGACGGCAGGCTCGTCCTTGGCCAGCGGATCCGGACTGCCACGAAGGCCCACGCCGCGATGATCGATCAGGTCATCGAGGTGGTGGGCGACGGCGCCGCGAGGATCGCCGTGCACCATGTCGACAACCCGGAGACCGCCGATGACATCGCCAAGACCTTGACCGTGCGCCTGCCGCAGATCGCGCCGCCCGCCGTCACCGACATGGGCCCGGTGCTCGCCGTGCATGTCGGCGCAGGCGCGGTCGGCGTGTGCGTGGAAGTCGCCGACTAGGTGTACTGACCACGGACGTTAGGTGACGGCGTGGCGTGGTGACATGACGAAGACCTCCGAGTGAAGTGCGAGCTGTCTAGGAACGCACTCACTCACTCGGAGGTCTTCGTGTCCCACCGTAATGCCCCGTTGTCTGAAACTGGTCGTCTGCGGCTGGCTCGTTGTGTCGTCGAGGACGGCTGGCCGCTGCGGCGGGCCGCCGAACGGTTCCAGGTCGTCGGTGACCACCGCGGCGCGCTGGGCCGGCCGCTACCGCGAGACTGGGCGCGGCCGGGATGGCCGATCGCAGCTCACGTCCGCACCACAGCCCGAACCGGACGCCGACGCGCACCGAGCGGCGCATCATCAAGGTCCGGGTCCTGCGGCGCTGGGGACCAGCGCGGATCGGCTATCTGCTGGGCATGCATCCCTCGACCGTGCACCGCGTGCTGACCCGCTACGGGATGGCCAAGCTGCGCTGGCTGGACCGCCCCACCGGCCGAGTCGATCCGCCGCATGGAGTCGGCTGCGATGCGGTGACCTGGTGCATGTCGACGTCAAGAAGCTGGGCAAGATCCCCGCCGGCGGCGGCTGGCGGATGCTCGGACGGAGCGGTCGGCAACCGCAATCGCCAGGCCGACAAGCCAGCTCGGGGTGATCAACGACAACCGGCAATCCGGTGCGCGGCTATCACTTCCTGCACACCGCCATCGACGCGCACTCCCGATTGGCCTACAGCGAGCTGCTTGCCGACGAGCGCAAGGAGACCGCCGCCGCGTTCTGGCTGCGCGCCAACGCCTGGTTCGCCGAATGCGGCATCACTGTTCGAAAGGTGTTGACCGACAACGGATCCTGCTACCGGTCCCACGCATTCGCGCGACGCGCTCGGCGACATCGAACACCGCCGCACCCGGCCCTACCGGCCGCAGACCAACGGCAAGGTGGAGCGCTTCCACCGCACCCTGGCCGACGAATGGGCCTACGCCCGGCTCTACCCCAGCGACACCGAACGCTGCGACGAGTTCCCGACCTGGCTGCACACCTACAATCACCACCGCGGCCACACCGCACTCGGCGGCCAACCACCCGCCAGCCGCGTACCTAACCTCTCAGGTCAGTACAACTAGGTCAGGGCGTCGCTGCCCCGGGATCGAGAACTGGCGCGCCGGGCACAATTCCGTCGGGCACATTGAATTCGTTGACGGGCCCAGACACGATTTCCTCCGGCGAACGAGGGGGAGCGGGTTGCCCGGCCATTGGGTCATTCACGGACGGTGCGTTGCAGTGCACGCCGCCGCCACGACCTACTACGCCACCACTATTTTTGCAGCAAATCTCGAACTCGTAGAAGGTGTCCGTTTTCGGGTCGTCCATGCATTTGTCGTAGGCCTCGATGTCCCATTCCGCGTTGGCGACGGTGGCCGATCCGAGTGCAAGGCCAATGGTGAATGCGGCCAGTGCGATGAATTCACTTGTCCGCTTGCCGATATTCGTCGATGTCATTTTGAATCCTTCTGGGGCGGGGATCCCCCGATATGCGGATCGTAGTCTGGGTAATCGCTGTGAATGGAAAAACCGCATATCGTACGACATTCGGAGAAATGAAGGTATTTGATGTCGGCAATAATGATGGCGCGCGACGAGCGGGAAGATTTCGCCGCGTTTCTCGAATCATTGTCGCCGGACCAGTGGGAGGCGCCGACGCTGTGCGAGCGGTGGAATGTCCGTGAGGTTGCCGCGCATGCGATCAGCTTCGACGAACTCGGCGCCGGTGAATTGGTTCGCCGTTTCATGCACGGCCGGTTGAACACCGATCGCATCAACGAACTCGGCGTCGCCGACTATGCAGACCGGTCACCCGAGCAGCTCGTCGCACTCCTGCGGCGCTACGCCACGCCGCACGGTCTGACCGCGGGGTTCGGCGGCCGCGTCGCGCTCACCGACAACATGATCCATCAGCAGGACGTCCGTCGAGTGCTGGACGCACCCCGGATAATTCCGCCGGAGCGCCTTCGGGTGGCGCTGGACTTCACCCGTTACTCCCCGACGATCAGGGGAGCGTGGACGGTCCGTGGCCTGCGATTGGCCGCTACCGACCTTGAATGGTCATACGGCGACGGTCCCGAGGTGGCGGGTGAAGGTGAGGCGCTGCTGATGGCGATGGCTGGCCGCAGAGATGCCGTCAAGGACCTCAGCGGACCCGGCGCGGCCGAGATCGCACAGCGAATCTGACCAACTTCTCGGGGCAAGACGGCGCTGACCTGCGTCGATTCGCACCGAAAAAACTTTTCAAAAGAATTTTGGAAAAAGTGTGCGAGTGGATGGGCTGGATCGCTCCTACCTGTGAAAGCGGCCGGAAGGGCCACTTCAGACCACAGGAGAAATCATGTACAACACCTACCCCCAGCCCCAGAACTTCGGCCCGCAGCACAACGGCTACGGCTACGCCCCGATGCAGCAGCCGATGCAGCAGATGCCGATGCAGGCGGCGCCGGTGGCGCAGTCCTCGTCGGCGAGCAAGGGCCTGCTGATGATCGCCGGCCTGGCGGTTGTCGGTGCGGCGGCCTTCGGCGGCGTGTTCCTGATGAACTCCAGCAGCCAGCCCGAGCAGACCGCGGCCTCGCAGCCGTCGACGGTCTTCAACATCCCCTCGGAGATCAGCATCCCCGGGCTCAACACCAACAGCGACCCGGCCTCGCCCGTCGTCGTGAACAACCCGGCCCCGATCCGGATCTTCACGCCCTCGACCTCGGGCTCCAACTCCAACTCCAACACCAAGCCGGCTCCGGCACAGGGCCAGGCACCAGCCCCCGCTCCCGCCCCGGCGACAACCGGAACGACCGGAACTACCGGCACGACCGGAACGACCGGCACGACCGACGACGCGAAGAAGGCGGCCGAGGACGCGGCGGCGAAGAAGGCGGCTGACGACGCGGCGGCGAAGAAGGCGGCTGACGACGCGGCGGCGAAGAAGGCGGCTGATGACGCGGCGGCGAAGAAGGCGGCCGATGACGCGGCGGCGAAGAAGGCGGCCGATGACGCGGCGGCGAAGAAGGCGGCCGATGACGCGGCGGCGAAGAAGGCGGCTGACGACGCGGCGGCGAAGAAGGCGGCGGCCGATGCGGAGCAGAAGCAGCTTGACGACCTCAACAAGCAGTTCGAGGAGCAGCAGAAGCAGGCCGGCGAAGTTTTCGGTAACCTGCCCTTCTGAGACCCGCAACGCCACAACACCACTCAGCCCAGGCCACCCAAGGCCTGGGCTGAGTTCTGTGTGTGGCGCGCCTGGCTAGCCGGCGAACCGACCGGTGACCGGCGGCAGATCCTTGAGCGTCACGATGCCCGGAGCCGCGGCCACGACGGCGGGCACCGCATTGGTCACCGGCATGGCTGTGTAGATCATGCCGAGGCCCATGAAGCCGGGCTCGGTCCAGTCCTTCGGCGGCAGGCAGTGCAGCACGGTGCGCATGTTGGGCAGCCCGAAAACCTGGATGACGTGCCCGTGCTCGAGCGGTTTGGGTGGCGTCACGTGATCGCCCATCACCCAGTTGAATCCGACGCTGACGACGTTCTTGTCGCCGACCCAGCCGCGGTGATAACCCATCACGCCGCCGACGGTGTCCTTCGGGATCTGCATGAAACCGAGATCGCTGTCGTCGGTTGCGGGTGTGAAGGTGACGTCGAAGGTCATCCGGTCCAGCTTCGCGCCGATCGCGTCGGCCATCATCGCCGCGGACTCGGCGAAGACCTCGCTCTCGCGCCGCACGCTTTCGGCAAGGCCCGGTGTGTCGGGGTCCTGCGAAAAGCCCATGGCGGTCTGGGTTCCCGCCGACTCATAGGTAGAACAGTCGACGGACTCGGTGATCCTGATCTCGTCCACCCGCTCGCACGACCCGCTGAGCACCATGCCGACCATATTCGTCATGCCAGGGTGGGCGCCGTTTCCAAAGATCGTCGAATCGCCCTTCTCACAGGCTTTTCGGATACGGTCCAGATCCTCTGGCGTCTGCTTGCCTCCGGTGATCCATGCTGCGCTGGAACAGACGTTGACGCCGGCCTCCAGCAGCCGGGTCAGTTCGTCGATGTCTGGCCACAGCGGGTTGTAGCAGCAGGCGTCCGGCTTCAACGCGATCAGCGCCTCGATGTCATTGGTGGCCGTGATGCCGGTCGGCTCGGGCCAGCCGGCCAAATCGGCGGCGTCCATTCCGACCTTGTCCGCGCCGTGCGCGTAAACCCCGACCAGGTCCATGTCGGGCCTGCCGATGATGGCGTGCAGCGAACGTTTGCCGATGTTTCCCGTCGTCCACTGGATCACCCGGAGCGGCCGGTCAGGTGTACTCATGTCCCAAGACCATAGTTCGGTGCCATCATCGAAATGATGAGCACCGGTGGAATCCGCGCATTCACGTTCACGCCCTCCGACGGCGTTCCGCCTGGCGTCGCGCCCTTCGCCCACGCCACCTCCGCGGGTCCGACGCTGTATGTGACGGGACAGATGCCCACGGACGTGACGGGCACGGTGGTCGGCGACGACGTCGCAACCCAGACCGATCAGGTTCTCGGCAATCTGCTGCGTGTCACCCAACTGTGCGGCGGCGGACTGGCCGATGTCGTCTCGGTGCGCGCGTTCCTGCTCGACTGGGATGACTACGCGGCCTTCAACACCGCCTATGCGCAGTGGTTTCCCGACCGACTGCCCAGCCGTACCTGCGTCGGCACTACCGGACTCGCGGTCGGCGCCCTCGTCGAGATCGACTGGGTGTGTTGGCGAAGCGACGGCTGGGGCGGTTGAGGCCGGATTTCGGCCGAGAGCCAGCGGAGTCTCGGTGACCTTCAGAGTTCGACGTGGTTGGCGACGGGTTTGCTTTCCCAGTTGATGAGCTTGGACCGAAGTGCGTCGCGGCCGTCTTCGCGGGACAGACGTTCGAGGGCTGCCGCGCGTGCCGACCTGACATGCTTGCGTGCTGCATCTGCGGCGCGGTCGGCGTCGCCGGCCAGAATCGCATCGAGAATGTCGCGATGCTCCTCGCGAGAGGCTTCAAGACGGCCCGCGATGCTGAGCGTGGTCGTCATTCCTTGAGCGAGTATCTGGCTGAGCACCCCCTGGGTCTGGCCGAGAAATTTGTTGCCTGCGGCCGTCACGATCCTTTGATGGAACGCGATGTCGAGGCGTTGCAGCTCGTCGAAGTCCGGGGGAGTCTGCACCGACGCCGCTTCGAGTTCATCGTGGGCAGCCTTGATCAGGCGCGTTTGTTCGGTATCTCGACGCTGCGCCGCCCAACGCGCGGCCGGTACCTCCAGCACTTCACGCATCGCGTAGAGCTCTTCCATATCGTGTTCGTACGAGACGAGCGACCGCTTCAGCTGACGACTTGTCGCAGGCTCTTCGACGTATACGCCTTGGCCGTGCCGCACCGAGAGGCGCCCTTCTGCCTGTAGCGACTTAATGGCTTCGCGCAGCGAAGGCCGACTGACACCCAGCAATGCAGACAGTTCTCGTTCTGAGGGCAGGCGATCGCCCGGGCCGAGGTCTTGATCGGCGAGGTACTTGTCGATCTGCTCCCGGATACGCCCCGTCAGCGAAGCCTGCCGCAGCGAGTGCCATTCGAAGCCCGCATCCGCTGAGTTGGCGACCATGTTTGCTCCCTTCGTGCGATCTGCGGAAATACTACCCGGTCAGACCTCTTATCAATGAAAAGTGGTCAGACCTCTTGACAGTGTGCGACGGCTCACCCTAGCCTCAAAGAGATAAGAGGTCTGACCACGAAGGGATAGGCATATGTCAGAACCAACGCCCGATTTCCTGGCGCACGAAGCCGGGGATGCGGTTGCCGTTGCAGTCCGCGACCTGCTACCGGGGCCCGCACGCGGCACCTGCCTCACCGGTGGTGACCTTGCGGTCGAGGTGCTCGACGAGGTGGCCCTCGGTCACAAGATCGCCCTTGTCGATCTGGAGGCGGACGCAGACGTCATCGAGTACGGGGTGCGTATCGGCATCGCAACGGATGCCATTCGCAAAGGTCAGCACGTCCATGTTCACAACGTAAGGAGCGCACGGTGGCACAACAGCATCGCTTGATGGGATATCGCAGGGCAGATGGGACGGTTGGGAGTCGCAATTACGTGGCAATCCTTCCGGTCGACGACTTGTCCAATGCTGCCGCCGAGGGGGTGGCAGCGCTTGTCCCCGGCACGCTGGCTTTGCCCCACGCGTTCGGACGCCTGCAGTTCGGTCCCGATCTCGAGTTGACCTTCCGGACGCTGATCGGCGTGGGCGCCAACCCCAACATCGCCGCTGTGATCGTGATCGGCATCGAGCCGAACTGGACTCGGCGTGTGGTTGAAGGCATCGAGAAGACCGGCAAGCCGGTCCACGCGCTGTCGATCGAGGGGCGAGGTGACCTCAGGGTCATCGAGGAGGCTGCGCGTACGGCCAAGATGTTCCTGCACGACGCCAGCGAGCTTATGCGTGAGCCGGTCGAACGGTCCGAGGTCATCCTCACCACCAAAGATGGCGAATCCGACACCACGACCGGACTGGGCTCGTGTCGCGTCACCGCCTACCTGATCGATCAATGGGTCGAATCCGGCGGAACCGTGATCTTCGGCGAGACAAGCGAACTGACCGGTGGCGAGCATCTGATCGCGCAGCGGTGCGCCACGCCGGAAGTGCGTGCCAAGTTCCAGTCGCTCTATGACAGCTACATCGAGATGATCGAACGCACCGGCGCAAACCTGCTCGGTTCCCAGCCGACACAGGGCAACATCGCCGGCGGGTTGTCCACCATCGAGGAGAAGGCGCTCGGCAACATCGTCAAGACCGGGACCAAGCCGATCGTGGGCGCGCTCGAAGCCGCTGAGACGCCGACGGTCAAGGGGTTGCATTTCATGGACACCTCCTCGGCCGCCGCCGAGTGTGTCACCTTGATGACGGCGGGGGGTGGGGTGGTCAACATGTTTCCCACTGGGCAGGGGAACGTCGTCGGCAATCCGGTCCAGCCGGTCGTCAAGATCACCGCCAACCCCAAGACCGCCAACTCGATGGCCGATCACATCGATCACGACTGCTCGGGAGTGCTCGCCACCACCGAATCGGTCGAGGAATCGGGCGAGCGGCTGATCCGACTCGTGGAACGCACCTTCAATGGTCGCGTCACCGCGGCCGAGGCGCTCGGTCACCGCGAGTTCACCTTGACCAAGCTCTACCAGTCGGCCTGACCCGGACAAGACGCCGGCTCAGGCGTCGGAATGGATATTTATGACTTTCCACGTGCAGCATCTCATCGGCGGCAAATGGATCGACTCGATCGAGACCCGATCGGTTCGCAACCCAGCCGACGACTCCGAGGTCGGAACCTTCGCCTACGGCGGGGTGGAACTGGCCGCGCAAGCCGCCGAGGAGGCGTCGGCGGCCTTCGAAGCGTGGTCGACCATGCCCGCTCGACAGCGGAGTGTCATTCTGCTCAGGGCTGCCGATCTCATCACCGAACGCGCCACCGAAATCGGCACGCTGCTCGCTCGCGAGGGCGGCAAACGGCTTGCCGAGGCGATCGGGGAAGTCTCCTTCTCTGCCGAGTACTTCCGGTGGTTCGCCGAGGAGGCACGGCGGCCGAGTGGTTCGGTGCACCCGCCCGAGGCCAATGGTCGCCGTCACATATCCATCCGTCGTCCCGCCGGTGTCGTCGCCAGCCTAACGCCGTGGAATTTCCCCTGCTCGATTCAAGCGCGGAAATTGGCGCCCGCGCTGGCGGCGGGTTGCACGGTCGTCGCGCGCGTATCCGAGAAGGCTCCGCTCGCGGTGACCCAGATGATCGGATGCCTTGTCGACGCCGAAATGCCGCCGGGGACAATCAATTTGGTGCACGGGCCGGCGTCGGAAATCACTGACGCCTACCTTTCTCATCCCGCGGTGCGGGTGGTCAGCTTCACCGGGTCCACTCCGATCGGCCAACAGATCATGAAAGCAGCCGCCGACCGCGTCGTTCGTCCACTGCTTGAACTCGGTGGAGATGCGCCGTTCATCGTTTTCGCCGACGCTGAGATCGACAAGGCGGTCGACGGCGCGATGCTGGCGAAGTTCCGCAACACCGGTCAATCGTGTATCGCGGCGAACCGGTTGTATGTGCATCGCACTGTCTTCGACGATTTCATTGCGCGCCTCGCACGTCGAATCGATGAGATGTCCATCGGTGACGGCGTAGCCGAGGCCACGCCCGATCTGGGGCCGTGCATAGACCAAGCGCGAGTGGATGCGGTCAATGGGCTTGTCGAGGAGGCTGTCGCCGCCGGGGCCAGAAAGGTCACCCGAGAGTTTTCGCTTCCGCCGCGCGGCGCATTCGCTGCTCCCGCCCTGCTGACCGAAGTTCCGCTGGATTGCGGGCTGGCAACTTCGGAGATCTTCGGCCCGGTTGCCGGGGTCTTCCCGTTCGATTCCGAGGACGAAGTGCTGGGCCGGGCCAACGACACCGAGATGGGGCTGGCCGGCTACGTCTACACGACCGACCAGGCACGGATCTGGCGAATCGCCGATCGACTCGACGTCGGAATCATCGGCGTCAACGATCCACTTCCCTCCGTGTGCTTCGCCCCGATGGGCGGCACCAAGCAGTCGGGTCTTGGCCGCGAAGGCGGCAGCCACGGACTCGAGGAGTTTCAAGAATCCGGCTACCTCGCCATCGGCATCTGAGTGCCGGGCTTATTCAATGGAGAAGAACCATGGCTAATTCAACTCTGATCATCCGGAATGCCAAAGATGTTGTGGAAGCGGTCAATTCCGGCGCAGTACGCGGCGGACACGAGACGGCGATCATCTTCATCGCCCTCGGCGGAATCTTCATCGACGCCTACGATTTCACCGCGGTCGCTTTCGGACTGAAAGACATCAGCATCACTTTCGGCCTCAGCGGGTGGGGTGAAGGAATCGTCGCCGCATCGATCATGGTCGGCGCGCTGATCGGCGCGATCTTCGGCGGGTACCTCGTCGACCGCATCGGTCGATACAAAATGTTCATGGCCGACATGTTGTTCTTCGTCGGCGCCGCGATCGGCTGCGCACTGGCGTGGAATGTGGAGTCGCTGACCATCTTCCGATTCTTGATGGGACTCGGCATCGGCTTGGACTTCCCAGTGGCGCTGGCCTTCATAGCCGAATACTCCCGACGCAAAGGCAAAGGCGGCCGCGTCACGCTCTGGCAACCCATGTGGTACATCGCCACAGGTTCCAGTTTCGCGGTTCTGCTTCCGTTGTACTTTCTGGTTCCCGACTCCGCGCACGACACCCTCTGGCGCTGGGCGGTGGGATTCGGCGCCGTGCCCGCGCTCGTGGTTCTCGCGGTCCGGCGGCGGTACATGGAGGAGTCGGCCTCATGGGCGGCCAACCAGGGTGACCTCGCCGGCGCCGTGAGAGTTCTTCGCAAGTCCTATGGGGCCGACGTCGAACTGGCCCCCGAGTCAGAGCTGCAGTACCCACCGAAGCGTCCGAAGGCGACGCTCGGTAGCTTCAAAGTCCTCTTCACGCCCAAATATCGACAGCGCACCATCCTGGCCGGAACCGTCGGCGCATGCCAGTCGATGCAGTATTACGCGGTCGGGTTCTTCCTGCCCTTCATCGTCGGCGCATTCCTGTCCGGAAATCGGTTGAACTCCATCACAGTTCCGTTGGTCTTTAACTTCCTCTTCGGCGTCACCGGCGGATTCGCCGGAGTCCTGCTTGCCCGCAAGCTCGGTTCGTGGACGCTCTCGTTGTCGGGATTCAGCTTCTGTCTGGTCGCCCTTATCGCCTTGGGCGCAATCGGCGAACCGTCATCGACGGCGATGGTTCTATTAGCCGGATTCCTGATCGGCGCGTTCGTCTTCTTCCACAGCTACGGCCCAGGGGCACAAGGGATGACCATGGCCACCCTGAGCTACCCGACCACGCTGCGCGGTACCGGCGCAGGGTTCGGCCAAGCCGCACTGCGGGTGGGGTCGACGATATCGCTGCTGCTATTCCCCATTCTCGCCGAGAACTACGGAACGCGGGTCTTCTGGATCGTCGCCGTCGCGCCGGCCATCGGCATCGTGGCACTGCTCATCATTCGCTGGGACCCGATGGCGGTGGACGTCGACGCCGAAGACTTCGATTCCGACGAGAACCTGGCACCGGCCCAACCGAATAGGACGGACACCACATCATGAAGGTCACCTGCATCGGCGTCGGCAACATGGGCGGCGCAGTCGCGCGGCGGTTGGCGATCAGCACCGAGTTCACTGTCACCGTCTTCGACCCGTCGGCCGCCGCGATGCAGCGTTGCGTCGAAGTCGGAGCGACCAGCGCGGAATCTTTGGCTACCGCTGTCGGCGATGCCGAAATCGTCCTCACCAGCCTCCCCACCACGAAGTTGGTGATCGACACCGTCCGCGAACTGCTGCCGGTACTGCCCAGTGGTGCCGTAGTGGTTGATATCTCGACCATCGACCCGAGAACGGCGTGCACCGTCGTCGAACTCTGCGCAGAACAGAAGACCCCCTTCGTCGCTTGCCCACTGGGCAAGACCCCCGCCCATGCGGAACGCGGCGAGATTCCGGTCTTCGTCGGCGGTGATCAGGACGCGGTCGCACGTCTTGACCCGCTGCTGAACCGAATCGGCGAGAAGATCTACAACTTCGGCACCGTCGAGGCAGCGACCGCGTTCAAGCTCGTGTCGAATTTCATCGGCATGGCCAACGTCGCCATCCTCGCCGAAGGTCTGGCGATCGCGCTACGCGCCGGAATCGCGCCGGATGACTTCACCGAAGCGCTCGCCGACACGGGTGCGACGTCGTTCCAAAGCGAGGTCAGGCTGCCCTGGATGATCGAGCAGGATTGGGCGCCGCGGTTCGGTGTGGACCTGGCGGCCAAGGATGTCCGACTTGCTGTCGAATCGGCCCTGGCCTGGCGGATTCCAGTGCCGGTCGGGTCCGCCGCCCTGTCGCAGCTGATGGCCGCTTCCGCGCAGGGGTTCGGAGATGAGGATGCCGTCGCGGTGATGAAGCTCATCGGCGCCAATGCGCAGGAGGCAAATCGATGAGCGCGATCGTGGTCACCGAGGACGTCACCGGTCCCGCCTACGACGACCTGTCCGCGCGATGGAGCCTGTATCGCGACCCCGAGGCATGGGAGTCGCCGGACCGGTGGCCAACGCTGATGCGCGACGCCGAGGCGCTCATTGTCCGCAATCGAACCCGGGTCGATAGCCGGTTGCTCGAGTCCGCGCCACGGTTGAAGGTAATTGCCCGGGCCGGCGTCGGCCTGGACAACATCGACGTTGGCGCGGCCGACGATGCCGGTGTGGTCGTGGTTGCCCCGTTGGGCGCCAACGCCGTCAGCGTGGCCGAGCACGCGGTGACGATGGCCCTTGCGCTGTCGAAAGGGCTGATTTCTGCGGACCACAGCACCAGGGCCGGTGCGTGGGGTCGCACCCCGACCCAAGAACTCGGCGGGCGTAGGTGGGGATTGCTTTCGGCGGGAGCGACCGCGCGAGCCACTGCTCGGCTTGCACGCGGGCTCGGTATGACGGTGGCTGCCTACGATCCCTACATCGACGAGAACCACCCCGAAATAGTCGACCTCGGAATCGAGATGCTCTCGCTCAGCGATGTCCTCGAGACGTCGCAGGTCCTCAGCGTTCACCTGCCGAACACCGAGGCCACCCGCAATCTGCTCGACGCTGCGAAACTGGCCCTGCTCCCTGAGGGTGCCTACTTGATCAACGTCGGTCGCGGCGAGGTCGTCGACGAGGAGGCGCTCGCCGATGCCATCGAAAGTGGCCGCCTCGGCGGTGCCGGGCTGGATGTACGTCAACAGGAGCCACCCACTCTCGGGCGGCTCGAGAAACTGGCAAACGTCATCGTTACCCCACACGTCGCGGGCATCACTACGCAGGCGCAGGAGCGGATTGCGCGGACTCTGTGTGAACAGATCGACTTGGTCCTGTCCGGCAGCGCCGCGACCTCAGCGGTCGGCAACCACACCATGCCCAAACTGATAGCAGCACAATGAAGCTGACGTACGGCAACGCAGTCCAGCTCGGTACCGAGTTGCTCGTCGACACCGGCGAAAGCCAGGACAACGCAGCCGCGGTTGCCCGGGCGCTTGGCCTGGCCGAGGCGTGGAACCTTGGCTCCCACGGCCTCCTTCGACTCCCCATCTATCTCGACCGACTCGAGGCCGGCGGCTACGCCCCCGACGCGCGGCTGACAACCGTCACCGACCTGGGTGCACTGATGGTTCTGGACGGAAATACCGGCTTGGGCCATTGGCAGCTCAGCCGGGCGGTGCAGCTCGCCGTGCCGCGTGCCAGGCAATTCGGCATCGCCGCCGTCGCCATCGGCAATTCTGGACATTGCGGAGCCTTAGGCGTCTACGCGGCAGACGCCGCCGAAGCAGGGATGGTGTCGTTGGTCTTTTCGTGCGGTCCCGCGGTGCTGCCGCCGTGGGGCGGCACCGAAAGGCTGCTATCCACCTCACCGATCGCGGCCGGATTCCCCAGCGAACCGCGGCCGGTGATCATCGATCTTGCCCTGAGTACCGTCGCGCGCGGCAAGATCGCCGCATTAGCCCAGCGTGGCGAACCGCTGCCCGACGGGTGGGCGCTCGACGCCGACGGCAACCCCACCAACGACGCGCAAGAAGCGCTGGTCGGGATGCTGTCACCCCTCGGCGGCGCTAAGGGATTCGCGCTCGCCTACCTCGTGGAGGCACTCACCGGCGCATTGATCGGCCCACGTCTCTCGCGCAACATCCCCGACTTCTTCGACCGGGCCAGTTTGTCTCAGCCGCAGGGAATTTCACACCTTCTCGTCATGGTCGATCCGGTTCGAACCGATGTCGGTGCCGACCCCGACGCCGCGCAAGAACGGCTTTCCCGGCTCGCCGTATTGGCGGTGGAATCGGGCGGCCGCCCGCCAGGCGCCCGGCGCCTCGCGCCCAGTGAGATCACCAGCCAGACGCCCCTGGAGGTCGACGATCAGCTTGTCGATCAACTCCGCAATCGGGCAGCCGCGAAAGCGCGGTCAAGCGGCGGTTGACGCCGGATTTCGGCCGACATTGAACCCGCGGGTGGGTCAGCGCGTGTCGCAGATATGCCCGCCCGAATCCGCCCCGCTCTCATCGGTTCATTCGCGGCCGTGACGATCAACGCGTTCGCCGCGACCGCAGCCGCCTCGGCCGCACCGGCACCGGGCGGTATCCCGGTGCAGGATCGCCCACCGCGCGATCAGCGCTGCTCATACCGGGGCAACCGCCGACTAGGTCCCCCGATCGGGGGACATCCCGTTCATCCGTTGTTACGGCCGGTTGGCCGACATACATCTCCGCGCTTCCGAGGCACAGTTATCTCATCGCCGGAAACAACCGGTGGAAGAACTGAAAAGCCAACTCACACAAGGAGATAGAAATGAACGCCAACATCGCCCGCTACATCGCCCTCCCGATCGTCTCGGCTGGCATCCTCGGTGGCGCCGCCCTCGGCCTGGCCGGCATGGCCAGCGCCGCGACCACGATCAACCAGAACGGCAGCAGCGTCTCGATCGTGACCTCGCCCGACACCTACGCCAAGCCTGCGCCGAACGCACTCCCCGGCTGGTACTACCACCACGGCATCGGCCGCCTGGCGATGTTCAACCAGTAAGCCCTCAACCAAACAGGTCCACCTCCAACAGAGGCCCTCCCCGGCGCGGTCAACTCCGGGGAGGGCCTCCCTCGTCCTCCTCCGCAACGGTTTCGACGATGTCCTGGACGCTCGCGGGGTCTGCCAGTTCAGGATGGGATTCGATGAGCGCAAGCTCAGCCGATACGTCAAGGCTGCGAGTCAGCGCGATGTAGACCACACCGGACACAAGCAGGCCGACGATAAACGCGATATCGACTTCACCCATCGCCGATGCGGCGGGGCCGACGAAGAACGGCAAGACGACGAACGGGATCTCGGCGACCACGCCTGCGATGAATGCGGTCAGGCCACGCCACGACCATGCGCCGTAGATCCCGCTGGGCGTGAACAGATCTGCGATCGCGTAGTGCCCGCGACGGACGAAGAAGTAGTCGGTCAGGTTGACCGCTGTCCACGGCGCCAACAGATACAGCATGAGCAGCAAGGTGGTGTTCAGCGCGGTGGTCGCGTTGGTCAACAGCAGGCTCATCACCAGCCATGCCACTGCGAGCACGGTGATCGTCACCACCCGCAACCGCCGCGTCGGCGTCACCGACTTGACCGAATCTATCGCCGTCACCACCGTGAGCATGCCGCTGTACGCATTCAGCCCCATGGTGGCCACCAACACCAGTGTCGAGACGATCGCCAGCACCGAACCCAGGTACGAGACTGCGTCGTTGCCGGTCTCGTTGATGCCTGCCAACGCGTCGCTGGCGCCGAGGTACGTCGCCATCCACGCGCCGAGCGGGATCAACCACGCAGGCGAGGCCGAGGCGCCGACGAACACCGACGCGATGATCGATGACGGTTTGGTGTCGCGTGGAAGGTAACGGCTGTAGTCGGACACATAGGGTGCGTACGTGATGTTGTAGGACGCCGCGACGCTGAACTGGACAAGAAACGCCACGAAGCTGAATCCGCCTGCGGTGGCAGCTGATCCGGTGACACCCCCGAATAACACACCGCAGGTCAGAACGATCCATAGGGGGAGGGAGATCCAGAACAGGATCCGGAATGTCCTGTGCAGCAGGTCGTGCCCGAAGATCGCGACCAGTGCGGCGATGGCAGTGATCACCACGGCGACGATGACCGGGTTCCAGCCGAAGATGGATTGCAGGCCGGACTTGATGATCACCACGTCGACGACGTTGAAGCCGACGAACGTGAACAGCGTGCCGATGAGCGGCAAAAGCACACCGCGGTAGCCGAACTGGGCACGCGACTGGACCATCTGGGGTAGGCCAAGCACTGGGCCCTGAGTCGCGTGGAAGGCCATGAACAGCGTGCCGAACGCGATGCCCGCCAGTCCGGCGACGATCGTCCACCCCAGCGAAAGGCCGAGGCTTGGGCCGACGAACCCGAGTGCGAGGGTGAACGGCTGAAAGTTGCCGACGAACCAGAACGGGCCCTGGTGGCCGACCTTGCCGTGCCGCTCGTCGTCCGGGACATAGTCGATCGACCGGGTTTCGATGAGCGCCGATGTGCGGCCGCCGGTGTCGGCGGGTTGGGCTGGAGTTGTCACGGGACCTCCCGATCGGGCTGTGTCGGTGCTGTGTATCACCATGCGGCATCGATCGGGCGAGAGCCAGAGTCTGCTCGGTGACGATGCGTCAAAAGCTACAGCGGCGCACGGGTTGTCGGCATCGCCTCGTTCAGTACGACGACGGTGGCGAGGTCCTCCGCTACGACCAGCGACTCGAGTGCCTTCGCCCACGACTCGTAGTAGGGGCGATTCGGGTCTTCTGCGATGCTCGCGATCAGGCGGTGGCGGAAAGCGTCCCATGGCAGGCCGAGCCGCTCGACCAGCACGACGGCAATGGCCAGTGCTCGAGCCTGCCACGGCGCGTCGAACACGAGTTCACCGTTGTCGCGGGGCAGTGACTCGTCGTCCAACGGCGCGGCCGTCACAGCCGTTGCACCCCGATCATGGAGTCACGCGTGACGAGGCCGGCGAGCTGCTCCTCGGGCAGGTCCTCGGTGCCCGCGGGGCGCATCGGCAATACCAGGTAGCGCGCCTCCGCGCTGGAATCCCAGACCCGGACCTCGACGTCGTCGGCGATCACGGTGCCCATCTCGGCGAGCACCTTGCGCGGCTCCCGCACCGCCCGCGATCGGTAGGCGGGTGCCTTGTACCAATTCGGCGGCAGCCCGAGGATCGGCCACGGATAGCACGAGCACAGCGTGCACACGACCAGGTTGTGTACGTCCGGGGTGTTCTCCAGCACGACGATGTGTTCGCCCTCCGGGCCGCCGAAGCCGAGTTCCGCGACGGCCGCGGTGCCGTCTTTCAAGAGCCGCGTCTTGTACTCGGGATCGGTCCACGCGCGGGCGACGACCCTGGCACCGTTCATCGGCCCGAGGTTGTCTTCGAAATGCGCGACGATCTGGTCCACCGCATCCACGTCGAGCACTCCCTTTTCGACGAGCACCGCTTCGATCGCGGCGATGCGCGCCTCCACGGGAGCGAGATCATCGGGATGGTGATGATCTGCCATCACGCCTCCTGCAGGTATCTCTCGAACAGGTCGATGTGCACGAAGTCGCCATCTGTGCCTGCCTCGCCCCACAATTCGCGGGATGTGAAGCGCACCGAATACAAGGGGTCGGTGAATGACCCGCCGCCGTGCGCCTCGATGTCGTCGACGTCGGCGGCCTCATCGACGCGTGCGATTATCCCGCGCCTGCCCTGGGCGTAGCGCGGCGCGCGGGTGTGGCCAGGAGGATGGCGCTCGCGCACCCGAACCGTGTCGCCGATCGCGAAACTGGGGGTTGTCCTGGACTCGAGGTCGGCGGGCAGCACACCGCGGTCTGGACTCGACAGCGGAAAGTGGCCGCCTGCTCGGCGATCGAGTTCCTCCGGAGTCGTCACGCCGGCCTCGACGATGAGTGTGGTGACACCGGTGAGCCAGTGCTCCCAGTACGGCGAAGAGAGATAGTGCGCTGGATCCATCCGTTCAATCGAATGACGGAACATGCCGACGTTGATGCGCAGCGGTGCGAGCGATCCGATCATCATCCGGAAGGTGCGCCGCTCCCAGTCGGCGGCGAAGTAGGGCTCGACGCTCTCGTGCTCGATGGGGCCGAAGCCATCCAGCCCGCCGAGGTCGTGCACCCCGTCCATGTGGGAGATCATACGAATTTCTGGCCCGGTGCCCGGCCTATTCAGCGATCCACAGCGCCGACTTCATCCACAGCGCACACCGATCGCAGGTCCGCGCGGCGGACGTGGTCGCATACCGCATCTAGCGTCGGGCGCATGGGAACCGAACTACCCACCGAGCGTCTTCACCGCAGGTTCGACGGCGAATCCGGCACAGGCGGCGAATCCGGTACCGATGGCGATGACGACGCATCGGATGCCGCGCTGTCGCGTTGGCTGCCCGATACCACCACCGCAGAATCGCCCGGCTGGCTGGCGGCGGCGCGCGCCGATCCCGGCCGAGCGGGTGCGATCGCTCTTGGCGGCGTCGGGGTGGTGGCCGTACTCGTCACCGTCTTCACCCTGCTCCGGGACCCCACCCCGCCAGTCGTATCGGCGAAACTTCCTCCGGTGGAGATGGTTTCGACGGCGCAGCCACGCCCGTCAGCCCCCGCCCCCGACGGGCCGGTGATCGTGAGCGTCGTCGGGCTGGTACACAAACCGGGACTGGTGACCCTGTCGCCCGGCGCGAGGATCGCCGATGCGCTCAGTGCCGCAGGTGGCGCGCTCGACGGGGCCGACCTGATCGGATTGAACATGGCTCGTCGGATCGAGGACGGCGAGCAGATCATCGTCGGTATCGCCGCGCCGCCGGGGGAGCCGACGACCATGGGGAGTTCGGTGGCATCGGAATCGACGCCTGCTCCATCGCCTGTCGACCCGGCGGCCGCCGGAACCACCTCGGCGCCAATCGCTTCGGTCGACTTGAACGCCGCGACCGAAGAGCAACTCGACGGTCTGCCCGGGGTCGGGCCGGTGACCGCCGCCGCCATCGTGGCGTGGCGAACCGCCAACGGCTCGTTCACCAGTGTCGACCAACTCGCAGACGTCGACGGTATCGGTCCCGCGCGCTTGGAGAAGCTGCGCGCCCAGGTCCATGTGTGAGCGCGGTGAACGGCCGCGAGGCCCGCCTGGATCTGCGCCTGGTGCCCGCAGCGCTGACCAGTTGGGCGGTGACAGCCACCGGGATTGTGTGGTCCACGATCGGAGTGCTCGTGACGATGACGGTCACGATCGCCTCCGCAGGTGCCGCGATGTGGTGGGGGAGCAGGCCGCGGAGGTCGGACGTCGACGCGGGGATGACGGTGCCGGGTATGACCGCAATCGTGTTGGTAGGGCTGGCCTTCGCCGTCGCCGTGCTGCTACG
>CAVWPQ010000010.1:0-6441 GCA_963756865.1 uncultured Actinomycetota bacterium | reverse complement strand
CCATGCGGGTGCTGGGGATCGCGCCGCGATGACCAGCCAAGGGACCTACCTGAAGGCCTGCATCAACGGTGCGCGCACCCCTGATCAGCACCCGAATCTGCCGGTGACGCCTGTCCAGCTCGCCATGGCCGCGGGTGCCGCACATCGGGCGGGCGCACGGGCGGTGCACATGCACCCCAAGACCGCCGACGGCGTCGACTCGTTGCTGCCGGAGGTCGTCGGGGCGGCGGTCGACGCGGTGCGGCATGCCGTCCCCGGTCTACCGCTGGGGGTGACGACCGGCTTCTGGGCATTGTCGGATCCCGACGAGCGGCTGCGCACGGTGGGCGGCTGGACGGTGCTGCCCGACTTCGCGTCGGTGAACTGGCACGAGCCCGGTGCCGAGCCGTTGGCGCACCAGTTGCTCCAGATGGGGATCGGTGTAGAGGTCGGCATCTTTTACGCTGAGGCGGCGGCGTCGTGGGCTAAGTCGGATATGGCGGCGCACTGTATGCGGGTGATGGTCGAGCTCGGTCCCGACGGCGACACCGACACCGCCGACGAGGTGCTGAGCACGGTCTTGGCAGCCGGGTCACCCGCCCCTGTCCTGTTGCACGGATTGAACGAAAGTTGTTGGCCGCTGCTGCAACACGCAGGCACACGCGGTTTGCAGACGCGAATCGGAATGGAGGACACGCTGGTGCTGCCCGACGGGTCACCGGCTCCCGACAACGCCGCGCTGGTCTCTGCGGCGGTGCAGCTGCTCAGTCGCTAGGGGCACCCAACTCGAAGTCGGCGAAGTCGAATCCGGGCACCACGATACAGCTGACCAGTGTCGGCTCGTCGTCTCGCGGACGGGCCCGTTGCCAGTGCCCTTCAGGGACGACCAGCTGCGGCTGCTCACCCGCGGTGATGTCGGCCCCGAGCAGATGTGTTGCGGCACTGTCGTGTTCGGCGCCGACCTCGAGCAACAGCGGGCTGCCCCTGTGGTAGAGCCACAGCTCTGCGCTGCGCACGGTGTGCCAGGCGGACTGCTGGCCGGGCATCAGGAGGAAGAGGATCGCGGTCCCGGCGCTGCGTCCACCGGCGTAATCGGGCGGCAACGCGGACTGCGGCGTCAGCAGTCCGCTGCGCCAGGTTTCCCGGTACCAGCCACCCTCGGGATGAGGGGACAAATCGAGCCGCTGCGCCCAATCGGGGAGTTCGCTCATGCATTACCGCCCTCAATGTCGTGTCAAAGACCCACACTAGAGACGATGTCGAATGTCGCGCCGCCGATTGTGCTGATCCACGGACTGTGGTTATCGGCCGACAGCTGGCGGGGCTGGGCCGACAGATACCGCGCGGCAGGCCATATCGTGCACGCACCGGACTGGCCCGTCGATCCCGGTATCGGACTGCTCGCGGCCACCGATCACTTCGACGCGTTCGTCCGCTCACTGCCCGACGTGCCGATCATCGTCGGCCATGCGACCGGCGGTCTCATCGCCCAGTTGCTGCTCGACCGCGGACTGGGCAGGGCGGGAGTCGCCATCGCACCGTCGAAGCCGCGCGGAGTATTGCGCGCACCGCCGACGGTGTGGCGTTCGGCCTGGCCGTGGCTGCGCGATCCGCGCAATCGGGGCAAGGCAGTACCGATCAGCCCGGCGCACTTCCATTACGTGTTCGCCAACACGATCTCGCGGTCCGAGTCCGACCGGTGGCACGCGGAATTCGCGAGCCCGGCCCCCGGCGGCGTGATATTCGACATCGCTACCGCAGATTTCAGGCCGAGGTCGAAGGCGGCGAGCGCGATCGACTTCGCGAACACCGATCGGGCACCGCTGTTGTTGGTCGCAGGCGACCGCGACCACGTCATGCCCGCGTCGGTGGTCTACGAGAACTTCAACCGATACCGTCGCTCGTCGGCGCCGACGGACTTCAAGGTGTTTCGCGGCAAGCCGCACCTCATCACCGTCGTCGACGGGTGGGAGGACGTCGCCGATCACGCGCTGACCTGGACCACCCACCACACCCGATAGTCTCATCGCATGCCTCGACTGAGTCCCGGCTGGCTGGTCGCGTTCTGCGCCGCGATCCTCGCGGTCACCGTGTGGCTGCCCTGGCTGACCACCCGCGCGGAAGGCGGCGGCCGGGCCAACGCCGTCGGAGGGGTCCAGGGGAGCCTGACGCTGCCGCCACACTTCGGCGCGGGCCAGCTCATCGCGCTGCTGGCGTCGGCGCTTCTCGTCGCGGGCGCGATGGCTGCGCGTGGATTCTCGGCACGCGTGGCATCGTCTGCGGCGCTGGCGATCTCGGTGCTGATCGCGGTGCTGACGATGTGGTACTACCGCACGTACGTCCATGGGCCGGTGTCCGCGGGCTTCGGCTTCTACATCGGCGCTGCCGTGACGGGCCTTGCGATCGCATTGTCGGTGTGGGCGATGGTGGCGGCGTGGGCGTCGGTCGGGAGGCGGACATGAGCGGTTTCGTCGAGCCGGTGACCTTGACCGGTCAGCGCTGGGTGTCGCTGGAACCCCTTGCCCGTGACCATGTTCCGGAGATCGCGACCGTGTCGGCCGACGGTGATGTCGGCAGCCTGTGGTTCACAGGTGCGCCGTCTCCGAAGACGGCCGACCAGTGGGTGGACATGCGGCTCGGTCTGCAGTCGCCCGACACCGGGTTGACCTTCGTGGTGCGCCGCCTCGACGGGACCCTGATCGGATCATCGAGCTATCTGAACGTCGACCCGCCCAACCGCCGGCTCGAGATTGGCAACACCTGGTATGCCGCATCGGCGCGGCGCAGCGGCGTCAACACGGAGACCAAGCTGCTGATGCTGGGCCATGCCTTCGACGTGTTGGACTGTGTGGCAGTCGAATTCCGCACCCACTTCTTCAACTTCGCCAGCCGGACGGCGATCGAGCGGCTCGGCGCCAAACTCGACGGAATCCTGCGCAGCCACCAACTCGTGCCCGACGGGACGCGGCGCGACACCGTGGTGTACTCGATTCTGGATGTCGAATGGCCAACCGTGCGAACGCATCTGCAGTTCCGGTTGAGCCGCGGCTAGCTCGCGTCACACGTGACGGGCGGACTCCTGAACGAGCTGGATCCGCGAATCCAGGCTGAGTTTGGCGTAGACATGTGTGAGGTGTGTCTGCACGGTGCGCGGTGAGATGAACATCCTTTCGGCGATGTCCTTGTTGCCGAGCCCTTCTGAAACGAGACCGACGACCTCGTGTTCTGTTGGGGTCAGTGATTCCCAGCCGCTGGCCGGCCGCTTGCGCTCGCCGCGCCCACGCTGGACGTAGGCGATCGCCTCCTCGGTCGACATCGCAGCACCCTCCGCCCATGCGGCGTCGAAGTCGGCATCGCCCAGCGCTTCACGGGTAGCGGTGACTGCGGCCTCGTAGCCCATCGAATACACCGGGAAACGAACCCCGCCCATCCCGGCGCGGCTGGCTGCCGCAGCGCCGAAGAGTCGCACCGAATGACGGTGGTTGTGTTCGCTACGTGCTGCCCGCGCGAGGACCTCGAGTGCCTCGGGCACGCGCAGCTGCGAGCCTGTTTCGACGGCGAGCGCCAGGGCGGCGTGACCGTCCCGTTCGGCCTGGTCGTTTTCGCCCTGAGCCATCGCAACATAGGCGCGTGCGACGAATACGTGCATCTGGAAGCAGCCGAGCGTCACAGCAACGGTGTCGTCCGCCCACCGGCGTGCGGCGGCGAGTTCGCCACACCCCAGTAGTGCCTCGGTCATCGGAGTAATGCCTCTCACGTACGGCAATCGGTTGGGAACGGTGTGCGCTATCGCCGATTCGCATGCGACCTTGGCGTCGTCGGCTTCCCCGGCGGCAAGCGCTACATAAGCCGATATGGCATAAGCCGTGTCCTCGTGAAAGCCGCCCATTCCCATCGACGTTTCGTGCGCCTCCTTCACCTTCGCCTGAGCTGCCGCCACCTTTCCCTGGTGAGCGAGTGAGAAGCTCTCGACGAAGAGCCCGAACTCGGTGAGCATGCGCTCGCCGGTAGCGCGCGCCTCCTCGATGACGGCCCGCGTCATGGCGTCGGCGCCGTCGGCAAGGCCGCGCTCCCACACCAGCGCGGTTGCGAGCCACACCCGGCAGTGCCGCGACATGAACGAATCGCCGACAGCCTCGGCGACATCGCGCCCTTCTTCAGCCGCGAGCTGGGATGCGATCGGCTGGCCTGCGACATGTGCTGCGACGGCAAGGTAGCTGAGGATGTGGCACAGCTTCGACCGGTCACCCGACGCCCGTAACAGATCGATTGCGTCGGTCAAGTACGTCGTCGCCACGTCGGGGGTGTAGTACGCCGTCGCACCGTAGGCGGCCAGGCATGAAGCAGTCAGCGCGGAGTCGCCCAGTTCACGTGCGCAGGCCAAAGCCTGCTCTGCGCGGTCCAGACTCGTCGGAGTGCCGGTCCATGCCGCCAAAATGCTCTTGTCGGCAACCGCACGAATCCACACAGCGGGGACCACGTCGGCATCGCGATAGCGCTTGTCGTCGAAAACGAGGTCGAATCCGGCCATCCCTTCACTCATCCGGCCCCGCGTCTCCCAAAGCCGTTGCAGTGCCGACACCAACCTCAGCGCCGGCTCGAACTCCGCGCAGTCGATGCTCCACGCATGCGTTGCGAGTAGGTTGCCGGTTTCCCGTTCAGCCCAACCGACTAGCTCCTCACCTTCGAGTTCGACGGCGGATGCGACGTAGTGGTCGCGGTGGCGATTGCGCATCTCGCTGGCTTCGCCTGACTCTGCGAGCTTTTCCAGCGCGTACTGGCGGACGGTTTCGAGCAGGCGATAGCGCATGGTGCCCGATTCTTCGTCGGCGACGACCAGCGATTTGTCGACGAGCAAGCTCAGCTGGTCGAGAATCTGGAACTGCTCCGCCTCATTCGTTGCGGCGACCGCGCGCGCACCGGCGAAGTCGAATCCGTCCATGAACACACCGAGTCTGCGAAACAGGACCTGCTCGGCTTCGGTCAACAGCGCGTGCGACCAGTCGACTGAGGCCCGCAACGTCTGCTGGCGTCGCATGGTGTTCCTGGCGCCACCCGTCAGAAGACGGAATCTGTCGTGAAGACTCTCGGCGATCTGCCGCAACGACAGCGCGCGCACGCGTGCGGCAGCCAGTTCGATCGCGAGGGGCATTCCGTCGAGTCGCTGACAGATATCAGCCACAAGATCGATATCGTCGCCGGTGGCGTGGAAAGTGGGCCGTGCGCGCAGGGCTCTGTCGGTGAACAGCGCGACGGCCTCGTCGTGCAGCGAAAGCGAGGGGACGCGCCACGTGACCTCACCTGACACTGAAATCGGTTCTCGGCTGGTAGTCAGGATCGTCAACCGCGGACAGCCGTTCAACAGGCGAGTGATCACATCACCGCACGTGTCCAGCAGATGTTCGCAATTGTCCAGCAGTAGAAGCATGTGCCGGTCGCCGATGAACCGCTGCACCGTTTCCAGCGGCGTCCTGCCGGCCTGGTCTGGCAGCCCTAGAGTCCTGGCGATGGTCAAGGAGACGACGAGGGGATCAGCGATCGCTGCGAGGTCGACCCACCACACGCCGTCTGGGAATTCATCGGAGGCCTGAGCTGCCACCTCGACGGAAAGCCGTGTCTTACCCGCGCCGCCTGCCCCGCTAAGGGTCATCAGCCGGTTGTCGAGCAGAAGTCGGCATACTTCGTCGATCTGCCCGAGCCGCCCGACGAAGGTCGTCAGTTGCGCCGGAAGATTGTTGGAGCGGACGCTTTTGGCGGTTCGCAGCGGTGGAAACTCGTTGCGGACGTCCGGGTGGCAGAGTTGCACGACTCGTTCGGGCCGGGGCATGTCACGAACAGTGTGGGTGCCGAGTTCGCCCAGCCACGCATCATCTGGCAGCCGATCACACACCAAATCTGTTGTGGTACCCGACAATACTGTCTGACCCCCGTGCGCCAAATCGCGAATGCGTGCGGTGCGGTTGATTGTGGGCCCGATGTAGTTGGACTCATCACGCAGCTGGACTTCGCCGGTGTGAAGGCCGATGCGCAGCTTGATCGGAGCCAGCGGCGCACGTTGCAGCCCCAGTGCGCACGCCGCAGCGTCGCTGGCACGGCCGAACGCGATGACGAAGCTGTCGCCCTCACCCTGTTCGATTGGCCGTACTCCGCGATGGAGCGGCACCATTTCGGCCAGGAGGTGGTCGAGGTTCGCGAAGGCGGCGGTCATCTCCTCGGGCTGGGTTTCCCATAACCGTGTCGAGCCCTCGACGTCTGCCAACAGCAGAGTCACGGTTCCCGTCGGTACCAGGTCGTTCACGCCCAGATCGCTCCAGTTCAGCACGCCCGCGTCACGTTCGCTCATGCTAACCAGCTTGTGACGTGCACAGGCCGGAAACGTCAGCACAAACGCGTAGATCCGTGTTGAGACTGCGCGTAGATGTGCGCGAAAACTGCGGTCAGATCGCAGTTAAATGCTCGTGC
>CAVWPQ010000009.1:0-135844 GCA_963756865.1 uncultured Actinomycetota bacterium | reverse complement strand
GCGCGTGAGAACGTCGGCAAGGTGGTGCTGGTGCCCTAGGCAGGGCGATCTGACGTCGACTTCGCGCGTTCGAACAGCTCGCTGTCGTGTGCGGGCACGATACAGAGGTCCTGCTCTTCCTTGGTGTACAGCTCTGACAGGCGAGCGTGGTTGTCCCACATCTTCTTTCGATCGAACGCGACTGCGGTCTCCATGGCCCACAGCGTGCGCGGCACGTGGGTGCCGTCCAGGGAGCCGTAGTGGTAGAAGGCGTCACCGCAGTGCAAGATCCAGCGGTGACCGGCGTCGACGGCGACACAGGCGTGGCCGCGGGAATGGCCCGGCAGCGAGACGAGCACGATTCCGGGTGCGATGTCGTCGAGTTCCTTGGCTGCTGGAAAGCCGCGCCACGCTTCCCCTCGAGGATCGTGTTCGACGACGTCGCGGTCTTTGACCCACTGCTGCTTGCCGTATCGGACCTTTTCGGCGCGGGTCGGTGAGGCGAACGCCGCGAGGGCTTCCGCGGAGGTGACGTGAATCCTGGCATTCGGCAAGTCGTAGGCCCCGCCGACATGGTCGCTGTCGAGGTGGGTCAGCACGACGTGGCGGACGTCCTCGCGGGGAAACCCCATCCGGTCGAGTTGGTTGGCCACCGCCTCAGTGGCCTCGAACACCGGCCGGGTGATGAAGCGGACCGGTCCGACCCGACCCTTCGGGTCCGCGCAGTCGTCGATACCGTATCCGGAGTCCACCAGGACGAGACCGTTATCGGTCTCCAGAAGCAGAACATGGCATACGCATTCCGGTCCCTTCACAGGGTGCATGGTGCCGCAGTTGAGATGGTGGACCTTCATCCGCTGATCGGCTCCTCGCGTTCGCCCGGTTCTCCGACCTGAGCAAGGATCTCGCCGCGGCCGATCTGGGTGACCAGGCTCGCGGAGTCGAAGTACACGCGCTCGTTGACGATCCGGTCTCCCTCGAAGAAGAACACCGCGATGATCGGCACGCGGAACGCCTTACCCGTCGGCGGAAACCCGTAGAACTCGCCGAGATTGGTTCCCAGCAGCTCGAACTCGACGATCACCGTGTCCTCGGTGACGTGATAGCGGACGTTGTCGTGGCGCTGGTCCGGGAACGCGGTCCTGGTCATGCGGTAGTAGCCCATGACCTCCTCGTCGCCGTCGAAGACCTGGCCCGTCGGCATGATCTCGTAGCGCGGGTGGCCGTTGAAGGTGGCCAGGGTGCGATCGAACTCCTTGGTCACCTCGGTGTCCATGTGTTCGCGGATGATCTCGAGGCGGCGTTGCCGCAGAACGTCATCGATCATCTGTCAACTGTAAGCCGCCGTCAGAGCCAGAGATACAGCCCGGATAGCACCGCCCAGATGGCGAAGCAGTAGAACTCGAATGCGGCGCGCAGCGGAATCGGTGCGTGCCGCAACTCCATGAAGTCCAGACCCACCAGCCGAACTTTCCACGCGGCGATCCCCAGTACGACCAGTGCGACCAGCGATCCGGTGCCGTGATCGGCGCCGAGTGCCCAGGAGACGACGGTCGCGGCAACCAGCAGCAGCCAGGAGAACCCGGCGCGGTTGCGGACTAATTGCAGCACCGTCATCAACTCACCAGATACAGGAGTGCGAACAGGAAGATCCACAGCAGATCGACGAGGTGCCAGAAGCATGCACCGCCCTCGACCAAGGCCAGCCGGGTCTCGCTGAGTTCGGCGCGGCGCGCCTGCGTCACCAGCAGACCCAGCACCGCGAGCCCGATGAACACGTGCAGCAGGTGCAGACCGGTCAGGATGAAGTAGTAGAGGTAGAAGTGGTTGCCACCGGGTCCGTGCCCGGCCGAGGCCAGCGCGACGTATTCGTAGACCTTCAGTGCGACGAACACCAAGCCGAATCCGATCGCCGCGTACAACGCCCGTGTGGCAATCAATTTCATCCCGGACCGGATGGCGCCGAGTGCCATCACGACACACAGCGAACTGGTCAGCAACACAAGGGTATTGGTGACGCCGACCCCGATGTGCAGGGTCTTGCGGGCGACGTCGAACACCTCGGGCGCCTTCGCCCGCTCCACCATGAAGGTGACGAAGAAGACGCCGAACACCACCATGTCGCCGAACAGGAACACCCATGTTCCGGACTCGCCGGGAATCCGGCGGACGGTCGGTGCGGTCACGCGGCGACGAGGTCGGCTTCGGCGGCTTGCTGCGCTTTGACGGAGCGGTCGATCACGATGCTGGTGGCGAACAACCAGATGACCAGTGCGGCACCGGGCACGTAGAAGGAGAACACGCCGTTCCACGCCAGCGGACCGTCGTTGAAGACGACGGTCATGCCGCCCGGCAGCGAGAGCGTCGCCACCCACAGATTCAGATAGCCGTACCAGCGGGGAAAGGTGTGCGGATCGGTCTTGTCGGCGAACGCCGCAACGGCCAGCGTCAGGTTCTGCACGATGATCGTTCCGGCGATGCCGACGAACCACAACCAGAAGAGATCGTCGAGAGCCATGGTGATCTCGGGGGGCCTCGACTCGGGCCGGAATGCAGCGGCCGCCAGGATGATGAACGCGAAGATGAAGGCGGGCACGAAGACAGCGGCTGCCAGCAGCTGGGTGATGCTGAGCATTCCCCACCGACCTTCGACGCGGCGAATCCGGAGGCAGATCGCGGCCAGGTACGGGAACGAGACGACGATGGCGAGCAGACTGCCCGCGATGCCGAACCGGATCCAGATCTTGTGCTCGATGAAGAACGCGGTGATCTCGTCCGCCGACGCCGTCGGTGACAGCGGCGGAAACAGCTTTGCCATCACCGAGAAGAAGATGCTGAACAGGAAGATCATCACGATTCCGGACCAGGCACCGATGCGCTGCAACGTCAGCTCCACGGATGGCACGCTACTGGGGTTTCGAGTTTTGTCAATATTGACATAACCCCTCGTGCCATAATTTGCGCCCATGGTCCGACCTGCCCAGACGGCACGCAGCGAGCGCACCCGGGAGGCGTTGCGCCAAGCCGCAATCGTCCGGTTTCTTGCGCAGGGCGTCGAGGACACGTCGGCCGAACAGATCGCCGCCGACGCGGGCGTATCGCTGCGGACGTTCTACCGCCACTTCGCGTCCAAGCACGATCTGCTCTTCGCCGATGATGCGGGCCTGCACTGGTTTCGGGCGGCACTGGCGTCACGCGAACCCGGCGAGTCGATCATCGACTCTGTGCAGTCGGCGATCCTGGCCCGACCCTATGACGACTGGGCGGTGGCCAAGATTCCGTCCCTGCGTGACGAGGAACTGGACCCCGGCCGGATCGTGCGACACATCCGCCAGGTCGAAACCGACTTCGCCGAGGCCATCGAAGAGCATCTGGCGGGCGACGACCCACCGGCGCCGGGGTCTGACGACCGGATGCGTATCACCGTCACGGCCAGGTGTATCGCGGCGGCGGTGTTCGGCGCGATGGAGGTCTGGATGCTCGGCGATGACCGTTCGCTGCCGGAGTTGAAGCGGCTGTGCCGGGAGGCGCTGCAGACGTTGCAGCAGGGAATCGGGGACTCCGAGTAAACCATGTTTTGTCATTATTGACAAAACTTTGGCCCCGTGTCAGCCTCAGCCCATGATGGATTTCGACGCGATCGTCGTCGGCGCGGGCCACAACGGATTGACCGCAGCCGCACTGTTGCAGAAGGCCGGGCTGCGCACGCTGTGCCTGGACTTCAAGCTGTATGCCGGCGGAATGGCTTCCACGGTGGAGCTTTTCGACGGTTTCAAGTTCGAGATCGCCGGCTCGGTTCAGGTCCCCACGTCGGCCGTCGTCAGCCGCGAGCTCGGCCTCGACACGCTGCCGACGGTGGACCTCGACGTCATGTCGGTATCGCTGCGCGGCGTCGGCGACGAACCGTTGATCTACTACACCGACCCGATGAAGCTGCTCACCCACATCAACGAGGTGCACGGCGCAGAAGCCGTCAACGGGATGGCCGGCTTGATGGCGTGGTGCCAGGCGCCGACGCGGGCGCTCGGCCGCTTCGATGCCGGGCAGCCGCCGAAAACGCTCGACGAGATGTATGCCTGCGCGACAAACGAATTCGAGCGTTCGGCGATCACCGACATGTTGTTCGGCTCGGTTTGCGATGTGATCGACCGTTATCTGCCCGACAAGGAGAAGAACGGCGCGCTGCGCGGCATGCTGTCACTTCTGGCGTGCAACACCACCTATCGCGGTCCTGCCACGCCGGGTACGGCCGCGGCGCTTGCGTACGGGTTCGCCGTGCCTGATGAGAACGCGCTGCTGGTGAAGAAGCTGCGGGGCGGCATCGGCGCGCTCACCGCACACCTCCAGGAGTTGTTCACTTCCGGCGGCGGCGAACTCCGGCTGCGCAGCAGGGTCGACGAAATCCTGGTGACCGACGGCCGGGTCGCCGGTGTTCGCCTCGAGGACGGTTCGACGATAAGCGCGCCGATCGTCATCTCGGGTATCGCACCCGATGTCACCGTGAACGGCCTCGTCGACTCCAATGCGGTACCCGCCGATGTTCGCGAACGGTTCTCCCGGTCCGACCATCGCGGAAGCTACCTGCAGATGCATTTCGCGCTGGATGGCATACCGGAGTTCGCCGCGCCCTACGAGGTGCTCAACGATCCCGAAATGCAGTCCAACATAGGTATTTTCAGCACACCCGAGGAGCTGCAGCAGCAGTGGGAGGACTGCAGGCGCGGCATCGTGCCCGCCGACCCGTCGATCGCACTGCAGATCCCGTCGGTCAACGATCCGGGGCTGGCGCCGGAGGGCAAGCATGCGGCGTCGGCGTTCTCGCTGTGGTTTCCTCCCGCGGACGCAAGGAGCGGAGATGCCGGAGAGGAAGCCCAGTCGAGCTACGGCGACATGAAGATCGAGATGGGGCAGCGGGTGATCGACAAGATCACCAAACTGGCGCCGAACTTCGAGGATCTGATCATTCGGCACACCACGTTCACGCCCAGGCACATGGGCACCATGTTCGGGGCTCCCGGCGGTGACTACTGCCACGGCCTGATCCATCCCGAACAGATGGGCCCGAACCGCCCCGGCCCGAAAGGTTATGTCGACCAACCGATCCCGATCGAGGGCCTCTATCTCGGCAGCGCCGGCTGTCACGGCGGACCCGGTATCACCTTCATCCCCGGCTACAACGCAGCCAAGCAGGCGCTCGCCGACCGCTGACCCCGGTGTTTCGGGGCCGGGACAACGGGCATCCACCCGGACATGGGATGGACAGTTGCAGTCACGGGGCCCACGGGCGACATCGGCATCTCGGCGGTCAGCGCCCTCGACCGAGATCCCGACGTGGAACGCGTCATCGGCATGGCCCGAAGGCCCTTCGACCCGTCGGATCAGGGCTGGACCAAAACCGAGTACCGGCAGGGCGACATCGGTGACCGCGCCGCCGTCGATGCCTTGGTCGCCGACGCCGACATCGTCGTCCACCTCGCATTCATCATCATGGGTTCGCGGGAAGACAGCGCTCGGGTCAACCTGGCAGGGACCCGCAACGTATTCGAGGCGACGGTGGCTGCCGATCGACCCAGGCGGCTTGTCTATACCTCGTCGGTCGCCGCCTACGGCTACCACTCCGACAATCCCGTTCCCCTCACCGAAGAAGTACCGACGAGGGGCTCGCCCGAGCACTATTACTCCGAGCAGAAAGCGGCTTGTGAGGCCATGCTCGCCGAGATCACATCGGGCTCCGATCTCGAGGTGTTCGTCCTTCGGCCGTGCATCGTCGCCGGGCCGAAGGCTCATGCTCTCGCTGAAGCGATGCCGTGGAACCGGCTTCCCGATGCGCTGCGCAGAGTGTCGCGGGCGGTGCCTGCGCTCAAGCCGCCCTTTCCAGATCCCGGCACGCCGGTGCAACTGGTTCACCACGACGACGTGGCCGCCGCAATCGCCCTGGCCGCGACGACCTCCGCACCCCCTGGTGCGTACAACCTGGCAGCCGATGGTGTGCTGTCGATGTCAGATGTCGGTGCCGCACTCGGCGCGAGGCCCGTGCCGGTACCACATTTCGTGGTGTCGGCAACCTCGGAAGTGATCGCTCGACTGCCGTTTCTTCCTTCGGGGCTGGAGTGGCTTCACGCCGGCCGCACGTCCACGATGATGGACACGAGCAAGGCGAAGTCGCAGCTGGGCTGGACGCCGAAATACACCGCCGCCGAGACACTGTCGGGGCTCGCGGAGTCGATGTAGCTACTGCGTGTGGTCGCCGGTGTCGGCGGGGCCGCTTGGCGTCGCGCCGCCCTCGTCGGACCAATCGCCGTCACCGGCATCCTTGGCCGGATCGCTGACGACGTCGTCGCCGGCCTTTTCCGGGCCTGCGTCGGTATCGGCGGTCTCGGGCGTGTCCTTGTTCATCGCGACGGAGTACCCGCGCTGCGGGCTTTCACTCAACCGTCGCGGCGACGCAACTGGTCGGCCCAGTCATTGGGCACCCGGCCACGCGGGCCAGGGACCGGCTCATCCCTAGGGCGGCAGTCTGGCGCCGCGAGTTCGGGACCGTCGTAATACTCATTGGTTTTGTAGTTCCAGAACCAGTCCTCGCCCGGCTCGAACGAACGAATGATCGGATGACCGGATTCGCGCCAGTGCGCGGAGGCGTGCCGCGCCATCGAGTCGTCGCAACACCCGATGTGACCGCATGCCGCGCACCGTCGCAGATGCACCCACCAGCCCCCGCCGGCATCGCATTCAACGCAGCCGGTGCCGCTCGGGGGCACGCTGGGGTCGACATCTGTGCTCATGGATTCGAAGCCTACAGACACCGGGGAGCTCGAAGTTCTACCAAAAGCCCGCGTCCGCGACAGGCCGAGCCCTAGCCGCGTGCCGTCGTCCGGAACCGGTCCCGGTAGGCCCTCGGGGAGATTCCGAGCTCGTGGGCGAAGACCCTGCGCAGGGTCTCGGGGCTGCCGAAACCCGCGGTTCCTGCGGCATCGGCCACCGAGGCGCCTGCGTCGAGCGCGGCGCGTGCCGCGTCGATCCGTATCGCTTCGACGTAACGCGCCGGTGTGGTGCCGAGTTCGGTCTGGAACAGCCGGGTGAGCTGTCGCGTACTCAAAGATGCTTGGGAAGCAAGGGATTTGACGTTGTGGTCTGCGGCCGGATCGGCCGCTATCACCTCGGTGACCACTCGCAGCGCCGACCGTTTGGGCGGTCTCGCCTCGACCGCGGCCGAGAACTGCGACTGGCCGCCCGACCGGTTGAGGAACACCACCAGCGAGCGCGCAACCTCACGTACCAGATCGGGGCCGTGGTCATCTTCGACCAGGTGCAGCGCAAGGTCGATGCCCGCCGAGACGCCCGCGGACGTGTACAGGTCGCCGTCTCGAACGAATATCGCGTCGGGCTCGACCGCCACATCCGGGTACGCCCGCGCCAGCAGTCGGGTGTGACGCCAGTGTGTGGTTGCCCGACGGCCCGCAAGCAGACCCGCACGGGCCAGAATGAACGAGCCCGTGCAGATCGACGCCAACCGGCGGGTCCGCGATCGGAGCCTGTGCACCGCGGAGACCAGCGCCGGGTCTATCGGCCTGCCGACCAACGCGTCGCCACCGGACACTATTGCGGTGTCGGCGAATTCGATGTCATCGATGCGCGTTGTCACCGCGAAGCGCGTCCCGATCGACGTCGTCACATCGGATCCGTCCACGGATGCGACCACCAACCGGTATGACGCGCCGAACCGGTTGGCCTCCGCGAAAACCTCGGTGGGGCCCGCGACGTCGAGCAGCTTCATTCCATCGAATACGACGACGGCGACGACGTGCTCGGTGGCCATCACACCACCGTATGTCGCTTTCTGTGGGATAGATGGCGGATCGGACATGGAAAGTGCCGCGTCCGCGCGCCAACACTGGTCCTATGACACACACCATCGCAGGAATCACGATTCCCGACACCCCGCTGGTGCGGGATGTCACTGACTACGTCCGTGACGTGGAGAGCGATCTGCTGTTCGATCACTCCCGCCGCGTCTTCCTCTTCGGCGCCTTGCAGGGTCAGCGCCGCGGGCTCGAGCCCGATCTGGAACTGCTCTATGTCGGTGCCATGTTCCATGACATCGGCCTGACGCAGGCGCTACCGCGAATCGCAGGCGCGCTTCGAGGTCGACGGGGCCAATGCCGCGCGTGACTTCCTGCTGGCGCGGGGAGCCGACGAAGCCACCGCGCGCAAGGTGTGGCTGAGCATCGCTCTGCACACCACGCCGGGGATCCCTGAGTTCCTCGATCCCGAGATCGCGCTCGTCACCGCAGGCGTGGAGACCGATGTGCTCGGTATCGGGCGCGACGACCTGACCGAGGACACGCTTGCCGCGGTGACGGCCGCCCATCCCAGGCCGGACTTCAAACGCCGCATCCTCGCTGCGTTCACCGACGGCAATGTCCATCGGCCGCGCAGCACCTTCGGCAATGTCAACGCCGACGTCCTGGCCCGCTACGACCCGGCGTTCGTCCGCGACGATTTCGTCGAGATCATCCTCGACAACAAGTGGCCGGAGTGACCGTCCCATTCACCGCGATTGGCCCGCGGCGGCGGGTGTGGGGCATAGGGTCGCGCCATGGCTATTAGCGATTCCCGCGAGGTCGTCATCGAAGCGACGCCGGAGGAGATCCTCGATGTCATCGCCGACGTCGAGTCCGCGCCCGACTGGTCATCGCAGCATCAGGGCGCCGAGATCCTCGACACCGACGACAACGGCAGGCCCGGTCAGGTCAAGCTCAAGCTGAAAACGATGGGCATTTCCGACGAACAAGTCGTCCAGTACGAGTGGACGGACCACTCCGCAGGCTGGACGTTGGTGAGCTCGGGCCAGCTGAAGGCGCAGGACGCCAAGTACACGCTGACGCCCGACGGCGACAAGACCAAGGTCCTCTTCGAGATCACCGTCGATCCGGCAGTTCCCATCCCCGGCTTCGTGATGAAGCGGGCGATGAAGGGCGGGCTCGAGTCGGCCACCGACGGGCTGCGCAAGCAGGTGCTGAAGATCAAAAAAGGCCGCTAGGGCCCGGACTGCTCGTAGGCTCGTTGGGTGCGTCTGTCATGGCCGCTGACCGGCCGCAATGCGGAGCTGAAAGCCGTGAGGGCGGCTATCTCGTCGTCCGATGTCGGCGGAATTCTGATACGCGGCGCACCAGGGGTGGGAAAGAGTCGGATCGCCCGTGAGGCGCTGTCGACTGCCGCGTCACAAGGCCGTGAAACGCGTTGGACGGTCGGTGCGTCGTCGGCGCGCTCGATCCCGCTCGGCGCGTTCGCCGCTTGGGCACCGTCGGGTGTCACCGACAGCGTCCAGTTGTTACGGGGCGTCGTCGAATCGCTGACAGCAGCGCCGTCGAACGCAGACGTCGTCATCGGAGTCGACGATGCGCACCTACTCGACGACCTGTCGATGTTCGTCGTGCATCAGATCGTTGCGCGCGGTGCGGCGAAGGTGATCCTCACCGTCCGCGACGACGCACCGCTTCCGACTGCGCTGCAAGAGATCTGCCAAGTCGGCCGATTCGATCGACTCGACCTTGCGCCCCTGCCGCCGGACGAAACCTCGGCGTTGCTTTCCGCGGCCCTGGGGGGATCGGTCGCACCGGACGCCGCTGCGCGGCTGTGGAAACTGACGCACGGCAATGCGCTGTACCTGCAGAACATCGTCGAACAGGAGATCGCGGACGGCCGAATCGCGCACGAGCGCGAAAGCTGGCGATGGACGGGCGAGCCAAACCTGCCGCCGGGCCTGACGGAGCTGATCGAATCCCGCATCGGCGATCTACCATCCGCGGTCGGCGACGTCCTCGATGTGCTGGCGGTCGGTGAACCGATCGAGCTCGCGACGCTGTCGCGAATCACCGAAGCCGGTGCCGTCGAGGAGGCCGATGTACGCGGCCTGATCACGGTCGAACCGGCAGGCGGTGGCATCGACGTCCGCGTTGCGCATCCGCTGTACGGGGAGGTGCGCCGAAAGCGCGCCGCACCGACCAGGCTCCGACGACTGCGCGGCCTGGTCGCCGACCGAACTCGCGGCGTCCGATGACCGTGACGACGTTCGAGTCGTCGTGCGCCGCGCGGCGTTGAGTCTCGACTCCGACCTCGCACCCGACGCCGACTTGCTCGCCCGCGCGGCGCACGGCGCGGTATGGCTGGCCGACCTCGCGCTGGCGGACCGGCTCGCAGAAGCGGCGGTGAAGGCAGGCGGAGGACCCGAGCCGAGCTTCATCCGGGCGCACGCGTTGTCCTGGCTCGGGTACGGGGAGGAGGCGGAGACCGTGCTCGCCGGTATTCGCACGAGCGAGTTGACCGATCGCGAGCGGGCCAGGTTCGCCTTCCTCCGGTCGAGCAATATGCTTTGGGCGCTTGGTGATCCGGCGCGGGCGAAGGAGATCATCGACGAGGCGGCGGCCAGCGCACCGCAGGATGCCCGCACGTACATCGATGCCTTTCTGACCGTGTACTGGTTCGCAATGGACCAGCCGCAGGCCTCTGTGCAGGCTGCGGAAAGCCTTGTGCTGGAGGATATTCCCGTCGTCGGCGCGGAGATGGCTTGGGCGCTTGCGCAGATCGCGGGGGATGCGGGCCGCACCGCAGACGCCGTTGACGTCGCGAAGGCTGGATACGACGTCGCGACACGCACTCTCGACGCCCCGCAGATGAGATTCAACATCGCCGACGCACATGTCAGCGCCCTGCTGCTGGCAGGCCGGATCGCGGACGCGCTCGAGGTGGCCAACCGAATCCGCAGGCAGGCAGACGAGCTGCCCGGAGCGGCCGGGCTGCTCGGCGCCGCGATCGCGGGTCGCGCCGCCCTCGGTGCGGGCGACATCGGAAACGCGTGCCTGTTGCTGCAGCAGGCTGCGCACGGGCTCACCGCGTCGCATGCAGGCGGCTGGGGATACCGCTATCGAGTCGCCCATGTGACGGCGCTCGCCATTCGTGGTTTGAGCGACGAGGCCGACGGCCGCACTCGACGGCCTCGAAGGAGTGCAGCGCGCGTTTCGACAGCTGGACTTCGAACGAGGACTCGCCAGAGCCTGGGTCGCCGCAAGCCAGGGGGCGGTCAGCGAGGGAACTGCGATTGCGTTCGCGACGGCCGAGAAGGCCCGAGCTGCAGGCCGATTCGCAGAAGAAGTGATGTGCCTGCAGATCGCCACACAGTTCGGTTATCAGTCGGGTGCGGCCAGGTTGCGCGAGCTGGAATCGATCGTCGAGGGACCTCGGGTCGGCCTTGCCGCGCGGTTCGCCGCCGCACTGCACGACGGTGATGGTGCTGAATTAGCCACGCTGTCAGAAGAATTCGAGCGCATCGGCGATCTCGTGGCCGCCGTGGACGCGGCGGCGCACGCCGCGATTGCGTACCGGCGCCGAGACAAGCGTGGCTCGGCGCTCGGTTGCTCGACGCGTGCCGACGCACTGGCCGCACAGTCCGGCGCAACCACGCCTGCGCTTCGCCAGGCGACTGAGGCGCTACCCCTCACCGATCGCGAAACCGAGATCGTGATGCTCATCGGCGAGGGGCTGTCCAACCGCGCCATCGCCGAACGGCTGACACTATCCCCGCGCACAGTCGAGAGCTACGTCTACCGGGCCATGATGAAGACCGAGACGACCAGCCGCGAAGAACTCGCCGCGCTGATACCGCGCCGCAGAGGGCGCGCAGTAACAGCACCGCTTTCTCGCCCCGCCGAGATTGCAGTAGCCGCGCTACTGCGCCCGTCGGGCAGTCCAGCAGCCACGATTCAACCAGTCGAAGGTTCCTGGAGGCATCGATGAGGGCAGCTCCGGCTCGAGGGGTCCGGAGCTGCCCTCCGCCCAGGCAGAATGGAGCGAGCATGGCCGATGCGACGTTGGCGCCATGGATCTTCTCGGCTCTGTTCAATCACCGCGCGGCTGCCACCGATGCCGCTGGGAGGACTGTCTTCGTCTTTCCCGGACACGGATCGCGGTGGACGGACATGGCGATCGAATTGCTCGAGTGGGCCCCGGCTTTCGCCAGTGAGATGCGTTCATGCGAGACCGCCTTCTCCGAGTTCTTCGACTGGTCGCTGCTCGAGGTCGTCCAGGGCAATGCGTGGCGGTCACCGTTCGACCGCATCGATCTGTCGTTGCCCGTCTCATTCGCCGTGATGGTGTCGCTTGCCGCCCAGTGGAGGGAACTGGGCATCCATCCCGACGCGGTCCTCGGCCATTCACACGGTGAGGTCGCCGCTGCCTACACCGCAGGCGGTCTCACGTTGAACGACGCGGCGAGGGTGGTGGCGCAGCGCACAATTGCGATCAGTTCGATTGCGGGCACCGGCGGCATGGTCGTGATCCCGTGGCCCGTCGAGAGGGTGCATTCGTTCATCGAACGGTGGGATGAATCGATCTCCGTTGCCGCGCACAACGGTCCGTCTTCGACGGTCGTGACCGGAGCTGCTGCGGCGGTCGACCAACTCATGACCGTGCTCGCTGAAGACCACGTGTCGGCAGTTCGGATTCCCGTCGATTACGCCTCACACTCCGCCCAGATCGAGGAGTTGCGGCCTGCATTGCGCAAGTCGTTGTCGGGTCTGCAGCCGCGAACGGGTGACGTCCCCTTCATCTCCTCAGTGACAGGCGCAGGGCTCGACACATCGATCCTCGACGGTGACTACTGGTTCGCCAATCTGCGCCAGCCGGTGTTGTTCGAGCAGGCGGTCCGATGGTCGTATGAGCACGGCTACTCGACATTCGTCGAATGCAGTCCACATCCGGTACTCACCGCTGGTATTCAAAGGTCGCTGGACGAATCGGTGGAGGTCTAGGTCAATCCTCGAAGCCATCGCGTCGGCCCACTCGATGTGTCCCTGGTAGCCAAGCGATTCCGCCGTCGCGCGGTATCGACCAACCAAGTCCTTGTGAGCGGCATGGTCACCGCGAGCGCGGGCCAGCAGCGCGCGCATCCGCAGCAACCAGATGTCGCGTATTGCCAGTCCGTCTTCGGCTGGCCCGGCGGCTAACCGCTTGATCGCGGCCTCGGCTTCGACGACGTCTCGCTCGGTCCCGCGTTCGAGCAGTGTCTCCACCAGAACACCCGTCGCAGGAATGCCCCATGACAGTTGTTGTCCCTCGCGATCCAGTTGGTCGACGGCGGCGCGCATGAGCGGTATCGCCCCATCGCGATCTCCATGCCGAGCCCTCTCACGGGCCACGTACGCGTTGATGAGCCGCAACTCGCTCAGGTTGTGCCCGCGGCGCAGAATCACGTCGCTGGCGTCATCCAGGAGGTTCTGCCCGCGGTCACGCTCCGCGTCCGTGTGGCGGTGCACCAGCGCGAGGCCCGGTATCGCTCTTGCGTAAACCAACGACGCCATATCGTCACCGGATCGTTTGACGATCGGCAGGACATCCTCGATTTCGCGCAGTGCCGGATCATGGGCAGCCAGGGCGCCCAATGGTATTCCCGGAAAATAGACATAGGCGACGACCATGGCGTAGGACAACGGGTCGGCGCTGCGGGCCATGGCCACGCCGCGGCGCAGGTCGTCTTGCCAGCCGGGACGACCCAGGCAATACCGGGCAAGGGCACGCGTCGTCAAGGCGAGCGCCAGCGGAGACCCGAATATGAAGTTGCCTTTCGACGGGTCATCGTCGGCCAGGTCGATAGTTCTTTGTGACCACCGCAGCGTGTCAGACCACTCGCCACTGTGAGCCTTGGCATAGATCACGGGGAATGAGAGCCCCACCGTCAACGTCGCATCGCCGATCGACTCGATGACGGCCCAGGCCTCCGATGCCAGCCGCGATGCCTCGCGGATCCGGCCCCGGAAGCCGTGATCGATCACCAGTCCCGCCATCGCTATGGCCAGCGACGGTTTGTCCGCGGCGGTGGTGCACAACTCCCGCAAATCCTCAAAGCGATCGCCCGCCACGTTCACCTGGACTCGCCAGGCGATCCCGCACAACATGGTGCGGGGCGCGATGCGCATTGCTGTCCGGTCGGGGTCCTCGGCAGGCAGTGCATCGGCGATCGCTTCGGCGCGCTCCCAACTTTGCCGCGTCGCGGCGATGTCGCGGTAGGTCGCCCACGTGGCGGCCCGCATATGCCACCGATATGCAGTGTGCAGATCACCGGCGGCCTCGAGGTGCTCGGCAATCAGGGCGGCATTTTCATCAGCTGCTGCCGGGTCACGGGATTCGATCGCTGCGGCCAGGCGTCGGTGCCATTGGGCGCGATCGGATTTCAGCTGTGATTCGTAGGCCACCGCGCGGATCAGCGGGTGGCAGAAGGCGTACTCGGCGCTGGGGGTGAATCTCACCTGGTCGATCAGCTCCGCGCTGAGCAACTCGTCGACATCCGCATCGACTCCCAACGCGGCGAGCAGCTCTGCCCCGAAGCGGGCGCCTATCACCGATGCTGCGTCCAACGTCTGCTTGGCCGGGGCGTGTAGTCGGTCGATGCGCGCCTCGATGGCCGCCTGCACGGTGGCAGGCACCGCGACGTCGGCGGTGTCCGCGCGACAGACGTAGCCGCCGCGCTCACCGGTCAGAACGCTACGCTGGGCCAACTCGCGCACCATTTCCTCGGCGAAGAACGGGTTCCCCGCGGCCCGTTCGGCGATGATCGCCGCGAGCTCGTCGACCGACGGATCCGAACCCAGAAGCTCGCTCAAAAGTGCTGCGACGTCCGAATCAGCCAGTGGGCCAAGCGCTATCGTCTGGGCTCCGTGAGCCCGGGTGAACACCCCCTGATACTCGGGTCGAGACGTGATCAGCACCATCGACGGGGTGCGCGCAATGACGGTGAGGAAGTCGGCGAACATCGACTCGCTGACCGCATCGATCCAGTGCGCATCCTCGATGATGAACAACGCCGGATCGGTGCGTGCCAGCGTCGTGGCGTTCACCACTGCGGTCAAACGGCGCCGCCTGGCATCCGGGTCGATTTGAGGCAGCGGCACATCCGGGTCGGCGATGCCAAGCAGATCATCCAGTAGCAGCAGATCCTGCGCGTCGACATCGGTTGACACATAAGCCCGTAACCGCGTGCGGGCTGCGTCGCCATCGAGGCCGGCCACGCCGCTGCCTGCCCGCAGCAGCCGGGTCACGGCGAAAAACGGGATGTCGCGGGCGTGGGATTCGCAGAACGTCCAAAACACCTCGGCCCCGCGACCGGCCGCCAGCGCGGCGGCCTCCCGGGCCACCCGGGACTTGCCGATTCCCGGCGGCCCCACCACATTGACGACGCCACCCTGGCCACCGATCATGCGCTCGGCAATGGCGTCGAGCGCCGCCATCTCCCATTTCCGACCGACCAGGCCGGCCTCGGCGCGCCCGACGAGGTCATCCCGCCGGCCGGTCGCCACCAACCGGCACGCGAGCACAGGCTCTTGCGACCCTTTGACATGCACCCATGCCGGTTCGTCGAGTTTCACGATGCCCTCGACCAGTCTCGCGGTCGATTCCGAGAGCATCACCCCGCCCGGGGGCGCCACAGACTCCATCCGCTGAGCGAACCCTACTGTTGCGCCCGTCGCGGCGTATCCCAGTGCCCCCGAACCAATTTCGCCGACGATCACCCGACCGGAGTTCAATCCCACCCGCAGGCTGAGCGATACACCGTCACGGCGAAGCACCTCGTCGGCAAGCTGTTTGGCGTCTTCCTGAATGGCGAGCGCCGCAAGGCACGCACGGAAAGCGTGATCCTCCAGCGCGACTGGGGCTCCGAACAGGGCCATCACCCCGTCACCGTTGTATTCCACCGTGCCGCCGTAGCGGCGCACCACCTCCGCCGAGCGTTCGACGAGGTCGGTCATGATTTCGCGCAAACGTTCGATATCCACCGCGGCTGCGATGTCCGTCGAGCGCACCACGTCGGCGAACAGCACCGTCACCTGCTTGTACTTCGCCGAGTCGACGGGAACTGCAGTCGGCGCGCCGCACTCGTCGCAGAATCTGGCACTTTCGCGCAGACCGTTGCCGCATGACCGGCACGACACGCCCGCAGTCATCCCGTCATCGCCTCGGCCCACGCGATGTGCCCCTCGAAGCCAAGCGATTTCGCCATCGACCGATAGCGGCTCACCAAGTCCTCATATTCGGCGTCGTCGCCGCTGGCGCGGGCTTCCAGTGCACGCAGCCGAAGCAGCGTGATGGCGAGCGCTGCAGAACCGGGATCGGATTGCACGTTCGCCATCCGCTCGATCTCGATCTGCGCTTCGGCAAGGTCACCATCTTCACCACGCTCGAGGAGCGTCTCCACGAAAACGGTAGTGCTGCAGATGTCCCACCCGATCCGTTCTGCTTGGCGCAACTCGGCAACGGCCTGACGCATCATCGCGATGGCCTGGTCCGGGTCGCCACTCCTGGCTATCTCCCTGGCGATCCACACATGCGCGACCGGGACAAGCGAGGGCGCATTCTCCGGCAGTCCCGCGTCGCGGGCGTGGATCATCATGTCCATTCCTCGACAACGGTCGACGGAGGTGGGCCGATACAGCAGGGCCGTACCCAGTGCGAAATGTGCGCCTGCACGCGCGAAATCGGTTCCCAATTCTTCGGCGCGCAGCATGGCCTCCTCAAAGGGACGCAGGGTGGAGCCATCGGGCTGAATCACCCCGTAGATCACCGAGGCGAAATTCCAGGCGACGACGAGCGCGAAGGTGATCGGGTCGCTGTCCCGGGCGATTTCGATGGCGTCGTCGAAGTCCCGATGCCACCCGTCGAGACCGAACCAGAACCGGGCAATTCCGCGAAACGCGAGTGCGATCGCGAGCGGCGACCCGATACCGAAGCCGGCGCCCAGCCGCTGGTCGCCGGCAGCCAGGTCGATCACGGTCTGGGACCACCGCAGTATCTCGCCGAACTCGCCGGAATTGAACCAGTTGGCGAACGCTGGGAACGCCAGACCGACAGTCAAGGCGGGGTCGCCGATCGACTCCAGAAGCGCCATCTGTTCGGATACCAGCCGCGAACCCTCACCCGGACGGCCGGAGTACAGCAGTTCGGTTGCCAGCCCGGTCATGCCGATGGCCAAGGAGACCTTGTCGCCTGCCGCGGTGCACAACTCCCGCAGCTGCGCGAACCGGCCCCAGCCTTTCTGCACCGGTCGCGCCTGCCAATCGGTGACACACAGCATCGTGCGCGGGGCGATGCGCATCGGCAGCTGGTTGGGGTCGTCGTCGGGGAGTGCGTCGGCGATCGCCAGCGCCCGATCCCAGCTGAGCCTTGCTGCGTTGAGGTCGCGGCCGGTCAACCACGCGGCGGCGCGCATGTGCCAGCCAAACGCCGCATGCCCGTCGCCGGCATTCTGCAGATGCTCAGCGATCATGGCCGCGTTCTCTTCCGCCGACGCCGGGTCACGGTCCTGGATCGCCGAGGCCAGGCGGCGATGCGATTCGGCACGGTCAGATTTCAGCTGTGATTCGTATGCCACCGTGCGAATCAGCGGATGACAGAAGGCGTACTCGACGATCGGTGTGAAGCGCACCTGATCGATGAGTTCCGCGGCAAGCAACTCATCGAAGACCGGATCGACGCCGAGCTCGGTCAGTAGTTCCGTAGTGAAGCGCGACCCGATCACCGAGGCTGCGTTCAACGTTCGCTTCGCACGTGCCGCAAGGCGGTCTATGCGTGCCTCGATCGCGGCTTGCACTGTGGCAGGGCACGCTGATTTCCGCGACCTCTGCGCGACATGTATAGCGTCCCTGATCGCCGGTCAGCACGCCACGCTGGACGAGCTCGCGCACCATCTCCCCGGCGAAGAACGGGTTTCCGTCGGCCCGGTCGGCGATGATCTTCACCAGCTCGCCGACCGAGGAGTCGGACCCCAACAGTTCCTCGATCAACGTTACGGTGTCCGAATCGCCCAGCGGGGCAAGCGCTATCGCCTGGGCGCCGCGGACCCGAGTCAACGCTCCTCCGTATTCGGGACGGGCCGTGATCAACACCATCGTCGGCGTGCGGGAGACCACGGTGAGGAACTCGGCGAGCATCGATTCGCTGACCGCGTCGATCCAGTGCACGTCCTCGATGATGAAGAGCGCGGGCTCTGTGCGCGCCAGCGAAGTGGCGTTGATCAACGCCGTCAATCGGCGCCGTCGTTTGTCCGGATCGAATTGGGGCAGAGCTGTTTCCGGTCCGACGATGCCGAGTAGATCGTCAAGCAGCAGCAGATCTTGTGGATCGGCATCGAGCGGCGTCGTTTCGCGCAACCGCTGACGAGCCGCATCGTCGTCGAGATCGGATATGCCACTGCCCGCGCGAAGCAGCTGCGACACCGCATGAAACGGAACGTCGCGAGCGTGTGACTCGCAGAAAGTCCAGAAGACCTGGACCCCGCGTTCGGCGGCCAGCGCGGCGGCTTCGCGGGCGACCCGGCTCTTGCCGATGCCCGGCGGTCCCACGACATTCACGACGCCGCCGCGGCCACCGACGGCACGCTCGACGATGGCGTCGAGGGCAGCCAACTCCCAGCGCCGGCCGACCAGTGCCGCCTCGGCGCGTCCGACCACGCCGTCCGGCGGGTTGATCGCCAGCAGTCGGCATGGCGGGCACCGGTTCGTCGGTCCCCTTGATTCGCACCCACTCCGCGTCGGCCAGCATTGCGCTGCGCTCAACCAGCTGTGCCGTCGACTGCGAGAGCATCACTCCGCCCGGCGGAGCCGCCGACTCCATCCGCTGCGCGAAGCCGACCGGCTCGCCCATCGCGGCGTACCCAAGCGATCCCGAGCCGATCTCACCGGCGATCACCCGACCCGAGTTCAGGCCGACCCGCAATTGCAGAGCGACGCCGTCGCGGCGATTCACCTCGGCGGCCAATTGCTTCGCATCTTCCTGAATGGCGAGTGCAGCAAGGCACGCCCGAAAAGCGTGATCCTCCAATGCGACTGGAGCGCCGAACAGGGCCATCACCCCGTCGCCGTTGTATTCCACCGTTCCGCCGTAGCGCGCGATGACGCCGGCGGCCCGCTCCAGGAGCTCGGTCATGATCTCGCGCAGCCGCTCGACGTCCAGGGCGGCCGCGATGTCCGTCGACCGCACCACATCGGCGAACAGGACTGTCACCTGCTTGTACTGCGGCGCGTCGACCGATGCGCGGGTCGACGCTCCGCACTCGTCACAGAACTTGGCGTTCGCCCGCAGGCCGGTGCCGCACGACCCGCACGCCACGCCCGCCGTCATCCCCGAGCGACCCCCATCTTTGGCACCCGCGTCCAACTCTCCAGAGGATATGGCGGGCGGCAGCCAGAAACGATCAAATTGACAGATACGTCAAGCGGCCTCGATCACACGCTGAGATACGTTGCATTCGTGACCAACACAGGGCCCCTGGCAGGCGTGAAAGTGATCGAACTCGGCGGTATCGGCCCAGGCCCGCATGCGGCGATGATGCTGGCCGACCTGGGCGCCGACGTGGTGCGCGTGCGTCGGCCCGGCGGTCTGAGCATGCCCGCCGAGGACGTCGACCTCACGCATCGCGGCAAACGCGTCGTCGATCTCGACGTCAAGAAGGAGCCGCAGAAGCTCATCGACCTGGCGGCGAAGGCCGACGTGCTGCTCGACTGCTTCCGTCCTGGCACCTGCGAGCGACTCGGCATCGGGCCTGCGGACTGCGCCGCGGCCAATCCGCGGCTGATCTTCGCCCGAATGACCGGCTGGGGTCAGGACGGGCCGTTGGCGATGACCGCGGGGCATGACATCAACTACCTCTCGCAGACCGGTGCGCTGTCGGCGATCGGCTACCGGGACCGGCCGCCGGTCGCGCCGCTCAACCTGCTGGCCGACTATGGCGGCGGATCGATGTTCGCGGTGTTCGGCATCGTTACCGCGCTCTACGAACGGGAGCGGTCCGGTAACGGACAGGTGATCGACGTCGCCATGGTCGACGGTGTCAGCATTCTGTCGCAGATGATGTGGACGATGAAGGCGACCGGGTCGCTCTCCGACGAGCGCGAGGCGTTCCTGCTCGACGGCGGCGCACCGTTCTACCGCACGTACGAGTGCTCCGACGGAAAGTACATGGCGGTCGGCGCAATCGAGCCGCAGTTCTATGCGCAATTGCTGACCGGACTTGGTCTGTCATCAGAAGAGCTGCCCCACCAGATGGAGACGAGTGCCTTTCCGAAGATGCACAAGCTCTTCACGAACCGGTTCGCGAGCAAGACCCGTGACGAGTGGACCGAGGTCTTCGCTGGCACCGACGCCTGTGTGACGCCGGTGCTCACGTGGACTGAGGCTGCGGAAAACGAGCACCTCAGGGCACGTTCCACCCTGGTTGACAGCGGCGGCGTTGCACAGGCGGCACCGGCGCCGCGGTTCTCCAGAACGCCGGCGGGACCAGTCGGCACACCGCCGAAGGGCGTGACGGGACTCGACGAAATCGGGTGGTGACTTGCGAGTCGGCTGACGCCTTCGCGGCAAGAGGATTACATTTGCCGACATGGCCGTTCGAGCCTCGCGGGAGATCGTCTTCGACGCCCCAGTCGACACGATCCTCGACGTGCTCGCCGACATCGATGCGGTGCCGGCATGGTCGTCCCTGCACAAGACGGCCGAGGTTCTCGACCGGCACCCCGACGGCAGGCCGCATCACGTCAAGGCCACGCTGAAGATCATGGGGGTCACCGACAAGGAGATCCTCGAGTACCACTGGGGCGAGCGTTGGATGGTGTGGGACTCGTCGGAGACCTTCCAGCAGCGGGGACTGCACGGCGAGTACAACCTCACACCCGAAGGCGAAGACCGGACGCGGGTGCGCTTCGACATCATCTTGGAGCTGGGCGCGCCGGTGCCCGCGTTCCTGATCAAACGGGGCAAGAAGCAGGTGCTCGACGTCGCGACCGAGAGCCTACGCCAGCGGGTCCAACAGATCGGCCGGTGAAACCCCGATGGGGGCTAGCGGGTAGACCCGTTTGGGTGCCAGCGCGGTCGAAATCCTGTGCGCGCGGCGAGAAGCTGTTTGGGCCGACGCGTTCGAAGGGGTCACGACATGAAGCTCTATCTCCTCACCACCGCCACTTTGTTCGGAGTGGCGATCGCCGCACTGGAACTCGCAGGTTCGGCGCACGCGAGCGCACTGGTCGGTTAGCACTCGCAAGCGGACGCGCTAGCGTTGAGATCCGAGTTTTGCAGGAAAAGTGCGAGTGGGCGTCTGCAAAACTCTACTTTCGAAGCACGGCCAGTCGGCGGATGGCCTCGTCGAGTGTGTCGTCGCGCTTGCAGAAAGCGAAGCGCGCCAAGTGGTTCCACTCATTGTCGGTCGATTCGCAGAACGCCGACATCGGAATGGCCGCTACCCCGGCCTTCTCCGGCAACTCGGCGCAGAACGTCGTGCTGTCGTCATAGCCCAGCGGCCGCGGATCCGCGCACAGGAAGTACGTGCCGAAGCTGTCGTGCACCTCGAAGCCCAGATCGTCGAGCGCGGTGCCCAGTCGGTCGCGCTTGGCCTGCAACGAGTCCCGCAGCGCTGCCACCCACGCATCTTCGGTATTCAGCGCCTGGGCGACGGCGGGCTGGAACGGCGCGCCGCCGACGTAACTCAGATACTGCTTGGCCGCGCGGATGCCTTTGATGAGATCCGCAGGGCCGCAGGCCCATCCGATCTTCCACCCGGTGACATTGAACATCTTGGCCGCGCTGGAGATGGTGACCGTCCGGTCGGCCATTCCGGGGTAGTTCGCCAGCGGCAGGTGGCGGCGGCCAGGAAAATCCGAGAACACCAGATGCTCGTAGACCTCGTCGGTGATCACCAGCAGGTCGGCGTCCACCGCCAGCTGGGCAATCGCCGCGAGTTCGGCGTCGGAGGCCACCATGCCGGTCGGATTGTGCGGAGAGTTGACGATCAGTGCCTTGGTCCTCGGCGTCACGGCGCGGCGCAGGCCGTCGACGTCGATCGCGAAGCCGCCGCCGTCGGCCACCATCGGTACCGCGCGGCGCTCACATCCCGCCATTGCGATGACGGGGGAGTAGGAGTCGTAGAACGGCTCGATCAGGAGCACCTCGCTGCCCGGCTCGACGAGCCCGATCACTGACGCGGCGATCGCCTCGGTGGCGCCGACGGTGACGAGCACCTCGGTTTCCGGGTCGTAGGAGGTGCCGAAGTTCCGCATGCGCTGCGCGGCGATGGCTTCACGCAGCGGTGCGATGCCAAGGCCGGGCGGGTACTGGTTGATCCCGTCGGCGATCGCGTTCTCCGCGGCCTTGAGCATCGCGGGCGGTCCGTCCTCATCGGGGAAGCCCTGACCGAGGTTCACCGCTCCGATGCGTGCGGCCAGCGCGGACATCTCGGCGAAAATCGTCACCGCATAGGGCTGCAGCCGCTTCACCGTCATGGGCTCCGAGCCTAGGCCCCGTCGCCGGCCGCGTGGAGTCGGGAATGATTCGGCTGCTCGGGACGCTGTGGCCGGCATGGCGTTCACACTCGACGAGAATTCGGCACTGCTGCGTCCCGCGATGATCGGCGAGGTCTCGACCGCCAATCGGTTGTTCATGGCCCCGCTGACCCGCTCACGCGCGGAGTCCGATGCGACGCCGTCGGAGTTGGCCGCGCTCTACTACGCACAGCGCGCGTCCGCGGGCCTGATCGTCAGCGAGGCGACGGCGGTGTCGGCGGCGGCCAACGGCGCCTACCCGAATACGCCGGGGATGTTCACCGATCGCCATCAGCGGCGGTGGGCCGAGATCGCCGATGCCGTGCACGCCGAGGGCAGTCGGATGTTCGTCCAGCTGTGGCATGTCGGTCGAATGGGTCATCCCGAGATCAGTGGCGGCGAAACGGTGGCGCCCTCGGCAATCGCCGCAAACATGACGACGCATACGCCGACGGGCCGCAAGCCCCTTCCCGTTCCGCGCGCCCTGCGCATGGACGAGATTCCCGACATCGTCTCCGACTTCCGCGCCGCGGCCCGCCGCGCCGTCGACGCCGGGATGGACGGAGTCGAGATCCATTCGGCCAACGGCTATCTGCTGCACGAGTTCCTCTCCGATGTGACCAACCGCCGCGATGACATCTACGGCGGTTCGGCGGACAATCGTGCCCGGTTGACGGCCGAAGTCCTCGAAGCCGTCGTCGACGAGGTCGGCGCGGGCCGGGTCGGGGTGCGGATCTCCCCTGGAAACAGCGCGGGCGACATGCGTGAGGTCGACGAGGTGTCGGCATACGAGGCGCTGCTGAACCGCATCGCGCCGCTGGGCCTCGCGTATCTGCACCTGGTGATCGAGCCGACTCAGCCCGCCTTCTCCGCCGTGCGCTCACTATGGGACGGCACGGTCGTGCTCAACACCCCGCGAGGCGTCGAGACGAACTTCTGCGAACTGGAAAACCTCGTCGATTGGGATGTCGTCGGTGCCGTCGCGGTCGGTCGTGCCTACCTCGCGAACCCGGATCTGATCGATCGCCTGATGCAGGGCGCCGAACTCAACGAACCGGATGCCGCCACGTTTTACGCGCCAGGGCCGGTCGGGTATGTCGACTACCCGACGCTCGAGGAGATCGATTCACTGGACGTCGCCTGACCGAAGGGCAGGATGGACGCGTGAGTCCGTCTGCCAGGGTTCGGCGGCTGCTCGACTACCTCGAGCGCTCCGTCGCAGAGAACCTTCGATTTGCTGTGTTCGAGCCGAACGACACACCTCTGTGGGCCTCGGCTCGACGTTCCGTAACGGACCTCTTGGACACGACGTGGCGCAACGGTCTCTTGGAGGGAACCAAACCCGACGAGGCGTATTTCGTACGCTGCGATCGCACCACGATGACGCAGGACGACCTCGACAACGGACTGCTCGTCTGCCTCGTCGGTGTCGCTCCCGTGGTACCTGCTGAATTCGAGATGTTTCGCGTTACGCAGTTGACCGCTGACTCGCCGCCGGGGTGACGAACCTCCCAACCACCCGGTTGGGAGGGGCTGTTAGGCTGGCGCGCAGAGGACAACCGCCCATGCGGGCAGGTTTCCCAAACAACCCCACCTGAACAGGAACTCCTTCATGTCTGAAGAAGCCTTCATCTACGAGGCCATTCGTACGCCTCGCGGCAAGAACAAGAACGGCGCCCTCAACGAGGTCAAGCCCGTCAACCTGGTCGTCGGCCTTATCGACGAGCTGCGCGTCCGGTTCCCCGACCTCGACGAAAATCTGATCAGCGACGTCATTCTCGGCGTCGTATCGCCCGTCGGCGACCAGGGCGGCGACATCGCCCGCACCGCCGCGCTCGTGGCCAAGCTGCCCGAGACCACCGGCGGCTTTCAGCTCAACCGCTTCTGCGCGTCCGGCCTCGAGGCCGTCAACACCGCCGCGCAGAAAGTCCGCTCCGGCTGGGACGACCTGGTGCTTGCCGGCGGCGTGGAGTCGATGAGCCGCGTCCCGATGGGCTCCGACGGCGGCGCATGGGCCACCGACCCCGAGACCAACTACCGCGTCGGCTTCGTCCCGCAGGGCATCGGCGCCGACCTGATCGCGACCATCGAGGGCTTCTCCCGCGAGGATGTCGACCGCTACGCGCTGCGCAGCCAGGAGAAGGCCGCTGCCGCATGGTCGGGCGGCTACTTCGCCAAGTCCGTCGTCCCCGTCAGGGACCAGAACGGCCTCGTCATCCTCGACCATGACGAACACATGCGCGCCGACACGACGCTCGAGGGCCTCGGCAAGCTGAAGACCGCGTTCGACGGTGTCGGCGCGATGGGCGGCTTCGACGACGTGGCGCTGCAGAAGTACCACTACGTCGAGAAGATCAACCACGTCCACACCGGCGGTAACAGCTCCGGCATCGTCGACGGCGCCGCGCTGGTCCTCGTCGGCAGCGAGAAGGCCGGGCAGTCACAGGGGCTCACCCCACGCGCACGCATCGTCGCGACCGCGACAAGCGGCGCCGACCCCGTCATCATGCTGACCGGCCCGACGCCTGCCGCCAAGAAGGTGCTCGACCGCGCGGGCCTGACGGTTGACGACATCGACCTGTTCGAGCTGAACGAGGCCTTCGCCTCCGTGGTGCTGAAGTTCCAGAAGGATCTCAACATCCCCGACGAGAAGCTCAACGTCAACGGTGGCGCCATCGCGATGGGCCACCCGCTCGGCGCCACCGGCGCCATGATCACCGGAACCATGGTCGACGAGCTCGAGCGCCGCAATGCGCGCCGGGCGCTCGTCACGCTGTGCATCGGCGGCGGCATGGGTGTCGCGACCATCATCGAGAGGGTTTAAGGCCATGGCAGAGAACACGATTCAGTGGGACAAGGATGCCGACGGCATCGTCACCCTGACGCTTGACGATCCGACCGGCTCGGCCAACGTGATGAACGAGCACTACAGCGAGTCCATGCACAACGCCGTCGAAGAGCTAGTAAAGCTGGTCGCAGAAGACTCCATCACCGGCGTCGTCATCACCAGCGCGAAGAAGACCTTCTTCGCAGGCGGTGACCTGACGGCGATGGTGAAGGCGCAGCCCGAGGACGCGGGCGAGTTCTTCAGCACGGTCGAGGGCATCAAGGCCGACCTGCGCAAGTTGGAGACTCTCGGCAAGCCGGTCGTCGCCGCGATCAACGGCGCCGCGCTCGGCGGCGGCCTCGAGATCACCCTGGCGTGCCACCACCGGATCATCGCCGACGTTCCGGGTGCGGTCGTCGGCTTCCCCGAGGTGACGCTTGGCCTGCTGCCTGGTGGCGGCGGGGTCACCCGCAGCGTGCGGATGTTCGGCATCCAGAAGGCGTTCATGGAGGTGCTGAGCCAGGGCACCCGCTTCAAGCCCGGCAAGGCCAAGGAGATCGGCCTGGTCGACGAGGTGCTGCCGACCATCGACGAGTTGGTGCCAGCCGCCAAGGCGTGGATCAAGGCCAACCCCGAATCCCATACGCAGCCATGGGATGTCAAGGGCTACAAGATGCCCGGCGGCACCCCGAGCAGCCCCGGGCTTGCCGGCATCCTGCCGTCGTTCCCCGCCCTGTTGAAGAAGCAACTCAAGGGTGCCCCGATGCCCGCGCCGCGGGCCATCCTCGACGCAGCCGTCGAGGGCGCGCAGGTCGACTTCGATACCGCGTCGCGCATCGAGAGCCGTTACTTCACGCATCTCGTCACCGGCCAGGTCGCCAAGAACATGATCCAGGCGTTCTTCTTCGACCTGCAGCACATCAACGGCGGGGGCTCGCGACCCGACGGCATCGCCAAGCAGGAGATCAAGAAGATCGGTGTGCTCGGCGCGGGCATGATGGGCGCAGGCATCGCCTACGTCTCCGCCAAGGCCGGCTTCGACGTCGTGCTCAAGGACGTCTCCATCGAGGCCGCGCAGAAGGGCAAGGGCTACTCCGAGAAGCTGGAGGCGAAGGCGCTCGAGCGGGGCAAGACCACCGAGGAGAAGTCCAAGAAGCTGCTCGACCGCATCACCCCGACGGCCGACGCCGCCGACCTGAAGGGCGTCGACTTCGTCGTCGAGGCCGTGTTCGAGTCGGTCGAGTTGAAGCACAAGGTCTTCCAGGAGATCGAGGACATCGTAGAGCCCAACGCGCTGCTCGGGTCGAACACCTCGACGCTGCCGATCACCGGTCTCGCGGCAGGCGTGAAGCGCCAAGAGGACTTCATCGGCATCCACTTCTTCTCACCGGTCGACAAGATGCCGCTGGTCGAGATCATCAAGGGCGAGAAGACCTCCGACGAGGCGCTGGCCCGTGTCTTCGACTACACGCTGGCCATCGGCAAGACCCCGATCGTGGTCAACGACAGCCGCGGCTTCTTCACCAGCCGCGTCATCGGCACCTTCGTCAACGAGGCGCTCGCCATGCTCGGCGAGGGCGTCGCGGCCGCCAGCATCGAGCAGGCGGGCAGCCAGGCCGGCTACCCGGCGCCGCCGCTGCAGCTGTCCGATGAGCTCAACCTCGAGCTGATGCACAAGATCGCCGTCGCCTCCCGCAAGGGTGTCGAGGACGAGGGCGGCACCTACACGCCGCACCCGGCCGAGGCGGTCGTCGAGAAGATGATCGAGCTCGAGCGGCCGTCGCGGCTGAAGGGCGCAGGGTTCTACGAGTACGTCGACGGCAAGCGCACCGGTCTGTGGCCGGGGCTGGCCGAGACGTTCAAGTCCGGCTCGGCCGAGTTGCCGTTGCAGGACATGATCGACCGGATGCTGTTCGCCGAGGCGCTGGAGACCCAGAAGTGCCTCGACGAGGGTGTGCTGACGTCGACAGCCGACGCCAACATCGGCTCGATCATGGGCATCGGCTATCCGCCATACACCGGCGGAAGCGCGCAGTTCATCGTCGGCTACCAGGGAGCAGCCGGCACAGGTAAGGAAGCCTTCGTGGCCCGCGCCAAGGAATTGGCGGCCCGCTACGGTGACCGCTTCAACCCGCCGGCGTCGCTGACCCAGTAGGCCCGCCCGGAAACGGCAGAGCCCCCGAGACGGTGTCTCGGGGGTTTTCCGTATTCTCGGGTCAGTGACTGCCGAAACCGTCGATGTGGGGTTTCGGTCTGAGAGAGGTCCAGTCCTCGTCTCGATCATGCTCAGCCTCAGCCTGATCGCCCTCGACGCGACGGTGCTGGCCACCGCGGTGCCGACGATCGTCGGCGAACTCGGCGACTTCGCCTTGTTCCCGTGGTTGTTCTCGGGCTATCTGCTCGCTCAGGCGGTGACGACACCGCTCTACGCGAAGCTCTCCGACGTGTACGGCCGCAAACCGGTGATCCTTGCCGGCATCGGCCTTTTCCTTCTCGGCTCGATCCTCTGCGCGGCGGCGTGGTCGATGCCTGCGCTGATCGTCGCCCGCGCGGTGCAGGGGATCGGTGCCGGTGCGGTGCAACCGATGTCGGTCACGATCGTCGCCGACATCTACTCGCTCGCCGAGCGGGCGAAAGTGCAGGGATACGTCGCCAGTGTGTGGGCGGTCGCGTCGGTGATCGGCCCGACCCTCGGTGGGCTGTTCGCCGAAATGGGTATCTGGCGAGGCATTTTCGTGCTCAACGTGCCGCTCTGCCTTCTCGCGGCGTGGATGATGGTCCGGCGTTTCCACGAGAACACCGATCGCGGGCCGCGATCCGTCGACTATCCGAGCGCGGTGTTGCTGACGCTGGGGTTGACGCTGCTGGTGTTGGCGATCCTCGGCGGCGGGCAGACCTGGGAATGGGACTCGCCTGCGAGCTTCGCAGCGTTCGGCTCGGGTGGTGTGCTGCTGATGGCGTTCGTGTTCGCCGCCCGCAGGGCGACCGAGCCGATTCTGCCTGGCTTCGTACTGACCAGGCGACTGCTGCTGACCACCACCTTGGCGGGTCTCGCGGTGGGCGCCATCCTGATCGGGCTCACCTCGTTCGTTCCCATGTATCTGGAGGGCTCGCTCGGAGTGTCACCGGTGGTGGCGGGCCTGGCACTGACCACCCTCACCATCGGTTGGCCCCTCACCGCGGGCCTGGCAGGCAGAATCTACCTCCGGATCGGTTTCAAGAAGACAGCGGTGATCGGCGCTGCCCTGGTCCTTGTCGGCACCGGCGCGCTCTTGGCGGTGGTCCACCACCCCAATGTCGCCGTAGTGGCGGTGCTGTGCTTCGTCACCGGCTGCGGGCTCGGCCTGCTGGCGCTGCCCAGCCTGATCGCGGCGCAGTCGAGTGTGGACTGGGGTGAGCGAGGAGTGGTCTCCGGCGCCCACATGTTCGCCCGGTCGCTCGGCAGCGCAGTCGGCGTCGCGGTTTTCGGGGCGATAGCCAACACCTTCTTCGGCGAGGGGGACGTTCACAGCCTGGGTGCACAGACCGTCCAAGCCGGCACGGCCGCCGTGTTTTCCGGTGTCCTCGCAGTAGCGGTGTTCGGCGCTGTCGCGGTGGCCGCGATGCCGCGCACGCCACCGCAGGGCGCATCGGACGCCACGTAGTCCCCGAGTCCCCTACGCGGCGAGCTCCACGCTGTCGGGGTGAAGCAGCGGGTTCGCCTCGGGATTGGCTTCGAGTTCTTCGAGAACAATCGACCACACCTGGGGGCTCAGCACCACGCCGAGGTGTCCGGCCGGATAGCCCGGATACCGTTCCTGCAGAACGATATTGGTCACGTTGTCACCCCCAAGGGCCTGCTGGGTGTACGGCGTGACGATCTCATCGTTGCGCGTGATGATGTTTGTGTAGATGACGCGGGGGTCGGTGTCTTGGTCGCCGTACACCACCTGCTGGAAGTCCGAACCGACCGTCTGCTGGATGAGAGCGGGCCCGATGATGTTGGTGACCGCGACCATCAGCGGGCCGAACACCGGCACATTCAGCAGGCCGACCAGGCCGTTGAAATTCGTCCCGTGATTGCTCGGGGCGATGCCGACGACCTGCGACACCTTCTCGGCGCCCCCTTCGACATTGTTGATGTAGTACGCGGGCAGGATGCCACCGCCCTGCGAATGGCCGATGAGGATCACTTTCTCGGCGCCGGTCTCTTCGAGAACCCTGTCGATCTCGGCATCCAACTCGTCAGCAGACTTCCTGATATCGCCGGTCGCCTGGATCGGCGAGTTGGGGTTGTTCGTCACGTTGCCGTAGTTGAACGTGTAGACCTTGTAGCCGGCGTTGGCCAGAACAGGCGCTCCGACTCCCCAATTGGTTCCCTGCGTCGCCGTCGTCCCGTTCAGCAGGATGATCGGCAGCGGATGCTCGTCGCTGACGTCGATCGAATCGTCGTTCGCGCCGGGCGGCGGCTTCTGAGGATTGAAGAAGGACAGCCCGTCCAGGACTCCGTAGGTCACCCGGAACCGGCCCGGACTGTCCGCATCGAGCGGCGCGCCGATCACGGCTCTGCTCGCCGCCGCGGCCGTGTTCGCCAAAGCTGTGGCAAGCGCATAAGGCACGCCGGCAAAGTCGTTGGGGCCGAAGGCCGCTGCGACAGTGTCGGCCACGGTGAAGACCACCGATGCCGCGACCACGCCGACGTCGGAAACCAGCCCGGTGGCCTGCCTGCCGAGTTGTGGGACGTCAACTGCACCGGTGCGCGCCGATGGAGCGGGCGCCTTCGGGTCCGCGGGCGAAATGGTCGCCGCCAACGGCTTGAGGTCAGGTGTCTGGACCGATGACAATGCTCGATGCGTGAGGGCGGGCCGCTGCGGTGCGACTGCGGCCGGCTTCAACGCTTTCAACGGCTTCACCGCGGCGACGGTCAAGTCGACTCGGCGGTCGCTATGGAGTGTGCGCGGTACCTGCCACAGCTTGGGCTTCGCAGACAGTTCCGGTTCCGAAACTTCCGCGGCGTCGGCGTCCGGCTTCGAAGCCGATCTCCTTGGCGACGGCTTGGTGCTCGCGGTGTCGTCCGCGTTGGCCTCGACGCGATTGGGCTTGCGGTCCCTGACCAGGGAGTCCCGATGTCGTGTTGGCCGCTGGAGCAGGCCACCTGGTCGTCTCGGCGAATCGGGCCGCGACGCTCGGGGTGTGTCCGGCTTGGCCTCGTGCCGACCTTGTCCGTCCTGGGACGACGATTCGCCATCCGTGGATGGCGGTCCGTCGGCGTGGGCGACGCCGCCGGACACCGCGACGGTCAACCAGGCCGATAAGACGAACGCGCCGACGACGACCCGCAACCACCTCGGCATATGCAATCCTCCCCACCCTTGAGGTTTGCACTGTATCCAGACCGGGGCAGCACGTTTCGGCTTTTGGGGGAGCTAGCTGCGGGTGGGTACCGCCGGATAGTCCGGCAGCGGCATCGTGTCGTACAGCCTGACACCCTTGCGGTTCAGCCGGGCGAGCGTCTGGGTCACGCCGAGGGGCAGTACGGACACCGTCCGTGCGACACCGATCAGAGCCCTTACGCCCCAACGGCTTCGGGGCACGATCGTCTTCGCGTTGACTCGAGCCAGCGACCGGCTGCCGATGACGGACGGCATCATCGTGCGTTCGTAGGCGGCGAACGCCGCGGCGTGATCCCCACCCGCCTTGGCGATTTCGCCTGCCAGCACGTAGGCGCCGTAGACCGCAAGGCTGGTGCTGCCTCCGACGGCGGGTCCAGGGCAGTAGCCTGCGTCGCCCACCAGTGTCACCCGACCTCGCGACCAGCTGGTCAGCTCCAACTGGGTGATCGCGTCGAAGTAGAACGTCGGCGTCCGCTCGATCTCCTGCAGCCACCGGTCGACCTGTGCCGAGATCCCGCCGAAGGCGTCGCGCAACTGATCCTTTTGGCGTGATGCGTCGCGATGGTCGTAGTCCAGCGGGTGCTCCGGCCGGAAGATGAACACCGCGCGCGCGTCGTCGAGGTGGTCGGCGGTGTAGACCATCGCAACCCGGCCGGGCTCGAAGTGGCCATCCATTTCGCCATCGCGGGCCAGCGACTTCGGCACCGACACCACCGACAGGTAGCCGCCGAGGAAGCGTTCCGGCACGTCCTCGCCGAACACGATCCTGCGAACCCCGGAGTGCAACCCGTCGGCGCCGACGATGAGGTCGAACTTTCTGGGCGCACCGTGCTCGAACGAAACGTCGCCGTCGTCGCTGATCGCCGTGATCTGGTCGCCGAACACGTACTCGACGTCGTTGCAGCTCGCGTCGTAGTAGATCTCGCTGAGGTCGTCGCGCATGATCTCGACGTGCCGATCGGACACTGCGCCGATGAGTTTGAGGTAGTCGATGCGGGCCGGCTTGGATGCCCACGGCCGGTGCACACGGAGCACGGTTGTGCCGGTCGCACGGTTCTCGATGCGAGGCAACACCCCCATCCGCTCGGATATCTCCATCGCAGGACGGAACAGGTCGATCGCGTGCCCACCTGTTTTACGAAGCGCGGGTGCGCGTTCGACGACGGTGACGTCGAAGCCATGACGAGTCAGCCAGTAGGCCAGCACGGGGCCTGCGATGCTCGCCCCCGATATCAGGATCTGCATGACTACTCCTTCCCGTTATCAGCGATTTGGGCGTGTCCGGTAGCGCTGAGCGCAACTAACCACGCCGAAGTCCCTCGTGAGGGGAGCTTACCGATCGTTAAGTAAGTTAGGGTGGCTACGTGGCAAGGCCCCCGTCGGAGACCAGGCAGCGCATCCAGGACGTCGCGCGCGAGATCTTCGCGGAGAAGGGTGTGCAGCGCACCAGCCTGCAGGACATCGCGGGTCAGCTCGGCATCACCAAGCCCGCGCTCTACTACCACTTCAGGTCGCGGGAAGACCTCGTCCGCAGCATCCTGCAGCCGCTGATCGAGGAGGGCGAGAGCTTCGTCGCCGAGCATGAACGGCGGCGTCGGTCGGATCGAGCCACGCCCCGCGAACTGCTCGAGGGCTACTTCGATTTCCACTACAACCACCGCGCAGATCTGGTTCTCGTCGTGGCGGAGCTGACGACGTTGGCCGACCTCGGCCTGATCGACGCGATGCTCGCATGGCGGGAACGGCTGTGCAGGCTGGTATTCGGGAGTAAGCCCACGTTGCGGCAGTCGACGCGGGCGGTGATCGCATTCGGCGGGCTTCAGGACTGCTGCCTCCAGTTCCCAGACACCCCCTACGACCAACTCCGGGCCGCGACGGTCGACGGCGCGATGTCGGCTTTGGCTATGGTCGAGGCGTGACCGAACCCTTTACCGAAAGGTTCGCGGCAGGGCTGGCCGGCTACGGCGACGGGCAGTGCATCTCTTTCGAGGGCCGGTGGTACTCGGGCGACGATGTGACCGACTACGCCGACGGCATCGCTGAGGTGCTGCGGGACGCCGGGGTCGCCGACGACGCTCCGGTAGGGCTTGTGGTCCGCAACCGGTTGCCACACGCCGCCGCCATCATGGGGTTCATCGCCGCGGGCCGGACCGTCTCGATGATCTACTCGTTCCAGTCGGCGGAGGCCATCGGCCGCGACATCGAGAAGCTGAACCTGTCGGCGATCGTCGCCGACGACGAGGACTGGACCGACGAGGTGATCGCCGCCGCCAAGCGGGCGGGCAGCGCAGGTGTCGCGCTTTCGATGCGCGCGCCCACCGTCACTGCGATCGCTGCCCTCGAGCGCCGCGACCAGACCCGTAGCCACGCAGAGCCGGAACCCGGTGTGGCGCTTCAGATTCTGACCAGCGGAACGACCGGTCCGCCCAAGCGGCAGTCGATCAGGACGCGGGTGCTGGAACGGACCGTCTTCAGCGTCACCAGTGGCGAGGCAGCCCCGCCAGGTGCGCCGCCGGAGTTCTCCTACTGGCAGTTCGGCGGCATCGGAGTCTGCCAACTGATCGCGGGCGCCTACAACGGCAGGCGGATCGTCATCTTGGAGCGGTTCTCCGTCGACAGCTGGGTGGACGCGGTCAAGACGCATGGCATCAAGCGGTCGGGCGTGCAACCCGCGGTGATCCGGATGCTGCTCGACGCCGATGTACCCAGCCAAGACCTCGCCTCGCTGGACTTCTTGATCAGCGCGTCGGGCCCGCTTGATACGGAGACCCGCGACGAGTTCGAGGCGCACTACGGTATCCCGGTCAAATTGGCTTACGGCGCAACCGAGTTCGCAGGCTCCCTGTGCGCGTGGACACCCGAGATGGACCGGGAGTTCGGCGCGTCCAAACGCAACAGCGTCGGCAGGGCGCTACCGGACACCGGACTGCGCATCGTCGATCCGGACACCGGGGTCGAGCTGCCTGTCGGTGAGCGCGGACTGCTCGAGGCGAAGATCCTCGCCATCGACGAGGACTGGATCCGCACCACCGACATCGCCTCGATCGACGACGACGGGTTCGTCACGCTGCACGGCAGGGCGGACGGGGCCATCAACCGCGGCGGGTTCAAGATCCTGCCGGAAACCGTTCGCGCAGTGTTGATTTCCCATCCTGCGGTACGCGACGCCTGCGTGGTCGGTGTGCCTGACGCCCGCCTGGGCCAGGTGCCGTTCGCCGCCATCGAAACCGTGCCGGGCGCGCCGGTGCCCACCGACGACGAGCTCAAGGAACTGGTTCGCCAGTCGCTGCCCGTCTACAGCGTGCCCGTCGCGTTCACCGTCGTCGTCGATCTCCCGCGCAACCCGGCGTTGAAGGTGAGCATCCCTGCCGTCGCCGCGCTCTACGACGCGCGGGCAAGCAGGTAGAACCGGCCTGCGTCCTTGCCGTTGTGGTTCATGGTCGGTTCGCTGCCCGACGCCAGCAGCGTCCACGGGCCCTCGAATCGCTTGGCGACTTCCGACGGCTCGATACCCGGCACCCCGTAGGACCCGCCGGGGACGAACTCGACGAGCAGCAGGCGTGCGTCGGGCGCGGCCGCGGCCGTCACCTCGCGCACATAGTCGTGACGGTCCTCGTCGTTCATCCCGTGCAGGCAGCCGTTGTCGATGATGAGCGAGAAGTTCGATCCGATGTTCTCCTCGCACAGTCGGGTGACGTCGGCCTGCTCGAATCGGACGTCGACGTTGCCCGCCGACGCTTTCGCCCGCGCCTTGTCGACTGCCTTCTGCACGTAGTCGACGCCGGTGACCTGCCAGCCGTGGCCGGCCAGGTAGATCGAGTTGTCGCCTGTGCCGCAACCGATGTCAAGGGCTGTCGCGGGGGATGGCGCCTGGTCGCCTTCGATCAGGTTCGTCAAGCTCGTCGGCAGCGGATGACCGTCCCACGGCGTGAAACCGAGCCGGTAGAAGGTGCGGAACAACAGCTGTCGCGAGCCCACGTCAGAACGATCCGAGGTCAGCCGACAGCCAATGCCGCGGCCGCATGTAGATGATCACGTTATCGCCGAGATTATTGCGCGCGAAGTCGAGATACTTCTCTGCCGCATCGCCGGGCATGTAGCGATACGTGATCTCGACCAGCTGCTCGTCGGTGCCGGGCTCGATACGACTGACGTCCCCGTCGACGGCGACATACCGGACGGACGGCTCGCCGCGTTCCACCATCAGCGTGAATTCGCCCTGCGTCTCGATCAACCGGTGCTTGCGTGAACCGGCGCCGGTGAGCACCCACGGCTCGCCGCCGGGGCTGTACTGATACCAGATCGGCACGGTCAGCGGACCGCGCTTGTCACCGGCACTCACCGAGAGGGCGGCGATGTGGGGTTCGGCCAGAAACTGTTCGCGTTCTTCCTTGGATAGGGCCATGTTTCCCAGGTTAATCACGGCCCCCGACTCTTCGGCTGACCGTGAGTTCAGCCGGTCAATTGGACGGCCTAGAGTCGAGGGTCATGGACTTCGGTTTGTTTATCCCGCAGGGCTGGCGTCTCGATCTCGTCGACATTCCCACCGATCGACAGTGGCCCGTGATGCACGAGCTGGCCACCTACGCCGACAACGGCGCGTGGGATTCGCTGTGGGTGTACGACCACTTCCACACCGTGCCGGTGCCGACGGATGAGGCGACGCACGAGGCGTGGTCGCTGATGTCGGCGTACGCGGCGAGTACGTCGCGCATCAAGCTCGGCCAGATGTGCACCTCGATGGGCTACCGCAACCCGGTCTATCTGGCCAAGGTTGCGGCCACCGCAGACATCATCTCCGGCGGTCGCGTCCAGATGGGCATCGGCGGCGGCTGGTACGAGCACGAGTGGAAGGCCTACGGGTACGGCTTCCCCTCGGCGGGCGAACGGCTCGGTCGGCTCGATGAGGGCGTCCAGATCATGCGCGATGCGTGGCGCGACGGCCGAGTCACGTTGGGTGGTAAGTACTACCAGGTCGACGACGCCATCGTGGCGCCGAAACCGCTGCAGGACGGTGGTCCTCCGCTCTGGATCGCGGGCGGCGGCGAGAAGGTGACGCTGAAGATCGCGGCAAAGTACGCGCAGTACACCAACTTCAGCTCAGAGCCCGACGTATTCGCACACAAGTCGCAGGTGCTGGCCGATCACTGTCGCAATGTGGGCACCGACTACGACGCGATCGTCCGCTCGTCGAACTTCAACGCCGTCATCGGCGAGTCGGAGGCCGACGTCGCCGACCGCATCGCCCGGCTTCGCGAGAGGCAGGTCCGGGTGGCGGACGAGAAAGCCGTCGACTCGATGCTCGGCACGGCGCGCTCGCCCGATTCTCTCGGCTGCACACCCGAGCAGGCCGTGGAAAGGCTCAGGCGGATGCGCGACCTCGGTTGCACCTACGCGATCCTCTACTTCCCCGAGGCCGCCTACGACCGCTCCGGCATCGAGTTGTTCGAGCAGAAGGTGATACCGGAACTGCGCTAGTCGGCGGGCGGACGCGACACCTGGTAGTGCGCGATGCGCCAGCCGTCCTCACCGCGTTGCAGGAGCACGCCGAGGTAGACGTCGACGGTGGGCCGGTCGGGGAACGCGAAGTCCGCCTTGACGTAGCCGAGCACCACATCGTCTGCCGGCCTGCGTGTTTCGAGTGCCCGATAGGTCACTGTCATACCGGGCGGTTGTGACGAGTAGTAGTCGACGACGCCCTGACGGCCGACGCTGTAAGGGTGCAGCCCCTGAAAGATGGTGTCGGAGGTGAACGCCTCGGCGATGCGTTCGGGAGCGCCCGCGTCGATCCCGGCCTTCCAGCGATCGAGAACCTCGTGCAATACCTCGATGTCGCGCTCAGTGTCCCGCACTCTGACCACCATCCACGTGCAGTATCTCGCCGGTGACGAAGGGAGCGTTCTCCAGGTACAGGACGGCGCCGACGACATCGTCGATCTCGCCGATCCGCCCGACCGGGTGCATCTTCGCCAGTGCATCGTAGGACGCCTCGTCGTGCATGGGGGTGGCGATGATGCCGAGCGCGACGGCGTTGGCCCGAATCCCGCGGCCCGCGTACTCGATCGCCAGTGCTTTGGTCGCGGCGTTCAGTCCGCCCTTGGTCAGCGATGCCAGCGCCGACGGGACAGCGGAGTTGGCGTGGTCCACCAGGCTGGTCGAGACATTGACGATGAGCCCGCCGTTGCCGACGGCCTCCATCGCGGCGACGGCGGCGCGGGTCACTTCGAAGAACCCCCGCAGGTTCACTCCGGTGACCGCGTCGAAGTCTTCGTCGGTGTATTCGGTGAACGGCTTGGCGACGAAGATTCCCGCGTTGTTCACCACAGTGTCGACCCGGCCGAAATGCGCTACGGCCTGATCGACGATGCGCTGCCCGACTCCGGGCTGCGCGATGTCGCCCGCGACGGCGAGAACCATCGGATCGTCACTCGCCGTGATCGTGCGGGACGTGGCGACGACCGCGTAGCCGAGCTTGCGGTAGGCGGCCACCAGCCCTTCGCCGATGCCTTGTGATGCGCCGGTGACGATCGCGACGCGCTGAGTGTTGGTCATTGTCGGGCTCCTTTTTTGCGTTGTGTCCCGATCAACAAGCGTTCGACGTGATCGATGGCGGATCGGTGCGACCGGTTCGCTCGCTGGTGGTAGGCCAAACCTCCCACTGCTCTACGCTTGCGGCGTGGAGCTGCGTCAGCTGCGCTACTTCCTTGCCGTCGCCGAGGAGCTGAACTTCGGGCGGGCGGCCGAACGGTTGCACATCGCAGGACCGTCGCTGTCTCAACAGATCAAGGCGCTCGAGCGGGATCTGAAGGTGAGCCTGTTCGACCGTGATCGCCGCTCGGTGACGTTGACCGCTGGTGGTGCCGCACTGCTTCCGCAGGCCCGCGCGGTCGTGGAGCACGCCGACGAGTTGCGCAGACAGGCGGTGGGGTTGTCGGCGTCCTCGCCAGTGCGCATCGGATACGTCAAGTGGTGCCCAACGGATTGGGTGGAGCGGGCGGCGGGAGTTGCGCGCCTCCGGGTAGACACCTGGGTGCTGCCGTCGCACACCCAGGCCGCCAGGGTCGCCGACGGCAGCCTCGACCTCGCCGTCTGTTGGGTGCAGTCGACCGACCTCGAATCGCTGTCGCTCGAGGCTCATCTCGTAGGCGTGGACCGGCTCTACGCCGTCGGCGTCGGTCCCGATACCTCGCCGGTGGCCGCGAAGGACACCGTGGTGCTGCTCGATGTCGACGAGTCGACCTGGTCGTCGTGGAACCGTTTCGGCGCCGAGTTCGCCGCCGAGACCGGTGCGCAGACATTGACGGTCGACGACGGTGGCCTCACCGGCGCGCCGTTCTTCGAGCACGTGCGGCGGCTGCGCCGACCCGTGCTGAACAACCCGAAGGCTCAGGACGATCCGGAACCGAAAGGCTTGGTGCGCCGTCCCGTGGTGGCGCCGACGCCGGTGTGGACGTGGTCACTGGTGTGGCGCAGGGGTGAGGCCGATCCTGCGGTACGCGCCGTGATCGACGCGTTCACCGCCGACCTCACCGACGGCGCGGTCGGTGACGAGTCAACATGGTTGCCCGTCGGCGACCCTCACCGGTTGGGTTCTCGCTGACGGGATGCGCACGAGCGCTGCCGCGACCGCTGCGGCGACGACCACGAGCGCGGCCGCCACGAGTGCGGACTGGAAGCCGTGGTGCAGCAGCGGCGTCACCGCCACCGGACCGATGATCTGCCCGGCCGAATAGCCCGCGGTGAGCAACGCGACCGCGCCGGGAAACCCAAGAAGGCGACCCGCGGCCAGCGCCATGGTGCTCACCCCGATGAAGGTCCCGCCGAAGAGGACGGCACCAACCAGCGCGGCGACTGCGCCGCCTGCGACGGCGGGCAGGGCAATCCCCACCGCCTGCAGCGAGAGTGCCACGACGAGTAGCTTCGGCAGCGACCAGCGAGTGCCAAGCCACGCCCACAATGCCGCCGATGGGGCGGCGGCGATACCGACGAAGAGCCAGGCGCCGTTACCCAGCCAGCCGGAGGACGTCTGCTTGATCGCGGCGACGAGAAAGGTGCCTGCGACGATGTAGCCGATGCCCTCGAGGGTGTAGCTGACGAACAGGATGGCGAACCTGCTGTCAAGGGGTAGGCGCGGCGGTGCCTTTTCGGCGTCGGATTCCGCTGCACCACGCGGTGTTCCGGTCATCCGCCAGGCGAAGGCGCTCAACACGGCGGCGGTCAGCGCGGACATCCACCAGGCCGCCTGCCATCCCGACGCGGGCAGCGCAAGTGCGAGTGCACCCGACAGTGCGATGCCAACACCGACGCCGCCGAATCCCCACCCCGGCAGATGGGGTGAGTGGTCGGCCAGGTTGTCCATCATCGAATTCACGGCGATGACGAACACCACCGCACTCGTGAATCCAGCGACCGTTCGCAGCACGATCCAACCAATCGCGTTGCTTGCCAACGGCATTGCCGCAAGCGTGACGACGAGAACGAGAAGCGATGCACGCCAGGCCGCGACGGACCGGGTCAACCTGCTCGACACGGTCGCCGCCAGCGCGCCTGCGAGGTATCCGACGTAGTTGGCGGTCGCGAGGTGCCCGGCAACCTGCGGGGTGATCGCCGCCTGCGAAGTCATCAGCGGCAGAATCGGCGTGTAGGCGAAGCGGCCGATACCCATGGCCGCGGCCAAAGCGGCGGCGCCCCTGCCGACGTGGGCCCAATGTGCGTTCATCAGCCGATGGTGCGTCGGCGCGGTCGATATCCGCCACGACCGATTTGCTCGCAGCTACAAGGCTTCGCCTCTCACGGCGCGGCTGTTCGGTCCCGCTAGGGGATCGGCGTGATCGGTACCGTTCCCGGAGCCGGCGGCGGTGCGCCATCGAAGTACCCGGGTGGCGGCGGACCGGTCAGCGGGTAGTAGCCCTCCGGCAGCGGCGGACCGCCGCCCGGCGTCTCCGCGCTCGGCGGGGCTTCGGATCCCGGCGCGTTCAGCGACTGGAATCCGGGTGGCAGCTGCGGCGCCGGACCGGCACCGGGGGGCGGCGGTGCGCCTACCGGCATCTGGCCTTCGGGTGTCTCGGCGAATCCATACGGGTCCTTGGCCTGGTTCCAGGCGTCCTTGAGGAATCCAAGCGGACCGCTGGAGTTGCCCGATCCGTACTTCGGGTTTTGGATCTCGGGCACCATCGGCGGTCCGGCCGGCGGCGGCGCCGCGATGACGTCGCCACCGACGGGGTTGCCTGCGGGGGCGGCCTCGATAATCGGCTGGCCTGGGGGAATCGGCTCGCCCGGCGCCGGAGGAGGGGGCAGGGGTTCGGCGCTCGCCTGGACCGCAAGGCCCAGCGCGCCGAAGGCGATGACCGTCCCTGTGATCGCCGCTGCGGCGATTCTTCGTGTCATGGGTCACGAGGCTATCTGCTCATCGCGCAATAGGCATCCACACCCCGGTCGCGCTACTTGGCGTTGCGGATCGCCTCGAACACCGACGGATCGAGAAGTGTCGAGGTATCGCCGAGTTCGCGGCCCTCGGCGACATCGCGAAGCAGCCGCCGCATGATCTTGCCGCTGCGGGTCTTCGGTAACTCCGGCACCACGTGGATCTCCTTCGGCCGGGCGATCGGGGAGATCTCGCGCGCCACCTCGGCCCTCAGCTCGTCGACCATGTGCGAGCCTGCATCGGCCGAGTCGGCCTGCAGGATCACGAACGCAATGATCGCCTGGCCGGTGTGTTCGTCGCTGGCCCCGACGACAGCCGCCTCCGCCACATGCGAATGCCCGACAAGGGCGGACTCCACTTCCGCGGTGGAGATGCGATGTCCGGACACGTTCATCACGTCGTCGATGCGGCCGAGCACCCAGATGTTGCCGTCGAGGTCGTAGCGCGCGCCGTCCCCGGCGAAGTACCAGCCCTGTTCGGCGAACCGCGACCAGTACGTCTCGCGGAACCGCTCCTGGTCCCCCCAGATGCCGCGGAGCATCGAAGGCCACGGCGCATCGAGCACCAGGTAGCCCGACGCGTGCTCGCCGAGTTCGGGGCTCGGCTCGACAAGGTTGCCGTTGTCGTCGACGACTCGCGCCGAAATGCCGGGCAGGGGCCTGGTCGCCGAACCCGGCTTGCACACCGTCACCCCGGGCAGCGGTGAGATCATCGCCGCACCCGTCTCGGTCTGCCACCAGGTGTCGACGATAGGAGTCTCGTTGGCGCCGAACACATCGCGATACCAGCGCCACGCCTCGGGGTTGATCGGCTCACCGACAGTACCGAGCAGCCGCAGGCTGGACAGATTATGGGCGTCGGCTATGTCGCGACCCCACTTCATGAAGGTGCGCACCAGCGTCGGCGCGGTGTAATAGATTGTCACGCCATATTTTTCGATGATATCGAAGTGGCGGTGCTCGTCCGGCGAAGCCGGCGTGCCCTCGTACAGAACCTGCGTCGCGCCGTTCGCCAAGGGGCCGTAGACGACATAGGTGTGTCCGGTGATCCACCCGATATCGGCGGTGCACCAAAAGACGTCGGACTCCGGCTTGATGTCGAAGACGTAGTGGTGGGTGTAGGCCGTCTGGGTCAGATATCCGCCGGATGTGTGGACGATGCCTTTCGGCTTGCCGGTGGTGCCCGACGTGTAGAGCAGAAACAGTGGATGTTCGGAGTCGAACGCCTCCGGGGTGTGTTCGGGCGATGCCGAGTTCACCACGTCGTGCCACCACACGTCGCGGCCCTTGGTCCATTGCGTGTCGATGCCCGTGCGCCGCACCACCAGCACATGCTCGACGCTGCTTGCGTCGGTGCCCGCCGAGATCGCTTCATCGACGGCCTCTTTCAGCGGCACGGCCGTACCGCGTCGATACTGCCCGTCGGTGGTGATCACGAGCTTGGCGTCGGCGTCGTCGATGCGAGCCTTCAGCGCGGCGGCGGAGTAACCGGCGAACACGACCGAATGCAGTACCCCGAGTCGCGCGCACGCCAACATCGCCACGACGGCCTCGGGAATCATCGGCATATAGATCGCCGCCCGGTCGCCGGCTCGGAGTCCGAGCCCGCTCAGCGCGTTGGCGGCGCGGCACACCTCGGTGTAGAGCTCGCCGTAAGTGATGGTGCGCCGGTCGCCGACCGGCTCACCCTCCCAGTGGATCGCCACCCGCTCGCCGAGGCCCGCCTCGACGTGCCGGTCGACGCAGTTGTAGGCGACGTTGAGCCTGCCGTCGACGAACCACTTGGCGAACGGCGCGTCCGAGAAGTCGAGCACCTGGGAGAACGGAGTCTGCCAGGACAACCGGTCGGCCTGCGCCGCCCAGAAACCCAATCGGTCCCGCTCGGCGAAGGCGTAGAGGTCCGCCGTCGCGTTGGCCTGTTCGGCGAACTCCACGGAAGCTGCATATGTCGAGGGAGCTCCGGTGTATGTGTCGGTCATGGCGTGTGAGCGTAGTCACGAAATGCCTGATCAACGGGCGTGCGTCACAGTAGTCTGCGAGCGGCGCGCAACGAGCGCCGACCGGTCAATGCCGTCGGCCGAGCGGTCGAGCCCACGGTCGGACCGTGGTTCAAAAGAGGTGAGATGTCCGGGGTGTACCTGATCGTCCTCGTGGCGGTGGTGGCGGTCGCGAGCCTGGTCGCGGCGGCCTTCGTCGTGCGCACTCGCCGCGTGGTTGCCACCCCGACCGAACGGGCCGTGCACGAGGCGCTGCACACCGCTTCCCTCGCGGCTCGCGCCCTGCGCAAGGGCCTCGAGCCGGAATCCGCGCGGGCGGCGGCGCCGTACCTCCGCAAGCTCACCGGCACCGGCGGTGTCGCGCTGTTCGACGGCGAGGGTGGGCTGCTCGCCCGCGACCCGCCCGAGGGCCCGGTATGGAACCCGGCCCTCCTCGACGCCTGCGCACGCGGCGCCGCCGACGCCATCTCCGGCCACCGCCGCGTGCTGAGCGGCCGCCAGCCCGCGGTGATTTCCCAACCGCTCGTGGCCGACGACACGGGCGTGATCGGGGTTCTCGTTGTGGTGACGGCGGGCACGCCCGCGCCCGGAATGCTTGGCGCGGTGGGCGAGGTGGCCCGCTATGCGGCGAGCCAGATCGAACTCGCCGAGCTCGACGCCTCCCGCGCACGGCTCGACCGCGCCGAGGTCATCGCGCTGCGGGCGCAGATCAGCCCGCACTTCATCTACAACGCGCTGAACACGATCGCTTCGTTCGTGCGCACCGATCCGGACCGGGCCCGCGAGCTGATCCTCGACTTCGCCGACTTCACGCGGTATTCGTTCCGCGCCGCCGGGCAGTACACCACCCTCGCCGACGAACTGGGCAACATCGACCGCTACCTCCGCCTGGAGCGGGCCCGATTCGGGGACGCGCTGACCGTCAAGCTCGACGTGGCGCCCGAGGTGCTCAACGTCGTCGTGCCCTTCCTGATGCTGCAACCTCTGGTGGAGAACGCCGTCAGGCACGGGCTGGCAGGACGGAGCAGCGGTTCGATCGAGATCGTCGCCCGCGACGAAGGGTCGGACTGTGCGATCACAGTCGAGGACGACGGCGTCGGGATGGATCCCGACTCGCTGCGCTCCGGGCACGCCGACGTGCTGACGAAGTCGGGGTCGGGCGACGAGCGGGCCCACGTCGGCCTGACGAATGTCGACCATCGGCTGCGGGCCGCGTTCGGCAATGACTACGGTCTGGTGGTCGAGACCGCGGCTGGCGCTGGCACCAAGGTGATGATGCGGGTGCCCAAGTTCCGTCCTGGTGTCAGGGCAGGGGTATGAGTACCGAACCGATGACCGTCCTCGCGGTCGACGACGAGGCACCGGCGCTCGACGAGCTCACCTACCTGCTGCGGCAGCATCCCGCCATCGCAACCGTTCACGGCGCGGCCGACGCCACCGCCGCGCTGCGCGAGCTCGGCGAGGGTGGCATCGACGCGATCTTTCTCGACATCAACATGCCGGGGCTGTCGGGCCTCGAACTCGCTTCGGTGCTGGGCAATTTCGCGGATCCGCCCGCGGTGGTGTTCGTCACCGCGCACGACGACAAGGCGGTCGCGGCGTTCGACGTCGGCGCCGTCGACTACCTACTCAAGCCGATCAGGCGCGACCGTCTCGATGAGGCCGTCCGGCGAGTCGCGGCCACGCGGGTGGCGGAGCAGCCCAGGCAGGCAAGTGACGCTGCCGGGCCGAACGCGGACGTGATCCCCGCCGAGGTGGCAGGCGTGACCCACTTGATCCGAAGGGACACCATCGGGTGGGTGGAGGCGGAGGGTGATTACGCGCGGCTTCACTCCGCATCCGGCGCCCACCTGGTGCGCATACCGTTGAGCACGCTGGAATCCCGTTGGGCCGGGGCCGGTTTCCAACGGGTGCACCGCTCCTACCTGGTGTCGCTGTCGATGGTCACCGGGATGCGCACCAGCGCCGGGTCGGTGATGGTGCGGGTCAGGGCCAACGGTGCGTCGCCCGCAGTGGAGCTGCCGGTGAGCCGACGCCAGGCACGTGAACTTCGGGACCGGCTGATCCGCGATCCGATGCGCGACTACCGACCGGAGCGCGGCGATGACTAGCGGACGGCCGCAGCGCGAACGTATCGTCCTCGCACACCGCCGCGGCGCGCGCATGGTGCGCACCCGCGTCGAGGTGCAGGAGCAGACCGAGGTCGGCGATGCGCTCGTGCGCGGGCTTGTTCGGGCACAGCTCGGGCTCGCGGTGCGGCTGGCGGCGCTGGTGATGTGCGTGATTGTCGCGGTTCCCCTCGGGGGCAGCCTTTTTCCCGCGCTCGCATCCACGGCGGCGTTCGGGGTCCGGTTGAACTGGTTGGTGCTCGCGGTGCTGATGTACCCGCTGCTGTACGGGGTCGGCAGGCTCTATGTCCGGCTGGCCGAGCAGAGCGAGCGCGACTTCATCCGGGTGGTCGACGAGGAACCATGACAGATCATCCGTCCATCGCGCTCACCGCGACGGCGCTGCTGGCCGCCGCCATGGCCACGGTTGCCGTCGGCGTCTACGGCGGACGGCGCTCGCGCACCACCTCAGACTTCCTTGTGGCGTCCCGCGCGGTCGGGGCGCGCTCGAACGCGGCGGCGATATCCGGCGAATACCTCTCTGCGGCATCGTTTCTCGGTGTCGCAGGTTTGGTCGCCAAGTACGGTGCCGACGCGCTGTGGTACCCGGTCGGCTTCACCGCCGGCTATCTGGGACTGCTGTTGTTCATCGCGGCACCGCTGCGCCGCTCCGGCGCATACACCGTTCCGGACTTCACCGACTTCCGGCTGGGCTCCGCACGGTTGCGGACCGTCACGATGCTGTTCGTCGTCGTCATCTGCGTGCTCTACCTCGTACCGCAGTATCAGGGCGCGGGCCTGACCATCAACATCCTTCTCGGGCTGCCGGTGTGGGTAGGGCCCGTTGCCGTCGCGGCGATCATCATCGGCAACGTGGTCGGCGGCGGGATGCGCTCCATCACGTTCGTTCAAGCGTTCCAGTACTGGTTGAAGCTGACCGCGATATCGGTCCCGGCACTCGCGCTTGCGGCACTGTTTCTCGCCGACCCGGCCCCTCTCGGCGGGTCATTGCCCCCCACCGTGGCGCAGCAGACCACCGTCGCGATCAAGACCGATGTCGTGGTCCAGGTCGACGCTCCCGCGGGGATCACCGTATCGGGCACCCTCGACGGCCGACCCGTGCGGGACGCGCCGATACCGTCGGCAGGCAGGCACACGCTCGGCGTCGACAGCACGTTGACACTCGCTGCGGGGGCGGCGACGCCCGTCGTGGCGGGCGCACCGAGCACAGGGGCGGAATGGGCAGGCTCGGGCGGGGGACTCGGAGGTGCGCACCCGCTCTTTCAGGTGCTGTCCATCATCGTCGCGACTTTCCTTGGCGCCATGGGGCTTCCGCACGTGCTGGTGCGGTTCTACACGAACCCCGACGGGCGGCAGGCAAGGCGAACCGCGTTGACCGTCATCGGGCTCTTGGCGTTGTTCTACGCGTTCCCGACGCTGATGGGCGTCTTCGCGCGGCTCTACGTGCCGCAGCTGCTGATCACCGGAGGCGCCGACGCCGCGGTGCTGCTGATGCCGGAAGCGGCCATCGCAGGGCCGGTCGGGCGTCTTCTCGGTGCGCTGGTGGCCGCAGGCGCCATCGCGGCGTTCCTCGCGACGTCGTCGGGTCTGCTCGTGAGCATCGCGGGGGCGCTGGCGACGGACGTGTTGCGCGGTCGGGTGCGCGACTTCAGGATCGCCGCGCTGATCGGCGGTCTGCTGCCCCTGCCGCTGGCGCTGGCGGCGTCGACCCTGGAATTGTCCCGCAATGTCGGGCTGGTGTTCGCCGTCGCCGCGTCCACACTGTGTCCGCTGCTGGTGCTGGGCATTTGGTGGCGCGGCCTGACCGCCGCCGGCGCCATGTGCGGATTGGTGGCGGGCGGAGTCGTCTCCGGCGCCGCCGCAGGCCTGACCCTGGCCGGCGGAATCGACGAGCGCATGCTCGGGGGTTGGCCCGCGATTCTGGCCGGCTATCCCGCCGCGATCAGCGTGCCGCTGGCGTTCGTCACCATGATCGTCGGCAGCCGGTTGACCCGCGCCGCGGTGCCTGCCGACACGGCTCGCGTGTTCGCCCGCATGCACCTGCCCGAACGCCTCGGCATGAGCGTCGAGCGGACTCCCGGCGGCTGACGGCTTCACCGCTCGTCGCGCCCGATCGACCGTTCACCGCACTGCTCGATGACTTGGCCGTATGGCTGTCGACAGCGCCGCGCAATGTGAGGAAGGTCTCAAGGAGTCACCGGCACAAGCCGGCTCACAGACGAGGCAGGAGTCAATGGTGTCCCTCACGGATCTACCAGAACAAGACGCGCTATCCGCGCGGGGGGCGCGGTACATCGCCGTCCAAGAAAGTCCCGAATTCCAGGAACTGCGAAGCAAGTTGCGCCGCTTCGTGTTTCCGATGACCGCGTTCTTCCTGGTTTGGTATGGGCTCTACGTCGTACTCGGCGCATTCGCCACCGACTTCATGGCCACCCCGGTGTTCGGCAACGTCAACGTCGGCCTGCTGCTCGGGCTCGGCCAGTTCATCACGACCTTCGTGATCACCGGGCTCTACGTCCGATTCGCCAACAAGGAGCTCGACCCGCGGGCCGAGGCAATCCGTGCAGAACTCGAGAGCGAGGAATCATGAACCTGCTTGCCGCAGAATCCCCGACGATCGGGAACCCGGTGGCCAACATCGCGATCTTCGCGGCGTTCGTCGTCATCACGCTCTTCGTTGTGATCCGCGCAGGCCGCAAGAAGACCAGTGCCGCAGAGTTCTTCACCGGTGGACGCGAATTCACCGGCGCGCAGAACGGCATCGCGATCGCGGGCGACTACCTATCGGCAGCCAGCTTCCTCGGTATCGCCGGGGCCGTCGCCGTCTACGGCTACGACGGCTTCTTGTACTCGATCGGCTTCCTGGTGGCCTGGCTGGTGGCACTGCTGCTGGTCGCCGAATTGATGCGCAACACAGGTAAATTCACCATGGCCGACGTGCTGAGCTTCCGACTCAAGCAGAAGCCGGTACGGCTGGCCGCTGCGACGTCGACGATGACCGTGTCGTTGTTCTACCTGCTGGCGCAGATGGCCGGTGCGGGCGGTCTGGTGGCGCTGCTGCTCGACATCAAGGGTCGTTCCGGCCAGAGCATCGTGATCGCGGTCGTCGGCGTGCTGATGATCTGCTACGTCCTCATCGGCGGTATGCGTGGCACCACCTGGGTGCAGATCATCAAGGCCGTGCTGCTGATCACCGGTGCAGCGGTGATGACCGTGATGGTGATGGCGAGGTTCGGGCTGGACCTGTCCTCCATCCTGGGTTCGGCGCAGCAGGCCATCTCCGGATCGGCCAACGAGGCGGTCGCGAACCGCGACGTGCTGGCGCCAGGAGCCCAATACGGCGGATCGACGCTGTCGAAGATCAACCTGATCTCGCTCGGCATCGCCCTCGTGCTGGGCACCGCCGGTCTGCCTCACGTTCTGATGCGCTTCTATACGGTGCCGACGGCCAAGGATGCGCGCCGTTCGGTGGTGTGGGCGATCGCCCTGATCGGGGCGTTCTATCTGTTCACGCTCGTACTTGGCTACGGCGCCGCTGCCATCGTCGGCCCGGACCGGATCCTTGCTGCCGCAGGCGGCCAGAACGCGGCGGCGCCGCTGCTGGCCTTCGAACTCGGCGGTGTGGTCCTGCTCGGCGTGATCTCGGCGGTCGCGTTCGCCACGATCCTTGCCGTCGTCGCCGGGCTGACGATCACCGCATCGACGTCCTTCGCGCACGACGTGTACGCCAGCGTGATGAAGAGCCACGAGGTCACCGAGGACGAACAGGTGCGGGTGTCCCGCATCACGGCGGTGGTGTTGGGAATCGCCGCCATCGGGCTCGGCATCCTGGCGAACGGACAGAACGTCGCGTTCCTGGTCGCGCTCGCGTTCGCGATCGCCGCGGCGGCGAACCTGCCGACCATCGTGTTCTCGTTGTACTGGCCGCGGTTCAACACCCGAGGGGCGTTGTGGAGCATGTACGGCGGGCTCATCACGACGCTCGTGCTGATCGTCTTCTCACCCGCGGTGTCGGGCTCGAAGACGGCGATGCTGCCGAGCCTGGACTTCGCGTGGTTCCCGCTCGCCAACCCGGGCATCGTGTCGATCCCGCTCGCGTTCGTGCTCGGCGTCGTCGGCACGCTGACGGCCAAGGATGTGCCGGACCCCGGCATCAACGCCGAACTGGAGGTGCGGTCGCTGACCGGGGTGGGAGCCGAGAAGGCGGTCTCACACTAGGACGACGACAACGGCGACGACGACGGCGGCGACCACACACCGGTCGCCGCCGTTTCGCGCGCGTAGGCGCTGAAGTCCTTGGGTTCGCGACCCAATGCACGCTGGACGCCGTCGGCCAGTTCTGCCTTGCTGCCGAGCACTTCGGTGAACAGGTGGTTGAGCAGCCAGATGAATTCCCGCGGCAGGCCCTGTTCAGAAAGTATCGCGGTGTACTCGTCGATCGTCACAGCCGCCAAGGAGATGTCGCGTCCCGCGGCCTCACCGATCTCGGCCACCGCTTCGCGGAAGCTCAGCAGCCGCGGTCCGGTCAGTTCGTAGAGCTGCCCGATGTGGCGGTCGTCGGTCAGCGCGGCCACCACCACGTCGGCGATGTCGTCGACGTCAACGAACGGTTCGGTTGCGTCGTCGACCGGTAACGAAACGGTGCCTGCGAGCACCTCGTCCAGCCAGGCGCCTTCGTCGAAGTTCTGCGCGAAGAACGCGCACCGCACGATCGTCCAGGCCAGACCGGAGGCCTTGACGACATCCTCGGCGCGCTCGGCCTCGGTCTCGTTGCGGCCCGACAGGAGCACCACATGCCGGACTCCGGCTTCGTCGGCGACCTTGGTGAGCGTGCGGATGGCATCCACCGAGCCGGGCACGGCCAGGTCCGGGTAGTAGGTGATGTACGCCTTGTCGACGCCGGCCAGCGCCGGGGCCCAGGTACAGGAGTCTTCCCAGTCGAAGGGGATCTCGGCGCCGCGCGAACCGTGCCTGACGGAGACTCCCTTGGATCGCAATTGATCCGCTACGCGCTTTCCGGTCTTGCCGGTACTGCCGATGACGAGAATGGTGGTGTTGGTCATGGTTCGATCGAACAGCCCGAGGTCGAGACGATCCATGGCTCAAACACTCGATTGCATGTCCGATCGTCTGACGAAGGAGGCCGGGTATGAACAAGGTTTCTCTCACCGCGCTCGCGCGTGAGCATCTCGAAACGGCACGCGCGGCCAGCAGTGGCCGCAGCTCACACACCGTCTACGGTGGCCACGAGCATTCCCTGCGTCAAACCCTGATCGCGCTGAAGGCGGGCAGCGGCCTCGACGAACACGACAGCCCTGGCGAAGCGACGCTGCAGGTGCTTGCGGGCAGAGTGCGCGTCACGAACGCGACGGCGGGCTGGGAGGGTTCACCCGGCGACCACATCGCCATCCCGACGACGCGGCACGGACTGCAGGCGCTCGAGGACTCGGTCGTCCTGCTGACCGTCGCGAATGTCGTTGGGCCGCACGTCTGAATCGGCTAGTGGCTCAGCACGTTGACCACGTTGCCTGACGGGTCGGCGAAGAAGAAGCGCCGGACTCCCCACTCCTCGTCGCTGAGGGGATGCACGATCGTCAAGCCCGCGTCCACCGCGGCTCGATACGCCGCGTCGACGTCGTCGACCTCGATCGACACGACCGGATTCACCTCGGCCGTCGCATCCCTGGTCAGCAGGCTGAGCTGATTCCGGTTGTGTTCGTCGGCCAGGGTGACGATCCAGCCGTGGTTCATCACCTCGCGCAGTCCGAGAATTCCCACGTAGGCATCGCGGGCGGCATCGAGATCGGTAACCGTGATGATCGGCACGACGCGCGCGACCCGTTGGGTCTCGCTCCTCAACGCGGTCTCGTGCCTCGCCGCTTGATCGTCGCTCGACGGCGTCATATCGCCGGGCCGAGCAGGTCGTCGGCGTCTTTGATGATGTAGCCGTAGCCCTGTTCGGCGAGGAAGCGCTGCCTGTGGGCGGCGTAGTCAGCGTCCAGGCTGTCGCGCGACACCACCGAATAGAAGATCGCACCGCCGCCGTCGGCCTTCGGCCGCAGCAGCCGGCCCAGCCGTTGCGCCTCTTCCTGGCGCGATCCGAAGGTGCCTGAAACCTGTACGGCCACATTGGCTTCCGGCAGGTCGATCGAGAAATTGGCGACCTTGGACACAACGAGCGTCGGGATCTCGCCCCGGCGGAACTCGTCGAACAGCGCCTCCCGCTCAGCGGTCTTGGTCGATCCCTGGATCACCGGGGCGTTCAGCTCCAGTCCGAGCTCGTCGAGCTGATCGAGGTATGCGCCGATCACCAGGGTCTGGTCGCCCTTGTGTTTTTCGAGGATCGACTTCACCACCGCGATCTTGGAGTGCACCGTCGAACAGAGCTTGTACCGCTCGGCCGGTTCGGCGACGGCGTAGAGCATCCGCTCGTTGTCGGTCATCGTCACCCGCACCTCGATGCACTCCGCAGGCGCGATCCAGCCCTGTGCCTCGATGTCCTTCCACGGCGCGTCATACCGCTTGGGCCCGATCAGGCTGAACACGTCGCCCTCGCGGCCGTCCTCGCGGATCAACGTGGCCGTCAGTCCGAGCCGCCGCCGCGACTGCAGGTCGGCCGTCATCCGGAAGACCGGGGCGGGCAGCAGATGCACCTCGTCGTAAATGATCAGGCCCCAGTCGCGGCTGTCGAACAGCTCGAGATGTCGGTACTCGCCCTTGGTGCGGCGGGTGACCACCTGATACGTCGCGATGGTGACCGGACGGATCTCCTTCTTCTCGCCGGAGTACTCGCCGATCTCTTCCTCGGTCAGCGAGGTGCGGTTGATCAGCTCGCGCTTCCACTGCCTTCCCGCGACTGTGTTGGTGACCAGGATCAGCGTCGTCGCACCGGCTTTCGCCATCGCCGCGGCGCCGACCAGGGTCTTGCCCGCACCACACGGAAGCACGACTACGCCTGAGCCGCCCTGCCAGAACGAGTCGGCAGCCATCTCCTGGTAGTCGCGCAGGTGCCAGCTCTGCTGGTCTAGGCTGATCGGGTGTTTCTCGCCGTCGACGTAGCCGGCCAGATCCTCTGCGGGCCAACCGATTTTGAGCAACATCTGCTTGATCCGGCCGCGCTCGCTGTTGTGCACGATGACGGTGTCGTCGTCGAGGCGTGCGCCCAGCATCGGCGCGATCTTCTTGTGGCGAAGCACCTCCGTGAGGACCGCGCGGTCCAGGCTCACCAGCGTCAGGCCGTGGGCGGGGTCCTTGACCAGTTGCAGGCGGCCGTAGCGGGCCATCGTGTCGACGATGTCGACGAGAAGCGGCTGCGGCACCGCGTAGCGCGAGAACGACACCAGCGCGTCGACGACCTGTTCTGCGTCATGGCCAGCGGCGCGCGCGTTCCACAACGCCAGCGGCGTGATCCGGTAGGTGTGCACATGCTCGGGGGCGCGCTCGAGCTCAGCGAACGGAGCGATCGCCGCGCGCGCAGCGCCGGATAGTTCGTGGTCGACTTCGAGCAGCACCGTTTTGTCGGACTGCACGATCAGGGGGCCGTCGGTCATTTTGTCCATTATCCCGATGAGATGGACATGCCCCGCATCGAGCGGCCTTGAACTGGCGTTTTAGTGTCAGGCGTCGTCGGCGGACACCACCGAGGTGACGCGGTGGATAGCGAAGTCCCTCACCCGGCCGGTCGCGGGGTCCCAGGCGGTCAGCTGCCCACCACGGACGCTCACCGGGGCCACCACACGCTGGGTGGCCACGCCGGCGGGATCGACGTAGCCGATCACGACCGAACTCTGTACCCGGGCCGCCTCCTGCAACTGTGAGATCGCCACCGCCGGGTCGATCCGCATACTGGCGAACGGTTGGGCGGCCACCTTGCGCAGCACCGCGACGATCGCGTTGAGTGTTTGGCCCGCCGCGGGGATCTGCTGCCGCGGGACGCGACGGGTCGAAGGGGCGGGCACGCGGGCGCCGCGGGCACGGATGTCGACGATCGTCCCGGTGGAGTCCTCAGCGGCGGGTGCGAAGCCTGCGGTGCGCAGCGCTGCGAGCACCTCCGAGATCGGCGCCTGCGACACCGCGACGGTCGGCGCGAGCAGCCTCATCTCCAGCGGTTCGGCGGCGGGCGCGCCGACGGCCTGCGCAAGCAGCGCGGGATCCTCACAGCGCACGAAGGACGCGGCCATTCCGACTCGAAGCTGGCCGTGTCTGCGGGCGACATCATCGATGAGATACGTAAGACCCTGCGGCACCGGAGTTTTCGAATGCCGCTCGAACAGGGCGTGTAACTCGCTCGCGGTGCGGCCGGTGTCAAGCGCGCGTCGAATGGACGGCTCGCTGATCCGGTATACCATTGCCGCACCCGCGGACTCCACCGTCGCAACCGACGCCAACTGTTCGGCGAGATCGCGTTCCAGTGGCCCGGGCACGATGACGGTCAGGTCGGCCTGCAGCAGGAAGTGGTCGATGGGTTTGGGCAGCACCTTCGCCATCGCTTCGACAGCGTCGGCGTCGCCCGCGAGCAACTTGCGGCCGGGGGTGGTCAACGCGCCGCGGCCGACGATGCCAAGTGCGTGTGACTCGGTCAGGAGATCCCCGACCGGCTGCGGTTGCAGTCGCACCGCCCACCTGGGGCGTCGCCAGACCATCGCCCGCGACGCCTCGGCCGCATCCATGCCCGCGCCCACGGGCAGGTCGGCGAGCACGCTCAACAACAATCTGCGGTCGAGCGGCGCGGCCGTCGAGTAGAGGGAATCCGAAAGAGCCGCATAGGGTTTGCCGTCTGGCCCGCGACCGCCGATCAGCCCCGGTCTGCCGGGCAGGTCCAGCCATGTGGACGCCAGCAGATGCCAGCGCACTGCGACCGGGGACTCGACGAACCGGTCCGCCGCCACCGTCGGCGCCCAGTACGGTCCCGTGCCGTCCACCGGTTCGGGGTCGGGCAGGCCAGCCGCGATCAGCCCTGCGGCCGCCGACAGCTCGAGGATCAGCCCGAGCCGCTGCTCGTCGATACCCGTCACCTTCGTCAACCGCTTGACGTCGCGGACGCCCAGGCCACCGCTGCGCAGCTCGGGAACCGGTGTGGCGCCCAACGTTTCGAGCACCAACTCGACTTCGCGCAGCACGTCGATCACCGCACCCGCCGCGACCGCGTCGACATCCTTGGCGGTCGTCGCCGACACCGCGGAATCCGGTGGCGTCAACTCGACGGGCCCTGGGATCTCGCCGCGCAGCCTCTGGCCGACCAGCCGGGGCAGGATCACGGTTTCGGCATCGACCTGACGCAGCAGGCCTGCCGCCAACAGTCGCTGCACCGGCCGGTCCGGTGGGGTGCCGGGAGCCGCGTCGCGGGTGCGGCCCATCGGCGAGCCCTCCATCAGCCGCCGCAGCAGGTCGCGTTGCCCGTCATCGACGGCGGCGAGCCGGTCGGCGATCTCGGCGCCGCTGTACTCGGGCCCCTCCAGAACGGCCTGCCCCGGATACCAGGGCAGGCCCGCAGAGGCCTCGGCCGCCACCCGGACCTCGGAATCGCCCCACAGCAGCGCGCGCTCGCGCAGGTCGTCGACCGCGGCGGCGATCGCCTCCTCACCGACACGGTCGCCCAGCAGCGCGGTCAGCTTGGTCAGCGGCACCGGCGTCGTCTCGGCATGCAGGGTCAGCAGCGCGTCGAGCACCCCCAGCCGGAGAAAGTCCAGCCCATCGGTGGCGGCCTTGACGGACTGTCTGGACTGCGCGCGGGCAGCCAGCGCAGCGATACTGCCTGGCGGCGGCTGGGTCAGGTCGGGCCGCAGCTCCAGCAGCCGGATCAGCCGCTCGTCAGGCAAATCGGCTAGCCAGGCGCCCAGAGGGGTGCCCGATTTGTGTTCGGACATTACTGACCAGCGTAAAGCAGCCTGCCGGTCTCGCCACCGGGCGCACGGCCTGCCACAATGTGGGGCGTGGCAGAGAAGAAGCAGAAGACCCGCTACATCGACAACGGCTGGCCGACGACGGATGTCGACGACGATCACGCGGTCAGCGAGCTGGCCGCCGACCGCACCGGCGCGCTGTCGCCCTTCGGCGACCTGACGTTCCCGCTGCCTCCCGAGGATTTGCCGTATACGCACCCGGTCACCGTCGTCAACAGATAACGGTGGCTGGAGCTGATCCCGGCCCGGCCGGGCCCCGGCTGTCGCACCTCGACGAAACGGGCGCGGCGCACATGGTCGACGTGACCGGCAAGGACGCCAGTAAGCGCAGCGCGGTTGCGGCTGGCACCCTGCGCACCCGTGTGGACGTCGTTGAACTCATCGCTTCAGGCGGTCTGCCCAAGGGCGATGCCCTTGCCACCGCCCGAATCGCAGGGATCCTGGCGGCCAAGCGCACAAGCGATCTGATCCCGCTGTGCCATCAGCTCGCATTGACCGGCGTCGACGTCGACTTCGAGATCGATGAAGCCGGCGAGCCGGGCACGGTGACCATCACCGCCACGGTGCGCAGCACCGACCGCACCGGAGTGGAGATGGAGGCGCTGACGGCGGTGAGCGTGGCCGCGCTGACGCTGTACGACATGCTCAAGGCCGTCGACCCCGCGGCGAGCATCGGAGACATCAGGGTGTTGCGTAAAGAGGGCGGCAAGACGGGTACGTGGACCAGGTGATGAGCGCTCGCGCGAAGAACAGAAGGCCATGACGCGGACGGCGAGGGTGATCATTGCGTCCACCCGCGCGGCGACCGGCGTCTACGAAGACCGCACCGGCCCGATCATCGTCGACTGGCTGAACCAGCGAGGCATCGTCACTCCCGCGCCCGTCGTGGTCGCGGACGGCAGCCAAGTGGTGCAGGCGCTGTTCGCGGCGGTGGGCGAAAACGTCAGTGCGATAATCACTTCCGGCGGAACCGGTATTTCGCCGACGGACGGGACGGCCGATGCGACGGCCAACATCGTCGACTACCAGATCCCCGGACTTGCCGATGCGATCAGGCGCTCGGGGTTACCGCACGTGCCGACCTCGGTGTTGTCGCGCGGCGTCTGCGGGGTCAGGAACGGCACGCTGATCGTGAACCTGCCGGGTTCAACTGGTGGCGTCAAGGACGGTCTCGGGGTTCTCGACGACGTCCTCGAGCATTCGCTCGATCAGCTCGCGGGTCAGGATCACCCGCAATGAGTGCCATCGTGCTGCGCGCCGATCTGACCGAGCAGACCATCGAGCTCGCCGAGCACGAGGGAGTCGTCGCGCATCAGGCCGCCGGTGCCGTTGTCGGATTCGCCGGCGTCGTGCGCGATCACGACGGCGGCCGAACGGTGACGCGACTGGAGTACTCCGCGCATCCGTCAGCGCAGCAGACCCTGGCCGAGGTGGCCGCGGAGATCGCGGCCGACAGCGACGGCGTTCGTGCGATCGCGGTCAGCCACCGCATCGGTCCGCTCGAGATCGGTGATGCGGCGCTGGTCGCGGCCGTCGCGGCCGATCACCGGCAGGCGGCTTTCGACACGTGTGCCCGCCTTGTGGACAGCGTCAAGGCCCGTCTACCGGTGTGGAAGCACCAGCATTTCGCCGACGGATCCGACGAATGGGTGGGATCCGCGTAAGCGGAGCCGCTTAGCCGGCGGTGCCGGCAATCCAACTAGGCGGGAGGCAGCGGCGCAGCCGGAACCGGGGCACCGGGATCCGGGATCGGAACCTCGGCCCCGAGCGGAGCAGGCGGAACATCCCCCACAGGCCCTGGCGCGATACCGGGGCCGGGGCCGTTGATGTTCTCGGGCGCAGGAGTGGTCAGCGGGCGCTGGGTCAGCGCGAGCAGCGCGTCCTTACCCGTGACGTCCTGCGTCTGAATGGCGTGCCACAGATCCTTGAGGTACGTGACGTTGGGGCTCTGGGCCGGCAGCGCGCCCTCGTCCATCGTGGTGCCCGTCGGCAGGTTCTCCGGGCTCGCGAGGTGGGGAATCTCGGCGGGTGCGGCGGGCACCTCGCCCGAAATCGCCTGGTTCGCAGCGTCGAAAGCCGGCGCTGGAATGTCGACCGAGTTCACCATCGCCAGCGGATCAGCTCCAGGGGCAGGTGCTGGGCCGGGCTCCGGGCCCGGCGGGATCACCGGTGCGGGCTCGAGTGGCAGCGGTGCGGTGTGCAGCGACCACACCTGAGGTCCGTCCGCCGGTGCCGCAGCGACATCCCAGTCCGGTGCGGGCTGGGAAAGCGAGGCGGTCACAACGTTCGTCTCAGCGTCCGGGTGCGGGTTGTCCAGCAGGACCGGAGTGGTCGGCATCGCCGACGGGTCGACCGCGACGACGTCGACGGCCTCGGGCGCCGGGGGCGGCGGAAGCTCGGGTGCGGGCGGAGGCGGGGCATCCGGCAGCGGGGCCTCGAACGCGACCGTCTGGACGTCGGGGGCCGGGGGCGGCGGGAGTTCTGGCGGGGGAGGAGGTGCGTCGGGCAGCGGGGCCGCCATCGCGTCGACCGGAGCGGCCTCTGGTGGCGGCGGCGGTGCGAAGGGATCGATCGGGGGAGGAGGCGGCGGCAGTTCGCCGTTCAGGCCGACCGCGTCGAGCGCGTTGTTCACGCCCTCCTGGACGTCCTCGACCACGTTGCGCGGGGTGGCACTGGAGAGCCCGCGGCCACAGACCGGCCACGCTCCGCGGCCCTGGCTGCCGAGTACACGCTCAGCGACCGCGATCTGCTCTTCCTTGGTGGCGAGGTGGGCAGCCGGCGCGTACTCGCCGCCACCGTGCCCGCTCCACGTGCCGGGCGAGAACTGCAGTCCGCCCTGATATCCGTTGCCGGTGTTGATGGCCCAGTTTCCGCCCGACTCACAGGATGCGACCTTGTCCCATTCGCCATCGGTTGCGGCGCCAGCTTGCCCAGCGAGGGCGAGGCCTCCGGTACCGATGACTGCACCCGTGAAGGCGACTTTGGCGACTGACTTGGCCGATGTAGTGGGCTTGCGATGCCGTCCACTCATGGGTGCGTTATTTCCTCTCTAATGCGCCCACGAGGTCAGCTGTCGGGTTCGGGCTGGAGAGGTTGCCCGGCCTGGCCGTCGGTGAGAACGGTTTCGGCTTCACCCCAAGGAACCGCAAGCGGCTCCTGGTCCTTTTCGGTGGACCGGTGGGTCCCCCGCCCCCATCCAGTGGTTCGTCGTTTTCCCGCCCAACGGATGGGGCTCGGCGCTATCAGACAGGAAGGGCTAGCCGATTAGGGTCGACTGGCTTGCGGAAGAACATAACTGGTCTGCGCGTTGTAGTCATTTTTTGCCCAACTCAGCGTTTCGTAGGTCGGCAAATCCTAATAGAGCTCTAAACCAGCAGGAGCTTCGGGCGTTTCTCCTGGTGTTTTTCGATGATCACGGTCCCGTAGCCAGCTTGTGATCATTTTGTTATGTGACGTAAATCACAATCAGCCGCCCGCAAAGGGTGGCAACACATCGATTATCTGGCCGTTTGTCAGCTCGGCTGTCTGGTCGCGAACGGCGATCCCGTCGCACAGAAACGAGCATCGCTTCAACACTTTTGCGAGCTCGGGACCGCGCGTCGCGAGGCTTTCGACCAGCGCCGCGACCGTGGTGCCCGCCGCCACGCACAGGCTCTCCGTCTCGGTTCCCGCAGCCGCCCGCGCGGCCGCGAAGTAGCGGACGGTCAGCGAAAGTGTCGTCGCCATGGACGCTGTGGACATCGTCTCCATATCGTTACCCGCCGATCGCGCTCATCGGGCGGTCGGGCTGCACGAAGTCCGGGTCGTTGATGCCGTGCCCTGCCGGCTTGGCCCACATCGCCGCGCGCCAGGCGGCCTCGACCGCATCGTCGTCGGCGCCCGTACGCATCAGACCGCGCAGATCGGTCTCCTCGCGGGAGAACAGGCAGCTGCGGACCTGGCCGTCGGCGGTGAGCCGGGTGCGGTCGCAGGCCGAGCAGAACGCGTGTGACACCGACGCGATGATGCCGACGGTCGCGGGGCCGCCGTCGACGAGCCACAGCTGCGCGGGTGCCGACCCGCGCGGAGCCGGGTCGGGCGTCAGCACGAAGTGGCGCCGCAGCGCTGCGTGAATGTCGTCGGCGGCAATCGTCTGGCCACGCGACCACGCGTGTCCGGCGTCCAGCGGCATCTGCTCGATGATGCGCAGCTGATAGTCGTGGTCGAGGCAGAAGCGCAGCAGCGTCACCGCGTCCTCGAGCCCGGTCTGCGGGTCGAGCACCGCATTCACCTTCACCGGCCGCAGGCCGGCCCGATGTGCGGCGGCGAGGCCGGCCAGTACATCGTCAAGCCGGTTGCGGCGGGTGATGTGTGCGAAATGCTCCGCATCGACGGTGTCGAGCGAGACGTTGATCCGGTTCACGCCGGCCCGCTTGAGGCCATCCGCACGCCGGTCAAGGCCGATCCCGTTGGTGGTCAACGTTATTTCGGGGCGAGGTGCGAGGGCGGCGGTGGCGGCCACGACGTCTTCGAGCCGTTTTGCCAGAAGCGGCTCTCCGCCGGTGAAGCGGACGCGCGTGACGCCGAGCCGGGTCACCGCGATGTCTAGCAGGCGGGTGAGTTCGTCGACGCTGAGAATCTGATCGCCCGACATCCAGTCCAGCCCCTCTGCGGGCATGCAGTACGTGCACCGCAGATTGCAGCGGTCCGTCAGCGACACCCGAAGATCGGTGGCGACGCGGCCGTAGGTGTCCAGCAGCGGTCCGTCGGCAGGTGCGGGCCCGACGGGGCGCAACACCGACGGGACACCGAGTGCGATCACCGTCATGCGGCGGCCCGCGAAGAGCTTGTGGACAGTGAGCGCGTCTCGTCTACCGGCACGATCTCCTTGCCGAGCGGCACCAGCGACACCGGAATCAGTTTCAGGTTGGCCAGTGCCAGCGGGATGCCGATGATCGTGACCGCCATCGCGACCGCCGTGACGACGTGCGCGATCGCCAGCCAGATGCCGAACAGCAGCACCCAGATGATGTTGCCGATCAGCGCGCCGGGCCGGGTTCCCGGCTTGTCGATGACGGTGCGGCCGAACGGCCACAGCGCATAGGAGGCGATCCGCAGCGACGCGAAGCCGAACGGGATCGTGATGATGAGAACAAAGCAGATCAATGCCGCAAGCAGGTAGCCCAACGCCAGCCACAGGCCGCCGAAAACCAGCCAAATGATGTTCAGGATCAGGCGCATCTCTTCCTCCAGCCGGTGGTTTCAGCCTACCGAGTAATGGGGGTGCTGGTCGGCGGGGCCTCCGAGTAGGATCTCCCCAACGCGTCCCAGCGAAACGGCGGGACGCTTTCCTTATGTAGTTACGAGATTGCGAGCGGGTGAGACCAGTGCCGACCGGCCGGGTGAAGTGGTACGACGCCGAGAAGGGTTTCGGCTTTCTGTCGCAGGAGGAAGGCGAGGACGTCTACGTCCGGTCGTCAGCGCTGCCCGCCGGTGTCGAGGGACTCAAAGCGGGACAGAAGGTCGAGTTCGGAATGGCCGCAGGCCGCCGCGGCCCCCAGGCGCTGAGCGTGAAGATCCTCGACGCGCCGCCGAGCCTGGCCCGCACCCGTCGCGAGGCCGCCGCCGCCGAGCACAAGCACTCGCCCGACGAACTGCACGGCATGGTCGAGGACATGATCACGCTGTTGGAGGGCGCGGTGCAGCCCGAGCTGCGCAAGGGCCGCTACCCCGACCGCAAGGTCGCGCGCCGGGTGTCCGAAGTGGTCCGTGCCGTGGCCAGCGAGCTCGACGGGCAGGCCTAGGCGCCGGAGGGCGGGCATGCTGGAGGTGTGGCATATGTCTCCGGCGGCGGCGAGTTCAGCCGCGACACCAAATACATCGACACCCGTATCACCGCGGACGGCCGTGACGGCTATCCGGTCGAACCCGGTCGCTATCGGCTGATCGTCGCGCGGGCCTGCCCGTGGGCCAACCGCGCGATCATCGTCCGTCGCCTGCTCGGTCTGGAAGACGTGCTGTCCATCGGCTTCTGCGGGCCGACGCATGACGAGCGCAGCTGGACATTCGACCTCGACCCCGGCGGTGTCGACCCGGTGCTGCAGATCCCGCGGCTGCAGGACGCGTACTTCGCCCGCATCCCGGACTATCCGAAGGGCATCACGGTGCCCGCGATCGTCGACGTGCCGACCGGTCAGGTCGTCACCAACGACTTCCCGCAAATCACGCTCGACCTCTCCTCCGAATGGAGGCAGTACCACCGCGACGGCGCTCCGGAGCTGTATCCAGAGACGCTGCGCGACGAGATCGACGAGGTCGCCAAGCGGATCTACACGGAGGTCAACAACGGGGTATACCGATGCGGTTTCGCCGGCTCACAGGAGGCATACGACAGCGCCTACGACCGGTTGTTCACCGCGCTGGATTGGCTCAACGAACGGCTGGAGAATCAGCGGTACCTCGTCGGAGACACCATCACCGAGGCCGACGTCCGGCTGTTCACCACGCTGGCCCGCTTCGATCCGGTCTACCACGGACACTTCAAGTGCAACCGGTCCAAGCTCGACGAGATGTCTGTGCTGTGGGCATATGCGCGCGACCTGTTCCAGACACCGGGCTTCGGCGACACCACCGATTTCGTTCAGATCAAGCAGCACTACTACATCGTGCACGCCGACATCAACCCGACGCGGATTGTGCCGAAGGGGCCTGAGCTGTCGAACTGGCTCACGCCGCACGGCCGGGAGGCGTTGGGCGGCAGACCCTTTGGTGATGGGACGCCGCCGGGCCCGACGCGTGAAGGAGAGCAGGTTCCGGCCGGCCACGGAGCCGGCTAGGGCCAGTCGGTCTTCACCGACCACTCGGCGTGCGTCCACGGAAACTCGTTGCCCTGCTCGTCGCGCACCAGCGTGGGTAGCTGCACTGCGAATCCGAAAAGCCTTCCCCGCTGCGGGTCCATCGTGGGGATCGTGACGGCGTGTGTGCTGCCCGGCCGGAACTCGTTGACGACGTCGGACTCCTCGTAGGTACGAACCAGAAGCCACGGCGCACTTGCGATAGCGGGTGGCACTGACAGCTGAATAGGATCGGGGTGACGCGGGTTGACTGCCAATTCGCCATCGGTGCGCGGGTTTTCACAATCGGTGGGGTTGAGCACCGCGCAGTACTTGTAGGGCCCGATGCGTACCAACTGCCCGCGGGTGTACGCACTGATCTCCGGATGATCGGGGGCGGGATGGCGGGTCAGCCGCCAGATCAGCACGCCGGTCGCGACGGAGGCCACCACCACAACGGCTGCGAGTACCGCCAGCCCTTTCTTCACTGCCGCGGAACCCCGGCCGGGTCGGTCCAGCCACCCTCCTGGGCGGCGAGCACGGGACGATTGCCGCCGAGGCCGGGGATGAGGGAGTCGCCGCGGTAGCTCACCAACGTCTGCGCCAGTCCGAGAATGAGAATCGTCGAGATCACCGTAAAGCCAACGTGGAGTTGGGTGTACACGAGTACGCCCGTCGCCCCACCGAGCACCCACGCCAATTGCAGCAGCGACTCGGAACGTCCGAACGCCGATGCGCGGGACTCCTCTGGCAGATCGTCCTGAAGCGAGGCGTCGAGTGAGGCCTTGGCGATCGCGCTCGCCGCGGAGGTCACCAGCGTCGCCAATACCGCCACCATCAGCTTCCCGGTGAGCGCCGTGGCGAGGGCGGCCAGCGTCACCGCGGTCGTGCTCCGGACGACAAGCTGCGCCGGATGTCCGAGTGTCAGCCGCGCGCTCGCGTAGTTGCCGCCGAAAGTGCCGATCGCCGCGGCGGCGCCGATCAGGCCGAGAATCATCAGCTGCTCCCAGCCGCTCTTGTCATGTGACTTGGCGACGAAGGCGGGGTAGAGGAACAGGAATCCCACCATCACCTTGATGGTGCAGTTACCCCACAGGGCGGTGATGATGGTGCGGCCCAACGGCTGTCGGGCCTTGTTGGGCTCGGGCCTACGCTGGGGGTGGCGACGCAGTTCACCCTTTCCGCCGTGATAGCTCAGCGTGGTGGGGACCTCGCCCTCGGTGACCTCAACCCATTTCGGGATGCGCATCGACAGCACGGCACCGGCAAGTGACAGCGCGACGATGACGTAGAGCGCACCGGGCATGCGGAAGAGATTCAACAGATAATCGGCGCCCGCGGCGACGGCCCCGCCGACGATCGTTCCGCCGAGCAGGCCGAACACGGTCAACCGCGAATTCACCCTGACGAGGTCGATGGTCGGCGGCAGCACGCGCGGCGTCAGCGCGCCGCGCAGCACGCTGAATGACTTGGACAGCACCATCATTCCCAGCGCGCATGGGTAGAGCACCCACGACGGGTAGCTGCCCGTCACTCCGTCGTAGTTGGCGATCAGGATCACGACCAGTGCGGTGCGCAGACCGAACGACATCGCCAGGGCGAGCCTGCGGCCATGCTGCAGGCGGTCGAGTGCCGGACCGATCAGCGGGGCGATGATGGCGAACGGCGCGATCGTGATGAGCAGATACAGCGCGACCTTGCTCTTGCTTTCGCCAGAGGCCGCGGCGAAGAACAACGTGTTGGCCAGCGCCACGGCCATCGCGGCGTCGACGGCGAAGTTGGCCATCACCGGGTAGGTCAGCGCGGTGAGCCCCGACTTGTCGGCGCCGTCGGCGGTGGCGGCCCGGTGGAAAAGGCCGTACATCTTCGAGCCCATCTCGCGACTGCGCTCTGCGGCCGACCGCGGGCCTTGCGGCTTGCGCCCCAGACCCTCACCGATGCCGGGATCGCTGCGGCTCGCCGTTCGCTCCTCGAGCGGCGGCAGGTAGCGATTGGCGCTCGGCGTTGAGCGACGCTGACGCCGGTTGTCCACACCGTCGCTGGGGTAGTTCGCCATGCCCGGATGTTCGTCAGCGGGCGGCCGCGGCGGGTAGTACCGGGGGTCGCGCGGGTCCGCGCTGTCCCCGGGGTCATGCCGCGATCCGCTCACACCAGGATTCTCCCCCATGTCGCTGACGGCGTGGTGCAGCCGACCGGGTGTGGCTGCGCGGTTGCCGGTCAGGCACTATTAAGTGCGTGGACAGCGTGACGGAATCCACCGAGGACGGCTCGGCGGCACCGGCGATCGAGCGATCGGCGGATCTGGAGGCGGTGCTGATGGGCGCCGTCGATCTCGCGCGTGCGGCGATCATCGAGCACAGCGGGGACACCGTCGGCGACTATCTGGGCGCGACGTTCGACGAATCCACCGCTGCCACCCACCGTTTTCTGGCTAATCAGCCCGGGTATCAGGGCTGGCAGTGGGCTGTCGTGGTGGCGGCCCATCCGGGCGCCGACCACGCGACGATCAGCGAAGTGGTACTGGTGCCAGGGCCGACGGCGCTGGTGGCACCGAAGTGGGTGCCCTGGCAGGAGCGGCTGCAGCCCGGCGATCTCGGCCCCGGCGACCTTCTCGCCGCGCCCACCGAGGACCCCCGCCTGGTGCCCGGCTTCGCCGCGACCGGCGATCCTGCGATCGACGACGTTGCCTACGAACTCGGGTTGGGCCGCCGCCGTCTGCTCAGCCAGGAGGGCCGGCTCGACGCCGCCCAGCGATGGCACGACGGCGACTACGGTCCTGGATCTTCCATGGCCAGGTCCACCCGCAGGGTGTGTCGGGACTGCGGCTTCTATCTGCCGGTGTCGGGGGCGCTTGGCCTGATGTTCGGCGTCTGCGCCAACGAGCTGTCGGCCGACGGCCACGTGGTCGATGCCGAGTACGGCTGTGGCGCGCACTCCGACACACCGGCTCCTGCGGGTACGGGCTCACCGCTCTACGACCCGTACGACGACGGTGTCCTCGAGGTCCTCGAGCCCCCACCGCCGACTGCCGACGAGCCACCGGCTCCGGCCGCCGCGCAGGACGAGCCCCCACCGCCGAGCGGCGAAGAGCCCGCGCCCGATGTGGAGCCTGCTGCAAGCGACGAGCAGCCAAGCGCCGAGCCTGAGCAGCCAAGCGACGACCCCGATCAGACAAGCGACGAGCCCGATCAGGACCCGACGTAGTCCGCCAGGTGCTTGCCTGTCAGGGTCCGCGTCGCTGCGGTGACATTGCCGCGCTGCGTTGTCGCTCCGCTCCTCGCTCCTGCGTCGTCCCCTGCCCTGCGGGCGTGGGCCCAGCGATGCTCACTCCGCCTCGCTGCGGCGACCAAATCGGCCGGTGTGCCCTCGAACACGACCGTGCCGCCATCGTGTCCGGCACCTGGTCCCAGGTCGATGAGCCAGTCGGCGTGCGCCATCACCGCCTGGTGATGCTCGATCACGATGACCGATTTCCCTGAGTCGACCAGCCGGTCCAGCAGTCCGAGTAGCTGCTCGATGTCGGCGAGATGCAGACCTGAGGTCGGCTCGTCGAGCACATACACAGCAGCTTTGTCGCCCATCTGGGTGGCCAGCTTCAGCCGTTGACGCTCGCCCCCGGACAGTGTGGTCAGTGGTTGGCCGAGGGTTAGATAGCCCAGCCCGACGTCTGCGAGGCGTTCGAGAATCTTGTGCGCGGCAGGTGTTTTCGCGTCGGCGTCTGCGAAGAACTCCACCGCCTCGGTCACGGGCATCGCCAGCACCTCGCTGATATCGCGACCGCCGAAGGTGTACTCGAGCACCGACGCGTCGAATCGCTTGCCCTCGCATACATCACACGGTGTCGCGACCCCGGCCATGATCGCCAGATCCGTGTAGACGACTCCCGCGCCGTTGCAGTTCGGGCATGCGCCCTCGGAGTTGGCGCTGAACAGTGCCGGCTTGACCCCGTTCGCCTTCGCGAACGCCTTGCGGATCGGATCGAGCAGCCCGGTGTACGTCGCCGGGTTGCTGCGCCGCGAGCCGCGGATCGGGGACTGATCGATCGTCACCACCCCGTCGCGACCGGCCAGCGAGCCGTCGACCAGGGAGCTCTTACCGGAGCCGGCCACACCGGTGATGACGGTCAGCAACCCGAGTGGGATGTCGACGTCGACGCCCTGCAGGTTGTTGGTGTCGGCATTGCGTATCTCGAGCGCATCGGACGACGTCCGCACCTCGTCCTTGAGCGTGGCGCGGTCACCCAGATGGCGGCCGGTGACGGTGTCGCTCTTGCGGAGGTCGCCGACGCTGCCCTCGAAGACCAGCTCGCCACCCGCGGTACCGGCGCCCGGGCCGAGATCGACGACGTGGTCGGCGATTTCGATCACCTCGGGTTTGTGTTCCACCACGAGGACGGTGTTGCCCTTGTCGCGCAGACGCAGCAGCAGATCGTTCATCCGGGCGATGTCGTGGGGATGCAGGCCGATCGTCGGCTCGTCGAAGACGTAGGTCACGTCGGTCAGCGACGATCCGAGGTGGCGGATCATCTTGACGCGCTGCGCCTCGCCGCCCGAGAGTGTGCCCGCGGGCCGGTTCAGCGACAGGTAGCCGAGCCCGATCTCGACGAACGAGTCCAGCGTGTGCCGCAAGGCGGCCAACAGCGGCCCAACACGCTTGTCCTCGACGCCCTTCACCCACTCGGCGAGATCGCTGATCTGCATGGCACAGACGTCGGCGATGTTGGTGCCCTTGATCTTTGACGACCGCGCTGTCTCCGACAGGCGGGTGCCATCACACTCGGGGCACGTGCTGAAGGTGACCGCCCGCTCGACAAATGCGCGGATATGGGGCTGCATCGCCTCCACGTCCTTGGACAGGAACGACTTCTGAATCTGCGGGATCAGCCCGAGGTAGGTCAGGTTGATGCCGTCGACCTTGATCTTGGTCGCCTCCTTGTGCAGGAGCGCGTCGAGTTCCTTGCGGGTGAACTTGCTGATCGGCTTGTCGGTGTCGAAGAAGCCGCAGCCGCGCAAGATCCGGCCGTACCAGCCCTCCATGCTGTAGCCGGGGATGGTCAGCGCGCCTTCGTTGAGCGACCTGCTGTCGTCGTACAGCGCCGTCAGGTCGATGTCGTTGACCGAGCCGCGCCCCTCGCACCGCGGGCACATGCCGCCGGTGATGCTGAACTCGCGACGCTCTTTGACCGTCCTGCCCGCCTTCTCGACCGTGACCGCACCCGCTCCGCTGATCGACGCGACATTGAACGAAAACGCCTGCGGTGAACCGATATGCGGCTTGCCGAGCCGGCTGAACAGAATGCGGAGCATCGCCCCGGTGTCGGTGGCGGTGCCGACCGTCGAGCGCGGATCGGCACCCATCCGCTGCTGGTCGACGATGATCGCCGGCGTCAGCCCTTCGAGGACGTCGACCTCGGGCCGCGCCAGGTTGGGCATGAAGCCCTGCACGAACGCGCTGTAGGTCTCGTTGATAAGCCGTTGCGACTCAGCGGCGATGGTGTCGAACACCAGCGAGCTCTTCCCCGACCCCGAGACGCCGGTGAACACCGTGAGTCGTCGCTTGGGCAGTTCGACGTCGACGTCCTTGAGGTTGTTCTCGCGGGCGCCGGTCACCCGGATCAGGTCATGGCTGTCGGCGATCTGTTGCATCAGGCGATCTGCTGGATGCGGACCGTGTTTCCCGCGGGATCGCGCAGCGCGCAGTCGCGTGAACCCCACGGCTGGTCGGTTGGTTCCTGCATGACTTCGGCGCCGCTGGCCTGCGCTCGCTCGAAAACGGCCTCGAGATCGGTGGTGGCCAACATGATGCTGGCGTAGGTGCCCTTGGCCATCATCTCGGCGATGACGCGGCGCTCCTCGTCGGTGACACCGGGATCGGCGGCGGGCGGCGTCAGCACGATGTTCATGTCCGGCCTGCCCACCGGGCCGATGGTGATCCAGCGCATGGCGTTCTGGCCGACGTCCTTGCGGACCTCGAATCCGAGAGCGTCGCAGTAGAAGGCAAGGGACTGCTCGGGATCTTCGTGGGGAAGGAAACTCGCGTTGATCGTGATGTCCATGCCTTCACGCTAGGTGTAGCCGTGCGGCGGGCGCTTCTCGATTCCTGATCGGTCGTGTCACCTGTTTCTCCACGCACGACGGCATCCCCTGCGGCGCGCCCGCGGCCTGTTCCCGGTAGGCGCTCGGGGGCATCCCGACCAACTCGGTGAATCGGGTGCTGAAGGTGCCGAGCGACGAGCAGCCGACGGCGAAACAGACCTCGGTGACCGACATGTCACCACCCCGCAGCAGCGCCATCGCGCGCTCGATGCGTCGCGTCATCAGATAGGAGTACGGCGACTCGCCATAGGCGAGCTTGAACTGACGGGACAGATGCCCCGCCGACATGTTCACCCCGCGAGCGAGCGCCTCGACGTCGAGCGGCTGCGCATACTCGCGGTCCATCCGGTCTCGGACGCGGCGCAAGAGCTTGAGGTCGCGCAGGCGCTGCGTTTCGGGCGGCCTGGTCACCTCCGCGATCGTGCCACATGCGAATGCGTTGAACGCGCGACAGCGACGCCGAGCATGTCTCGGCTGATATCGTCCGACATTCTGCGGTGGCTTGTCGCGCGCAGCAGGTTGGTCAGCGCCCACGTCATGAACCGGTCCGAGATCAGTGCCGCCGGCCGGAGCATGGGCTCGCTGTGGGACACCTGCAGAGACGCCATCCATGACACGGCCTTGACCCTTCGACGTCTGGTGCTTTCGTACCGGCGCAAGGCGTCCGACAGGTCGCGATTGCCGTGGCGTTGGTGGTTCCCGAGCTCTGAGAGCGCCTGGCACAACACCATGGTGTCGAGTAGCGCCTGATTGGTCCCCTGAGCGAGCGTGGGCGGCATCGTGTGTGCGGCGTCGCCGAGCAACGTCAGCGGTTGCTGACCCGGCGCGCGGGGAATCGGGTGCCGAAAGTGCGGGAACGGCGAACGAGCAAGGTCGTCGTCGGTCAAGGTATCCAGCACTCGATCGATCAATTCCGTCCATCCGGTGAAATTCGAGCGAATCATCTCGATCGGCCGCCCTGGCCTTTGGAAGTCGGTCGACCACGGCAGGTCGAACCACCACTGCAGATTGGATCCTCCGGCGGGCCAAAGGCCGACGCTGCCGTGCTCCCCGACAACGATGTGTGCGATGTGCTTCTCTGGGACGTCGGGAAGGGTCACCAGTCCCTGCCAGCTGCACCAGCCGGTCGGCACCGCAGGTTGCGCGCCGATGACATCGCGAACCACCGAGTGAAGGCCATCCGCGCCGACCAGAAGATCCCCTTCGGCGAAGCTACCGTCGTCGAATTCGACCCGCACTCCGTCGCGTGATCTGACCACTGCGACGACCCGACGGTTGCAATGGATGCGGTCGGTAGGGAAACCGTCGAGCAGCCGTTCGAGAAGAACTCGACGTGGCACCATCCGCACAGGTGCACCCAACCGGTTGACGACGGCGGTCACGTCGAAATTCGCCAGCCGTCGGCCCGCCGATGTCACGACTCGAACGGCGGAAATCAGCTGACCGGCGCCGGTCATGTCGACGCCGAGCTGGGTCAAGACTGTCGAGCCGTTGGACCAGATGGTCACAGCACCGCCACCCGCAGTGACGTCCGGTCGCTTTTCGAACACGGTCACGTCATGTCCGTCCCGCAGTAGGCCGCGGGCAATGGAAATTCCGCCAACACCGGCGCCGACAACGAGGATTCGTAATGGGCTCATCTCATACCTCCATCCGCTATCACGGTGGGTCCAGAAGAAACGTTCACCGCGATGTCCCTTCTGGCGTAGCCGAATAAATAGTCTCGGTGTGACATTCGTCATGCCGGCCGACACGGACCGGCCAGCGCCCCGACTAAGATTCCTGCGTATTGCTGCAGCCCATTTCCTGCAATGCGAGCCGCAGCGCCCGCATGGCGTAATGGAGCCTCGATCGCACCGTTCCTTCGGGGATGCCGAGATCGGCGGCGATCTGCGCGGATGTCCAGCCCTCGTAATACGACCGCTGGATCACGGCACGGTGATCTGCGGAAAGCTGAGAAAGGGCACTGCTCAACAACATTCGGTCCAATGCGGCATTGACCTCATCGGGGCCTGCATGGTCTCCGATCGCGTCGGTGTGCGGGGTCACCGATTCTCTGCGAAACCTCGCGCTGCGCTGATCGTCGACGATTATGTTGCGGGCAACGGTGAACAGCCAGGGGCGCGGCGATCTCGCGGGGTCGCCCGTCACCTCCGGGTGCTGCCACGCCTTGAGCAGTGTTTCCTGCACGACGTCCTCAGCCCGGGTTCGGTCTCCTGTCAGCCGCACCGCATAGCGCCGCAATTCGGGGGCGTGCTTTTCATAGAGATCCTGCATTGACGGGCCCGAATCATCGGTTACCTGCCGTGGTCTGGAAGGGGCAGGCCTTACGTGGGCCGAGCACTGGCGGTGTGGTGTGGCGGTCGCCTCGGGCGGGCCAAGCACGGCGGTTTCATCCATGACTTCGACGCTAGGTAGCCCGTGAGCCAGATTCCCGCGGCAAGCGGTCGATCCGCGCTAACTGGCTAGTGGTTCGCGCTGTGTGGAGTTCGTAGCGCGTAACGCCTGATGTGGCGTTTCGCCGTACATGAGTTTGTGAGCGCTGGCGAACCGGCCTAGATGGGTGAATCCCCATCGGTGTGCGACGGCGGCGACTGTGGTGTGGCTGGGGTCTGCGGACCGCAACTCACTGTGGGCACGGCGGAGTCTGACCTCGCGGAGATACGCCATCGGCGACATGCCGAGGTGTCGGCGGAATCCCTCCTGCAGGCTGCGCACACTGACGTGGCACTGGATCGCCAGTTGCGACGTGGTGAGCGGCAGGTGCGGTCCGGCTTCGATGAGGGCCATCGCGTCACCGACGGCTGACGATCGGCCGGGCTCTGCGGGGGTGGCGAGTGATTCGCGATAGGGGTGGTCTGCCACCAGCAGGAACCCGTGGATCAGGCTTTCCACCAGCGGGGCCAAGACCAGTGGATTGCCGACCATGCTGTCCGGGTTCTCGAGCTGACGATGGACCAGTAGCAGCAGCCGCACCCACTCTTGGGCAGCACCCGCATTGAGCGGCAGCGAGGGGACAAACTCGACGGGGGAACCCAGCGAGCCGTGGATCAATGCTTCGAGTGCTCTATCGACGGCTGCCTGGTCGATCTTCACCGCGAGATGGCGGCTTCCGCCCGGCCACCACGTCGCGGCCATCTGGGCGTCCGGCCGGTAGACGGATGCCAGCGCAGGAGTCGAGGTGAGCGACTGCCCCCGATACCGAGACTCGAGCCAGCCGCTGAGGGGAATCAGGACGTGGTAGTTCGCACGATTGTCGTCGAATTCGACCGCGACATCTGTCTCATAGACGGTGTCTCCCACGGTGATCGGCCCGATACGGGACACGCGTTGTTTGAGCGCAAAGCTTTTCGACGATCCGAGCAGTCGGAGTCGATGTGGATAGAACGCCGCGCCACGAACGTCCATCGCCTGTTCGGGCGACCGTGTGCGAAACCACGGATCGGACGGTGGTGACTCCTGCGGATCCGGCGCACTCTGCAGGGCGGCGGGTATGGCCTTGGTTTCGGCGGTGGCGGTTTCGAGGCCGATCACATGTGGTGCGTTCATTGCGGCTCCAACGGCCGAGGCTCGTCACATCATTCGGCCATGTGCGCGAACGTAGCGCCACAACCTGTATGTCAGCTCGGAGAAGGCTGTGGACACGTCGAAATCTGAGCGTTCACCGAGTAAGTCTCGTCACATCCATCGAGCACGGCTTATCCGTTCGTCGTGAATCACATTGGAGGTCAACGGGGATCTGGGGTGCGACTTCACCATCAAGCCGAGGAGAACCGCCATGACGAACGTGAACCCGCAGACCACGGCCGACTTCTGGGATGCCTACATCTCTGCGGCCGAGGCCGCGTCGTCACTTCAGACCGCTCTGTGCTCCGCGCGAGCCGCGGCGCGATGCGCTTCGTTGCCACAGGAAGATCGACGTGCCGAGGACGCCGACCCCGAGGCCTGCCACCGCGATGGGACGCCACTCCTCTAGCCCAGCTAACGTGAAAGCCAAGATTGCGGCGATCAACCAGCCCACGGCGATCGCGACGATGACCGGCCACGGTTCGAGCAGGATCGCGGGCAGGGCAGGCGGTTCCGGCTGGCCGGGCTGGGGGGGTTCGGCGGTCATTGACCACAAACCTAGCCCTCGATGTACCCGAAACGAAAGCCCACCGTGTTTTGCTACGCGCAGGAACATCCTCTGGCTATTCTTTGCTTTGTGAAGGACACCGAATCTCGGTTGGCGAGCGACTTATCGCTGGCGGTCATGCGATTGGCACGTCAATTGCGGTTCCGCCGTCCGGATTCGCCGATTTCGCTATCACAGTTATCGGCGCTATCGACCCTGGCTAAAGAGGGCGCGATGACGCCGGGGGCGTTAGCTACGCGGGAAAGGGTCCGGCCGCCGTCGATGACCCGGGTAATTGCCTCGCTAGCCGAACTCGGATTCGTCGCGCGAAGCGCACACCCGGCCGACGGACGTCAGGTCTTGGTCTCCGTTTCGGCGTCAGGCACCGAATTGATCGAAGCGGAGCGCAAAGCTAGCCAGGAATGGCTCAAGGACCGGTTGTCACAGTTCAACGCGGACCAGCGGAGGGCGCTGGTCGTCGCTGCTGATCTGATGTCGGCGCTCGTTGACGAAACCGCGTAGTCCGCACGTCGCGTAGCTTGTCCTCCGATGAGTCCCGTTGTCGACGTCGATGATCCCGCCGATCCGCGGCTGGACGACTTCCGCGACCTCAACAGCGTCGACCGCAGACCCGATCTGCCGTCCGGTAAAGGCCTGGTCATCGCCGAGGGCGTGCTTGTTGTGCAGCGGATGCTGGCGTCCCGGTTTCGTCCTCGCGCGATGCTCGGCACCGACCGCCGACTGCGCGAACTGGCCGAGGACGTGGCTGCCACGGATGCCCCCTACTACCGGGCAAGTGCTGAGGTGATGGCCGACGTCGTCGGGTTTCACCTCAACCGCGGGGTGCTCGCCGCGGCGCAGCGGCCAGGCGAACTGTCCGTCGAGGCCGTGCTCGACGGCGCGCGCACGGTGGCGGTGCTCGAGGGCGTCAACGACCACGAGAACCTCGGCTCGATCTTCCGCAACGCCGCAGGCCTCGGCGTCGACGCGGTGGTGTTCGGAACCGGGTGCGCCGACCCGTTGTACCGACGCGCGGTGCGGGTGTCGATGGGCCACGCCCTTTTGGTGCCGTATGCGTGGGCCACGACCTGGCCTGCAGATCTGATCGTTTTGCGCGACAGCGGCTTTCGCGTGATGGCGATGACGCCGGACGCGGGTGCGGCCACGCTGGCGGAGGCGATGGAGACGGTAGGAGGCGATCGCGTCGCCATCCTTGTCGGTGCCGAGGGCCCCGGGCTCACAGAGACGGCCATGCGGGCAAGCGATGTCCGGGTGCGGATACCGATGTCGGGGGGCACCGACTCGCTGAATGTGGCGACGGCAGCCGCGCTGGCGTTCTACGAGCGGGTTAGATTTGCTTCCTATGACTGATGACGCGACGCCGTGGGGGACCGGCCTGGCCGTGGCCGCATTCGTCGCGATCGTGACCGCAGGCGCGGTGGTCGTGCTGAGCATGGGACTGATCCGCGTTCACCCGCTGCTGGCGGTCGGGCTCAACATGGTGGCGGTCGGCGGGCTGGCTCCGACGGTGTGGGGTTGGCGCGCGACGCCGGTGCTTCGGTGGTTCGTGCTCGGACTCGGCGTCGGTGTTGCGGGCGCGTGGTTGGCGCTGCTGGCGTTGACGCTCGGTTAGCCCTGACCGGTGGAGCGCACGCCGAGCAGGACATCTTCCCAGGCCGGCACCGGCGGCTTGCCCTTACGCGGGCGCGGCGTACGTGCCGGCTTGGGCGGCTCGGGTTCCGCCTCGACCTGGACGTCGGCCGGCGCCTCGGGTTCCTCGATGGCTATCGGCGCGACCACCTTCACCGGCCGAAGTGGCGGCCTGGCGAAATCGGGGTCGATCAGCTCGGATGCTGCGTCGTCGAACGCCGTCACCGTGCCGCCGTGTGCACCCGGGGTGTACCTGAAATGCGCGGCGTTCTCCGAATGACCTGCCTGCCAGGAAAGCTGCACGGTCCAGCGGCCGTCTTCGTTTCGCCACGCGTCCCAATTTGTGGAGTCGGGGTTCAGGCCACGGGTGATCAGCGCCGACGTGACGGTTTCCAGCAGCGTGAGCACTGCGGGACCGTCAGCGAGAACAGGGTGTGCCGCAGTTGCCAGCTCCGCCGCGCGGGAGCGCTCCAGCAGAACCGGGTGCGCGAACCGTTCGACCCGGGACGCGTCGACGCCTGCCGATTCTGCGATCTGCTCGATGGATGCGCCTGCGCGAATCCTGGCTTGAATCTCCTTGGGACGCAGCACGCTCTGAACCTCGGCATCGGAGTGGGGTGGACTGACGGCAGCGGACTTTTCGCCGCGCACGGCGGCACGCAGCCGGTCGTCTGCACGCAGAATGAACTTCTCGCTGGGGTCGTCGCTTTCGCAGATGATGCGTTTGCCGTCAACGTCGAGCCCGACGACCTTGAGTTCCCGCATGCCGACCTCCTCCGGGCTCGTGTGGCGCCGGGACGCCGCGCCCGATTAGCAGCCCACCCTACTGCGTTACCGCCTCGTTACCCGGCAGACACGCCCGAGGTCAGAGGCGTTCTACCACCCAGTCGACGCACTGCGTCAGCGCACTCACGTCGTCGGGTTCGACCGCGGTGAACATGGCGATCCGCAGCTGGTTGCGGCCGAGCTTGCGGTACGGCTCGGTGTCGACGATGCCGTTAGCCCGCAGCACCTTGGCCACCGCGGCAGCGTCGACCTGGTCGGAGAAGTCGATCGTGCCGACAACCTGGGAGCGGTGCGCGGGATCGGCCACGAACGGCGTCGCGTACTGCGAGGCCTCGGCCCACGAGTACAGCCGCTGCGACGAGTCCGACGTGCGCTTGACGGCCCAGTCCAGCCCGCCGTTGGCCAGCATCCAGTCCAGCTGCTCGGCGAGCAGGATCAGCGTGCCGATCGCCGGAGTGTTGTAAGTCTGGTTCTTCAGGCTGTTCTCGACCGCGATCGGCAGCGAAAGGAAGTCAGGAACCCAGCGTCCCGATGCGGCGATCGAGTCGATCCTTGCCAGTGCGGCGGGGGAGACGACCGCAATCCACAGGCCGCCGTCGCTCGCGAAATTCTTCTGCGGCGCAAAGTAATACGCGTCGACGTCGGTGATGTCGACCGGCAGGCCGCCTGCCGCCGATGTGGCGTCGATGACGACGAGCGCGTCGCCTGAGCCTTCGGGGCGCTGCACGGGCACAGCGACGCCGGTCGACGTCTCGTTGTGTGCCCAGGCGATGACGTCGACGGACGGGTCCGATTGCGGTGCGGGGGCACTGCCCGGATCGGCCTTGATGACCACCGGATCGCCGACGAACGGATTCTTGCCCACCGCCGATGCGAATTTCGCGCTGAATTCACCGTAGGTCAGGTGCAGTGAGCGCTTGTCGATGAGCCCGAACGCGGCGGCGTCCCAGAACGCCGTCGACCCGCCGTTGCCGAGGATGACCTCGTAGCCGTCGGGGGCGCCGAACAACTGGCGCACCCCGTCGCGGACCCGGCCGACCAGGTTCTTCACCGGCGCCTGCCGGTGCGATGTGCCGAACAGGTCACCGGCGGCGGCAAGTGCGGCCAACTGCTCAGGCCGTACCTTCGACGGGCCGCAGCCGAATCGGCCGTCGCTGGGTTTGAGGTCGGCGGGAATCGTCAGTTCTGCCATGCGGTCAACAGTAGTGACCGGACTTGGCCGTTTCCCCGGGGAGGGTCGGCCATCAGGGTCATACTGGGAATCGGGTCGGGGCTGGTTGTTCGAGCCCGATTTGGGGGCACGCTATGGGGCGAGGAAATACCCGCGCGCTCATGCCGATGTGCGCGGTGCCGACGACGGCCATCGCGGCCATCGCCTCGATGTTCGCCGTTGGGTACGCCAACGCCGACGGCGGTGATCTCGGCGGCGCCTTACTGAACGAGATCAACGCCACGCGGGCCGCGAACGGCTGCGGCCCGGTTGCGGCCAATCCGCAGCTGACTGCCGCCGCCGCCCGGCACGCCAACGATGCACTGGCGAACGGGGCGGAGGGCCACACCGGCTCGGACGGTTCATCGGTCGCCCAGCGCGTCGCGGACGCCGGCTACGCGCCGTACGCCAGGCTCGGCGAGGTCGTCTACTGGGGAACCGGCGCAAGCGGTAGCCCAGCGGCTGCGGTCACATGGTGGATGAACAGCCCCGGCCACCGCGCAATCATCACTGACTGCGCTTTCACCGACGCCGGCTTCTCGGCGGTGACCAACGGCGACAAGCTGACCGCGACGGGGGACTTCGGAAAGCTGTCCGGCCGCCGTTAAATCGTCAGAATGCGCACGCCGTCGCGGGTCACCGCGACCGGCCGCTAGCTGGACGTTGTCTCGGTCTCCACGACCGAATGTGATCTCCGTCACATACTTCCCCGCGCAGGTCAGTCCGACACAACGCGCGAAGGGGGTCTGTTCAATATGCGATACCTGCGGTACCGTCGTTGGACATAGGCCCTAGAAATGTAAACCTCAGGGGAGGCATACAGATGGCTGAGAAGACGGCCAGGACACGCATGGTCAGACGCTGGCGTCGCAACATGGACGTGGCCGACGACACCGCGTACACCGACATGCTCACCACACTGTCCGAGGGGTCAGTGCGGCGCAACTTCAATCCGTACACCGACATCGACTGGGATTCCCCGGAGTTCGCGGTGATCGAGAACGACGAGCGGTGGATCCTTCCCGCCACCGATCCGATCGGCCAGCACCCCTGGTATCAGTCGCAGTCGATCCAGCGGCAGATCGAGATCGGCATGTGGCGTCAAGCCAACGTCGCCAAGGTCGGCCTGCACTTCGAGTCGATCCTGATCCGTGGCCTGATGGAGTACGCGTTCTGGACGCCGAACGGGTCGCCCGAATACCGGTACTGCCTGCACGAGGCGGTCGAAGAGTGCAACCACACCATGATGTTCCAGGAGATGGTGAACCGCATCGGCGCCGACGTGCCGGGCATGCCGCGGCTACTCAAGTGGGTCCAGCCGGTCATCCCATTGGTCGCCGGACCGCTGCCGATTCCGTTCTGGTTCGGCATCCTCGCAGGCGAGGAACCGATCGACCACACGCAGAAAAACGTGCTCCGCGAGGGCAAGACCCTGCACCCGATCATGGAACGCGTCATGGCGATCCACGTGGCCGAGGAGGCGCGACACATCTCGTTCGCGCACGAGTACCTGCGCAAGCGGGTGCCGCACCTGCCGCGCCGCAAGCGGTTCTGGCTGTCGCTCTACGTCCCGCTGACGATGCGGATCCTGTGCTCGGCGATCATCGTCCCGCCGCGTGCGTTCTGGAAGGAATTCGACATCCCGCGCTCGGTGCGCAAGGAGATCTTCTTCAAATCGCCGGAGTCCCGGAAGATGCTGCGCGACATGTTCGGTGACGTACGGATGCTCGCCCACGACACCGGGCTGATGAACCCGCTCGCCAAGATCATGTGGCGGATCTGCCGAATCAACGGCGCGCCAAGTCGTTATCGCAGCGAGCCGCAACGCCAGCATCTCGTTTCCGTGGCTTAGGGTGACCCATGCCCCACGTGATCACCCAGTCGTGTTGTAGCGACGGGTCGTGTGTCTACGCGTGTCCGGTCAACTGCATCCACCCGTCGCCCGACGAGCCCGGCTTCGCGACGGCGGAGATGCTGTACATCGATCCGGTCGCCTGCGTCGACTGCGGTGCCTGTGTATCGGCGTGCCCGGTCGGCGCGATCGCGCCGGACACCAAGCTCGAACCCGAGCAGTTGCCCTTTGTCGCGCTCAATGCAGCCTTCTACCCGGACCGTCCCTCGGATGAGAAGCTGCCGCCGACGTCCAAGCTGGCTCCGGTCATCGACGCACCGAAAATCGATGCGCGCGAGCGCTATCCGTTGACGGTGGCGGTCGTCGGCTCCGGCCCCGCCGCGATGTACGCCGCCGACGAGCTGCTCACCCAGAAGGGTGTGCGGGTCAACGTGTTCGAGAAGCTGCCGACGCCCTACGGGTTGGTGCGTGCCGGTGTGGCGCCAGACCACCAGAGCACCAAGCGGGTCACGCGGCTGTTCGATAGGATCGCCGGGCGGCGGGACTTTCGGTTCTTCCTCAACGTCGACGTGGGATCGGACGTATCGCACGCGGATCTCCTAGCCCACCATCACGCCGTTCTGTATGCCGTCGGTGCGCCCAACGACCGCAGGCTCGACATCGAGGGAATGGATCTGCCAGGTGCCGGGACGGCCACCGAGGTGGTCGCGTGGATCAACGGACACCCCGAATACACCGACCTCCCCGTCGACCTGAAGCACGAGCGGGTGGTGATCGTCGGCAACGGCAACGTGGCCCTCGATGTCGCCCGGATCTTGACGACCGATCCGGATGCGTTGGCGCGCACCGACATCTCCGACCACGCGCTCGCCACGCTGCGGCAGTCGAAGGTCACCGAAGTGGTGATCGCCGCCCGCCGTGGACCCGCGCAGTCAGCGTTCACGCTGCCCGAGCTCATCGGGTTGACCGCGAAATGCGATGTGGTGCTCGACGCGGCCGACCACGAGCTGGTGCTCGCCGACCTGGCCACCGTCGAAGATGCGCTGACCCGCAACAAGCTCGAGATACTCAGCAAACTCGGTGACGCGTCGGCACCGGTGACGCGGCCGCGCATTCGCCTCGCATACCGCCTCACACCCGACCGCGTTCTCGGATCCGATCGGGTCACCGGTATCGAGTTCACGGTCACCGGCACGGACAAAACCAGCACGCTCGATGCCGGCCTTGTGCTGACGTCAATCGGGTACCGCGGCAAGCCGATTCGAGACCTGCCGTTCGACGACGCAGCCGCCGTGGTGCCCAATGACGGCGGCCGCGTGGTCGACCCGAAGACTGATCTGCCGGTCCGCGGCAGCTATGTGGCCGGCTGGATCAAGCGCGGCCCGACCGGCTTCATCGGCACCAACAAGTCGTGCGCGCTGCAGACGGTGCAGAACCTCGTCGACGACTACAACGCGGGCCACCTGACGGGCCCGACGGCCAAACCCGCCGAGCTGAACAGGCTGGTGCGCGACCGTCGACCCGATGTGATCGACGCGGCCGGGTGGCAGGCCATCGACAAAGCCGAGATCGAGCGCGGCGGTGAGGATCGGCCGCGCGACAAGTTCACCTCGGTCGCCGACATGGTGGCCGTCGCCGCCGCGGCGCCGGCACCGCCGCTGCTGCAGCGGGTGCTGGCCGGCCTGCGGCGCTGACGCCTGGCGTTAAGCAGCTAGCTAGTGCTGCTTGATCGCCTCTTCGATCTCCTCCATGCTCACCTCGCGCACCGGCTGACCCATCGACCACTGGTGACCGAACGGGTCCTGCAGCACGCCGTAGCGGTCACCCCAGAACTGGTCCTCGACCGGCATGACAACGGTGGCTCCGGCGTCGATCGCGCGCTGGAACTGCTTATCCACATCGGTGACGACGAGATGGATCGTCACCGGGGAACCGCCGAGCGCCTTGGGTGTCATCGACTTGCCGCCGCTCATCTCGGGGAAGTCGTCGTTGAGCATCACCGTCGCGCCGTTGATCGCAAGCGCGGCGTGAATCAGCTTGCCGTCCGGGCCGGGCACTCTGCCGTGCTCGACAGCATCGAACGCCTTGACATAGAAGTCGATCGCGGCGGCAGCGTCGTCGACGACGAGGTGGGGCAGGATCGCGGGCTGAACTTCGATGGCCATGATGAGCTCCTCGGTAGCGGGGTGGTCACCACTATCGACCACTGCGCCGACAGAAATTCATCGCGTCAGACGACGGAGAACGACGACGGCAGCGTCTCGCGCCCCGTCAACGACATCAGCACGGTGTCGCCGCGCCCCGTCTCGACGCCGATTTTGGCCGCCAGCACCGTGGCCGCCCCCAGCACATCGGTCGGCAACTCATACGAAAGGCCGGTGGCGCGTGCGATATCGAGGCCGTGCACGGCGAGTTCGAAGACCCGGGTCGGCAGGTAGGTGTGCAGCCGGATGCCAAGGCCGCCGATGACTTCGATGAGCGGATCGCCGGTCGCCTCGATCTCGCCCATCACCCGGTCGACCATTTCGTCTATCGCGCGCACCGGGTCTGTGCCGAGGTCTCGGCCCGCCTGCCTGCCACGTTCGGTGATGGCCTCGGCCCCTGCGTTCGACATGTAGTCGGTTATCCGCGCGTAATACTCCTGCGGGGTCGCGACGTCCTCACGCTCCGCGGAGGTCTGCAGGTAGGTGCTCACGGTGACCAGCGAGCGCGACGTGTGCCCGACCAGCGCCCGCAGATCCCAGTCGCCCAGTCCCGGTCCGTCCCAGGCATCTTCAGGAATGCGGCCAACCAAGCCTGCGAAGGCTCGTGCCGCTGACTCGAAGGTGGTGACCGTCATGGCCGACTCAGCCACGACGATCAGCCCTTCGCGATCTCGTCCCAGCCCGCCACGGCTTCCGGGCTGCGCGGACCGGGGCCGATGTAGACGGCCGACGGGCGGACGAGCTTGCCGAGTCTCTTCTGCTCGAGGATGTGGGCACACCAACCGGCGGTGCGTCCGCAGGTGAACATCGCAGGCATCATGTTGGCGGGCACCTGGGCGAAGTCCAGGATCACCGCCGCCCAGAACTCGACGTTGGTTTCGATTGCCCGGTCGGGACGACGGTCGCGCAGTTCGGTCAGCGCTGCCTGTTCGAGCGCGGCGGCCGCCTCGAACCTCGGCGCCTCGAGTCGCTTGGCCGTGGCTCTCAGCACCCGGGCCCGAGGATCCTCCGCGCGATACACACGGTGGCCGAAGCCCATCAGCTTCTCCTTGCGGTCCAGCACGCCGCGGACCACCGCCTGCGCATCGCCGGTGCGTTCGGCCTCTTCGATCATCGGAAGTACCCGCGCGGGGGCGCCGCCGTGCAACGGCCCGCTCATGGCGCCGATGGCGCCGGACAGCGCCGCCGCCACATCGGCACCCGTCGAAGCGATCACCCGTGCGGTGAACGTGGAGGCGTTCATGCCGTGCTCGGCGGCTGACACCCAGTACGCGTCGATGGCCTCGATGTGTCTGGGGTCTGGGTCACCCTGCCAGCGAGTCATGAAGCGAGCTGTCACCGTGGAGCATTCGTCGATCTTGCGCTGCGGGATTGCGGGCTGGTAGATACCGCGTGCGGACTGGGCGACGTAGGACAACGCCATCACCGACGCGCGCGCAAGCTGGTCGCGGGCGGTTGCGTCGTCGATGTCCAGCAGTGGTTTGTAGCCCCAGATCGGCGCGAGCATCGGCAGACCGGCCTGCACGTCGACGCGCACGTCGCCGCTGTGGATCGGCAGCGGGAACGGCTCGGCGGGCGGCAAGCCGTGGCCGAACCTTCCGTCGACCAGCAGCGCCCAGACGTCGCCGAAGGCGACCTGACGGTTGACCAGATCCTCGATGTCGACGCCGCGGTAGCGGAGTGCGCCGCCGTCTTTGTCGGGCTCGGCGATCTCGGTGGTGAAGGCCACGACGCCTTCAAGTCCGGGCACGAAATCCTCGGGTACCACAGTCATGCGGTGATTCTCGCACCCGGCGAGGCGCCGCCTGCTACCGGTCGGTAACAAGTGTCCGAATTGTCAGGGCGTAGCGTTACCACGGTGGCTACCCAGGACAATGAGCGACTGGCCGCAATGCGTGTCGAGTACGGCTCGGTCGAGAAGGACGGCAGTCCCGACCTGGACGCGGACTGGCTCGCCGACGGATGGGTTGCGCTGCTGCGCAAGTGGTTAGGCGATGCCCATGACGCAGGCGTCGCCGAGCCGAACGCCATGGTGGTCGGCACGGTCGACGCCAACGGAAGACCGGTGACCCGCTCGGTGTTGTGCAAGAGCGTGGACGACGCCGGAATAACCTTCTTCACGAACTACGACTCCGCCAAAGGCGAGGAGATCGCGTCGACGCCGTACGTGTCGGCGACGTTCCCGTGGTATCTCCTCGGCCGCCAAGTGCACGTCCGCGGACCGGTGACGAAGGTGTCCGCCGAAGCGACCGAGGAGTACTGGCGCCACCGGCCGCGCGGATCACAGCTGGGCGCGTGGGCCTCTCATCAGTCCCGCCCGATCGCATCGCGGGCGGCGCTGCTCGACCAATTGGCTGATGTCACGGCGCGTTTCGCTGATCTCGATGAGGTTCCTGTCCCGCCGAATTGGGGCGGCTACCTCATCGCACCGGAGGCCGTGGAATTCTGGCAGGGCCGGGAGAACCGGGTGCACAACAGGATTCGAGTCTCAGGGGGTCGCACCGAGCGGCTGCAGCCGTAGTGCGGCGGCTCTTCGCCGACCTCACGCCGCTGCGGACGCGAGATTATCGTCTGTTGTGGCTGGCGGGCATCCCGACGATGATCGGCGGCAACCTCACCATCTTCGCGGTGCCGGTGCAGCTTTACGCCCTGACTCAAAACTCGGCCTACGTAGGGCTTTCCGGCGTCTTCGCGCTCGTCCCGCTGATCGTCTTCGGCCTGTGGGGCGGTGCGCTGGCCGACCACATGGACCGTCGCACGCTGCTGATCATCACATCCTGTGGGCTGGCGGTGTCCGCGGTTTTCCTGTGGTTGCAGGCGGCGCTATCCCTCAACAACGTATGGGTGGTTCTGTGCCTGCTGTCGGTGCAGCAAGCGTTCTACGCGATCAACTCGCCCACGCGGTCGGCGGCTATCCCCCGGATGGTGTCCGCGGAGCAACTGCCCGCCGCTAATTCCCTGAACACGACGGTCTATCAGTTCGGCGCGATCGTCGGCCCACTGATGGCCGGTGTGCTACTCGGCTGGGTGGATCTGTCCACGCTGTATCTCATCGACGCAATCACCTGCATTGCGCCGATCTTTGCGACGGTGCGGATCGCGCCGATCCCGCCGACCATCGGCGACACGTCATCGCGCGCGGGATTCCGCGCCGTCCTAGACGGCTTTCGCTACCTCGCGGGCAACAACGTGGTGCTGATGTCGTTCGTGGTCGATCTGGTCGCGATGATCTTCGGCATGCCTCGCGCGCTCTTTCCGCAGATGGCCCACGAGAGCTTCGGCGGGCCGGTCGAGGGCGGTACCGCGATGGCGCTGTTATCCGCGGCAATCGCGGTGGGCGCCGTGTTGGGCGGCGTGTTTTCCGGCTGGTTACCGAGGGTGAGCCGTCAGGGTTTGGCGGTCGTCATGGCGATCGCGGTGTGGGGCGTGGCGATGATCGGCTTCGGCGTGGCAAGTGGATTCGCGCACGGAACCGCGGGGCTGATGTTGTGGATCGCGTTGCTGTTCCTGGCGATCGGCGGGGCCGCCGACATGGTGTCGTCGGCGTTTCGCAACACGATTCTCCAGGAAGCCGCATCCGATGACGTCCGCGGTCGGCTACAGGGAGTGTTCACCGTTGTGGTCGCTGGCGGGCCGCGGGTCGCCGATGCGGTGCACGGCGCGGCCGCCGCCGCAGTCGGCACCACGATCGCCGCAGCGGGCGGCGGCGGCATGGTGTTGGTCGGCCTGCTGATCGCGAGCCTTCTCGCGCCGGTGTTCGTCCGCTACCGAGTCACCAGACCTCGAACGCACGGATCCGACGCGGCCAGCGAACATACGTCGGACCACGACAAACTCTGATGCGGGCAGATTTCATTCCACGACACTTTCCTTGGAAAAGACTTGCGGTCGGGTTAACATCCTGAAATGCCTGGTGACTCTAGGGATTCGGTGGCTCTGGGTTTGCGTGAACGTAAAAAACAGCGCACGCGCACAACGCTCATCGACGCCGCGATCGAGCTATGTGAACGACAGGGCTTCGAGCAGACCACCGTCGAACAGATCGCAGCGATCGCCGATGTTTCACCCCGGACCTTCAGTCGCTACTTCGCCACCAAGGAAGCCGTGTGCGTGGCGTTGGTCGACGACGCGGTCGATGTCGCCGCCGTCGAGTTGGCCCGCCTGCCCGAGGACATGAACCACCTGGAGGCCCTGTATCGGGCCTCGGTGACGATGTACCGCAACACCAAGAACGCGGGCATCGGTGAGCTGACCGCGCCGCGGCTGATGTGCACGCTGCGGATCATCATGTCCTCGCCGACTCTTCAGCAGGCGACGATGGAGTTCCGGCCGCACGCGGTCAACGTCGAACTGGCTCGCCGGATGGGCGTCGATCTCACCGACCGCGGACTGCAGCTGGTGGCCGCGGTGTGGGCGGGGATCATCATGACCGCGCTCGCCGACCTCGGCAGGGACACCGGGTGGCAGGGCGTCGACATCGACGACGCCGTCGACCGGATCGATGCGACCTTCGCCCAGTTCGCAGGCCTGATCGAGGGCGTCACCGAGCCGGTGTGAACCCGCGCAGGCGCGATTGCCACAATGGGACTACCTTTTGAGGGCAGAGATCAGCTCTCTCAGCGACGAAGGGATTCACGTGGCAGAAAAAGACGAGCACGCCACCCTCCACTATCCCGGTGGCGAGCTTGAGCTGGACGTCGTCGAGGCCACGGAGGGGTCCGACGGGATCGCGCTCGGCTCGCTGTTATCCAAGACGGGCTACACCACCTACGACGACGGCTTCGTCAACACCGCCTCCACCAAGAGCGCCATCACCTACATCGACGGCGACGCGGGTATCCTGCGCTACCGCGGCATTCCGATCGAGCAGCTTGCCGAGAAGTCGAACTTCATCGAGGTCAGCTATCTGCTGATCTACGGCGAACTGCCGACCAAGGATGAGCTGGACAGGTTCACCGACCAGATCCAGCGGCACACGCTGCTACACGAGGATCTCAAGCGGTTCTTCGACGGCTTCCCGCGCAACGCGCACCCGATGCCGGTGGTCTCCAGCGCGGTCAACGCGCTGTCCGCGTACTACCAGGACTCGCTGGACCCGTTCGACAACGAGCAGGTCGAGCTGTCCACCATCCGGCTGCTGGCCAAGCTGCCGACCATCGCGGCATACGCGTACAAGAAGTCGGTCGGGCAGCCGTTCCTCTACCCGGACAACTCGCTGACGCTGGTGGAGAACTTCCTGCGGATGACCTTCGGCTTCCCTGCCGAGCCCTACGAGGTGGACCCGGAGATCGTCCGGGCGCTCGACCTGCTGCTGATCCTGCACGCCGACCACGAGCAGAACTGCTCCACGTCGACCGTGCGGCTGGTCGGCTCGTCGCAGGCCAACCTGTTCACCTCGATCTCGGGCGGCATCAACGCGCTGTGGGGCCCGCTGCATGGCGGCGCCAACCAGGCCGTGCTCGAGATGCTCGAGAAGATCCGCCAGTCGGACGGCGACGTGCATGACTTCGTCAAGCGTGTCAAGAACAAGGAAGACGGCGTCAAGCTGATGGGCTTCGGCCACCGGGTCTACAAGAACTACGACCCGCGGGCCCGCATCGTCAAGGAGCAGGCCGACAAGATCCTCGGCAAGCTCGGCGGCGACGACGAACTGCTCGACATCGCCAAGGCGCTCGAAGAGGTCGCGCTCACCGACGACTACTTCGTGGAACGCAAGCTGTACCCGAACGTGGACTTCTATACCGGTGTGATCTACCGCGCGATGGGCTTCCCGACCAGGATGTTCACCGTGCTGTTCTCCGTCGGCAGGCTGCCGGGGTGGATCGCGCACTGGCGGGAGATGCACGAGGATGGCAGCGGCAAGATCGGAAGGCCGCGCCAGATCTACACCGGCTACACCGAGCGCGACTACAAGGCGATCGGCAGCCGCTAAACCGCGCTCCCTTACGGCTGAGAGGCATTTCACTGGGGGTCGGGCTTGCGATCGTGACAATTGTAGTTTCACAATAGTTGTGTGAATGAAACTGTCGTCCGGTCACTGAGCCCACGGCGCAAGGCCATCATTTTGATGTCCTGCTGCCTGAGCCTGCTGATCGTGTCGATGGACGCGACGATCGTCAACGTCGCCATTCCGTCCATCCGCACCGACCTCGGCGCGTCACCATCACAGCTGCAGTGGGTCGTCGACATCTACACACTGGTTCTGGCGTCGCTGTTGATGCTGTCGGGCGCGACCGGTGACCGCTTCGGTCGCAGGCGCGTCTTCCAAATCGGGCTGACCGTCTTCGCGATTGGGTCGCTGCTGTGCAGCCTGGCGCCAAGCATCGAGATGCTCATCGTCGCGCGATTCATGCAGGCTGTCGGTGGCTCGATGCTGAACCCCGTTGCACTGTCCATCATTTCGCAGATCTTCGTGAAGCGCGTGGAGCGCGCGCGTGCGCTCGGAATCTGGGGCGGCGTTGTCGGGATCTCCATGGCACTCGGCCCGATCGTCGGTGGTCTGCTCATCGAATGGATCGGTTGGCGGTCCGTGTTCTGGATCAACCTGCCGATCTGTGCCGCGGCGATCATCCTGACGGCGATCTTCGTGCCGGAGTCCAAGTCTGCGACGATGCGCAACATCGATCCGATCGGCCAGGGACTGGCGGTGACGTTCCTGTTCGGTCTGGTGTTCACCCTGATCGAGGGCCCGGGAATGGGTTGGTCGAATCCGCGCACGGTCACAGTCGCTGTCGTCGCGGCTGTCGCGTTCGTCGCCTTCCTGCGATATGAGGCACGTCGCCATGACCCATTCATCGACCTGCGCTTCTTCCGCAGCGTCCCGTTCGCATCGGCGACGGTGCTGGCCGTCAGCGCCTTCGCCGCTTGGGGCGCCTTCCTGTTCATGATGTCGCTGTACCTCCAGGGCGAGCGCGGGTTCTCGGCCATGCACACCGGCCTGATCTACCTTCCGATCGCCATTGGGGCACTGATCTTTTCACCGCTCTCGGGCCGCCTTGTCGGACGGTTTGGTGCGCGACCGTCGCTGATGGCGGCCGGTGTGCTGATCGTCGCGGCATCGGTGATGCTGTCGTTCCTGTCGGCGACGACCCCGGTATGGCAGCTGCTGATCGTCTTCGCCGTGTTCGGCATCGGCTTCGCAATGGTGAACGCGCCGATCACCAACTCCGCCGTCAGCGGCATGCCGACCGATCGCGCAGGGGCGGCCTCAGCCGTCACGTCCACGAGCAGGCAGATCGGCGTGAGCATCGGTGTGGCGCTGTGTGGTTCGATCGCCGGGGCGGCATTGGCGCACACCGCGGACTTCGCGACGGCGGCCAGGCCGCTGTGGTTCGTCAGCATCGCCCTCGGTCTGGTGATTTTCATACTCGGCATCGTCTCGACATCGCCGCGGTCGCTCGCATCCGCCGATCGGCTTGCGCCGCTCATCGCAGGCACCACGGTCAGCAAGGAGGGCGCAAATGTCGGCTAGCCCGGTTGCGGACGACGTGTGGCGGGCCATGAGCTCGTTGGTGATCGACAACCGCGACAGCTGGAAGCGGGCGGTGGTGGACCGCAGCGGTCTTCCCTTCAGCCGGATCCGGGTGCTACGCAGGCTGGCAAGGGGGCCGATGACCGTGAAACAGGTTGCGGTGGCGGCGACGATGGATGCACCCGCGGCCACTGTCACGGTCAACGACCTCGAAGAGCGCGGGCTGGTGGTCAGGACGCCCGAGCCGACGAACCGGCGCTGCAAGGTGGTGTCGCTGACGGACGCGGGCCGCGCCATGGTCCAAACGATCGACGAGACCGATGACCCGGCGCCGCAGATCCTGCTGGGTCTCGACGAGGGCGACTTGAGGAAGCTGCAGGCCATCCTGGCCAAGCTGTCCGCCCGATAGCCTGCGGACCATATTCTGTTACGCGGTGGCCATATCGTGCGGGGTGTGCGGCGCGGGACTGAGGGACGGCGCCCGGTTCTGCGACGCCTGCGGTTCGCCGGTCGCCGCCGCCGACAGCCGCGCTGAGTACAAACAGGTCACCGTTCTGTTCGCGGACGTGGTCCACTCGATGGACATCGCCGCCGCAGTGGGGGCGGAACGTTTGCGCGAGATCATGGGCGAGGTGTTCCGCCGGTCGTCAGTGATCGTGCAGCGTTACGGCGGCACGGTGGACAAGTTCACCGGAGACGGCATCATGGCGGTGTTCGGCGCGCCCGTCGCGCTCGAGGACCATGCCGTGCGAGCCTGTCGAGCTGCGCTGGACATCCAGACCGACGCGAAGCACCTGGCGGCGGACGTCGACCCCCGTGACCGCATCTCCCTTCAACTGCGGATCGGCCTGAACTCGGGGGAGGTGATAACCGGCGAAATCGGCTCCGGCCCAATGACATACACCGCAATCGGTGAGCAGGTCGGGATGGCCCAGCGGATGGAGTCGGTGGCACCGCCGGGCGGGGTCATGGTGAGCGACTCGACGGCACGCCTTGTGGACACCGTCGCGATGCTCGGCGAAGCCGAGCAGGTGCACATCAAGGGAGCCGACGAACCGGTTCTCGCTCACCGCTTGCTCGGGATGGCGACGGGGCCGCGGAAGGATAGAGCCGAGCCGACTTTCGTTGGGCGACAATGGGAGATGGGCGCACTCGGCGGTGTTTTCGAGCGTGCCATCAACGGCAACGGCAGCGTCGTGGGAGTCGCTGGGCCACCCGGCATCGGGAAGAGCCGCATCGTGCGCGAGCTGACCTCGCGGGCCGACGATGCCGGTGTCGAGGTGTCCGTGGCCTACTGCGAATCCCACACCACAGATCTCCCGTTTCATGCTGCCGCAGGACTCCTGCGCTCCACTGCAGGCCTGGACGACCTCGATGATGCCGCCGCCCGTGAGCAGATACGAGCGCGCTTTCCGGACGCCAACAGTGAGGACCTCCTGCTGCTCGACGACCTGCTCGGCATCGCCGACCCCGCGGATATCTTGCCGCAGATCGACCCTGATGCGCGTCGACGCCGGATCACGGCGATGGTGAAGACCGCCGCGCTCGCGAGGACCACGCCGATCGTCTATGTCATCGAGGATGCGCATTGGATCGACGGGATCAGCGAGTCGATGCTGGCCGAGTTTCTGACCGTCATCCCGCAGACGCCTTCGCTCGTTCTCATCACCTACCGCCCTGAATACTGCGGGGCACTTGCGCATGCGCCTCGGTCGCAGACGATCACCCTCGAGCCGCTGGACGAGGCGCAGATGCTGGAGCTGGGATCAGAGCTGCTCGGTGCGGACAGGACCGTGGCCGAACTAGCCGAGTTGATCGTCGAGCGTGCGGCCGGGAATCCCTTCTTCGCCGAGGAGATAGTCAGGGATCTCAGCGAGCGCGACGTCCTGGTGGGTGGCCGCGGCTGTTACCTGTGCGCCGATCCTGTCGGCGAGGTCCACGTCCCGCGCACGCTTCAGGCGGTCATTGCCGCCCGCATCGACCGCCTCGAGCCCGCTGCCAAGCGCACGCTGAACGCGGCAGCAGTCATCGGGTCGCGGTTCACCCCGGAGATGCTGACGGTCCTCGGTGTGGATGCGGTCCTCGATGGCCTGTTGTCCGCCGAGCTCATCGACCAGACGGCCTTCCATCCGACCGCCGAATACGGGTTCCGGCATCCGCTGATCCGCGCGGTCGCCTATGAGTCGCAGCTGAGATCCGATCGCGCGCAACTACACCGGCGCGTCGCCGCAGCCGTCGAACAGGATGACCAGAACGCCGCATTGATCGCCGAGCACCTGGAGGCCGCAGGAGATCTCGCGGAAGCATACGAGTGGCATATGCGGGCCGGCGGATGGTTGATCAACAGGGACATCGCCGCAGCCCAACTCAGTTGGCAGCGGGCCACGCGCGCTGCGGACGCGTCGTCGACTGACACACCGGATCGCCTGGCCAAGCGCATCGCGCCGCGCACGCTGTTATGTGGCAGCTCGTGGCGGACATTTCACCCGGATATCTCTGCACAGTTCGCGGAGTTGCGCGACCTGTGTACGGAGGCGGACGACAAAGCGTCGCTGGCAATGGGCATGGCAGGCCTGACCGTTGAGCACGTGCTGCACAATCGGCTTCTCGAGGCCTCCAGGCTTGCGTCGGAGTACATGGCGATCGTGGAATCGCTTGCCGAACCGGCGTTGACGGTCGCGCTGTCGTTCGCGGCGATCGTGGCCAAACACCACACGGGTGAGTCGGATGACGTGATGCGATGGGCGCAAGACGTCATCGATTTCGCCAGCCCAGATCTCGCCGTGAATACATTGCTCATCGGATCGCCGTCCGCGACGGCGTACACATGGCGAGGTGTCGCGCGCTTTCAGAAGGGATTGCCCGGGTGGCGAGAGGACTTCGATCGGGCAAGCGCTATCGCTGAACAGGCTGATTCCCTGTCGCGGTCGGCCATCATCACCTACAAGTACGCCGGCATACCTCGCGGGGTGTTTCTTGCGGACGAATCGGTCCTCCGCGAGATCGAATCGGCCTTCAAGCTCGCCGAACGGTCCAACGACGATATGGCTCTTGTCATGCTGCCCATGACCTTCGGGATGGCGCTTGTCCACAACGGCAGGGACAGTCAGCGCGGCTACGACATTTTGCGGGCGTTGCGAGAGACATGCGTAAAGGAGAATTTCGCCTTGAACATCGTCTCGTTCATCGACGCCTACCTTGCCCGCGAGCTGGCGGAGAACGGTCAGTCTGAGGAGGCGATCCGTCGCTGGCGAACGCTGACCGATGAGATGCTTGCGTGTGGGAATTTCGCCAACATCGATGTCCCGCAGATATTCTTGGTCGAGGCACTGACGTCTCAGGGCAGCCTTGACGAAGCCGGTCTCGAGATAGACCGACTCGCGACGACCACGGCCAAGCACGAGTGGAGGTCACGGGAGATCTCCGTTCTGCGACTGCGCACGCTGCTCGCTCAGGCGCGAGGAGACAAAGCCGGCTATCGGGAACTGCGCGACGAATATCGCGCCATGGCCGACGAACTCGGCTTCGAGGGTCACATGAAGTGGGCCGCGGAGATGGCCTGAGCCCGCGAGCGTGCGCAGAATGCCACACTTTCGCGGCGTGCCGCGTGCAAACACGCACGCTCGCGGAGCGAGCCTAGCTTTCCAGAACCGCCTGCGCGGCACTGTGACCGCCGAGCCCCGACACCGCGCCGCCGCGGTGCGAACCCGAACCGCAGAACATGATTCGATCGTGCGCGGTCTGCACGCCCCAGCGTCGGGCGGGCGTGTCGAGCGGTTCGTCGTTCTCGACGAACGGCCAATTCAGCGCGCCGTGGAAGATGTTGCCCGCGGTCATGCCCAGCGTCCACTCGAGATCCAGCGTGGTCTTGGCCTCGATGCACAGCTTGCCGGACGCATCCTCCATCAATACATCTTGAATGGGTTCGCCGAGAACCGAATTGAGCGAATGCAGAACAGCCGATGTCAGGTCCTCCCGCAGGCGGTCAGGATCAGCGCCGATTGTCAACGTATGCGGGGTGTGCAGGCCGAACACCGTCAGCGTCTGCGCCCCCGATGCCTGGAGCTCGTCGGACAGGATCGACGGGTCGCTCAGCGAGTGACAGTAGATCTCGCACGGCAGTGGATCGGGAATCGCGCCGCCCGCAGCGCGCCGGTATGCGGCGTCGAGCTGGCTGTAGTTCTCGTTGATGTGGAAGGTGCCGCCGAAGGCCTTTTCCGGGGTGACGGTTTCATCGCGCAGCCTCGGCAGTCGCTTCAGCAGAAGGTTCACCTTCACCTGCGCGCCGGGTGCGACCGTCGGAGCCGGATCGCCGACAAGACTCGCCAGCACCGCGGGCGTCACGCCGGACAGGATGTGTCCGGCTCGGACGCGGTGCTCTTCCCCGCCGAGTGTGTAAGACACCTCGCCGTCCGGATCGATCGCGTAAACCTCTGCGTTGGTGATGATTTCAGCGCCGAAGCCGGTGGCTGCCGCGGCAAGCGCCCCGCTCACCGCGCCCATCCCGCCGATCGGCACATCCCATTCGCCGGTGCCTCCACCAAGCAGGTGGTACAGGAAGCAGATGTTCTGCTGAAGCGACGGGTCGTCGACTGCGGCGAAGGTGCCGATCAGCGCGTCGGTGGCCATCACGCCGCGAACGAGATCGCTGTCGACGGCTTCGGTGATCGCGCGCGCTATCGGTTGGCAGATCAGCGCCTGCCACGCGTCTTCGGCGTCAGGGTCGCCGCCTGCGAGCACGAGCTTGTGCGCATCGTCGCGCGAGGTCAGCGGTGCCGTCACGGTCGGCCACAGCCTTGTGGTGACGATCCTTGCGCGGCGATAGAAGTCGTCGAACGCCTCGGCATCGCCTTCGGCGCCGACGGCGGCGAAGGTCGAATCCGGCCCGATCAGCAGGCCCGTCTTGCCGCCGTTCTCGGGATTGGGTGTGTATGAGGCATAGCGTCGCCGTGCCAGCCGCACCCGCACACCGAGGTCGTCGATGATCCGCTTGGGCAGCAGGCTGACCAGATACGAGTAGCGCGACAGCCGGGCGTCGATCCCCTCGAAGGCGTGCGCCGACACCGCTGCGCCACCGACGTGGTCGAGCCGCTCCAGCACGCGCACGCGGCGTCCTGCGCGGGCCAAATAGGCCGCGGCGACCAGAGCATTGTGGCCGCCGCCGACTATGACGACATCGGTTTCCTGGTCGGTGATCACCCCAGGTAGCCTTCGACCTCGTCCGGTGGGCGGATCTTCGCCTCGCGGGGATCGCCGCCGGTCTCGCGCAGCGCTCGACGTTGCCGAAGCAGGTCCCAGCACTGGTCGAGTTCGACCTCGAGCGCGCGCAGTCGGGCGTGCTCCTCGTCTGCGCTGATCTCATGCCGCTGGAGACGCGCGCGCAGTTCGCGTTCTTCCTCAACCAGTTCGCTGATATGGGCCAGGGGATTGTCGTCGGATGCCACGGCTCCAGTGTGCCTGCTGTTGCCGTCTGACTTATTGCGATTGGCGCGTAACGTAGCCGACCGTGGCGACTAAACCCGAGGTTGAATTTCCGGACGGCCCCGCACCCAGCTGAGTTGGTCATCGACGACGTGGTGGTCGGCGACGGCGCCGAGGCGGTGCCGGGCGGAACGGTGACGGTGCACTATGTCGGCGTCGAGTACGGCACCGGCGAGGAGTTCGACAGCTCCTGGAATCGCGGCGAGTCCATCGAGTTCCCGCTGCGGGGACTGATCCAGGGTTGGCAGGACGGTATTCCCGGTATGAAGGTCGGCGGTCGCCGCCGACTCACCATTCCACCGGAGCAGGCGTATGGGCCCGAGGGCGCGGGGCACCGATTGTCTGGCAAGACATTGATTTTCATCATCGATCTGCTGGACGTTCGCTAACTTACTCGGCGGCAATTCTTTCTGTTCACCCCTCGCTAGCCGGGAGTTCATGATGGCGGGGGTATCGAATCAAAGCCCCTCCGCAACGGTGTCGATCGCTCTAGGCTTCGCGGAATAACAAGATCAAAGCGAACCTCTGTTGACACCGAGAGGGCACCATGCCGGACTCCGAAGACTCTCCAGACACGCGCACGATCACGGGTTACAACACCGAATCCAGGTTCTACCGGCGCAAGCCGGGCGGCGCCTGGTGGCTGGCGTTGCTGGCAATTCCGCTGCTGCTGGCGCTGATCGGCTGGGCGGGGCTGAACAAGCCGGATGTGGACGTCAACGCGAACCTGCCCAGTGTGAATCCGTCGGCAACCTTGACGGCACCCGAAGTCAACGCCCCTGACGTCAACGCACCGGATCTGAACTTCGGGCCGCTGTCGATTGTGCGCAACGGCAAGGGCTTTGCCCTTTCCGGCGATCTGCCCAGCCTCGAGGCGAAGACGGGACTGCTCGACAGCCTCAAGCTTGCGTTCGGTCCCGACATCGAGTTGACCGACAACCTGAACGTCAAGGCCGGTGTCAATGCCCCGGACTTCGGCGCGCTCGGGTCGATCTTCGGCGCCGCCATCGATATTCCGGACTTCAGCTTCGACCTCAACGGCGACACCCTGACGCTCAAGGGCGTCGCGCCGTCGGAAGAGGTGAAGAGTGAGGTCGAGGCAGCGGCCAAGGCGGCATGGCCGAAACTGAAGGTCGGCAACGAGATAACGGTGTCGGCTCCATCGACGCCCGCCTCGCCGCAGGCCCCGGCTCCAGGTGGTGGCGCATGCGCGACGCTGCAGGCCGATATCACCGCCCTGCTGAAGACACCGATCAACTTCCAGACCGATGGGTTCACGTTGGTGGCCGCCTCGCAGCAGCAGCTGACCCAGATCGCCGACAAGTTGAAGGCCTGCCCGGACCCCAAGATCTCGGTGGTCGGCCACACCGACAACAGCGGTAACGATGCGATCAACGGACCGCTGAGCGACAATCGCGCCAAATCCGTTGCGGATTACCTAGTTTCGCAAGGGGTCGCGGGCGACCGCGTCACGTCGAAGGGCGTCGGTTCGACTCAGCCGGTCGCGCCGAACAACACACCCGCAGGCAAGGCGCAGAACCGCCGCGTCGATATCACGGTCAGCTAAGGAGAAACTGAGATGGACTTCATCATCGGTTGGTTGTGGTATCTCGTGGCATTCGTGGTCGGCGCGTTGGCCGCCTGGCTGATCGCGGTTGTCACCGTCAAGCGAACGTCGGAAGAAGAAGCGCTTGCCGATCTTCCCGGCGCACGTGAGTTGGGAGGGAAGTGATGCAAAGCGTCAATTGGTGGTTGATGGTTTTGTCATTCCTGCTCGGCCTCGTGCTGACGCTCTTCCTGCTGATTCGCAGGGTCAAGCGTGAGATGCCCGAGTACGCCACCCTTGCGGCGGGCGCGGGCGCAGCGGCTGCGGGTGCGGGCGTCGCCGGTGCAGCGAAGCTCAAAGGCGGGGCGGGGGTCCTCGACGACGAGCCCTACGGTGCGGGCTCGATCCGGGTGAAGGGGACGGCGACAGCCCCCGACGGCGGGTACACGGTCAAGGGCAACGAGGATTCGATGCTCTATCACACGACCGACAGCCCGTCGTGGAAGCAGACGATCGCCGAAATCTGGTTCCGTAACGTCAAAGACGCTGAGCGCGCGGGCTTCGCGCGTTGGGACTCCGGCGTAGGCGCCGCGAAGATCGCGGGTGCTGCTGCCGCCGGTGCGGCAGGTGGGGTCGCTGCGGCGAAGTTGACCGGTGGCGCTGACACCGACGAGGACGGCGGTGCGGCGACAGCGAAATTCGCCGCATCAGGCGATGTCGAGGAGCCCTACGGTGCGGGTTCGGCTCGAGTTGCGGCAGGCGCCGCCGCGCCGTCGGGCTACGACATCAAGGGCAACGAGGATTCGATGCTCTATCACACGCTCGACAGCCCGTCCTACAAGCAGACGGTCGCCGAGGTGTGGTTCCGCGACGAGCCGATCTGCCGAGGCGGCCGGTTTCACCAGGTGGGGCAAGGGCGGGGCAAGGGCACGGCGATCGCCGCGATCGCCGACGTGCCTGCGGGTAGGCATGGTCCCGGTTCGGCGACGCCGGGCGCAGGTGGCAGCGGTCCGTCGGGCTGGACCATCAAGGGCAACGAGGACTCGATGCTCTACCACACGCCCGAAAGCCCGTCCTACAAGCGGACGGTCGCCGAGGTGTGGTTCTTCGACGTACCGACAGCGGAGGCGGCAGGCTTCAACCGCTGGGACAGCGGCAAGTCGCAACGCGAAAAGACGTAAACCTAGCGCGGCCCGGGCAGCCGCAACAGCAACCGCGCACCGCCGAGCGGGCTGGACTGCAATGATGCAGTGCCACCGTGCAATTCGGCTTGCTGTGCCACAAGCGCCAAGCCGAGGCCCGAGCCCGATACCGACGCTGTCGAGCCTCTGGAGAAGCGTTCGAACACGATGTCGCGCTCGGCCTCGGGAAGGCCGACGCCGTCGTCGTCGACCGCGATCTCCACTCCCTCACGGGAACTCACCGCAGACAGCTGCACCCGGGTTGCGCCTCCGTGCTTCACCGCGTTGGCGATCGCATTGTCCACCGCCAGCCGCAGGCCCGCGGGCAGGCCGACGATGATGATGGTCGGCGTGGGAACCAGTGACACGTCGAGGTCGGGGTAGACGCGAATTGCGTCGTGCGCGGCCCTGTCGAGCAATTCGGTGATGTCGACGGGCACGTGGTCGTCGAAAGTCGAGAGTTCGCCCTGGGCAAGGCGTTCCAGCGCGGTCAGGGTGTCCTCGACACGTGTCTGCGTCCTGATGACGTCGTTGATGACTTCTTTGCGTTGCTCGTCGGGCAGATCGAGGGTGGAGAGCACCTCGAGGTTGGTTCGCATGGCGGTCAGCGGCGTGCGAAGTTCATGCGCTGACACCGCCGAGAAGTCTCGCGCCGAGGCCAGTGCCGCCTTGGTCCGATCCTGTTCGGTCCAGATGCGCTGCAGCATGCCCTTGACCGCCTCGGCGATCTCGACGGCTTCGCTTGCGCCGCGTACCTCTACGTCGGGCGCCTCGTCCCCCGCGTCGATCTGGCGGGTCTGCTCGGCGAGGCGCTTCAGCGGCCGGACGGCGAATGCGGCGAGCAGCCACCCGGCTATCGTCGCCGCCCCGATCGCGAGCGAACAGATGATCAGAACGCGGCGGTGCAGGTTGTTGGTGTCGGCGATGGTGGCGTCATAGGTCGCGCCGACGGCCACCGACATCGTCTCGGGCACCCGGATTTCGACGGTGCGGACCCGGTATCGCTCGCCGTTGACGTAGGTGTCCGCATAGCCCGCGGGCAGCTGCGGAAGCGTGACGTTGGAGTTCGTGGTCACCTGATCGCCCTTGCGGACGGTGATAACGGCGTCCTGGTCGTTGGGGGATTTCGGTATCTCGTCGAGGCCGCGGGGCAGGAACGGAATCGCAAAACCCGCCGCCTCGTCGAGCCTGCGGTCGAGGCGTTCCTTCCGGTCGTTGGTGATGCCGATCCACACCACCGTGCCCACGATGCCGACGACGATCGCCGCGGCGATGGCTGTCGCGAACGCAACGCGGGTTCGTAGCGAGGGAGTCCGAGTCAGGAACCGCGACAGCGGAGGCATGCGCCTACTGCTGCCTCAGCACGAACCCCACGCCGCGGACGGTGTGCAGCAGCCGGGGCGCCCCGCCGGCCTCGAGCTTGCGGCGTAGGTAGCCGATGAATACGTCGACCACGTTGGTGTCGGCCGCGAAGTCATAGCCCCACACGAGTTCGAGCAACTGGGCCCGCGACAGCACCGCGGTCTTGTGCTCGGCGAGCACGGCCAGCAGGTCGAACTCGCGCTTCGTCAGGTCGACGTCGACGCCGTTGACGCGGGCGCGCCTGCCCGGGATGTCGACCTCGAGCGGCCCGACCGAGATGGTCTCCGAGGAGAAGGTCGCGGTCGCGCCTCTGCGGCGCAGCAGCGCCTTCACCCGTGCCACAAGTTCCTGAAGGACGAACGGTTTGACCAGGTAGTCGTCGGCTCCGGCCTCGAGTCCGGCGACCCTGTCGTCGACTGAGCTGCGGGCCGACAGCACACACACCGGCACGTCGTTGTCCATCGCCCGCAGCGCCGTGACGACGCTGACACCGTCGAGAACCGGCATGTTGATGTCGAGCACGATCGCGTCTGGGCGGGTCTCGGTGGCGCTACGCAGGGCTTCTGCGCCGTCCTTCGCCGTCGAAACGTCGAATCCGGACAGCCGCAGGCCGCGTTCCAGGGATGCGAGCACATCGTCGTCGTCGTCGACAACGAGCACCCGGGGTGAAACGCCAGCACTGTCCATGCCGCCATCTTGCCTGATCGAGCGCTTCGAATGGGATTAGGCGCGAGACGGCGGTGCTATCGCCTTTGCGGCGGTCTCATCACCGGTGTGTCACGGCGCGCAGAGTGCTGGCCCGGATAGCGCATCAGGTTTAGCCACTGACCACCCGGGAAGTACTTGACCTCATCAATTGTTGAGGTTTTACGGTGATTACATGAGCTTTGAATCGGTAGCCAGGCAGTCTTTGTACCGGCAGACGCACGCCAAGGGCGGCGACCTGCGGTCGTTGGCCGACCGTAAGCTGCTGAACCGGATCTGGCGCTTCGCCGCGCGGCATCACCGCAGGTTGGGGGTGTTCGTCGGGGTCAGCGTGGTCAGCGCGATCCTCGGTTTGGCCACTCCGCTGCTGGCTGGTCGGGTCGTCGACGAGATCGGCAAGGGTGCGGTCGACGTGGTCGTGATGCTGGCCCTGGTGATCGCGGCGGTCGCGGTTGCCGAGGCAGGGGTGTCGCTGGTGACGCGGTGGCTGTCGTCGATGATCGGCGAGGGGTTGATCCTCGATCTACGCACCGCCGTCTTCGACCACGTGCAGAAGATGCCCGTCGCGTTCTTCACCCGCACCCGTACCGGCGCGCTCGTCAGCAGGCTCGGCAACGACGTGATGGGCGCGCAGCGCGCCTTCTCCGACACGTTCTCCGGCGTCATCACCAACGTGGTCACGCTGACTCTGACGCTGGTGGTCATGCTCAGGATCTCCTGGCAGGTCACGCTGCTTTCACTGCTGTTGATGCCGCTGTTTCTGCTGCCCGCCCGCTGGATCGGGCGGACCATGGCGCGACTGTCCCGCGAAGCCGCCAACCACAACGCGACGATGAACACCCAGATGACCGAACGGTTCTCGGCGCCAGGCGCGACGCTCGTGAAACTGTTCGGCAACCCCGCCAGCGAGTCGCGCGAGTTCGAGGTCCGGGCCGACCGCGTGCGCGACATCGGGGTGCGCACCGCGATGCTCCAGTCGGTGTTCATGAACTCGTTGACGTTGATGTCGGCGCTCGCGCTGGCCCTGGTGTACGGACTCGGGGGCGTGCTGGCCGTCGGCGGGCATCTGCAGACCGGTGCCATCGTCGCTCTCGCCCTGCTTCTGACGCGGCTGTACTCACCGTTGACCGCTCTGGCCAACGCGCACGTCGAGATCGCCAGCGCGCTCGTCAGCTTCGAGCGTGTCTTCGAGGTGCTCGACCTCGAGCCGCTGATCGAGGAGAAGCCCGCAGCAACACCGGTGCCCGACGGTCCGGTGTCGCTGGAGTTCGACGACGTGCGGTTCTCCTACCCGTCGGCCGACAAGGTGTCGCTGGCGTCCCTGGAAGAGGTTGCAGAACTCAGCGAGACGGACGTTCGCGGGGGTGAGGAAGTGCTGCACGGCATTTCGTTCACCGCACAACCGGGCGAGATGGTCGCGCTGGTCGGCTCGTCGGGGGCGGGTAAGTCGACGATCGCCTCGCTGTTGGCCCGACTCTACGACGTCGACTCCGGCGCCATCCGGCTCAACGGCGCCGACGTGCGCGACGTCTCGTTCGCGTCGCTGAAGGAGACGGTCGGCATGGTCACCCAGGACGGCCACCTTTTCCACGAGACCATCGCGTCCAATCTGCGGCTGGCCGCAGCCGACGCGACCGACGAGCAGCTGTGGCAGGCGCTGGAACGCGCCCGGCTGGCCGACGTGATCGGCCAGATGCCCGACGGTCTCGACACCGTGGTCGGCGAGCGTGGCTACCGGCTCTCCGGTGGCCAGCGTCAGCGGCTGACTATCGCTCGGCTGCTTCTCGGCCGGTCGCGGGTGGTGGTCCTCGACGAGGCGACCGCATCGCTGGACTCCGCGTCGGAGGCGGCCGTGCAGCAGGCGCTCGGCGAGGCGCTCGCGGGCCGGACCTCGATCGTGATCGCCCACCGGCTGTCCACGGTGCGCGCCGCCGACGTCATCCTGGTCGTCGAGGACGGTCGGATCGTCGAACGCGGTGACCACGAGCAGCTGCTGGCACGAGGCGGCCGGTACGCCGAGCTGTACGAGACCCAGTTCGGCAAGCAGGCGCAGGCCGACGATGTCGTCGCGGCGTGAGAGTCTGTAAGCACAGCTTATTGACTTGCCGCCTTGGCGATAATTGGAATTACTTTGACTGAAACTCAACTGACCGCGGAGACGATGCGCGCGGCGCCCGCCGTGGCGCCGCCGCCTGCGCACAAGCGCACAGGGTCGGATCTGCTGCGGCTGGTGCCGTACATATTTCCGTACCGGGTGCGATGGATCGCGATGCTCTCGATCGCGGTCCTGTCCCTGTTTGCCACGATTTCGATTCCGCTGATGACCAAGGCCGTCATCGACGGCCCGGTGCGCCACCAGGACCAGCGGGGCCTCTGGGTGCTCGGCGTGGCCGCAATGGGCATCGGCGTCGCCGAAGCTGTGCTGTGGTTCCTGAGGCGGTGGCTGATCGCGCGCGCCACCATGGGCGTCGAGGCGGACATCCGAAAAGACCTCTACGCGCGGCTGCAGATTCTGCCGATGTCGTTCCACGGCCGCTGGCAGTCCGGCCAGTTGCTGTCGCGGATCATGAACGATCTCAGCTCGATTCGCCGGTTCATGTCCTTCGGCATGGTTTTCCTGTTGCTCAACACGCTGCAGATCATCGCGGTCACCGGGATTCTGCTCGCGATGTACTGGCCGCTGGGCGTGATCGTGGTGGTGTCGATCGTGCCCGTCACCCTGACGGTGCTGCACTTCCAGCGGGAGTACACGCGGCTGTCGCGGCTGGCCCAGGACCAGTCCGGCCATGTCGCCACCCATGTCGAGGAATCCGCCCTCGGGGTGCGGGTGATCAAGTCGTTCGGACGCGAGCGCTACGCCTACGACCGATTCGACCGCCAACTCACCGACCTGTACGACACACAGGTCAAGAGGGTGTCGATTTCGGCGAAGTTCTGGACGCTGCTCGAGATCATTCCGAACCTCACCCTGATCATCGTGTTGGGTCTCGGCGCCTATGCGGCGGGCGAGGGCTACGTCACGATGGGCACCCTCGTCGCGTTCATCACGATGATGCTGTCGCTGGTGTGGCCCATCGCCTCGCTGGGTTTCCTGCTGTCGATGATGCAGGAGTCGTTCACCGCGGCGAATCGGATCGCCGAGATCTTCGATGCGCCACGCGAAATCGCCGACGGCCCGCTGTCCGAGGCGCCGCGGGGCGGAAGGCTCGAACTCGATGACGTCGGCTTCCGGTTTCCTCCGTCCGGCGAGTCGGACAGTCAAAAAGACGCCGAAGCCGATGACTGGGCGCTGCGGCACGTCAACCTCGTCGTCGAGCCTGGGGAGACGGTCGCACTCGTCGGCCCGACAGGGTCGGGAAAGTCGGTGTTGGCCGCGCTCATGTCACGCCTCTACGACGTCACGGAGGGTGCAATCCGCATCGACGGCAGGGACATTCGCGAGCTGTCGTTGTCCGCACTGCGGCAGACGGTGGCCACCGCGTTCGAGGACCCGACACTGTTCTCCATGTCGGTCGCCGAGAATCTCCGGCTTGGCAGGCCGCATGCGACCGACGACGAGCTGGCGCAGGCCGTCGAGGTCGCGGCGGCGCAGTTCGTGTACGACCTGCCCTTCGGGCTCGACACCCGGATCGGTGAACAGGGGATGAGCCTGTCCGGCGGTCAGCGGCAGCGGCTTTCGCTGGCAAGGGCCATCCTGGCGGCTCCGAAGATCCTCGTGCTCGACGACACGCTCTCCGCTTTGGACGTGCACACCGAAGCCGTCGTCGAGGAGGCGCTGCGTCGGGTCCTGCATTCGGTCACCGGGATCGTCGTGGCCCACCGTGCGTCGACCGTATTGCTGGCCGACAAGGTGGCCCTGCTCGTCGATGGCACCATCACCCATATCGGTACTCACGCGCAGATGCTGGCGACGGTGCCGCAATATCGGTACCTGCTGGCCGCCGACGACGAGTGCGACGACGCCGAGCGCAGCTGCGACTGGCAGGAGGACGAGGACCGCAAGCGGCTGCTGCAGGAGCGCGAGGAGCAGGAGGCGCTCAGCCGGTCGCGAGTGCCGTTCGACCGCGACGGGCGTCGATTCGTGACGTCGGAGGCCGAGGGCCGATGACGGCGACCGATACAAAGCCGCTCGAGGTACCAGAAGACCCGGACCGCGGGTGGACTGAGCGCTGGCGCGGCCGGTTCGACGAACATCGCGACGACCTGCCCATCGACGAGTCGATTTCGCGAAGGCGCGAGGCCCGCGCGCTGCTGGGTAACCTGTTGCGACCGTACAAATGGGCGGTCGCAATCCTCGCCGTGATCGTCGTGGTGGAAAACGCTGCGCGGCTTTCTGTTCCGATCCTCGTGCAGCGCGGAATCGACCACGGCATTCCGCCGATCATCGACGGGGGTTCCGCGCACACGCTGCTGGTGATCGTGGGCGTGCTGTCGGTCGTCGTGCTGGTCCAGGCGGTAAGCCGGATGTTCTTCCTGCACCGCTCCGGCCGCATCGGCCAGAAGGTGCTGCTGGAACTGAGGAGGCGGTTGTTCCGTCACTTCCAGCGCCTCGACATCGCCTTCCACGAGCGCTACACGTCCGGCCGGGTGGTCAGTCGGTCGACCAATGACGTCGATGCGATCGAGGAGATGCTGGAGACGGGCTTCGACAGCCTGATCACCGCCGTGCTCACCCTGCTCGGCACTTCGGTTCTGCTTGTGGTGCTTGATGTTCGGCTAGGTCTGATGTGCCTCGTGGCCTTCCCGATTCTGGTCGGGCTGGTGTGGTGGTTCAGCAGCGAGTCCGCCAAGACCTACCGCGAGGTGCGCGAGAGCGCCGCACTGGTGATCGTGCAGTTCGTCGAGACGATGACCGGTATCAAGGCCGTCCAGGCTTACCGGCGCGAGCCCCGCAACCAGGAGATCTACGAGGGCCTCGCCGACCGTTACCGCGACATCAACGAGAAGACGATGAAGCTGCTCGCCGTCTTCATGCCAGGGGTGAAGTTGGTCGGCAACCTCACCACCGCCGTGGTGCTGCTCTACGGCGGTTACCGGGTGTTGCACGGTCAGATGACGATCGGCACGCTTACCGCGTTCCTGCTGTACCTGCGGATGTTCTTCGAGCCGATGCAAGAAATCTCGCAGTTCTTCAACACATTCCAGTCGGCGACGTCGGCGCTGGAGAAGCTTGCGGGCGTGCTCGCCGAGCGGCCCGACATCGAGGATCCGGCCGACCCGGTGAAGCTGGAGACGGTGCGCGGCGACGTCGCATTCCACGATGTCGACTTCTCGTATGTGCCTGACCGCCCGGTGCTTCCTGACCTGAACCTGACGGTGCCGGCAGGGCAGACGGTGGCGTTGGTCGGCACCACCGGCGCGGGTAAGACGACGATCGCCAAACTCATTGCGCGCTTCTACGATCCGCGGTCGGGTTCGGTGACGCTCGACGGCATCGACCTTCGCGACCTGTCGCAGAGCGAGTTACGCCGCCATGTCGTGATGGTCACCCAGGAGAACTTCATGTTCGACGGCACCGTCGCCGACAACATCAGGTTCGGCCGCCCTGGCGCATCCGACGACGAGGTGCGCGCGGCGGCCACTGCCGTCGGAGCGGACCGGTTCATCGACGCACTGCCCGACGGGTACGACACCGATGTCGCCAAGCGTGGTGGCAGGCTGTCCGCGGGGCAGCGTCAGCTGGTCGCGTTCGCGCGAGCGTTCCTGGCCGATCCCGCGGTGCTGATCCTCGACGAGGCGACGTCGTCGCTGGACATCCCCAGCGAGCGGATGGTGCAGCGGGCGCTGGAGACGGTGCTCGCCGATCGCACAGCGCTGGTCATCGCGCACCGGCTGTCGACGGTGGAGGTCGCCGATCGCGTGCTTGTCCTCGAGCACGGCCGCGTCGTCGAGGACGGTCCGCCCAGCGAACTGATTCACCGCAGTGACGGCCGATATGCCGCGCTGCACCGGGCGTGGATCGAGTCGCTGGCCTGATCCAGCCGTGCCTGGGAGTCTGTTTCCTATGGCTACGAACACCGAGACGTACCGCAGTGCGCGTGACCAGCTCGTCGGCCTGATCGGTGACTACCAGCAGGCGGTCGACACATTTGAATGGCCGCGGCTGACCGGCACATTCAACTGGGCCACCGATTGGTTCGACGTCATCGCCCGCGACAACGACCGCGTCGCCCTGTGGATCGTCGAGGAGGGCGGCGGCGAGGAGCAGGTCACGTTCGCGCAGATGGCTGATCGCTCCGACCGGGTCGCGTCGTGGCTCACGCAGCAGGGCGTCGGTAAGGGCGACCGGGTGATCCTGATGCTCGGCAACCAGGTCGAGTTGTGGGAGGCGATGCTGGCCGTCGCCAAGCTGGGCGCCATCATCATGCCGACGACGGGTGCGCTGGGACCCGCCGACATCGCCGATCGGATCGAACGCGGGGGCGCGCGGTTCGTGATCGCGAATGCCGCCGACGCGCCGAAGTTCAACGACGTCGCAGGCGATTATGTGCGCATTTCCGTCGACGATTCCGTCGGCGATCCGGTCGACGGATGGCTCCGCTACGCCGATGCGTACGGGGTGGCGAGTGCGGGCCCGTTCGACGCGAGCACCGATGTCGCCGATTCGATGCTGATCTACTTCACCTCGGGAACGACGAGCAAGCCGAAGTTGGTCGAGCACTCACAGGTGAGCTACCCGGTCGGGCACATGTCGACGATGGCGTGGATCGGCGTGCGACCCGGCGATGTGCACCTCGCGATCAGCTCGCCGGGTTGGGCCAAACACGCGTGGAGTTGCTTCTTCGCGCCGTGGATCGCCGAAGCAACGATCTTCGTCTACAACTACAGCCGGTTCGACGCGGCGGCGCTGCTCGGCCAGATCCGCCAGGCAGGCGTCAACACGTTCTGTGCGCCACCGACGGTGTGGCGCATGCTGATTCAGTCCGACCTCGGCGCCAGACCCGATGGACTACGTGAGATCCTCGGTGCGGGAGAACCGCTCAACCCCGACGTCATCGCGCAGGTCGAACGCGCATGGGGGCTCACCATCAGGGACGGCTTCGGGCAGACCGAGACCACCCTGCAGGTCGGCAATACTCCCGGCCAGCCGGTGAAGCCGGGTTCGATGGGGCGGCCGATGCCGGGTGTGCCCGTCGTACTCATCGACCCGCTGACCGGTGAACTCGCCGACGAGGGTGAGATCTGCCTTGATCTCAGTCGCGCGCCCATCAACCTGATGACCGGCTACCTCGGTGACCCGCACCGCAACGAGGCGGTGATGTCGGGCGGCTACTACCACACCGGTGACGTTGCGAGCCGAGACTCCGAGGGCTACATCACCTACGTGGGCCGCACCGACGACGTTTTCAAGTCATCGGACTACAAGGTGTCGCCCTTCGAGGTCGAGAGCGTGCTCATCGAGCATCCTGCGGTCGTCGAAGCGGCCGTGGTTCCCCAACCCGACGAGACCCGGCTCGCGGTGCCCAAGGCGTACGTGGCGATCGCCGAGGGATGGCAGGAGAGCGCCGAAACCGCAAGGCAGATCATGGAATACGCGCGCGATAATCTCGCGCCCTATCTCAAGGTGCGACGCGTCGAGTTCTACGAGCTGCCCAAGACGATCTCGGGCAAGATCCGCCGCGTCGATCTTCGTCGCAGGGAGGATGCCGCGCACGCCGACGGCACGCCGATCTCGACCGAATTCCGGTACGAGGACCTGCTGTCGTAGTCAGCCCTATTGAGACGGCAATGGCGCAGGAGAAATGCGAGTCGGGTCCGCCGTCAGTGCAATCTCAATGCACGCGCACGACGCACACGTTCGACAACTTCTCGCGGACGATTGCCCGCCACAACTCGAACGACAATCCATCCGAGCGACTGAATGTATTCGAGTCGGATGATGTCTTTGCGATAGTCGGCGGTGTTCTTGCGATGGTGCTCGCCGTCGTACTCCACCGCCACCATGATGTCTTCCCACCCCATGTCGAGGTAGTAGCGCGGGTGTCCATTCGGTCCCGGCACGGGAATCTGCGTCTCTGGCCGTGGAAATTCGTTGTCCAGCAACAGCAATCGGACTCGGGTTTCCTGCGGAGACTCTGCGCCTGCGTCGACTAGTTCGAGAACCTTGTCCAGACGCCGGATGCCTCGATACCGAGGGTGCCGTCGCGCCACTTCTCGCACGCCCTCGTTCTTGAAATGCGTGGCGGACGCCAGCGCGTCCAGCCGGGCGACCGCTTGGCCGACGCGGCCGCTGAGGGCCAAGTCGAACGCGGTGCGCTCGATCGCGGTCAGCGACATGTTGCCGCGAATGATCACTTCTTCGTCGGGCAGTGCAGTGTTACGGGTGATGATGCCCGCTCTAGCCCGATGATTGGGAAAGATCAGTTCGATCGGCACGTCGGCGTCGACCCACTTCGCTCCATGCAGCGCGGACGCAGCCAAGCCACTGACGATGCCGCGGCGGCGGGACCACAACCATGCGGCTGCAATGTGATCTTCCAGCGTCAGGTCCGCCCGCTTCAATGCGTAAACGTCGGGATGCAAGCGGCGGTAGTACGTTCGCAGCTCGTGACGTGTCAACATGCCAGCTGCCAGCGCCTCACTGCCGATGAACACAGCCACTGCCGCAGCGTGACACCTCCTGGGTATGCCGCGCTGATTCCATCCACAGCCCTGTTGAGACGGCAATGGCGGCGAACTCAAGCGTGTAGGGTCCGCCGTCAGCGCAGTCTCAACGCGCGCCTGCTCAGCCGAGAAGCTCCTCGAGCTTGTCGTTGGTCTTGCGGAGCTGCGACCGCATCACCCCGATGATCTTCTCCCTCGCCCGGGGGCTGACCGTCGCGGTGGAGTGGCTGAGGACGTTGAGTCGCGCCGAGTCGAGCCAGGCCATCACACCCGGTTCGTCGAACCACCTGATCTGATTTTCGTTGTAGGTGTGCATCATTCGCAGCCAGTCCAGCGGAACCTCTGGGTTGGGTATCGGTCGGCACAGTGCGTTCCTGGTGTCATCGTCGGCATAGGACGCTTCGACGTGGGCGATCAGCGCGGCGCTGAACACCGGCTGGCAGGTGCGGACCGTCTGCAGCGTGATGAGGTCGCCGTCGAACACCGCAGTCACTTCGCCCTTACCCAAGCCCACTGCGGTGCAGTCGATGTAGAGCGCGGATCCGGTAACTGTCACCGGTCCGCGGTCGAGGACCACGCGGTCGTTCTCGATCGCCTGCACGTGTCCCATCCGCACCACATTGTCGATCCGGCGCAGCTGCTCGAGTTCGGCGAGCGACACGATCGCGCATCGGTACATGTCGGGGTCGACTGACTCGTCTATGCGCAGCAGGGACTCGGCGTCGGCCAGCCGGGCGAAGAGGTCGTCGACCGATTCGGCTTGCCCGACGGCCTTGAGCTGGCCGGTGACGTCGGCCAGCACCTTCTTGGTGAACTGCGGCCCCGGCTGAATGTTCGCGCGGTTGAGCAGCCACGAGTCGCGGGGTTTGATCCACGTGAGCCGCTCGGGTGCGATGCCGTGGCGTAGCAGCCACAGGCAGGTGTCCATGGCGGTCTTGCCCGCGCCGACGATCACGTACCGGTCGCGCGCCCCGCATCTGGGTAGATCGTTGGGAGGTATGCAGTCGACGTCGGCCGCGACCTCGTAGGGCGGGCGGCGCATCGACGGCACCGTGATTCCCACGAAGGTCGAGTCGACGGTGCGCCGTGCGGTGACGTGGATGTCGTCTCCGCCGAGCGTGCGTATCCGGCCCTCGCCGAGGTACTCGCTCATCGGGAAGTAGGAGACGCGGCCGGTCGGCAGCAGTTGCTTCTGCATGACCGCGTCGAAGTAGGCGCACACCTCCGCACCGCCTGCCAGTTCGTAGAACCCCTCGTTCCAGCCCGTGCTGTCGATGGAGTCGCTGCCCAGCTGCCGTGAGTTCACGCCGTAGTAGGCAGAGGGCTGGTGCAGCCGCACGAACGGATAGGCGGAGTTCCAGTGGCCGCCCGGGGAGTGGTTGCGGTCCACCATGACGACGCTTGCATCGGTCTCGCCGATGAGGGTGTCGACGAACGCCATCGCGGTGGCACCCGCCCCTATCACCAGGTAGTCGGCTTCGATGGTCGCCAAACTGCTGCCCTCCCGCGGCCGATGCTAGCGGTAGACGAGGCCGCTCAGCCGCATCGCCAGCGCCCGCTGGACGAAGGGAAGCCGTCCGGCAAGGCCGATGACGACATTGCGGATCGGGCGCGCAGCGCGCGGCAGCGTCGCCAAGCGGGTGAGCCGGTCGGTCAACGTGACGACGCCGCGGGCAATCGGGCGCCTGGTCGCGCTGTAGTCGTCGAGCAGCGCTTCGGAAGCGCCCCCGAGCACGTCGACGAGCACGTCCGCGAGTGCCACGGCATCCTGGATGCCCAGGTTCATCCCCTGTCCGCCGGCTGGGCTGTGCACGTGCGCGGCATCGCCCGCCAGCAGTAGCCGTCCGGCACGGTAGGTGTCGGCGACCCGGTGGTGGATCCTGAAGCGCGAGCCCCACACCACGTCCTCCACGACCATTCGTCCGACGCCGAGCCCACGTTCGTCGAGCAGCTGTTGGACGAACTCGACCGACGGATTCTCCGGTGCTTCGGCCGCCGGAGCGACGATGCGGTAGACCTCGCCGCCCGGCAGCGGGGCGACCACGGTCAGGCCGGCTTTCGCCCAGAACAGGAGCACCTCGTCAGCAGGGATCTCGCCGGAAAGGTACACGTCGGCCAGCGCGAAGGACTCCTCGTACTGACCGCCCTCGAAGCCGATGCCTGAGTATTCGCGCACGGTGCTGTGGATGCCGTCGGCACCGACCAGATAGCGCGCCCGAATCGCGTCGCCGTCGTCGAATGTCGCCGTCACGCCATCGGCGTCCTGTTCGACGGCGGTCAGCGTCTTGGGTCGAAGTACGTTGCCACCGAGTTCGACCAGCCGGTCGAGCAGCAACCTCTCGGTCGTCGACTGCGGCACCATCAACGAGTACGGATATTCGGTCGGGAGCGCGCTGAAGTCGATCTGGATCAGCGTGCGCTTCCGGTCGCGGATGGTGAAGACGGGCGCCTGGATGCCCTCCTTGACGAGGCGACGGGCCACGTCGAGGCCTTCGAGCACCTCGAGGGAACGGGCGTTGACAACGGCTGCCCGTGAGGTGTTGGCGCCTGCGGCCTGCCTATCCAGCAGCGTTGTGGAAACACCCCGTGAAACGAGGGACGTGGCGAGGGTCAATCCGGTTGGGCCCGCTCCGACGATGAGTACATCGGTGTCATAAGTGCTGTTCATGATGCTTGTCCTTCCATCTGGGTGGCTATGCCAACGCTTGTTGGCATAAGTATGTTCCGGGTATAGCGCTTTTGTCAACAGTCGTTGGCATACACTTGTTGGCATGCGCAGATCCTCTGCAGAAACCAAGGCGGTGATCTTGGCTGCCGCCAAGGAGCGGTTCGCCGAGTCGGGCTTCGAACGCGCCACCATCCGGGCGATCGCCGCCGACGCCAACATCGACCCGTCGATGGTGATGCGGTACTTCGGCAACAAGGACCAGCTGTTCGCCGCCGCCGCGGACTTCGACCTCGAATTTCCCGATATGGCCGGGGTCGATCGCGACCAGCTGGGCGCGCGGATTGTCGCGCACTTCGTGGACCGCTGGGAGCGCGACGAGGCATTGATCGTGCTGTTGCGGTCGAGCACCACCAATGCCGACGCGGCCGCACGGATGCAGGCGATCTTCGCCGCGCAGCTGCTGCCCGCGATCATGAAGGTCAATGCGGTCGATCCGGCACGCAGCGCCGGGCTCATCGCGTCGCAGATGCTCGGGCTGGCGCTATGCCGCTACGTGCTGCGGCTGCCGCCCGTCGTCGCAATGCCCCGCGAGGAGGTCGTGTCGTGGCTCGGACCCACCATTCAGCGGTACCTGTCTTGAGTTTGTGAACGACAATGGCGGCATGTCCTTAGTCGCGCGGCGCATCGCAGCCGGAGTTGCCGCGACGTCCGCGGTGCTGCACGGGGTGATGCTCGGCCATGCGGGCAACGTGGCGTCCACGGTGCTGATCGCGGGCATGGCGCTCACGTGCCTCTATTGCGCGCGGGAACTGTGGCTGTCCGGGACGACGCGGGCGTGGATGCTGGTCGCGCTGATGAACCTCGCCATGGTCGCCGTGCACCTACCGGTCTCCGGTGAACATCACGTCACCCGTACGACGGTGGAAGCCGTTGTGCCGCAATCGATGATCATGACTCTGGCGATGGCACTCTCGATGGTCGAGGTGCTGATCGCCGCCACGGTGCTGTGGTTCCGCAGCCGTGGCAACGCGCGGGCGATCGGCAGATCCGAGTAACGGCTTAGACCTGCTTTGCAGTGGGCATAGCTAGGGCTATGACTGACGACCCCGGCGCAGCGCCGCAGGAAAATCCAGAGAAGGACCCGTCGACCTGGGCGACCGGTGACGAACCGATGACCGGTCCGCAACGCAGCTACCTCAGCACGCTCGCGCAAGAGGCCGGTGAAGAGATTCCGGAGAACCTGACCAAAGCAGGAGCGTCGGAACTCATCGATCGGTTGCAGCAGCAGACCGGAAGGGGCAGCTCATAGGCCGATGCGGCGGTAGCGCTCGAGCCGGGCGGCCAACCGCTCGTCATCCGGGATAGCGCGCAGTCGGTACAGCTCGCCGGCGATCGTGGCCGACAGCCTCTTGGTGAACTCGACCGGTTCGTCCGCGGCGTCGGGATGCTCACCGACGACGACGTCGACGATGCCGTTACGCAGCAGATCTGCCGACCGCACACCCTGGGCGGTCGCGAGTTCGGGGGCGTGGTCGACGTCGCGGTAGACGATGGCGCTGGCGCCCTCCGGCGGAAGAGGCGCAAGCCACCCGTGCAGAGCCGCAAGCACGCGGTCGGCGGGCACCATCGCCAGTGCGGGCCCGCCACTGCCCTGCCCGAGCAACACCGACACCGTCGGTGTATCGAGGGTGACCAGGTCGGCAAGGCACCGCGCGATCTCGGCTGCCAGCCCGCCCTGTTCAGCCTCCGCCGACAAAGCGGGACCGGCCGTGTCGATGACCGACACCAGCGGTAGCTTCAGCCCGGCTGCCAGCGCCATGCCGCGACGGGCCTCGCGCAGTGCGACCGGTCCGACCAGTCCGCCGACGACGCGCTGCTGGCCGAGGACCACGGCTGGTTGGCCGCCGAACCGGGCCAGCGCGAGCAGCGTCGTCGCGCCCTCGCCGAATGCGGTGCCTGACAACAACGCCCACTCGGTTGCGCCGTGCTTCAGCAGCTGAGCGACTCCGGGGCGGTCGGGCCGCCGCGAGGCCAGCACCGAATCCCACGCGGGCACGTCGCGCACCGGCTCGTGCGGCGGTGCGGGTGACGGATCCTCCGGCGCGTCGGCGACGACCTTCAATGCGCGGTCCAGAACGGCGCGCAGACGGTCCAGCGGGATGACGGCGTCGATGACGCCGTGCCGCTGCAGGTTCTCCGCGGTCTGAACGCCGGACGGGAACGGCTCGCCGTAGAGGTGCTCGTACACCCGCGGACCGAGGAAGCCGATGAGCGCGCCCGGCTCGGCGACAGTGATGTGACCGAGCGAGCCCCACGACGCGAACACCCCGCCGGTGGTCGGGTGGCGCAGGTAAACCAGATAGGGAAGATGGGCCCGCTTGTGCAGTTCGACGGCCGCCGCGATCTTGACCATCTGCAGGAAGGCGACCGTGCCCTCCTGCATGCGGGTGCCGCCCGAGCTCGGCGAGGCCAACAGCGGCAGGCGTTCGGCGGTGGCACGCGCGACGGCGGCGGTGATGCGCTCGGCGGCGGCCACCCCGATCGAGCCGGCAAGGAAGTCGAACTCGCAGGCCACCACCGCGACGCGGCGCCCCAAGACGCGGCCCTCGCCGGTGATCACCGATTCGTCCAAGCCGGTCGCGGTCTCGGCGTCGGCCAGTTCACGGCGATACTCGTCACTTCTCGCGACGGCAACCGGAGCGTCGTCCCAGCTGAGGAACGATCCCTCGTCCAGCACGGCATCCCGCAGCTCAAGGGCACCGATGCGGCTCACAGCATGAGGCTAATAGGCTTGACGTCATGATTGGTGTGACCCGCGACGGCCACGTGATGACCCTGGAGATGCAGCGCGCCGAGCGCCGCAACGCTCTCAACGGCGCGCTCGTGGACGGTTTGCGCGAAGCGATCGAGAAGGCGGCCGCCGATGACGTCCGCGCCATCGTGCTGACCGGGCAGGGTCACGTGTTCAGCTCGGGGGCCGATCTGACCGACCCGTCGGGCGTCGCCGAGGAACTTCCCGACAAGGCCAAGGCGCTCAACCTCGCCATCGACGCCGCCCCGGTACCCGTGATCGGCGCCATCAACGGACCCACCATCGGGGCCGGTGTCATCCTGTCGTTGATCTGCGATCTTCGCGTCGTCGCACCCGAGGCGTACTTCCAGTTCCCTGTCGCGAAATACGGCCTGGCACTGGATAACTGGAGCATCCGCCGGCTCACCTCCCTCGTCGGGGCGGGCCGAGCCAGGGGCATGCTGTTCGGTGCAGAACGGCTCACCTCCGATGTCGCACTGCAGACGGGGCTGGCCAACAGGATCGGAACGCTGGCCGATGCCCAGGCCTGGGCCGCCGAGATCGCGGGGTTCGCCCCGCTGGCCCTGCAACACGCCAAGAGGGTGCTCAACGACGACGGCGCCTACGACGAACCCCGGCCCGAACACCAGGAGATGTTCGACAGGGCGTGGGGCAGCCAGGACGTGATCGAGGCGCAGGTCGCCCGCATCGAGAAGCGGCCGCCGAACTTCAAGGGAGCCTGATCTCACATGCTGGGCGCTGTGCTGCGATTCGCCGTCGGGACGGCCACCGTCGCGGCCAGCGGCTGGGTGCTGCGGGCACTGCAGGGATCACCGACCGCGGTCGGCGCGCGCCCCGATGAGATCTGGCCGAGCGCCCGACGGTCGCCGAACTATCAGGACGGCGTCTTCGTCAACGTCGACCCCGCGGCGTCGATCAACCTCGAGGGGGAGCAGCGCAGCCTGCTCATCCGCCAGCTGGTCGGCTCGCGCGACGCCACGCGACCGCACAAGCCCATTCCGCTCGCCGTCCCGCCGAAGGTGGACACCACGCCGCTGGACATCGCGGCCAGCTGGTATGGCCACTCCACTTCGCTGATCGAGGTCGACGGCTACCGCGTTCTCACCGACCCGGTGTGGAGCAGGCGCTGCTCGCCGTCGCGGACGGTCGGCCCCGAGCGGATGCACGAAGTGCCGGTGCTGCTCGAGGCGCTGCCCGCACTGGACGCGGTGATCATCAGCCACGACCACTACGACCACCTCGACATGGACACGATCGTCGGGCTGGCACACAGTCAGCGGGCACCGTTCGTCGTACCGCTCGGCGTCGGCGCGCACCTTCGCAAATGGCGGATCCCCGACGACCGCATTGTCGAACTCGACTGGCATGAGAGCCACCGGATCGGCGACCTGACGCTGGTGTGTACGCCGGCCAGACACTTCTCCGGTCGGCTACTGACGCGCAACACCACGCTGTGGGCATCCTGGGTGATCATCGGACCGCGGCACAGGGCGTTCTTCGGCGGCGACACCGGCTATACGAAAAGCTTCGCCGAGATCGGGATGGATCACGGGCCGTTCGACGTATCGCTGCTCCCCGTCGGCGCCTACCACCCCGCGTGGCCCGATATCCACATGAATCCCGAAGAGGCGGTGCGGGCACATCTCGACATCGCCGAACCCGGTAAGGGCGTGCTGCTGCCTATTCACTGGGCCACGTTCCGGCTCGCCCCGCACCCGTGGGCCGAGCCCATCGAACGGCTGCTGGCCGCTGCGGATCCGGCGGGTGTCGAGGTGGCGGTGCCGCGTCCGGGCGAACGGGTGGATCCCGCGACACCCAGCGCCCCGTCGGAGTCGTTCGACCCGTGGTGGCAGAGATAACCGGCTAGCGTTCTGGCTGTGATCAGAGCCCGCCTCGCGTTTGCCCCCGTCATCGTTCTCGCCGTGGTGATATCGATGGTGGCTGCCTGCGACTCCGGACCCGTCGAAGAGTCGAAGCCGTCGGCAGAAGAACCGAAGCCGACACTGTCGGACGTGCTGCCGCCGCTGGTGCCAGGGGTTCCGCTGCCGGACAACGCAGTTGAGAACGCCGTCGCCAAGCTCGACGGCATCGCCGACGACCTGATGAAGAAGACCGGGATACCAGGCATGGCGGTGGCCGTCGTACACGGCGGGAAGACCATCTACGCCAAGGGCTTTGGCGTGCGCGACACCAGAACCGGGGACAAAGTGGACGCGGACACCGTGTTCCAGCTCGCTTCGGTGTCCAAGTCGGTGTCTTCGACGGTGGTGGCTCACCAGGTCGGCACGAACGCGATCGGTTGGGAGACGCCGATCGTGTCCAAGTTGCCGTGGTTCGCGTTGTCCGACCCGGCGGTCACCAAGATGGTCACCGTCGGCGACTTGTTCTCGCACCGGTCAGGCTTACCCGACCATGCCGGCGACATGCTCGAGGACCTCGGCTACGACCGTCGCTATGTGCTCGACCGGCTCCGCGACCAGCCGCTCGATCCGTTTCGAATCTCATACGCCTACACCAACTTCGGATTGACCGCAGGCGCGGAAGCGGTCGCCGCGAGCGCGCGCAAGTCGTGGGAGGATCTCGCCGACGAAGCGGTGCTCAAGCCACTGGGCATGTCGACGGCAAGCTACCGGTTCTCCGATTTCGAAGCCAGGAAGAACCGTGCGCTCGGCCACATCCACATCGACGGTCGCTATGAGCCGCTCTACAACCGTGACCCGCAACCCGAAGCGCCTGCGGGCGGTGCAAGCGCGTCCGTGAACGATATGTCGCACTGGCTGGCGATGATCCTCGGCAACGGCAGCTACGAAGGAAAGCAGATCGTCGACGCCAAGGCCCTGCTGCCCGCGCTCACACCGCAGATCGTGTCCAGCCCGGCCAGTGAGCCGGCGATGCGGTCGGGCTTCTACGGGTTCGGCTTCAACGTGTCGTCGACATCGGCAGGCCGCATGGAGATCAGCCACTCCGGGGCGTTCGAACTCGGCACGGGAACCAACTTCGTCATCCTGCCGTCCGCCGACGTGGCGATCATCGCGCTGACCAATGGCACGGCATCCGGTGTGCCAGAAGCGCTCAACGCGCAGTTCGCCGATCTCGTCCAGTTCGGCGAGGTGCGCGAGAAGTGGTTCGACCTGTACCAACAACTGCTCGCGCCTGGCGAGCAGCCCGTCGGTTCCCTCGTCGGCAAGAAGCCACCGGCGAACCCCACTCCGTCCGCACCGCTGGCGTCCTATGTCGGCACATACAACAACGACTACTGGGGTCCGGCCAAGGTCAGTCAGAAGGACGGCAACCTGCACCTCGAGCTGGGATCGAAGCTCTCAGTGCCGCTGATCAATTGGGACGGAAACGTATTCACCTATGAATGGGTCAGCGAGAACTCGCCGCCGGGATCGGTCGGCAAGGCGACCTTCGACGGGAGGAAGCTGACCCTGGATTACTACGACGACCTGGGCAAGGGGACGTTCACCCGATGAGTACCGCGGTTGCCACCGGGCTGACCGACGCCGAAGTCGCACAGCGCGTCGCCGATGGCAACACCAACGACGTCCCGACCAGGGCCGCCCGCAGCGTCTCGGAGATCGTCCGCGCCAACGTTTTCACCCGGATCAACGCGATCCTCGGCGTGCTGTTGATCATCGTGTTGTCGACCGGGTCGGTGATCAACGGCGCGTTCGGGCTGTTGATCATCGCCAACAGTGGGATCGGCATCATCCAGGAACTGCGTGCCAAGCAGACGCTGGACAAGCTCGCAATCGTGGGGCAGGCGAAACCGACGGTGCGCAGGCAATCGGGTACCGAGGCACGGTCGCCGAGCGAGGTGGTGCTCGACGACATCATCGAGCTCGGCCCCGGCGACCAGATCGTCGTCGACGGCGACATCGTCGAAGAGTCCAACCTCGAGGTCGACGAGTCACTGCTCACCGGCGAGGCCGACCCGATCGCGAAGGACGCAGGCGACAAGGTGATGTCGGGGAGCTTCGTCGTCGCGGGCAGCGGTGCCTACCGAGCCACCAAGGTCGGTCGGCAAGCCTACGCCGCCAAGCTCGCCGAAGAAGCGAGCAAGTTCACGCTGGTGAAATCCGAACTGCGCAGCGGCATCAACAGGATCTTGCAGTTCATCACCTACCTGCTCATCCCTGCCGGGCTGCTGATCATCTACACCCAGTTGTTCACCACCGATGCGGGGTGGCGGGAGTCGGTGCTGCGCATGGTCGGTGCACTGGTGCCGATGGTGCCCGAAGGCCTGGTGCTGATGACGTCGATAGCGTTCGCGGTCGGCGTCGTCCGGCTCGGACGCCGGCAGTGTCTGGTCAACGAGCTGCCTGCGATCGAGGGTCTGGCGCGCGTCGACGTCGTCTGCGCCGACAAGACCGGCACGCTGACCGAGAACGGGATGCGGGTGTCGGATCTGCAGCAGATCGACGAGGGCGACATCCGCAACGTACTGGCGCAGATGGCCGCCGACGACCCGCGGCCGAACGCCAGCATGCAGGCCATCGGCGAGGCCTACAAGATGCCGCCGGGTTGGACCGCGACCGCGAGTGCGCCGTTCAAGTCGGCGACCAAATGGAGCGGAACCTCATACGGGGACAACGGAAACTGGGTGATCGGCGCACCTGACGTGCTGCTCGATCCGGCGTCCGCCGTCGCCGAGCAGGCCGAGCAGATCGGCAGTCAGGGTCTTCGGGTACTGCTGCTTGGGTCAAGCGATCTGCCCGTCGACGATTCGAGCGCGCCGGGAACGGTGACACCGATCGCGCTTGTAGTGCTCGAGCAGCGGATCCGCCCCGACGCCCGTGACACCCTCGATTACTTTGCCTCCCAGAAGGTTTCGATCAAAGTCATCTCCGGCGACAATGCGGTGTCGGTGGGTGCGGTGGCGAGCTCGCTCGGCCTCGAAGGCGAGACGATGGACGCCCGCGAGCTACCGTCGGATCCAACACAACTCGCCGACACGTTGGACGAGTGCACCACCTTCGGTCGGGTGCGGCCCGACCAGAAGCGCGCGATGGTCCATGCGCTTCAGTCGCGCGGACACACCGTTGCGATGACCGGCGACGGTGTCAATGACGTGCTGGCGCTCAAGGATGCCGACATCGGTGTCGCGATGGGGGCTGGCAGTGCGGCTTCGCGAGCGGTTGCTCAGATTGTTTTGTTGGACAACAAGTTCGCGACATTGCCCTATGTGGTGGGTGAGGGCCGCCGAGTCATCGGCAACATCGAACGGGTATCCAACCTGTTCCTCACCAAGACGGTCTACTCCGTGTTGCTCGCGGTACTGGTCGGCCTGGCAGGGCTGTCCTCGAAGATCTTCGGGTCAGATCCGCTGCCGTTCCCGTTTCAGCCGATTCACGTCACGATCGCCGCATGGTTCACCATCGGCATCCCCGCATTCGTCCTGTCGCTCGCACCCAACAACGAACGGGCGCACCCCGGTTTCGTCCGCCGCGTGATGACGCAGGCACTGCCGTCCGGGATCGTCGTCGGCGCCGCCACGTTCGCGTCCTACCTGGCGGCGTATCAGGGTCGCGAAGCCACGTTGGAAGAGCAGACGCAAGCCTCGACGGCGGCGTTGATCACGTTGCTGGTCAGCTCGATATGGGTGCTGGCGGTGGTGGCGCGCCCCTACGAGTGGTGGCGGGTGGCGCTGGTCGCCACATCGGGTCTGGCTTATGTGGTGATTTTCTCCATACCCCTAGCTCAGAAGACGTTCATGCTCGATCCGTCGAACGTCGTGGTGACGACGATGGCGCTGGGCATCGGGGTCGTCGGAGCGGTCGTCATCGAGGTGTTGTGGTGGCTTCAGGGCACGTTCATCGGTGAACGACGACGCTTGTGGAAATAGCTATGGCTGTAGGGTGACCGCATGGGATTTCTAGACAAAGTCAAGGGCCTCGTATCGAAGAATGCCGACAAGGTCGAGACTGCGATCGACAAGGCTGGCGACATCGTCGACCAGAAGACTCAGGGCAAGTACTCCAGCCAGGTCGACAAGGTGCAGGACGCCGCGAAGAAGGCCGTCGACAAGACAGATCCGCAGACACCCTGACATATGGCCAAACTGTCCGTCTCCGTTGACGTTCCACTGCCGCCGGAGAAGGCGTGGGAGTGTGCGTCGGACCTGTCGCGCTTCAAGGAGTGGCTGACGATTCACCGGGTTTGGCGCAGCAAGCTGCCCGAAACCCTGGAAAAGGGCACGGTTATCGAATCCATCGTCGAGGTGAAGGGCATGCCGAACCGGATCAAGTGGACCATCGTCCACTTCAAGCCGCCGGAGGCGATGACGCTCAACGGCGAGGGCGTCGGTGGCGTAAAGGTCAAGCTGATCGGAAAGGTCAAGCCGACGGGTGACGCGTCGACGGTCACCTTCGACGTGCACCTCGGCGGCGCCGCGCTGTTCGGCCCCATCGGCATGGTGGTGGCCGCCGCGCTCAGGGGCGATATCCGCGAGTCACTGGACAGGTTCAAGCGCGTCTTCGCCCCCGCTTGATGCGATTTCGGCGTGGCTGGTTGCGCTGAGCGCAACGAAGCACGCCGAATTCGCAAGGAAAGGGACCACGAGATGAAGGTCGCTGATCGGCTCGCCGCACTGGTGAAAGACGTTGCGGGGGTCGACCTGCCGGTCCGGATCCGCGCGTGGGACGGCAGCGAAGCAGGTCCGGCCGACGGCCCGGTGCTGATCGTGCGTTCGCGCCGGGCGCTGCGCCGATTGCTCTGGGCGCCAGGCGAGATGGGACTCGCCCGCGCGTACGTGACGGGTGACCTCGACGTCGAGGGCGATCTCGCCGACGGACTGCGACGCGCGTGGGCGATCGGCGGGACTCGGCCCTCACCTGCACGGCTGGGGCTTGCGCAGTCGGTCAAGGCCGCCGGGCTCGCGGCCCGTCTCGGTGCTTTCGGCCCGCCGCCGAAACGACCGGCGTCCGAGGCCCGGCTGACCGGGCGACTGCACACCCGCAAGCGCGACGTCGCCGCGATCGCACACCACTACGACCTGTCCAACGAGTTCTACGAATTGCTGCTCGACGAGCACATGGCGTACTCGTCGGCCTTCTACACCGACGGCAACCAGTCGCTGCACGATGCGCAGACTGCGAAGCTGGACATGATCTGCCGCAAGCTCGACCTGCAGCCGGGACGGCGACTGCTCGACGTCGGATGCGGATGGGGCTCGCTGATCCTTCACGCCGCAGAGCATTACGGGGTGAGCGCCGTTGGCGTCACGCTGTCGGCCGAGCAGCGCGCCTTCGTCGGCGAACGCATCGCCACGCGGGGTCTGTCCGACCGGGTCGAGGTGCGTCGGCAGGACTACCGCGAATTGGTAGGCGAGCGAGCGCAATTCGATGCGGTCGGCTCCATCGAGATGGGGGAGCACGTCGGCGAGGAGCAGTACCCGACCTACGTCGACGTCATGCACGGCGCTCTCAAACCCGGCGGCAGGCTGTTGTTGCAACAGATGTCGCGGGCCGAGAGCACCGCGCCTGGCGGCGGTCCGTTCATCGAGGCGTACATCGCTCCTGACATGCATATGCGGCCGCTGTGGCGGACGGTCAAGTTCCTGCAGGAAGGAGGCTTCGAGGTCCGCCACGTCGAGGCGATGCGCGAGCACTACGTCCGCACCGCCGAGCACTGGCTCGACACACTCGAGCGTGACTTCGACCGATTCGCCGCCTTGCAGGGCGACGAGGTGGCCCGTGTCTGGCGGCTGTACCTGGTCGGTGGCGCGCTGGCCTTCGAGCAGGGCCGGATGGGCGTCGATCAGATCTTGGCCACCAAGTCGTAGGCTGCATCAATGGCCGGTGAAAAGTACGCCTACGGCATTGATTTCGATGCCGTGGATGCGATCGACATCCATGCTCACGTGGAGGCCGACGACCACGGCCACTGCGCATACGACGACGAACTGATCACGGCGACCAAGCAGTACTTCAAGCTGGACTCCGAGCCGACCACCGTCGACTCGGTGGCCGAGTACTACCGGCAGCGCAACACCGCGGCGGTGGTGTTCACCATCGACTCGCAGACGGTGTCCGGGCATCCGCCGAACTCCGTGCAGAACCTGATCGAGGGCGCGGCCCGCAACAACGACATTCTGATCCCGTTCGGCTCCGTCGACCCGTTGACCGGCGACCGGGCCGTGAGCGGGGTGCACAAGCAGATAGAGCGGGGCGTCAAGGGCTTCAAGTTCCATCCGAGCCTGCAGGGGTTCGAGCCCAACGACCGCGCCTACTACCCGATCTACGCCGCGATCGCTGAAGCCGGCGTGCCCGCGCTGTTCCACACCGGCCAGACCGGTATCGGGTCGGGCCTGCCGGGCGGCCACGGCGTGAAACTGCGGTACTCCGATCCGATGCTGCTCGACGACGTCGCCGCCGACTTTCCCGAGCTGACGATCGTGATGGCCCACCCAGCGGTGCCGTGGGTGGATGCGCAGATCTCCATCGCCCAGCACAAGGCGAACGTCTACATCGACCTGTCCGGCTGGTCGCCGAAATACTTCCCGCCGCAGCTGGTCCGCGCGGCCAACCGTGCGCTGCGCACCAAGGTGTTGTTCGGCACCGACTACCCCTACATCGAGGTGGACCGCTGGCGTCGGGACTTCGAGGCGCTGGACATGAAGCCCGAGGTGCTGCCACTGATCTTCAAGGAGAACGCCATGCGGGTGCTGGGGATTCCGCTGCCGTCGATGACTAGGCGGTGACATCGCTTGCTGGGCGCCCTGTCCTTTGCGCAGGGTGTCCAGCAGCTCCCGATATGGGCCGACAAGATAGGCGGTGTCCCCGGCGCTGAGCTTGGTGTCCCGCCGCGGGTGTAGCCGGTCCGGCGCGCCGGGCCGGGTAATGGCGATCACCCGCGTCTGAGTCGACAGGTCCGCCATCTTCGTGCCGTCCAGTTCACTGCCCAGCTTCACATAGACGCCGCCCATCATGAACGAACGCTGACCCACCGAGAACGTGCCGAGCACCTGCAGACCCAGAGCTGCGCCGATGAACCACGGTGCGGCGAGATCGACTGTGGACCGGACGTTTTCGAATCCGAATCGTTGGGCTACCGCAGCCCCAAGTGTGCGGTCGTAGACGCGCAGCACGATGGGTGCATCCCGGTCGCCGAGCATCTCGTGCAACACGATGCCGGTCTCGATATTCGCGATGTCGTCCTGAGTCAGCACCGCAACCGCGCGGGCTTCCTCGATGCGGGCTGATTCCAGCGTCTCGCGCAGCGTCGAGTCGCCGAAGATCACCGGCACGTTGAGTTCCGCGGCCGTCGGCAGGTAGCGGTTGTCGTGGTTGCGCTCGATGACCGCCACGTCGTAACCGGCGGTTACCAGATCGCTGACGACGCGTATGCCGAATGATCCGAGGCCGACGACGATGACATGGTTGCGCAGATGGCGCACCCGCCGTCGACCCGATGAGTAGGACAGCCGTCGCGACAGCAGCACATCGGCCACGAAGGCGACGAGTATGGCGGTCGTGGTGACCCCTGCGAACATCAGCAGGATGCCGAACAGTCGCAGCCAGGTCGGTTGATCCATGAAGCTGAAGTCACCGTATCCGACGGTGGCGATCGTCTCTGTCGAGAAGTACAGCGCGTCGATCCAACTCATCCCCGGCGGTCGCTGGTAGGCGAAGCGCAGCAGCACGGTCGCGCAGATCAGCAGCGTCGTCGACGCGGCGAGGGCACGGTAGAACATCGGATTGAGATCCTCGCGGAATGCCCGGGCCGCATCGATCACCCGCCGAACCGCCGAACGATGCAGGCGAGTCGTGGCGATGGGCTTGGCGACCGTGATGTCTTGTGCAGCCAAGCTCTTCGGCGGTGCCGATCATCGCCGTCCAGTCGCCTTCGTGCACGCGGAGATCCGGCCCGGGCAGGCCACGACATCACCCGGAGTATCGGACATCTCGCCGTAGACCACTGCGACCGGCGCCAGATCGCCATACATTTCGCGCAGCGTTCCGTCGCGTGGCGCGTCGGTTCCGGAGATCACGAAGTCGACACCTGCGATCGAAATGGTGTGAGTGGTGCGGGCCAGGCATGCTTCGACGACCGACGGCGCGGCCAGGTCGGCCACGTCGAGAATGGCGCCCGGTCCGTTGTCCTCCGCCATGGCCTTTCGAAGGACGCTGTTGGCAAGCCGGGCCACCACGCGCACGTTCGGGTTGGCCTGCCTGGCCAGCAGCGCGATCTCCAGGTTCAGGTCGTCGTCATCGTCGGCGCAGATCACGGCCTGCGAATCGGCCACACCTGCGGCAGCCAGACCGTCTGGCGATTGCACCGAGACGACGCGGGCACCCGCCATGTCGAGCTCGTCGACGATACGGATCCCCAGCGCGTCGTCGCCGCAGACGATGATGTGGCCCACCATGCGAGCACGCTACTTCGGAAAGCCTCGCCGTGACGGGTCAAGATGGGTCATGCCCAACAGCCAAGGGACCTACCTGAAGGCCTGCATCAACGGTGCGCGCACCCCTGATCAGCACCCGAATCTGCCGGTGACGCCTGTCCAGCTCGCCATGGCCGCGGGCGCCGCACATCGGGCGGGCGCACGGGCGGTGCACATGCACCCCAAGACCGCCGACGGCGTCGACTCGTTGCTGCCGGAGGTCGTCGGGGCGGCGGTCGACGCGGTGCGGCATGCCGTCCCCGGTCTACCGCTGGGGGTGACGACCGGCTTCTGGGCATTGTCGGATCCCGACGAGCGGCTGCGCACGGTGGGCGGCTGGACGGTGCTGCCCGACTTCGCGTCGGTGAACTGGCACGAGCCCGGTTCCGAGCCGTTGGCGCACCAGTTGCTCCAGATGGGGATCGGTGTAGAGGTCGGCATCTTTTACGCTGAGGCGGCGGCGTCGTGGGCTAAGTCGGATATGGCGGCGCACTGTATGCGGGTGATGGTCGAGCTCGGTCCCGACGGCGACACCGACACCGCCGACGAGGTGCTGAGCACGGTCTTGGCAGCCGGGTCACCCGCCCCTGTCCTGTTGCACGGGTTGAACGAAAGTTGTTGGCCGCTGCTGCAACACGCAGGCACACGCGGTTTGCAGACGCGAATCGGAATGGAGGACACGCTGGTGCTGCCCGACGGGTCACCGGCTCCCGACAACGCCGCGCTGGTCTCTGCGGCGGTGCAGCTGCTCAGTCGCTAGGGGCACCCAACTCGAAGTCGGCGAAGTCGAATCCGGGCACCACGATACAGCTGACCAGTGTTGGCTCGTCGTCTCGCGGACGGGCCCGTTGCCAGTGCCCTTCAGGGACGACCAGCTGCGGCTGCTCACCCGCGGTGATGTCGGCTCCGAGCAGATGTGTTGCGGCACTGTCGTGTTCGGCGCCGACCTCGAGCAGCAGCGGGCTGCCCCTGTGGTAGAGCCACAGCTCTGCGCTGCGCACGGTGTGCCAGGCGGACTGCTGGCCGGGCATCAGGAGGAAGAGGATCGCGGTTCCGGCGCTGCGAGCGCCGGCGTAATCGGGCGGCAGCGCCGACTGCGGCGTCAGCAGTCCGCTGCGCCAGGTTTCCCGGTACCAGCCACCCTCGGGATGAGGGGACAAATCGAGCCGCTGCGCCCAATCGGGGAGTTCGCTCATCGCATTACCGCCCTCAATGTCGTGTCAAAGACCCACACTAGAGACGATGTCGAATGTCGCGCCGCCGATTGTGCTGATCCACGGACTGTGGTTATCGGCCGACAGCTGGCGGGGCTGGGCCGACAGATACCGTGCGGCAGGCCATATCGTGCACGCACCGGAGTGGCCCGTCGATCCCGGTATCGGACTGCTCGCGGCCACCGATCACTTCGACGCGTTCGTCCGCTCACTGCCCGACGTGCCGATCATCGTCGGCCATGCGACCGGCGGTCTCATCGCCCAGTTGCTGCTCGACCGCGGACTGGGCAGGGCGGGAGTCGCCATCGCACCGTCGAAGCCGCGCGGAGTATTGCGCGCACCGCCGACGGTGTGGCGTTCGGCCTGGCCGTGGCTGCGCGATCCGCGCAATCGGGGCAAGGCAGTACCGATCAGCCCGGCGCACTTCCATTACGTGTTCGCCAACACGATCTCGCGGTCCGAGTCCGACCGGTGGCACGCGGAATTCGCGAGCCCGGCCCCCGGCGGCGTGATATTCGACATCGCTACCGCAGATTTCAGGCCGAGGTCGAAGGCGGCGAGCGCGATCGACTTCGCGAACACCGATCGGGCACCGCTGTTGTTGGTCGCAGGCGACCGCGACCACGTCATGCCCGCGTCGGTGGTCTACGAGAACTTCAACCGATACCGTCGCTCGTCGGCGCCGACGGACTTCAAGGTGTTTCGCGGCAAGCCGCACCTCATCACCGTCGTCGACGGGTGGGAGGACGTCGCCGATCACGCGCTGACCTGGACCACCCACCACACCCGATAGTCTCATCGCATGCCTCGACTGAGTCCCGGCTGGCTGGTCGCGTTCTGCGCCGCGATCCTCGCGGTCACCGTGTGGCTGCCCTGGCTGACCACCCGCGCGGAAGGCGGCGGCACGGGCCAACGCCGTCGGAGGGGTCCAGGGGAGCCTGACGCTGCCGCCACACTTCGGCGCGGGCCAGCTCATCGCGCTGCTGGCGTCGACGCTTCTCGTCGCGGGCGCGATGGCTGCGCGTGGATTCTCGGCACGCGTGGCATCGTCTGCGGCGCTGGCGATCTCGGTGCTGATCGCGGTGCTGACGATGTGGTACTACCGCACGTACGTCCATGGGCCGGTGTCCGCGGGCTTCGGCTTCTACATCGGCGCGGCCGTGACGGGCCTTGCGATCGCTTTGTCGGTGTGGGCGATGGTGGCGGCGTGGGCGTCGGTCGGGAGGCGGACATGAGCGGTTTCGTCGAGCCGGTGACGTTGACCGGTCAGCGCTGGGTGTCGCTGGAACCCCTTAGCCCGTGACCATGTTCCGGAGATCGCGACCGTGTCGGCCGACGGTGATGTCGGCAGCCTGTGGTTCACGGGGGCGCCGTCTCCGAAGACGGCCGACCAGTGGGTGGACATGCGGCTCGGTCTGCAGTCGCCCGACACCGGGTTGACGTTCGTGGTGCGCCGCCTCGACGGGACCCTGATCGGATCGTCGAGCTATCTGAACGTCGACCCGCCCAACCGCCGGCTCGAGATCGGCAACACCTGGTATGCCGCATCTGCCCGGCGCAGCGGCGTCAACACGGAGACCAAGCTGCTGATGCTGGGCCATGCCTTCGACGTGTTGGACTGTGTGGCAGTCGAATTCCGCACACACTTCTTCAACTTCGCCAGCCGGACGGCGATCGAGCGTCTCGGCGCCAAGCTCGACGGAATCCTGCGCAGCCACCAGTTGGTGCCGGACGGGACCAGGCGGGACACCGTGGTCTACTCGATCCTCGATGTCGAATGGCCGACCGTGCGAACGCATCTGCAGTTCCGCCTGGACCGCCCCCGCTAGCCCGCCGAGACTGCGGACAGATCGCAGTTCTGCGGGATTCCGCGATCTGACCGCAGTCTCGATGCGGGTTTACTCAGCGTCGACTGTGGTCGGAATGCTCTTCTGGCCGCCGCTGTGTGCGATGTCGATCTTGCGGGGCTTCGCGCGTTCGGACATCGGAATCGTCACTGTCAGAACGCCGTTCTCGTATGTCGCCGAGATGGCGGCGGTGTCGACGCCTTCACCGAGCGAAAGCTGCCGCCGGTAGCTGCCGAAGAAGCGTTCGTTGGTCAGCCATTGCACGGAGTCCTCGCTGCGCGCGGTGCGATGCGCCGAGATCGTGAGGGTCCCGTTGTCGACATCGATGTCGACCGAGCCGGGATCAATGCCGGGCAGGTCGGCGGTCAGCACGAAATGGTCATCGATCTTGCACAAGTCCATCGGCATGAACCGTGGAATGCGCGTTGATCCGGTCTGGCTGGTCAGCAAGCCCCGGGTCAGAGCATCAAGGTCACTGAACGGATCAAAACGGAGCACAGCAATTCACCTCCTATTTCGCCTCAGAAGCCCGCCACCCCGGCGGGCGACCAATCACTGTGCAACGCCGATATTAGCACTCTCGCCTTGAGAGTGCTAGATCGAAACTGCAGGCAGATCGACTTTCTTCGCGGCTAAGCCACCAGGATGTCGGCTCCGCGCAGCGGCCCGGTGCACTGGTCGCAGATCATGACAGCGGTGAACGGTCGACTGCAGGCGGTGTGTGTCAGAGCCACCGCATGCCCTTGCGGTGGGTCGAACCATCGCTGCGCCCACTGCAGCGCCGTCACGAGCACGGGAAACAGTTCGCGGCCCTTTTCGGTCAGTCGATACCGGCTGTCCGCGACGACCAGCACATCGTTGGCGGTGAAGATCGACAGCCGGTCGGCGATCGATCCCGGCGGTGCGCCGAGTTGGCTCTGGAAGTCGGTGAACCGACTGACCCCGACAAAGGCCGCGACCAGAATCGCGAACGCCCACCGGTTGCCGAGCACGGTCATCGTCTGCGGGAACAGCCCGGCGTGGCTCGTCGCCGATCGCCTCCTGGTCGCGGCAGCAGGAATCGAGCGCGCCCAGGAGCCGCTTGGACCCCACTGCGCGACAACGTCTTTGTCGCTGACGGGCTCACCGCACGAGCGGCAGATCACCTGCGGGGCGAACTCTCCGTGGCAGTCGGTGTGCCGCATGTGCGGCAGACTTTCCCGGTGATCGGGTACCCAGGATCGCTCCCAGTTCCAGATCGCCACCAGCATCGGCCACAGCGAGCGGCTGAGCGGAGTGGTCACATACTCAGAGCGCGACGGATTCGTCCGATACACACGCGGTTCCAGCAGCCCGTCGTCGGCCAGCGATCGAAGGCGTTTCGACAGAACCGAATGCGAGATCGGCAGGCGCGACTGGAAGTCGCTGTATCGGGTGGCACCCATCAAGGCCTGCTGAATGACCAGCAACGTCCATTCGTCGCCGAGCAGCCCGAGCATGCGGGCGACAGCATTCGGCTCCGAGTGGGCCACCTACAACCCGATCGCGGCGGCTGCCTCGTCGGCTTGCTGCCAGCGCCGCAGCGATGAGCCGTCGGCCCAGGTGGAGTGGGTGCCGCTGGAGACCCGCTCGGGCAGCCGCAGTTTGCACACCGGCCCGTCGGCTACCCGCGCCGCATCGAACACCAGACAGTAGGACGCGTCGTCGTTCATGTCGGTGGTCAGGGTAACCAGATAGGCGTCGTCCTCACCGTTGCTGCCGACGCGCGGAGCCACTGCGGTTTCGCTTCCGTACACACCGTCGTCGAACGCGTAGCGCTCCTCCGAACCGGTCTTCACATCGTGTTTGACCAGCCCGTCGAACAGGAACCAGCCCGGTTTGCCTGTTGCGGCGTAGGTGTAGCGGTAATCGAGGCCCGCGTACCCGGCGTTGATCATGCCGAACTCGGTGATGCTGTCGGTCAGCTGCTCCTCGGTGGTGGTGCCGGTGACCAGGTTGAAACGCCAGCGGCGCAGCCGCGTCTGCAGGCGATCGAGTGCGAGGAAGCGAAAAGCCTTCTCCCACTTGGAGCCCGTCAGGCTGTCGACGGGTGCGGGATCGCCCTCGTAGAAGCCGTCGAGCACGATTTCGTCGCCGTCCTCGTAGGCGTTGGTGAAGTGCAGGACGAACGTCGGGTCGGCCTCGAACCATTTGATGTCGTCAGGTCCGCCGCGTCTCGGGATGATCGCGAACCGCGACGGCATATCCGCATGGAAGCCCGGAAGGTGGATGTCGGCTTCAAGCAGCTTGGGATCCCAGAACAGCGGAAAGTCGTTGAGGATGGCGTAATTCGGGGTGAATGCCATGTCATGCGGCAGCCGAGGACCCGGCAGCGGGATATCGGTCAGGTGCACCAGGTCGTTCTCGGCGTCGACCACCCCGTAGCGCATGTACGGGGCCTGCTTGCTGTAGGTGAAGAACAGCAATTCCCCTGTGGCGTCGTCGACCTTTGGATGCGCCGAAACGCCCCACTCGAACGGGAAGCCTCCGTTGAAGTCCTCTTTTCCGGTGGTCTCGCCGGTCAGCGGGTTCACGCGGTACAGATCTCCGCACTGGTAGAAGCTCGTCAGCGCCGTGCCGCGGTGCACGATCACATCGGTGCTCGAGGCGTCCTTCATCAACGTTCGCGCGCCCCAGCCGTAGTCGCGCTTGGCGACCTGTACTGGTTCGGCCAGACCCGGCCACAGCGCGCCGCCCGCCTCATCTTCGGCCGCCAGGCCGTCGGTGCGGATGAACCGGTTGCGGTAGAACGCTTTTCCGTCCCGGAAGCCGACGACGTGGATCATGCCGTCGCCATCGAACGGGTGGTAGAACTTCAGCGACGGATGCAGCGGGTTCTCGGTGTTGCGCAGGTATACACCGTCGAGGTCGCGCGGAATCTCGCCATCGACCACGGTGAGGTTGTCGGCGTCCCACTCGGTGGTCTGCGGCCGCCACGGACCCGTCCGGTACGGGTGGTCATCGTCGGAGGGCAGTGTCGACAGGAACTTGCCGACGACCTCTACATCCATCTAGAACTCCCTTGCCGATCCGACGACGAAGCTGACCGTGGTGGCCGTGCTGCCGCCGAAGTTCAATGTGCCGAACGTCTTTGCGCCCTCGACCTGATACTCGCCCGCACCGTCGCTGACCTGCTTGGCCGCGTCGAGCAGCATTCGCACACCAGAGGCGCCGACGGGATGGCCGCCGCCGATGAGCCCGCCGCTGGGGTTGATCGGCAGCGCTCCGCCGATCTCGATCTCGCCGTTCTCGATGGCTTTCCACGATTCGCCTGGTCCGGTCAGCCCGATGTGGTCGATCGCCATGTACTCGCTCGGCGTGAAGCAGTCGTGCACCTCGAATCCGTCAACGTCGTCGAGACCGACGTCGGCGCGGCCGAACGCGTCGAGCACGGCGCCACGGACATGCGGCAGCACGTAGGGGTCGTTGACGGAGCGGTTCAGCTTCTGCTGCAGGCCAAGCCCGACGGTGCGGTGGCCCCAGCCGTCGATCCGCCCGATCGGGCGTGCGTCAGGGTGGTCGCGCAGGTAGTCGTCGGTCACCAGCACGACTCCCGCGCCGCCGTCGGTCATCTGGCTGCAGTCGAACCTGCGCAGCCTGCCCTCGATCACGGGGTTGACCTCGCCGTCGAGAGCGGTCTGCAGGTCGGGCACGGTCCAGTCGCGGGTCTGCGCTTTGGGATTCGACCGCGCGTTGGCGAAGTTCAGTTGGGCGATCGCGCGGAGGTGGCTGTCGTCGAGGCCGTATCTCTTGTCGTACTCGTCGGCGACGCGGGCGAACATGTTCGGCCACATGAATTTGGCGTCGGCACCCTCGTGCCCGATCCACGCCGCTGCGCCGAGATGTTCTGCCGCGGTGTCGCCGGGGACGGTTTTCTCCAACTCGATTCCGACCACCAGCGCGGTCCGGTAGGCGCCGGAGCGCAGATCGGCGATCGCGGCCAGCGTCGCGATGCTGCCGGAGGCGCATGCCGCTTCGTGACGTGACGACGGTGTGTCCCACAGCCCCTCGTGCACGGTCGCTGGCATCGCTCCGAGGTGACCCTGACGTGCAAACAATTCACCGAACGCATTGGCGACGTGGACGACCTCGATCGCGTCGGCACCCACGCCCGCGGCGGCGAGGGTGGAGTCGACAACCTCGGTGGTCAGACCGGCGAAGTCGAGGCCCTCGCGGGTCAGATTGCGGCTGAAGTCGCTCTGATAGCCACCGAGAATCCAGACGTTGGAGCTGCCCATATGCGGACGATACTACAACTAACAGAGTGACCGATAGGGATCGGTTGAGCCGGCGTGGGTCGGCCCCGTCGGCTCTCGGTCTGAACCGACGAGACCTCGGTGAGCGCAGCGGTCGACCGCCACCACCCACCTGCTGCGCAGCATTACCAGGCTCGGTGGAAGGCAAACGTTGATCAGCCGATCGGCGGTACTTGTCTCCCCGACGGTGTGTTCGCCCGAGCGATGGGGAACACTTCGAAGATGCCCGAAGAGCGAAACCACGATCTGGCGATGCGGATGGCTGAACTGGCGCGTGGCGTCGCTGCGCCTCGCAGTGTCGAGGAAGTGCTTTCCGACGTGACCGCGACGGCGTTGGACTTGATCCCCGGAGCGGACACCGGTGGGGTGCTGTTGATCGGCAAGGGCGGCAAGTGGGATTCCATCGGTGGCACGTCCGATCTGCCGCACCTTCTCGATGAGTTGCAGATGAAGTTCAACGAGGGGCCGTGCATCGAGGCAGCGCTCGACGACGTGATCGTCCGCACCGACGACTTCCGCACCGACCGGCGCTTCCCCAAGTACTCGCCCGCGGTCGCCGAACTCGGCGTGCTGAGCGGAATTTCCTTCAAGCTGTACACGGCGAGCCGCACCGCGGGGGCGTTGAATCTCTTCGCCTTCAAGGCCAACGCCTTCGACGGTGAATCCGAGACGTTCGGGACGGTCTTGGCCGCCCACGCCGCCGCGGCGATTTTGGCCAGTCGCGAGGGCGAGGAGCTTCAGTCGGCGCTGTCCACCCGCGATCGCATCGGTCAGGCTAAGGGCATCATCATGGAGCGCTACAACGTCGACGATGTACGCGCGTTCGACATGCTGCGCAAGCTGTCCCAGGACAGCAACACCCGACTGATCGACATCGCCCAGCGCGTCATCGACACCCGCGGCGATGGACCCGGCTGACGCGACCCGCTACTTCTCCGCGTCGCGCGGAACGACCACCACGGGCACCGGGGTGTGGCGAATGATCTTGGCGGCCCGCGAGCCCAGGAACACCCGCGCGACGGGTCCGGACTCACTCGATCCGATCAGGAGCAGATCGCCGTCGTGCCAGGAGATGTCGTTGAGCGCAGTCTCCCAGTCGTGGCCCCTGCCGATGGACACTCCGGCGCCCGGTTCCTTCGAGTCGCCGAGCACGCGGCGGGCGGAGGACTCGATGGCCTTGGTCCACTCGGCGACCACATCGGCCTCTTCGGTCCGAAACATGGCCGTCACCGGCGGTGCGGGCTGGACGGCGAACGACGCCAACCGCATCTTCGTGTCGAGCCGGCTGACCAGGTCGGCAGCCGTCCGTAGCAGTGAGTCGCACTGTTCGGTGCCGGTGTAGGCCACCGTCACGCAGTCGACCTGGTCGGTATCGCCCACCCGAAAGCCGCGGGGCGCCAACCCGACCGGAACGTGCGAACTGTGCAGGAGCCGGTCGGCGACGCTACTCAACGAGATACGGCCGAAGAGACCTGCGGTGGACGAGCCGACCACGACCAGGCTCGCCTTGTGCTCCTCGGCCACCTCGAGCAGGCCGACGGGAGTCGAGCGCGCCTTGACCGTCGTGAACGTCGCGGATACATCGGGGGGCAGTTCGGAACGGGCCTGATCCAGTGCGCCGCCGGTCATCTCGGCGATCTGACCCTGGAACGCGTCGTCTTCCCTGACCACTCCCGGCAGCCACGGTGACGGTGCGACGGTGCACACGACGAGGTCCTCACCACTGGAACGGGACAGCAGGGCGCCGAGATTCAGCGCCGCCTTACCCTTCCGGTTCGGGGGATAGCCAACGACGATCGTCACGGCTCGTTGTCCTCCGGCGTGAGGCCGACGTGCTCGCTTCGGCCGAGGTGGGAGTGGTGGCGCGAGTAGAAGAAATAGAACAGGAACGCGACCGCGACCCAGACGAGGAACACATAGATCGTGATCGGCCGCAGACTCAGGATGATCCACAGCGCACCGAGGATCGACAGGATCGGAGTCACCGGATAGCCCGGAACCTTGAAACTGCGGGGCAGGTCGGGTGCCCGCTTTCGCAGCACCATCACCCCGATCGAGACGGCGATGAACGCAACGAGAGTGCCGATGCTGGTCATCTCAGCCAGGAAGTTGATCGGGATCAGGCCGGCCATCAGGCCGATGACCACGGCAACGATGACCGTGTTGTGGATCGGGGTCAGCGTGCGCGGATTAACCCTGTGGAAGATCTCGGGGATCATGCCGTCGCGCGACATCGCGAACAGGATTCGGGTCTGCCCGTAGATCGACACCAGGGTGACGCTGAAGATCGAGATGATCGCGCCTGCCGCGAGCACGGTGCCCGGCCACGATGCGCCGACCACTTTCTCCAGGATCTGGGCCAGCCCGGCCTCCTGGCCTTCAAAGGCTTCGGTCGGTTGAGCCGCGACTCCGATGAGCGCCGTCAACACGTACAGCACCGTGACGGTTCCCAGTGCGATCATGATCGCGAGCGGAAGGTTGCGCCTCGGGTTCTTGGCCTCCTCACCCGCGGCGGCGACGCTGTCCAAGCCGACGAAGCTGAAGAAGATGACGCCCGCCGCGGCCGAGATGCCTGCGAACCCGAACGGGGCGAAGCTGGCCAGGTTGTCGGAGTTCCATCCCTGAACGCCGATCACGATGAACATGATCAAGACACAGATCTTGATGATCACCATGATGGCGTTGGTTTTCGCGGACTCGCTGGTGCCGCGGATCAGCAGCGCCGCGCACATGATGATCAGGATCACGGCGGGCAGGTTGATGATGCCGCCCTGTTCGGGAGCGTTCGATATCGCTTCGGGTATCTGGAAACCGAAGACGTTGCCGACGAACTGGTTGAGGTATTCCGACCAGCCCACCGCGACAGCCGCGCCCGCCACGCCCCATTCGAGGAGCAGACAGGCGCCGACGCCCATGGCCACGAACTCGCCAAGCGTCGCGTAGGTGTAGGAGTACGACGAGCCGGCGACCGGCACGGCGCCGGCCAATTCGGCGTAGCAGACCGCGGTCAGCCCGGCGACGACTCCGGCGATCAGGAACGAAAAGATCACCGCCGGTCCGGCCATCGGCACAGCCTGGCTGAGGATGAAGAAGATGCCGGTGCCGATCGTGCCGCCGATGCCGATCGCCGACAGGCTCCACAGCCCCATCGTTCGCTTGAGCTCACTCTTGCCGCTGTCGGCGCCGGTTTCGGCGGCCATCTCCGCTACGGGCTTGCGCCGGAATACCTGTTCACGAAGTGCTGGCATGGGCTCCTCCTCGGGTCATTGGTGATCATGACTCAGGGGATGGGCTCGGCTGCGTGAAATTGAGAAGCTGATACTCCGAGAAACCAAAGCGATTTGTGCTGTGCGGCCCCGCCCTAACGAGGCCGCACAGCTTTCCGCGTTAGCTGAAGATCAGCACGGCCGCGGGATGAACAGGTCCCAGCACGTGTTGGGTGCCTGCCAAGGAGCCGGTCCCGGCGGGTTGTCGCCGTCCCAGACGGTGGACGACACATTGCCCTGTCCCGGGTTGACGTAGTGGTAGGTGTGGCATGCGTTCCAGTCCCAGTTCGGCCGAGCATCAGCGGGGGTGTTGAAGCCGCCGCCGTACCCGCCGATCTCGTCGCCGGGGCACCACGTGTACGGACCGCCTGCGTAGGCGATACCTGCGCCGAAACCGAGGCCGGCCAGACCAAGACAGCCGGACACCAGGACAGTCGTCGCAAGCCGCGAGATTCGGTTCATGGTGCGTTCCTTCCGTCGGACGCGCCGCCGCATCGGCGGTGTCGGTACTGCTGAAGTACAGACGTCTGCGGCGGCTACCGATCCCAACAACGGACAAGGGCGTCGTCGACGAGCGCAGCGGCCAGCCGCGAGCCGGCTTTAACGTCCCGGTCTCACTCAGCGAGACCAAGGAATTGCTTTGCCGGAGTGGTTGGCGAGATTCGCGGCTCAGGCACCTTTACTGGGATACAGTGAGGTCAGTGTGCCCGTAGCAGCGGTTATCGCATGCTTTGAAGGCAAATTCATGAGTACCGATTTTTCCGCGTCCTTGGCCAAGCTGATAACTACAGCGGAGGCGATCGAGGGACTTCGAGATCTCTTCGCCGCCGAAGAGCCATTGGACAATATCTCCGCACGTGTCGCAGAAACGGCACTCGCCGCGATCCCGTACGCGGACGCCGTCAGCATCACCGCGCTGTCATGGCCAGATGCCCGTACCACGGCTTCCACACACGAGCGGGCAACCGAACTCGATCACCATCAGTACACATCGGGCCGCGGGCCCTGCCTGGAAGCCGCGTGGCAACGCACGCCGGTACGTGTTGCCGTCGGCGAAGAACGCGAACGGTGGCCAGAATTTGTCGAGGCCGCGCGGCGGGTGGGCATCCGTGCGATTCTTTCGGTCCCGCTGCTCATCGGCGCTCAGGATGAGAAGCAGGAACTTCTCGGTTCGCTCAACATCTACAGCCAGAGCGCCACCGCGTTCGACCCGTTCGACGCGCAACTCATGCGCTTGTACACCTCGGCTGCCGGACACGCGATCAGCAACGCCGGCCGCTGGCAGGACTCCCGAGAGACTGTCACCCAGCTCGAGACAGCGCTGCTCTCCCGTTCAGAGATCGACATGGCTAAAGGAGCGCTAATTGCGATGCACGGCTGCGACCCGGCGGGGGCGTTCGCCATCCTGGTGGATGAATCACAAAGGCGAAACATCAAGGTGCGTGACGTCGCAGCCGAATTGCTCAACCGCCTGCAGGTAGCTGCGTAAGGATTGCCGGAACCCGCTTGCCGTCAACCGATTTCGACGGCTACGCGTCATTGCCGTGCAACGATCACCGGCACGCGGGCCAACAGCACAACGGCCGCGCTCACCGAGCCCAACAGCATGCCTGCGAATCCGCCACGGCCGTGACTGCCGACCACGACGAGTTGAGCCGACTCGGACTGGTCCACGAGTTGGCGAGCCGGTTCGCCCCGCACAACAACCCGCCGCACCGACACATCGGGATAGCGTTCGGACCACCCGGCCAGACGCTCGGCCAACGTCTCGTCTTCTATCGCTTTCAGTTCGGGCCAGCGGGCGCCGTGCATGTCGTGCACCGAATCGAAGAGATTGACATCACTCCAGGCATGGATAGCCACCAGCCCTACCTTCCGGCGTGAGGCTTCGTCGAATGCGATCGCGGTTGCCGACTCGGATTCCGGCGAGCCGTCGATCCCCAGCAGCACGGGGGCCGCGGTGTCGGACGTCAACGGGACACCGTTATGGACGATCGCGACCGGACAGCGTGCGTGATAGACCAGGCCCGAACTCACCGAACCCAGATGACGCCCGCGTAGCGTGCCCGTTCCGAGGCAGCCAGTGACGATAAGATCGGCGTCTTTGGACAGATCGACAAGGGCGCCAACCGAAGTTGCAGAAGGCATCTCGCTGTGGATCTGGGTCGAATCGAGCTGGCAGCTTTCCTGAGCGACCTTGAAGGCATCGTCGAGCACCTGGCGCCCTCGCTCGCGCTGTGCGTGCATCCAGGTGGGGAGCAAAGACGATTCCAGCCATGCGCCCGCCGTCGCCGGGACAACATGGACCAACGTCAGAGGAACGTTGCGAAGCTCGGACGCGCGGGCAGCCCACTGGACCGCCCCGTTCGAGCCGGGCGAGCCGTCGACACCGACGACGATTCCCGGATGCTTGCTGAGCTTCGACATGAAATTCTCCCTTTCGCCCCTAACACCGGACGCTATCGGCCCATCGGCGCCGGGGTCAGGAGGAATTGGTCACCTACGGGAGGACCGGATGGCCTCAGTGTCGACCCAGCGAGCATCTAGCCTGTGAAAGATAAGGAGCCGAAGGGGTATCGCCTGATGGAGGGAGAGAGGAGGATCATAGTTAGTGCGAAATCCCGCTATTGAGAAGTGAATATGTCTGCCATCGATGAGCGTGCCGCGCGCATTCGCATGTTCACGGTGCCGGATCGAGCGGTGGGATCCTCGGCAGTCTTCCAATACGCGGCCCTCGCTGCGGACTGGGAGTGGCTGAGGCTGCAGATCGATCGCAACCCGGTGCCGGTTTTCGCCGATGACGAGCGATTTTCGACATTGAGCCTGTCGCTGCGCAAGCTATCGGCCGAACTTGGCTTGAAGACGTGTACCGCCAAGACGGCAGGTGCCGGGGACGTCATAGGGATCACGGGCAGGCAGGGGATGCTGCCCAATGACCCCGGCTACCTGTACTCCTCGAACTGGATCGAACGCGCCGAGAGTTGGTGCGGCTGAGGCATGCCGCGAGGTCATCACTCACGGGAGAGGACTAACGTCACCCGCGGAAGGACCTTCGTCGGTATTGACCGACCTCGGAGATCAATAGCGTGGATGGCGGTAACGAAGCCACGATGAAAGGATCCGACATGGTCCAGGCAGTTGAGTCGCAGCACGAGGCATCCCACTCGATCGACCTGCTCGACGACGTACGCGATGCGGCCAAGATCGGCCAGCACGCTGCGGCCGATGCCTTGCGGGCATTCCGCCAAACGGTCGACGAGGCGGTACCGCAGGCTGTCCAACCGCTACGCACGAAGATCGTCGATGCCGCAGTCGAACTGGCTGACAAGCTCGTCGCTGCGCAGTTTCAACTCAACCGAGACCTGATCCGCAGCGCCGAGCGGGCCATGGAGAAGTCAGACGGCGAAAAGAAGTAACCGGACGGTACGGCCATTGGTGTCCGGGCGAATACCCGTTCGCGAACGCGACGTCGCTCAATGCAAGTCGGCGACCGTGTTGCTGATGGCGCGCAGATACACCGGGTCAAAGTGAACGCCGACATCGACATCGTGCTCCGGCGCTACCGTTACGACGGAACGCGGCTGATCGACGTGCTCTGGGACGTTCAGCGTCTGTACGGACATATTCCCGATGGGCTGCTACCGCAGATCGGGACCGCGTTGAATCGGTCTCCGTTGGACATCGTGGAGACGGCCTCCTTCTATCACTTCTTCCACAGTCAGCCGTCTGGACGGCACCGGATCTACTTGAGCAACACCGTGATTGCCAAGATGAGCGGATATCAGGCGGTGTACGACGCGCTCGAGCGGGAGACCGGCGTCCGCTTCGGAGCGACCGACGAGGCGGGGATGTTCGGCCTGTTCGAAACGCCGTGCATCGGGCTCAGCGATCAGGAACCGGCGATGATGATCGACAGCGTGGTGTTCACACGGCTGACGCCTGATTCCGTTGCAGACATCATCTCCCAGCTGAGGACCGGGCGAGTCGCCGCTGATATCGCGAACCCGACTGGGCTACCAGATGATGTCATCGCCTACGTCGACAATCTGGTGGAGTCCAATGTCTACACGCGGGGGCCGGTGTTCTTCCGTGGCCAGACGGACTGCGAAGCGTTGCTCAAAAACTGCCTCGCCGATTCGCCCGAGCAGACGATCGCGACGGTAACCGAGTCCGGGCTGCGCGGATACGGTGGTGCAGGTTTTCGAACCGGGCTGAAGTGGCAGCTGTGCAGAGCCGCCCCAGGCGACGAGAAGTACGTCATCTGCAATGCCGATGAGGGTGAGCCCGGCACGTTCAAGGATCGGGCGCTCCTGACCCGG
>CAVWPQ010000008.1:0-7407 GCA_963756865.1 uncultured Actinomycetota bacterium | reverse complement strand
AGCGGCGCGATCGCCTTCTCCTGTCCGCCCAGAATCTGCACGAGCTTCGACGTCGACGGTTGACCTCGCAATCCAAAGGTGTAATAGTCAAACGTATACACATCAGACTTATAAACCTTTGGAGTTCTAACTAATGTCCGCCCGGTCCCAGGCGCAGTCGGCCGCTCAAGCCCGAGTCCGCCACTACTCAGCTGACTTCCGCTACCTCGAGGAACTGTTTCCCGGCGTGTATCCGCGGATCTTCGTCCGGGGAGAGGGCACAGACCTGATCGACGAGGACGGCCACCGCGTCCTCGATGCCGGGAACCACCTGGGCGTTTGTGTCGCGGGGCATGGCCGGTCCGATATGGCGGAGGCGATCGCCGGCCAGATCCGCGAGCTGGAATTCGCCTCGCTCGAGGCGGGAGCCTCGCATGCCTACGTCGCCCGGCTGGCCGACCAGCTCGCTGCCCGCGTTCCGGTAGACGACCCGATCTTCAGCTTTGTCAGCAGCGGCAGTGAAGCCAACGAGGTCGCGATCAAGCTGGCGCGTGACTACCACCGCCGCACGGGCCAGAGCGGCAGGTTCAAGATCATGAGCCGCTACGGCTCGTATCACGGCTCGACCTACGCCGCGACAACGGCCACGGCCATTCCCGCGTTCCGCGAGCCGTTTCAACCGCTGGTGCCGGGATTCGTCGCCTTGCCGCAACCGTTCGCTGGTTTCTGCGGCAAGTGCGCGTTCGACGAGACCTGCGTCGAGCATTGCATCGCGGACACCATCGCCATCATCGAGCGAGAAGGCCCGGAGACGATTGCGGCCATCATCGCTGAGCCGGTATCGATCCCCGGCGCCGTCAAGATCCCAAGCGATGACTATTGGCCGCAGCTTCGTGGGCTGTGCGACCGGTTTGGCATCCTGCTGATCGCCGACGAAGTCGTCACGGGTTTCGGCCGCACCGGCCGCTTCTTCGCCTGTGAGCACTGGGGCGTGCGCCCTGACATCATGACGATGGCCAAAGGGCTCACGAGTGGCTACATCCCGATGGGCGCGGCGGCGGTATCTCGCCGACTCCAGAAGGCTTACGAGGACTCGCCGCTCGTTCACGTCAACACCTATGCCGGTCACCCGGCGGCATGCGCGGCGGCACTCGAGACCTTGAGGATCATCGACGACGAGAACCTGGTCGCGAATGCGGCTGCGTCCGAGCCTGCACTCCGCGCCGGGCTCGAGCGTGTGAGAAGCGAAGTTCCTTGGTCGGCAAGGGTTTCCGCCATCGGGCTGCTGGGCAGCCTGGAGATCAAGCTGCCGGCCGAGGTGGATGCAGAGTGGTTCCGCGCACAGATATGGCATGAGTGCTACCAACACGGCGTTGTGGTTCGCGCGACGCGGTCCGCCGACGTGGTCTCTGTCTTCTTTTACCCTGCGCTCGTCATCAGTGGCCCGCAGCTGCAAGAGGGCCTGGATCGCCTCGCTGCGGCGGTCCGCCGGGTCGTCGCCATGTCCCTCGACGAGACCTCCAATTCGCCAGCGTCCGGAAACGGGTCCGCTCACCTGGTTCACGCGACGCCTATCAGCAGCTAGCGAGGTAAGCAATGACGGCCGATGCGATGACCGAACACGTGATGACGGTCGAAGGACCCATCGCGCCGGACGAACTTGGCTTCACCCTCATGCACGAGCACCTGTTGACCAGGTTCTGGCACGCGACGCACCGATACGACCTTGCGGGCATGCCGGAGGACGAGCGCTACATCCTCGAAGAGCTCGCGAACCTGACCGCGACCGGATGTAAGACCTTGGTCGACGTGACCCCTGTCGGCATCAACCGGAAGCCCGAGGAGCTGCGTGATATTGCTCGCCGCACCGGAATTCAGGTTGTCATGGGCTGCGGCTGGTATCGCGACCACTACTACCCGGCATCCGTCGAGATCGACCGCCGATCGGTGGACAGCCTGGCCGACGAGCTGGTCGCCGAGATCGAGCAGGGCGAAAATGGAACCGGCGTACGCCCGGGCATCATCGGCGAGATCGGCACCGAGAAGTTTTGGATGTCGCCGACGGAGGAACGGGTTCACCGGGCCGCGGCACGCGCTGCGGCGAGAACCGGCCTTCCGATCACGACCCACAGCTTCGCCTCGGATATCGGCCTGTGGCAGCTGCAGGTACTGACCGAGGAGGGGGTCGACCCGTCACGGGTGATCATCGGACACGCGGACTCCTACCGGATCCGCTCCTATCACGAGACGCTTCTCGAAGCCGGCGTCACGATCGAGTTCGACACGCTGATGTGGTACCGCCCAACGCTGTTCGACGATGCGCTCGATTTGGTGTGCGAGTACGCGCGGGCCGGCTTCCGTGATCAGTTGTTGCTGTCGATGGACACCTGCAAATCCGAGCATCTCTCGAAGTTCGGTGGTGCGGGCCTGACCGGGATTCACGACAAGGTTCTGCCGGGTCTGCGAGACCGGGGGATGACCGACGACGACATCGCCGCGATTTTCACCGACAACCCTCGCCGGCTGCTGACCGTGAAGACCGGGGTGACCGCATGACCATGAACGAAAAGCTCGTGACACCAGGGTTTGCGGACGTGTTCCGGCCGGTACAGGGCCACCGCACGCAGTACGAAGTGATCGACCAGATCACGTTCGCCATCCGCGCGGGCGTCTACGGGCCTGGTGATCGGCTGCCGTCGTTGGACGAGTTGGCGGCTCGGCTCGGGGTGAGCAGGTCGGTGGTCATCGAGGCGGTGCGCAGCTTGTCGATGGCCGGAGTCGTCGCGACCCAGCGGGGCAACGGCGGCGGTCTCACCGTGATGACGAGCAATGTTCCCGTTGCCTTGCTTGGCCTTTCGAACAACAAGTTCGAGAAGCTGCCCGACCTGTTGGAGGCACGTCGCGCAGTCGAGCTCCAGCTGGCGCTGCTGTGCGCTGAGCGGGCCACCACGGATGACTTCGACGCCATGGAGCTGTCGGTGCGACGGCTCGAGGAGAGCCGTGATGCCGGTGCCCCTGAGCGGCGGCATTGGGATCACCTCTTCCACTACCAGATGGCGCGAGCGGCTCGCAGTGAAGTGCTCGCCTACATGCAGCATCAGATCCTCGAGCGCATCACGGTCGTGGCGGAGGACTACTTCACCGAAGACGAAGATCCGCAGGCGGTTGAGGCGCTTCACCAAGAGACGCTCGACAGCCTGCGAACCGGAAACCCGCGACTCATCGAGAAGGCGATCGATCGGCACCTCGCGCCACTGGAACTGCTCGGCGCGCGGCCGACGAACGTCCCATCAAACGATCGAAAGAGGAAAGCACGTGACTGACCGACCAATGCCTGCCCCCGTTGTACCCGACCGACTGTTCATCGGCGGGAAGTGGGTTGCGCCCGTCGACGGAGGAAGCCGAGAAAGCATCGACCCGTTCACCTCGCAACCCTGGGCGACGCTGCCGGAAGCAGGCGAGGACGACGTCCGCTCGGCCGTCAAGGCCGCCGACGACGCGCTGGAGGGCGAGTGGGGGCGTACATCAGGCCGTGACCGGCGAAAGTTGTTGCTGCGCATCGCCGACGTGATCAGCTCGCAGGCCGAGGAGCTCGCACTCACCGAGTCCTACGACAACGGGAAGCTGCTGCGTGAGATGCGCGGGCAGCTCGACGGCCTGCCCGACTGGTATGAGTTCTACGCTGGGTTGGCCGACAAGGTGCGAGGGTCCACGGTTCCGCTGTCCAAGTCGGACTTCTTCGGCTACACGCTGAAGGAGCCTGCAGGGGTGTGCGCAGCCATCACCGCATGGAATTCACCGCTACTTCTGCTGACATGGAAACTCGCGCCTGCGCTCGCGGCAGGCTGCACGATGGTGGTCAAACCCTCGGAGCACGCCAGCGCGTCCACGCTCGCGTTCGGCCGGGTGCTCGAAGAGGCCGGCGTGCCCGCGGGTGTGGTGAACATCGTCACCGGTGGCGCGCAGACCGGACGTGCACTGGTGGGCGACCCGCGCGTCGCGAAGGTCTCGTTCACCGGGTCGGTCGACGTCGGCGCCCAGGTGGGACAGGCGGCCATCGGCGATCTGAAGCGGGTGACCCTGGAGCTCGGCGGTAAGTCGCCCAACATCGTCTTCGACGACGCGTCCCTCGACGACGCTGTCAACGGCGCAGTGGCGGGGATCTTCGCCGCGACCGGTCAGACATGTGCGGCGGGCTCACGCGTGCTGGTGCACAAGGACATTCACGACGAGTTCGCCGCAGCCCTGGTCGAGCGGGCCGCTGGCATCCGGCTGGGCGACCCGCTCGCCGACGACACCCAGATGGGCCCGGTCGCCTTCGACGCGCAGTTGAAGAAGGTGCAGGCCTACATCCAGATCGCCTCCGACGAGGGTGCCGAGTTGCTCTCCGGCGGGCACCGTCCCAGCGATGCCGGGTTGGCCGACGGCCTGTTCGTCGAGCCGACGGTTCTTGGCCAGGTCGACAACCGAATGCGAATCGCCCGCGAGGAAGTCTTCGGACCCGTCGTCGCAGTCATTCCATTCAGCGACGAGGAGGACGCCATCCGGCTGGCCAACGACTCCTCCTACGGTCTCGCCGCAGGTGTGTGGACCCGCGACGTCGGTCGCGCGCACCGCATGGCAAAGGCGTTGCGGGCGGGCACGGTCTGGGTCAATGCCTATCGAACAGTCAGCTACGAGATGCCCTACGGCGGCTTCGGCGCCAGCGGAATCGGACGCGAGAACGGGATCGAGGCGATCGAAGCGTACCTGGAGGACAAGGCCGTCTGGATCAACACCGCCGAGCCCGGTACTTCACGCGACCCATTCAAACTGGGCTAGCAGGATAAGGATGAATTCCGATGCATATCAGTGAAATTCGCGAACGAGAAATCCCCATGGCGGCGGAGATCCGCAACGCCTACGTCGACTTCTCCACCATGACCGCATCCATCGTGGCGGTGGAGTCCGACGTGATGCGGGACGGCAAGCCGGTGACGGGCTACGGGTTCTCCTCTCCGGGTCGCTACGCCCAGGGCGAGATCATCCGCAACCGCGCGATCCCGCGTGTGATGAAGGCAGAGCCCGAGGCGCTGCTCGACCCGACGACCGGAGAGCTGGACCCCGTTCGGGTGAACGCGGTGATGTTCAAGGGTGAGAAGCCCGGTGGCCATGGTGACCGCAGCGTCGCGATCGGCGCCGTGGACGCGGCCATGTGGGACCTTGCCGCGAAACTGAAGAACCAGCCGCTGGCGCAGTTGATGGCCGACAGGTTCGGCACCGGCGAGGTGGCCGACAGCGTCTGGGTCTATGCCGCAGGCGGTTACTACCAGCCCGGCGGAGGTCCCGAAGCATTGGTCGCGGAGTTGACCGGGTACGTCGACCAGGGTTTCGAGCACGTGAAGATGAAGATCGGCGGTGCGACGCTCGAGGAGGACGCCGAGCGGGTGGCGGCGGTCGTCGAAGCCGTCGGCGACGGTTCCCGCCTCGCCGTCGACGCGAACGGTCGCTTCGATCTGGACACGGCGCTCGCCTACGGACAGATGCTCGAGCCGTTCGGTCTGCTCTGGTACGAGGAGGCAGGCGATCCGCTCGACTACGCACTGAACGCGGAACTCACCCGCGCCTATCCGGGATCACTCGCGACCGGGGAAAACCTTTTCTCCGTGCAGGATTCGCGCAATCTGATCCGGCACGGTGGCATGCGCCCCGACCGCGACTGGCTGCAGATGGACCCGGCCTTGAGTTACGGGCCAACCGAATTCATCCGCATGGTCATCGACGCCGAACAGGCAGGCTGGACGCGCGACCGTTTCGTTCCGCACGGCGGGCACCAACTGAACCTCGCACTCGCAGCAGGCCTTGGCCTCGGCGGCACCGAATGCTATCCCGGCGTCTTCCAGCCGGTCGGCGGATACCTCGACAGCACGCCGGTCAAGGGTGGCCGGGTGCAGATGCTTGACATTCCCGGCATCGGGATTGAGGAGAAGTCCAACCTATGGGCCCATTTCGCCGACCTGTAGTCCCCGTGCCCCCTGACACCGAACAGAAGCAACGAATCGAACTTTGGAGAGCAGAGCCATGACTGACGCAGTCACCGACCATTCAACCACCACACCCAAGGCCGACCCGACGACGATGAAGCGAGCCATGGCGGCCGGCATCATCGGCCACTTCGTCGAGTGGTACGACTACGGCGTCTACGCCTACGTCGCGACGATGTTGGCAGCGGTGTTCTACGCCTCCTCGGATCCGACCGCGGGCCTGCTTGCCGTATTCGCGACCTTCGCCGTCGCGTTCTTCGCCAGGCCTCTGGGCGGGCTCTTCTTCGGTTCGCTCGCCGACAGGATCGGGCGGCAGCGCTGTCTTGCCTTGGTCGTGGTGATGATGTCGTTGTCTACCTTCATCATCGGCATACTGCCCGGCTACGCGACCATCGGCGTTGTGGCTCCGGTGCTCCTGCTGTTGGCGAGGATCATGCAGGGATTCTCGGCGGGCGGAGAAATCGCCGGTGCCGCCTCGTTCATCAACGAGTACGCCCCGCGCAACAAGCGTGGCCTGTTATCAAGTCTCCTGCCTGCCGCTTCGGCGACGGGGCTGTTGTTCGGTGCCCTGCTGCTGTTCGTCCTGACGTCCAACCTGTCGGAAGACGCGATGCTCTCGTGGGGATGGCGGGTGCCGTTCCTCGTCGCGCTGCCACTCGGTGCGATCGGACTGTATCTGCGGCTCAAGATCGAGGACACCCCGATGTTCAAGGCGCTTCTCTCCGCAGCGGAGGCCGATCCGACGCCGTTGCGTTCCAGTTTCCGCGAGCAGTTCAAATGGATCGCAGTGGCTTTCGGCGCGACCCTCACCTACGGAGTCGGCTTCTACACGGTGATGAGCTACATGCCGACGTATCTCAAGAAAGTCACCGAGCTCGGCGCCGGGGCGATGTTCGTGGTCACCGCCGCGGTTCTGCTTGCCCACATCATCGCCCTTCCCCTGTGGGGTTCGCTGTCGGACCGGATCGGCCGCAAGCCGGTGCTCATCGGCGGCAGCATTGCCCTTGTCGTCGTGACGTATCCGGCATTCGTGCTGATTTCTGAGGCCCGCAACATGGGCGTCGCCATGTTGTCCGGCGCGGTCATGGGCGCGCTGATCGCGGCAGGCGCCGCCCCGCTGTTCGCTTATATGGCCGAGATGTTCCCCACCCGGCTGCGGACGAGTTCGGTGTCCATTGGCTACAACGCCTCGGTGATGATCTTCGGTGGGACAGCCCCCTTCATCGCGACGTTCCTGATCGACTGGACCGGAAGCGACGTCGCACCCAGTTTCTACCTCGTCGCAGCGGCGGCAGGGGCGGTGCTGACCCTCTTCCTGGCGCGCACCAGTGAAACAAGCCACCGCGACGTGCTCCGCCAGACCTAGTTCGGCGACGACCACAGAGCGATGGTCAACGAACGGTCG
>CAVWPQ010000007.1:0-143320 GCA_963756865.1 uncultured Actinomycetota bacterium | reverse complement strand
GGTTTGCCGACTCCGCCGGCCATCGAGACGCGCCGTGAGCGGACGACGCGGCAAGTCACGTTAGGTGATGCTGGTGGCGCGGCGTGGTGGGCGTTCTGGCCGGACACGGTTCTCCCCTTTGTTAGAGAGCTACTGTCGCTGTACTTGCTCTTCAACGTATGCGCAAATTCCTGTGAGTTAGCTAGTAGATCAAAAGCTGCGCAAACAGCCCCTATGAGTTATGCAAGCTACCACTCGCACTTTTGCACCGCAAGGCGAATCTAGCAAAGCGCTTGCCTAATCTAGGAACAGACCATGGCCGAGCTCCTTCCACAACTGGGTCAAGATCTGCAACTAAGCGTCTTTAACCTGCACCTATGCACCACGACGACGCAGCAACTTCGCTCCCAAGAAATTATTGTTGGCGTCAAGATCTGCACGGATGTGCAGATCTAGCAATATTTTGGGTCGTCATATCTGAGGCACGGGACGCCCCAGCCCGCAACACAGTGTCACGCTCGCTGAGGAGTCGCGAAGGAGCAAATGGCAAATCGAATGTGAAAGGTGCGACCGCCAGCGCACGCAGCAGCGGCGGCACGCGCCGCCGATACAGGCGGCCGTCAGCCGAGGATGAGGCCGGACGTCGGAACGCCCGTACCAGCCGTCACCAGGACGTGTTCGACATCGGGCACCGGATTCACCGACGAGCCGCGGAGTTGGCGCACGCCTTCGGCGATTCCGTTCATACCGTGGATGTAGGCCTCACCGAGCTGGCCGCCATGGGTGTTGATGGGCAGCCTGCCGCCGACTTCGATCGCGCCGTCGGCGACGTAGTCCTTGGCCTCGCCCTTACCGCAGAAGCCCAGCTCCTCCAGCTGTATCAGCGTGAACGGCGTGAAGTGGTCATAGAGGACGGCGGTCTGAATGTCGCTGGGCTGCAACCCCGACTGATCCCACAGCTGCCTGCCGACCAGGCCCATCTCGGGTAGCCCCAACTCGGGCCGGTAATAGCTGACCATCGAATACTGATCAGGGCTGGAACCCTGCGATGCCGCCTCGATCACGGCGGGCCGGTTCTTGAGATCCTTGGCGCGTTCCGCCGACGTGATCACGAGCGCGACACCGCCGTCGGTCTCCTGACAACAGTCCAGCAGCCGCAACGGTTCGGCGATCCACCGTGAATTCTGGTGATCCTCAATGGTTATCGGCTTCTCGTAGAAGTACGCCTTCGGGTTGTTGGCCGCGTGCTTGCGGTCGGCGACCGAGACGGCACCGAAGTCCTTGCTCGTCGCGCCGGACAGATGCATGTATCGGCGCGCGATCATCGCCACCTGCGCAGCGGGTGTGGACAGCCCGTGCGGGTACGAGAACGAATTGTCGACGCCGGTAGAGTCCGCATTCTCGACCAGCCGCATCTGCACCTGGCCGAAACGCTGTCCCGACCTCTCGTTGAAAGCGCGGTACGCCACAACGCAATCCGCGACTCCGGTGGCCACGGCGATCGCCGCCTGCTGGACCGTCGCGCAGGCGGCGCCACCGCCATGATGAATCTTCGAGAAGAACTTCAACTCGCCGATGCCCGTGGCCCGCGCGATCGCGACCTCGGTGTTCGAGTCCATCGTGAACGTGACCATGCCGTCCACATCGGCAGGCGTCAGGCCCGCGTCGTCGAGCGCATCGAGCACGGCCTCCGAGGCGAGTCGCAAGCTCACTGCGACCCGAGTCCTTCGAGAAGTCCGTGGCGCCGATGCCGACGATCGCGGCCCTACCACTGAGGCTCATGCATCTCCGATCGTCAGCGTCGAGGTGGCGATCACATGGTCACCGAGACTGTTGCTGCCAACCACTTTCACGGTGATGAGCCCGTCTTCAACGGCGGTCACCTCACCCTTGAACGTCACGGTGTCGTAGGCGTACCAGGGCACGCCGAGACGCAGCTTGATCGATTTGATGATCGCCGTCGGGCCCGCCCAGTCGGTGACGAAGCGCTCCACCAGTCCTGTGTCGGTGAGTATGTTGACGAAGATGTCCTTTGAGCCTTTTGCCTGCGCCTTGTCCCGGTCGTGGTGGACGTCCTGGTAGTCACGGGTCGCGATGGCCGTCGAGACGATGAACGTCGGGTCGCCGTACAGCGAGAGTTCCGGCAGCTTCGTGCCGACCTCTGGCTCGGCCGAGATCTCAGCTGCGCTCATGAGTCCTGCTCCCATGCGTACAGGGTCCACGCAGGTCCGCTGTCTCCTTCGGGAAAGTCGATATACGTTGCGCGGACCGGCATTCCGATCTCCACAGCCGAAGTGTCGACACCGCGGAGTTCACCGAGCATCCGAACCCCCTCCTCGAGTTCGACGAGTGCGATGACGAACGGCAGCGTACGGCCGGGCACCTTCGGCGCATGGTGGACGACGAAGCTGAACACCGTGCCCTTACCCGATGCGACGACGTAGTCGACGGGTGCGTTTTTGTCCTGCCACAGCGCGGGCACGGGCGGATGCTGAAGGCTGCCGTCACCCTTCTTCTGGATACGCAGCTCGTGCGCGTTGACGCCGTCCCAGAAGAACTTCGTATCGCGCGACGAGGCTGGCCGCATCATCGCTGCGGCGTCGAGATCGTCAGGAACCGATGCTGTCTGTCCCTTGGCCGCGTCGGCAGGCCTGAACTTCAGAATGCGCCAGTCCATTTCGGCCACGTCTTCGTCGCCGACCTGCCACGTGATCTTCTGGCTGATGAAGTAGCCCTCACCGAGTGCGGTGTTCTTGGGGCCGACGACATCGGTCAGCTCGGCGACGACGCTGACGTCCTCACCCGGCCGCAGGTAGCGGTGATAGGTCTGATCGCAGTTGGTCGCGACGACGCCGACAAATCCCGCGCCGTCGAACAACTCCATGATCGGACCGATGGGATCGTCGTTTGGGCGATCGCCGCCGAGACCCATCATCGTCCACACCTGGATCATCGCAGGGGGCGCGACGACACCTGGATGGCCTGCCGCCTTGGCCGCCGTCTCGTCGACATAGATCTGGTTGTCATCGCCGAGAGCATCGACCCAGTGCCGAATCATCGGCTGGTTCACCGGATCGCGGCCGACTCGTGCCTTGCTCGGTCCGGCTGCTTTGATCTCCGCTACTGCTTTATGGATGTCGTCAGTCGTCGTCACCTGGGAACCCTCGGCACCTTCAGGCCCGCAGCGGCGATCATCTCGCGCATCACCTCATTCACTCCGCCCCCGAACGTGATCACCAGGTTCCTCTTGGTCTGGCTGTCCAGCCACTCGAGCAGTTCGGCCGTATCCGGGTCGGCCGGGTTGCCATGGGCTCCGACGATCTCCTCGGCCAGTCTTCCCGCGTACTGAATACGCTCGGTGCCAAACACTTTCGTCGCCGCCGCATCGGCGACGTCGATGGTCTCACCGGACGCCGCCACCTGCCAGTTGAGCAATTCGTTGATCCGCCACATCGCCCTGAGCTCGCCAAGCGAACGCTTGACGTCGTCGTGGTCGATCGGGGTGTCCCCGTTGCTGCCGGGCTTGGAGGCCCACGCGTGGATGCGGTCGTAGAGAGCCGCGAATCGTCCCGCGGGCCCGAGCATCACCCGCTCGTTGTTGAGCTGGATGGTGATCAGCCGCCAGCCGCCGTTCTCCTCGCCGACGAGCATGTCGGCGGGGACACGAACGTCGCTGTAGTACGTCGCGTTGGTGTGGTGAGCACCGTCGGACAGGATCATCGGCGTCCATGAGTAGCCCGGATCGGTGGTGTCCACGATGAGCATCGAAATGCCCTTGTGCTTGGCGGCTTCCGGATCCGTTCGGCAGGCCAGCCAGACGTAGTCGGCGTCGTGGCCGCCGGTGGTGAACACCTTCTGTCCGTTGACGATGTACTCGTCGCCCTGACGGACCGCGGTGGTGCGCAGCGAGGCAAGGTCGGTGCCCGCCTCCGGTTCGGTGTAGCCGATCGCGAAGTGAATCTCGCCGGCGAGGATTCCCGGAAGGAACTTCTTCTTCTGCAGATCGGTGCCGTACTGCTGCAGTGTCGGGCCGACCGTCTGCAACGTCACCGCAGGCAGCGGCACATCGGCGCGGTGCGCCTCGTTGACGAAGATCGACTGCTCGATGGGGCCGAAGCCGAGACCACCGAACTCCTTGGGCCATCCGACGCCGAGCTTGCCGTCGCTGCCCATCCGCTTGATCACCGCACGGTAGGCCTTGCCGTGCCGGTCCTTCTCCATCTCCGCGGCCTCTTCGGGCGTAATGAGATTCGAAAAGTATTCGCGCAGTTCGGCTTGCAGCTGACGCTGCTCGGGGGTCAGTTCTATGTACATAGCGCTCCCACCAGGTTGAGACGGTGTGATGGCCCACCAACGAGGCGGGCCAGGTCCTTGATTGTCGAGTAGTAGCGGTCCATCGGGTAGTCGATGTCCATCCCCATACCGCCGTGCATGTGGTGGCAGAGCTGCATCACCGGCGGCGCCTGCGACGCCAGCCAGTAGCCGAGCACGTCCAGGTCCTCTTCGGCGTCGCGTCCCTCGGAGAGCCGCCACGCCACAGATGTCGAGGCCAAAGTCAGTGTGCGCGAGGCGATGTACACCTCGGCGAGCTGCGCGGCCACCGTCTGGAACGTCGAAAGCGGCTTGCCGAACTGTTCGCGGTTGGCGACGTAATCGGCGGTCAGCCGAAGCGCACCGGCAACCAGGCCGGCCGCGAACGCACCCGTGGTCGCAAGCGCCAACTGGTTGACTCGCTTCGCCGCAGCACCGGCCAGCACATCGTCGTCCGCGACGGCGACATCGGAGAACGTCACCACATACTCGTCGGAATGATTGGACGTCGGCGTCTTCGTGGCCTGTACGCCGTCGGCCTTCGCCGCCACCATGACCACTCCTGCGTCCGCCGTCACGATGATCCAATCGGCCTGTCCCGCATACGGAACGCCGATCTTCGCGCCGTTCAGCTTGCCGCCGGCGAATGTCACGGACGGCTTGTCGGGAAGTGCGGCGCCCGGCTCGTTGAGAGCGAGGGTCACGATCGAGCCCTTGGCGACACCGGCCAGGTATCGATCCTGCTGCGCCTCGGAAGCCAGGTCCAAAAGCACGGTGGTTGCGCCGAGGACGGCCAGCGCAGGGCCCGTGGTGCCGTGCCTACCGATCTCGGTGAGCGCCGTGGTGATCTCCGGCAGGCCGACACCGTCGCCACCGACGCGCTCCGGCGCGCCGAGGGCTGTCACACCTCCCGCGACCAACGCATCCCAGCTGTTGTCACGCTCCAGAACCGAGGTGACCACGTCGGCGACAGCTTGCTGCCCTTCATCGGGACTGAAGTCCACCCGAATCCTCCTTGACTCGTCAGTGAGCTGAGGCCCGATTTGCCGGCTCGCCGGCGACGGGACACTTTCCTGTGTAGTCAACCTGCCAGTGCTTGATGCCGTTGAGCCACCCCGACATCAGCCGCTCGGGATCGCCGATGGGTTTGAGATCCGGCATGTGGTCGGCGACGGCGTTGAAGATCAGGTTGATGGTCATCCTGGCGAGGTTGGCGCCGATGCAGTAATGCGCTCCGGTGCCGCCGAAGCCGACATGCGGGTTCGACTCGCGCAGGATGTTGAAGCTGTGCGGATCGTCGAACACCTCTTCGTCGAAATTGGCTGAGCGGTAGGACATCACCACTCGCTCGCCCTTCTTGATCTTCACACCGCCGAGTTCGGCATCAGACAGCGCGGTGCGCTGAAACGCCGACACCGGCGTCGCCCAGCGGACGATCTCGTCGGCGGCGGTCTCCGGACGGTCCCTCTTGTACAGCTCCCACTGTTCGGGATTCTGCGCGAACGCGATCATGCCGTGGGTGATCGAGTTACGCGTGGTCTCGTTGCCGGCCACCGCGAGCATCACCACGAAGAAGCCGAACTCGTCGTCGGAGAGCTTCTCGCCGTCGATATCCGCTTCGATGAGCGTCGTGACGATGTCGTCGGTCGGGGTCTTGGCCCGCTCCTCGGCCATCTTCATCGCATAGGTGATCAGCTCGAACGACGAGATAGCCGGGTCGACGTCGGCGTATTCCGGATCCTCACCGGCCGTCATCTCGTTGGACCAGCGGAAGAGCTTGTCGCGGTCCTCCTGGGGTACGCCGAGCAATCCGGCGATCGCCTGCAGCGGCAGCTCGCAGGACACCTGCTCGACGAAATCGCCTGAACCCTCGGCCGCGGCGGTCTCGGCGATCTTCTGGGCGCGGGTCCGCAGTTCCTCCTCGAGCCGTCCGACGGCACGCGGGGTGAATCCGCGGGAGATGATCTTGCGCAGGCGGGTGTGCTGCGGCGCATCCATGTTCAGCAGGACGGCCTTCTGCAGGTCGATCGCATCCCGGGTCATGCCCTGCGGCCAAGTCGGGATCGCGCCGTCAGGCGAGCTGCCGAAGACGTCGTTGCGCTTGGACACCTCTTTGACGTCCGCGTGCTTGGTCACGAGCCAGTAGCCGTTATCGCCGAACCCCCCGGTCCCGCCGGGCACGTCGACCCAGTGCACAGGCTCGGACTTACGGAGCTCGGCGAGCTCCTCGACGGGCAGACGCTCGAGGTTAAGGTTCGCGTCGAGGAAGTCGAAGTCAGGGCTAATGGGGCATGGCATAGGTGAGAACTCCTTATTGCAACGTGTTCTAGTGCCAGTAAAACATGCCTTCTGCGCAGATCAAAGGCTCGACTGTAACGCCGCTTGTCAGAGTAATGAAACGTGTTCTAGCCTGGCGGAATGGGTAACCCGGTAATCGTTGAAGCCACCCGCAGCCCAATCGGCAAGCGGAATGGATGGTTGTCAGGCCTGCATCCGACCGAACTTCTCGGCGCGATGCAGAAGGCCGTTGTGGACAGGGCCGGCATCGACGCCGGTGAGGTCGAGCAGGTCATCGGCGGCTGCGTGACGCAGTTCGCCGCGCAGTCCAACAACATCAGCCGGGTCGCCTGGCTGGTGGCTGGTCTGCCCGATCATGTCGGCGCCACCACCGTGGACTGCCAGTGCGGCAGCGGGCAGCAGGCCAACCACCTGATCGCGGGTCTCATCGCCGCAGGCGCGATCGACGTCGGTGTCTCGTGCGGCATCGAGTCGATGAGCGTGATCGGGCTCGGAGCCAACGCAGGTCCCGACCGCACCGTGCTGCGCCCGTCCTCGTGGGACATCGACCTTCCGGACCAGTTCACTGCGGCCGAGCGGATCGCCAAGCGCCGCGGCATCACCCGTGAGGACATCGACGAGTGGGGCTACCAATCGCAGATCAGGGCCAAGCAGGCCTGGGCCGAGGGCCGCTTCGACCGTGAGATCAGCCCCATCGAGGCGCCGGTGCTCGACGAGCAGAAGCAGCCGACCTCGGAGCGCGGATTCGTTTCCCGCGACCAGGGCCTGCGCGACACCACGAAGGACGGCCTCGCGGGGCTCAAGCCGGTGATCGACGGCGGCATCCACACTGCGGGCACGTCTTCGCAGATCTCCGACGGCGCCGCGGCGGTGCTGTGGATGGACGAGGACAAGGCGAAGGCGCTCGGGCTGAAGCCGCGGGCCCGGATCATCAGCCAGGCTCTGGTCGGCGCGGAGCCGTACTACCACCTCGACGGCCCTGTGCAATCCACCGCCAAGGTGCTGGAAAAGGCCGGGATGAAGATGGGCGACATCGACCTCACCGAGATCAACGAGGCGTTCGCATCGGTCGTCCTGTCATGGGCGCGGGTGCACAACCCGGATATGGACAAGGTCAACGTGAACGGCGGCGCCATCGCGCTCGGCCACCCGGTCGGCAGCACCGGCAGCAGGCTGATCACCACCGCGCTGCACGAGTTGGAGCGCACGGATCAAAGCACCGCCCTGGTCACCATGTGTGCAGGCGGCGCACTGTCCACCGGCACGATCCTCGAGCGCATCTAGTGGCCGAGACCCGCGTCCACACCGAAGCCGAGCGGATCGCCGCCGCGCAGTCCTACATCGACGCGCTGGTCAACCACGATGCCGACAGCGTGCCGTTCGCTGCAGCCTGCACTCGCATCGAGTTCGGCGTCAAGACGGGATTCTCGGGAGACCACTTGCGGCGCAGTCTCAATGGCGGGCCGCAGTACCGCGTCATCGCATCGGCGACGCCGCCGGAGTTCACGATCGATGGCGACACGGTGCGAGCGCGGTTCGACTTGACGACGAAGCCGACGCTGGCCGGACGGCGGGTGGGCGCCCACGTCGACGAGACGTTCGTGATACCCGCCGAGGACGGTCTGATCCACCACATCAGGGCGATCGTCAGGCCTTTCCTGATCTCGTCCTAGGATCCAGTTCGGGCAAACGTCTGACCCATCGCGCTCCGTTACGCCAAACTCTTGCCATGCGATTGATCTCTATTGCGGTAGCGCTGGCGAGCGTTGGTCTGATCGTGTCGTGTTCGACCGGTGACAAGGGGGAGACGGCGACGCCGTCATCGGAATCGAAGCCGTCATCCCAGCCGAAATTCGACGGCCTCTACGAAGTCACGACCGATTTGACCAAGCGGAAGGTCAATTTCGCGCCAGATCCGAGCGACGAGAAGAAGCCGTTCAAGCTGGCGGTCCGCTCGGCGTGTACCGCCGACAATGCCTGCACCGCAACGGCGCTCACTGTCGGCGACGATATGAAGGAGGTGCCAGACACCGGATTGCTGACCTTCGATCTCGTCGACGGGCACTGGGTGAGCGTGAAGGAGGTCCCCGACGGATCGTGCCAGCTCAACCCGGATTTGAGGACGGTGAAGGCTCCGTACTTCAGTATCTGGAACGTCGAAGCGAAAGACGATGGCCCAATGACCGGCAACGGCCTGTACGTCGGCGCGAACGAGTGCATGAACATCTCCGACGTTCCGGCCACGTTCACCCGCACAGGCGATGTACCGGCCGACATCGCGTTGCCCGATCCTGCTTCTCAGCCGAAACGCGTCATCTCGCCCGCTGCAGGTTTGCGCGGGAAGTACTCCGGCCCCATCGTCACCGCCGATCAGCCCGACTGGAAGTACACCCAGGTCTGGGACGCCAATACGCACTGCGTGCGAACCGGCGAGAAGTGCCTGACGACCGTTGCAGCGACCCAGAGGGATGAAAATCAACCGGGCAGCAGCACGGCATTTCCGGCCGACTATATCTTCGAGAACGGTCGGTGGACGGGCGGTGCGGGCACGGGGCCGATCGAATGCGCAGAAGGTGCGGGTCGGACCACGAAATCGATCACGGGCACGTTCGGGCTGCCCCCCGAACCCGTGCCGGACCCGATCATCAACGTGACCGTAGATCAAACCACCACCGTCGGCGATCCCTGCGCGAGTACTCTCAACAGCCAGATCACGCTGAACCGTATCGGCGATTGAATGGCCTGAGGCACCTGGTATGACCGACCTGCATTTCTATTTCGATCCCGTCTGCCCATTCGCGTGGATGACAAGCAAGTGGGTGCGCATAGTCGCCGAACAACGTGACTATCACGTGGACTGGCGATTCATCTCACTGCGAATCCTGAACGCGCACATCGACTATGAATCGCACTTTCCACCCGAGTACGAGGCTGGGCATACGGCCGGGCTGCGGCTGCTGCGGGTCGCCGCGCGGACCCGCGCCGAGCACGGGCGGGAGGCCATCGGCCCCTTGTACGAGGCGATCGGCACCCGGATCTTCGACACGTCGCGCGAGGTGGACCCACTGTCAGGTGCGGACCAAGGCGCCAGGCGCGTGCTCGAGCCGCTGCTGCGCGAGGTGGGTCTGCCGGTCGAGCTGACGGACGCATTGGACGACACGTCGGCCGACGACGAGATCCGCGCCGAGACCGAGGAGGCCCTCGCCTTGACGGGCCGCGACGTGGGAACGCCGATCCTGCATTTCCAACCGCCCGACGGCGCGGCCTTCTTCGGCCCGGTGATCAGCCGCCTCCCCAGCGCCGAGGACGCCGGACGGCTGTGGGACCACGTGATCGGCCTCGCCGAGTTCGGCGGCTTCGCGGAGCTCAAGCGCAGCCTGCGGGAGCGACCCCAGCTCGCCAGCTTCGGGGTGGACACCGAGTCGGTCGGCACGCAGGAGGACTGGCACGGTGGAAGCCGACGTCTGAAGAAGTAGTTTGCGCGGCTGCGGTTGCGGCAAGAGATGGGTCATGGCGGAGCAGCAGCGGTCGATCAGGAACTCGCGAGCGATGGTCGTCTTGATGAAGTACTTTGCCCGCGCCCACATCTGGGTCTACCAGCGCACGAACGGCCTTCTGGGCGCCAAGCTGCTCCGGTTTCCCGCGGCGCTGATCACGACGACGGGTCGCAGAACCGGCGAACCGCGAACCACCCCGACGCTGTATCTCCGCGACGGCGACCGGGTGCTACTGCCCGCATCGTTCGGAGGCCGAGACAGCAACCCTGGCTGGTACCACAATCTGAAGGCAAACCCCAACGTACACATCCAGATTCGCTCTGAGCACCTCGACCTCACCGCACGCGATGCGACGGACGAAGAGCGGAATCGCTACTGGCCGAAGCTCATCGAGATGTATCCTCCGTATCGCGGCTACCGCGAAGCCGCTGACCGGGTGATACCTCTGGTCATCTGTGAGGCCTAGGCGGGCTCCGGCGTCGGCGTCGGCTCGTTTCGCCGCAACACCAGGTTCACACCTATTGCGACGGCGAGCAAGCCCGCGCCGATGACGATCGTCGTCGGGTGCAGATAAAGCAGCAGGGCAGCAGCGGGCGCGCAAAGAATGCGCTCCGGCCAACCGGCGCGGCGTATCAGCCAGCCACCGGTGACCACGGCAAGCGCGGCAACCGCGAGCCCGGCGACCGCGGTTGTCCAAGCCATCTGGCCGAAGGACTCGAGGCCAAGCAGCGCGGCGCCGTTGTCGGTCAGCACAAAGGCAAACGGGACCAAGAACGCCGGCAGCGTGTATTTCCACGTCTGCATCATCGTCGGGATCACCCGACCACCAGTGATCGCGGAAGCGGCCACCGCCGCGAGTGCGGTGGGCGGTGTCACTTCGGAAAGGACGGCGAAGTAGAAGACGAACATCGCTGCGGCGGGTGCCGATACGCCGAGATCCTGCAGGGCGGGACCGACGATGGTCCACGCGATCACGAACGACGCGGTGACCGGCACCGCCAGCCCGAGCACCGCGACCGCCATCGCAGCGAACACCGCCGTGAGAACGAGTACCAGTGTTGGATTTTCGGTGATCGCACGTGCGGTGCCCACCAGGATCGAGTTCAGTTGCAGCCCTAGCCCCGTCCTGGTGATCATCGCGGCGATCACCCCTGCGGCGGCACACACGGCAGCCACGGCCAGTACGCTCCGAACCCCGTTTCCCAATGCCCGATAGAGCCTGGTCGGTGTCATCCGGTGTTCCCGGTCAAGGAACGACAACACAATCTGCAGAAGCGTTGCGTAGACCACGGCCCGCATCGCCGACATGTCCATCGCAAGGAACACCACGATCGCCGCCAGTGAGATCAGGTGGTAACCGAATCTGCCCAGCAGTCGCCACGTCGATTCGGTGGTCACCTCGACCTCGCGGGTGTTCCATCGCCGGGCATCGATCTCGACCGCCAGCAAAATGCCGAGGTAGTACAGGATCGTCGGTACGATCGCCCAAACCAGCACGGTCAGGTACGGCACGCCGAGATACTCCGCGATGATGAACGCCGCCGCACCAAGGGTCGGCGGCGACAGAATCGCACCGATGCCCGCGGCGGCAAGCATTCCGCCCGCGTTCTCCTTCGGGTAGCCCGCGCGCTGCAGAATAGGCCAGGTGACCGAACCCAGGCTGACGGTGGTCGCGGTCCCCGAACCGGATACCGTGCCGAGCAGGAATCCGGCGAGGGTTACCGTCCGCCCTGGCGCCGCCCGAGAACCACGAAATGCGGCGAAGGACAGGTCGATGAAGAACTTGCTTGCCCCCGATGCGTCCAGCACCGCGCCGTAGATGGTGAACAGCACGATGTAGGTGGCAGCCACATCGAGTGGGACGCCGTACAGACCGGTCGACTGGATGAACGACGCGCTGATGATCTGGTCCCAGTCGACTCCGGCGTGCGCGATCGCTGCACTCTGCGGCAGGTACCCGCCGTAGTAGGCGTATCCCACCGCCAGCAAACAGACAATGGGCAAAGCCAGCCCGGTGGTTCGCCGACATGCCTCCAACACCAACAGCAGGACGATCGTTCCGACGACGATGTCGAGTGGCACCAGCGTGCCCTGCCGGCCCAGGAACTCGTCGAATCCGCCACCGCCGCCGGCAATTTCCACGGGCCACAAGGGATACAGGCACAACAACAGCGCGAGCGCGGCGAGAAACCAGTCGACCACCGTCGGGTTGTTCGACGCCGTTTCCTCTTGTACTTCCTCTGACCGGCGCCGCAGCCGCAGACCCGAGCGGTAACACAGCAACGTCAGCGGCAGCACCGCTGCCAGGAACAGGATGAGGTAGACCTGGTTGCCCTGCGCGAGCGGGAAGAACACCTGGTGGACTGCGAACAGCCCGATCAGCACGCACGCGGCTGTCACCGCGTGTCCTACCCAGCCGAACAGCTGCCTGGCCGGCTTCTCCTCGTCCTGGACGGGCGGCGCAGCGGTCTCCGACTGCGTCAGCGTCGCGGTTCCACCGGTCGGCGCGCGCCGACCTTCCTTCTCATCCTCGTGTTCGGTCAGCTCTTTGCACCGAGGTCGGCGAGCGCCTTTTCGGCCCCCGGGTGCAGTGGCACCGGTTCCGTCTGACGCGCAGTGTCCAGGTTGATGCCATCGGCGGCTTTACTCGCCTTTACCAGATCGGCCTTGTGCTCGAACAGCGCCTTGGTCACCACACAGGCCGTGTTTCCGTCCATGTTCTTATTCACCAGAAGCAGATTCGGCACGACCACCGTCTGTACGTCCGATGGTGTCTGATAGGTCGCCGCCGGAATGACGCCCTGCTCGTAGATCGTGTTGATCTCCTTGAGCTTGTCCAGCGTGTCGGTCACATCGAGGAGCTTGATGTTGCCTCGTTGACTGGTGAACAGGTCGGTGATTCCGCTCGTGGGCAAACCGCCCGACCAGAACATCGCGTCGATGGACCCGTCCTTCATTCCCTCAACCGTCTTGCCGAGTTCGGTGCGCTGCGCCTGGATGTCTTTCGACGGGTCGAGCCCGGCCGCCTCGAGCATGCGGTTGGCGATCACCTCGGTGCCGGAATTCGGCGCTCCGGTGGACACCCGCTTGCCGCGCATGTCGGCGATCGAATTGATGCCTGCGTCATTGCGCGCAACCACTTGCGTGTAGTTGGGATAAAGCCGCGCCAGCGCGGCGATCGGCTGGGGTTCGTCGAAGGACGCCTTGCCTTCGGCTGCGTCCGCGGCAGTGTCGGCGAGGGCGAACGCGACCTGGTGAGTGCCTGCCACCAGCTGCTGGATGTTTTGCAGCGACGCGGACGTCTCCGCCGCAGTGGCCTTCAGTTTTCCGGCACTGGCCTTGCTGATCGCCTCGGCCAAAGCGCCGCCGAGGGTGTAGTAGACGCCGGTGGTGTTTCCGGTCGCGATGCTCAGCCGCGCATCGGATTCCACCGTGCAGGTCGTTGGCTCGGAAGCCGCCTCCCCGCCGTCACCACCTCGCTGACCCCCGCACCCGGCCAAAACCAACAGCATCGCGCCGGCAAGCACCGGCAGTGTGATCCGCCTCACGTGATCATGATGACCTTCACAGCGAGTTTTCAAACACGGTTCCTGGATTCGACATGACAAGACAGATTTCGGATTATGTACAGTGATCCGGTTCACACAGCCCACACGATGGAGTTTCGGATGCGTAAATCGTCGACCAAGCGGGTTTTCGGCATCATCGGAGCGGCCTTCACGGCCGTCGTCTCGTTAGTCCTCGCGGTGATCCCTGCCGGTGCGATGACGGTGACCTTCGTGCGCCATGCCGAGTCGCAGGCCAATGCCGACGGCATCATCGACACAAAGGTTCCGGGACCTGGACTCACCGACCTCGGCAGGACGCAGGCCGACGCCGTTGCCCTCATCCTCAACGGGCAAGCGCATGAGGGCATCTACGCGTCGACGATGATTCGTACGCAGCAGACCGCCGAACCATACGCGGAGCTCAAGAACAAGGACGTCAAAGTCCTTGACGGACTTCAGGAGATCAGCGCAGGCATCCTCGAGGGCTCCTCGGAGGACGAGGGAATCGGACGGCTCGGCTACGCGCTCGCTCCGATCGCATGGAGCCTTGGCCTTCGGTTCGTCAAGATCCCCGGCGCCGAGGACGGCAACGAGTTCGATGCGCGGGTCGATGGCGCGCTCGCAAAGATCGAGGCGGACGGCAGCGACACACCCGTCGTCTTCTCGCACGGCGCCACCATCATGTTCTGGACGATGATGAACGTCGACAACCCCGATCCCACACTGCTGCTCACTCACCAGCTGGACAACACCGAGACCGTCGTCGTCGAGAAGAACGACGACGGCAGTTGGACGTTGAAGAGCTGGGGCGGCGAAGAAGTCGGGCCTGCGAACCTGCCCACGCAACTGTTCGTCAACGCCAGGGACCTGATCGTGGCGCCGCAGACGGCGCTGTACAACTTCGGCCAGAACCCCGGCGCAGAATCCGGGGCCAAGGGTGTGGAGGACGTAGCAAAGGCGACCGTGAAGTTCGGCACCGACACGGTCGCCGATCTCGGCAACGCGGCCGCGTCCAACATCGCCGAGAGATCCAACGGTGCAACGGATCTCACAGCGGGCAACAAGGTGACGCCAGGCGGCCGGGCCGCAGATGCGGTGTCGAGGAACAACCAACGCGTCAACGAGGCCGTGCAGGATGTGCGTCAGGAGATCTCGACGTCCATCAAGAAGGCGGCCGATGCAGTCAAGAAGGTCGCCGACACCGCCAAGGACGCGGCCGACGGCGCTGCGAAGGACGCCGCCTGACGGCAGGGCGCGTCTGTCAGGCGCCGTAAACCGGCACCGGCGGGCGCGCCTTTGCAAGCAGATCGGTGACAACGGGTCCGAGGTCCGCGGGATCCCAGCGCGCACCCTTGTCCGCCTCGGGTCCGCGGGCCCAGCCCTCGGCGACGCGGATGATGCCGCCCTCGACTTCGAACATCTTGCCGGTGACGTCCCGCGACTCGACGCTGCCCAGCCAGACCACAAGGGGCGAAATGTTTTCCGGCGCCATCGCGTCGAAGTCGTTGCCCTGCGTCGACATCATGTCAGCGAAGACCGTCTCGGTCATCCGGGTGCGCGCCGACGGCGCGATCGCGTTGACGGTGACGCCGTAGCGGCCCATCTCGGCAGAGGCGACCAATGTCATGGCGGCGATACCCGCCTTGGCGGCGCTGTAATTCGCCTGCCCGACACTGCCTTGCAGGCCTGCGCCCGAGCTGGTGTTGATGATGCGGGCGTCGGGGGTATTTCCGGCCTTGGACTGCGCACGCCAGTACGCCGCCGCATGGCGCATCGTGGCGAAGTGCCCTTTGAGGTGCACCGCGATCACGGCGTCGAATTCCTCTTCGCTGGTGTTGGCGAACATCCGGTCGCGGACGATGCCCGCGTTGTTCACGAGGACGTCGAGCCCGCCGAAGCTGTCGACGGCGGTCTGGATCAGACCTTCGGCCTGCGCCCAGTCGGCCACGTTGGCGCCGCTCGTGACGGCTTCGCCACCGGCAGCGACGATTTCGTCGACGACGCTCTGGGCGGCGCTGCCACCGCCTGCCGGTGAACCGTCCAGGCCGACGCCGATGTCGTTCACCACTACGCGCGCCCCTTCGGCGGCGAACGCCAGCGCGTGTGCGCGTCCGATGCCGCCACCGGCCCCTGTCACGATGACCACGCGGCCGTCGAGCAGTCCCATATTCGTTTTCTCCTATTTGATGTCAGCGGTTGTGGTTGCCAGGTAGTGCGGTGGCTCGCCACCGCCATGCACTTCGAGTGATGCGCCGCTGATATAGCCCGCCGCATCCGATGCGAGGAAGGCCGCCGCCCATCCGACATCGGCCGGTTTCGCGAGCCTGCCGAGTGGCACGTTGCGCGAGATTGCCGCGATGGAGTCCGCGTCGCCGTAGAACAGTTCGGACTGCTCGGTCTCGACCATGCCGACGACGACCGAGTTCACCCGCACCTTGGGCGCCCACTCGACCGCGAGCGTGCTCGTGATGTTCTCCAGGCCGGCCTTCGCCGCACCGTAGGCGACGGTGCCCGGCGTCGGCCTCCTGCCGCTGACGCTCGCGATATTGATGATCGAACCGCCGCGTTCCTGTGTCTGCATCACCGCGTTGGCGTGCGTCGAAACCGACAGCGGGCCAAGCAGGTTCAGTTGGAGGATCTTGCTGCTGAACTTGGCCGAGGCCTCCGCCGCGGGGACGTACGGTGAGCCGCCCGCATTGTTGACCACCACGTCGAGGTGGCCGTGCGCGGCGACGATGGCGTCGATGAGCGCCCCGACCGATTCGTCGTCGCGGACGTCGCAGGAGTGGAACTCATACGGCGAGCCCTCGACGGGCCGCCGGGCACACGTCACGACTGTCGCGCCCTGGTCGGCGAAGACAGCGCTGATGCCTGCACCGACCCCTCGTACACCGCCGGTCACCAGGACGACCCGCCCGCTCAGTTGCAGGTTGATGCCTGCCGAACCAGCACTGTCTGCCCCGTCGGTCACTGTGCTAGCGTACCAAGCAAGTGCTTGCTTAGGTAGCCGACCCCCCAGCAGGAGCATTGATGACGATCACCACCACGTCGGTCGAACCGGGCATTGTCTCGGTCACCGTCGACTACCCGCCCGTGAACGCAATCCCGTCCCGCGGGTGGTTCGAACTCGCCGACGCGATCACCGCCGCGGGCCGCGACCGATCCACCCACGTGGTGATTCTGCGGGCCGAGGGACGCGGCTTCAACGCAGGCGTCGACATCAAGGAGATGCAGAAATCCGAGGGCTACACGGCGCTGATCGACGCCAACCGCGGCTGCTTCGAGGCGTTCCGCGCGGTGTACGAATGCGCGGTGCCGGTCGTGGCTGCCGTCAACGGTTTCTGCGTGGGCGGCGGTATCGGCCTTGTCGGCAACGCCGACGTCATCGTCGCCTCCGACGACGCCACCTTCGGACTGCCCGAAGTGGAACGCGGTGCGCTGGGGGCGGCGACCCACCTTTCACGGCTTGTGCCGCAGCACATGATGCGCAGGCTGTTCTTCACGGCGGCCACAGTGGACGCCGCGACCCTGCACCACTTCGGATCCGTTCACGAGGTGGTGCCGCGTGCCGAACTCGACGAATCGGCACTGCGCGTCGCCCGCGACATCGCCGCCAAGGACACTCGCGTCATCCGCGCGGCCAAGGAGGCACTGAACCTCATCGACGTGCAGAAGGTCAACTCCAGCTACCGGATGGAGCAGGGCTTCACCTTCGAGCTCAACCTCTCCGGCGTGTCCGACGAGCACAGGGATGCGTTCGCCGGCACGGACAAGGGATCCAAGTGAGCGACAAGAGAACAACTCTCGACGAGGCCGTCGCCTCGATCGAAAGCGGAATGACCATCGGCATCGGCGGTTGGGGGTCGCGGCGAAAGCCGATGGCGTTCGTGCGCGCACTGCTGCGCACCGACGTCACTGACCTCACCGTGGTGAGCTACGGCGGACCCGACGTGGGTCTGCTCTGTTCGGCGGGCAAGGTCAAACGGGTCTACTACGGCTTCGTGTCTCTGGACTCGCCGCCGTTCTACGACCCGTGGTTCTCCAAGGCTCGCACCACCGGCTCGATCGAGTCGCGTGAGATGGACGAGGGCATGCTGCGATGCGGCCTGCAGGCTGCCGCGCAACGACTTCCGTTCCTTCCCATCCGCGCCGGGCTCGGCAGCGACGTGCGCGCCTTCTGGGGCGCCGAGCTCAAGACCGTGAGGTCCCCCTACCCGACCGACGGCGGCTACGAGGAACTCGTCGCCATGCCCGCGCTGAACCTCGACGCGGCGTTCGTGCATCTGAACATCGGCGACCAGCAGGGCAACGCGGCATACACCGGCATCGACCCGTACTTCGACGACCTGTACCTGATGGCCGCGCAAAAGCGGTTCCTGTCGGTCGAACGAGTTGTGCCGACCGAGGAGCTGGTGAAATCGGTGCCGCCGCAGGCACTCCTCGTCAACCGGATGATGGTCGACAGCGTCGTCGAGGCACCCAACGGTGCCCACTTCAGCACCGCGGAGCCTGACTACAAGCGCGACGAGCGCTTTCAGCGCCACTACGCCGAAGCCGCGGCATCGGATGAGACATGGCAGGAGTTCGTCGACACCTACCTGTCGGGCGGCGAAGCCGACTACCAAGCCGCGGTGCGCGCGTTCGCAGAGGCCCAGAAGGAGGCGAAGAAGTGATCTCCGTGTCCCGCGCAGAAGTATGCGCAGTCGCGTGCGCCGAATTGTTCCGCGACGCGGGCGAGATCATGGTCAGCCCGATGGCGAACATGGTGTCGATCGGCGCGCGGCTGGCACGCCTGACGTTCTCCCCCGACATTCTGCTCACTGACGGCGAGGCCAGGATCCTCGCCGATACGCCCGCACTCGGCGCGACAGGAGCGATCGAAGGCTGGATGCCGTTCGGCCGCGTGTTCGAGACACTGGCGTGGGGCCGCAGGCATGTCGTGATGGGTGCAAACCAGGTCGACCGGTACGGCAACCAGAACCTGTCGGCGTTCGGGCCCCTTCAGCACCCGACCCGACAGATGTTCGGCGTGCGAGGCGCGCCCGGCAACACGATCAACCACGCCACCAGCTACTGGGTGGGCAACCACTCCAAGCGTGTTTTCTGCGACAACGTCGACGTGGTGTCCGGGATCGGCTGGGACAAAGTCGATCCCGACAACCCGGCGTACCGGTTCGTCAACGTCTACCGGGTGGTGAGCAACCTCGGCGTCTTCGACTTCGGCGGGCAAGACCACACCATGCGGGCGGTGTCACTGCACCCCGGTATCGATGCCGAACAGGTCCGCGAGAACACCTCGTTCGAGATCCACGGGCTCGACGAGGCAGACGCAACTCGACTCGCCACCGCCGATGAGCTGAAGCTGATTCGTGAGGTGATCGACCCCAAATCACTGCGGGACAAAGAGATCCGGACATGAGCAAACTGCGCACCCCGCTAACCGAGCTGATCGGTATCGAGCATCCGGTGGTCCAGACCGGCATGGGCTGGGTGGCCGGAGCGCGGCTGGTGGCGGCGACGTCCAATGCGGGCGGCCTCGGCATCCTGGCCTCGGCCACGATGACCCTGGACGAACTGCAGACAGCCGTCACCAAGGTGAAGGACGCGACGGACAAACCGTTCGGCATCAACATCCGCGCCGACGCCGGCGACGCCATCGACCGCGTCGACCTCCTGATCCGCGAGGGTGTCAAGGTGGCGTCGTTTGCGCTCGCGCCGAAGCCGGATCTGATCGCCAAGCTCAAAGACGCAGGCGTCGTGGTGATTCCGTCAGTCGGCTTGGCGAAACACGCCAAGAAGGTCGCTGGTTGGGGTGCCGACGCGGTGATCGTGCAGGGCGGCGAGGGTGGCGGCCACACCGGCCCGATCGCCACCACCCTGCTGCTGCCGTCGGTGCTCGACGCGGTCGACATCCCGGTGGTGGCCGCGGGCGGATTCTTCGACGGACGCGGCCTGGCCGCCGCCCTGTCGTACGGCGCAGCCGGTGTGGCGATGGGAACGCGCTTCCTGCTGACGTCGGACTCCACCGTGCCGGACGACGTCAAGCAGCGATACCTGCAAGCCGGGCTGGACGGAACCGTGGTGTCCACCCGTGTGGACGGTATGCCGCACCGTGTCCTGCGCACCGGCCTGGTGGAGAAGCTGGAAAGCGGTTCGCGCCTGCGCGGCTTCGGCGCCGCGGTTCGCAACGCACAGAAGTTCAAGAAGATGTCGAAGATGACCTGGCGGTCGATGATCAGCGACGGCCTGGAGATGCGGCACGGCAAGGAGCTCACCTGGTCGCAGGTCGTGATGGCCGCCAACACGCCGATGCTCCTGAAGGCGGGCCTCGTCGATGGCAATACCGACGCCGGTGTGTTGGCGTCGGGACAGGTCGCAGGCATCCTCGACGATCTGCCATCGTGCGCCGAGTTGGTCGACTCGATCGTCGGCGACGCGGTCAAACACCTTCGGGCCGCCGCGGGTCTCGTCATCGACTAGGCACGGCCGTCGGCCCGTTTTCGCGTCTCACCGCCCAGGGGTTGACGTTGACACTGCGCTCATGGCGGAAACGTGCGAGAGAAGCCAGCGCCCTCAGCGCAGTCTCAACCCGATTCAGGCCCTGGCGACCCGTAATCGATAGCCATTTATGAAGCGCTGAGCTTTATCGCCTCAGTATGAAGCTATTATCTTCATATGATGCAGATGAAGCCTGGAACTTCACGAGCCACGCTGATCGGCGACATTGTGGGTTCGCGGACCGTCGCCGACCGCGCAGGCGCCCACCGGCTGATGAACCGGGCCCTGCGTGATGTCGCCGCAGCCGCGGTCGACCCGCCCGCCTTCACGGTCGGCGACGAATTCCAGGGTGCGTTCGCGAGCGTCGGCCTCGCGATCGACGCGGCGCTGTCGCTGCGGTTGGCCGTCGCACCGGACATCGATGTGCGGTTCGGCCTCGGCTGGGGTGCCGTCACCATGCTCGACGAGACCGCGGGTATCCAGGACGGCCCCGGCTGGTGGGCCGCCCGCGAAGCCATCGAATGGACGGCGTCGGCTCAGCGCCAGCCCGGCCTCGCCCTGGTGCGAACGTCGTTCCGGGCCACCGGACACGCCAGGGCCGACGTGGACGCGATCAACGCCGCGCTGATTTGTCGGGACCACCTGCTTGGATCGTTGGACGACCGATCGACACGGATTGTGAAGGCACTGTTGGAAAACCGGACCAAGAAGGACATCGCCACGGCAGAAGGGATCAGCCCGTCGGCGGTGTCCCAACGCGCGGGCCGCGACGGTCTCGACCTGATCGTGCTCGCGTCGGAGTATTTGAGGAGCGTGCCGTGAGTGCCCTGGCGGTTCTTCTCATCGCGATCGGCATCGCCGATGCGGTCCGGCGAATCACCCGCGCTGCGTGGATCGCGCCGACGACCGTGCCCGTTGTGGTGGTGGCCTGCGCGGCGCTGGCCGGGCTCTGGCATCGCGGCGACCTTCCCCTTCTGCTGATCGCGGCAGCCGCCGGCGTCGCCTGGGTGGTGCTCAGTACCCGCTCGGATCGATCCGGCGAGCACCAGGCTGCACCGCTTGTGATCTTCGGTCTGTCCTTCGCAGCACTGATCATTTTGTCCGGCTGGGCTTCTGAGGTCGGCGGCCTCGTCGCGCGGTGGGCGGCCTGGGTCGACATTCCCGGCATCGGCGCTATCGGCCCGAACAGGCTTCTGCTTGTGGTCGGTGTGGTGCTACTGCAGATCGTCACCGGGAACCAGTTGGTGCGATTGGTGCTGGGCTCGGTCGGCGCCGTGAAACCCGAGGGCCAACCCCAGCCGTCGGATCGACTCAAGGGCGGGCGCCTGCTCGGCCCGATGGAGCGGATCCTCATCCTCGGACTCGGCCTTGCCGGTCAACTGGCGGCGGCGACGGCCGTCGTCGCCGCCAAGAGCGTCATCCGGTTCCCGGAGATCAACGCCGCGAGGGCCCGCGAGAACGGCAACATCGGCATCGACGCTGTCACCGAGTACTTTCTCGTCGGCAGTTTCGCCAGCTGGATCATCGCGCTCGGCGGTCTGGCGCTCGCGCAGTAGGCGCGTTACATCGACTCGAAGTCGAAGCAGATGTGCTCTTCGGTGACCTGGCGGTTGTAGGCGACGACGTCCTTGTGGATGGGGTGTACCTCGTAGGCGTCGAGGTCCTCCCTGCTGTCGAACGTGACGCGCATGCAGATGTCGAAACCTCTCGAGCGGGCACCGAAGTTCTTACCGAGCGCAAACCCGCGAACCCCGGGAACACGTTGCAACTCACTGAGTTTCGCGAACAGTGCCTTCTCCGCCTCGCCGTCGAGACCGGGCGCCTTGAAGGCGATCACGTGGTCGATCACGGGATGAATACCACTTTCATCGGTTTGCCCTGCCTGCTCCTGAGCATGTCGAAGCCGGCTTGGATCTCGTCGAGTGGGAACCGATGGGTGACGAGGCGCTCACCGCTGATCAGTCCCGCGGCGGCGAGGCGCAGCGCGCGGCCGACCGCCTGTCTGCCCTCGCCCCGCGACGTCACGAGGGAGATCTCCTCGCGGTTTGCGAACCCCAGGTTGAAGGAAACCGGGTCCTTGTAGAACGCCAGAATCAGCATCTTGCCGCCCCGGCGCAGCATGTCCAGCCCTTGGTTGGGCGTGGCCGGGTCACCGGACGACTCGATCACCATGTCGACGCCCCGGCCTTGGGTCAGCCGGCGCACCTCCTCGACGGGGTCGTGGGTCGCCGAATTGACGATGTCGGTGGCGCCCAACGCCGCTGCCAGGTCCAACCGCTCCTGGCGAGTGCCGACCACGATCACCGTCGTCGCGCCGAGCGCGCGCACCGTCTGGGCGGTCATGATGCCGACGGGCCCTGGGCCTATCACGACAACGGTGTCACCTGCGACCAGCCCGCCTGCACGGTCGAGGCCGTGCACTGACGTGCCCGCGGTCGATATCAGGACCGACTCCTCCCAGCTGAGGTTGTCGGGGAGCGGGTAGACGCAGCTGACGTTGTGAACGACGTACTCGGCGAATCCGCCGTCACACGTGAATCCCGTTGCCCTGTGCCCTTTGTCGGCCTCACCGTAGTTCTCGCACGCGGTATAGGCGCCGTTGAGGCAGTTTCGGCATCGGCCGCACCCGTGATGGACGTGGATCGCCACCCGTTGGCCGATCGCTATCTCGTCGACACACCCGCCGCGGGCCACCACGGTGCCTGTCCACTCGTGGCCCGGGGTGAACGAACCGTAGGGCGGCTGGCTGGGGAAGGGCTCGGACTGAATCGCGACATCGGTTCCGCATGCCCCGCACATCGCGACCCGCACCAGTACCTCGTCATGGTCGGGACGAGGCACCGGCTTGTCGACGACCCGCAAGTCATTCGGGCCGAACAGGACGGCCGCACGCATGACGTCGGGAATCTCCACCGGGGCAGCCTTCCTACTTTATAAAGTGTAGAAAACAATACTGTAGCGATCCGCTCTCGGCGGCTCAATGCGCGTGATTGCTCCGGTGGGCGGCCAGGACGTCGAAGCCGAAATCGCTGTCGGGCCGACGCCACACCGAGTGCGCATGGTTGGCATTGCGCTGTGTGTTGTCGTATTCCACGAGCAGGTCCGGGCCGTGGATCCGGTAGTAGTGCGGATTCCCCTCGGCCTGCGGGCCGGCCCAGCCGAAGTACACGCCGTCGAGCGATTCCGGTGTCCGCGACAACGCACCTTCGGGTGCGGACGACTCATGGGCGGCGACGAGCCCATACAACGCCGACCGTTGATCTGGCGTCATATCCGCCGCGGACAGCCCGCTGGGGACACCCCCGATGGCGAGCTTCTCGTGGTCGTCGGTCCGGTATCCCGAGGCTGCTTCGGCATTCTGGTCGATGACCTCTGCCAGCTGTCGCATCCGCGGATCATCGAGCAGGTGGCCCCACAGCTTGGCGTCGTTCATGTGAATCATCTCGGCGGGCAGCGACATTCGAGCCATTCGTGCGCGGTTGCCGCTGATGATGTCGCTGGGCGCGGTCGGGTGCAACAGTGCGCGTCGCAACTGCGTCTCAGTCAGCCCGCCGACCAACGACCTGGCCGCGTTCTCCACCGCGAGCAGCGGCCCGAGAACACCACCGCCGAGCAACGCAGACCGGGCCGGATCCGAACCGATGAAGCACGGTGTCGCCGAGACCAGACGCCCACCGTCGATGACGTAGTTCAGCGACACGTGGTGTCCGCCGAACCGCCAGCCCCATCGCTGCGCGCCGGGACGGCCGAAGATTCGCAACCAGTAGAGCCCGGGGTCGCGCCCCCTCTCTCGGCCCCAGTCGCGGGAGAAGCCCTCGGCCCGGTCCAGCACATTCTCGATCCCCATGACGGCGGCGACCGTGTTGTACGCCGCGACCGAGAGGCCCTCCGCAACGAGCCGCATCGTCATCTGCTGCTGGGCCGGGCGCTGGCCGCTCAGCGGAAGGCCGCCGTGGTCGGTGGGCGTGTAGAACCATGTGGTCCTGTCCTCGTCGTCCCACTCGCGCAGCAGGGCGGTGAGTTGTTGCCGACCGCATGAGTGCACAAGCGTTGCGGCCAGCTCATTCATCGAGCCGCCGATCTTCAGTCCCGCCGCGGGGTCTCCCGGAAGAAGGGGCACGATGCTGTATTCTATAGAAGGGCAAAAATCGCAGGTCACCCGCACGCGAGGAGGACAAGCGGGTAAGCAGAAATGAGGGTCCATGACTGTCGCGGCACCGCGAACTGCCCACGCCTACGCCTACGAAGCGTTGCGGGACAAGATCCTCACCGGCGAACTCGCCCCAGGCGCACCGCTCATCCAGGCCGGCCTCGCCAAGGATCTCGGCGTGAGCATGACACCGGTGAGGGAGGCGTTGCGCGACCTCGCCACCGAGGGTCTGGTCACGTTGCTTCCGCACAAGGGCGCGGCCGTCACGTCACTGGACCTGGCGGACGCCAAGGAGATCCACACGATTCGGCTCCAGCTGGAACCCGATGCGACCCGCATGGCGGTCGACAACGTGACGCTCGACGTGCTGAACCACGCCGAGGAGCTCTACTCCGATATGTCGGAGGCGACCGACCATCGATGGGTCGTGTGCAACCGCGAATTCCACAAGCTGTTGTTGTCGCCCGCCCCTGCGCCCCGGCTGGTCGGCATCCTCAGCTCACTCCTTGAAGCCGCCGCGCTCTACGTTCCGCTGGCCATCACCCACCGCGTCGGGCCCGATCCGCAAATCGAACACCGCGCAATCCTCGACGCCTATCTGCGGCGCGACGCTGACGCGGCCGCAGATGCCGTCGCTGCCCACATTCGGTCGAGCATTCACTCGCTCGAGTTCGACGACAGCGACTCGGCGAACCCAGCTATCTGACCACCCCTGAGGGAGATCATATGACTGTCCGCTGGGGCATCGTCGGCATCGGCAAGGTCGCAGACATCGCGATCGCTCCTGCCATTGCGGCCGATGAACAGGCCGGTCTCGCCGCCGTGTGCAGCCGCAGTCTCGATCGCGCGAAGGCCTTCGCCGACAAACACGGTGCCGACGCCGCCTATGACGACTACGCGCAGATGCTGGCTGACCCCGACGTGGACGTCGTGTACATCGCGTCGCCGAACGGCGTGCACGCAGAGCAGGGCCTTGCCGCGCTGAGAGCGGGTAAGCACGTGCTCGTCGACAAGCCACTGGCACTCGCGATCACCGATGCGAAAGCCATGGTCGACGCAGCCGCAAGCGCGAAAGTATTGCTGGGCACCGGATTTCATCTACGGCACAAGGCGACCGCACGCGCAGCACGGGATGCGATCGCCGCAGGGCGGCTCGGCGACGTTTTCTACGCCGAGATGGCGTGCGGTGCAGGTAAAGGCCTGTTCCCCTACGACACCTGGCGCGCCGACCCCGAGCTCTCCGGCGGCGGCACGCTGCTGCATCAGGGTGTGCACGCCGTCGACCTTGTCGCCTACCTATGCGATCAGCCGGTCGTCGAGGTCACGGCCATGATCGACAAACCCGGAGCCGAGGACGTATTCGTCGGCAGCTGCCGGTTGGCGGACGGCACTTTGGCCAACATCGCGTCACACAGCCTGCGGATGGGCACCCGCCCCGACTGGACGGCCTTCGGCACCAACGGCTGGCTCGACGCCCGCGGCGGCACGAGCCCGGCCCCTGACGACACCCTTGACCTGCACGACGACGACGGGACCAGCCGGCTGGCCACCTCGACAGCGCCGGCATACGCGACCGAGGTTGCCGACTTCTCCAACGCCGTCGCATCTGGCACTGCGCCGATTGCAGGCGGCGTCGACGGGATGCGCGCGGTGGCCGTCTCCGACGCGCTCTATCGCGCGGCCCGCGAAGGGCGAACCGTGCAGGTGGACGTCGGTTAGAGCCGCTCGATGATCGTGACGTTGGCGGTGCCGCCGCCCTCGCACATCGTCTGCAGGCCGTAGCGGCCGCCGGTGCGCTCGAGTTCGTTGAGCATGGTGGCGAAGAGCTTCGCCCCGGTCGCACCAAGCGGATGGCCGAGTGCGATCGCCCCGCCATTCGGGTTCACCTTCGCCGGATCCGCCTTGGTCTCCTTCAGCCAGGACAGCACCACCGGCGCGAACGCCTCGTTGATCTCGACGGTGTCGATGTCGTCGATCGAAAGACCCGCCTTGTCAAGGGCATACCGCGTTGCGGGAATCGGTCCGGTGAGCATGAACACCGGATCGGCGCCCCGCGCGCTGATGTGGTGGATCCGGGCCCGCGGCGTCAGGCTGTGGTCCTTGACCGCCTGCTCGGACGCGAGCAGCACCGCGCTCGCCCCATCGGAGATCTGGCTGGCCATCGCGGCGGTCAGCCTGCCACCCTCGATGAGCGGCTTGAGACCCGCCATCTTCTCCAGCGACGTGTCGCGCGGGCCTTCGTCAGTCGCGAAGCCATCCACCGGGATGATCTCGTTCTCGAAGTGTCCGGCGCGGATGGCCTCGGCCGCCCGTTGGTGGCTGGCCAGCGCGAACTGCTCCATCTCCTCACGCGAGATGTCCCACTTCTCGGCGATCAGCTCAGCGCCGCGGAACTGCGAGATCTCCTGGTCTCCGTAGCGCTGCAGCCAGCTCTTCGACTCGTTGGTCGGCGACGTGAACCCGAACTGTTCGGCGACGGTCATCGCAGAGGAGATGGGGATCTGGGTCATGTTCTGCATACCGCCCGCCACAATGAGGTCGGCTGTGCCGGACATGATCGCTTGCGCGCCAAAGGAGATCGCCTGCTGGCTGGATCCGCACTGCCGGTCGACGGTGACCCCTGGCACTTCCTCCGAATATCCGGCGGCAAGCCAGGAGAGCCTCGCGATGTTGCCCGCCTGGGGCCCGATGGCGTCGACGCACCCGGCGATCACATCGTCGACCGCACCGGGATCGACATCGACGCGATCGAACAGGCCCCGCCAACCCGCGGCGCCCAGGTCGACGGGATGTACGCCCGCAAGCGATCCGTTCCGTTTCCCGATCGCGGTGCGGACGGCGTCGATGACGTATGCCTGTGACGTTGCCGCCATTTACTTGGCTCCTTTTGCCTTGTCGGCGGTGATGCCGCCGAGAACGATGGACAGGTACTGCTGACCGACCTCTTCGGCCGTCAGGGGACCACCGGGCTGATACCAGCGGACCGAGACCCACGTGGTGTCGCGGATGAACCGATAAACCAGGTCGACGTCGATGTCCGGGCGGAAGTACCCCTCGGCCACGCCCTGGTTGAGCAGGTCGAGCCACATCTTGCGCTGCTCTTTGTTGCGGTCATCGACATAGGAGAACCGCGGCTGACCGGTCAGCCGCTTCGCTTCGTCCTGGTAGATGACGACCTGGGCGTGCCGATGCTCGATCGCTTCGAACGACGCCATGAACAGGCCCTTGAGCCGTTCGAGCGGGTTGGGCTCGGTGGCGACGATCTGTTGATAGCGCTCGAAGAGCCAGTCGAGAAAGCCTCGCAGCACCTCATCGACCATCTCTTCTTTGGAGGAGAAGTGGTGATAGAGGCTGCCGGACAGGATGCCCGCGGAATCGGCGATGTCGCGCACGGTGGTAGCGCGCAGCCCACGCTCGGCGAACATCGTCGCGGCGAGCTCCAACAGCTCGTCGCGACGGCTCAGTGCGGCCTTGTCCACATGTCGAGGATAGCAACCAAGCGCTTGCTAGGTGACTCCGACGCCCTTCGAACCAAAGTTTCCAGCCGTTTACACATTGGCAACCGGGCAAGATACAAATTCCCATAATTTATAGGATCTGTCGTTCTATAGTTTATTTCGGCAGCCAGAAGGCCGACGGCTGCGCGGTCTTTGCAGGTCATCCGCCCGATAGCCATGCAGCCGCCCGGCGGTACTCGCAGGAGGTCCATCGATGAACAGAAAGACAACGTCTCTACTGGCTACGCTCAGCGCCGGCATCTTGCTCGTCTCCGGATGCAGCGGCCCGGGAGACGATGCGAAGTCAGCCGACAGCGGGGAGGACGGTGTCATTCGGTTCACCTTCTCGCCCGACCCCGCCTGGGACTGGATCCAGGATCAGGGGATTCTCGAAGAGATGGAGAAGGATTCCGGGTTCCGGATACTTCAGACAGTCACATGGGACGAGTACGGCCAGTTCGCCGGCGGGCACGCCGACGTCGTCTCCATCGGTACCTACGAGCTGCAGAACCTCGAGCAGGAGACGGGCGTCGAGACCGTCACGTTCGGCAAGTTCAACAAGGCCAAGGACGTGATGATCACGGCGAACCCGGAGTGGGAGACCGTCTCGGACATGCCGAAGGGATGCAAGATCGCCGCGGAGTCGCCGGTCGGCAACACCCTGATCTGGACGGCGCTGCTCAAGCAGATGGACAATCGCACGCTCGCCGAGAACGGCGAGGACCTCAACCTCGTCAGTGCCGACTACCAGGTGATCCCGGAACTCGTGCTGAACAACGAGGTGTGCGGTGCGTTCGCCGATCCCACCCAGTCGATCCCTGAGTTCGCCTCCGGCAAGCTGAACATCATGTACGACGGCCGGTCCGCCTCCGAACTCTTCGGCGAGACAATGGAACCCGGTCACCAGGGCGTGATGAGCAACCTGTTCACCGCGCGCAAGGAGTGGTACGACTCCCACAAGGAGGAGGCCGCTTTCTTCCTCAAGGTCTGGCAGCGCGCCATGGACGAATGGGCCAAGAACCGCGACGAGATCATCGACGAGTACCCACAACACTTCGCGGTGAAGAACGAAGAGGAGGCGAAGTGGATGAAGGGGTATTTCGCCAACACCTTCGACTGGTTCGTGGACTCGCCGTACCTCACCCAGGAGTGGATCGACAAGGAGAAGAAGATCTTCCAGCTCCTCAAGGATGCCGGGGTGGCCCCCGCCGACCAGCCTGATCCTGAGATGGTCGTCATCGAGCCGTCCAAGTCCTGACGGCGCCTTGATGTCTCTGGCGCCGTCGACCCGTCGACTCCTCGCCTCGCAGGCGTACTCGCTGGCGGGGATCGCGACCTTCATCGGGATCTGGGCCTACGCATCCTCGCGGATGGAGCCCTACGTCCTTCCGGCGCCGTGGACCGTCGGCAAGCGGATGTGGGAACTCGCCGCTTCTGGTGCCGTGCTAACGAATTTCGCCGACAGTCTCTGGCGCACGATCGTCGGCTGGACGGTCGCGGTGATCATCGGCACCGCGGTCGGGGTTCTGATGGGTCGCTTCCGGTACGCACGGGCGTTCTTCCATGACCTCATCTACCTAGCCGCCAATGTGCCGTTGATCGTCTACGCCATCGTGGCGATCATCGTGTTCGGTATCAGCGGGATGGGGCCGACCTCGGTGGTGATCCTGTTCGTCCTGCCGGGAATCGCGTTGAACGTCGCGGCGGGGATGATGTCGGTCGATCCCGATCTGGTCGGGATGAGCAAGGCGTTCAACAGAAGTCGGTTGGACCTCGCCAAGCATGTGATCATCCCGACCGTCATGCCGTTCGCATTCGCGGCGGGCAGGGTGTCGTTCGCCGACTCGTGGAAGCTCGCCGCTCTTGTCGAAACGTTCGGTGGCTCGAGCGGTGTTGGCTATCAGATCGGCCGGTCCTATCACATGTTCTCGGTGCGCGACGTGCTGGCGTGGATGTGCTTCTTCGTCATCTTCGTCGTGCTGCTCGAGAGGCTGGTGCTGGTCAACGCCGAACACCGGCTTTTCAGGTGGCGGGCCGATACGCCGCAGCGCAACAGACGCTGGCGCGGAGCCAGCAAGGCAGCGGCGCCAGGCGCGCCGGTCAGTACCACGGGCGCCGAGCAGGTGGTAACCAAGTGACCATTGCAGCAGCAACATCCACATCGCGCGGGTCGGCGGCCTGGTTGACGTCCGACCGGGCGGCCCGCTATACCGCCCGCGTGCTGATGCTGGTGCTGTGGCAGGCCATCGGCGTTCTGTCCACCCGAATTCCCACCCCGATAGGGACATTCGAGTTCCTGGTCGACGAGGCGATGCGCGGCGAACTCTGGGTGCACCTCACCTGGACCCTTCGCCGCGCGGCGATCGCCCTTTCGGTGGTACTGGTGCTCGGCATCGCCATCGGCTGGGCGATGGGACGTTGGTGGCGCGTAGGCGCGTACTTCCGCGACGTCGTGACCATCATGCTGGCGCTGCCCGCGTTCATCTGGGCACTGCTTGCGGCCATGTGGTGGGGCTTCACGGAGGTCGGCCCCATCGTGGTGCCGGTACTGGCCGCCACCCCGATGCTCGTCGCGTCGACCTACGAAGGCGCGAAGGCGCTTCCGAAACCGCTCATCGAGATGTCGTCTGCTTACCGCGTCCCGACCGCACGGTTCTTCGGCTGGATGGTGCTGCCCGCGATGTCGCCCTACATCTTCGCGGGGTTCCGGTACGCGGTGCTTGCCGGCTGGGGTGCGCTCTCGCTGGTCGAGTTCTTCGCAAGCAACTGGGGAGCGGGCTACCGGGCCGCATTCTGGTATGACGCAGGCAATTTCAACGGGCTGATGGGTTGGGGACTGATCGAGATCGTCGTCATCCTCGCCGTCGACCGACTGGTGCTCGAACGCCTCGCCAGCCGCTCTCGGCGCTGGCAGGAAGGAACCGAAAGATGGTGATTACATGGCGACCCTGGTAGCCGATCACGTCAACAAGGTCTACGAAGCGACCACTCCGGGCCAGACCGCCACACACGCCCTCGACGACTTTGGCTTCGAAGCGTCCGGCCACACCTTCATCTGCCTTGTCGGGCCGTCGGGCTGCGGTAAGAGCACATTCCTCAACCTGGTCTCCGGCGTGGAGAAGCCGACGTCGGGTTCCGTCACGGTGACAGCAGAAGGCAAGAGCGCCAGAATCGGATACGTCTTCCAGGACCCACGGCTGCTGCCATGGCGCACCGTGCTCGACAACATGATCTACGTACATGACGACGGCGACCGCAAGACCCGTCGAGAACGCTGCATGCGCTTCCTGGAGATGGTCGACCTCGCCCACGCCGCTGACAAATACCCCGCGCAGCTGTCCGGCGGTATGCGGCAGCGCATCGGCATCGCACGCGCGCTGTCGATCCAACCGGATCTGCTGCTGATGGACGAACCTTTCAGCCACCTCGACGCCATCACGGCCCGCAGCCTGCGCACCGAACTCCAGCAGCTGTGGCATGACTCCGGCGCGACGGTGCTGTTCGTCACTCACGACGTCAACGAGGCCGTCCAACTCTCGGACCGAATCCTGATGATGAACAAGGGCGGCACGCTCTACGCCGACATCCCGATCGGCCTGCCCCGCCCGCGCCTGCTGACCGACCGCGATGTGGTCACCCAGCAGGCCGACGTCCTTGCCCTGTTCGAACAGATGCGCGCCGAGCCCGCTGGCGCCGAGAACGAAGGAGTCAATCACTAAATGCTGCGTCACTCTGCCTTTTTCATGTTCCGCCAAGAGACCACACTCGAGCAGGCCGTCGAGATGATGAAAGGCCTGGCGTACATGCGGTTCGCCTGCCCGAGCGTGCGCGCGCTGGATTTCGGCCTCGACGAGTTCGGTGGCTCGGCTCAGCTGCGCGAGGTAAAGCCGTGGGACCGCCAACCACGCTGGCGCAGTAGAAAACTCGGACCACCCGTAAGCTACGACATCGCTCTGCACCTGGACTTCGACGACCAGGCGGGAATGGACGACTACAACAACGATGACGTTCACCATGAGGTCGCCGTCTACAACGCGTCGATCTGCCGCGGGGAGGAGACCGCCCGCGTCGACTGGTGGTACGACGGGGCGCCGCTGATCACCAAGAATCAGTACAAGCACGGCGCGATGTTCATCTGGTCCGACGAGTCCGACGAATCGGCCCGCGAGTCCGCGCTCGAAGCCGTCAAATCGCTCGGCGACCTACCCGAAGTGCAGCACGTTGTCATCGGCAAGAACATCGGCACGCTGAAAACCGACTTCGACGGCATGCTCGACATCCGATGCGCCGACCGCCCCGCCGTCGAGAAACTGCTCGCAAGCGACGAGTACGTGCAGGCGATGAAGCAGCTCGGCGAAGTGACCCAGTACGAGTGGACAGCCAGGGTCACCCATCTCATGCACGGTCTGTGAGGCGCGGTTGCCCAGCATCATTGACGTCCATGCCCACGTAACGCCGCGCTGCTTCAGCGACGTCGTGCTGGGCGGAGCCGACTTTCACGGAATGACGTCCGATGACGGCGAACTGCACAACCCGATGAATCTGTGGGGCATCGATCAACGGATCGAGGCTATGGACGAAGACGGCATCGACGTGCAGCTCACCTCCCCGACCGACGTCTTCTATCAGTACCACCAGGATCCGGCGGTCACCGCGAAGATCGCATCGACCGTCAACGACGAAGTGGCAGAGATGGTTCGGGCCCGCCCCGCGCGGATAGCGGGCCTGGCGACGGTGCCGATGCAGGACACCGATCTTGCCGTCACAGAGCTCACGAGGGCAGTACGTGATCTGGGTCTGCGCGGCGTGATGATCGATGATCATGTCAACGGCATGACCTACGACGACCCGCGCTTCGATGCGTTCTGGCAGGCCGCCGAGGAGTTGGGGGCACTGATCTTCGTGCACCAGTACGCCCCGACCTCGGTCGAGGCGCGCATCGACAAGTTCTTCTTCTTCAACTCGATAGGAAACCTCGTCGACCGCGCGATCACGTTCGGCGCGCTGGTGTACGGCGGGGTGATGGACCGCTACCCCGATCTCAAGGTCTGCCTCGGACATGCAGGCGGCTACACGGCTTTCGCGCTGGACCGAATGGACCAGGGCTGGCGCGCGTTCCCGTCGATGCGCGGTGCGACGACGGCGCCGCCGAGTGCCTACGCGCGCCGGTTCACCTACGATGCGGTCACCTACGAACCGCGCACACTGCGCTACCTCGTCGACGTCGTCGGTGCGGACCGGGTCGTGCTCGGCACCGACTGGCCCGCGCCGATGCGCGTTCTCGAGCCGGTCACCCGGTTGACGTCGATCGGCGTGCTGACGCCGCAAGAAGTCGAGTCCATCCTGCGTGGCACAGCCGCCATGCTGCTGGGCGATCCCACTAGAAGAGAGGCCGAATAGCAGTGGCCGTCATCGATGTTCACTCACACGTCACCCCGCCCAGCTTTCGCGAGGCGGTCCTCGACGGCGGCACATGGCACACGCTGACCAATGCGATCGGTGAGCTCGAGATCCCGGAGTTCTCCATCTCGTCGAAGGACCGGATCGCAAAGATGGACGCCGCGGGCATCGACATGCACGTGCTCACCGTCAACAACGACTTCTACCGCTACGAACTCGACCCGGGACTGACGCAGGAGATCGCCCAAGCGTGCAACGAGGAGATCGGCCAGATGATGGCCGACCATCCCGACCGGTTCACCGGACTGGCGACGGTGCCGATGCAGGACGTCGAACGCGCGGTCACCGAGATGGAACGCGCGATGTCGAAGCTTGGCTACCGCGGCGTCACGATCAACGACCACGTGAACGGCGTGACGTTCGACGAACCGAGGTTCTACCCGTTCTGGGAAGCGGTGGAATCGCTTGGTGCGGTGGTGTTCTTCCACCAGTGTGGCCCCACCCTTGTCAAGGCGCGCACCACCCGCTATGCGCTGCCTAACAGCATCGGCAACCTCGTCGACCGCGCCGTGACATTCGGCACGCTGGTGTTCGGCGGGATCATGGACCGCTATCCCGACCTGAAGATCTGCCTCGGCCATGCGGGCGGCTACGCGCCGTTCGGTGTCGCGCGGATGGACAAGACCTGGCGCGCCGCCGATCCGGAGGTGCCCGAGTTCGCCGATGCCAGGCTGCCCAAGCCACCGAGCGAATACCTGGACCGGTTCTACTACGACTCCTGCACCTATACCGAGGAGACCTTGCGGTTTCTCATCGACGCCGTCGGCATCGACCGCGTGGTGCTCGGCACCGATTATCCTGCGCCGATGGTGCAAGAGGATCCGGTCGGTTGGCTGGAGAAGATGTCCGGCATCAGCGATGCCGAGCGGACGGCGATCCTGGAGACCAACCCCGCGCGGATGATGGGCATCTAGCTCAGGCGCGTTGGCTCGATACCGAAATCACTTCCCCGGTCAGGTAACTGGAGTAGTCACTGGCGAGGAACGCGATGGTGGCTGCGATCTCCCATGGTTCTGCCGCGCGGCCGAACGCTTCGCCCTCCGAGAGCCGGTCAAGGAGATCCGTCGAACTCGTCTTCTCCAGGAACTTGTGACGCGCGATGCTCGGCGACACCGCGTTGATCCGAACACCGTGCTCGACCGCCTCGATCGCGCTGCAGCGCGTCAGCGCCATCACCCCGGCCTTCGCCGCGGCGTAATGCGACTGCGAATGCTGTGCGCGCCAACCGAGCACGCTCGCGTTGTTGACGATCACGCCGCCGTGGTCGGCGTCGCGGAAGTACCGAAGGGCGGCCCGCGTCGCACGCATCACCGATGTCAGCGTGACGTTCAGGACCCGGTCCCACTCCTCGTCGGTCATGTCGACCACAGGGGTCTGGCCGCCGAGGCCCGCATTGTTGACGAGCACATCGAGGCGGCCCATCCGCGCCGTCGTCGACGCGATCAGGGCGTCGACCTGTGCGGTCGACGTCACGTCACAGACGACGCTCTCAACACGGCCGAGCTTGAGTTCGGCGAGTTGGTCCCTGGTCTCACCCAGCCGCCGCTCGTGGTGATCGGAGATGACGACGTCGGCGCCCTCGGCCAGCGCGCGGCGGGCCACCGCAGATCCGATGCCGGTACCCGCGGCGGCGGTCACCACGACGACCTTTCCGGTCAGAAGTCCGTGTCCGTCAATCTCTTTCGGCGCCTCCGAAAGGCTCATCCTTTTACCTCTCGGGGTAGGCCGAGGACACGCTCGGCAATGATGTTGCGCTGGATCTCGTTGCTGCCGCCGTAGATGGTGTCGGCGCGCGAGAACAGATAGAGACGCTGGAATTCGTCGAACTCGCCATCGGTGAGCGTCAGACCGTCGTAGCCGGCGACATCCATCGCGATATCGCCCAGCTCGCGGTGCCAGTTGGCCCACAGCAGCTTCGACACGTTGTCCTGGCCGGGCTGCTCGACGTCCATGGTCGCCAGCGCGTATGACCGCATCGTGCGCAACCCCACCCAGGACCGGGCCAGCCGCTCGCGGACCAGCGGATCATCGGCCGCGCCGTTTCGCTTCGCCAGGCCCGCGATCGCGGAAAGCTCCCGGGCGTACTCGATCTGCTGGCCCAGCGTCGACACGCCACGCTCGAAGGTCAGGGTGCCCATCGCGACCCGCCAGCCGTCACCGGGATCGCCGACGACCAGGTCGGCGTCGGTGCGGGCGTCGTCGAAGAACACCTCGTTGAACTCCGAGTCACCCGTCAACTGGACGATCGGACGCACCTCGACGCCGGGCTGGTCAAGCGGCACAAGCAGATACGAGAGGCCCGCGTGGCGTTTGGAGCCCTTCTCGGAGCGCGCGACGACGAAGCACCACTGCGCCCAATGCGCGAGGGACGTCCACACCTTCTGCCCGTTGATCACCCACGCGTCGCCGTCGAGCTCGGCGGTGGTCGAGACGTTGGCGAGATCGCTGCCCGCGCCCGGCTCCGAGTAGCCCTGGCACCACAGTTCGGTGACGTCGAGGATCTTTGGCAGGAAGCGCTTCTGCTGTTCCGGCGTTCCGAAGGCGATCAGCGTCGGGCCGAGCAGTTCCTCACCGAAGTGGTTGACCTTTGCCGGGGCGTTGGCGATCGCGTACTCCTCGTAGAACGCGACACGGTGGGCGACCGACAATCCGCGGCCGCCGTGCTCCTCGGGCCAGCCGAGGCACGTGAAGCCGGCGGCCGCCAGGTGCTTGTTCCAGGCCAGCCGCTCGGCGAAAGCCACATTGTCGTTGCCCGGTCCGCCAAGGCCCTTGATCGCGGCGAATTCACCGACGAGATTGTCGGCGAGCCAGTCGCGGACCTCGGCCCTGAACTTCTGGACCTCTATCACCCCTGTAGGCTAACCTACCAAGCACTTGCTTTGTTAGAGGAGCATCGATGACAGTGCCCGGTGGGCAGGAGCGAAGCGACCCGGGAATGTCTCAGTCGAGGACCATTCCGCAGGTCCTGGACCGGATTGCCGACCAATTCTCCGACCACGACGCCGTGGTTACCGACGACCGGCGGCTGACCTACGCGCAGTTGCGCGACGAGGTCCGCAGGGCCGCCGCCGCGATGATCGACCTCGGCGTTGCAGCCGGGGACCGCGTCGCCATCTGGTCGCCGAACACGTGGCACTGGGTGGTCGCATGTCTGGCTACGCACTACGCGGGCGGCGTCGTCGTCCCGCTGAACACCCGCTACACGGCAAGCGAGGCCGCCGATGTGCTGGCGCGGACCGGCGCACCGCTACTCTTCGCCGCAGGCGAGTTCCTCGGTGCGGACAAGACCGGCGACCTGGATCGGGGCTCCCTGCCCGACCTCCGCCACATCGTCCGGGTCCCGATCGACAAGCCCGACGGAAACTGGGACGAATTCGTCGCGCGCGGTACGGATCTCGGTGCCGCCGATGCGCGTGCGGCCGCGGTCAGACCCGACGACGTCTCCGACATCTTGTTCACCTCTGGCACGACAGGCCGCAGCAAGGGTGCGCTGTGTGCGCACCGGCAGTCGCTCGACGCGCCTGCCGCGTGGGCCGCATGCGGACAGCTGACCAGCGCCGACCGCTACCTCTGCATCAACCCGTTCTTCCACAACTTCGGTTACAAAGCGGGCATTCTGGCCTGCCTGCAGACCGGTGCGACGCTCATCCCCCAGCTGACGTTCGATCCCGAGAAGGCGATGGCCGCGGTGGCAGAGCACCGGATCACCGTGCTGCCCGGTCCCCCCACGATCTATCAGGTGCTGCTCGACCACCCGAGGCGCGGCGACTACGACCTGACATCACTGCGGTTCGCGGTCACCGGAGCGGCGACGATCCCGGTCGTGTTGATCGAGCGGATGCAGTCCGAGTTGGACATCGACATCGTGCTGACCGCCTACGGCCTGACGGAGGCCAGCGGGTTCGGCACGATGTGCCGGGCCGACGACGACGCCGTCACCGTCGCTACCACGTCCGGCCGCCCGATCGCCGACTTCGAACTGCGCATCGACAACCCCGCCGACGACGGCTCGGGTGAGGTGCTGCTGCGCGGGCCCAACGTGATGCTCGGGTACCTCGACGACCCTGAGGCGACGGCGAAGACGATCGACACCGACGGCTGGCTGCACACCGGTGATATCGGTCGCGTCGACGACGCAGGCAACCTGACCATCACCGACCGGCTGAAGGACATGTACATCAGCGGTGGGTTCAACGTCTACCCGGCGGAAGTGGAGCAGGTGCTCGCGCGGCTCGACGGGGTGGCGGAGTCCGCTGTGATCGGAGTTCCCGACGAACGGCTCGGCGAGGTCGGTAAGGCCTTCGTCGTGGTCAAGCCGGGCGCCACTCTGGACGAGGGGACCGTGATCGCTTACACCCGTGAACATCTGGCGAAATTCAAGACCCCGCAATCCGTGGAGTTCCTCGACGTCCTTCCGCGCAATCCCGGAGGCAAGGTCGTCAAACCACTATTGCGAGAGAGGCACTGATGGACCTCGCCTTCGACAGTGAGACAGAGGAGTTCCGGGCCGAAGTCCGCGACTTCCTCGCCGACAACAAGGAGCATTTCCCCACCAAGTCCTACGACACCGCAGAAGGCTTCGAACAACATCGGCGTTGGGACAAGGTGCTTTTCGACGCCGGCCTTTCGGTGATCGCATGGCCGAAGAAATACGGCGGCCGCGACGCCACACTGCTGCAGTGGGTGGTGTACGAGGAGGAGTACTTCCGCGCCGGGGCGCCTGGCCGGGCAAGCGCCAACGGCACCTCGATGCTCGCGCCGACGCTATTCGCCCACGGTACCGACGAACAACTCGACCGGGTTCTCCCGAAGATGGCCAGCGGCGAGGAGATCTGGGCGCAGGCCTGGTCGGAGCCGGAGTCGGGGAGCGACCTGGCGTCGCTGCGCTCCAGTGCGACCAAGGCCGACGGCGGCTGGAAGCTCAACGGGCAGAAGATCTGGAGCTCGCGAGCGCCGTTCGGCGACAGGGCATTCGGGCTCTTTCGGTCCGATCCGGAGGCCGAGCGGCACAAGGGGCTGACGTACTTCATGTTCGACCTGGACGCCGATGGTGTCACGGTGCGGCCGATCGCGCAGCTCGGCGGCGACACCGGCTTCGGCGAGATATTCCTCGACGACGTCTTCGTGGCCGACAACGATGTGATCGGCGGGGTGCACGAGGGCTGGCGCGCCGCGATGAGCACGTCGAGCAACGAGCGCGGCATGTCGCTGCGCAGCCCCGCGCGGTTTCTGGCACCCGCGGAGCGACTCGTCGAGCAGTGGAAATCGGATCCCGACCCGGTATTCACCGATCGGGTCGCCGACGCGTGGATCAAGGCGCAGGCATACCGCCTGCACACGTTCGGCACTGTCACCCGGCTCGCGAACGGCGGTGAGCTGGGGGCCGAGTCGTCGATCACGAAGGTGTTCTGGTCCGACCTCGACGTCGCCATCCACCAGACGGCGCTGGACATGCGGGGTGCCGACGGCGAGCTCGTTGACTCCTGGACCGAAGGCCTGCTGTTCGCCCTCGGCGGCCCGATCTACGCGGGCACCAACGAGATTCAGCGCAACATCATCGCCGAGCGGCTGCTCGGGCTGCCCCGCGAACCCAAGGGACAGAAATGAACTTCGAGACTGACGAACAGCAGCGGGACTTCGCCGCCAGCATCGACGCGGCCCTTGGCGCCGCGGATGTGCCCGCGGCGGTGCGGGCACGGGCTGAGGGTGACCCCGACCCCGCGCGCAAGGTCTGGTCGACGCTGACCGACCTCGGCGTGACCGCATTGCTGGTATCCGAGAAGTACGACGGCATCGACGCGCATCCCGTCGATCTCGTCGTCGCCGCAGAGCGACTCGGCTACTGGGGCGTCCCCGGCCCCGTCACCGAATCCATTGCGGTGGCGCCGATTCTGCTCGCAGACGACGAGCGCTCCGGTGCACTCGCGTCCGGAGAGCTGATCGCGACCGTCGCTCTTGCTCCGCATGTGCCGCGCGCCGTCGACGCCGACTACGCGGACCTGACGCTGGTCGCCGGTGACGGCGAGGTTCGCGACGGCAGTGCCGGAGACCCGCACGAGTCGGTCGACCCCGCAAGGAAGCTCTTCGATGTGAGCACCTCCGGGCAGGCGCAGAAGGCCGACACGGCAAAGGCTTTCGAGTACGGAGTGCTTGCCAATGCCGCCCAGCTGGTCGGTGCGGGCCAGGCCATGCTCGACGCCTCGGTGGAGTACGCGAAACAGCGCAGCCAGTTCGGCAGGACCATCGGGTCCTATCAGGCGATCAAGCACAAGCTCGCCGACGTCTACATCGCGGTCGAGTTGGCACGGCCGCTGGTCTACGGCGCCGCCTTGTCGCTGGCCGACGGGTCGGACGACACGGCACGCGACGTCAGCGCCGCGCTGGTGGCCGCCGCCGAGGCAGCGCTGCTGTCGGCGCGCTCGTCGTTGCAGACGCATGGCGCGATCGGCTTCACCCAGGAGCATGACCTGTCACTGTTGCTGTTGCGGGTGCAGGCGTTGCGCTCGGCGTGGGGCGACCCGGCATGGCACCGCCGGCGGGTATTGGAGGCTTTCAGTGAGTGAAGAACGCGAGCTGCTGCGCGAAACCGTCGCGGCGCTGGTCGACAAGCACGCGTCGGCCGCGGCGGTGCGCAAGACCATCGAGGCGCGGGACCGGTTACGACGAGTCGTTGTGGAAGCTGTTGTGCGACCAGGTCGGAGCTGCCGCGTTGGTGGTGCCGGAGGAGTTGGGCGGCGCCGGTGGTGAACTCGCCGACGCCGCCGTCGTCCTCGAGGAGCTCGGCAGGACTCTCGCGCCGACGCCGCTGCTCGGTACGACGCTGGCGGAGCTGGCGTTGCTTTCCGCCGACGAGCCCGATACCGACGCGATCGAGAAGCTGGCCGAGGGCGCTGCGATAGGGGCGGTGGTCTTCGATCCCGGCTTCGTCGTCAACGGCGCGATCGCCGATGTCGTCGTCGCCGCCGACGGTGAGACGCTGCACCGCTGGAGCACGTTCACCGCGACCCCGGTCGACGCCATGGACCCGACCCGACCGCTCGCTCGGCTGGAGCCGCAGGAGACCTCGGCCATCGGCGCCGACCCCGGCCTTGCCGACACCGCGGCGATCCTGGTGGCGGCCGAACAGATCGGCGCAGCGGCCAGGTGCCTCGAGCTGACCGTCGAGTATGCCAAGGATCGCGTCCAGTTCGGCCGACCTATCGGCAGCTTCCAGGCGCTCAAACACCGGATGGCCGACCTGTACGTCGCCGTCCAGTCAGCGCGCGCCGTGGTCAACGAGGCCGTCGCCGCGCCGTCGGCCACCTCGGCGGCGCTGGCAAGGTTCTCGGCAAGTGAGGCGTTCTCGAAGGTCGCAGCGGAGGCCGTGCAGATCCACGGCGGGATCGCGATCACCTGGGAGCATGACATCCAGCTGTACTTCAAACGAGCACACGGCAGCGCACAGCTGCTCGGGCCGCCCAGGGAGCATCTGCGACGGCTCGAGTCGGAGGTGCTGTAGGAGAACGTCATGATCGTGCTTGACGGATCGGCGACCATCGCCGACGTTGTTGCACTCGCGGATGGTCGTGAACGGGTCTCGGTTTCGCCTGCGATCATCGCGGAAGTCGGGCGGGCGCACGAGATCGCGGCCGAACTGTCCACCCGATCAGACATCTATGGGCGGACGACCGGGGTCGGCGCCAATCGCGCCACGTCGGTGTCGCCCGACGACACCGAGTACGGCATGCGGCTGCTACGAAGCCATGCCGTCGACGCGGGAGACCCACTCGAGCGCCGGACTGTTCGGGCGATGTTGGCGGTCAGGCTCAGCCAGCTGTGCGTGCCAGGGGCAGGCCTCGACCCTGCGATCCTCGCCGGCCTCGAGACGATGCTCAACGAGGACGCGCTGCCCGAGCTTCGGCAGTACGCGTCGATAGGGACGGGTGACCTCGCGCCGCTGGCAGGTACGGCCCTGACCCTGATCGGAGAACGGCCTGCATCGAAGCCGTTGGTGCCGATGGCGAAGTGGGGCGCCGACAGCGCGCTGCCGTTCATGAGCAGCAGTGCGCTCACCGTCGGACGTGGTTGTCTTGCACTGGAAGAACTTTCACGGCTCGAACGCGCGTCGAGTGTGATCTATGCGCTGAGCTTCCTCGCTTTAGAGGGCAACTCTCAGGCGCTGTCTTCCATCGCGGCGAAGGCGTCGGCGGCACCGTACGTCGACACCGTCGCCGCGCGGGTGCGATCGATCATGGCCGGCAGCGGCATGGCCGACGCACGCCCGGCCAGAATCCAGGACCCGTATGGACTACGTGTCTATCCGGTCGCGCAGGCCAGCGTGGTGGCTTCCCTGCATTCGCTCGAGAGTCAGCTCGGGCGGACCCTGAACGCGGCTCAGGAGAACCCGCTGTTCGACATCGAGAACGGAACCGTGATCCATCACGGCGCCTTCTACCAGGCATCGTTGTCGCTCGAGTTGGACGGCACCACATTGGCGCTGGCCCTGACCGCACCCATCACGCATTCCAGGATCAGGATGCTCAACGACCCGGACACCAACGGCGGCAATGCCTTCCTTGCCGCAGACACCGACGGCTCATCGGGCCTGATGATGGTGGAGTACGTGGCCGCAGGATCGATCGCCGAAATCCGCAACGCTGCGCAGCCGGCATCGGCGGGCACACTCGTCCTGTCCCGCGGAGCGGAAGAGGACGCCACCTTCGCGTCACAGGGCGCACAACAACTCGAACGGTCGATCGCCGCTTACCGGGTGTTGCTGTGCTGCGAACTCGTCGGCGCCATCAGGCTGCTGCGCCAGCGACGGCTCGACGGCCGGTTCACCGGGGCGGTTGGTGAGGCGCTCGAGTTGGCCACAGTGCTACCGGACAACGTCGAAGACCGCGATCTGCGCGGCGACATCGCATTGGCCGAGTCCGTGCTTGACGACATCGGACGACTCGTCGCCTAGCCTGGCTAGCGTGTCGGAATACCGCGTCTCTCTTCGCGCAGGGATCCCGCCCTTCCACGTGATGGACGTGTGGCTGGCCGCCGCGGAGCGGCAGCGCACGCACGGCGACCTGGTCAACCTCTCGGCAGGCCAGCCCAGTGCGGGCGCTCCTGCTGCGGTGCGGGCCAAGGCCATCGAAACGCTCGAGACCACCGTGCTCGGCTACACCGTCGCCCTCGGCATCCCCGAACTGCGGACCGCGATCGCGGCGGCCTATCAGCTTCGGCACGGGCTGGTCGTCGACCCGACCGACGTTGTGGTCACCACCGGCTCATCGGGTGGGTTCCTGTTGGCGTTCCTCGCGTGCTTCGACGCGGGCGACCGGGTCGCGATCGCGAGCCCCGGCTACCCCTGCTACCGAAACATCCTGTCGGCGCTCGGTTGTGAGGTCGTCGAGATCCCGTGCGGCCCCGAGACCAGGTTCCAGCCGACGGCACAAATGCTCGCCGAGCTCGATCCGCCGGTTCAACGGCGTCGTCGTCGCGAGCCCGGCCAACCCGACGGGCACCGTGATCCCGCCTGATGAGCTGGCGGCGATCGCGTCATGGTGTGTTGACTCGGGTGTCCGGCTGATCAGCGATGAGGTGTACCACGGCCTGGTCTACGAGGGCGCCCCTGACACCAGCTGTGCGTGGGAGACGTCACGGGAAGCCGTTGTGGTGAACAGCTTTTCGAAGTACTTCGCGATGACGGGCTGGCGGCTCGGCTGGCTGCTGGTGCCGCGTGAACTGCAGCGCGCAGTCGACTGCCTGACCGGAAACTTCACGATCTGCCCGCCCGTGCTTTCGCAGCGCGCCGCCGTCGCCGCATTCACGCCCGAGTCGATCGCTGAGTCCGATGCCCTTCTTCACCACTACGCCGCCAACCGGGAACTGCTGCTCGACGGGCTGCCGAAGATCGGTATCGACCGACTGGCCCCGACCGACGGCGCGTTCTACGTGTACGCCGATGTGTCACACCTGACCGGCGACTCGCTGTCGTTCTGTTCGAAGCTTCTGGCCGAAACCGGTGTTGCGATCGCACCGGGAATCGACTTCGACACCCAGCGCGGAGGCTCGTACGTTCGGCTGTCGTTCGCGGGCCCGACCGGCGATATCGAAGAGGCGCTGCACCGAATCGGCGGCTGGCTCGGCACTCGTGTCAGTGAGCCCGCGTAACATCGAACACATGTTCGAATTGATCGAGGCCGACGAGGCTGGGTTGGTCGACGAGATCGCCCGGCTGGAGCGAGTGAAGTCGGCCGCGGCTGCTGGTCAGGCCCGGCTGACAGCGGCACTGGCCGAGAAGCGGCGCACCGCCGAAGCCGCCGCCGGCGTGCCGCGGGCCAAGCAGTGCCGGGGGCTGGCCAGCGAGGTGGGATTGGCCCGGCGCGACTCCCCCGCGCGCGGCGGACGGCATCTGGGCTTCGCCACCGCCTTGGTATTCGAGATGCCCCACACGCTGGCCGCGCTGGAATGCGGGGCGCTCTCGGAGTGGCGCGCGACGCTGATCGTGCGCGAATCGGCCTGCCTGACCGTCGAGGACCGGCGCACGCTGGACGCCGAACTGTGCGCCGATGTCACCGGGCTGGAGGGGATGGGCGATGCGCGGATCACCGCTGATGCCAAGAAGATCGCCTACCGGTTGGACCCGCAGGCGGTGGTGGACCGAGCGGCCACCGCCGAATCCGAGCGCACGGTCACGATCCGGCCCGCCCCCGACACGATGACCTATGTGACGATCCTGTTGCCGATGGCCAAAGGCGTCGGGGTGTACGCCGCGCTGAAGCGGGCCGCCGACACCACCTTCGACGACCGATCCCGCGGCCAGGTGATGGCCGACACCGCATACGAGCGGATCACCGGCCAGCCCGCCGATGTGGCCGACCCGATCGCGGTCGACCTGGTTATCACCGACGAGACGCTGCTGGGCGATGACGACACCCCTGCGGTGGTGAGCGGCTACGGGCCCATCCCGGCGTCGGTGGCCCGCGGCCTGGTGAGCAACGCCGTCAGCGACGAGCGGGCCCGGTGCACCCTGCGCCGGCTCTACCGCCACCCCACCTCAGGTCAGTTGGTGGCGATGGAGTCGCGGTCGCGGCTCTTCCCCAAAGGACTGGCGAAATTCATTCAGCTGCGCGACCAAACCTGCCGCACCCCCTATTGCGATGCACCGATCCGCCATCTCGACCACGCCCAACCCCATCGCCGCGGCGGACCGACCAGCGCCCACAACGGACTCGGTGCGTGCGAACGCTGCAACTACGCCAAGGAAGCAACCGGTTGGGAAGTCAGCGCTGGTGACGAAAACGGCCAACACACAGCCGAATTCATCACCCCGACCGGACACCACTACCACTCGACCGCACCACCGACACCAGGACCGATCGAAACCCACATCAGCGAACTCGAAACCAGGATCGGCATCGCCATCGCCGAATACAAAGCCGCCTAGGCCGCAGTCAGCGTGCGCTCCACCCACCGTCCATGGCGTAGGACGCGCCCGTCACCATTCCGGCGCTCGGCGATGCGAGCCAGGCGACGAGGTCGGCGACCTCTTCCGGTTCGAGCAGGCGCTTGATCGCGCTTTCCTTCAGCAGCACGTCCTCGACCACCTGCTGCTCGTCGATCCCGTGCGTGCGAGCCTGATCGGCGATCTGCTTGGTCACCAGCGGGGTACGCACGTAGCCGGGGTTGACGCAGTTGCTCGTCACACCGTGCGAACCGCCCTCGAGCGCGGTCACCTTGGACAAGCCTTCGAGCGCGTGCTTGGCGGTCACGTAAGCCACCTTGAATTCGGATGCGCGCAGACCGTGTATCGACGAGATGTTGATTATCCGCCCGAATCCTTTGTCGTACATGTGCGGCAACGCGGCGCGGATCAACAGGAACGGCGCTTCCACCATGAGGGTCTGGATGAGGCGGAAGCGGTCCGGCGGGAAGTCGACGATCGGGCTCACGTGCTGGATTCCCGCGTTGTTGACCAGAATGTCGGTTTCAAGCTGCAGCTGCTCCAATAAGCCGACCTCGGAAAGGTCGACCGCCCAGGGCTTTCCGCCGATCTCCTCCGCGACGGTCTTGGCGCCGACGTCGTCGAGGTCGGCGACGGTCACGACAGCGCCGCGCGCAGCGAGCACACGCGCGCAGGCCGCGCCGATCCCGCTCGCGCCGCCAGTGACGAGGGCGGTGCGACCCTCGAGTGCCGTCATTTGACCCCGGCCCTTGCGAGGTCCTCGCGATCGGCCTCGTCGACTGACTCCAGGTCGAGCCCCTTCGTCTCCCGCAGGAAGTACACCGCGATGAGGGTGATCGCCGCGGAGATGGCCAGGTAGATCGCGATCGGCACCCAGGAGTCATAGATCTGCAAGAGCTTCACCGAGATGGCGGGTGCCGCCGACCCCGCGACGATCGATGTGACCTGATAACCAAGGGACACACCGGAATACCGCATCCGGGTCGGGAACATCTCGGCCATGATCGCCGGCTGCGGCGCGTACATCAGCGCGTGGATCACCAGCCCGATTACGATGGCGGCGATGATGAGCAGATAGTTCGCGCTGTCCATCATCGGGAACGCGAAGAAGCCCCAGGTCGCCGCGAGCACCGTGCCGACGGCGTAGACGGGTCTGCGACCGACCCGGTCAGCCAGCCTGCCGACCAGTGGAATGACGACGAAGTGCACGGCGTGCGCGACGAGCATATAGCGCAGGATCGCATTGGTGTCCACGCCGACCTGGACCTTGAGATACGTGATGGACACGATGACGACCAGGTAGTACATGACGTTCTCGGCGAACCGGAGGCCCATCGCGGTGAACACCCCGCGCGGGTACCGCTTGAGCACCTCGACCACACCGTACGAAGCGGCCTTGACCCTCTCGATCTCTTGTTGTGCCTCAACGAAAATCGGCGCATCGGTGACCTTCGTCCGGACGTAGTAGCCGACCAACACCACCACGGCCGACAGCCAGAAGGCGATCCGCCAGCCCCAGGACAGGAAGTCTTCGTCGGACAGCGTCGCGGTGAGCACCCACAGCACGACGGTGGCCAGCATGTTGCCGACGGGCACCGCGGCCTGCGGCCAACTCGCCCAGAATGCGCGCTGTTTGTTCGGGCTGTGTTCTGCCACCAGCAGCACGGCGCCGCCCCACTCACCGCCGACAGCGAAGCCCTGCAGAAAGCGCAGAACCACAAGCAGCACCGGCGCCCAGATGCCGATTTGGCCGTAGGTCGGCAGACAGCCCATCAAGAACGTCACGATGCCGACGAGCAGGATCGCAAACTGCAGTAGCTTCTTGCGGCCGAACTTGTCGCCGAAGTGCCCGAACACCACGCCGCCGAGAGGGCGGGCGATGAACCCGACCGCGTAGGTCAGGAACGCGGCGAAAATGGCGCCGTAGGCGCTGTCGCTCGCCGGGAAGAACACCTTGTTGAAGACCAGGGTCGCCGCGGTGCCGTAGAGAAAGAACTCGTACCACTCGACGACGGTCCCCGCCATCGACGCGACCACAACGCGCTTGAGTCCGCTCGGTACCGCTCCTGCGTCGCTCATCGGGGCTCCTTCGTGTGACGCCGAACACAGACCTGTGTGAGTATTCATGCAGGTACCCAAAGCTGCAATGGCTAAAACTGCAGGAAGTATCTGCAAAAATGCAGATATGACGTTACCGTCCAGCCGAAGGCCGAGCGCCGACGACCTTCTCGTGTTGCTGGCCGTCGGGCGGTCCGGCCGCTACACCACCGCCGCCGCGGAACTCGGCCTCAACCACACCACGATCTCGCGGCGCATCGCCGCCCTCGAGGAGTCGATCGGAGGCCGGGTGCTGGCGCGTGTCGCCGGCGGCTGGGAGTTGACCGATCTCGGGCGCGAGGCACTCGCGGCAGCAGAGGCGGTGGAATACGCGGTGCGCTCGCTCACCACCGGCTCGGAGGGCTCCCGCAGCCTCGAAGGCGTTGTGCGGATCTCGGCAACGGACGGCTTCAGCGCCTACATCGCGGCACCGGCGGCGGCGCAGGTGCAACGCAGGCACCCGAAGGTCGCCGTTGAGATCGTCGCCGCCACGCGCCGCGCCACCCAGCAGCGCTCCGGCCTCGACATCGAGGTGGTGGTCGGCGAACCACAGGTACACCGCGCTGAGGCAATCCGCCTCGGCGACTACTGCCTCGGGTTGTACGGCGCGCACGAGTACCTCAGCGAACACGGTTCGCCGGAGAGCATCGAAGACCTGGCACGCTATCCGCTCGTCTATTTCATCGACTCGATGTTGCAGGTCGACGATCTCGATCTGGCGCCCAGCTTCGTTCCCGCCATGCGCGAGTCGGTCACGTCGACCAATGTCTTCGTGCACGTGGAGGCCACCCGGGCGGCCGCGGGCATCGGGCTTCTGCCGTGCTTCATGGCCGACCGACACCGCGATCTTGTCCGCTTACTGCCGGACGCGGTTGCCGTCCGACTGAGCTACTGGCTGGTCGCGCGGCCGGAGACGCTGCGAAGGCCCGAGGTCGGGGCGGTCGTCGAGGCGATCAGGTTGCAGGTGCAGGAACAACGCGACGTCCTGCTCGGCTCCGAGGTGACGGCCTGAAATGAGCATAGAAAAGGGGCACCCCTTGTGGGGGTGCCCCTTTGGTCTATGTCGTCGCGTTATCGACTCTGCTGGACACTGTTGTCCACGTGCGGCACTACCGCCGTCTGGTGGATGTCGTTAACCCAGTCGTGGTGGCCGATGTCGGCCTGGGCCGGCCCCGCCAAGCCGAGCACGGCGGCGGTCAGACCGCTTGCGATGACTGTGGCAAATCCGAACTTCTTCATTTTGGTGCCTTCTTCTTTCTCATTTGTGTGGTGCCCGATCCTTGTGGGTTCAGGCCCCGCCTCTCCGGTCTTCTTGGATCGTTCGACCGGTATGACTGTCTCAACAGGCAGGTCATGGGTTTAATTCCGGTGGCAGCAATTGATGGACAGCTGGCAGGAATCAGCCACCTTCCCAACGGTTTTGCGGTGTCGTGGCTCATCCGACAACGCAGCGGGTGGTGCGCGTCACAGCTAAACTCACCGCCATGCCGTTCATTGATCATCAACAGGGCCGCGCCTACTACCGCCACTGGGCTGCCGAGCATCCCCGCGCCGTCATCGTGTTCCTGCACGGCTTCGGCGAACACACCGGCATCTACCACCGGTACGGCTTCGCGCTCAACGCCGCAGGCATCGATCTGTGGGCCGTCGACCAGTTCGGCCACGGTCTCACCCCCGGCCCGCGCGGCGACTTCGGCTCCATCGCCGACAGTTCCGACCTGGCCGACACGTTGACCGAGCTCGCCGAGGGCGAACGCCCCGGCCTGCCGTTGATCGCACAGGGACATTCATTCGGTGCCGTAGTCACGCTCTCGCGGCTGCTGGATCAGCCGGACCGCTACCGCGCCGGGGTGATCTCCGGCGCGCCGCTGGTGCCGATTCCCGAGTTACTCGACACCGACAGTGCATTCGACCTGGATCCGCTCTGGCTGTCCGAGGATCCGTTCTACCTCGACGCGATGGTCAACGATCCGCTGGCCTTCGTTGACGCCGACGGTGCGCCGTTGGCCCGCGCGCTTGACACCGCTTGGGACCGATTCGGCAAGGACCTCCCGGGGTTGACGGTTCCGACCCTCGCCGTGCACGGCGTTGCCGACCCGATCGCGCCGATCGGCGCCGTGAAGGCGTATGCCGATCAGATAGAACCCCTGCAACTCAAAGAGTTTCCCGGCGGGCACCATGACATTCTCAACGACACCATGCACCGCGAAGTGGCGGCGGCGATCCTCGACTTCGTGGGCGAGAAGATCTAGAGCCAGGTGTCGTCTGTGGTGGCGGTGAGGAACGCCTCCAGGTCGTCGCGCCAGTGTGCGGGTGTGTTCTTGTCGGGCTCGATGCCCGTGTACTGCCCTTTGTAGAACAGCAGCGGGCGCGGCTTCTTGTGCGGCACATCGGACAGCGAGTGCACGGCGCCGAACACCACGAGGTGGTCGCCGCCGTCGTGCACCGAATGGACGCTGCAGTCGATGTGCGCCAGCGTGTCCTTGATCACCGGTGACCCCAACTTGGAAGGGCTCCAGTCGATCTCGGCGAATTTGTCGGGTTCCCGGGATCCGAACCTCGCCGAGACGTCCTTCTGCTTCTCGTGCAGCACGTTGACGCAGAACTTGCCGCTGGCCTCGATGGCCTTCCAGGACCGCGACACCTTCGTGGGGCAGAACAGGACCAGAGGTGGTTCGAGGGACAATGCCGCGAACGACTGGCACGCGAATCCGACCGGCGCGCCGTCGTAAATCGTGGTGATCACGGTGATGCCGGTGCAGAACTGCCCGAGCACATTTCGGAATGTGCGCGGGTCAAGCGGTTCGCTTGTCACGGTCTACTTGAAGCCGACGCTGAAGTCGTGTCCCCACAGGCTGACCGCGGTGCTCTCCCGTGCCACCCAGTCGTGGTTGTCGACCTGTAGCCCCTCACAACCGAATTCGACGTCGAAACCGCCCGGCGTCTTCATGTAGAACGACAACATCTTGTCGTTGACGTGGCGCCCGAGTGTCGCCGACATCGGCACCTTACGCCGCAGCGCGCGGTCCAGGCACAGGCCGACGTCATCCGCCTCACCTACTTCGACCATGAGATGCACGATGCCGCTTGGCGTCTCACCGGGCATGAAGGCCAGGCTGTGGTGACGCGGATTGACACCGAAGAAGCGCAGCCACGCGGGCGCGCCATCGGCCGGTCTGCCGACGAGCTGCGGAGGCAGCTTCATCGAGTCACGCAGATAGAACCCCAGCACATCGCGGTAGAAGTGCAGCGATTCGGCATCGTCGCGCGTGGTCAGCACCACGTGGCCGAGGCCCTGGTCCTCGGTGACGAACTTGTGGCCGTACGGGCTGACCACGCGCCGGTGTTCGAGGGCAACACCGTGGAACACCTCGAGGGTGTTGCCCGACGGGTCGTCGAACGTGATCATCTCGTCGACGCGGCGCTCGGCGAGTTCGGCGGCCGAGGCCTCCTTGTACGGAGTGCCATGGCCGTCCAGGCGCGTGCGGATGTCCTGCAGCGCTGCGGCATTGGCGGTCTCCCAGCCTGATTGCAGCAGCCGGTCGTTCTCTCCGGGGATGATGACCAGTCGGGCAGGGAACTCGTCCATCCTGAGGTAGAGCGCACCCTCGGTGCCCCCCGAGCCCTCCACCATGCCGAGCACCTTCAGGCCGTATTCGCGCCATGCGGCGACGTCGGTGGCCTCGATCCTCAGGTAGCCAAGAGATTTGATGCTCACGACCCACCTCCGAGAAAATCAACAGTCAGCTTGTTGAATTCGTCGAACTTCTCCAGCTGCGCCCAGTGTCCGCACTGCCCGAAGACGTGCAACTGCACCTTCGGGATCTGCTTGAGGGCCACCAGAGCGCCGTCAAGCGGGTTGACGCGATCCTCCCGCCCCCAGATCAGGAGCACCCGCTGGCGCAGCTTGTACACCTCGCGCCACATCATGCCGAGCTCGAAGTCGGGGCCCGCGAACGACTTTCCCATCGCACGAGCCGCGGCCAGCGACTCGGGCTGGCTGGCGATCTCGAACCGCTCGTCGATCAACTCCGGCGTGACGAGCTTCTGGTCGTAAACCATGATGCGCAGGAACTTCTCCATGTTCTCGCGCGTCGGTTCGGCGGTGAACCTGCCGAGCAGCTTGACGCCCTCGGTGGGATCCGGCGCGAACAGGTTGACCGAAAGCCCGCCGGGCCCCATCAACACGAGGCGACCGGCCCGCCTGCCATTGTCCAGTGCGAACCGTACCGCGGTGCCGCCGCCCAGCGAATTGCCAACCAGGTCAGCGCTTTCGATGCCCAGGTGGTCGAACAGATTCAGCAACGCGGTGGAGCTGTAGCGGTTGTACTGCTCGTGCTCGGAGTGCTTGTCGGAGTGACCGTAGCCCGGCTGGTCGACTGCGATCACGTGGAAGTGCTTGGCAAGAACGCCGATGTTGCGCCCGAAGTTGGACCAGCTCGATGCGCCAGGCCCACCACCGTGCAGCAGCACGATCGTCTTCTCGTGGCCGACACCTGCCTCGTGGTAGTGCAGCCGCATATCCTCGCGAACCTGCGCGTAGCGGGAGGTCGACTCGAATGTGATCTCTTGCTGCTGAGCGGTTTCGGCGGCGAATGACGTCATCAGACCATCGTGTCCGCCGGTGGCAGACCGAATTCGTTGTTACCGAAGATCAGGTAGGCCCGTTCCGGATCGTTGGCCGCATGCACGCGGCCTGCATGCGCGTCACGCCAGAAGCGTTGTACCGGAGCGTCGCTGTTGAGTGCGGTCGCACCGGAGGCCTCGAACAGCCGGTCGATGGAGGAGATGGCACGCCCGGTGGCGCGCACCTGGTCGCGGCGGGCGCGGGTGCGCAGCTCGAACGGGATCTCCTCGCCCGCCTTCAGCAGCGCGTACTCGTCGCCGACGTTACCGATCAGCTGCCGCCATGCGGCGTCGATGTCACTGGCCGCTTCGGCGATGCGCACCTTGGCGAACGGATCGTCCTTGGCCTTCTCACCCGCGAACGCCGCGCGCACGCGCTTGCCCTGGTGCTCGACATGCGCGTCGTACGCGCCGTAGGCCATGCCGACGATCGGGGCCGAGATCGTGGTCGGATGCACAGTGCCCCAAGGCATCTTGTACACCGGCGCGGTGTTGTTCTGCAGGCCGCCTGCCGTGCGGTCGTTCATCGACTTGTACGAAAGGAAACGGTGCCGCGGTACGAACACGTCCTTGACCACAAGCGTGTTGCTGCCGGTGCCCTTGAGCCCGACGACGTGCCAGACGTCGTCGATCTTGTACTCGGAGCGCGGGATCAGGAAGCTGCCGAAGTCGACGGGCTTGCCGTCCTTGATGACCGGGCCGCCGACGAATGTCCATGTGGCGTGGTCACAACCCGACGACCAGTTCCAGGAACCGCTGACGAGGTAGCCGCCGTCGACCACGTGGCCCGCGCCCATCGGTGCGTACGACGACGAGATCCGCACGGTCGGGTCGTCACCCCACACCTCGTCTTGCGCCCGCTGATCGAAGAGGGCCAGATGCCAGTTGTGCACGCCGATGATCGAGCTGACCCAACCGGTGGATCCGCAGGCGCTGGCGATGCGGCGGACCGCTTCGTAGAAAAGCGTCGGATCGCACTGCAGGCCGCCCCATTGCTCGGGTTGGAGCAGTTTGAAGAAGCCGACCTCGTCGAGCTCGGCCACCGTCTCATCGGGCAGCCGGCGCAGCTCCTCTGTAGCCTGCGCCCGCTTTGCGATCAGCGGCAACAGGCCGTCGATGCCGGCTAGGACCGACTGCACGTCACGCTGTTCAATGGACGTCACTGGATTGCCTCCCGGAGCTAAGGATCTTGCGATCCGCCCTTGCGCGAAGTGGGCCCCACCCGAAGGGTAGGGGACAGATCGCTAGAGAAAGATTAGAACACGTTACGATTTGTGTCGAGCAGCGCATTGCTGTGGCAGCTGGACCAGCGCACATTCATTTCTGTAACCTGTTCTAGTTATGACCGCCGGCCGGAGTAGGAAGGGCAACCGCGTGACAGACGAGCCGCTCGGTAGCCACGTGCTTGAACTGCAGGTGGCCGACGTCGTCGAGGAGACCGACGACGCGCGCTCGCTGGTGTTCGCGGTACCCGACGGGGTGCAGATTCCAGCCGATCGGCTGCGGTACCAACCAGGCCAGTTCCTCACGCTGCGGGTGCCGAGCGACCGCACCGGTTCGGTGGCGCGCTGCTACTCGCTGTGCAGCTCACCGCACACCGGCGACCCGCTGACAGTCACCGTCAAGCGCACCGATGGCGGCTACGCATCGCACTGGCTGTGCGACAACGCCCACGCCGGAATGCGCATCCACGTGCTCGCGCCGTCGGGCACCTTCGTGCCGAAGAACCTGGACACCGACTTCCTACTGCTCGCCGCGGGCAGCGGCATCACCCCGATGATGGCGATCTGCAAGTCGGCGCTTTCCGAGGGCAGCGGCCGGGTGGTGCTGATCTATGCCAACCGCGACGAGAAGAGCGTCATCTTCGGCGCGGCGCTGCGGGAGCTCGCGGCCAAGTACCCCGACCGGCTGACGGTCGTGCACTGGCTCGAGTCTGTTCAGGGTCTGCCCAGTGCCGCTGCGTTGGCCGCGCTGACCGCGCCATACATCGGCCACGACGCCTACATCTGCGGCCCCGGTCCGTTCATGGCGGCCGCAGAGGACGCGATGAAGAACGCGGGCACCGCCGCCGACCGGATCCACATCGAGGTGTTCAAATCGCTTGAGTCGGATCCGTTCGCAGCGGTGGTCATCGAGGAGGACGACAGCGACGAAGGACCGGCCACCGCGGTGGTGACACTCGATGGCGAGAAGCACGAAATCCGATGGCCCCGTAACGCCAAACTCCTCGACGTCCTGCTCGACAAGGGCCTCGACGCGCCGTTCTCCTGCCGCGAGGGGCACTGCGGCGCATGCGCGGTGCTGAAGAAGAGCGGCGAGGTCGAGATGGACGTCAACGACGTACTCGAACAGCAGGATCTCGACGAAGGCCTGATCCTCGGTTGCCAGGCGCGGCCGCGGTCGGATTCCGTGGAAGTCACTTACGACGAGTAGGGGCTAAGGCTTCGGTGGCTTGGGTGTCGGTGTCGGACAGAAACCACCCACCGGCGTGGCCCCATCCGGGCACGACGGTGGCTTCGGCGTCGGTGTCGGACAGAAACCACCCACCGGCGTAGCGCCATCCGGGCACGACGGTGGCTTCGGCGTCGGTGTCGGACAGAAACCACCCACCGGCGTGGCCCCATCCGGGCATTCGCTCCCAGCGGTTCCGGTCGGGACCCCCGGGTCAGTCCCGTCATAAACTTCTTGCCCATCGCCAATCCCGTCGCCATCGCTGTCGGGATCGTCTGGATCGGTGCCGTACACGTCGGTTTCGTCGTCGTCGAACAATCCGTCGTCGTCGCGGTCAGGACGCAGTTGAACGGGATGGGGCGCGAAACTCTGCGGCTGCGTCAGGCCGACCTCGGCGGACGACGTCGGGGCCACCATCAACTGTGCGGCGACGAAGAGTGCTCCCGCGGCGGCGGCAACTGTGAGGCGAACGCCTGCTAATGCATCCATGGCTTGACTCCCTGCACGAGATCATGCGCCCCTGCGAGGGCAAACGTAAGGTGTATCGGCGGCCGCGATCGGATTCCGTAGAAGTCACCTACGACGAATAAGCGCCGGGCTACCATTCGCCGCACTGGAGGGGGAGCACATATGAATCGGCTTGCGAGGGCGCTCGCGGGGATCCCCGCGGCGTGGCTGGCGCTCACCCTCGTCACGCCGATGCCGATCTCGGCGGCCGCGACGGACACCGCCGATGCTTCGATTCCGGTCGACCCGATAACCACGCTCGAGATGCACGTCACCGCGAATTGCGTGAAGGCCGAAGCCAACTGCACCTTCACCACCGCCGCGAACCTGCTCACCCCTGACGGTCCGATCGGGTTCCCCGGCGACCTGTGGGCCCGTCAGACCACCTCGGTGCGCACCATGGACAGGACTGTCTTCCTGCAGTCGGATTTCGACGCACCCAACACCCGCCAGTTCAATTCCCACGGGCCCATCGAGTTCACCACGATCTACTTCGGTGGCGGGCCGCCGGAAAAGTTCCAGTTCCGCGGCAACAGCTGGCCGACGGACTGGAGTACCGGTCAGCCCAGGACCGACCGGGACTTCATCGCCTGCGCGCATATCCAAGTGGTGTACTCAGGTGTGAACCTGACCTCGCCGGACGCCTGCGCGCAGACCACCTTCAGCTAGCGCCTGCGTAGTCGGGCACCAGTCGGCGGACAGCCGCCCGAGCGCGGTCGAACACCGACGAGTCTCCTTGAAGAACGAACGTCATGCTCGCCGATACCAAGATCGCGTCGAGTTCGAAGGCGAGCTGGGCGGGGTCGACGCCAGGCGCGAGCTCGTCGACATCCATTGCCTTGCGAGCGAGCCGCTCCAGCAGTTCGATCCAGTCGCGCTGCTGTGCGGCGACGGCATCGCGCACCGCGACCCTGCCGCGTGCCGACATCGGCGGCCGCGACAGCGAAGAAGTATCCGCCGGGAAACACCCTGCGCTCGATGTGAGAGAGGAACGCGTCGCAGGCGGCCCGCAGACGCTTGACACCTTGCGGCGCCTCGAGAGCCGACACGAATACCTCGGCGACGAACGTCTCCCGCGCCGACGCGACCGTCGCCAACTGCAGATCCTCCTTCGAGCCGAAGTGGGCGTACAGCCCGCTCTTGCTCATCCCGATCGCGGTGGCGAGGCCGCCGATGGAAAGGCCTTCGAGCCCGTCGACCGTTGCAAGGCGCGCGGCCTCGGTCAGGATCGCCGACCTTGTGCGCTCGCCTTTCGCCCGTAATCGCACGCCTATCAGCGTAAAGGAACGACCGTGCTTTTCAGCGAGGCAGGCCGAGCAGGCGCTCCCCAGCCATCGTGAGCAGGATCTGCTCGGTGCCGCCCGCGATCGTCAGGCAGCGCACGTTGAGGAAGTCGAGAACGGGCTTGTTCTCGACAAGGCCCGCGCCCTCGGAGAGATCCATCCTGAACTCCGAGAGCGCCTGCCGGTATCGCACGCCGATCAGCTTGCGGGCGCTGGCCTGCGGCCCAGGGTCGGCGCCGCCGACCGCCAACTCAGCGATGCGCTGGTCGAGCAGGGAGCCGACCTGGGCGGCCACGATCAACCGGCCGAGGCTGTCCTGCACAGCGTCGTCGAGTTCGCGCTCGGCCACCGTCCGCAGGACCTCTTCCATCGGATTGCCGAGCGCGGTGCCGTGGGCCATCGCCACCCGCTCGTTGGCCAACGTGGTGCGCGCCAGCCGCCACCCGTCGTTGACGTGACCCACCACCATTTCGTCGGGTACGAAGACGTCGTCGAAGAACACCTCGTTGAACAGATCGTCACCGGTGATCTCCCGCAGCGGGCGGATGTCGATACCGGGGGTCGACATGTCGACGAGGAAATACGTGATGCCCTTGTGCTTCGGCGCATCAGGATCGGTGCGCGCAAGGCAGACACCCCACTGCGCCCAGTTGGCCCGTGACGTCCACACCTTCTGCCCGGTCAGCTTCCACCCGGGTCTTCCGTCCGCGGAGTCGGCCTTGACGGCCTTCATCCGCAACGAAGCCAGGTCCGACCCCGCGCCCGGCTCGCTGAAGAGCTGGCACCAGAACAGCTCGCCGGTGAGGGTCGGCGGAACGAACCGCTCGATCTGTTCGGGGCTGCCGTGCTCGAGGATCGTCGGCGCGGCCCACCAGCCGATCACCAGATCGGGACGTTCGACGCCTGCATCGGCCAACTCCCGGTCGATCAGCAACTGCTCGGCTGGCGACGCCTCCCTGCCATACGGCCTCGGCCAGTGCGGCGCCTGCAGACCCGCTTCGGCGAGCGCGATCTGGCGCTTCTCGACGGGTTGCGCCGCGACATCGGCGACGGCAGCGGCGATCTCGGGCTGCAGGTGTTCGACGGACGCCAGATCGATGTGCAGTTCGCGACGCACGCCGTGCTGTGTCAACGTGGCAACGCGGCGCAGCCAGCGCGACGCGCCGCCGAGGAACTGCGAAATCCCGTACGCCCTACGCAGATACAGGTGTGCGTCGTGCTCCCAGGTGATGCCGATGCCACCGAGCACCTGAATGCAGTTCTTGGCGTTCGCCTTGGCCATTTCGATACCCGCGGCGGCCGCTACCGAGGCGGCGATCGACAGCTGAGGATCGTCGGAGCCGTTGGCCGCCCTGGCCGCATCGCTCGCGGCCACCGCGACCTGTTCGGAGTGCAGAAGCATCTCGGCGCACATGTGCTTGACCGCCTGGAAGCTGCCGATCGGCTTGCCGAACTGCTCGCGCACCTTCGCGTACTCGGTTGCGGTCCTCAGCGTCCACCGCGCCACCCCCGCCGCCTCGGCGGCGTGCACGGTCGCGGCGAGATCCTCGACGCGTTGCCGCGACACCGGAAGCACCTCGGCGACCGCGCCCGACAGCACGACGCGGGCCAGCGGGCGGGAGAAGTCGGTCGGTGTCAGCGGTTCGACGGTCACCCCGTCGGCGGCGGCGTCGACGAGGACGAATTCTTCGCCTGCGGGGAGCAACAGCACGCCGTGCGAATCGGCGCCGAGGACGTATTCGGCGGTGCCTGAGGCCTTTCCGCCGTCCAGTTTCACCTCGGCCGTCAAGGCAAGGCCCGCGGTGCGCTCGCCGGAAGCCAAGGCTTCGAGCAGTTCGGCCCGCGAACCACCGATGACGAGCGTGGCAACCGCGGTGGTGGCGATCGGGCCGGGCACCATCGCCGCTGCGGCCTCGTCGACCATCGCGCACAGGTCGTCGACCGTGCCACCCGCCCCGCCGTACTCCTCGGGCAGGGCAACGCCGAAGATGCCGAGCTGGGCCAGGCTCGCATACGGCGCGCGCCACGCGTCCGGATCGCCCTTCTCGATCTTGCGGGCGGCTTCGACGGCCTTGGACCCCGCCGCCCAGCTACGAACCAGCTCACGCGCGGCAAACTGCTCGTCGGTGACCGTCGCTGACGCCTGCGACATTTGCAGAACTCCTATGCCATCGTGCGAGAAGGACATACTTCTCACTAGAACGTGTTCTAATAGTGCCAGTGTTCGACCGTCAAGTCGAACGCCATTACAGCAGGACACGTCGGTGCCGAACAGGCGCTGAGGTGAGAAAACACGGATCGGCATGCGTATCGTTTCCCAACGACACGCATGATGAAGGAGCGTTCCGCACCGATGACTGGAATGTCCACGCCGGCACAGACGAACCCGCCGTCGGGGTCTGAGACCCGGCCACCCCAGGTGATGCCGGTGTCCGTCCTCGCCGAATCAGAACTCGGCTCAGAAGCTCAGCGTGAGCGCCGTAAACGCATCCTCGACGCCACCCTGGCGATCGCCTCCAAGGGCGGATACGAAGCCGTTCAGATGCGCGCCGTCGCCGAGCGCGCCGATGTCGCCGTCGGAACGCTGTACCGCTACTTCCCGTCCAAGGTGCACCTGCTGGTGTCGGCGCTCGGCCGCGAGTTCGAGCGCATCGACGCCAAGACCGATCGCGCGGCGCTTGCCGGTGGCACGCCATACCAGCGGCTCAACCTGATGGTCGGCAAGCTGAACCGGGCGATGCAGCGCAATCCGCTGCTGACCGAGGCGATGACGCGTGCCTTCGTATTCGCCGATGCATCGGCGGCAGGCGAGGTCGATCACGTGGGCAAGCTGATGGACTCGATGTTCGCGCGCGCCATGAGCGAGGGCGAGCCGACGGAGGACCAGTACCACATCGCGCGGGTGATCTCGGATGTCTGGCTGTCGAACCTGTTGGCCTGGCTGACCCGGCGGGCGTCGGCGACCGATGTCAGCAAGCGGCTCGACCTTGCGGTTCGCCTCCTCATCGGAGACGGGGAGCACCCTAAGATCTAGCGGGTGACGCAGGAGTTACCGGCCGAGTTGAAACGCGCCCTCGCGACGATCGCCCGGGTGCCCCGTGTTCTCATCGCGTGCGACTACGACGGCACCATGGCGCCGATCGTCAGCAACCCCGACGACGCGCGCCCGCTCACCGAGTCCGCGGCCGCGATGCGCGAGCTGGCTGCGTTGCCCAAAACCATCGCCGCGCTGATCTCAGGACGGGCACTGCGCGATCTGGCCACCCTGTCTCGGATGCCCGCAGAGGTGCACCTCGTCGGCAGCCACGGCTCTGAGTTCGACACGGGCTTCGTGCATGCCATCGACGACGGCGCAAAGACGTTGCTGCGCAAGATCAAAGACGCGCTCGGCGCCATCGCCGCGGAGTATCCCGGGGTCGCTATCGAGATCAAGCCCGCCTCCATCGCCCTTCACGTGCGCAACGCCGAGCAGGCCGACGCCGACGAGGCGCTGAAGAAAGCGAAGGCGGCCGCTGCGAGTTGGGACGCTCAGGTCACCGCCGGCAAGGCCGTCCTCGAGTTCGCGGTGATCCAGACCGACAAGGGTCAGGCGCTCGACATCCTGCGCCATCAGCAGGGTGCGTCGGCGGCCGTCTTCTTCGGCGACGACGTGACCGACGAGAAGGCGTTCCGTCGGCTGCACGGTCCCGACGTCGGCGTGAAGGTCGGCGATGGGGACACGCTGGCCGACTACCGGGTGGAGTCTCCCGAGGACGTGGCGCTGGCGCTGAACTTCCTGCTGGAATGCCGCCGCACCTGGCTACTGGGCGGTCATTCGACGCCCATCGAGCGACTGACGATGCTGTCCAACGGCAGAACCATCGCGCTGTTGACGCCCGAAGCCGACGCGGTGTGGATGTGTCACCCGCAGGCCGACTCGGCGGCCGTGTTCTCCAGGCTGCTCGGTGACGCCAACGCGGGCCACTTCGCGATCGGCCCCGAGCGTGAGGCGCTGCCGCTGAGCCAGCGATACGTCGACGGCACGATGACCGTCGAAACCCGGTGGGCCAGCCTGCTGGTGACCGACTACCTGTCCCATGACGTCGGCGCGGGCCGCACCGATCTGGTCCGGGTGATCAGCGGACAGGCCAGGGCGGTGGTGTCGTTCGCGCCGCGGCCCGAGTTCGCGCAGGCGCCGGTGCACCTACGGGCCGAAGAGGGCGGCCTTCGGGTTTTCGCGACCAATGAGCCGATGGTGTTGCGCGCCCCCGGCGTCGAATGGGAGGTGTTCGCAGACGGCGTCCACGAGACCGCCCGCGCGGTCGTCGATCCGTCACAAGGACCGGTGGTGCTCGAATTGCGATGCGGCACCGAGGATCTGTCCGAGAGCCCGGTCGACGAGGACTCGCGCCGAGAGCGCGCCGAGGGCTACTGGCGAGACTGGGCGGCGACGCTGACGCTGCCCGAGCTGAACCGGCCCCTGATGAAGCGGTCGGCGCTGACGCTGCGCGGGCTCGTACACGCCGACACCGGTGCGATCATGGCCGCGGCCACCACGTCGCTGCCCGAGGAGATCGGCGGTGTCCGTAACTGGGACTACCGCTACTGCTGGATCCGCGACGCCGCCATGACCGCGGCATCGCTGGTGTCGCTCGGGTCCACCGAAGAGGCGGAGGGATACCTCAACTGGTTGCACGGCGTGATCGAGACGATGCACGGGCCCGAGCGTCTGCATCCTCTCTACGCGCTGTCCGGCGCGATCCTCGGCCCAGAGGCGGTCATCGACTCGTTGCCCGGCTATGCCGGCTCGCGGCCGGTACGGGTGGGCAACGCCGCGAACGCCCAAGTGCAGCTAGATGTTTTCGGCCCGGTGGTGCAGTTGATCTTCGACCTTGTGCACAAGCGGGTCGCGAGCGGAAGGGCCGACGCACTGACCGATGCTGACTGGAATCTGGTCAGCGAAATGGTGTTCGCAGTCGAGAGTCGTTGGGCCGAGCCCGATCACGGGATCTGGGAGATCCGCGACGCACCGCGCCATCACGTCTACTCCAAGGTGATGTGCTGGCTGACGGTGGATCTGGCACTGAAGCTGGCCGAGGAGTTCGGCCGCGACGCGCCGCCCGGCTGGGCCACGCTGCGAGATGTCATCTCAGCGCAGGTGCAGGAGCGCGGCTGGAACGACGAGGTGCAGTCCTACACCGCCGCCTACGACGGCACCGACCTCGACGCCGCGACGCTGCACATCGGCCTCTCTGGGCTCATCGAACCGTCCGACCCCCGATTCGCTGCCACTGTCATTGCGACCGAGACCGAACTGCGCAGCGGGGCAACCGTTTACCGCTATCGCAGCGACGACGGGCTGCCCGGCACCGAAGGCGGATTCCATCTGTGCGCCGCCTGGCTGGTCGAGGCCTATTTGTTGACCGACCAGCGCTCGCAGGCCGAGGCGCTGTTTGATCGGCTCGTCACCGCGGCGGGGCCGACCGGCCTGCTGTCGGAGGAGTACGACCCGGTCGCCGAACGGGCGCTGGGTAACCATCCACAGGCGTACAGCCATCTGGGGCTGTTGCGCTGCGCCCAACTCCTCGGTCGCTGAGTCAGACCGGCGGGCCGGAGGTGCGGCCGCGAATCAACTCCGTGTCGAGGACGTCGATCACCGGCAGCCCCGACCGCGGCGGGTTGTGCAGCAGCTTGCCTGCTCGAAAGCCCTTCTCCATACTCGGCTGTTTCATCGTCGTGAGTCCGCGCCGCAGCGCGTCGGGCACGCCGTCGAAACCCGTCACCGTCATCTGGCCCGGCACGTAGATGCCGCGGGCGCGCAGGTGGTCGATCGCCGCAAGGGCCAGCACGTCCGCGGTACAGATCAGCGCCGTCAGACGCGGGTTTGCCTCGAGCGCGACGTCGGCCGCAGCGCCACCAGAGGTCGGCCGGTGCTCGTAGCTTTCCACCACGGTCACCGATGCCGGATCCAGACCTGCGTCCATCATGGCGTCGTACACACCACCGATCCGCTCCCGCTGGACGTGAAAATGCGGTGACTGCAAGCGATCTGGGCTGGCGATCACCGGCCTGCCGTCGCCCGGCGGACGCTCCCTGCCCAGCCTCATGGTGAGCAAGCCGATCTCACGGTGCCCCAGTTCGATGACGTAGCGGGCAAGCTCAGCCATGCCCGCCCTGTCGTCGATGCACACGCGCGAAGTTCCAGGTACATCCTTTGGCTGATCCACCACGACCACTGGAACGTGTCGCTGCAGCACTGCCTGCAGATACGGGTCGTCGTCGGACGCGGAGTACACGACGAAGCCGTCGACACCCGCAGCGAGCACGGCCGCGGACCCTTCGGTCACGGTTCGGTTCGGCCCCACCGCGACGAGTAGCAGGCCCTGGCCCACTTCTTCGCACGATTCCGCGAGGCCTGCGACGAAGTCCAGCGCCGCGGGGTCCCTGAACGAATAGTTCAGCGGTTCGGTCATCACCAGGCCGACGGCCCCGGCCTTGCGGGTGCGCAGCGAACGGGCCACCGGGTCGGGGCCGGGGTACCCGAGCCGCTTGGCCGTCGCGAGCACCCGTTCGCGGAGATCGGCCGAAAGCTGGTCGGGCCGGTTGTAGGCATTGGAGATCGTGGTGCGGGAGACCTTCAGCTCAGCGGCCAAGGAAGCCAGGGTGGCCCGACGCCTCGGCGTGGGGCTTCTGGACATGTTGTGACGGTAGCCGACATCCGTGTTCGCGCAGCGCCACCGCTTGCGTTAGAGTTATTGGAAACGGTTTTCATTTGTATTAGGAGGATTCGGTGGGCAAGGCGGCGATCAGGCTGGCAGTCGGGCTTGCGGCGGCGACACTCGCCGTGTCCGGCTGCACGGACACGCAATCCAGCCATTCCGGGCACGACCACGGTGCGGTCTCCGTCGTCGCCTCCACCGACGTCTGGGGCAGCGTGGCGAGCGCGGTCGCCGGGGAGCATGCGTCGGTCAAGTCGATCGAAACGGGCGCCAACGCCGACCCGCACTCGTTCGAAGCCACCCCTGCCGATGTCGCGACGATCGCCGATGCATCCCTTGTGGTCTACAACGGCGGCGGCTATGACCACTGGGTGGACGATGTGCTGGCGGGCGACCCCGAAATCGATGCGGTCGACGCATATTCGCTCCGCAACTCCGACGGGCCTGCCAACGAGCACGTCTTCTACGACGTGGGCGTGGCGAAGGCCGTCGCGACCGAGATCGCCAAGCGGCTGTCGGAGACCGAGCCGTCACACGCCGATCTGTATCGCGCCAACGCAACCGAATTCGGCAAGCAGGCCGATGCGATCGCCGAATCGCAACGGGCGATCGGCAAGGCGCATCCTTCTGGATCGGTCGTCGCAACCGAGCCGGTGGCGTACTACCTGCTGCGCAACGCCGGGATCACCGACCGCACCCCGCCGGGCTTCGCCAGCGCGGTCGAGGAGGGCGACGACCCGTCACCCGCCGATGTCGCAGCGATGCTCGATCTCATCGACGCCCGCCAGGTGTCGGTACTGCTGTTCAACCCGCAGACCGAGTCCCCGGCCACCAAGCAGATTCGGGACGCCGCGCAGCGCGCGTCGCTGCCCATCGTGACCGTCACCGAAACCCTCCCGCAGGGCGCGGACTATCTGACGTGGCAGCGCGACACCACCGACGAACTCGCGCGGCAATTCGACAAAGCGCCGCAGACGAATCGATAGTGGCTCGGTGGCTGCTGCTGACGTCGTCGATCTGGTGGGTGGCCGCCTCGCCTTCGGCGATCGGGTGCTCTGGGACGAACTCGATCTCTCGGTGCGGGCCGGCGAGTTCATCGCGGTGCTCGGGCCGAACGGGACCGGCAAGACATCCCTGCTGAAGGTATTGCTCGGCGACCTTCGGTTGTCCGCGGGCACCGTCACGGTCGCGGGACAACCGGTCACCAAGGGCAGCGACCTGATCGGCTACGTACCGCAACATCGAGCCGTCGATCCGGGGCTGACACTGCGCGGCAGCGATCTCGTCGGCCTCGGGCTCGACGGTCACCGATGGGGTGTGACGAGCCTGCGGCCCGCCGAACGGTCGAGACGACGAACGGCGGTGCAGACGGCGCTACATCAGGTGAATGCGGACCGCCTTGCTGCGGTGCCCGTCGGCGTGATGTCGGGCGGCGAGCTGCAGCGGGTACGGATCGCCCAGGCACTCGCAAGCGATCCTGTACTGCTGCTGTGCGATGAGCCGCTGCTGAACCTCGATCCCGCCAACGCCCGGCTGGTCTCCGCGCTCATCGACAAACGAAGGCGGGATGCAGATACCGCGGTGCTGTTCGTCACCCACGAGGTGAATCCCGTTCTGCCCTATGTGGATCGGGTGCTGTACCTGGTCGACGGGCGGTTCCGGGTCGGCACGGTCGACGAGGTGATGACCTCGGATACGCTCTCGCAGCTCTACCGCGCCGACATTCAGGTGGTGAAGGTGGCTGGCCGCTATGTCGTCGTCGGCGAGCACATCGACCATTCCGGCCACGCGAGCGGGCACACACATGAATGACCGGCTGACAGACGTCCTCGCGCACCTGTTCGCGTTCGACGTGACCGCCGACCTGCTCAGCCGCGACTTCGTCCAGCAGGCGTTGATCGCTGCCGCGCTGCTGGCTCTGGTCGCGGGGCTGATCGGGCCTTTCATCGTGATGCGCCAGATGTCGTTCGCCGTTCACGGATCGAGCGAATTGTCCCTGACCGGAGCGGCTTTCGCATTGCTGACAGGGCTGAACGTCGGCCTCGGCGCCCTGGTTGGCAGCGCGCTGGCCGCCGTACTGTTCGGCATCCTCGGACAGCGCACCCGCGAGCGTGACTCCGCGATCGGGGTGGTGCTGGCATTCGGGCTTGGCCTCGCAGTGCTGTTCATTCACCTGTACCCGGGCCGTACAGGAACGAGCTTCGCGCTGTTGACAGGACAGATCGTCGGCGTCGGCTACTCGGGGCTTGCGCTGCTGACGGTCGTCACCGTCGTCGTGACCGTCGTACTGGCCGTCTGCTACCGACCGCTGCTGTTCTCCACCGTCGATCCCGAGGTGGCCGCGGCGCGTGGCGTTCCGGTCCGCGCGATGGGCATCGTGTTCGCCGCGCTGGTGGGTGTGGTGGCCGCACAGGGTGTGCAGATCGTCGGCGCATTGCTGGTGATGTCGCTGTTGATCACGCCTGCGGCCGCAGCCTCACGGGTATTCGTGTCCCCCGCCGCCACGATCGTCGGCTCGGTCGTCTTCGCCGAGTTATCCGCCGTCGGCGGCATCGTGTTGTCGCTGGCCCCTGGAGTTCCGGTATCGGTGTTCGTCACGACGATCTCGTTCGCGATCTTCCTGGTCTGCTGGCTGGTCGGCAGCCGCATCCGTGCTTCGACCTGAGTTGGGTATCCGGTTGGCGAGTTGCTGCCCGTCCGCGGCGGCGAAAGGGGTCATCGTGGCTTGGCAGTTGCCTGAAGAATTCGAAACCGACGGTGGAGTCGTCCGCTGGGCACGACTCGGCGCGGGTGGCGATCCGATTGTGCTGGTTCATGGCACGGCCTACTCGTCTTTCATATGGCGCGACATCGCCACGGCACTTGCGCTGCGCCGAACTGTGTTCGTGTTCGACCACCTCGGCTATGGACAGTCCGACAAACGAGAGGGACAGGATCTCACCCTCGCAAAGCAAGCGCGCAGATTCGTGCAGATGCTTGATCATTGGGGACTCGCCGACCCCAGCGTGGTCGCCCACGACATCGGCGGCGCCATCGTCTTGCGGGCCCTGCTGCTCGAACGTGCCATGTACCGCGACCTCACCATGGTTGACGCTGTCAGCGCGGGGAGATGGGAAGGCGGCTTGTTTGCGCTCATCCGGACCCATCCGGAAGTGTTCGAGCAGCTCCCCGAATACGCCTTCGAGTCACTTGTGGTCAGTCACTTCCGCAATGCGACTCACCTCGGATTGCGGCCGGGAGTGCTTGAGGCGTTTCTCGCTCCTTGGCGCGGCCCCGCGGGACAGGCGGCCTACCTCCGGCAGTACCGCCAGCTTTCAGAGATCGACACTGATCCGTACGAGGCCAAACTCGCCGAGATCGCCGTGCCTGTGAAGATGATCTGGGGATGCGAGGACCGCATCCTTCCTCCGGAGCATGCCACGTTTCTGCACGACCGAATTCCGCACGCCAAGTTGCACTGGATAGCCGACGCAGGCCATCTGGTGCAGGAAGACGCGCCCGCGCAGCTGCTATCGCATCTGCTCGGCGATTTTGTTTAGGTATTCCCCCTGGCTACCGGACGTGTTGGGTCAGAAGACCATTCGGACCACGATCCCGGATACAGCGCGGCGTCGACACCGAGAGATGCCAGAGCGGCAACCACGACGGATGCGGTGACACCGGAGCCGCAGTAGGCACCTGCGCCGTCGATGTCCCCGAAAAACCGCGCGAGATCCTTCTCCTTCAGGAACGTGCCGTCCCCTTCCAGAAACCCGGTACTCGGCGCGTTGCAGGCGCCGGGGATGTGGCCCGCGATCGGATCGATCGGCTCGACCTCGCCGAGGAACCGCTCGGGCGCCCGCGCATCGAGCAGGGTGTCGGCGGCCATCACCGTCTCGGCCGTCAGCGTAGGGAGCGCACCGGCATACAGATCGTCGTGGGTGACGGTGACGTCTCCCGGCTCGGGTCCGACCGCACCTGCCTCGAGCTCGCCGGCCCAAGCCGCCAGCCCCCCGTCGAGGATGCGGACGTTCTCGATGCCCGCTGCCGTCAACACCCACCAGGCGCGGGCCGAACCTGCCCGGTTCCAGTCGTCGTAGACGACGACCGGTACGCCGTTGCGGAGACCCCACCGGCGCCCGGCCCCCTCCAGAGCGCGGCCCGACGGCAACGGGTGACGCCCGCGCCCTTGCACCGAGTGGTCGCTGAGCTCGTCCTCCAGCGATACGTACACCGCACCGGGGATGTGGCCGCGTTCGTAGGCGTCGCGCCCGTCCGGTTCGGCCAGCTGCCAGCGCACGTCCAGGATCGTCACCGGCTCGCCCGCAGCCTGGGCTGCGGCCAGTTCGGTCGCGGTGATCAACACGTCGTCACGCCGTCGTCGGTTCACGCATCCAGCCTGCCACTACGCTGATGGCATGGCGTCCGTCGACCTCAACGCCGACCTTGGGGAAAGCTTCGGTGAATGGCAACTCGGTGACGACGACGCCATGCTCGGCCTGGTCACCAGCGCCAATGTCGCATGCGGATTCCACGCGGGCGATGCAGCCACCCTGCGCCACAGCTGCACAGAAGCCGCCAAGAACGGTGTGCGCATCGGCGCACAGGTCGGCTACCGGGACCTGGCCGGGTTCGGCAGAAGGTTCATCGACATCACATCTGCTGACCTGACGGCCGACGTCATCTACCAGATCGGCGCGCTACAGGCGCTCGCACGCGTAGCCGGGTCGTCGGTCACCTACGTGAAACCCCATGGCGCGCTGTACAACACGATCGTCAACAACCATGACCAGGCCCGTGCCGTCGCGGAAGCGGTGCACGCCGTCGACCCAACACTGCCGGTCCTCGGCCTGGCCGGGTCAGTGTTCTTCGCAGAAGCCGAGCGACTCGGCCTTCGCACCGTCGCTGAGGCGTTCGCCGACCGGTCCTACCGGCCCGACGGGCAGCTGGTGTCCCGGCGGGAACGCAACGCCGTGTTGAGCGACCCCGCCGAGATCGCAGACCGGGTGGCGTCGATGGTTCAGTCCGGGCGGGTGGTCGCCGTCGACGGATCGACGATCCCGATCACGGTCGAATCCGTTTGCGTACACGGCGATTCGCCAGGGGCCGTGCAGATCGCCACCGCGGTGCGCGACCGCCTGGTCGGAGACGGCGTCGACCTGGCGGCATTCGTCTGATGCGCCTGCGGCCCGGCCGACCCGATCTGGCCGACTACACGACATACTTCGATGCGCCACAGGCCGCCGCCGACGCTGCGTTGACGGTGACGTGGGCCGGTGTCACCACACTGCTCGTCGACGACGGATCCTCGGCGCTGATGACCGACGGCTTCTTCTCCCGCCCCGGGCTTCTCACCGTCGGACTGCGGCAGATCACGCCGTCGGCGGCGAGGATCGACGGCAGCCTCGAACGGTTGGGCGTCGACCGACTGGAAGCCGTGCTGCCGGTGCACACCCACTTCGACCACGCGATGGACTCGGCTGTGGTCGCCGAGCGCACCCGGGCACGCATCGTCGGAGGGGCGTCGGCGGCACAGGTCGGCATCGGCGGCGGCCTCCCCGAGGACCGTGTGGTGGTCGCGACGTCCGGCGAGCCCGTCACGCTAGGCGCCTACGACGTAACGCTGGTGGAGGCCGAACACTGTCCGCCCGACCGGTTTCCCGGTGCGATCACAGCACCCGTCACGCCACCGGTGAAAACGTCGGCGTACAAATGCGGCGAGGCATGGTCGACGCTGGTACACCACCGGCCGTCGGGCCGCCGGCTGCTCATCATCGGTAGTGCGGGCTTCGTACCCGGTGCGCTCGCCGACTACCGCGCCGAGGTGGTGTACCTCGGAATCGGTCAACTGGGTGTGCAGCCGCAGCGCTATCTCGTCGACTACTGGACCGAGACGGTGCGGGCGGTCGGCGCGCGCCGGGTGGTGCTGATTCACTGGGACGACTTCTTCCGGCCACTGACCGCGCCGCTGCGCGCCCTCCCGTATGCCGCGGACGATCTCGATGTGTCGATGCGTGTGCTCACCGCGCTCGCCGCCGACGACGGGATCCCTCTGCATCTGCCGACCCTGTGGCAGCGCGCTGACCCGTGGAGTTGACGCTGGCGCTGGTCGCGCTGGCCGTGGTGCTGGCGTTTGCAATGGTCAAACCTCGGGGCTGGCCGGAGGCCGTCGCCGCGGTCCCCGCCGCTGGCCTGCTGATCGCATTCGGCGTCGTGCCATGGAGGGAGGCGGTGCACGAGGTCCAGCAGCTGCTCCCGGTGGTGTTGTTCCTGGCCGCGGTGCTGGTGCTGGCGCAACTCTGCGATGACGAGGGCCTGTTCCGCGCCGCCGGTGCGGCGATGGCGAGATCGGCCACCGGGGCTTCGGCGCTGCTGGTGAAGGTGTTCGTCATCGGCGCCGTGACGACGGCGGTCCTGAGCCTGGACGCGACCGTCGTGCTGCTGACCCCCGTGGTCCTCGCGACAAGCCGCACACTCCGGGTTCCGGCAAGGCCTCACGCTTATGCCACCGCACACCTGGCCAACACCGCGTCGCTTCTCCTGCCGGTGTCGAACCTGACCAACCTGCTTGCCTTCAGCGCAGCAGGCCTGTCCTTCGTTCACTTCACCGCGGTGATGGCGCCTTCGTGGTTGGCGGCGATTGTCATCGAATTCCTCTTGCTGCGTTGGCTTTTCGCACGGGATCTCGCTGTGAAGCCTCAACCCGAGCCGGAGGCCGAGCCCGTGCAGGTTCCGGTATTCGTCCTGGTGGTCCTCGCCCTGACATTGGCCGGGTTCGCGGTCACGTCGCTGCTCGGATTCTCTCCCGCGTGGGCCGCGCTCGCCGGGGTCGTCGTGCTCGGTGTGCGCGCACTGGCCAGGCGGGACACGTCGGTGGCTCGCATCGCACGGGCAGCCGATGTGCCGTTCCTGGTGTTCGTGCTGTGCCTCGGCGTGATCGTCGACGGGCTGATGCTGCACGGCCTCGAGTCCGCGATGCGCGGTGTGCTGCCCAACGGCACCACGCTGCTCGCACTGCTCGGCATCGCGGCCGTCGCGGCGGTTCTGTCGAACGTCGTCAACAATCTGCCCGCCGTCCTCGTGTTGCTACCGCTGGTTTCCGCATCGGGGCCTGCCGCGATACTGGCGATGCTGCTCGGTGTGAACATCGGACCCAACCTGACATATGTGGGTTCGTTGGCGAACCTGCTGTGGCGCAGCGTCGTCCGCCGCGACATTCCCGCGGGGTTCCGCGAGTTCAGCCGGATCGGACTGATCACCACACCGCTGACCCTTGTCGCCGCCGTGCTCGGACTATGGGCCGGCATCGCGTTGTTCGGGCTCTAGGGAATCTGGGACCCCACCGTTGTAGCTAGACCTACGGGATGGTTACGACACCGCGAACAGCTGCGGGACGGTTGACGACCAGTCGTCGACCGACGGTGCTGCGATTGGCGAATCGGCATGCCTTCCACCCAAAATGTGACCCGTGGGCGTCTTCACTCGCTACGTGGCGCTCGGCGACTCTTTCACCGAGGGCGTCGGCGATCCGCACCCGTCGAGCCCCAACGGCCTGCGCGGGTGGGCAGATCGGGTGGCGGATTCATTGGCGCAGACAAATCCCGATCTGCGCTACGCAAACCTCGCGGTCCGGGGCAGGCGGATGAACGAAATCCTCGACGAACAACTGCACACCGCGCTGATGCTCGAGCCGGATCTCGTCACCATTTACGCGGGGATGAACAACCTGCTACTTCTGCGCAACGACGTCGACGCCATGATGGCCAGGTATGCCGAGGGGCTCAAGGCACTTCAGCAGTCCGGGGCGGTCGTGCTTGCCTTCACTGCAGCCGATCTCGGCACGGTGCCGCTCTTCCGGCGCCTGCGCGGCCGCGCCGCCGTCTACAACGAACTGCTGCGCGGTATCGCCGACGACCTCGGCCTGGCGCTGGTGGACTTCTGGCGGTTCGGCGAGTTTCGCGACTCCCGCCTTTGGGATGGCGACCGGATCCACCTTTCACCGCTCGGTCACGAACGGTTCGCGGCCAAAGTGCTTGACACGCTTGCGGTCTCGCATCAGCTGGCCTCACGCTCGCCGCTGTCGTCGATCCCACCGGCGCGGGACTTCCGGTCGAACCTCCGGTGGACCGCGGCGTTCGCAGCCCCGTATGTCGCCAAGAGGATGCGGCTGGCCAAGCGGGGCGAGGCTGTCGGTCCGAAGCTCACCGAGCTGACGAAGGTGCGCTAGCCCCTTCGCTGGCGGGCGATTTCGGCCAGCACCACCCCGGCGGCCACCGAGGCGTTGAGTGACTCCGTCGGTCCGGCCATCGGGATGGAGACCACGCTATCGCAGTTCTCCCGAACCAGCCGCGACAGGCCCTTGCCCTCAGAACCGACCACCACAACGATCGGGTCCGTGCCGTCCAACTCGTCGAGCGTGATGTCGCTGTCGGCGTCGAGCCCGACCACCTGAAGTCCGGCATCATGCCAACTCTTCAGCGTCCGAGTGAGATTCGTCGCTCTGGCCACGGGCAGTCTGGCGGCGGCACCTGCGCTCGTACGCCATGCGACGGCGGTGACGGACGCCGATCGTCGCTGCGGGATCAGCACGCCGTGACCGCCGAAGCCGGCGACCGAGCGCACGATCGCACCGAGGTTTCGAGGATCGGAGATGTTGTCGAGCGCGACAAGCAGGGCGGGCGTGCTGTCCTTGGTCGCCGTCGCCAGCAGGTCGTCGGGATGCGTGTACTCATACGGCGGCACCTGCAACCCGATCCCCTGGTGCAGTCCGTTCGAGCTCATGCGGTCCAGATCGGTTCGGGGTACCTCGAGAATCGAAATGCCGGCATCGGCTGCGCGCCTCACCGATTCGGTCAGTCGCTCGTCATTGTCGGCACCCAGCGCCACGAAGAGCGCGGTGGCGGGCACACCGGCGCGCAGACACTCCAGTACGGGGTTGCGGCCGAGCACCACCTCGGTGTCGTCGGTGCGCCGCTTCTGCTGCCGCTGTTGTTGGTTCTTGGCGGCTCGCTTGGCAGCCTTGGCGGCGGGATGGTGGGGCCGTTGGTGGGCGGGCGGTGTTGCGCCGCGCCCCTCAAGACCGCGGCGGCGTACCCCGCCCGAGCCCACCTGGGGGCCCTTCTTGGTGCCGGGCTTGCGGATCGCGCCTTTGCGTTGAGAATTGCCTGCCATTACTTGGTGTACCCGTCCAGAAGCGTCCACTGCGGTCCATCGGCGGTGTCGGTGACGTCGACCCCGGCCTTCTTCAACCGATCCCTTATCGCGTCGGCCTCCGCCCAGTCCCTGCGCTCGCGGGCATCCTGACGACGCTGAATCTCGGCGTGCACCAAGACATCGACGGCCGCGAGCGCGGCAGACGTCTCGTCGCGGGACTCCCAGCGCTCGTCGAGCGGATCGCAGCCGAGGATGCCCATCATGGCGCGGATCGAACCCGCGCGGACCATCGCCGTTTCGTGGTCGCCTGCTTCCAGCGCCCGGTTGCCCTCTGCGCGCGCGGCGTGTACCTCCGCGAGCGCGATGGGCACGGAGAGATCGTCGTCGAGCGCGGCGGCGTATGCGGGCGTCCACTCGCCCACCTCGACCGCGCCGACCCGGGTGCGGACACGATGCAGGAATTCCTCGATGCCGGTGTACGCCTTCGCCGCGTCCTGCAGGGCGGTCTCGGAGAATTCCAACATCGACCGATAGTGCGCACTGCCAAGGTAGTACCGAAGCTCGGCAGGCCGAACCCGTTGCAGCACAGCTGGTATCGCGAGCACATTGCCCAGCGACTTGCTCATCTTCTCGCCACCCATGGTGACCCAGCCGTTGTGCAACCAGAACCGGGCGAACCGGTCGCCCGCCGCCTCGGCCTGTGCGATCTCGTTCTCGTGGTGCGGGAAGATCAGATCCATTCCGCCTGCGTGGATGTCGAATTCGGCGCCGAGGTAGGCCTCGCACATCGCGACGCATTCGGTGTGCCAGCCGGGCCTGCCGCGCCCCCACGGCGTCGGCCACGACGGTTCGCCCGGTTTCTCGCCCTTCCACAGCGTGAAGTCGCGGTGGTCGCGCTTACCGGTGGCGGCCCCCTCGCCCTGATGCACATCGTCGATCCGGTGGCCGGACAGCTTGCCGTAATCGGGCAGGCTCAGCACGTCGAAGTAGACGTCGCCGCCTGCGGCATAGGCGTGGTCGTCGTCGATCAACCGAGTGATCAGCTCGATCATCTCGGTGATGTGGCCGGTCGCGCGCGGCTCAGCCGACGGTGGCAGCACGCCCAGCGCGTCGTAGGCGGCCGAGAATGCGCGCTCGTAGGTGGCGGCCCACTCCCACCACGGCCTGCCCGCATCAGCGGCCTTGTTGAGGATCTTGTCGTCGATATCGGTGACGTTGCGGATGAACGCGACGTCGTAGCCCTTGGCCATCAGCCAACGACGGAGCACATCGAACGCCACGCCGCTGCGGACGTGTCCGATGTGGGGCAGGCCCTGGACGGTCGCGCCGCACAGGTAGATCGACACGTGGCCGTCGCGCACCGGCACGAACTCACGGACAGCGCCCGTCATCGTGTCGTACAGCCGCAGATCGGTCACGACGGGCCAGCTTACCGGCCTATTCCGCGTCAACCACCAAAGCGGTCGCGATGGCGGCCAAACCTTCACCACGTCCGGTCAGTCCCAGGCCGTCTGTGGTCGTCGCGGACACCGAAACGGGGGCATCCAGCAGCTCGGAGAGCACCTGTTGCGCCTCGGCGCGCCTCGGCCCCACCTTGGGTCGGTTTCCGATGACCTGGACGGCCGCATTGCCCACCCGATAGCCCTCGGCGCGGACCAGCCCGTGCACGTGCCGCAGCATGTCCGCGCCAGTGACGCCCGCCCAGCGCGGATGGTCGGTGCCGAACACCCCGCCGATGTCGCCCAGCCCCGAGGCGCTCAGCAGCGCGTCGCACAGCGCATGGGCCGCCACGTCGCCGTCCGAATGGCCCGCGCAGCCGTCGTCGCCGTCGAACAGCAGACCGAGCAGCCAACAGGGCCTGCCCGCCTCGACCGGGTGCACATCGGTGCCGATGCCGACCCTCGGCGTGCTCATTCGGTCCGCGCCAGGAGTGCCTCGGCGAGGAGCAGATCGTTCGGTGTGGTGATCTTGAAGGCCAGCGGATCGCCCTCAACCACCTGCACGGGTATCCCTATCGATTCGACCACCGATGAGTCGTCGGTGAAGCCGCCCGCGACAGCCCGCTCGTAGGCGCGCCGCAGCACATCGGTCCGAAAGCCCTGAGGCGTCTGGACGGCCCGCAGGCCTGAGCGCTCGGGCGTGCCGAGTACTACGCCGTTCGCGTCGACCGCCTTGATGGTGTCGCTGACCGGCAGTGCGGGCACGACCGCGGGATGACCCGATTCCAGAGCCCGCACGACCCGCACGATCAGCGAGGGCGGGGTAAGGGCTCGCGCCGCGTCGTGGACGAGGACGAACTCGGCGTCGCCGACCGCGGCCAACGCAAGCCGGACCGACTCTGTGCGGTCAGCTCCGCCTGCGACGATGATGGCGTCACCGCCGAAGACCAGCTTCGCCTGGTCGGTGCGGTTGGGTGGCACCGCGACAACGATGTCGTCGACGACGCCGGAGTCACGCAGACCGCTCAGCGCGTGCTCCAGCATCGGACGACCGGTCAGGTTGACGAATGCCTTCGGCGCGCCTGCGGCTAACCGTTCCCCAGACCCTGCGGCCGGGACGACGGCGACCGTGCTCATGGATCAGGACGCGGCGGCCAGAACCTCGTCGAGAATGATCTCGGCCTTGGCGTCATCGGTGTTCTCGGCGAGTGCAAGCTCGCCGACCAGGATCTGCCGTGCCTTCGCCAGCATCCTCTTCTCGCCGGCGGACAGCCCGCGCTCCTGATCACGGCGCCACAGATCACGCACGACCTCGGCGACCTTGTTCACATCGCCGGAGGCAAGCTTCTCGAGGTTGGCCTTGTATCGGCGCGACCAGTTGGTCGGCTCTTCGGTGTGGGGGGCGCGGAGCACCTGGAACACCTTGTCGAGGCCCTCTTGCCCGACCACGTCACGCACGCCCACGTACTCGGCATTCTCAGCGGGGACTCGGACGGTGAGGTCTCCCTGGGCAACCTTCAAGACGAGATATTCTTTTGGCTCGCCTTTGATGGTCCGGGTTTCGATCGCCTCGATCAATGCGGCACCGTGGTGTGGATAGACAACGGTGTCTCCGACCTTAAAATTCATCTGTTTCGAGCCCCTTTCGATACCCCATCCTAACACGGCGCCCAGACAGGTGCCGCACAACGGTGCAGGTCAGGGGCACCGCAGGTGAAGACTAGGGGTTGACACGGTGACGAATACGTGCAAGGCACGGCCCCCTCAGCGACCACTTGTCGGCCCATCCCACGTGCCTGTGGATGGTTCGCGGCAAACCCGAATCGCCGAGTAGGAACACCTCCGCTACCGCGGACAACCGCCACCTACTACTGTGCATAGTCGAACAGGTCGGCCGAGCAGGAGGTTCTGGGTGAGCCGCTTCACATCCCGCAGTTCTGCCGTCAGCATGGCGCTGGCCGCGTGCGGGCTTGCCGCCGCCGCCGGCCTGACGGGCTGCAGCGCAGGCCAGGTGGCCCAGACCGCCACCCAACAGGCGGCGGTCAACGGCACCGCGGCGACGACAGGCGCGATCACGCTGCGCAACGTCCACCTGCGGGCGCCGCAGACGGGCGATTACGTCCAGCCGGGCAGCGAGGTGGATTTGCTGTTCGTGGCGTCCAACGAATCACCCGACACCGGCGACAAGCTCACCTCGATCACCTCTGATTACGGCACGGTGTCGCTGTCCGGCGACACCTCGCTACCGGCGTCGGACGTTCTCATCGTCGGCGAACCCGACGGGCAGATCGCTGCTCTCGAGCAGGCGGAGAAATCCGACGCCGCGACGGCCACGGTCAACATCAGCAAGCCCATCACCAACGGGCTGACATACGACTTCACCTTCAACTTCGAGAAGGCGGGCCAGACGACCGTGCCGGTGCCGATTTCGGCTGGCGAGTCGCCTCGCCGCGATCAGGCAGGCGAAGGCGGCGACACGGGCGGTCAGCACTGAGGTTATGTCGGTGACGGGGGCTACCGTCACTTTGTGGCCAAGGCGCGTTCGCAGTACCGCTGTTCTGAGTGCCACCACGTCACCTCGAAATGGGTCGGGCGCTGCTCGGACTGCGGCACCTGGGGCACCGTCGACGAGGTAGCTGTGCTGGCCGCCGTCAACGGCTCGTCGGTGCGCAGGGCGGTGGCTCCGACGACCCCCGCCGTGCCCATCAGCTCCATCGATCTCGGGGCCACGAGGCACCATCACACCGGCGTCAGCGAACTCGACCGCGTGCTGGGCGGCGGCATCGTTCCCGGCTCGGTGACGCTTTTGGCCGGCGATCCCGGCGTCGGCAAGTCGACGTTGCTGCTCGAGGTCGCGCATCGCTGGGCGGAAGCCGGCCGCAGGTCGCTGTATCTGTCCGGGGAAGAATCCGCAGGCCAGATCCGGATGCGGGCCGAGCGCACCGGCTGTAACCACGACGAGGTCTTCCTCGCCGCGGAATCCGATCTTCAGACCGCGCTCGGCCATATCGACGAGGTCAAACCGACGCTGGTGATCGTCGACTCCGTGCAGACCATGTCGACGACCGAAGCCGACGGCGTCACCGGCGGCGTCACCCAGGTGCGCGCGGTGACAACGGCGTTGACGATGACGGCGAAGACCACAGGCGTGGCGATCATCCTCGTCGGCCATGTGACGAAGGACGGCGCGATCGCTGGCCCGCGGTCGCTTGAGCATCTCGTCGACGTCGTGCTGCACTTCGAGGGCGACAAGTCGTCCGCGCTCCGCATGGTGCGCGGTGTCAAGAACCGGTTCGGCGCAGCCGACGAGGTCGGCTGTTTCATGTTGCACGACAACGGGATCGAATGTGTCTCCGATCCGTCCGGGCTCTTCCTCGATCAGAGGCCTTCACCCGTGTCCGGTACAGCTGTCACGGTGACGCTGGACGGAAAGCGGCCCCTCATCGGGGAGGTCCAGGCCTTGATCGCAAGCCCGAACACGTCGTCGCCGCGCCGAGCGGTCAGCGGTATCGATTCGGCGCGGGCCGCGATGATCACCGCGGTGCTGGAGAAGCGGGCCCACCTGAGGGTCGCGCAGTGCGACGTGTACTTGTCCACGGTCGGAGGTATGCGCCTCACGGATCCGTCCTCGGACCTCGCCGTCGCGATGGCGATCGCGTCGGCCTATGCCGACCTTCCGCTGCCGACGACGACCATTGCGATCGGCGAGGTCGGTCTTGCGGGCGACCTGCGTCGGGTCACCGGGATGGAGCGACGCCTCACCGAGGCCGCCCGGCTCGGATTCACTTGTGCGGTAGTTCCACCCGGCGTGAAATCGGTGCCGATAGGCTTGCGGGCGATAGCGGCCGACAACATCACCGCTGCAATGCGGGTGCTCAAGGACATCGCGGTGAAAGGCGGTCGCTCCGAGGAGGGGCTATGACGGTGAAGACCAGGCGCCGAAACGTGGTGCAGCTGGCCCGCCCGACCCTGCGGGAAACGATCGGCAGGCTCGCCCCAGGCACCGCGCTGCGGGACGGCCTCGAGCGCATTCTGCGCGGCCGCACCGGCGCCCTGATCCTTCTCGGGTACGACGACAGCGTCGAGTCGATCTGCGACGGCGGCTTCTCGCTCGACATCGCATACGCACCCACCCGGCTCCGTGAGTTGTCGAAGATGGACGGCGCGGTCGTGCTCTCGACCGACGGCACAAGGATCCTGCGGGCCAACGTCCAGCTCGTTCCCGACCCTTCGATTCCCACCGACGAGTCGGGGACCCGGCACAGGTCCGCCGAGCGGACGGCGATTCAAACCGGCTATCCCGTTGTGTCGGTCAGCCATTCGATGAGCATCGTGACCGTCTACGTGGCGGGCGAGCGACATGTGGTGCCCGAGTCGGCGACGATTCTCTCGCGGGCCAACCAGACCATCGACACGCTCGAGCGGTACAAGTCGCGGCTGGACGAGGTGAGCAGGCAGCTCTCGACCGCCGAGATCGAGGACTTCGTCACGCTGCGCGATGTGATGACCGTTGTGCAGCGGCTGGAGATGGTCCGCCGGATCAGCCTCGAAATCGACGCCGACGTAGTCGAACTCGGCACCGACGGGCGCCAGCTCAAGCTGCAGCTCGAAGAGTTGGTCGGCGACAACGACACCGCCCGCGAGTTGATAGTGCGCGACTACCACGCCAACCCCGATCCCCCCACCCCCTCGCAGGTGACTGCGACGCTCGAGGAGCTCGACGGACTGTCGGACACCGAGCTGCTCGACTTCACCACGCTGGCAAGAGTTTTCGGTTACCCCTCGACGGCTGAGGCGCAGGATTCGGCTATGAGCTCACGTGGCTACCGGGCGATGGCGGGAATCCCGCGCCTGCAGTTCGCCCACGTCGACCTGCTGGTGCGCTCGTTCGGGTCGCTGCAGGGGCTGCTCGCTGCGAGCGCCAATGACCTGCAGAATGTCGAAGGCATCGGATCGATGTGGGCGCGCCACATCCGCGAGGGTCTGTCGCAGCTTGCCGAGTCGACGATCGCCGACCGGCTGGCTTAGCCCGGCGTTGCCGGTGCCTCTTCGATGTGCGGCGTGCCATCTGCCGGTGCCGGTGCCTCCGCCTCGGGCGCGGGCTGAGCGAGAACGAACGGCACGGTCGCCGATCGCAGGTTCCCCAGTTGGACGATCAGGTTGTAGGTACCCGGCCCGATCGGCTGGCGTGGAAGCGGACATCCCGGGCCGGAACCCATCCCCGTCCAGGTCACCTCGGTGGTCACCTGCTCACCGGGGTTGAAGGTCTTGACCAGCGTCTCGTTCGACGGTGCACAGTCCAGATTCGACCAGAGCCGGGTGTTGTCCAGGCCGTAGACGTAGGCGGCCAGCACAGCTGCGCCGACGTCGCGCTTGCAGGCCACCATGCCGATGTTCGTGACGACCATCGTGAACTTCGGCTGGTCGCCGACGACGTACTCCGGCTGACTGGTGATGCCCTTGACCGCCAACGTGGAGTCAGGGCAGTCGTCGCCCTCCTGCAATATGGGCGGCGGCGCGACAGCGGCGGTCGGGGTTGGCGTAGGGGCGGGTGCGGCCGCAGGTGGCGGCACGACAGGCGACTTGACCTCGGGGTTCTCCCCGGGAAGCGGGGTGGGCGCTGCGGCGGGCGTTGGTCCGGGCTTATCCGCGTTCTTCGCCTCGCCGCCCGACATGTTCATCACGACGATGACCACCACAGTGGCGATCACCGCGACGACGAGCACCGCAATGCCTATCGCGAGCGCTCTGCGGCGCCAGTAGATCTGGGTGGGAAGCGGGCCATGCGGCTCTAGATCCAACACAGATTCACGGTAAGGCCAGGTCACGCACAATCGTTCGAGGTGGACCGGCGTGTCGGCCTCAGCCTTCGCCGATGTCCCCGAGGTGATCGCGCAGTACAGCCCGCCCGTCGGCCAGCTGATAGGTGACACCGGCAATCGCCAGCGAGCCCGCATCGAGGCGTTCGGCGATCGCCGTCGAGCGTGCCCGCAGCTGTGTCACCGTCTCGACGACATGTCGTGCCTCGAATTCATCGACCCTGCTCAGACCGTCACGGCGGCCCAACAGAATCGACGGTGTAACCCGTTCCACCACGTCGCGGACGTAGCCACCCGGGACGGCGCCGTCGTCGATCGCCGTCAACGTGGCCTTCACCGCACCGCAGCTGTCGTGGCCCAAAACGACGACCAGCGGGACGTTCAACACGGTGACGGCGTACTCGATCGAGCCGAGGACGGCCGAGTCGATGACATGGCCCGCGGTTCGGACCACGAACATGTCGCCGAGACCCTGGTCGAAGATGATCTCGGCAGCCACCCGGCTGTCGGCGCACCCGAAGAGCACCGCGGTCGGCTTCTGCCCCCCTGCGAGCGACGCCCGGTGCTCGATGCTCTGGCTGGGATGCTCGGGCTTTCCAGCGACGAATCGCTCGTTACCCTCCTTGAGTGCCTTCCATGCAGTCACAGGATTCGTGTTGGGCATGGTCGTCATTGTGCAGGAGGGCGGCATAGGTGATCGACGCGACCGAGCTTCTGGCTTGGTACGAGCAGGAACAGCGCGACCTGCCGTGGCGCAGACCGGGCGTCACGCCGTGGCAGGTACTGGTCAGCGAGTTCATGCTGCAGCAGACGCCTGTGGCTCGGGTCGAACCGATCTGGCTGGCCTGGATCGCACGCTGGCCCACCCCGTCGGCGACCGCGGCCGCCTCCGCCGCGGACGTACTGCGGGCCTGGGGGAAGCTCGGCTACCCGCGACGGGCGAAGCGGCTGCACGAGTGCGCGGTCGTGATCGCGGGCGAGCACGGCGATGTGGTCCCCTCGGACGTCGAAACGTTGTTGTCGCTGCCGGGGATAGGCGCGTATACCGCGCGTGCGATTGCCTGCTTCGCCTATTCGCAGCGCGTTCCTGTTGTCGATACGAATGTGCGGCGTGTGGTGGCACGCGCGGTGCACGGCCGGGCCGATGCGGGGGTTTCATCGTCTCCGCGCGATCTTGCTGACGTCGAACTGCTGCTCCCGAACAGCGATGAGGCACCACGCTTTTCGGTGGCTCTGATGGAGCTCGGGGCGACGGTTTGTACGGCAAGGTCGCCACGCTGCGGGATCTGTCCGCTGAGCGTGTGCGCGTGGCGATCCGTCGGCTTTCCGGCCTCCAGCGGCCCGGCGCGCCGGGCTCAGCGCTACGCGGGCACCGACCGTCAGGTGCGCGGCCGGCTCTTGGATGTGCTTCGCGGCAACGATTCTCCCGTCACCCGCGCCGAACTGGACGTCGCCTGGGTCACCGATACGGCTCAGCGGGACCGCGCCCTGGATTCGCTGCTCGTCGATGGCTTGGTGGAGCAGACGGGCGACGGGCGCTTCGCCCTTGCAGGCGAAGGGGATTAACGGACCGGAACGAACCGCCGGGCAAGCCGCGCAAGACTCGACGGCTTGAAGTCCCAGACATCGGCGTCGCCTTCGGAATCCCATGCATAGGTCGGAGTACTTCCGTCCACCAACCGTTCGAGACCGGGCAGCGCAAGGACTTCCGACGACCATCGGTAGAGGCGGTCGAACCTCGGTGCGATGATCCCGACGTCCAACATGTGACCGAAACCGTGCTCGATCGCCACGTAGGTCTCGACGTCTTCACCCAGCGGATACTGGTCGGGGAGAACCCGCGACAGCGACAGGAAGATACCTGTCATGCCGATTCGCGGATCACCGGCAAGGCGGCCAACCGGCGCCAGCCAGCCAAGCGCAAGTCGGGGTTCTGCCACCAGCGCGTGCGCGAACAGCACCCGTACCAGAACGACGTTGATGAAGAAGCGCTCCACCCGGCCTTCTTCGGCGGCCAGCGATTCGTTGTCCAGATAGCCGGCGGCGATGCTGGCATTGTGCGCGCGGTACCAGTTGCGGGCGGTGGGTCGGTGGATGAAGTCGAGGTGCGCGGTCACCGCAGGCCGGCTGGGTTCGCCGCCGTACCCGAATGCCATCGCCCGCGCCTCGGCAGTATCGCGCAGCAACGACTCGTTCAACGCGCGCCACCACGGGCTGCCAGGGCCGGCATCACCAGGAGGGTTCAGAAGCCCTCGCCGGATCTGCCAGTTCATGAAAGCTGTCGCCGCGCGCCGATACGGCAGGTACCCGCGGTCGACGTGGCGCGGGACCTCGTACAGTCTTCGCATCAGCTCGAACCGCGCAGCCGGGTCGTCCCGAACCGGCTCAACGGCCGAACGAGCATAGGCCGCAGCAGAATTGCCCGCCACGCGCCGATTGTTCCACGTAGCCTGGGGCTGTGGCGAACGCTCCGCGGACCCGCTACGCCAAGTGTGGCGATCTGGACATCGCGTACCAGGCATTCGGAGAGGGTTCCGTCGATCTGGTGGTGTTGCCGGGCGCCTTCGTCGCCTTCGACACGATCGACTCCGAACCGGCGCTGTACCGGTTTCACCGTCGACTTGCGTCCATTGCCCGGGTGATCCGCTTCGACCATCGCGGCATGGGCGCATCTTCGCGTCCGCGGTCGAGCACCACGATCGGACCGCAGGAGTGGGCCGATGATGCCATCGCGGTGATGGACGCGGCAGGATCGGAGCAGGCAGCCGTCTTCTGCTCGGGCTGGTCTGCCATGACCGCGCTGACATTGACGGACAGATACCCCGAACGGGTCCGCAGCCTGGCCATCGTCAACGGGTCCGCCCGCGTGCTGCGCGCCCCTGACTATCCCATCGGCGCCGACGAAGGAGCAGGCGACCCGTGGAGGACGGTCGCACTGGATCCCGACGCTGTCGAACAGGGCTTCGACGTTCTTCGGTCAATCGCGCCGAGCGTCGTCGACGACGACACTTTCCGTCGTTGGTGGGATCTGGCCGGAAACCGCTCGCAGTCACCGAGTGAAGCCCGCGCAACGGTCGAGATGCTGGCGTCTGCCGATGTGCGCCACACGCTGGAGCGAATCTCCGTGCCGACGCTGATATTGCATCGCAAAGACGCTGTGATGATCCCCGTCGAACACGGCCGCTATCTCGCCGAGCACATCGCGGGGTCACGCTATGTCGAGCTCTCCGGCACCGACACGCTGCACTGGACGGGCGATGCCGCGGCGATCCTCGACGAGATCGAGGAGTTCGTCACCGGCGCCCGCGGCGGATCCGATGCCGAACGTGTGCTCACCACAATCGTTTTCACCGATATCGTCGGTTCGACCCAGCGCGCAGCCGAGCTGGGCGACCTGCGGTGGCACGACCTGCTCGACAACCACGACCGCATCATCCGAAGCCAGCTCCAGCGCTTCTCCGGCCGGGAGGTGAACACCGCGGGCGACGGATTCGTCGCGACGTTCACCAGCCCGAGCGTTGCGATCGCTTGCGCCGAAGCGATTCTCGACGCCGTGCGGCCGCTCGGCATCGAGGTACGGGCGGGCATTCACGCCGGCGAGGTCGAGGTGCGTGGTGCCGACATAGCAGGTATGGCTGTGCACATCGGCGCACGCGTCGGCGCGCTCGCGGGACCCAGCGAGGTACTGGTGTCATCGACGGTCCGCGAGATCGTCACGGGCTCACGACGCACGTTCACCGAACGAGGCGAACACGATCTGAAGGGCGTGCCAGGGCGGTGGCGGGTGTACGCGGTATCCTCCGACTGATCCGGCTAGGCGGTCTGCACGGCCTGACCGCAGTCCGAATCCATGCTGCAGGCGAAACTGCGCCGGTAGTCCGACGGCGTCACACCGATGATCCGGCGGAAGTGGTGGCGTAACAGTGTCGCGGTGCCGAAGCCGGAACGATCGGCGACCTGATCGATGTCCATATCGCTCTCTTCGAGCATCCGCCTCGCGTAGAGCACACGCTGGTCGGTGATCCACTGCATCGGCGTGGTACCGGTCTCGTCGACGAAGCGCCGCGCGAAGGTGCGCGCCGACATGTTCGCGCGCCGCGCCAACGTCCCGACGGTGTGGGGTTTGTCGAGATTGCCCAGAATCCAATCTAGATGCGGCGCAAAGCGTTCCGAACATCGAACGGGGATGGGTTGGTCGATGTACTGCCGCTGACCGCCGTCGCGTTGGGGCGGAACCACCATCCGGCGCGCAATCTTGTTGGTGACCTCGCTACCGAGCTCACGACGGACGAGATGCAGGCAGGCGTCGATGCCCGCCGCGGTGCCCGCGCTGGTGATCAGGTTGCCGTCGTCGACGAACAGCACGTTGCGGTCGACTTTCGCGGTCGGGAAGCGACGGGCCAGCTCATCGGCGTGCATCCAGTGCGTGGTGCACGGCCGTCCGTCGAGTAGCCCCGCCTCGCCCGCGACGAAGGCGCCGGAGCACACGGTCAGGATGATCGCGCCCGCATCCGAGGCGGCCCTGACCGCCTCAAGCGCCTCGGGCAGATACTCGGTTCCGGCGATCGCCGGGATCGCGACGAGGTCCGCACCGATGAGCCCGTCGAATCCGTGATCCGGCGTGAGTGAGGCACCGACCGACGTCCGGACGGGCTTACCGGGCTCCGGCCCGCAGACCTTGAAATCGAAGTTGGGCACGCCGTCGGCGGAGCGGTCGATCCCGAAGACCTCGCAGATCACGCCGAACTCGAAGACGGCCAATCGGTCCAGTACCAGCGCCGACACCTTTTCAATTGCCATGGCAGTATCTTATCGCACGCTGTCACTCCTGCCACTGTTGGCGGGATATTTACTGGCGGAGCATTACTGCCATGAGTACAGCACTGACCTTCCTGATCCTGATCGCCCCGTTCGCCGTGGCCGCGGCGCTGAGCTGGGCAGCGCACCGCTCAGATTCGCTTCGAATCCGGTTCAGCCAGTTCCGGTGGTCGGCCCCGATGGTGGGCAGGCTCTTCGAGGACGACCGCGACGGGTTCCGTGTCGCACACGACGTCGACGCCATCCGCACGCGCTTCGAGAAGCACCCGGTCTGGCCCGCTTCAGGCGCGACCGGCGAGCGTCGATAGGAACGACTCCACCGCGTCGCGATAGACCCGCGGCGCATCATCGTGGACCAGATGACCGGCACCGGGCACGTGCAAATACGTTGTCCAGGTGCCGGTCTCGTTCATTTCGCGCATCTGTCCCGACGGCGTCACGGAGTTGCCTGCCTCGATGAGAAGTGTCGGCACGGCAACGTCGCGCCATTGGGCCCAATAGTCGCGGGTCCCCCATTGCGCGGCGATGTCGATCCAGATCTTGGTGTGCCCGTGCAACCGCCATCCGGTCTCCGTGCGGTCGAACGCCTCGAGAAAGTACTGCCCGGCCACTGGCCCGAATTCGTCGTAAACCTCTTCGGCGGAGGCGAATTCGACCGGCAGGGCGTGTAACCACGGCTCCCACGGGCCGGTGGTACGGCCTACGAAGTCGGGCGCCATGTCCTCGACGACGAGTGCGGAGACAAGGTCAGGCCTTGCCGCGGCAAGGCACCAGGAGTGCAGGCCGCCCATCGAGTGGCCGACCAGGGTCGCGGGCCTGCCGAGCGCCGCCACCGCGTCGCCGAGGTCGTCGACGAACCGCTCGGTGCTGATCGGATACGGGTCGGCGACGTCGCGGCCCCGGTGCCACGGGGCGTCATAGGTATACACCTGCCCGCGCTGGGTCAGCCAAGGCAGCTGGCGCGACCATGTCGAGCCCCGGCCCATCAGCCCGTGCACGAGCACGATCGGCTCGCCGTCGCCGCCGCGATGCGTCAGGAGCTCGTCGCCCATGGAGTCACATGCCGATCAGTGATTCGATCCAGTCGCGCCCGAAGTAGACCAGGAAGCCGACGGCGGTGATCCAGAGCAGCGGGCTGATCTCGCGGACCTTTCCCGCGGCAGAGCGCACGACCACCCATGCGATGAAACCGATTCCGATTCCGTTGGCGATCGAGAAGGACAGTGGCATGACAGCGACCGTCAACACCACCGGGACGGCTACCGAGAACTCCGAGAGGTCGACGTCGCGGAGGTGCGAGAACATCATCACGCCGACGACGACCAGTGCCGCCGCGGCGACCTCCGTCGGGACGATCGACGCCAGCGGCGTCACGAACATCGCCGCGAAGAACAACAGCCCCGTGACGATGTTCGCCAGCCCGGTGCGGGCGCCCTCCTGGATGCCTGCCGCGGATTCCAGAAAGACGGTGTTGGACGACGACGACGTTGCGCCGCCGACAACGGCGCCCGCACCCTCGACCACAAGCGCAGAGCGCAACCGCGGGAACGTGCCGCGTTCGTCGGCGACGTCGACCTCACGCGAGAGCCCGGTGAAGGTGCCCATCGCGTCGAAGAAGTTCGCGAACACCAGGGTGAAGATCAGCATCACCGCGGCCAGCGCCCCGATCCGCCCGAAGCTGTCCAGACTGAATGCACCGACGAGCGACAGGTCAGGCAGAGCGAAGGGCGATCCGGACAACGCCGGCACAGAAAGGCTCCAACCGCCGGGGCGCTCGACTGCAGACCCGAGATGCCAGACGGCCTCGATGACGACCGCCACGACGGTGCCCGTCAGCAGCCCCACGAAGATCGCGCCGCGCACCCGCCGGACGATCAGGACGCATGTGACCAGCAGTGTGAACACGAATACCAGCGTCGGCACGGTGCTGATCGAGCCGCTGCCACCTGCCCCGAGACCGACCGGCGGCGAAGGCACCCCGGTCGAGCCGATGAAGCCGGCGTCGACAAGGCCGATGAACAAGATGAAGGCGCCGATTCCCGCCGTGATCGCGAGCTTGAGCTGCATCGGCACGGCATCGAAGATCATCGTGCGCAGGCCGGTGGCCGCAAGCAAAACGATGATGATGCCGTTGATGACCACCAGTCCCATCGCCTCGGGCCAGGTGAGCGAGCCGACAACGGTGGTCGCGAGAAACGAGTTGATGCCAAGCCCTGCCGCGAATGCGAACGGAAGACGCGCGATGAGGCCGAACAGGATCGTCATGGCCCCTGCCGCAAGCGATGTCGCGGCGGAGACCTGCGCGAAGTCGAGACTGTTGCCGTCCACGTCCTGTGTGTCCGACAAGATGATCGGGTTCAGCACGACTATGTAGGCCATCGCGATGAACGTGACGACGCCGCCCCGTATCTCCGAGGTCAGCGACGACCCGCGCGCCGACAGTTCGAAGAATTCGTCCAAGCGGCCCACATCGGTTCTTGTGCCGTCCGCGGTCATGCACAGAACCCTATGGGCGTAGGACGGTAATTCGCAGGCGGTAGCCTTGCCCGCATGCCCGTGGTGAAGATCAACGCAATCGAGGTTCCGCCAGACGCCGGTCCTGAGTTGGAGAAGCGGTTCGCGAACCGTGCACACGCCGTCGACAACCAACCTGGCTTCCTTGGCTTTCAGCTGCTCAGGCCGGTCAAAGGCGAAGATCGCTACTTCGTCGTGACGCAGTGGGAGTCCGAGGAGGCGTTTCAGGCGTGGGCAAGCGGACCCGCCGTTGAAGCGCACGCGGGTCAGCGCGCCAATCCCGTCGCCACGGGCGCGTCCCTGCTCGAGTTCGAGGTTGTGCTGAACGTTGCGGGGACCGACGCCAACGCCTGACGCGGGCAGGGCGCGTCGCTGGCTGACCTCGATGACGGTCGCCGTCACTCTTGTCGTCGCCCTGGCTTGCGGTTGTGCGGACGCGGGACCAGCCGGACCCGCGGGAGCCGCGCAGAACATTCACATCGACACCAACACACCACAGGGTCTGCGGGCCAAGCAGATCATGGACATGCTCAATTCCGATTGGCCGATCGGACCCAACGGAATCCGCACGCTGGCCGCGCCGAGGATCATGGACGACGTCGGCACCACGATGGACAAGATCTGGTGGGACCGTCCGTTCACGCTGACCGATCTCGATATCGGCGCCGGGCATGCCACGCTGCACACCCTGACCTCGTATGCACTCCCGCAGACGATCGAGCTCCGAACCGACGCCGCGGGGCTGGTCGACCGGTTCGACGTATCGCTGGTGCCGCCGGTGATCAAATCGTGGAAGGACATCGACGCCGAGATCAGCAAGACCGGCGCCAAGTACTCCTATCAGGTGTCGAAGGTCGACAAGGGTAAGTGCACCAAGGTCGCCGGAACCAACACCGACCTTTCGCTGCCACTGGCGTCGATCTTCAAACTGTATGTGTTGCTTGCTGTTTCAGATGCTGTGAAGGCCGGCACCGTCAGCTGGGACGATCCGTTGACGGTGACCAAGGAAGGCAAGCTCGTCGGCGCCGCCGGGCTCGACCAAGTGCCCAACGGCACCACTGTCTCGGTACGGACCGCGGCCCAGCAGATGATCTCGGCCAGCGACAACATGGCCACCGATCTACTCATCAACCGGGTGGGACATCAGGCCGTCGAGCGTGCACTGGTCACCGCGGGACACCACGATCCCTCGAGCATGACCCCGTTCCCGACGACACACGAGATGTTCTCGATCGGTTGGGGCATACCGAATCTGCGCGACAGGTGGCAGGAGGTCTCGTCGACGTCCGCGGGCCGCGCACAGTTGTTCCGCGAGACCGATTCCCGGCCCTACGACCCGGATCCGCAACGCACCCACACACCCGCGTCCGACATCGGCGCGGAATGGTACGGCTCTGCGGACGACATCTGCCGGGTGCACGCTGCGCTACAGGCATCAGCGGTCGGGGCGGCCGCACCGGTGAAGCAGATTCTGTCCGCCATCCCCGGTATCGACATCGATCGCGCGACGTGGCCGTACATCGGCGCCAAGGGTGGCAACCTGCCCGGCGACCTGACGTTCAGCTGGTACGCCGTCGATCGCACCGGGCAGCCGTATGTGGTCAGCTTCCAGTTGAACTGGCCCAAGTTCCGCAGCCAGACCGCCGCCGCGTGGCTGTTGTCGATCGCTCACCAGACGTTCGACCTGCTGCCCGCGCGCTGATCACCCCGTCGAGCGCAGATTCCACGCGTGACCGCGGAAGTGCATCACCGTCCGGCTCACCGGGGCGATGTCCATGCGCCAGAACGACTTCGCGGGCGCATCGAGCGCCACCAGGATCGCCGCGCGGATGACCGCGGGGTGGGTGACCGCGACCAATCTGCTGCGTCGGGTGGTCAGGGTTTCCATCCAGTCGCGCACCCGGTCGACAAGTGCGACGACCGATTCGCCGCCGTGCGGCGCCCTGGTCGGGTCGGTCAGCCAGATGGCGAGGTCGGCGGGGCGTACGCCACCGAGCACGTCGCCGCGCCATCGACCGCAGTCCAGATCGGCCAGCCGTTGGTCGATACTGACCTGCAGCCCAAGGAGTTCCGCGGTCTGTCTGGCGCGTTTCTCTGGTCCGCAGAATGCGGTGTCGGTGACACCGAGATCGATCGACGCGTCGACCTGACGGTGGCCGACAGAGTTCAGCGGCTCGTCAGTGGGGAATCGTCCGGCCGACATGGCGTCGGTCATGGCGTGCGACACCAGGGTCAGCCGGACGACCTCTGTCACGTAACGATGGTCTCCGCCTGCCGCCTGCTCTCACCGAACAGCTTCGCCGCCATCGCACCGAACGCCAGGCCGATCGTCGTGTAGATGATCACCTGGTTGCCGAGTGCGAACAGCCGGAAGTCGTAGAGAACATCGGCGGGGAAACCCTCATAGACGATGTTGCCCGCGTCATCGCGCAGCGGTGCCGGCGTCTCGTCGATGGTCGGCAGCACGAGCATCACGATCGCCGACGCCACGATGTAGGCGGCCGCCGCGGCCATCGTCGCATTCCATCTACCGAGCTTCTCGTTGAGGCGCCTGCCCAGATACACCGCGGCGGCGAGCAGCGCAGCTGACAACACGACCATCAACAGGTACAGCATGGTGCGTTGGGTGATCGTCTCGTCCAGGCTGAGAGCAGGCGGGCTCGGCGGGTACTTCAGCGCAGGCACGATGAAGAGGCTGAGCAGCATCCCGCCCGCCACGCAGAGCGACGTCAGTCGCGCGGAGATGTTGCCGACGCGGCCGTAGGTCACCGCGAACACCACGGCGAACAGCGCGCCGATCGCGACGCTGAAGGCCAGCACGCCCAGTCCCATGCCGATGTTCATCTGCACGGCTCGGGTGAAGCCCTCGAATCCGCCTTCCGCACCGTGGCTGTGCGCGGCGACCCCGGAGGCTGTCTCCATCGCCTCGTGTGCAGCGCCGATGCCGTCTTCGTATCCGATCGCGAGATCGATCACCGGCTCGAGGAAGATCCGCGAGAAGATGAACGAAAGCACGCCTGCAAGGGCGCCGGCCAGCAGGCCGCGCCAGATGATCTGCTTTTCCATGTTCAGTGGCAGGGGAATCCGAGTAGGTGCCTGGCGTCGTGCACGAACTCGTGGATCATCGTGTTGCTGCCGAACACCGAGGTCGCGCCCTGGTCCATCCCGATGAAGTAGAGGACGAGGAGGGCGAAGAAAGCCGTGAGCGACAGCCACAGCGCGGCCTTGGTGGCGGAGAAGTCGATAGGTGTCGCGATGGTCCTACGGGCCTCAGAAGAGGTCATTGCCAGTTCCTTTCCGGGATTTCGCGTCCCAGTCCGAAGGTCGTCGGCGGCCGTCGGGTCTGACTGTCACAGTGGCGCGACCGTTCTGGATTCTCACCAGATTCCTACGCCCGCCTGATTACATCGCACATCCTAAACAACGCGTCCAGCAAATGGGTCCTGGCATAGCAAAAGCCCCCGGATTCTTTTCCATCCGGGGGCTTTTGGTGTACGTGCCGTTAATTACTCGGTGGTGGTGGCCGCCGTGGGTGTGCCCGCGGCGCCCGCGTTGGCGAGGTCGGCTTCCTCGACCGGCTTGGCCGGCTTCTTGGTCCCGACGAACGTGAACTTGGCGTCCTCGCCCGCGCTCTCGCCGTCCCAGTTCTCGACGTCGACGGTGACCAGTTGGCCGGGGCCGATCTCGTCGAACAGGATCTTCTCGGAGAGCTGGTCCTCGATCTCGCGCTGGATGGTGCGCCGAAGGGGGCGCGCACCGAGCACAGGGTCGAAGCCGCGCTTGGCCAGAAGCGACTTGGCGCTGTCCGTCAGCTCCATCGCCATGTCCTTGGCCTTGAGCTGCTTCTCCACCCGGCCGATCATCAGGTCGACCATCCGGATGATCTCTTCGCGAGTCAACTGGTGGAAGACGATGATGTCGTCGATGCGGTTGAGGAACTCCGGCCGGAAGTGCTTCTTGAGCTCGTCGTTGACCTTCTGCTTCATCCGCTCGTAGTTGTTGTCGCCACCACCCTGGGTGAAGCCGAGCCCGACGGCCTTCGAGATATCCGACGTGCCGAGGTTGGACGTGAAGATCAGCACGGTGTTCTTGAAGTCGACCGTGCGGCCCTGACCGTCGGTGAGCCTGCCGTCCTCGAGGACCTGCAACAGGCTGTTGTAGATCTCCTGGTGGGCCTTCTCGATCTCATCGAAGAGAACAACGGAGAACGGCTTCCTTCTGACCTTCTCGGTGAGCTGTCCGCCCTCCTCGTAGCCGACGTAGCCCGGAGGGGCACCGAACAGCCGCGAGGCGGTGAAGCGGTCATGGAACTCGCCCATGTCGATCTGGATGAGCGCGTCGTCGTCGCCGAACAGGAAGTTGGCCAGCGCCTTGGACAGCTCGGTCTTACCCACGCCGGACGGGCCGGCGAAGATGAACGAGCCGGACGGGCGCTTGGGGTCCTTCAGGCCAGCGCGGGTACGACGGATCGCCTTGGAGACAGCCTTGACGGCGTCCTCCTGGCCGATGATCCGCTTGTGCAGCTCATCCTCCATGCGCAGCAGCCGAGTGGTCTCCTCCTCGGTCAGCTTGAACACGGGGATACCGGTCCAGTTGCCGAGCACCTCGGCGATCTGCTCGTCATCGACCTCTGCGACGACATCGAGATCCCCTGAGCGCCACTGCTTCTCCCGCTCGGCGCGCTGCGCAACCAGTTGCTTCTCCCGATCACGCAGGCTGGCCGCCTTCTCGAAGTCCTGCGCGTCGATCGCCGACTCCTTCTCCCTGCGCGCGTCGGCGATCTTCTCGTCGAACTCACGCAGGTCTGGCGGAGCGGTCATCCGGCGGATGCGCATCCTCGCGCCTGCCTCGTCGATCAGGTCGATCGCCTTGTCGGGCAGGAACCGGTCGTTGATGTAGCGGTCGGCCAGCGTCGCGGCGGCCACCATCGCGCCGTCGGTGATCGAGACGCGGTGGTGCGCCTCGTAGCGGTCACGCAGACCCTTGAGGATCTCGATGGTGTGCTCGACTGTCGGCTCACCCACCTGCACCGGCTGGAAGCGGCGCTCGAGCGCAGCGTCCTTCTCGATGTACTTGCGGTACTCGTCGAGGGTGGTGGCGCCGATGGTCTGCAGCTCGCCGCGGGCCAGCTTCGGCTTCAGAATCGAGGCCGCGTCGATGGCGCCCTCGGCGGCACCCGCACCGACAAGCGTGTGAAGCTCGTCGATGAACAGGATGATGTCGCCTCGGGTGTTGATCTCCTTGAGCACCTTCTTCAGGCGCTCCTCGAAATCACCGCGGTAGCGGCTGCCCGCGACCAGCGAGCCGAGATCGAGCGTGTAGAGCTGCTTGTCCTTCAGCGTCTCCGGCACCTCGCCGTGCACGATCGCCTGCGCAAGCCCCTCGACGACGGCGGTCTTGCCGACGCCGGGCTCGCCGATCAGCACCGGGTTGTTCTTGGTGCGCCTGCTCAGCACCTGCATCACCCGCTCGATTTCCTTCTCGCGGCCGATGACGGGGTCGAGCTTGCCTTCCATCGCAGCTGCGGTCAGGTTGCGACCGAACTGGTCGAGCACGAGCGACGTGGACGGGTTGCCCGCCTCGCCGCCGCGGCCGCCGGTTCCGGCTTCGGCCGTCTCCTTGCCCTGATAGCCGGACAGCAGCTGGATGACCTGCTGACGCACTCGGGTCAGCTCGGCGCCCAACTTGACGAGGACCTGCGCCGCAACGCCTTCGCCCTCACGAATCAGGCCGAGAAGAATGTGCTCGGTGCCGATGTAGTTGTGGCCCAGCTGCAGCGCCTCGCGAAGGCTCAACTCGAGAACCTTCTTCGCGCGCGGAGTGAACGGGATGTGGCCCGACGGTGCCTGCTGGCCCTGGCCGATGATCTCCTCGACCTGGCTGCGCACGCCTTCCAGCGAGATGCCCAGCGACTCCAGCGACTTGGCGGCTACGCCTTCACCCTCGTGAATGAGTCCCAACAGGATGTGCTCGGTGCCGATGTAGTTGTGGTTGAGCATCCGGGCTTCTTCTTGAGCCAGGACGACCACCCTGCGGGCGCGGTCTGTGAATCTCTCGAACATCGGTGGTTACCTGCTCTCCATAAAAAACTAGGTCGGTGCCTTGCGCGGCTGCACTCCACGCGGCGCACCTACCGTCCACTGTAGTGGGCGGCGGTCCCCGGTGCCCTGCTTGCCTGCGCTCAGCCGACAACAGACCGAATGCCCGATCGCGCGACATCCAACCAGTTCGTGGGGCTCCGTAGATCAGCAACGCCCGGCTCGGAGAAATCGTTTCCCGGGCGTAGGCACCAAGTAGTTCGCCACTAGCGAAAGCACGATCCCGACCGAGACGCCGAGGTTGCGTTCTGGCAACGATGAATTATGTTGCCAAATCAGCTTGCAGCGTGAAAAGCGTCGATGACGTCTGCGGGGATCCGGCCACGGGTGGAAACGTTGTGGCCGTTGCGCCTTGCCCAGTCCCGGATCGCAGCACTCTGCTCGCGATCGATCGCTGCGCGTCCCCGTCCGGTGCCTGCTGACCGGCCCCGGCGACGCCCGCCGACCCGGCGACCGGCATCGACCCACTGCTTCAGATCCGCACGCAGTTTCGACGCATTCTTGGCGGAAAGGTCGATCTCATAGCTCACGCCGTCGAGCCCGAATTCAACAGTTTCATCGGCAGAGCCCTCACCGTCGAAATCATCGACGAGGGTGACGGTCACTTTTTTCGCCATTTGCCCACACAAACCCTTCTGGCGAGCACACAGTGCTCAGCTGATTGTTTGAACCTTGCCCTAATGTGCCATACGGCGCCGCGCCATTCAACAAGGGGGCGCGAAAGTGCGGATCAGTTGCTCTGTCGGCGAACAATCGGAAACAAAACCGTCTCTCGAATTGACAGACCGGTCAGCGCCATCAACAGCCTGTCGACGCCCATTCCGGTACCAGTCGTCGGCGGCATCCCATACTCGAGAGCGGCGAGGAAATCCTCGTCGAGCACCATTGCCTCGTCATCGCCCGCGGCCGCTGCACGGGCCTGGGCGGCAAACCTTTCCCGCTGAATAACCGGATCGACGAGTTCGGAATACCCGGTAGCCAGTTCGATTCCGCGGATATACAGATCCCACTTCTCGGTGACACCGGGAATGCTGCGGTGAGCACGGGTAAGCGGCGCGGTCTCGACAGGAAAGTCCCGGACGAATACGGGTGCCCAGAGCTTGTCGCCGACAGTGTGCTCCCACAGCTCCTCGACCAGCTTGCCGTGGCCGTAACCGCGGTCCTTCGGAATCTCGACACGTAGCCGGTCAGCGAACTCCATTAGCCGGGCCACCGGCGTCTCCGGGGTGACTTCTTCACCGAGTCCTTCAGACAACGACGGATACATTTGAATCGATGCCCATTCGCCGTCGAGGTCGTAGGTACTGCCATCAGGCAATGGCACTGCTCTGGTGCCAATCGCCTCATCGGCAACTTCTTGAATAACCTCGCGGGTCATCCTCGCGGAATCGTCATACGTCCCGTAGGCCTCATATGTCTCGAGCATCGCGAATTCGGGCGAATGCGTGGAATCCGCGCCTTCGTTTCTGAACACCCGATTCAGCTCGAAAACCTTCTCCAATCCACCTACCACGCATCGCTTCAGGAAGAGTTCCGGCGCGATACGAAGGTAGAGGTCGGCGTCGAGCGCATTGGAATGCGTGACGAACGGGCGCGCAGCCGCGCCACCTGCAAGCGTTTGCAGCATCGGCGTCTCGACCTCGAGGAAGCCGCGTCGCTCCAGCGCGGAGCGCACCGCCCGCACGACGGCGACCCGCTGCCTGGCGATGGCCCTGGCCTCCGGTCGGACGATCAAATCGACATAACGCTGCCGAACACGCGACTCTTCGCTCATCTCCTTATGGGCCACCGGCAGGGGCCGCAGGGCCTTGGAGATTATTTGCCACGATTCGGCAAGCACAGATAGTTCCCCACGCCGAGAACTGATCACCTCGCCGCGAACGAACACGATGTCGCCCAGATCGACATCTGACTTCCATCGGTCGAGTGAGTCTTGTCCCACCTTGGCCAGGCTGATCATCGCCTGCAGTTGGGTGCCGTCACCTTCCTGAAGGGTGGCGAAACAGAGCTTGCCCGAATTACGCGCGAACACCACGCGCCCCGCGACGCCGACGACGTCGCCGGTCTCGGTGTCGACGGGCAGGTCGGGGTAGGCGGCGCGGATCTCGGCGAGGGTGTGGGTGCGCCCCACCTCGACCGGATACGGCTCGCGGCCCTCGGCGAGTAGCCGCTCGCGCTTGGCCTGACGAATCCGGAACTGCTCGGGGATGTCGGCTTCGGTCTCGGATGTCGCCGGCGGTGCGGCTCCGGAGGTATCGGGCTGCTCAGGTGACGTCACGACGTGCCAGCTTAAATGAACGGATGACGGAAGCGATCGACGCAGCCGCGGTGGCGGCGCTGTCGGACGAGCCGCTGGACTGGCGATTCAAGGCGCTGCCGACCTCCTGGTGGGGTCACACCCCCGCCCAGGTGTGCGCCTCCGCCCCGAGACTGCGCGACGCAGGCGTGCTCGGCCCGGTCTGCGTCCTGCGCGACGAGGCGCTTTCGCACAACGCTGAGACGATGGCCGGCTGGTGCCGCGACAGAGGGGTCGAACTCGCACCCCACGGCAAAACCCATATGGCCCCGCAGTTGTTGGCCCGTCAGTTCGCGTCGGGCGCCTGTGCGGTCACCGTCGCCACCGTCAGCCAGGCCCGCGCCTACCGCGCGTTCGGTGTGCGCGATTTCATAGTCGCCAACGAGGTGGTGGACTCCTCGGCCCTGCGCTGGATCGCCGCCGAGTCGACTGCCGATCCCGACTTCACGTTGGTCTGCTGGGTGGACTCGGTCGCAGGCGTCGAGCAGATGGAATCTCACCTGGATGGCTCGACTCGGCCTGTCGATGTATGCGTCGAGATCGGCCTTGCCGGTGGTCGGACCGGATGCCGTGACGCGGCTGCCGTCGACGCGGTCGTGCGGGCCGTAGTCGGCAGTCCGGCGCTGAGGCTGGTCGGTGTGGCCGGTTACGAGGCAGCTCTCGGTCACGACATCACGCCCGACGGGCTCGCCCGTGTCACCGCTTATCTGGCGCAGTTGCGTTCGGCCACCGAGCGACTGGCCGACCTGTTCGAGACGGACACCGTCATCGCCACGGCGGGCGGCAGCACCTATTTCGACGCCGTCGCCGATGAGCTGGCCATCGGGTCGGTGGCGGGACGCACCGTCCGCACCATCGTCCGCAGCGGCTGCTATCTCACCCACGACCACGGTCTGTATGCGACGACGTCGCCGCTTCGCGACGGGCTACGGCCTGCGTTCGAGGTGTGGGCGCAGGTGATGTCCCGGCCCGAGCCGGATCTTGCGCTGCTGACGATGGGTCGTCGCGACGTCTCGTTCGATCAGGGCATGCCGGTGACGCTCGGCCTCGACGGAGCGGTGACCAAGCTCAACGATCAGCACGCGTACCTGAAGCTGGGTCCCGACGGGCAGTCAGCCGTCGAGGTGGGCAGCTGGCTGCGGTTCGGCATCTCGCATCCGTGCACCACCTTCGACAAGTGGCAGATGATCCCGATGCTGGACGCCGACGACCGCGTTGTCGACCTGATCCGAACGTTCTTCTAGCGGGCCTGTCTGAGCCTGCCGCGCTGGCTGTCGCGGTTGCGCTCGTACACCAGCCGCAGCCCGTCGAGCGTCAGGTGTTGGTCGTAATGCTCGACCGTGTGCATATCGGGTAGCAGTAGCGGGCCGATATGGCCGGTCGCCACCACGGTGATGTCGTCGCCGCCGAACCCGTCGACGTCGTCGCGGATGCGGGTGACCAACCCGTCGACCATGCCCGCGAAACCGAATACCGCGCCCGCCTGCATGCACTCCACGGTGTTCTTGCCGACCACCGACCTGGGCCGGGCCAGCTCGACGCGGCGCAACGCAGCCGACCGCGAAGCCGCAGCATCCGAGGAAACCTCGACACCCGGCGCGATGGCTCCGCCGAGGAATTCGCCCTTGGCCGAGACGATGTCGACGCAGATCGACGATCCGAAGTCGACCACGATCGCCGCTGTCCCGTACTTATGATATGCCGCAAGGCAATTCACGATGCGGTCAGCGCCGACCTCTTTGGGATTGTCGACCAGCAGCGGGATGCCGGTGCGCACGCCAGGTTCGATCAGCACGTGCGGGACATTCGGCCAGTACTGGCTCAGCATCACGCGCAGCTCGTGCAGGACGGACGGGACCGTCGCAAGTCCGGCCGCTCCGGTCAGCTGTTCGGAGTCGTCGCCGATGAGGCCGTCGATGGTCAACGCCAGTTCGTCGGCGGTCACTTCCGGCTCGGTCCGGATCCGCCAGTGCTGGGCCACCTTGGCGTGGTCGCCTGATCCCGAGATCAGGCCGACCACGGTGTGGGTGTTTCTGACGTCGATTGCTAACAGCACGAGTTCACCTCAGTTCCTCCAGGGCAATTCGTGGCTGTCGTTCGATCCGACGGACATGATCCCGTCGGCGCCGACGGTCGCACCGATGTCAATCGCGATGTTGTCGAGCAGTCGGGTGCCACCAAGACGCGCGGCCACCAACATGCGGGCCGCACCCGCCGACGGGGCGGGCCCGAGCTCGAGGTCGCGAACTACCAGGTAGTCCACGTCGAATGCGGGCACCTCGTCGAGCACCGCGCGCGCGGCGTCCAGGGCCGCGGGCACGCCACCCGACGCCGCGTACATTCCGGCCAACAGCGCGGCCGAGAGCGCACCTGCCTGTTCGCGTTCGACGTCGCTGAGGTACCGGTTGCGCGACGACATCGCCAGCCCGTCGGCTTCGCGCACGATCGGCACGCCGACGATCGAGGTGTCGACATTGAGGTCGGCGACCATCTGCCGGATCACCACCAGCTGCTGGTAGTCCTTCTCCCCGAAGAACGCCCGATCCGGCCGCACGATCTGGAGCAGCTTGAGCACCACCGTCAGAACGCCCGCGAAATGTGTTGCCCGCGAAGCACCTTCCAGCTCCGCACCCAACCGGCCGGGATGCACCGAAGTACGCGGTCCGTCCGGGTACATCTGCGCCGCCGTCGGGGTGAACGCGATATCCACTCCCTCGGCGCGCAGCGCAGCCAGGTCGTCGTCGAGGGTCTGCGGGTACTTGTCGAGATCCTCGTTCGCGCCGAACTGCAGTGGGTTGACGAATATCGACACCACGACGGCTGCACCCTGCACGCGCTTGGCGTGCCGCACCAGCGTCAGGTGCCCGTCGTGCAGGGCGCCCATCGTTGGCACCAGCATCACCCGCCGTCCGGTCTGCCGAAGCGCGCGTGTCACCTCGGATACGTCGCCGGGTGAGCTGTAGACGTTCAACTCCCCCTTGCTGAACTTCGGCGGCTTGCGAACGGTCACCACTAGCCCGCTTCCTCTAGCACGTCGAAGACCTCGGCAGGTGCGTGCGCGCGCTGCGCGGTACGCAATGAGTTCGCCCGATACGCCTGCGCCAGTTGCTGATCCACTTCGGCCAGCGCTCGCAGGTGGTCGGCGATCGCCGCAGCGTCGCCACGGGCCACCGGTCCCGTCAGCGCCGCCTGACCTCGCTGCAGCGCGTTCTCAAGCGATGCCCGCGCCAACGGACCCACCACACGTTCGGCGATGCCGCCCGGGTCGTTTCCGACCAGTTCCTGGCCAAGCAGCTCCTGCCCCCACAGTGCGGAGCGCAGCGCCTCGACGGCGTCGAGCACCACGGTCACCACGTGATTGCTCGCATGCGCGAGAGCCGCGTGGTAGAGCATGCGGGCGTCCTCACGCACGCGGAACGGTTCGCCGCCGATCTCGAGCACCAGCGACTGCGCGATCGCGTAGCCGACGTCGTCGGCCGCGGTGATCCCGAAGCAGGTGTCGGGTAGCCGCGCGATGTCCTCGTCGGCTCCGGTGAATGTCATGGCCGGGTGGATGGCCAACGGGATGCAGTCCTGTTCGGTCAGCGGGGCGAGCACCGCTACGCCATTCGCACCAGACGTGTGCGCGACGATGGTCCCTGGCCGAACAGCCCGGGTGGCGGCCAGGCCGGAGACCACGGAGGCCAGCTCGGAATCGGGAACGGCCAGCAGCAGAAGTTCCGCGCGGCCCGCGACCTCGTGCACGGGAAGCACGGCGGAGTCGGGAAGTCTGCGCTCCGCCCGCTGCCGGGAGGCGTCGGATACCGCGCTGCACGCCGCCACGACGTGCTCGGCCCGCTCTAGGGCGACCCCGATCGCGGTGCCCACTCGGCCTGCGGAGATGATTCCGACTGAGAGCCGGGCGGGGCGCATCGGTCCGTCTTCGGGACCCCACGAAGTAGGGGACTGCTCCATCGCAGAGGGCCTCGCAAAGGTGTTCAGTGGCGTTCCAGTCCTGCATTTGCGGGTACCGGACGGTCGCTAAGAGACTAACTCACTCCTCACGGCGTCGACGACGACCGCCACCTGACGAGCGCAGTTCGAGCCGCGCAAGCAGTTCAGCCACCGAGTGCCCGCCGGTGTTCTCGTCCTCGTCGAGACTGCGGTGGCGAGGGGTGCTGTCATCTATCGTCGCGGCAGGCTGCGGGGGCTCGTGCGTAACAGGCGGCGGGGGCGCCGCCAGCGTGGGCGGCGGTATCGGTCGGCCGGGGTCAGAAGCGTCGGCAGGCGCAGAGTGGCGTCCGCGATGTGGATCGGCAGGCGGTGACGTCATCGCCGGTTCTGGTGCACGCCGCCTACCGACGTATTCGCCTGCGGATCCGTTCTCGGCAGCCGACGGCGACCAGTTGCTGCCAGGCATACCGGCCGGAATCCACTCGCCCTGCTCGGGCGCAGGCTGCCAATTAGCCTCCTCAGCCTGCCTGGCTGCTTCCTCGTCTGCGGCGCGCTGTGCTGCCGCACGCTGCTCGGCGATGGCGCTTTCTTCGGCTGCGCGCTGCTCTGCGATTCGCCGTTCCTCGGCCGCGCGTTCTTCGGCGGCCTGCTGTTCGGCCACACGTCGCTCCTCGGCCGCGCGTTCCTCGGCGGCCTGCTGTTCGGCCACACGTCGCTCCTCTGCGGCGCGTTCCAATGCTGCGCGCTCAGCGGCACGTCGTTCCTCGGCCACGCGATGCTCGGCTGCGCGGCGCTCTTCGGCTGCCCGCCGTTCGGTCGCTCTCTGCTCGGCTGCGCGCTGTTCTGCTGCGCGTTGGTCGGCCAGGCGCTGCTCGGCGGCGGCGCGCTGTTCTGCTGCCCGCTGTTCGGCTGCGGCCCGCTGCTCAGCGGCGGCGCGCTCCTCGGCGGCGCGGTGCTCCGCCGCCCGTTGCTCGGCGGCCCACGCCAGCCGCTCCTCTGGAGTCGGCTCGGCTTCCGACGGCCTGCGATGCGAACCGCCGAACAGCGGCGTCGGTGACCATTCGTGTTCTGGCGCATGGGGTTCGGCCGAGACGTCGATGATCGGGTTCTCTTCGGTCCTCTGCGTCGGACCCTCGTCGGTGTCGATCCTGCTGCTGACGACGCGGCCAGGGCGGGCAGGCGTTTGTTCGGTCTCGATGGCCGGGCGGTGGCTCAGGTCGGCATCGAAGAGGTACTCGAGGTTGGCGCGAAGAGCGGCGAGCTCGGCGCGCAACGCGGCCATCTCGTCTGCGGCCTGGGCGCGGATCTCGGTGGACAGCTCGCGGCGCAACTCGGACTCGACCGTGAGCTCGTATTCGCGGCGGGCGGAGATCTCTCGGTCCAGTTGCAGGTCGTAGACGAGCTTGAGATCGCGCGCCTTGGCCGAATCGACATCGCTCTGCCTGCGATAGATGACCGATACGAATGCGGCCACCACGGCCGCCCACAACGCGAGGATGACCGCCAGCTTCAGCAACTCCACCCGGTTGGTGAACACCAGCGCCGAACTCGCCATGATTGCGAGGACCAGCAACACCGTTAACAGCAGCCAACCCGGCCTGCGACCGCTGCGCCGCGGCCGCGTACCACGGGTCAGAACGGTCATGGGGCGACTGTACCCGCCACAGGTCATTCAGCGTGTCGTGCGCTCCGGCGATTCGTGACACGCTATTGTCCGTCAGCTAATCCGCGGCGCCTTCACCGTCCTCCGGCGGCTCCTGCGGCGACTTGCAGCAATGTTGCAACCACACCGCGGCGACCAACAGGGCAAGCGCGCTGACCGCCGCCACCACCGCGCCTGCCGTGTCCTCTCCGGCGACGCGCAGCGCGCCTCGCCGTGGCAAAAGGTAGATCAGCACGCCGACCCACCACCCCAGCACTAGCGCGCCCACCCACGCCGAGGCCTTGGCGATGGTCACCGAACGGGCAACGGCCAGCGGATGGAGCCAGCCAGGACCGTCCCCGATCCGGCCGTCGTTGATCTTCGCCCGCACATAGAAGGCCCAGCCGCCCTCCGCGATGGCCACCGCAAGCAGCGACAACCCCGTCCACACCGTGATCGGCGGGAACCAGCGGTAAAGAACCGTCACCAGGACGTACCCGAGGACGGCCGCGATCACCGTCGCGGTAGTCAGATCACGATTGCGGGTCGGGCCCATCAGGTCAGCACCAGCCCGGTCAGACGAACCCCGTCGCGCTCGGCCACGTCGAGCCGGCCAAGAAGCTCGCCGACAGGCCGCCGCTCACCGTCGATGGTCAGCACTGCACCCGGGTCGACGGCCAGCCACGGGATGAGCACGAAGGCACGCTGGTGGGCCAAAGGGTGCGGAAGCGTCAGATCCTTGTCGGTCAGAAGCACCTCAGAGTCGCCTTCGTGGCACGTCACCAGGTCGACGTCGAGGGTGCGCGGACCCCAGCGCTCCTTCCGCACCCGCTCGGCAGCGCGTTCGAAGTCGTGTGCGCGACCCAGCCAGGCATGGGCGTCCAGTTGCGGGTCGTCGGCAACCAGGACGGCGTTGAGGAACGGGCCCTGCTCGACACCGCCCCACGCTTCGGTCTCATAGACGGGAGACACGGCGCGCAGGGCCGCTCCGAGCCCGTCGACCACTGACTGCAGGTGGGCCTGACGGTCGCCGAGGTTGGACCCGATCGACAGCACGACTGAGGTCATTGCGGCGGCGCCCCACGGCCTCCGCGCCGTGATCGACGCGCCACCACGGCCACGTCGGCGAACCGTTGCGGAATCGGGGCGGCGGGTTTGTGCACGACCACCTCGACGGCGTGCACCCGTTCGTCGGCCATCACGTCCTCGGCGATCTCACCTGCCACCGCCTCGATCAGATTCCGCGGCGGTCCTGCCACGATGGCTGCGGCCCGGTTGGCAAGGGTGCCGTAGTCGAACGTGTCGGCGAGATCATCGCTCGCCGCCGCCGCGTCGAGGTCGATCCACACCGTGATGTCGATGACGAAGTCCTGCCCGTCGCGGCGCTCATGCTCGAACACGCCGTGGTTGCCGCGAACGATCAAGCCGCGCAACTCTATTCGATCAGACATCGCAGCCCGGATCCATCCACGCTTTGACGACCTTCAATGCGTCGGCCGATGCCCGTACATCGTGCACGCGGACGCCCCACGCGCCGTGCTGCGCAGCGAGCGCGGAGATCACCGCGGTGGCGGTCTCGCGGCCGTCCGGCGGGCGAGGCTCACCGTCGGCGCCGGCCAGCAGGGCCCCGAGGAAGCGTTTACGCGATGCGCCGACGAGCACCGGGACTCCCGTGTCGACGAGATCGGGCAGCGCACGCAGCAGCGCCCAGTTGTGCTCGCCGGTCTTGGCGAACCCCAATCCGGGATCGATGATCAGGTTGCCCGGATCCACCCCGGCGCGTACCGCAGCGTCGACGGCGGCGAGCAGTTCTTCGCGCACCTCTGCCACCACGTCGCGGTACGGCGGCACCTCGTGCGGCCGTTCGGCGCTTACCGAGCGCCAGTGCATCAGCACCCACGGCACCTTCGCCTCGGCAAGCACTTTCGCCATGTTCGCGTCAGCGCGACCGCCCGACACATCGTTGACGATCTTCGCGCCGTTCTCGAGTGCGGCCTGCGCCACGTCTGAGTGCATCGTGTCGATGCTGACGGTAAGACCAAGGCCTGCAAGCTCTTTGATCACCGGGAGCACGCGGCCGGACTCCACTCGGGCATCGACGCGGGTTGCGCCCGGACGCGTCGACTCACCGCCGACGTCGATGATCGCGGCGCCGTCGGCGGCAAGGGCCATGCCGTGTTCGACGGCGCGGTCACGGTCGAGGAAAAGCCCTCCGTCGGAAAAGGAGTCGTCGGTGACGTTGACGACTCCCATGACCCGCACGCACGTTCCCGAAGGGACCATCATGCTCTGCCGGCTCACTTCCGCAGGATCAGATCCAGCGCCTCGGACCGCGATGCCGCGTCGACCTTGAACTGCCCGCGCACAGCGGAGGTGGTGGTGGTGGCGCCGGGCTTTCGAACTCCACGCATCGACATGCACAGGTGCTCGGCCTCGATTACCACGATCGCACCGCGAGGATCCAGCTTGCGCATCAACGCATCCGCGATATGCGCAGTGAGCCGTTCCTGCACCTGCGGCCTCTTGGCGTAAAGGTCGACCAACCGGGCGATCTTCGACAGCCCGGTGACCCTGCCGTCCTGACCGGGGATGTACCCGACGTGGGCCACCCCGTGGAACGCCACCAGATGGTGCTCGCAGGTGGAGTACATCGGGATCTGCTTGACCAACACCATTTCGTCGTGCTGCTCGTCGAATGTGGTGTTCAGCACCGTATCCGGATCGGTGTAGAGCCCGGCGAACATCTCCTTGTAGGCGCGCGCGACCCTGGCCGGTGTCTCCTCCAGACCGTGCCGATCGGGGTCCTCCCCGACCGCGATGAGCAGTTCCCTTATCGCCGCCTCAGCGCGCGGTTGGTCGAACTCTCGGGTGGAGAAGGTCGTCGAAGAGTTGTTGTGCGGCCGCGTCATCGAAGCCCTCCGTTGAGTATCAGCCGTGTGATGGCGGGTTGGGGCGGTGGGACTCCTGGCCGGCGTCCTCGTTGTTGGGCGAGGGCGCACCACCCTGTCCGCCGTGCGGCGGCTGCTGCGGGCCCGGGTAGGGGTATGGCTGATACGGCGGGTAGTGCGCCGGAGGCGCTCCGGCGCCGACATGGGGCTGCGGAGGCGCTCCGGCGCCGACATGGGGCGGCCGCCAGCCGGTCGGCGGTGGAGGCGGCGGCGGATACCAGCCCTGCGGCTGATACGGGCCTTGCGCGTTCTGCGGCGGCCAGCCCGGCGCATGCCAGCCCGCCGGTGCGCCGTAGTCGGGCTGCGTCGGCCCAGGAGGCGGAGTTCCGTTGGTAGCCGAACCATTTGAGCCGTTCGGTCCCGACGTCTCTGCCGCGGCGGCCTTGCTCGCCTGTGCGATCGCCGCCTTGAATGCGGGCTCGGGCACCGGTTTGGGCCACTCTTCGCCCCGCTCGATCGCCAGCTCGCCGGGCGTCTTGATCGGCGGCTTGTCGGACGGGATGCGACCGCCGAAGTCGTCGAACATCGTCAGCCGCGGCCGCTTCTTCACATCGGAGAAGATCGCCTCGAGTTCGACGCGGTGCAGCGTCTCCTTCTCGAGTAGCTCACCCGCCAATGTGTCGAGCACGTCGCGGTACTCGGTGAGCACCTCCCACGCCTCGGTGTGCGCGGCCTCGATGAGCTTGCGCACCTCGTCGTCGATGATCTGCGCGACCTCGTGGCTGTAGTCGGCCTGCGTTCCCATCGTTCGGCCGAGGAACGGGTCGCCGTGTTCCGTGCCGTACCGGACGGCGCCGAGCTTGGAGCTCATGCCGTATTCGGTGACCATCGCGCGGGCGATCTTGGTGGCCTGCTCGATATCGGAGACCGCACCCGTCGTCGGCTCGCGGAACACCAGTTCCTCGGCGGCGCGTCCGCCCATCGCGAACACCAGCCGGGCGATCATCTCCGAGCGGGTCATCAGACCCTTGTCGTCCTCTGGGACCGCGACGGCGTGGCCGCCGGTGCGTCCGCGGGCCAGGATCGTCACCTTGTAGATCGGCTCGATGTCGGGCATCGCCCAGGCCGCGAGAGTGTGACCACCCTCGTGATAGGCGGTGATCTTCTTCTCGTGCTCGCTGATGATCCGGCCCTTGCGACGAGGCCCGCCGACGACGCGGTCGACGGCCTCCTCGAGCGCGGCGCCGGTGATGATGGTCCCGTTTTCGCGGGCGGTCAGCAGCGCGGCCTCGTTGATGACGTTGGCCAGATCGGCGCCCGACATCCCGACAGTGCGCTTGGCCAGCCCGTCGAGGTCGGCGTCATCGGCGATCGGCTTGCCCTGTGAATGCACCCGCAGCACCGCGCGACGGCCTGCGATGTCGGGGTTGGAGACGGGGATCTGCCGGTCGAAGCGACCTGGCCGCAGCAGGGCCGGGTCGAGGATGTCGGGCCGGTTGGTCGCGGCGATGAGGATGACTCCTGCACGCTCGCCGAAGCCGTCCATCTCGACCAGCAGCTGGTTGAGCGTCTGCTCGCGTTCGTCGTGTCCGCCGCCCATGCCGGCGCCACGCTGACGGCCGACCGCGTCGATCTCGTCGACGAAGATGATGCACGGACTGTTCTGTTTGGCCTGTTCGAACATGTCGCGGACGCGGGACGCGCCGACGCCGACGAACATCTCGACGAAGTCGGAGCCCGAGATCGTGAAGAACGGCACGCCCGCCTCGCCCGCGACGGCGCGGGCCAGCAGCGTCTTGCCGGTGCCAGGTGGTCCGTACAGCAGCACGCCCTTGGGGATCTTGGCGCCCAACGCCTGGTAGCGCGTCGGGTTCTGCAGGAAGTCCTTGATCTCGTAGAGCTCCTCGACCGCCTCATCGACGCCTGCCACGTCGGCGAACGTGGTTTTGGGCAGATCCTTGTTCAGCTGCTTGGCCTTCGACTTGCCGAAGCCGAAGCCCATCCGGCCGCCACTCTGCATCCGGGAGAACATCACGAACAGACCGACGAGCAACAGCAGCGGCAGAAGGTAGATGAGCAGCGACCCGAGGATGTTGCCCTGGTTCACCACGGTATTGGTTTTGGCGCCTTTGGCCTGCAGCGCATTGAACAGATCGACCCCGAACCCGGTCGGGTACTTGGTGATGATCTTGTCGCTGTCTTCGGTGTCGCCGTTGCCGCTCTTCAGGTCGAGGCGCACCTGCTGCTCGCGGTCGTCGATCTGAGCGCTCTTGACGTTGTCGCTGTTGATCTGGGCCATTGCCACCGAGGTGTCGACGGGCTTGTAGCCGCGGGTGTTGTCACTGAAATAGAAGAACGACCAGCCCAGCAACAGCACCACCGCGATCACGGTGAGCGTGCGGATCACATTTTTGCGGTTCATGTCGTATCGGCCCTAGTGGGCCCGTCCTTCCATATGCGCAACTGGAAAAGTCAAGGCTACCGCTAGACCAACGTCCGGCGGTTCCCGGCGGTTCTCCGTGCCCGTTCGCGCAACGGTGAACTCGAATGTGCGGTGTCGTGCGGAACACGCCGGGCGCGGCGTGCGACACCGCACACTCGACGGCCCGCCGTCGCTGTGCTTCGGTGAATCTGTGCCCATGTTTGCCGAACGGTTCGTCGAGACCAATGGTGTGCGCCTCCGGGTGATCGAGGCGGGCGAACGCGGAGCCCCCGTGATCGTGCTTGCCCACGGTTTTCCCGAGTTGGCCTACTCGTGGCGCCACCAGATCCCCGTTCTGGCTGAAGCCGGCTACCACGTGCTGGCACCGGACCAGCGCGGCTACGGCGGCTCGAGCCGACCCGACGCCGTCGAGGACTACGACATCCACGCCCTGACCGCCGACCACGTCGGCCTGCTCGACGACGTTGGCGTGGACCGCGCGGTGTTCATCGGTCACGACTGGGGCGCGATGGTGGTGTGGCACACCGCGCTCCTGCACGCTGACCGCGTCCGCGCCGTCGCCGGGCTGTCCGTTCCGCCGATCCCCCGGGCAAGGACCCGTCCAACCGAGCGCTGGCGGGAAAAGTTCGGCGAGGACTTCTACATGCTGCGATTTCAGGAGCCCGGTGTCGCCGAGGCCGAAATGGAGGCCGATGTGGCCGCGACGATGCGCGGGATGTTCGCCGGGTTGATCGACGGCGACGCACCGCTACCCGACTGGATCACCGCAGACGAGTTCGCCCACTACGTCACCGAGTTCGGCAGGACCGGATTCACCGGAGCGCTGAACTGGTATCGAAACTACGACCGCAACTGGGAGTCGACCCCGCAACTGGCGGGCGCGCAGATCACCGTGCCATCGCTGTTCGTCAGCGGCACGGCCGACCCGATCGGCCCGACAATGAACCCCGCACGCGCGCGCGAGGTGGCGGCGGGTCCGTACACCGAGAAGTGGGTCGACGGCGCCGGGCACTGGGTGCAGCAGGAGCGCCCGGACGACGTTAACCGGATCCTTCTGGAGTTCCTGCGCGAAGTCGACGGGCGGTGATGCGCGCCTCTGTGCTCCACGATCCTGGTGCCGCCGTGACGGTATGGTGCCAGGCATGCCGATCGCAGCGAGAGCGAAACTTGCGAACCGATTGCTCGTCCTCGCCGCGGCGGGAATGGTCATCGCCGGGCTGGCGGCATGCGACGCGTCGTCGAAGGCCGGTCCGTCGTCGGTGATTCCGACCGCTGACTCCGCCACCCGCCAGGTCACGGTCGTCGGGACCGGCGAGGTGCAGGGCAGGCCAGACACGTTGAGTGCGCAGGTCTCGATCGAGGCCACCGCGCCGGACGCCACCGCTGCGATGAACCAGACCAGCGACAAGATGCAGGCTGTGGTCAACGCCCTTGTGAACTCGGGCATCGACCGCAACGACATCGCGACGACGAATGTGACCCTGCAGCCGCAGTACGGCGGCGGCGACACCCCGTCGATCATCGCCTACCAGGCGAGCAACTCGGTCACCGTCAAGATCCGCCAGCTGAACAACGCGTCGCAGACGTTGGCACTCATCGGCACCACCGGCGGCGACGCCACCCGCATCAACTCGGTGAGCTATGCGATCGACGACGACTCGCAGCTGGTGAAGGACGCCCGCACCCGGGCGTTCGACGACGCCAAGGACCGCGCCGAGCAGTTCGCACAGCTGGCCGGACTCACTCTTGGCGACGTCATCTCGATCTCCGAGTCGGCAGGCGCGACGCCGCCGACCCCGCTGCCCGCGCCGATGCCACGCGCAGCCATGGAGGCCGTGCCACTGGAGCCGGGTCAGCAGACCGTCAGCTTCTCGGTGACGGTGATCTGGGAGCTGACCTAGCGAGGCGCGCTACGAACGGCTCTGCCCCAGGCGAGCGGGTTCAGGTTCTGGAACGGGTCCGTTTCGCGAAGCGCTTGCAGCTCAGCCATGGTGGTCTCCAGCGCAGCTTGTGTCCGGTCCTTGACTGCTGTGACCCACGTCTCCCCATCGGTTCGAGTGGGCTTCGTGGCATCGATCGGCGGCGCGAAGCGAAGGTACATGCGGCGTGGGCGAGGGATGAGCGTCGGGCCCACACCACGCACAAGCGGGACCCCGACACCCGGAAGTCCGTGCACGCGTTCGCCTATGCCGCGAGTCCCCCGCTCCCACAAGCTGCCACGTTCGATCAGGCAGCGATACACGTCGTCGCCGCCGACCAGGCCGACCGGCACGATCGGATAGTGGTTCGCGACGGCGAGACGGGCGAACCCGCTCCGGCGTTCCCACTGCAACTGGTAATTCTCCCCTTTGAACTTGAGCATGTCCCGGCCGCCGCCAGGAAAGACGAGCACCGTCTCGCCTTGTCTCATCAACTCAGCACAGGTGTCGGGGTGACCGAGGACCGCGCCTGCGGCCTCCATGACGTCACGGACGACACCGTTCACATCCGCGATCTGACTGTTGGCGAGGCCGCGCACACGCACTCCCAGTTCACGATGCACAAAGTAAGGAGTCAACACGATCTCGGCCAATCCCGACCGCGTGTGATTGCCGACGAGCAGAAACCGCCCGTCGCGCGGCAGGTTGTCCAAGCCGTCGACATAGATCCGGCACAGGTCGATGAGCGGGGCCAAGCCGTCGGCGACACCGAATATTGCCTTCTTCAGCGCCAGCACGCGATCTGGCTCGTTGACTAAACGGTCGAGATCCCCACTGGTCGGACTCATGGCGTTCGAGGGCATGTGTGTCACGTCCTTCCCTTCCACCGGCCGAGTGGCGGCCGGCATTCCCCGCCATGGTAGCGGTTGTGGTGACCAAATGACTGTTTTAGTCAGTTCGTTCACCAGGCGCCCAACTCAGGTGCCGATAGAGTCCCCCGATGAGCACCTTCCGCGCTGAACTGCCTGAGCAGCATTCACCGACAGCGGCGCGGCTCCTCACCGCCGCCAGCGACCTCCTGCTCGGACGCGGCGCCAAGGGCTTCACCGTCGCCGATGTCGCTGCGCGAGCCCATGTCGGGAAGGGCACGGTGTATCTCTACTGGCCGACGAAGGAGGATCTTCTCATCGGTCTCATCGGCCGCAGTTTCCTGAGTGTCCTCGACCTTCTGATCGAGCAGCTCCGAGACGACCCCGCGCTCGCTCGTCCGTCACGCTTTTGCCCGACGATGCTGCAGGTCGCAATAAGCCAACCGCTCGTTGCGGCTCTGCAGCGCCACGATCACGACCTTCTTGGCATGCTCGCCGACCACCCGCGCTCGATCGCCCTCAATGATGCGTTGGGGCCCACCGCGGTACTGGATGCCACGATTCCCCTCTGGCGTCGCGGCGGGCTCGCCCGGACAGACTGGGACATCGCCGACCAGGCGTTCGCACTGCACGCCCTCATCACAGGAGTCGCGTTGTCGCTCGTCGGGCCCGCAGTCGGACCGCCCGCCGATGACCGCTTGGGGGTGCTAGGTACCGCGGTCACTGCCCTGCTGGGGCCAGAACGCGCCAGCCAGAAGCAGATTCGGGACACCGCGGCAGGCATCATCGACTTCCTGCGTCGCGGTCAGTCCGCCGCGCTTCAACTCATCGAGTCGCCAACGTCCAACTAGTCCGCCGGGGCGATGTCGACAGGAATGCCGCTGAGAACGGCGGTGCCGGACAGCGGGTCGAGCTGACTGCCGTCGTTGAGCTGATTGACGTTGACGCCCGGCTGGCCTGCCGCGACACCCAGCCGGGTGCCACCGCGGTCGTGACCCCAGCCGTGCGGTAGCGAGACCACACCGCGGCGCATCCCCGGCGTCGGCTCGATCGGCGCGAGGACTTCTCCGCCAGGGCCTTTGACCTTCGCGGTGTCAGCCAGTCCGAGTTCGGCGACGTCGTCCGGGTGCATTTGCAACGTGCATCGGTTGGTCCCGCCCGCCAATGCGGGGACGTTGTGCATCCAGCTGTTGTTGGAACGAAGGTGGCGCCTGCCGATCAGCACGAACCGGTCGACGTCGCGATCGAGCACGCCCCGAAGCCGCGCAGTATCGGCGATCAACGGTTCCGGGGCGAGTTCGATTCTGCCGCTTGGTGTTCGAAGTACCTCGGGCAGCCGGGGCTGCAGCGGACCGAGGTCGATACCGTGGGGCGACGCCTTGAGCCGTTCAAGGGTCAGGCCGTCCGGCCGTGCGCCGAAGGCGTCGCCGTACGGCCCGAGACGCAGCATCATGTCGAGGCGGCGTTCGTAGCCGGGGCCAGGCGCGAGCATTGCGGTCAGCTCGTCGACGGGGCGACCCGCAACCGGCGAGTTGGTGTCGGCGCTCTCCTTGGCCAGTGTTGTCGCGATGACCTGTTCGTCGACGAGTGCCGGATCACCGTCGACCCCTACGCCGTAGAGGATCAGCGCGATGCGGGAAAAGATCTCGGCCTCACTCGGCCTGCCGTCGAGAGGCAGCACCGGCGGCGAGTAGCGGACGTTGTTGCGGACCGCGAGGTTGTTGAGGGCGAAGTCGAAGTGCGGACTCTGCGAGGGCGGAGGGGGCGGAAGGATGACGTCCGCGTGCCTTGTCGTCTCGTTGAGATAGGGGTCGACAGAGATCATGAACTCCACTGCGTCGAGCGCACGGTCGAGCCGGTCGCCGTCGGGCGCGGAAAGTACGGGGTTACCGGCGATCGTGATCATCGCCTTGATCTGCCCGTCACCTGCCGTTTCGATCTCCTCGGCCATTGCGGCGGAAGGCAATTCGGACAACGCCTCCGGATGACCCGAGACCCTACTGTGCCAGCGGCCGGTCTTGAAACCGCGGCCCGGTCTGGGCGGCCGAGGCGCAGGCGATGCGGCGCCTAGTGGGAACATCGCCCCGCCTGGTCGGTCAAGATTGCCTGTCAGCACGTTGATGACGTCGACCAGCCAACTCACCAAGGTGCCGAATTCCACTGTGGACGTTCCGATTCGGCCGTATACCGCCGCCGTCGGCGCCGCTGCAAGCTCGCGGGCGAGTGCCCTGATCTCGCCGGCGGGCACACCGCAGTACTTGCTGACATCATCCGGCGAGAACTCCTCGGCGAGAGCACGAACGTCGTCCAAGCCGTTGACGTGGTGGGCGATACCGCCGAGATCCGTTGCGACAAGCCCCTCGTCGAAGAGCACATGCACGACGGCGAACAAAAGGGCGCCGTCGGTGCCTGGCCGGGGCGCGAGGTGTCGGTCGGCCAGTTCGGCCGTCCTTGTGCGCGCAGGGTCGATCACTGTGAGCCGGCCGCCCCGTTTGCGCAATGCGCGCAGCTTGCCGGGGAAGTCGGCCGCGGTGGCCAGGCTGCCATTGGAGACAACCGGGTTCGCGCCGATGACCACCAGATAGTCGGTGCGATCGAGATCGGGCACGGTGAACGCCACCGGGCTGCCGAACATATGGCCCAGCGCAACGTGTTTGGGCATCTGGTCCAGCGTGCTGGCCGAGAACGCCTGATGGGTACCGAGGCCGCGAATGATCAGCGGCGGGTAAAGGCTGCCCGCGACGGTGTGTGCATTCGGGTTCCCAAGATACACACCGACCGACGCCCCGCCGTGCACGCGAACGACCTCACCGAGGCGGTCGGCGACCACGGCGAAGGCCTCGTCCCAGGTCGCCTCGGTCAGCACACCGTCGCGCCGGACCATCGGCCGCTCCAGGCGGTCGGGATCGTTGTCCAGTTCGGCGAAGCTCGCGCCCTTGGGGCAGATGAACCCGGCACTGAAGACGTCCTGGCGGTCGCCGCGCGCGCCGGTCACCCGGCCGTCGGAGATCGTCAGCGTCAGGCCGCACGTGGCCTCACACAACGGGCAGATCCGTAGGGCTGTACGGCTCATGTCCCCAGCTTTCCCGCGTAACGCGCTAGAACTCCTCGTACACCTTCGGGTCGAGCGTGCCGATGTAGGGCAGGTCCCGGTAGCGCTCGGCATAGTCGAGGCCGTAGCCGACGACGAACTCGTTGGGGATGTCGAAGCCGACATAGGCGATGTCCACGTCGTCGCGCACGGCATCCGGCTTACGCATCAGCGTGCACACCTTCAGCGACCGCGGGTGCCGGGTCGCGAGGTTGCGCAGCAGCCAGGACAGGGTCAGCCCGGAGTCGACGATGTCCTCGACGATCAGCACATCGCGATCGTTGATATCGCGGTCGAGGTCTTTGAGGATTCGCACCACACCCGACGACGACGTCGACGAGCCGTAGGAGCTGACCGCCATGAATTCGAGCTGCGTTGGCAACGGGATCGCACGGGCGAGGTCGGTGACGAAGAAGACGGCACCCTTGAGCACCGTGACCAGCAGCAGATCCTGTTCGTTGGCGGCGACTACATCCCCGTAGTCAACGCCCACCTGGGCGGCCAATTCGGCGACCCGCACCTGGATCTGATCCTCGGAGAGCAACATCGATTTGATGTCGCCCGGATACAGCTCCTCTGAAGGCACGTCCACAGCGTGCCACGTGCGACCGCCCTCAACCAACGTGAGTTCGCCCTAACGACGCTCAGACCGGTTCGCGGTACAGGGTCAGCGCGCCGTCGCGACGCCCCGCGAACAGCCGTTCGCTCCGTAACGGGGAACTCACCGCCACCCCGCCCTGGCCCCGCCACTCGGTAACCAGACCGTCGACGCCGCGAATCTGTTTGTCCGTCAGATCGCAGGCACCACCTGCGAGCAGCCAGCTGCGGATCACCCTGCGCCGGACGGCCTCGGGTAGTGCCGTCAACGATTCCGTTTCGAGGTTTTCGCCCGCTGACACCGCGGCCATCGCCCTGCCTGCGAGGTCGTCCAGCGTCTCGTTGTCCTCGCGCAGTGCGGTCGCGGTGCGGGCGAGCGCTTCGGCCACCCCGCCACCGAGGACATCCTCGAGCAGCGGCAGCACCTCGGTGCGCAACCGCGTGCGGGTATAGCGGCGATCGGTGTTGTGAGGATCGCGCCACGGTTGGATGTCCAGCTCGTCACAAGCCTGATGGGTGATCGCGCGCCGCACGTCGAGCAGGGGCCTGCACCACGGCGGGTCGTGAGGCCGCATCCCGGCGATCGACCGCGCACCCGAGCCGCGGCCGAGGCCCAACAACACGGTCTCGGCCTGGTCGTCGAGGGTGTGGCCGAGCAGCACCGGGCTACCCGCCCGCGACGCGTCCAGTGCGCGGTAGCGAGCCGTCCGTGCGGCAGCCTCTGGTCCTCCAGCTCGGCCGACGTCGACGCGAAGAACTTGTGCATCAATGCATCCCAGCGACATCGCTTGTTCCCGCGCTGTCGCCGCCACGTGCCGGGAGTCCTGCTGCAGTTGGTGGTCGATGATCAGCGCTGTCGTCGGCTTCAGCTTGGCGGCGACCGCCGTCAGCGCCAACGAGTCAGGTCCACCCGACAACGCGACGCACCACCGGTCGTCCGCGGCGGCGTATCGAGCGCCGAACGCCGACACCGCGTTCCGCAGCGCGCCTAGAGCACCCTGTCGATCCATCGCTGCGGCTTCTCGATCTCTTCTGGAAGCGGGAGTGTCTCGGGTCCCGTCCAGATGGTGTTGAACCGCGCCATTCCGACGCGTTCGACGACGTGGTCCACGAACGCCTTGCCACGGGTGTACTGGCTCATCTTCGCGTCGATACCGAGCAGTGCGCGCATGATCCGTTGCAGCGGTGGTTGCTTACGCTTGCGCCGTTCCTCGAATCGCCGCCGGATCGTGACAACGGACGGCACGACGGCGGGACCGACTGCGTCCATCACGTGATCGGCGTGGCCCTCCAGCAGGGTGCCGAGCACGAGCAACTGGTCGAGGGCACGTTGTTGGGGCTCGGATTGGACGGCGCGCAGCACTCCGAGCACACCGGTCGAATTCGGTTCGGCGGGAACACCATCGCGGCGATCGCGGACGAAGCCTGCCAGCCTGCCGATCACCTCGGTGACGTCGTCGGTGCTTTCCTCGGTCAGCACCGCGAGCGAGTTGGACATGTGGTCGGCCAGCCATGGGTTGGCGCGGAACTGCACGCGGTGAGTCACCTCGTGCAGGCACACCCAGAGCCGGAAGTCGGCAGGCACCACCCGCAGTTGCCGCTCCACCGCAATCACGTTGGGATACACCAGAAGCAGCTCACCGCCGTTGTCGGCGAAGGGGTCGTACTGGCCGAGGATGCCCGAGGAGACGAACGCGAGCACCGCTCCTGTCTGGGCGCCGGTGATGCGGCCGGTGATGAAGTGCGGCTTGTCGTCGCTCGCCTCGTCTTCTTGGCCACCGGTCATCGCCCGCATGGATTGGGATGCGGCCCTGATCCATTCGGGGCGATCGATGATGCGGGCGTCGGCCACGGCGCCGCCCTCGTTCAGCCCGGTCACTTCGCGCACGGGTAGCTCGGCGCGCAGCGCGGAGCTTGCCAGCTGCTCGATCGCCTGGCTGCGGGTGTAGTCGGTGGCCGGCGGAGCGGGCCTTGCGAGTTTGGCGCCGAACGCCGCGGCGAATCCCCAGTCGACGGTGCGGCCGACGGTCACCTTCGACTTGCTCATGTGCTGCACCCACACGATCGCAACGTCGCGGCGAACGCATCGATGGCGGTCCTGCCGGAGGGGCCTGCATTGTTGGAGAGCAGCGCGAAGGTCAGCACTCGCCCACTGGCGTCGGTGACGATGCCGACCAGCGAGTTGGTCCCCGTGAGAGAACCGGTCTTGGCACGCAGCCACCCGGCCGATGCGCGACCGGCGTCGGTGTCGAGGAAGCGGTTCGAGAGCGTGCCGCTGCCGCCCGCGATGGGCAGCAGGTCCACCAGCGGCCGCAACGCCGGATGGTCGGGACCCGCTGCGGCGCTGACGGTTCCGTCGAGGGTCTCCGCGGTCAGTCGATCGTCGATGGACAATCCGCTGCAGTCCACCAGGTGCGATCCGCCTGTGTCGATCTTCGCGCCTTCCAACTCTTCGAGGACCGCGCGAACGGAGCCCGCGAAGCTCTGCGACTTCCCTTGTTCGGCAGCGACTTCGCGGCCGATCGATTCCGCCATCACGTTGTCGGAGTTATTCATCATCTCCCGCAACCGCTCGATCAGCGGCGGCGACTGCACCGACGCGATCTCGTCGCCCTCGAAGGCCGTAGACATCACCGTGACCTTCGCCGGATCGATGCGAAGCGCCATCGCGAGCGCGCGACCGGCGTCAAGGGCCGGTGTCGTGGAGCGGCGGGATTCGACGCTGACCGGCTGGGTGCGTCCGCCGTCGAGCATCACCGCTTCCATTGGCGCGATGTCGCCGCCGTCGATGTCGAGTGGGTCCCAGCCCGGCGCCATCGTCGGGCCGCTGTATGCGCTGACATCCACGGCGACAGACGTCACCTTCGTGCCGTTGCGGCGCACCTGATCGGCGAGGTCGCTGATGCGTGCCGCGTCGCGGTACCAGGTGTCCTGACCCTTGGGCGCGGCCGAAAGCGTCGGGTCACCGCCGCCCTTGAGCACGACGACGCCGGGTCTGCCGTCGGACGCCAACACCGTCGTGGTGAGCCGGTGGTCGCGGTCGAGTCCGAGCAGTGCCGCCGCCGTGGTCAGCACCTTGGTCACCGACGCCGGTTGCATCGGCACGTCGGCACCTTGGGTCCACAACTGTTCGCCGGTGGCGGCGTCGGCGATTCGACCGGTGAAGGCGCCCAGGTTCGGGTCGGCGAGCGTCAGCGCGATGGTTTCGGCGAGTTTGTCGGGCGCCGGCTTGTCGGCGGAGTCCGACACCGGCTTGATTCCCGGGTCTGCGGTGGCGGGCGCGGGCGCGGCAGGGATAGCGACGGCGTCGCTGGAATTGCTCCGCAGCAGCGCGGCGGCCACCACGACGGCGGCAACCACCAGCACAACGGCCACCCCGATGACAACGTGGGTGGACCGTCGCCACGTGGTGGGACGCATGATTCTCCTGACTCCGGCCTGCCAATGCAGGATATGCGTCGATTAGGGTGACGTCGTCACCAAGACAGAGCACAGGGCAAGGAGCCGCGACGGTGGAGTTTGACGTTGTCATCGAGATTCCGAAGGGCTCGCGCAACAAATACGAGGTCGACCACGACTCCGGGAGGGTCAAGCTCGACCGCTACCTGTACACGGCGTTCGGCTACCCGGCCGACTACGGCTTCATCGAGAACTCCCTCGGCGAGGACGGCGACCCGCTGGACGCACTGGTGCTGCTGCCCGAGTCGGTGTTCCCCGGCTGCATCGTCGAGGCGCGGCCGGTGGCCATGTTCAAGATGACCGACGAGGCGGGTGGCGACGACAAGGTGCTGTGCGTACCTGCGGGCGACGGTCGCTGGGATCACATCCAGGACGTGGGCGACGTGCCGTCGCACGAACTCGAGACGATCAAGCACTTTTTCGTCCACTACAAGGACCTGGAGCCCGGCAAGTACGTCAAGGCCGCCGACTGGGCTGGTCGCGAGGACGCCGAGGCCGAGGTCGTCAGGTCGATCGAGCGGTTCAAGGCCCACGACCACTGAGAGCGCAGCTCAGGAGTTTTCCTCGCTGTAACACGGCGTAACGCCCGCGTGCTCTGCTGCGCAGATCATGACGGTGTGTTGATGCACCAGGGCATGGGGTTGGACGTCTTCAACGAGATGCCCATGCGCCGCGCCGTGCACGCCATCTACGAGTGCTGTTACAGCGTGCCCCTGGCCGCCGACCTTGCCCGCTCCCGTCCGTATGCAGATCACGATGCGCTGTTCCGGCAGGCCGACCGGTTGCTGTTCGCGCTGGCCGAGCCGTCGATCGACTCGATACTGCAGGCTTACCCCGACATCGGCCGCAGGCCGGGCAGCGAGAAATCCGCTGCAGAGCAGTGCGCGATCTCAGATGAGCGCCCCGAGGTGATGGAACAACTGGCCGCGGCGTCCAAGCGTTATCTGGAGCAGTTCGGCTTCGGCTTCGTGATGTTCGTCAACGGCTTCTGCGCGCAGGACGTACTGATCGCGGCCGCCGACCGCATGCACAACGACGTCGATACCGAGCGCAAAGTGGTCCGCAACGAGTTGGCTCGGATCAACCGCACCCGCCTGGAGCGCATGCTTGGGCCGGAGGGCGGCTACGACAACTGGTGACCGCCTGAGGTGGGCGGCGTAGTTTGCACGCATGACTTCCGCCGTGCACGGACACTGCGACTCCCGGTTCGACAAGGTCGCCGATGCGTTGGCTGACGAGCTGAGCACTGGCAACGAACTCGGCGCCGCCATCGCAGTCGACATCGACGGCGAGTCGGTCCTCGACGTCTGGGGCGGCCACGCCGACGCGGCCAGCACGGTGCCATGGGGCAGGGACACGATCGTCAACGTCTGGTCGTCGACGAAGACGGTGACCAGCCTGGCCGCGCTGATGCTGGCCGACCGCGGTCTGCTGGATCTCGACGCGCCCGTCGCCACCTACTGGCCCGAGTTCGCCGCCAACGGGAAGCACGACGTCAGGGTGCGCCACCTGCTGTCGTACACCTCGGGCGTCGCGGGCTGGCAGGAACCGATGACCACCGAGGACCTCTTCGACTGGGACACGGCAACCTCGCGGCTCGCCGCACAGGCGCCGTGGTGGGAGCCGGGAACCGCGTCCGGATATCACGCGCTCAACTACGGCTTCCTGGTCGGCGAACTGGTTAAGCGCACCGCGAACAAGTCGTTGAAAGACTTCGTGCGCGACGACATCGCGCGTCCCTTGGGCGCGGACTTCCAGTTCGGCGCGGGACCAGACGACTACGGGCGGATCGCAGAGCTCATCCCTCCGCCGCCGTTCGACGTCCCCTTCGATCAGCTGCCCGAAGACAACCCGATGCGCAAGACGTTGACCAATCCCGCTCCTGAGGCCGCCATCGCCCACACGACAGCGTGGCGAGAAGCCGATCTGGGCGCGGTCAACGGGCACGGCAACGCACGCTCCCTGGCGCGCATGCTTTCTCCGATATCGCTGGGCGGCACCGTAAATGGGGTCGAGCTGTTGTCGGCGCCGACGATCGAGCGGATCTTCGACGTCCAATCGCACGGACCGGATCTGGTGTTGGCTGCCCCGCTCAAGATGGGCATCGGTTACGGCATCTCCACGCCCGAGGTCATCCCGTTCCTGCCTGCCGACGAGAAGATCTGTTTCTGGGGCGGCTGGGGCGGCTCCATGGTGCTGATGAACCCGGGCCGCCGCGCCACCGCCACATATGTCATGAACAAGATGGGACAGGGCACGCTCGGCAACGAGCGGACGGCACGGTACGCCCAGCTGATCTACGAGGCGCTCTCCTGACGATGGCATGCTGGGGTGGGTGGATAACATCTTCCACTTCTGGTGGCTGATCTTCCCGCTCGCCGGCATGATCGGCGGCGGGGTACGGGCGGTTGCAGCGGCCAATGAGCGGCGCGCCGACCGACGGCTGGAGCGCTACCGGATCAAGCAGCAGACCAAGATCGCGGTCGCGGAGGCTGCCGGTCGAACTCGTTCCAATGAGGTCAAGTATCGGCGCGAGTTGACGAAAGTCATCGATCGGCACGGGCAGACCGATGCGCGGTGGCTCGACTACGAGATCGACGTCGCCAAGCTGCTCGACTTCCCGCTGATGACGGATATGCGCAACCCGCTGACGATCGAGTTCCACAAGGCACGGCGTCGGGCGGATCTGCTGCGGCCGGACAGCGCCGAGGATCTCGACGGCGACCGCGACGCCCAGCTGGAGTACCGCGACGCCGTGCACGACTACGTGACCGCATTCGACGTGGCGGAGGCCGAGGCGATCCGGCTGCGCCGCAGCACGTTCTCCGACGAGGACCAGCAGCGCATCGCGCGGGCCAAGAGCCTGCTCAAGCTGGCCGAGGACGAGGGCGCCACGCCCCATGAGCGGCAGAGCGCCTACACAAGGGCCAAGGTCGAACTCGACGGGTTGATCGCGCTGCCCGCGGTCACCAGGGCCAGTATCGAGCGCAAGCTCGCAGGCGAGCTCGAGGCGTAGACGTCTCAGTCGTCAGGCAGCGCCCGCGAGCGGTAGGCGACGTGCGATGCGATCCAACGCCGCGGCGGCCAGCTGCCGCATGTCCTGCTCCGGCGACGCCGGGATGAAGGTCACCCCGTCGGCCACGTCGGCCATGAAGATGTCGGCGACCAGGCCCGCCAGCCCGTCGATGGTTCCGGCGTAGCGCAGGGTGTCGCCGTCGATGCTTGGCATCGCATTTCGCGCAGAGCGGAAGTCGGCGGCGACGGCGACGGTGATGTCGAGGATCACCGCCACGTCATCGGTGATGCGCCCGCGCGCCCGTCGAGCCTGTTGCAGGTCGGGAGCCGCCAGGCGCACCGCGGCGGTCTCACCGCCGGTGAGCTCGCTCCAGTTGTCACCTGCGGCGTCGGCTACGAACAGCCGCAGACCCTTTTCGCTACCGGTTGCCACGTCGACACGCTAGGTGGGCGATCAACAGACGACGACGGTTGCGCTCAGCGAGAATCCAAGCCATGCCTGCCGAAACTGCGGACAGATCGCGTTTCTTCCCGAAACGGCGATCTCTGCGCAGTTTCGCCGTTCTGATCACACGCGGCGTCAGGCGCGGACGCGCGCCCGCGAGCGCTTAGTACGTTGTAGGCGTGGCGATGCCGGAGATTCCCGAGCAGTACCTGTTGTCGCCGCACGCACCCGAGCCGCGCACGCTGGTCGACATCCTCTACGACACCGCGATGCGCTACCCCGATGCGCCCGCGATCGACGACGGATCGGTCCAACTGACCTACAGCGAGCTGATCACCGATATCGAGGACAGCGTCGCGTGGTTGGCGGCCCGCGGCATCGGACGAGGCGATCGCGTCGGCATCCGCATGCCGTCGGGCAGCTACGCGCTATACGTTGCGATCCTTTCGACGCTCGCGACAGGAGCCGCCTACGTGCCGGTGGACGCCGACGACCCCGACGAGCGGGCCGCGCTCGTCTTCGGTGAGGCGGGCGTCGTCGGCGTCATCACCGACCGGGGCCTCGTCCGCGGCGTAGGCGACTCCCGCGGCTGGCGCGCCGCGTCGCCGTTGGGCCGCGACGATGCATGGATCATCTTCACCTCCGGATCGACAGGAACCCCGAAGGGAGTGGCGGTCACGCATCGCAACGCCGCGGCGTTCGTCGACGCCGAGGCGCAGATGTTTCTGCAGGACAACCCGATTGGGCCCGGCGACCGCGTGCTGGCCGGGTTGTCGGTCGCGTTCGACGCGTCCTGCGAGGAGATGTGGTTGGCGTGGCGGAACGGCGCATGCCTTGTTCCCGCACCCCGGTCGCTGGTGCGCAGCGGCATGGACCTCGGTCCGTGGCTGGTGTCGAAGGACATCACGGTGGTCTCGACGGTGCCGACGCTGGCCTCCCTGTGGCCCGCCGAGGCATTGGAGGCCGTGCGGCTGCTGATCTTCGGTGGGGAGGCCTGCCCGCCGGACCTCGCGGAGCGGTTGGCCGCAGGGCCCGACGCCGTGGGCCGCGAAGTATGGAACACCTACGGGCCCACCGAGGCCACGGTCGTCGCGTGCGCGTCCAGGCTCGACGGCATGGGGCCGGTCAGCATCGGGCTGCCGCTACCGGGCTGGGACCTGGCTGTCGTCGATAAGGACGGCGCGCCCGTGGAGATCGGCGCCGTTGGTGAGTTGGTGATCGGCGGCGTCGGTCTGGCCCGCTATCTCGATCCGGAGAAGGACGCCGAGAAGTACGCGCCGATGCCGACGCTGGAGTGGAGCCGCGCGTACCGCAGCGGTGACCTGGTACGGCTGGAGCCCGACGGGCTCTACTTCCAGGGCCGCGCCGACGATCAGGTCAAGGTCGGCGGACGTCGCATCGAACTCGGCGAGGTCGACTCCGCACTGGTGCACCTGCCCGGGGTGAGCGGCGGCGCCGCGGCGGTCCGCAAGACCGCCAGCGGAACGCCCCTGCTGGTCGGCTACATCGCCAGTGCCGACCCGTCGTTCGACCTTGCGGCAGCGCGCGCATCGCTGGCGGAGTCGCTGCCCGCGGCGTTGGTGCCGCGGCTGGTTCTGGTCGATGAGCTGCCCACCAGGACCTCGGGCAAGGTCGATCGTGACGCCTTGCCGTGGCCAGTCGCCGCAGGTCCCCCCGGGACAGACGAAGCCGTGGCACCGGATCTCGGCGGCACGATGGGCTGGCTGGCCGGATTGTGGCACGACGTGCTGGCTGCGCCGGTGGACGGACCTGAGGCCGACTTCTTCGCGCTGGGCGGCGGCTCGCTGTCGGCGGCGCAGCTGGTCGCGGCGCTGCGCCAGCGCTACCCGCAGGTGACCGTCGCCGACCTCTACGACCACCCGCGGCTGGGGTCGCTGGCAGGGTTCCTCGACGAGCTCGACCCGCCCCCGCAGGTGGAGACGCGCACGGTACGACCGATGCCGTTGCTGTCGCAGGCGGTTCAGGTCGTCGTGTCCCTGCCGCTCGCCACGCTGACCGGACTGCAGTGGGTGGTGTGGCTGGCGCTGATCAACAACGTCGCCGCGACCGTGAGCCCCGCGCCATGGCTGGTCCCGATCAACTGGTGGTGGGTGCTCGGCGGGTTCGCGCTCTTCGTCACGCCGCTCGGCCGAATGGGCATCGCGGTGGTGTCGGCGCGGATTCTGATCGGCTTCCTGAAACCGGGTACGTACCGGCGCGGGGGCTCGGTACATATGCGGGTGTGGCTCGCCGAGCGGCTCGCCGACGCCAGCGGTGCGGAGAACCTGGCCGGTGCGCCGTGGATGGTGTACTACGCGCGGGCGCTGGGTAACAAGGTCGGCAAGGGCGTCGACCTGCATTCCGCGCCTCCGGTGACCGGCATGCTCACCCTGGGCCATCGCAGTTCGATCGAGCCGGAGGTTGACCTGACCGGGCACTGGATCGACGGTGACCACTTCCACGTCGGCACCGTCACCGTCGGCAACGACGCCACCATCGGTGCGCGCACGACGCTGCTGCCCGGCGCTGCGGTCGGGAAGAACGCCGACGTCGCAGCGGGTTCGGGCGTCATCGGCCGGGTGAAGAAGGGTCAGTACTGGAAGGGCTCGCCCGCGGTGAAGTCCGGCAAGGCCCGTCATCCGTGGCCGGAGGAGCGGCCGGGCCGCGCGCCGTTCTGGGTGCTCGTGTACGGCGTCACGGCAATGCTGTTGGGCGCCTTGCCCCTTGCCGCACTCGGATGCGGGCTGGCCATCATCGGCTGGGCTATCCGGGACTCCGCGTCGCTGACCGATGCCATCGCGCCCGCCGTGATCTGGACTCCGGTGGCGACGCTGGTTGCGCTGATCGTGTACGCGACGTTGACGGTCGCCGGGGTGCGCATGCTGTCGCTGTGGCTGCGCGAGGGGTACCACCCGGTCCGCAGTCGCACCGGTTGGCAGATATGGGCGACCGAACGCCTCATGGACGCCGCCCGCAACTACCTTTTTCCGCTGTACGCCAGCCTTCTCACGCCGATATGGCTGCGCGTGCTCGGGGCGAAAGTCGGTCGCGGCACAGAGATCTCCACGGCCCTGCTGACGCCGAAGTTCACCGTCATCGAGGACAGCGCATTTCTGGCGGACGACACCATGGTCGCGTCCTACGAACTGGGCGGCGGCTGGATCCACGTCGCCACGGCGACGATCGGGAAGCGCGCGTTCCTCGGCAATTCCGGAATGACGCAGCCTGGGCGGAAGGTGCCCGACGACGGGCTGGTGGCGGTGCTGTCGGCGGCCCCGCGCAAGTCGAAGGCCGGCTCGTCGTGGCTCGGCAGCCCGCCGATTCGCCTGCGCCGCCAGCCGACCGCCGCCGACGCATTGCGCACATTCCATCCGCCGGTGCGCCTGAAGGTCATGCGCGGATTCGTCGAAACCTGCCGACTCATTCCGGTGATCGTCACGTTCGCGATCGGGGTGAGCGTGCTCTTCGCGCTGCAACTCCTGGTCGTCGAATTCGGCTACCTGTGGGCGGCGCTCGCCAGCGGCGTGGTGCTGCTGACCGCAGGGGCGGTCGCGGGCGCGATCGCAGTGATCGCGAAATGGGTTGTGGTGGGGCGCATCCGCGCGGTCGAACACCCGTTGTGGTCGGCGTTCGTCTGGCGGAACGAAGTGGCCGACACATTCGTGGAGACGGTGGCCGGACCGTGGTTCGCCAGGGCGGCCACCGGCACACCGGTGATGAACCTCTGGCTGCGGGCGCTGGGCGCCAAGATCGGCAGGGGTGTCTGGTGTGAGTCCTACTGGCTACCCGAGGCGGACCTGGTCACCCTGGAGAAGGGCGCCACCGTCAACCGCGGATGCGTGGTGCAGACCCACCTGTTCCACGACCGTGTCATGCGAATGGACACCGTCGTGCTCGAACAGGGATCGACGCTGGGACCGCATTGTGTTGCACTGCCCGCGGCGCGCCTTGGCGCGGGTGCAACCGTCGGCCCCGCATCCTTGGTGATGCGCGGGGACGAGGTTCCGCCGTCGACCCGCTGGCAGGGCAATCCGATCGCCCCGTGGAACATGTTCCGCAAGAAGCGCGATGACGCACCGGAAGAGGACACCACCGAGGAATCCGTCGCGTGACCCGGTCGAAGAAGGCTGCCAAGAAGATCCCTGTCATCGATCCCTACCTGCCCCATGCAGGAAACTTCGGATACCGGGTGTCGCGCTACGAACTCGATCTGGAATACAAGGTTGCGGTCAACCGACTCACGGGCACGGCGACGATCACCGCCGCCACGCTCGCCGCGCTGCGAACCTTCACGCTGGACCTTTCGGATGCCCTTACCGTGACGAAGGTTTCGGTGAACGGGCGTCGTCCCGCGGCATTTCGATGTTCCGGCGGCAAGCTGCACATCACACTGTCGACGTCGCTGCCCGCGGGAGCGGCGATGACGATCGTCGTCCGGTATGGCGGAACCCCCAAACCCGTCCGATCGGTGTGGGGTGAGGTCGGCTTCGAGGAGTTGACCGAAGGGGTTCTGGTCGCCGGGCAGCCCAACGGTGCATCGTCGTGGTTCCCCTGCGACGACCATCCGAGCTCGAAGGCCAGCTACCGGATCCAGATCTCCACCGAGAACCCGTATCGTGCAATCGCCAACGGCGAGTTGAAGTCCCGGCGGACCCGAGCGGCGATGACGACGTGGACCTACGAGCTGGCGGAGCCGACGTCGACGTATCTGGTCACACTTCAGATCGGGGTGTACGAATCCTATCGGCTGCAGAAGTCTCCGGTGCAAATCCACGCCGCCCTCCCGCCGCGACTCAAGCGCAACTTCGACCACGACTTCGGCCGTCAGCCGCAGATGATGAAGCTGTTCGTGAAGCTGTTCGGGCCGTACCCGATCTCGACTGGCTACACGGTCGTCGTCACCGACGACGAACTGGAAATCCCGCTTGAGGCGCAAGGTATTTCGATCTTCGGCGCCAACCACTGCGATGGGCAGGGCGGATCGGAGCGGTTGATCGCCCACGAGCTGGCGCACCAGTGGTTCGGCAACTCGGTGACGGCCAGACGCTGGCGCGACATCTGGCTGCACGAGGGATTCGCCTGCTATGCGGAATGGCTGTGGTCGGAGGAATCCGGCGGCGACACGGCCGACGAGTGGGCGCGCCACTTCCACCAGCGACTGTCCAATTCGCCACAGGATCTACTGCTGTCGGATCCCGGCCCGCGCGATATGTTCGACGACCGGGTGTACAAGCGCGGGGCACTCACACTGCATGCCCTGCGAGGCATCATCGGTGACGATAATTTCTTTGCGCTGCTACGCGATTGGACCAAACGGCACCGTCACTCGACCGCAGTGACCGACGACTTCACCGGCCTGGCTGCCAACTATGCGGACGTATCGTTGCGGCCGCTGTGGGACGCGTGGCTGTATTCCACGGACGTGCCACCGCTGTGACCGACGCGGCCACTCCCACAGGCCCGATCACCCGCGGAAGCGTCGCACGAGTCGGCACCGCCACTGTGCTGACGGCGCTGTGCGGATATGCCGTGCTGTATCTGGCCGCGCGAAATCTCGAACCGGCAGGCTTCTCGGTGTTCGGTGTGTTCTGGGGCGCGTTCGGGCTGGTGACCGGTGCGGCCAACGGTCTGCTCCAGGAGGCCACCAGGGAGGTGCGGGCGACCGGCTACGTCGAAGTGGTGTCGGGGCCGCGCACGCACCCGATGCGGGTGGCGGCGATGGTCGGCGTCGTGGCGGCCGCGGTGATCGCAGGCAGTTCACCGCTGTGGTCGGGACATGTCTTCGTCGAGTCGCAGTGGCTCAGCGTCGCACTGCTCAGCGTCGGGCTGGCCGGCTTCTGTCTGCACGCGACGCTGCTGGGGATGCTGGCCGGCGTGGGTCGGTGGACCCAGTACGGCGCTCTGATGGTGACCGACGCGGGGATCCGGGTGGCGGTGGCGGCGACGACGTTCGTCATCGGGTGGGGGCTGGTCGGCTATCTGTGGGCGACCGTGGCCGGCGCGGTGGCATGGCTGATCCTGTTGGTCGCCTCACCGTCCACGCGCGCGGCGGCGGCGCTGATGACGCCAGGCGGAACAGCGACATTCCTGCGAGGCGCGGCCCACTCGATCGCCGCGGCCGGAGCGAGCGCGATTCTGGTGATGGGCTTCCCGGTGCTGCTGAAGGCAACATCCGGTGACCTCGGCGCTGCGGGTGGCGTGGTCATCCTCGCCGTCACGCTTACCCGCGCGCCGCTGCTGGTGCCGTTGACGGCGATGCAGGGCAACCTGATCGCACATTTCGTCGACCAGCGCACGGAGCGGCTGAAATCCCTGGTGGCACCCGCGGCCGTCGTCGCCGGGCTGGGCGCGGTAGGCGTGGTGGCTGCCGGGATCTTCGGGCCGTGGCTGCTGAGGGTGGCGTTCGGTGAGGAGTACCGCGCGGGCGGTGCGTTGCTGGCCTGGCTGACGGCGGCGGCGATCGCGATCGCGCTGCTGACGCTGACCGGTGCGGCGGCGGTGGCGGCGGCGCTGCACCGCGCCTACGCGGCGGGCTGGATCAGCGCGACGGCCGCGTCGATGTTGTTGCTGCTGCTGCCGCTCGCCCTGGAGACTCGCACGGTGATCGCGCTGCTATGTGGGCCGATGGTAGGAATCGCCGTGCACCTGGGGGCGCTTGCCAGGGGATCGGCACGGTGAGCGTGTATTTTGGTCCGCATCGACATGCGCTACCAGGATGTTTGGATCGTCGTACCCGCCTTTAACGAGGCGAGCGTCATCGGCGACGTCATCACCGATATTCGCTCCGTTTTCGACCACGTCGTCTGCGTCGACGACGGCAGCAAGGACGGCACGGGCGACCTCGCGCTGCGCGCAGGCGCCCATGTCGTATCGCATCCGGTGAATCTCGGCCAGGGCGCGGCGATACAGACCGGCGTCGAGTACGCCCGCAGTCGGCCGGGCGCGCAGGTGTTCGCGACGTTCGACGCGGATGGTCAGCACCGGTTGAAGGATGTCGTCGCCATGATCGACCGGCTCTCCGCCGAGGACGTAGACATGGTCGTGGGCACGCGATTCGCCGAGCCGGGCGCGAGCAAGCCGCCGCTGCTGAAGCGGATCATCCTGCGTACCGCGGCGGTGCTGAGCCCGAACAGCCGCCAATTGCAGCTGACCGACGCGCACAACGGGCTGCGCGTCTTCAACAAGAAGGTCGCCGACGAGCTGAACATCACCATGAGCGGTATGAGCCATGCCAGCGAGTTCATTGCGCTGGCGGTCGAAAATCGTTGGCGGGTAGTTGAAGAACCGGTCGAGATCCTCTACACCGATTACTCGAAGTCCAAGGGCCAGCCGTTGCTCAACGGCGTGAACATCGTGTTCGACGGGCTGCTGCGAGGGAGGTTGTCCCGATGAACTGGATACAGGCGCTGCTGATCATGTCGATCGCCGCGCTGCTCGTTTTTCTGTTGCGGTCGCGCACGAGCGCGCGAACCAAGGCGTGGGTGAAGGTCGGCGCCGTGCTGTTCGTTGTCGCGGCGATCTATGCGGTGCTGCGGCCTGATGACACCACCGTCGTCGCGAATTGGGTTGGGGTGGACCGCGGTGCGGATCTGATCGGATACGTGTTGATCATCGCGTTCGTGTTCACGACTTTGAGTACATACATGCGATTCAAGGACCTGGAGTTGCGGCAGGCGCGGTTGGCGAGAGCGATCGCGCTGCAGAGCGCGCGCACACCCGACGACGCACGTTGACACTGCGCTGACGGCGGTGCCCACTCGCAAGTCGTCACCGCCATTGCCGTCTCAACGCGACACGCCGCGCGAATGCGGGATTATGCGCACGCTCGCGGGGCTCGAAATGTGTTATTACTAAGCGTTCTGCTCGTCGCGGAAGAAATCGACAGTTTTCGCGACGCCGTCGTTGAGGGCGACCTTGGGCGTCCAGCCCAGAACTTCTGCGGCGCGGCTGATATCGAGGCAGGAACGCCGGAGGTCGCCGAGCCTCGGCGGATGTAACTCTGGCTCGTCTGGCTTTCCGGCGGCCTTGGCGATCGCCGAATGTAGTTGCCGGGTGGATGTTTCCACACCGGTACCAATGTTGAAGCGTTGTCCGCCGCCCTGTTCGCCGGAGGCGCGTACGAAGGCGTCGACGACATCGTCGACGAAAACGTAGTCCCGCGTGTCGGTGCCGTCACCAAAGATCTTCGTGGGCCTCCCAGCAAGAAGTGCGCGGGAGAAGATCGCGACAACACCGGCTTCACCGTGCGGATCCTGGCGCGGGCCATACACATTCGCCGGTGCGATGTGTGAGCACTCGAGGCCGTAGAGGTTGCGGAAGGTGTTCAGGTACACCTCGCCGGCCACCTTGCTCGCGGCATACGGCGACGCGGGATTGATAGGCGCATCTTCGTTTGTCGGGTAGCTCGGCGGGGTGCCGTACACCGATCCGCCCGACGAGGTGTGCACGATCTTGCGGACCTCGGCCCGACGAGCGGCCTCGGCGAGCCGCACGGTGCCGACGACGTTCACCGAGGCGTCGAAAGACGGGTCCTGGACCGAGTGGCTCACGGAGATCTGCGCGGCGAGATGGAAGATCACCTCGGGTTGAACGTCCGCGAGCAGACCGTTGAGGTCAGCTTCGACGATGTCGGCCTTCACGAAGTCGAAGTCCGAGGACCGGTCGGCCTCGCCGAGATTGACGCTGTTCCCTGAGCTGAGATCGTCGACGCCGATCACGGCGTGTCCGTCCGCGAGGAGGCGATCAACCAGCGTGGATCCAATGAATCCCGCTGCCCCCGTGACCAGTGTGCGCATCGGGCCACCATACCGACGGCCGATGTCTGGCTAAAGCGTGGTGAGACCCGCCTGCGGCACCTGGGTCTGGATCTCGGTGATCTGGGAAGTGTTCGTTTCTTCCTGCGCCTGCATGGCCGCGACTGCGCTCTGTGACGCGGCACTGTGCTGAGTTCCGCGCTTTTCGAGGATGCTCGACGATGTTTCTGACTTCTGCATAGCCGCGAGTTGCACGGTGATCAATGCCGCGTCGATCGGACTACCCCCCGGTCCAGGCGGCGGAACCGGACCCGGTACTGACACTTCGGCCATCGTCGCGGAGATCTTGCCGACCTGACCGAGTACTTCCTCGGCATTCAGCTTTATATTCTGACCGGCCACAGCTGACCCTCCTTCGTGACCTGCTCGGTTGCATAAACGATATCGGCATAGTCGGGGTTGTCGCCACGCCAAAGCGACAGCGCCTCCACGGCCCGGTCCAGATTGTGGTGCGCGCGGTAGAGAACGGTGGTGTTGGGGTCGCCGGACGGCTCGACCTCGATGAACCCTGGCCGCATGAACAGCGACTTGCCGTACAGGCGAACTTCTTGGAGCGCCGCCCACTGTTCGTCGGAGATCGGCGAGCCGCTGGCGAGGCCCCCGAGGATCTCGCGGATTACAGGCGCTACTTCGATGTGAAGCGGCTCGGCGCCTGCGAGGGCGGTGGCGACTGCTCCGGCGGTTGCCTCCCACGCCGCGGACTGCCGTTCAGTGGGGGGCAGGCTGGCGTCGTTGAGTTGTTCGTAGCTCTGCGGGGACATCACGGCGAGGCGGTGCACTCTGCTCTCGTCGAGTTCCGGGGCGGGTGTGGCGGCATCGATCGGCGAGCGGGTGGAGTCGCAGTCCTGGTAGTGGAGCACACCGGCGCGACGGGCAGGCAGAACGGACGAACCGCCGGGGTCGGTGGTCGCGGCGACAGCATGGAGCACGACGTTCGGGTCGTGCACGGCTCGTTCGGCGGCGTAGGCGACCATGGTGGCTGCCGGGTTGACCCAGCCGAAGTACTTGGCCTGAAAACCGGTGCCGAGCCCCGGATCAGCGAAAAGCACTCGGGTCGAACGGGGTACGTAGACACCGGGCGGGATGTAGCTGGCGCCGTCATTGCTGACGATGACGGTCTCTATGCCGGTGGCGACTTTGAAAATGCCTACGCACCAATGCAAACCGGGATACATGCGAGAAGCGTGCAAGAGTTCGAAGGCGAGTTGGATGGCATCGTCGAGATGCTGATCTTGGGTTTCAGAGCTGACGATCGCGGCGCCGGTGCCGGTGGCGGCGATGCCGGACGCAGCGAGGACGCTCGGCGGCACACCGGTCGCGGAGATGCCTGCCGTCGCAGCGGGAGGCGCAAGCGATGCAGCGCCGCCGGAGCCGCTGGCGGAGACCGTCGGCGTCGCCGAGCCCCTGGGTATGTCGGAGCCGTATGCGGCGAGATTTCCGGGCGGTGGCGCGCCGCCGATCATCGGCGCAGGAGTGCCGGTGGATGCGGCGGGCGCTGGTGCGGGTGCGGCGTGACTGGCCATTGGGGTGGTCGCGGCGGCAGGCGGTGGCGCAGACGCTGCCGCGGGAGTGACGTTCGTGGCCGCCTGGGGTGGCGCTGGGGCCTGAGGAGGCGGGACAGCAGGCGGAAGCGCGCCGCCGCCGGAGGACAGCCCCTTGGCGAATCCCTGCGAGAGGTCGTTGGCCGCGGTGGTTGGTGTGGGCAGACCACCTGGTGTCGCGGGAGTGCTTGGCATGCTCGGCGTGCTTGGCATCGACGGTGTGCTCGGCATGGACGGCATCGACGGCGGCTTCATCCCGCCGCCCCCACCCATGCCCGACATGCCGGAAGCAGGGCTTATCGGCGGCATCATGCCGGCGCCTGATTGCGCTTGTTGTGCGGCGGGAGCAAGGCCGCCGGGAAATTGCAGATCCGTTCGTCCGGACGGCCCCTCGCCCGGAACTCTGCCCTCCAGCATCCTTAACGGCATTACCCGGATACTTGTTCGAACTGTCCGTCACGGATTGGCGATCCGGATTCTGCGTCAGCTGTCCTTTGCGGATGCGTCTTCCTCCGGGTTGTTCGATGTCGTCGCGCACCGGTGCTTGCGGCACTGGCCGGGAAGCCTGCGGAATCTTCTCGTTGCCCGCCGTGAAGAACTGGGCCTGCCCATTCGGGCCATATGGCTCGCGCCTGCGCTGGCGGACCTGCCGCTCCGCCCGGCGACGGCACGGTTGCCCCTTCAATCTTTCCTGCCTGCGATGCAATGTCGCTCGCAGCGGCGGCAGAGACCGCTTCTGCCGCCGCCCTCGCCTGCGTGAGAATCGCCCAGATCATCGACATCATCGCCAAGGCGCCAAACCAGCCACCCTTGCTATCGATGATTTTCTGAATCGCATCGTGTGCCTGCTGATCTATGGCGTCCATCTGCGTTCGCGCATCGTCCACAATGCGAGCACATTCGTCGATCGCGTCAGCCATCGAGGTGAACAAATCAGCTTGTGCCTCAACAGCTTTGCTGTCGCCTTGATAGGTGACGTGCATCCCTTCGATCATGCGGCCATCGTTGTCGCTGAGGATCGCAGAAGCCGACGCGCCGATGTCGCTGGCGCCCGCGCGAGAGGTCTGAGCGAACGTGCGCTGCGCAGCGGCTGCAGTCGTCCACGAACCTGTCGAAGTTATTGGCCAGACAGCCGCCGAGAATGAAGGCCGAGAACTGTCGCGTTCGGCCCAGCAACGCCAGCGCCAACAGCTACCACCTAACGCCCACCTTGTAGCACGTGCCCAGGGGACCCCCGTACGCAACGATCGCTGATTCGTAGGTCGTGTTGTCGAAAGAATCAGGGGCGCGCTCGCGGATACATATTCTCGCTGTATAACAGCATTCCGTCTATGTACTCGCTGCAGTGTGCGAGTCAAATAACGCGGAGGATCCGCGTGCTCGTTAAGAAGCTGCTGGATGCGATTCGCCCAATCCAAGGTTTCAGCCTTGAATTTCGGAATCGCCGCCTTGCGCTCCGGCGAATCTGGTTCTCCGAGTTCCAGAAGCGTTAGCCCTGTCGGTTTCTTCCCTCATAAGTGGGCCTACCGCCTCGCAAAGCGCCTTGTCTGCATCTTCGACAAAGAGTTCTTGCGGCGCAGCTTGAGGAGTGGGCGGCGGCGGCGAGGCTCAGGGCTGCGGGTCAATCCGATGATCGACAGCACCAATGCGGCGACTCCAAGCAGCACCGCCAACGCGACCCCGCTCGCCAACAAGCCGGTTCGGCTCCGCGCGCGGTGCGGCGCAGGGGCCGAAATTCGCCGGTGGCTGCGGAATATAGCCAGGCCCGCCCGGCGGCGGAGGTCCACTTCCAGGCGGCGGCGGGCCGAACCCAGGTGGATAGGGCGAGTTTCCGTCCATTCGCCCAGCTTAAGGGCTAGCCAACTGGTGAACCTGCGTCAGTTGCGAACTGTCAGGTCATCGTGATCTCGCGGAACTGACTCCGCGAACATCACCACCCGACGCCGAGCTTGTAACAGGCGGCAAGCGGACCGCCCACATAGACAATCGCTGAGTCGTAGGCGTCGTTGTCGAACGGATCCGGGCCGCGGTCATTGTACAGATTTTCGCTGTACAGCAGCACGCCATCGACGTAGTCCTGCAGCGTCCGCGTCAAGTATCGCGGCGGCTCGCTGTGGCTGATTGAGAATGGGCTGAATCCTGCTCGGCCCACTCAACGGTGTCCGCCTTGAATTTCGGTATAGCCGCAGACGCTCGGGCTGACGTCAGGGGCGCCGGTATCTGATGAAAGTCGTTGCCGCGTCGCTCTGCTCTCTCATCAGTGGTGCGATCGCCTCACACAGCGCCTTGTCCGACGTCAGGAATCAATAGCTCGTCCGCGACGAGCTTCGGCTCCTCTGGCTGCGGCACAGGCACCGGCTCACGTTGCGCAGTCACGAGCGCCATGACCCCCACCACAAGCGCAGCCGCCGCCAGCACGCAGGCAATCGAACCAAGCCACACACCCGCACGGCTCGGCTTCGGCGGCCGGCGGCGGATAAGCCGGTCCGAAACCAGGCGGAACAGGACCCCCAACGGGAAAGTTTCCAGTCATTCGCCGAGCCTAAAACGGCGAACCGACGGGCCGACTGCAGCTATTAACAACCCCAAACCGCTGACCCGTACAGTCGAAGGGTCCCGCCGACCAGCAGAAAGGACGTATGGCTGTCCGGCTGACCCGCACCAACTGGGTTGCTCTGACCGCCATCGCCCTGATCGCGGTCCAACTCGTCATCCGGGCGGTCCTGGCGTTCAAGGGCTACTTCTACTGGGACGACCTGATCCTCGTCGGCCGTGCAGGCACCCAGAACCTTTTCTCGCCGAGCTACCTCTTCGACGACCACGACGGCCACGTCATGCCCGCGGCCTTCCTCGTCGCAGGCATCGTCACCCACCTCGCCCCGCTCAACTGGGTGGTCCCCGCCATCAGCCTCGTCGTTCTGCAGCTGCTCGCCTCGCTGGCGCTCCTGCGCGCGCTCCACGTCATCCTCGGCTGGCGGCCCGTTCTGCTCATCCCACTTGTCTTCGCCCTCTTCACTCCCCTGGGTATTCCCGGGTTCGCCTGGTGGGCAGCCGCATTGAATTCCCTCCCGATGCTCGCCGCCATGGCCTGGGTCTGCGCCGACGGAATCCTGCTCGTGCGCACCGGCAATCAGCGTTACGCCGTCACCGGAATCCTCGTCTTCTTCGGCGGTCTGCTGTTCTTCGAGAAGGCCGCCGTCATCCCGTTCGTCGCGTTCACCATCACCGCACTGCTCGCCTACGTCACCGGCGACGGCGCCGCCCTGAAGACCGCCTGGCGAAAAGGCCAAAAGCTCTGGGTCGGTTCGCTCGCCCTGACCGCTGCCTGGATCGTCCTCTACCTCGTCGTCGTCGACCAGGAACGCTGGAGCCGCGACCTACCGATGACGCGAGACCTGCTGAGCCGCTCCATCACTCACGGCATCGTTCCCGGGCTTGCCGGCGGCCCGTGGGATTGGCAGCGTTGGGCACCCGCATCTCCTTGGGCTGTACCGCCCGGCACCGTCATGGTGCTCGGCTGGCTCGTCCTCGCGGCCGTTATCGCGGTGTCTTTCCTCCGCAAGGAGCGCATCGGTCTGCTGTGGGTCGTCGCCGTCGGCTACGCGATCGCCTGCCAGATCCCCATCTATCTGATGCGGTCGTCGAAGTTCACGGCGCTGGAACTGGCCCAGACGCTGCGCTACTTCCCCGACCTCGTCGTCGTCCTCGCCCTGCTGGCCGCCGTCGGCTTCTGCGCACCCAACCGCGAACGATCCCGGTGGCTCGACGCCTCACCTACGCGCGCAGTCGTAACCGTCACCGCAGCAGTCGCTTTCGTCGCCAGCAGTCTCTACTCGACCGCCACGTTCACCACGATCTGGCAGGACAACCCGGCACAGCCCTACCTGCAGAACGCCGCCGCCGGGCTTGCCCGAGCGAACAAAACCTCGAGCGCCCCCATGCTCGACCAAGAGGTCGACCCCTTCGTCCTGCAGCGCGTCGCCGCCCCCGAAAACCTGGCCAGTCATATGTTCGCGATGCTGCGTGACCGGCCCGAATTCGCCGAAACCACAACCGAATTGCGCATGCTCGACAACCTCGGCAACGTGAAGGACGCCCAGGTGACCTGGGTCCGCACCATCGTCAGAGGTCCCGACCCGAAGTGCGGCTACCTCGTCCAACCGGATTTCCCGGTGCGCATGCCGCTCGACGGGCCGCTGCTGCCCGCCGACTGGACCGCCGAGATCAACTACCTCGCCAACAGCGAGGGCTCGATGATGATGTCGCTCAGCGACGGTCGCGAGACCAAGGTTCCTGTGCGACCAGGACTCAACCGCGTCTTCGTCCGGCTGCCCGGCGCAGGCGACGCGATCAACGTCCGCGCCAACACCGCTGCCCTGTCGGTCTGCATCGCGGCTGGCCCGGTGGGGTATCTCGCGCCGGTGTGATGCCATGGTGGGTTCATGACTGATGTGCGCGAAACAGGATTGAACGTCTTCCGCGAGCTGCTGCCCGGCCTCATCCCCGAGGACGCCACCGAACCTCCCCGCGGAGGATTCGCCGACGAGCTCCTCGAGATCGGCGTGGACAACGTCTTCGGCCGATTGTGGGGACGTGACGGCCTCAGCCGCCGCGACCGCAGCCTTGTCACGCTGGGCATCCTTATCGCGCTGCGCGCCACCGACGAACTCGGCGTCCACTTCAAGATCGCGCGCACCAACGGCCTGACCGACGACGAGATCGCCGAGGTCATCTATCACGCCACCGGCTACGCCGGGTTCCCGGCAGCCGCCACCGCGAACAGGATCGCGGGCGAGGTGTTGGGTCAGTAAAAAGGTGGAGCCACCTAGGAGAATCGAACTCCTGACCTATTCATTACGAGTGAATCGCTCTACCGACTGAGCTAAGGTGGCGCGCCCGGCGCTAACCGGGCGGGACGAGTCTACGGCAGGCCGAGGCGACCACCCAAGTCAGTTGCGCAGCGCCTGCCCGACCGTCGCGACCATCGCATCGACGGCGAACTTCGGCTTCACGTTGATCGCGAGCGCCTCCCGGCATTCGAGCACCGCCTCGATGCACCGCAACAATCGGTCCGGCGGCACGACAGCCGCCATCGCCGCCACCTTGTCCGACATGTCGGGATGGTTCGGCTGAATCTCGCCCGCCTGCGCCGACACCAGAAGCGCATCCCGGAAGTACGTCGCGAGGTCGATCAGCGCGCGATCCAGCGCATCGCGCGACGCCCGGGTGTGACGCGACTTCTGTCTTTTCTCAAGGTCTTTGATGGCACCCGCCGACCCGCGCATCGTGCCCGCGGTGCCCTTGCCCGTTCCACCGGCGCCCAGCGCCGTACGCAGCTCCTCGGACTCGGACTCGTTGCGGTCGACCGTCAGCGCCAACGCTTCCGCCTCCGCGGCGGCCACCAACTCCTCGGCGGCGCCGTAGGCCCGCGACGGTGTCGCCGCGTCGCGCGCCAGCCCGAGCGCCCGTTCACGCCGACGCCGCGCCTCCTCGTCGGTCGCCAGCCGCCGTGCTCGTCCCACGTGTCCGCCGCTGACCGACGCCGCCCACTCGGCATCTGCTGCGGGCAGACCGTCGGAAGCGATCAGCACCTGCGCGATCGCGTCGATCTGTGGTGTCACCAGCGCCACGTGCCGACACCGCGACCGCAGGGTGATCGCGATGTCCTCCGGGTCCACCGAGGGCGCGCACAGCAGGAACACCGTCGACGGCGGAGGCTCTTCAACAACTTTGAGCAGGGCATTCGCGGCGCCCTCGGTGAGCCGGTCGGCGTCCTCGATCAGCACGATCTGCCAGTTGCCGGTGCTCGGGCGCCGCGAGGCGATCTGCACGATGTTGCGCATCTCGGTGACGCCGATCGACAGCCCCTCAGGGATGATCCGCCGCACGTCGGCATGGGTCCCAGCCATCGTCGTGGTGCACGCGCGGCATTCCCCGCAGCCCGGAACACCGTCGGATTCGCACTGCAATGCCGCCGCGAAACACAGCGCGGCCACCGAACGCCCGGATCCGGGCGGACCGGTGATCAGCCAGGCATGTGTCATGGTCCCCGTGGCGTTGGCATTGTGAGCGGGATCACGGCGCGCAGCCTGCGCTGCAGCAACCAATTCCGCCTCAACGGCACCTTGGCCCACAAGACGCGAAAACACACCGGTCATCGAGGTAACAGTAGTGCTGCGAAGCGACACGTCCGTCCCAGAGCGCCCTATCCAGTCTCTGGGGACCGATACGGTAAACGGGTGACCACGCAGGCCGAACCGATCGGGCGAATCAGCGCATTCGTCCGCTGGGTGGCGCGTACGCCCTGGCCGGTGTTCACGCTGGGCATGCTGCAGTCCGACATCATCGGCGCCCTCTTCGTCCTGGGCTTTCTCCGGTTCGGCCTGCCGCCGGAGGACCGCATCCAGCTACAGGACCTGCCCGCGTTCAACCTGGCCGTATTCCTCGGCTTCCTGTTCCTGTCGTTCACCGTCGGCGCCTACGTCAGCCTGCGGCTACTGATCCCGGTGATGCGCTGGCAACGCCGCGACAGTCTGCTCGTCGACACCGACCCCGCCGCCACCGAACTGGCCCGCACCCGCGCACTGAAGATGCCGTTCTACCGGTCGCTGATCAGCGTCATGAACTGGTGCCTCGGCTCGGTGGTGTTCATCGTCGCGAGCTGGCCGGTCGCCAGCCACGCGGCACCCGTTGTCGCTGTCGCAACCGCGCTCGGCGCGACGGCCACGTCGATCATCGGCTACCTGCAATCCGAACGTGTGCTGCGCCCCGTCGCCGTAGCGGCCCTTCGCGGCGGCGTGCCGGAGAACTACCGCGCCGCAGGCGTGATCCTGCGGCAGGTGCTGACGTGGGTGCTGTCCACCGGCGTTCCGGTGCTCGCGATCGTGCTGGCATTGGTCGCCAGCAAGTTTCAGATCCTCACCGCGTCCGCAGACAAGCTGACGACACCGATCCTGATCATGGCCATCGCCGCCCTGTTGGTCGGTCTCGCAGGCACCGTGCTGGTCGCGATGGCCATCGCCGACCCGTTGCGCCAGTTGCGTTGGGCTCTCGGCGAGGTCCAGCGCGGTAACTACAACGCGCACATGCAGATCTACGACGCCAGCGAATTGGGCTTGCTGCAAGCCGGATTCAACGACATGGTTCGCGACCTCGCCGAACGGCAGCGGCTGCGCGACCTGTTCGGCCGCTACGTCGGCGAGGACGTCGCCCGCCGCGCCCTTGAGCGCGGCACCGAGCTGGGCGGCCAGGAACGCGACGTAGCCGTGCTTTTCGTCGACCTGGTGGGTTCCACCCAGCTTGCCTCCACCCGGCCCGCCGCCGACGTCGTCAGCCTGCTCAACGAGTTCTTCCGTGTCGTCGTGGACACCGTCAACCGTCACGGCGGCTTCGTCAACAAGTTCCAGGGTGACGCCGCGCTCGCCATCTTCGGTGCGCCGATCGAGCATCCGGACGCGTCAGGGGCCGCGCTGGCCGCCTCGCGCGAACTGCACGACGAGCTGATCGACGTCATGGGCTCGGATATGGAGTTCGGCATCGGGGTGTCGGCTGGACGCGCGATCGCCGGCCACATCGGCGCTCAGGCGCGTTTCGAGTACACGGTGATCGGCGACCCGGTCAACGAGGCCGCCCGGCTCACCGAACTCGCCAAGCTCGAGGAGGGCCACGTGCTGGCGTCGGCGATCGCGGTCAGCGGGGCGCTCGACGCCGAGGCGCTGTGCTGGGACGTCGGCGAGATCGTCGAACTGCGCGGTCGCAACGCACCGACGCAGCTCGCTCGCCCGCTGAACCTGGTCGAGGTCGAGCAGCGATCACCACAAGAGATGTCGAGCGAGGGCTCGCGCTAGCGGACGATCAGGCCTTTTTGGCGGCCTTTTTAGCCGCCACCTTCTTGGCCGGCGCCTTTTTCACCGCTTTCTTGGCGGCCTTTTTCGCAGGCCGCTTCGACGGGCCGCGTGCCCGCCGGTCGGCAAGCAGTTCGGCGGCGCGCTCATCTGTTATCGACAGCACGTCGTCACCCTTGCGCAGGCTGGCGTTGGTCTCACCGTCGGTCACATACGGCCCGAATCGGCCGTCCTTGATGACCATCGGCTTGCCCGTCGCCGAGTCCTCCCCCAGCTCGCGCAGTGGCGGTGCCGAAGCGCCCTGTCCTGCACGACGTTTGGGTTCGGAGTAGATCTTGAGCGCCTCGTCGAGCGTGATGTCGAACATCTGCTCTTCGGTCGTCAGCGAACGAGAATCGGTGCCGCGCTTCAGATACGGCCCGTAGCGGCCGTTCTGCGCGGTGATCTCCTCGCTGGTGTTCGGGTCGACGCCGACGACCCGCGGCAGCGAAAGCAGCCGCAGTGCGTCCTCCAGCGTCACCGTCTCCAGGTCCATCGACCGAAGCAGGGAACCGGTACGCGGTTTGGGGCCCGTCGGCTTCTTGCCCTTCTTCGCGGGCGCGCCGTCTTCGGGCTCGTCCGGTTCGGGAAGAATCTCGGTGACGTACGGCCCGTACCGCCCGTCCTTCGCGACAATCGGGTGTCCGGTCTCGGGGTCCACTCCCAAAGGGCGGCCCTCTTGCGGTGTGGCAAAAGCTTTTTCGGCCAGTTCGAGGGTCAACTCATCCGGCGTCAGCTCATCCTTGAGATTCGCGCGCTGCGGCTTGGGCTCGCCGTCCTCGCCGATGATGGTGCGCTCCAGATACGGACCGTTCTTGCCGACGCGCACATAGATCGCGCGGCCTTCTTCGTCGTCGAACAGCTTGATGGAGTTGACCTCTCGGGCGTCGATGCCTTCGAGGTTCCCGCCGACCAGCTTCTTCAGGCCGCCGGAGCGCGCGATCGACTCCGGCACACCGTGATCGCCGCCGAAGTAGAAGTTACTGAGCCACACCGTGCGCTGCTCGTTGCCCGACGCGATCTCGTCGAGCTCGTCTTCCATCGCCGCGGTGAAGTCGTAGTCGACCAACCGGCTGAAGTGCTGTTCGAGCAGACCAGTGACAGCGAACGCCACCCACGACGGGACAAGCGCGCTGCCCTTCTTGTGGACGTAGCCGCGGTCCTGGATGGTCTTGATGATCGACGAGTACGTCGACGGCCTTCCGATGCCCAGCTCCTCCAGCGCCTTGATCAGCGACGCCTCGGTGTAGCGCGCGGGCGGCGAGGTGGTGTGGCCGTCGGCGGTCAGGTCCTTGGCGTCGACGCGCTGACCCTGAGTCAGGTTCGGCAACCGGCTCTCGGCGTCGTCAGCCTCGCCGCCTGCCTGCTCGTCGAGGCTCTCCACGTACGCCTTCAGGAAGCCGGCAAACGTGATGGTGCGACCGCTGGCATTGAATACGACCTGCTGCCCGTCGCGCGACTGGCCGGAGATTCGCAGCGACAAGGTCGTGCCGCGCGCATCGGCCATCTGCGAGGCCACAGTGCGCTGCCAGATCAGCTCGTAGAGGCGGAACTCGTCGGTGTCGAGCAGGCTGTGCAGCTGCCCCGGCGTCTGGAACACATCGCCGGAAGGCCGGATCGCCTCGTGCGCCTCCTGCGCGTTCTTGACCTTGCGGGTGTACTGACGCGGAGTCGGATGTACGTACTCCTCGCCGTACAGCTGGCGGGCCTGGTTGCGGGCGGCGTTGATGGCCGACTCCGACAGCGTCGTGGAGTCGGTACGCATATAGGTGATGTAGCCGTTCTCGTACAGCCGCTGCGCGATGCTCATCGTGCGCTCCGACGAGAACCGCAGCTTGCGGCCAGCCTCCTGCTGCAGCGTCGAGGTCATGAACGGCGCGTAAGGCCTACGGGTATAAGGCTTTTGCTCAACCGAGGTGACCTCGAGCTGCGCGCTACGCAGCCCCGCCGCCAACGCGCTCGCACTGGACTCGTCGAGCACCAGCACCTCGTCGGGCCTCTTCAGCGCACCCAGTGAGTCGAAGTCGCGACCAGCGGCAATCCGCTTGCCGTCGACGATGTTGAGCTTGGCGATGAAGGTGGGCGGCGACGCCTGAGCATCGGAGACGCTGGCGTCGAGTTCAGCAGTGACATCCCAGTAGCCGGCGCTGCGGAACGCCATCCGCTCGCGCTCGCGGGAGACGATGATGCGGGTAGCCACCGACTGGACGCGACCTGCCGACAACTTCGGCGCGACCTTCTTCCACAGCACGGGGCTGACCTCGTAGCCGTAGAGGCGGTCGAGGATACGGCGGGTCTCCTGGGCGTCGACGAGGTCGTTGTCGAGATCTCGCGGATCTTCGGCGGCGGCGCGGATGGCCGGCTCGGTGATCTCGTGGAACACCATTCGCTTGACGGGCACCCGGGGCTTCAGCGTCTCGAGTAGATGCCACGCGATGGCCTCGCCCTCGCGGTCGCCGTCCGTCGCGAGATACAGCTCGTCGACGTCCTTGAGCAGGTCTTTCAGCTCGGCGACCGTGCTCTTCTTCTCCGGACTGATGATGTAGAGGGGTTCGAAGTTGTCCTCGACGTTCACGCCAAGGCGCGCCCACGGCTCAGATTTGTACTTCGCGGGTACGTCGGCGGCGTTGCGTGGCAGGTCCCTGATGTGCCCGCGGGAGGACTCGACGATGTAGTTGGAGCCCAGGTAACCAGCAATTTTGCGTGCTTTAGTCGGCGACTCGACTATGACGAGTCGCCGTACTCCGCCGTTGCGGCCGCTGCCGCGGTCCTCGTCAGCCACTTGTGCCTACGCTCCACTTCTATGTTGCCGTCGGGCGCCGGATTCATGCGTTCTCCGCTATCCGTCGCCGTTGGCAACTGACAATTTCGCACCCCGAACGAGCCGACGCAAACTGGCTCTCCGGCCCGAGTCCCTTAGATCCGGGGCCAGTGCGAGAACGCCTCGACGTCACCCGGAGGTTCCCCTACGTTCTCTACCAGGCGCGATAGGCGCCGGCGACCGCTGATCCGCAGTGCCGGATGCGCGCCCCGCGTCCCGATGAGAGTCGGCGCTATCCCGACCCTCATCAGAGCCGAGGCAAGCGGCGAATGCGTATCGGGGGCGTGCGGGTCGAGGCCTAATAGATAGCGATCCGCCTCAGGGGTGCCTGCGGCCAGCGTCCAAGCCCGCAATTCGCGCGGCCCGGGTAGCCACTGCGGCGGGACCGTCTTGACGGCTCCCCGGGTCCATTCGGCGGCGATACCGAGCAACTGTGGGTCCACTGCCGTGCGCACCAACGGGTTGTTCTCGTCCGTGCTGGCGATTTCGGGCTTCAGGCCGGCCTCGACGATCATCTCGGCCAGTGCCACCGCGCGCCACAGCTGATCCACCACCACCGACAGCCGTGCGCCGCCGCCTGCCATGACCGCCTGGCCGGGCGCGGCGAGCATCCCCGTCAGGTCGGCGACCGCGGGGGGCACCGACTCTGCCGAGAAGAACGACAGCTGGCTCACGCAGACGACATTAGGCCAGTACCGCGCCGGTCCGCTGTCGGCGGGCCGCACTCGTGCCGACAAACGAAAACCCCCCGCCGGTCCTGCGTGGACTGTGCGGGGGGTCGTCAGGTTCGTTTGCTTAGACGGACCGAACGCCGGTTGCCTGCGGGCCCTTGGGGCTCTGACCGACCTCGAACTCGACCTTCTGGTTCTCCTCAAGAGTCCGGAAGCCGGAACCCTGAATTTCCGTGTAGTGGACAAAAACGTCGGCGGAGCCGTCCTCGGGAGCGATAAAGCCGAAGCCCTTCTCCGCGTTGAACCACTTCACAGTTCCCTGTGGCATCTTTCGATCTTTCCTTCTCTTCTTACCGGGTGCGGTCCACCGACTTCCGGTGCACCGGGCCCGTTCCGACCGCCATACCTTCGCGGAGTCGTCGGAACTTGACCCGACCTACAACTCGCAGGAACCGCGCTCGCAACGTCGATCCTGCGAGTGCATATACACGAACACAGAAGCTGCGACCGCCCATAGTCAATCATGTTCCAAGCCCCAGCGACAGTCTTGTCGCGGCAACTAGGGAACAATTCATCTGCAGGAGGGCAAACGATGTCGGATTTCGGCCGCGAGCTGCTTGCCTGCGCGGTCGAGGGCACCGATCCGGAGGAGAAGCCGCTACGCCATGTCGCCGACCTTCCGCCGCGACAGGCACGGCCGCGGACATGGCCGCACTGGGCCGACCCGGATGTGGTGCGGGCGTTCAATGATCGGGGAATCACCGCGCCCTGGTCGCATCAGTCCGAGGCCGCCGACCTCGCGCACGACGGCCGCCATGTCGTGCTCAGTACCGGCACCGCATCGGGCAAGTCGCTGGCATACCAACTGCCGATCCTCACCGCGTTCGCGGCCGATCCGCGTGCGCGTGCGTTGTACCTGTCTCCGACGAAAGCACTGGGTCACGATCAGTTGCGGACCGCGCAGGCACTGACGAATGCCGTTGGCACGCTGGCCACCGTCGCACCGAGCGCCTACGACGGCGACAGCCCGAGCGAGATAAGGCGATTCGCCCGCGAACGTTCGCGGTGGATCTTCTCCAACCCCGACATGATCCACCTGTCGCTTCTGCGCAACCACGCCAGATGGGCTGTCTTCCTACGCAATCTGCGTTACATAGTCGTCGACGAATGTCATTACTACCGAGGTGTTTTCGGCTCGAATGTGGCCATGGTGCTGCGGCGGCTTCTTCGACTTTGTACGCGCTACTCCGCCGCGCCGACGGTCATCTTCGCCAGCGCCACCACCGCATCGCCTGCCGCCACCGCCTCCGAACTGATCGGTCAGACGGTGCGCGAGGTGACCGAGGACGGTTCACCGCAAGGCGCCCGCACCGTCGCACTGTGGGAACCCGCGTTGCGCACCGACCTCGTCGGCGAGAACGGCGCACCTGTGCGACGTTCGGCAGGCGCCGAGGCGGCACGGGTGATGGCCGATCTGATCGCAGAAGGTGCGCGCACCCTGACCTTCGTCCGGTCCCGCCGCGGAGCGGAGCTCACCGCGCTGGGTGCGCGCGCGCGACTGCAGGACATCGCACCGGAGCTGGCCGGCCGCGTGGCGTCCTACCGCGCCGGCTACCTCGCCGAGGACCGTCGCCAGCTGGAACGTGCACTGGCCGAAGGCGATCTGCGCGGCCTCGCCAGCACCAACGCGCTGGAACTGGGGGTCGACATCGCCGGACTCGACGCCGTCGTGCTGGCCGGCTTCCCTGGGACTGTGACCTCGTTCTGGCAACAGGCCGGTCGGTCCGGCCGACGCGGGCAAGGCGCGCTGATCCTGCTGATCGCGCGCGACGACCCGTTGGACACCTACCTGGTGCACCATCCGGAAGCCCTCCTGGACAAGCCGATCGAGCGGGTCGTCATCGACCCGGGCAATCCCTATGTGCTGGGTCCGCAGTTGCTCTGCGCCGCAACGGAACTGCCGCTCACCGATGCGGAGGTGCGCGCGTGGAACGCAGAGGCGGTCGCGGAAACCCTCGTCGACGACGGACTGCTGCGCCGGCGCCCGAGCGGCTACTTCCCGAGTCCCGGCGTCGACCCACATCCCGCGGTCGACATCCGTGGGTCGTCGGGTGGGCAGATAGCGATTCTGGAGACGGCAACCGGGCGACTGGTCGGCAGCGCCGACGTCGGTCGCGCCCCGTCAACCGTTCATCCCGGCGCCGTCTATCTGCACCAAGGCGAGTCCTACCTGGTCGACTCTCTTGACTTCGAGGACGGCGTGGCCTTCGTGCATGCCGACGACCCCGGCTATACGACGTTCGCCCGAGAGCTGACCGATATCGCGGTGACCGGGCAGGGTGAACGAAACACATTCGGGCCGATCACCATTGGCCTGGTTCCTGTATCGGTGAGCAACACGGTGATCGGCTATCTCCGGCGCGAACTCAACGGCGAAGTGATCGATTTCGTCGAACTCGACATGCCGACAAGCACTCTGGAGACCAAGGCGGTCATGTGCACGATCACTCCGGAAGCGTTGCAGGACGGCGATGTCGAAGCGCTGCGAGTTCCGGGCTCGCTGCATGCGGCTGAGCACGCCGCGATCGGACTTCTGCCGTTGATCGCCAGTTGCGATCGCGGCGATATCGGCGGGCTGTCCACCGCGGTGGGGCCTGTGGACGGCCTGCCGACGATATTCGTCTACGACGGCTATCCAGGCGGGGCGGGTTTCGCCGACAGGGGCTTCGAAAAGATCACGACCTGGTGGGCGGCGACGGCCGATGCGATCGAGGCGTGCGAGTGTCCGTTCGGCTGCCCGTCGTGTGTGCAATCACCGAAGTGCGGTAACGGAAACG